>JAKLLA010000001.1 GCA_023150375.1 Burkholderiaceae bacterium
TCGTCTGTGGCCATTCGTTGAGCTCCGAAAACTCTCAGAAACTGCCGCTCAGTGGATCTCTTCCTGAGGGCTTCTGCAAGTCGGATTCACCATGAAAGTTCAATCAAAACAACAACTTATAGATTTCGCAAGGCCGACTACGGCGGCGAGAAGCGGCTGTTCAAGGCCATCCGCGAGATCCTCGAGAAGGTCGACCCGCCGGCGGTCTTCGTCTACCAGACCTGCGTCACCGCGCTGATCGGCGACGACGTCGAGGCGGTGTGCAAGCGCGCCAGCGAGAAGTTCGGCAAGCCGGTGATCCCGGTCAACGCGCCGGGCTTCGCCGGCCCGAAGAACCTGGGCAACAAGCTGGGCGCCGAAACCGTGCTGGACTACGTGATCGGCACCGAGGAGCCGGCGTTCACGACGCCCTACGACATCAACATCATCGGCGAGTACAACCTGGTGGGCGAGCTCTGGCAGGTCAAGCCGCTGCTCGATGCACTGGGCATCCGCGTGCTGTCGTGCATCTCGGGCGACGGCCGCTACCACGAGATCGCCAGCTCGCACCGGGCCAAGGCCAACATGATGGTCTGCTCCAAGTCGATGATCAACATCGCCACCAAGATGGAGCAGCGCTACGGAGTTCCGTATTTCGAGGGCAGCTTCTATGGCATCAGCGACATGAGCCAGACGCTGCGCGAGATCGCCCGCCTGCTGGTGCAGCAAGGCGCGCCCGTCGAGCTGAAGGACCGCACCGAGGCGCTGATCGCCGTCGAGGAGGCGCGCGCCTGGGAGCGCATCCGCGCCTACCGGGAACGCCTGGCCGGCAAGAAGGTGCTGCTGATCACCGGCGGCGTGAAGAGCTGGTCGGTGGTCTCGGCGCTGCAGGAGGCCGGGCTGGAGGTGGTGGGCACCTCGGTGAAGAAGTCCACCCGGGAGGACAAGGACAAGCTGAAGGAAATGTTCGGCGATCAGGCCGACGCCCACATGATCGACGACATGACGCCGCGCCAGATGTACGCCATGCTGCGCGACGCGAAAGCCGACATCATGCTCAGCGGCGGGCGCAGCCAGTTCGTCGCGCTCAAGGCCCGCATGCCCTGGATGGACATCAACCAGGAGCGTTACCACGCCTTCGCCGGCTACGAGGGCATGGTCACGATGGTCGAGCAGATTCACAAGGCACTGTTCAACCCGATGTGGGCGCAGGTGCGCACCCCGGCGCCCTGGGAGCACGGCGATGCCCTGCTGCGCGAGCAGGATGCCGCGCAGCTGGCGGCGGAGGCGGCGCCGGCCTGAGAGGGCTCACAGGCTCTCAGGCCGCGTTCCGCAAGCCCTCCAATCGCTGCGCCAGCGCTGCGGATGCCACGGCCATCGGCGCGCGCAGCTCGTTGGCCATGCGCCCCTCCTGCGCCAGCCAGGCCTTGATCGCGGCTGGATTGGGCTCGGCAAATGCCGCCTCGACCAGCGGCACCAGCTTCAGCCAGCGCTGCCGCGCCTCGTCCAGCCGGCCCGCCTGCAGGGCCTGCATCATCTGCACGAAGTAAGCGGTGCACAGGTGCGCACTCGCAGCGATCGCCCCCACCGCACCCTGCGCCAGGTGGCTGAAGATCTGCAGGTCCTCACCCGCCAGCACCTCCAGCCGGCCATCGGCCAGCAGCGCCAGCGTCTTGCCGCTGTCCCCGCCGCAGTCCTTCACCGCCCGGATGTGGGGGTGCGCCGCCAGCGCCAGCAGCGTCTCGCGCGCCAGGGTGGCGCCGGTGCGGTAGGGAATGTCATAGACGATCAGCGGCAGCCCACTCGCATCGGCCAGCGTCTCGAACCAGTCCCGCAGACCTGCCTGCGACGGCCGCACGTAGTGCGGCGCCGGCAACAGCACGGCGCACAGGCTGGGCAGCTCGGCGGCGGCCAGCCGGCTCAGTTCCTTCATCCGCTCCATCATCCGCCCCAGGTGGTAACCACTGACCCCCATCACCAGCGGCAGGCCATGCGCGTGGGCCGCCACCGTGTGCAGGCAGGCCAGCTGCTCGTCGGGGTCCAGCGACGCGGCCTCTCCGGTGGAGCCGCAGACCACGAAGCCGCGGATGCCCGTGGCCGCCAGTGAGCGGGTCAGCGCGGCCAGCGCGTCGTGGTCCACCCGGCCGTCGCGCAACGGCGTGACGAGCGGGATCCACAGTCCGCCGAAGCGGGCGCGTCCGGCCGGAGGTTCAGTTGAAACCGCGGGAAGCGGCGGGGAGTTGGGGTGCAGCGTTGGCATGGTGCGTCCTTCAAGAGAAGTTTCTTCAGGGGGTTGACCGCAGGTTCAACCGCCGAAGGACGTCCGCAGGGGGAGGAGTGGGCGCTGTTCAGGTTTCGCCAGGCCGGTCCCGTCGGTCGCCCGACGACGGAACCGCAGCTCCGGTCAGACGAGCTGGGATTTCTCGGCTTTTTTCTCGGCCCGGTTTCCCGCCATGCCGCAGCCGGCCCGGGCAACGGGCTGGGTGCAGAAGAAGGCGAAGGCGGAGCAGGCCATGGGCCGCAGTCTAACGCCCCGGACGGGTGAAATCACGCCTGGGATCACGCCGGGGTCTTGTCCAACAAGGCATGAGCCAGGAGCGAGGCAGGCGATTCCAACGAGGAATGAGCCGGAAAGGTTCTGAGGCGAGGGGGTGGCCGGCACGATGGCGCTGGGGCTCCGGGACGCGCAGGATGACGCGGGGCGACAGGGCCGGATCGACCAGGTGCTGCGCCGCGTTGGCGACCGCCAGCTCAGCCGTGCGGACAAGGCGGCTGTGCGGGCCTGCCTGCAGCACCGCACAGCCCGGGCGCCCCCTCCCGGCTTACTCCGCGCGCAGCCAGACCCGGGCGCTGAACGGGTCCACCACCAGCGAACCGCCGGACACGAACGAGGCTCCGAGCTGCGCCGCCGGCTGGCGCCAGGTGCCGATGCCGCCGCAGACCGCTGCGGCCGCGGGGGTGCGCTTGACGAACAGGGTCAGGGCCCGACCGTGGTTCGCCACCAGCCGGCCCGCAGTGTCGACGATGCCGGCGGGCGTGCCCGCGCCCAGGCGCCAGGCCTCCACCGGCTCGGAGACCCCGGCCACGCAGGTCGACAGCTGGATCGCGATGTCCGGGCGCGGCGTGAGCCGCACGCCCGCGGCCCTCAGCGCATCGAAGAGCGCCGCGTTGATGTTCACCGAGTAGGGCTGGCGGCTGTCGTCGTAGCCGGTGTCGAGCTGTGCCACCGCCTCGACCCGGCCGATGCGGATCGGCACCGTCGGGATGTTCACGCAACCCCCGGGCGCGGCCATCGCCCGCGGGCAGCTCAGCGCGGCGGCGGCGGCGCCGTAGTAGTCGCGCGTCGACACCGCCCGGTAGCCGCCGGCCTGCAGCGCCGCGTCGTCACAGAAGGCTCCGGGCGCCGCGCGCCAGAGGTGGCCGCCGCGATAGTCCAGCGTGTAGACGTGCTGGGCAAGAAAGTCGGTGCCGATCACCCCGGCCTGGCGGATCGACGCCCGTCCGTCCGCACTGCGCAGCGCCTGCACCGCCGGCTGCGGCTGCAGCTGCAGCGCCACCGAGGCCCAGCGGCCGAAGAAGACGAAATCGTCGTAGCGCCCCCCCGCGGCATCCGCCGTCAGCGCGGGCGCATCGCCCTGGAGGTTGGCGGGCGTGATGCTCGAGACGCTGGCGCCGAAGTCCAGCAGGAAGTAGCCCTGCCGGGCGCCCACCCCCACCAGCGCATAGGGCATGCGGCTGGCCACCGTCAGCGGCTGACGTTCGCCCAGACAGTCGGGCTGCGCCGGCACGCGCGCCGCCGGGCCCGCCTGGGCCCCGCCCTGCCAGGCCCCGGCCAGCAACCCGAGCGCCAGCGCGGTCGCCTTCGCCAGCGCCGCAGCCTTCGCCCGCGTCGATTGCCGCGCCGTCATGCCTCGATGCGCACGCCGCGGATGAAGGCCACCCGGCCCTTCAGCTCGGCCACGGCCTCGTCCGGCTCCGGGTAGAACCAGACCGCGTCGTTGAGCACGTTGCCGTCGACGAACAACGTGTGGTAGCGCGCCTCGCCCCGGCCGGAATGCATCGAGCGGCGGTTGCTGCCGAGCAGGCAGTCGCTGCGCAGGCTGGCGGCGGGAAAGTAGTGCTCGCCGTCGACGAGCAGGGTGTCGTCGCTCTCGGCAACGGTGACGCCGTTCCAGATGGCTTTCATGGCGGGGCCTTCATTTGGGGGGTCGGGACAGGAAGGCTGCGATCCTAGCCGCGCGGCGGGACGTCGCGACGCCAGCAACCTGCACGGCCCTGGCCGATCGACTCGGCCCCACATGCCGAAGCCGCCCGCCCTGCTCTGCAGCATCCCGCGGACTCTGCGGGGATCTTGCTCAAGGGGCGCTGCTCCACCCCCCACCGCCACGCCGACCCAGGCCGAGACCACAGCGGCCGGAGCGGCGCCACGGAACGGCCGGTGACACGTCACCGGTCGAGTTCGAACGATGCCATTCCCAACGGCTCACGGGTGTCCAGGAAACCCAGGGCGAATCAGGCCGGCTCAGCGTCCCCGGCAGCCGATTGCAGGACGCCCGGCCACTGGCTCAGCAATACCGGCAGCGCAGTCTGCACCGTCTCCCACACCACATCGAGGTTGATCTCGAAGTAGCCGTGCGCGATGCGGTTGCGCATGCCTCGCATGCCGCGCCAAGGCACTTCCGGGTGCGCCTGAACAAACTCGGGAAACCCGTCCATCACCTTCGTCGCAGCCTCACCGACGATGACGAGGCTCATCACCACCGCCTGCTGGGTGCGCCGGTCGGCCAGGAAATCTTCTTTCTCCAAGCCCTCGACGAAGCTGGAAGCCTCCTGCGCGGCCTGCTGCATGTGGCCGAGGTAGTCCAGCAACCGCAGCGGCTTGTTCATACCGGCCGGGCTTCGGCCAGCACCTGGGCACGGAACGCGGGTGGCAGGTCGCCCGGTGTCAGCAGATCCACCCGCACGCCAAGCAACTCCTGCAACTCATCCTGCAGGCCGCCGAGGTCGAACAGGGTGGCACCGGGCAGGGCATCCACGAGCAAGTCCAGGTCGCTGCCGTCCCGGTCGGTACCGTGCAGCACCGAGCCGAAGACTCGCGGGTTGGCGGTACGGAATCGGCCGGCTGCCGCTCGCACTGCGGCGCGCTGGCTGTCGAGAGCGGTGGATGGGCGCATGGCGGGTGGCGGGTGGCGGGTGGCGGGGCGGGTACGGCCAGATGATAGTTCGGCACCAGCGAGAAGGGCCGGATCAACCGAGTGCACTCGACCGAAAGCGGGTGGCCAAGCTGGATCTTTCTTGGTGCTGCGGCCTGCGTCGAACTGAAGGGAGGATCATGGCGGGCACCCTCAGGCCTTCTTGATGCAGCCGTCGACCGGGCACACCGAGATGCACTGCGGCGCGTCGAACTGGCCTTCGCACTCGGTGCACTTCTTGGGGTCGATGACGTAGGTGCCACCCTTCTCGCGAATGGCGACGTTGGGGCACTCGGGCTCGCAGGCGGAGCAGCCGGTGCACATGGAGGAAATGATCTTGAGGGCCATGGTGAACTCCTGGGCTGTGGGCTGGGGAGAAAGGGAACTCGGTCTGAATCGGGGGCCTCGGCGGGGTCAGGCCGCTTCGGCGGCACCGGCGGTGTAGGCGCCCTGGCGGATGCGTGCGTCGCCACGCTCGTGGTGCGTGATGGCGCCGCTGGCCACGCGCTCGCAGTAGTCGGCGAACCACTGCAGCGCGGCCTTCTCGATGAACTCGTGGGCGTACGCGTCCACCGGCTCGATGCCGGCGGCCTGGAGCTCGTCGCGCGGGCAGGCGCCGATCTTCGAGACCAGCACCGCGTGGCAGTCGTTGATCGCAGCGACGATCGAGGGCAGCTGCTCGTCCTCGCCGTAGCCGCCCTGGCAGTACAGGTCCACGCGGCGGTGGCCGACGAACAGCGCCTGCTTGCGGTCCACTTCGTAGATCTGGAACTCGGTGGCGTGGCCGAAGTGCTGGTTGACGCGGCCATGGCCCTCGGTGGCCACCGCCACCAGCACCTTCAGCTCCTCGGTGCCCGCCAGCAAGCTGGCGTCGAAGGCGTTGGACAGGGCATTGACCTTGGCCTGGTGCTGGGCCACACGCTCCTGCTCCACCTTTTCCTGGTAGGCACGGCGCTTGTCGATGTCGTAGTGGATGTCCATCGCCTCGATCTTGTCGAGCGTGAACTCCTCGCTGCGGTCCTCGCCGAGCAGGCCCACCGCATCGGCGCGGCATTGCCGGCAATGCCGCATCAGGTTCGCGCCGCCCATGCAGGCGTCCTGCACCGCCTTGAGCTCCTGCGCGGTCGGCCCGCGCTGGCCGGTCAGGCCGAACACCGTGCCGTGCTCCGGCTCGGAGATCAGCGGCATGATGTTGTGCAGGAAGGCGCCGCGCTTCTTGACCTCGCGGTTCACCTCGATCAGGTGCTCGTCGTTGATGCCCGGGATCAGCACCGAGTTGATCTTGGTGAGCACGCCGCGCGCGGTGAGCATCTCCAGGCCGAGCATCTGGCGCTCGTGCAGGATCTTGGCCGCCTCGTAGCCGGTGTAGCGCTTGTGGTTGTAGAAGATCCAGGGGTAGATCTTCTCGCCCACGGCCGGGTCCACCATGTTGATGGTGATGGTGACGTGGTCGATGTTGTACTTGCAGATCTCGTCGACCTGGTCGGGCAGCGCCAGGCCATTGGTGGAGATGCACAGCTTGATGTCGGGGGCCTTCTCGGCCAGCTGGCGCATGGTGTCGAAGGTCTTCTTCGGGTTGGCGAGCGAATCCCCGGGGCCGGCGATGCCCAGCACCGTCATCTGCGGGATCTCGCTGGCCACGGCCAGCACCTTCTTCACGGCCTGGTCGGGCGTCAACTTCTGGCTGACGACACCCGGGCGCGACTCGTTGCTGCAGTCGTACTTGCGATTGCAGTAATTGCACTGGATGTTGCAGGCCGGCGCCACCGCCACGTGCATGCGGGCGAAGTGGTGGTGGGCTTCCTCCGAGTAGCAGGGGTGGTTCTTGACCTTGTCCCAGATCTCGGCGGGCATGTCGTCCGGGCCGCCGGAGGAGCCGCAGCTGGACTTGCCGGCACCTCCTGACGTACCGCAGCCCCCGCCGGTGGAAGGCAGGTCGTCGACCACCTGGCTGAGCGCCGGGCGGCCCTTGCGCAGGTCACCGATAGGGACGAAGGCAGAGGCGGGAGAGGACATCGCGGACTCCGGTCGCGCCGCGGGCCGCGAGGCCCGATCCGGCATTGCACGAGGGGGAATGCCGCTCTCAGTGCGAAAGCCGTGCCATGTCGTCGGCGCCGGAAATCTCCTTGTCGATCAACGAGTTGCAGCGGCACCGGCCGCATGCCCCGACGCGCCGCGCTGTCCGACATCCAACATTCGCGACACCCGGCCCGGCCCCCAGCGGCGGCCGACCGGCCCTGGCGCGCGGCGTGGCGCTGCGCCCGGGATGGCAGGATGGCGGCCTCGGGCGCCCCCGCGCCGGCCCGCGGGCCAGAGCGCGGGCCTCGGCCCCCTCCGACCCTCGCCACGGAAACCCGCGGGAGACAGGCCAGCCGTCAGGTCGATGACCTGATCCGTTCGACGCTGGACGATGAATCTGAGTGTTCGACCTGCCTGACCGAGGGCTGCACCAAGCCTGCGGGCAGCTTGCTCACCACGATCAGCCGCTTCAGATTGGCCGGCTCTTCGATGAAGCGCCCCTTCATCTCGGTTTCGTACTGGGCCGTGGTCTTGAACCCGCTCTTGCTCAGCAGCTCGATATGGGGGTCGAACTTGTCGCGCTCGTCGCTGTCCTGGGGCTCCTGGGTGATCGCGCCGGCATTGGGCTCACTCGGAGGTGGCACGGATGGCCGAGTTCGCTACACCCATTGCGTCCGGTTCGCCACACCACGACATGCCCCAATCCACTGATCCCAAGCGCAACACGCCCCGCAAACCCAGCCGGCGCGCGCTGCTGCGGGCCGTAGCCAGCTCCACCGCGGTGGATGCCGGCCAGCCGGTTGCCCAGCTGGCGCGCAAGCTGATGGGCGAGTCCACGCAGCGCTACGCGCACATCAAGCTGGCGCGCTGAGCGAGCAGGCCCTGCTCCAGGTTGCCCATGTCGTCCGGCGAGGCGATGCCCACCAGATGCCGCAGCACCTGATCGCCCGATCCCGGCTCGAATTCACCTTCGGGCCCGGTCACCTGATAGCGGTCGGTCATCGGCAGCTCCATTTCCCTGGCGGCTCCCCGCTGGTTCCGCCGAGGTCAGGCGGCAATGCTCCAGGCGCGGCGCGGCCCCGGCGACTTCAGGGGTGACTGCTGGGGTCACTTCGGGGGTGAATTCCCCGGTCGTCGGCCACCGCGAGTCGCCCCGTCGGCAGCTCTTGCATCATCCCCTGCTCGAGCGCCCGGGTTTTCTCTCGACGGACTTCCTGTTCATCGAGTTCGTCATGCCTGGCGCCCTACGTGGGTGGCCTGGCGTGGTCAATCCTGTTGACTTGTGCCGCCGAGCCGCTCCGCCGCCTGCAGCCAAGCCCACCCCGCCGGCGTCAGGCGGTAGCGCTGCAAGCGACTGTTCGGCTTGTCCGGGAGCGTCATCTCGACCAGGCCGCGGTCGATGGCCGGGAGCAGGAAGGCCTGGCCGAAGTGGTTGCGGTCACGCAGCCCCAATGCGTCCATCAGCTCCTGTCGGGAATGCTCGCCGCTGAAGGCCCGGACCAGCGTGCCGACTTGCTGGGTGACTTGCTGGGTGACTTGCTGGGTGACTTGTGGGGTGACCTGCTGGGCGCCCTCCCCGCCCGCCGGCCGGCGCACGACCACGCGGAACTGGTTGGCCGCCACGTCGTCGATCAGCTCGATGGCGGGCCAGTCGCGCAGCGCGCGTGGGATGCCGGTGCCCAGGCCGCGGTAGGGCAGCAGCTGCACCGCGTGTTCGGTGAGGGTGGGGTTGCGGCGGTTGGTGGCGCCGCGGCGAATGGCCTCCGTGCTCAGGCTGTCGGGCAGATGGCCGGGGCTGATGATCTCCAGGCGGTCGGCGAAGACCATCAGGCGGATCGACGCACTGGTGAAGTAGTCGCGGTGGATCAGCGCGTTGACCAGCAGCTCCTCCAGCGCCTGCTCCGGGATCTCCAGCTGGCCGAGGGTGTTGAAGCCCCGGTCGCCCTGCACATGCCGCAGGTTGCGGCGGATGAAGGCGAAGCTGCGCTGGTACTGCTCGGGCAGCGTGCCGTCGATGTCCTCGCTGTCCAGGTAGCGCGTATCGGTCAGCGCCGTGCCGGGGAAGCACACTGCCTTGACCACCAGGGCTGGGCGCAGGCGCTGCGGGCGCTGGCCGAACAGCAGCAGCCCCGCCAGGTTCAGCTCGCGGCCGTCGCTCAGACCCAGGTTCTGCAGCAGCTGCTCCAGGCCTTGTCCGGCGTACTCGGGGCGCTGGCCGAAGCGGCGCTGGAAGTATGCGGTGAAGGCCTTCTCGTCGATGTCCGCCGGTGAGCTGCCGGCCACCGGCACGCCATCGGCGTAGACCAGGCCCGAGCGCTGGAACATGCGCTGCATTTCCTCCCGCGCGGTCACATGGCGTTTGTCCGCGCCCTGCTTGACCCAGATGCGGCCCTGGTGATCCACATAGGGCTTGGCGAGGCCGTCGGGCACGCTCACCACCATCACCAGGCCGCGGGCGGTGTGCACGTTTTCGGTCAGCGGGTGCACCGGCGGGCGCAGGTGCTGGCTGGCGGCGTTGCTGAGCAGCTGGTTGAGGCGCCGCACCGCCGCGGCGTCCAGCCCGGTGACGCTGCCATCGTCGGCCACGCCCAGCATCAGCTGGCCCCCGCCGCTGTTGGCCAGTGCCGCCAGTTCGGCCGCCACGCTGTCGGCGTTGGTTTCGTCGCGCTTGAACTGGTGCCGGCTGTCTTCGCCGCGGGCCAGTATCTCCAGCAGTTCTGTTTCGGTCATGACCCTGCTCCTGTGCCCGGTTGCAGCGACCACACTGCTACGCCGCCACGTCCTCGATGCGCGTCAGGTCGTCCTCCCCCTCCACACCGGCCATGCTGCCCAGCAGCCGGGTGTAGTGCAGCAACACCTCCTGCAGCGCCTCCAACTCACCACGGAAGACCAGCCGCTGCGCCGGCTCCTGAAACGCCCCGCCCAGCGCCAGCCGGTGCCAGCGGGCGGTGAAGGGCCGCACCTTCTGGTTCAACACCACGATGGCGATCTTGGCGAACTCCCGGGCGTGCCGGCCACCCGGTGCCTTGAGGATCTCCCGCGTCAGCCCGAACAGCCGGTACACCGAATCCAGCGCCGCCTGCTCGTCCCCGTCGTCGCGGGGCAACGGCTGGGTGGTGATGCGCGTGACCAGCTCGATGTACAGCGCCCAGGCGGCTTCCTTGTCCTGGTCACTGGGCTTGAACTCGGCATCGAGCACGCCGACGTTGATCTTCAGGCTCGACAGGCTCCACTGATCGAGCAGCTCGCGCCATTTCATGGTCTGGTCCTCGGGTGAACCTCTGGGGCCGGCGGATGCCGACTCCGGCATTGTGGCGCTGCGCGGCGCGGTCAGCGAACAGCCGGTCAGCGCTCACCGGCCAGCGGCGCCGGTGGGCAGCGATTCGGATGGGGACGCACGACAGACCCGAAAGCCAAGGTCACCGCCCATTTCAGCGGGGCGGGCAGTACCGCGAATCGACGCGCCCAGCTGCATCCACGGGGAAACGTACCACGAGCCGCCGCGCAGCACACGCCCAGCGTCCGGCTTCGCCGCCTTCAGGTCGGCAGGCTGGTTGTCCCGGGTGTAGACCGACGACGTCCACTCCCAGGCACTGCCCGCCGTGTCGTGCAGCCCGAAGGGATTGGGGGCGTAGCTCCCTGCCGGTGCGATGCGGTTTTCGAAGCGCACATCGCAGCCATCACAGTTCGCCCGCGGCGGCTGGCCGGGCTGCTCCTTCGGGAGTTCAGGCCCCCACCAGAAGGCCGCCTCCTGGCTGCCCGGGCGGCCGGGTGCGCGGGCAGCGTATTCCCATTCCTCTTCGGTCGGCAACCGCCAAGTCTGGCCGGTCAGCTTGCTCAGCCACTGGGTGTAGGCCACTGCATCACGTTGGCTGACATTGACAACCGGGATGTTGCCGGGGCGCCAGTTCCAACCACTCACGTTTGGCGCCAACTCAGGGTAGCTGGGCTTCTTCGCTCCGGCCGATGTGCTGCGACGGCGCTGCCAGACGGCGTAGTCGTATTCGGCGAGCGTCACCTCGAACTGGCCGAAGGCGGTGCACGGCTCGGGCATCTGGCGCAGATCGACACGACGCCAGGCCTCGTCGGGACGGCACTCGAGCCCTTCCTTGTCGTCCCGGCCGGGTTTGCAACCGTAGTCGAATGCTCCCAGCGGGATGTCCACCGTGCGCGGGATCGGTGGGGACCGCCAACCCCACCGGAGTGTCATCACGATGTCCTGGGCGTCGTCCGTCGCCAGCCATGCCTTCGTCGCATTGCGAATCGGGTACTGCACAAGAAGCCCCGCCAACAAGAGCGCAACCGTCCACAGCCCTGTCACACGAGCCAGGGCCGGGCGCTGCGCGCTTTTCAGGAAGCCCAGTTCCGCCTCGCTGGCCATGAACCGCACCGCGTCATACCGGCGCAACTGCCTGCGATCGGGGCCATTCAGAAGGCGGTCGACTGCACCCGTGGTCGGCCAGGCCTGCGCCTCCTGACGCAGGTTCTGCCGAAGCAGGTCGCGGTCCTTGTGTGCTTCCAGGTACTCGACCAGCCGGGGCCAGTAGGGTTGCGGCGGGCCGCCGTCCGGGCCGGGCGGGCGGCTGCGCAGCAGGGCTTCGTGGATCAGGTCGACGCGGCGGGTGTCGGCGCCCTGGGCGTCGGTGGCGCTGCCGCTGACGGTGATCAGGCGCAGCCGGGCGGCGGTGTCGGCCGCCTCGCGGCGCTGGCCCGAGAGGGCGCCCAGCAGCAGCTGGCCGCGGGCCAGGTCGGCGTCCTGGAAGCCCTGCCCGGCCTGCCGGCAGGCCTGCAGCCAGGTGAGGGACTGGCGGGTGTGCCGGCCTTCCGGGTGAAAGTGCGCCAGCGCCGAGAGCAGCTCCAGCGCGCCGCGCTGCAGCGTGCTGCGGGCATCGCCCAGGCCCGCCAGCAGGCGGTCGGCCTCGCTGGCCAGGAGGCCGCCCAGGCGGCCGAGGGCGTCGTACTCCGCCAGCGTCAGCACGCCGGGCGCAGCGGTCGTACCCCGCGGGCGGCGCAGCCAGAGGGTTTCCATCGCATGCTGCAGCAGCGGCAGCGCGGCGGCGGGGTCGTCCTCCGCGTCGTCCAGCAGGGCCTGCAGCAGCTCGGGCTGCACGGTCAGCCGGCCCAGGCGGGCTGGGGCCGTGATGGCCTGGGCCAGCCCCGCCCGACCCATCGGCGTGAGGGTGAAGGGGCTGGTCAGCGTGTTGAGCAGGCCGGCCAGGCGCGGCAGGTCTTCGGCGATGCGGTGCTGGTAGTCGCTGCGGCAGGTGCTGACCAGGTGCAGCGGGCTGGCCGGGGCGGTGAGGGCCTCGGTGAGCAGCAGGTCCAGCCGGGCGCGGGCGCTGGCGCTGCTGAGGGTGAACAGCTCCTCGAACTGGTCGATCACCAGCAGCACGCCGATGGGGCGATGACCCAGGGCGTCGCGCAGCCACAGGCGCAGGGTCTCGGGCTCCTTGCCGTCGCGCAACTCGCGCAGGAGCGGCAGCGAGGGCTGACCCAGCGCGGGCGCCAGCACCTCGGCCAGCGACACCAGCGGGTCGTGGCCGGGCAGCATCGGCGCAGTGACGGCCCAGTCGTCCAGCCCGGTGCGGGCGGAAAGGGCCCCCTGCTCGGCCAGCGGCAACAGGCCGGCGCGCATCAGCGAGGACTTGCCCGAGCCGCTGCCACCGACGATGTGCAGCCAGCGGCGGTACGGCGCGCTGCTGCCGGCCAGCGCCGGGGCGGGCGTCCCCTTGCTTTCGAGCAGCGCAATGGACGGGATGTCCGGCGTGCGACCGAGCAGGTTCAGCGCGGCCAGCACCTCCCGCTCGCGGCCGAAGAAGCGCCGGGCCTGCTCCTTCTGGAACGATGCCAACCCCACCCAGGGGCAGACGTCGGGCGGCAGCAGCGCCTCGGCCGGCGGGCCGTCGTCGGCCAGGGCGCCCACGCCGGCCACGGCGGCCAGCGGGCGGGTCAGCGCCTCGATCAGCGCGTCGGGCGGCGGCGCCTCCTCCTCCCACCTCACGCCTTGCAGCAGGCCGAGGAAGGGCAGCGTCGCCAGGTCCGGCGCGCCGGGCAGCAGCACCGGCACGATCTGCGGGCGCTCCTTCGCCTCGTGTGCGCCGAAGTGGCGGTTCAGGACGGTGGAGGTTTCCGCCCCCACCCAGCGCCCCAGCCCGCGCGGGCCGAGCAGCACGACGAAGCGCCGGCAGCTCTGCAGCGCCTCGCCCAGCGCATCCAGCCACTGGTCGCTGGCGCGCAGCGAGGCGTCGTCCTTGAAGACGGTCAGCCCCCGGGCGAGCAAGGCCTGGTGCAGCAGGTCCGCCTGCGCCAGGTGAGTGGCGCGGTGGTAGCTGATGAAGACGTCGGGCCGCTGCGGCGCTCCCATGCACTTCCCTTCGGTTTGCGGGGGATTTTCGCGGAGGACTCCGTTCGGGAGAAGCCTGGACGGTGTCCCCCGCCGACGCCGCTGTCACCGACGACGACTTACCCGGACCGGAAGGTCGCCTGGCTGCCGTGCAGCGGGCAAGCCACGCGACAGGGTGGGCAATAACCCGGTTTGCAGCCGCCGCGCGCCGATCGCCCTCGAGCATCGGCACCAGGCGCAGCGGGCAACTGGCGCCAGGTGGCATCGGACCGGCGCCAGCGGCCGGCTGGGCCGTACGGATGAGCGCCAGCGTCTGCGTGCCGCGCTGGCGGCAGCTCGGACCGATCTGCGCGATACGACGTCAGTCCGCCTGACCTTGTCGGCATCTCTGTGGGCAACGCACCAACCCGCGGACCACGGGTCGGCGAAGACCCACGCGCAGCCGTTTCGAAGACGGTGGAGGTGCCGGACTGCGGCCTCCAAGGAAGGCCGTGACCGCCAGTCCGCTGGCACGATGCGGCGGGCACAATCGCTTGACACAGCGCCCCAACGTATCGCTGGATGCGTCGCCAGACCTGAAGCCACGCGTCCAGTTGCTCGAGCCATACAAGAATCCTGCGTACATGAAACTCGCCACCTGGAACGTCAACTCCCTGGCCGTGCGCCTGCCGCAGCTGCTGGCCTGGCTGTCCGAGCAGCAGCCCGATGTGCTGGTGCTGCAGGAAACCAAGCTCACCGACGACAAGTTCCCCGCCGCCGAGATCGAGGCGGCCGGCTGGCAGGTGGCCTGGTTCGGCCAGAAGACCTACAACGGCGTGGCGCTGCTCAGCCGCGGCAGCGCCCCCGAGGCGGTGGTGAAGAACATCCCCGGTTTCGCCGACGAGCAGGCCCGCGTGATCGCCGCGACGGTGGGCGCGCTGCGGGTGGTCGGCGCCTACTTCCCGAACGGGCAGGCGCCGGGCAGCGAGAAGTTCGCCTACAAGATGGGCTGGCTTCAGGCCCTGGCCGCCTGGCTGCGCGAGGAGCTGGCGGCCCACCCGCAGCTGGTGCTGATGGGCGACTTCAACATCGCGCCGGAGGACCGGGATGTGCACGACCCCGTCGCCTGGGCCGGCCAGATCCACTGCACCGACGAGGAGCGCGCCCACTTCCGCGCCCTGCTCGGCCTCGGGCTGGTGGACGCCTTCCGCCTCTTCGAGCAGCCGCCCCGCAGCTGGAGCTGGTGGGACTACCGCAACCTGGCCTTCCGCAAGAACCAGGGCCTGCGCATCGACCACATCCTGGTGGGCGAGGCGCTGCGCGGCGCGGTGCGCGCCTGCGCGATCGACAAGGCACCGCGCCGCAACGAGCGCCCCAGCGACCACGCGCCGGTGTGGGTGGAGCTGGCGGGCTGAGCCTCGCCCCACCCGGCGGTCGGGTCAGATCCGCGGCCCGTAGACCGGCAGCGCGGCGCCGTACTCGTAGGCGCCGGCATCGGGTCGGGTGCCGGTGTAGCCGTCGTTGATGCCTGGCAGCACCTGGCCCATGTCGATGGCCTTGCCGCCGGCGCGCAGGCGCAGGTCGGGCGGGGTGAACTGCGTCATCGCTGCGGCCGGGAAGGCGATGCTGGAGGCGAACACGTCCAGCCCCACCTGCACCGCATTCTTTTCGGTGGTCTTGGCGCGCAGGTCGGCCAGCGTCGAGGTGCGCACGCTGCCGACCTGGGCGTTGAAGGTGCCCAGCGTGGAGCCGAGCGCGTCGTAGTCGATCGACGAGGAAGCGGTGTCCAGGTAGTACTCGTCGATCACCCGGCCGCTGCCCGAGGAGTAGCCGCCCCAGGTGCCGCCCGGCCCGCCGATGAAGAGGTTGTTGCGCGCGTACAGGTTGTAGATCGGCACGCCCGGGTAGGCGCCGAAGGCATCGCCGTTCTTGACGATGGTGTTGTGCAGCAGCACGTCGCCGTAGCTGGTGCGGTAGAGCTTGAAGCCCACGTGCGCGACGTTGTAGGCCACGTTGCGGATGAACCAGGTCGGCCCGCCCAGCCCGGGCTGCGAGGACATGGCGATGAAGGTGTTGGTCAGCCGGTTGCGCAGGATGCGGCAGTTGTGGTGGCAGAAGTCGGCCTCGATGCCGTCGTCGGCCATCTCGCTGATGTCGTTGTTCAGCACGTCGATGCTGTACTGCTTCACGGACTCGCTGCCCTCGAGGAAGGAGATGCCGTCGCGGAAGCCCTTGACGCGGTTGTTCATGATCACGTGGCCCGGGCCGCTCACCAGGATGCCCTCGCCGTAGTTCGCACCGTTCACGCCCAGCGCCGCAGTGTTCCAGGCCGTGAGGCCGTTGACCACGTTGTCGGCGATGTAGGCGTTCTCCGAGGCGTTCCAGGTCACGATGCCGTCGCCGCTGCCGACAGTGCTCTTCGCGTTCACCGTGTTGCCGACGATGGCCACGCCCAGCGAGCTGTTGAAGCGGATGCGCCCGTTCACCGTCAGCCCGCGGACCTGCACGTACTTGCGCCCGATCAGGGAGAGCTCGCCGTTCACGACCACGGCGCCCTTGGCCAGGCCGGTCTTCGGGCGGATCACGATGGGCTGGGTCTCGCTGCCGTCCTTGGTCAGCGAGAAGGCCGGGTAGCTGCCGGCGGCCAGCTCGACGATGTCACCCGGCACGGCCGCGGCCAGCACGCTCTTGTAGTTGGCGGTGGTGGCCGCCTTGATCGGCGCGCCGGCCATCGGCGCAGGCACGGCGCGGGTCTGGACGGCCAGCGTGCGGGTGGTCGAACCGCCGTCGGGATCGACCAGCGCCAGCTCCAGGTCGTAGCGGGTGCCGGGCTGCAGGTCGAACACGCTGCCGGAGTGGCGCGTGGCCCAGCTGAAACCCGAGGTGCTGCCGGCCTGGATGCGCCGCAGCGGTGCACCCACCGACCAGGCGGTCGTGCCGGTCTTGCGGTAGCGCACGTTGACCACCGCGTTCTTGTTGGCATCGCCGGTGAAGGTCCACTCGACGGTGAGGTTCTGCAGCGTGGGATTGGGCGTACTGATCGTGCCGGGCATCGAGACCCAGCTGGGGTCCACCGCGGCGGCGGCCATGCGGCCGTCGGCGTTGTCGTCGGCGCCGTCCTGAGCCGCCGGGGCGGCCCCATCGGCGGTACCGGACAGGGCCGCGGCGTCGGCAGCCGCTGCGGCTGCATCGGCACCCGGGCCGTAGTCCTCGGCAGGACGGGCGGCCGGTTCGTCGGCCGCGGCAGCCTCGGCCACCTCGGCACGATCGACGTCCGCCGGGTCGTCGCCGCCGCCGCAGGCGCTCAGGCCGGCCAGGGCGCCCAGCAGGGCGAGGTGAAGCACACGGGGACGGAGAAACGGGGTACTGCGCATGACGGGAGGCCCAGGGCCGGTGAAGAACGGATGGCGTCATGCTGGCGGCAGCAGCCCCGCTCGCCGTATCGGCCGGCAAGCTCACGCCTGCTTACGATCCGGCACCGGAATCGCCCGGCAGGTCACCGGTCCGGGCCCGGGTTCCCGGCCGCGCCACCCGGTCGCGCGGACTCTCCGTGCGATCGTGCACACTCGCGGCTGTTCATCGCGGCGCAGGCCGCCGGCCAGGCGATCGGGCCGCCCAGGCGACAGCGGCGCACCCCCGCCTCGCGTTACAAATCGGCCAGCGCCTTGGCAACATGCCGATGCAACCGAAGGCCCTGCCGCAACAACCGACACAGATCCCGCCCATGACCTGCGCCCTGTTCACCCCTTTTCACAGCGACCACCTCGACCTTGCCCACCGCGTCGTGATGGCACCGCTCACCCGCAACCGCGCCCCCGGCCAGGTCCCCGGCGAGGCCATGGTCACCTACTACCGCCAGCGCGCCAACCCGGCCCGCGGCGCCGCGCTGATCGTCAGCGAAGCCACGCCGATCAGCCCGATGGCGCACGGCTACCTGGACACGCCGGGCATCTACACGCCCGAACAGGTGGCCGCCTGGCGCCGCATCACCGACGCGGTGCATGCCGAGGGCGGGCGCATCGTGGTGCAGCTCTGGCACGTCGGGCGCATCTCGCACGTCTCGCTGCTGCCCGGCGGTGCGCAGCCGGTCTCGTCCACGGCACGGGCGGCCAGGAGCAAGACCTTCATCGCCGGCGGCTTCGCCGACGTGTCGGTGCCCCGTGCGCTGCGCACGGAGGAGATGGCCGGCATCGTCGCCGACTACGCCCACGCGGCGCGCTGCGCCGTCGAGGCCGGCTTCGACGGCGTGGAGGTCCATGCGGCCAACGGCTACCTGATCGAGCAGTTCCTGCGCGACTCGATCAACGACCGCCAGGATGCCTACGGCGGGTCGCTGGAGAATCGCCTGCGACTGCTGGCCGAGGTGCTCGAGGCGGTGACCGGCGCGATCGGCGCGGCGCGCACCGGCATCCGCCTCAGCCCGGTGACGCCGGCCAACGATGCGGCACTCGACAGCGACCCGCAGGCGCTGTTCGACGCGGTGGGCGACCTGATCGGCCGCCACGGCCTGATGTACGTGCATGTCGTCGAAGGCCAGACCGGCGGCGCGCGCGACTTCGCCCCCTTCGACTACGGCGAGCTGCGCCGGCGCTGCCGCGCGCCCTGGATGGTCAACAACGGCTACACCGGCGCGATGGCCGAGGCCGCGGTGGCCGAAGGGCGGGCCGACCTGGTGGCCTTCGGCCGGGCCTTCATCGCCAACCCGGACCTGAGCCTGCGCCTGCGCCTGGGCGCGCCGCTCAACGAGCTGGATCGCAGCACGCTCTATGGCGGCGGCAGCGCCGGCTACACCGACTACCCCAGCTGGCAGGACGCGGCCTGATCCGCGCGGACCGGCTCGCCGCGCCTTCTGCACCCCCTGCGGCTTCATGGACGTGATCCAGCGCACATGCGGGGGATGCAAGGGGGCGTGACAGGCATTACAGTCCGGTTCCGCCAACGCAGTGCCCGTTTCGGGCCCGGACCTTGCTTAGATGCCCGACGTGACCGCCCCCCTGCCCGCCGCCGTCAGCCAACGCCGCCCGCTCTGGACGGCGGTGCTGACACTCGCGCTGGCCGCGGTGGCCGCGCCGGCCTGGGCGGACCCGGCGCAGGCCGCGGACGCAGCCGAGGCGGGCGAGCCCGCACGGCCAGCCCCCGCAGCGGCCCTTGCCGAGCCGGTGCCCCCGCCCGCGCAGAACCGCCTGCTCGACGCCCCGGACCCCGAGCCGGTGGTCGAGCCCATCCGCCGCGGCGGCCCGAACAAGCCCTACGCGGTGGGCGACCAGATCTACGTGCCCGACACCGGCGAGCGCTCCGACCGCCAGGTCGGTCTGGCGTCCTTCTACGCCCACAAGTTCCACGGCCGGCGCACCGCCAGCGGCGAGGTCTACAACCTCTGGGGCATGACGGCCGCGCACGTCACCCTGCCGATCCCGAGTTACGCGCGCGTGCGCAACCCGAAGAACGGCCGATCGGTGATCGTGCGCATCAACGACCGCGGGCCCTTCACGCACAACCGCGTCATCGACCTGTCCTGGGCGGCTGCGGCCAAGCTCGACCTGCTGCGCAACGTCGGCAGCGTCGAGATCGAGCGCATCACCGAGGAGGAGATCCGCAGCGGCCAGTGGAAGACCCGCCCGGATGCGGCCGATGCGCCGGTCACCTACGAGATTGCCGGCGGCGAGCGCCTGGGCAACGCGAACCTGGCCCGGCTGGCCAGGCTCGGCCCCTTCGCCCCGGCCGCACGCAAGTCGGTGCGCAAGGGCCACAAGCCCGAGGCCGCCCCGGCGGCCATGGCGGCTGCAGAGCCCGCCGCCCTGACCGATACGCCGCTGGCGCTGGCCCCGACGCCCGCTGCGACGGATCGGCCCGCCGCCAGCCCCGCCCTGAAGACCCTGCGCAGCGAGCGTGCCGGCACCGACGCCGCACGCGGCTGGTGGCTACAGCTGGGCAGCTTCCGCAGCCAGGACCTCGCCGACGGCTTCTACCAGCGCCTGGGCAGCCTGCTGCATGGGCTGGACCCGCTGCTGACCATGTTCCAGGAAACCCAGCAGCACAAGATCCAGGCCGGCCCCTTCGAGACCCGCGAGGAAGCCGCCCGCTTCGGCAAGCGCCTGCGCGAACTCGTCACGGGCCTGTCGCCGACGCTGGTCGAGCGCAAGTGACGCCGGCGGCCCGAACGGCCGGGCCACCCGCGCAGCGAGGCGTCACAGGATCACCGGTTCGGGCTCGAGGCGGATGCCGAAGCGGCCGTAGACGCTCTCCTGAATCGCCCGCGCCAGCGTCACCACCTCACCGCCGCTGGCGCCACCGCGGTTGACCAGCACCAGCGCCTGCTTCTCGTAGACGCCCGCGGCGCCCACGCTCTTGCCCTTCCAGCCGCAGGCATCGATCAGCCAGCCGGCGGCCAGCTTGAAGTGGCCGTCGTCCATCGGGTAGTGCACCAGGTGCGGGTCGCGCGCGATGATGTCGCGGCACTGCTCGGGCGTGACCACCGGGTTCTTGAAGAAGCTGCCGGCATTGCCGATCACCGCCGGGTCGGGCAGCTTGGCGCGGCGGATCTCGCAGACCCAGTCGAAGATCTGCCGCGCGCCGGGCAGCCGGCCCTCGATGAAGCCGGCCTCCTCGCACCTGCGCTGCAGGTCCAGGTAGCCCAGCACCGGCCGCCAGGGCCGCGGCAGGCGCAGGCGCACCCGCGTGATCAGGCTCTTGCCCGCCAGCGCCTGCTTGAACAGGCTGTCGCGGTAGCCGAAGCGGCAGCGCGGCGCGTCCAGCGTGACGGTGCGCCCGGTCACCAGGTCCACCGCATCCAGCGATTCGAAGCGGTCGGCCAGCTCCATCCCGTAGGCACCGATGTTCTGCACCGGCGCAGCGCCCGCCGTGCCGGGAATCAGCGCCAGGTTCTCCAGCCCCGGCAGGCCCTGCTCGATCGTCCAGGCCACCACGTCGTGCCAGCGCTCGCCGGCGCCGGCCTCGACGATCACGGCATCGTCGCGCATCTCGACCACGCGCAGCCCGCGCACCTCCACCTTCAGCACCACCTGCGGCAGGTCGCGGGTGAGCACGATGTTGCTGCCGCCGCCGAGGATGAACTTGGGCGCCCGGCCCAGCACGGCGTCGTCGATCACGCGACGCACATCGGCCTCCGAGCCGATGTGCACCAGCGTGGCGGCCATGGCCGGCAGGCCGAAGGTGTTGAAGTCTCTGAGGGGAACGTCGTGTTCGATGCGCATGGCAGAATTTTCCCCCATGCCCGCCCCGGCCCCGACCGCCGTGCGGCCCTCCGCCCCGGTCCGTCGCGACCGCTCACCGGCCCTGCGCCCCGCCCCATGCCCAGTTTCGACACCGTCCTCGAGCCCAATCTGGTCGAGGTCAAGAACGCCATCGACCAGTCCAACAAGGAAATCGGCACCCGCTTCGACTTCAAGGGCAGCGACGCCCGCATCGAGCAGAAGGACAAGGAACTGACGCTCTACGCCGACAGCGACTTCCAGCTGCAGCAGGTCACCGACATCCTGCTGGCCAAGATGGCCAAGCGCGGCGTGGACATCCGCTTCCTCGACACCTCGGCCAAGCCCGAGAAGATGAGCCACGACAAGCTCAAGCAGAAGGTCGTCGTCAAGGCCGGCATCGAAAGCGACCTGGCCAAGAAGATCCAGAAGACCCTCAAGGAGAGCAAGCTCAAGGTGCAGGCCAGCATCCAGGGCGACACCGTGCGCGTCACCGGCGCCAAGCGCGACGACCTGCAGGCCGCGATCGCGCTGCTGAAGAAGTCGATCGACGAGGCGCCGCTGAGCTTCGACAACTTCAGGGATTGAGCCACGGCACTGCGCTGCAGGCCGCAGCGGTCAGGAACGGCAACTCGCCGTCCCTGACCCGGCTTCGCTCAGGACTTGCCGGCACGCGCGGCGGCTGCGGCATCCTCGCGCACGTGCTTCATGATGTAGCGGATGTAGAACACCCCCATGCCGAGCGTGAAGGCGATCACCGCGGCGCTCATCAGGCCGTAGTCGGTGGAAAAGAAGTCCATCAGGGCATGCATGACCATCTCCTCAATGCAGATGACGCAATGAGACCCCGATTCGGCCCCGGCGGGCTTGTCATGTATCAACCGACCCGGATCCGCGACAAAAAAAACGCCCCCCGACCGAAGCCGGAGGGCGAATGCTCTGATGCGCCGAAGGGGGCCTGGGCCCGTTGATCGACGGAAGTCAGACTAGTGCGTCCAGGCGCCGAGCGCACTAGGGAATGCGTGGAGGAACTTTTTCGAGGCGGCCTGTTCATGCATTGCGCACGCTCGAAGCCCCCTCCCAGGACCTCAGCGGACCTGCGCGACGTACCAGCCGATGGCCTCGGCCAGCCCCTCGTGGACCCGGTAGGTGGGCGCGTAGCCCAGCAGGCGCGCAGCCTTGCTCACGTCGGCCAGCGAGTGGCGCACGTCGCCGGCACGGAAGTCGGCGTAGTGCGGGCCCTCGATCTGCAGCCCGGGGCGTTCGCGCTGCAGCTGCGTCACCAGCGCGGCATGCAGCTGGTTCAGTGTGGTGCGATCGCCGACGGCGACGTTGTAGACCTGGTTCACGGCAGCGCCATCGGTCACCAGCCCCGCGCGCAGGTTGGCCTGCACCACGTTGGCGATGTAGCAGAAGTCGCGCGAAGTCTCGCCGTCGCCGTTGATCGTGCAGCGCTCGCCGCGCAGCATCGCGGCGATCCAGCGCGGGATCACCGCGGCGTAGGCGCCGTCCGGATCCTGGCGCGGACCGAAGACGTTGAAGTAGCGCAGCCCGATCGTCTGCAGGCCGTAGCAGCGGCCGAAGACGTCGGCATAGAGCTCGTTGAGGTACTTCGTGACCGCATAGGGCGACAGCGGCTTGCCGATCACGTCCTCGACCTTCGGCAGCGTGGGCGAGTCGCCGTAGGTGGAGCTGGAGGCCGCGTAGACGAAGCGCTGCGCACCGGCATCGCGCGCGGCCACCAGCATGTTCAGGAAGCCGGTGGCGTTGGCCTGATGGGTGGTCTGCGGGTCCTTCAGCGAGCGCGGCACCGAGCCCAGCGCCGCCTCGTGCAGCACCACCTGCACGCCCTCGCAGGCGCGGGCGCAGACCGCCGGGTCGGCAATGTCGCCCTCGATGAAGCGGTGCCGTGCCCAGGCGGCCTCGCCCACCGCGGCGCGCACCTGCTCGAGGTTGTGCCGGTGGCCGGTGGCGAAGTTGTCCAGGCTGGTGACGCGCTGGCCCAGGCGCAGCAGCTGCTCGATCAGGTGCGAACCGATGAAGCCGGCCGAGCCGGTCACCAGCCAGTGACGCGACTCGGCCTGGACGGTCTCGACCAGATCCGCGGGAAGGGCGTAGGTCATGCTGCTCGGGCCCCGCTCACAGACGCCAGACATGCACGCCGCGCGCCTCGAGGGCAGCGCGGTCGGCCTGGCTCTTCACGTCCACGTAGACGCCGCCTGGCGCCAGCTTGGCCAGCAGCACGTCCAGCGGCTTCTCGGCCAGAGCCTGGTGCGCCACGGCCGCGACGATGGCGTTGGCCTTGGGCAGGTGCTCCCAGGACACCAGGTCCACGCCGTACTCGTGGCGCGCCTCGGCCGGCTCGGCGACCGGGTCGTGCACATGCACGGTCACGCCGAAGCTCTCGAGCTCGCGGATCACGTCGATGACCTTGGAGTTGCGCAGGTCCGGGCAGTTCTCCTTGAAGGTCAGGCCCAGCACGATGACATGCGCCCCCTTGACCGGCGAGCCGGCCTTGATCAGCTCCTTGACGGTCTGCTGGGCGATGTAGGCCCCCATGCCGTCGTTGATGCGCCGGCCCGCCAGGATGACCTGCGGGTGGTAGCCCAGCGTCTCGGCCTTGTGGGTCAGGTAGTAGGGATCCACGCCGATGCAGTGCCCGCCCACCAGGCCCGGGCGGAAGGGCAGGAAGTTCCACTTCGTGCCGGCCGCCTGCAGCACTTCCAGCGTGTCGATGCCGATGCGGTGGAAGATCAGCGACAGCTCGTTGACCAGGGCGATGTTCAGATCGCGCTGGGTGTTCTCGATCACCTTGGCCGCCTCGGCCACCTGGATCGACGAAGCCCGGTAGACACCGGCGGTGATGATGCTGCCGTAGACCTCGGCCACCTTGTCCAGCGTGGCCGGGGTGTCGCCCGACACCACCTTGACGATGGTGGTCAGGGTGTGCACCTTGTCGGCCGGGTTGATGCGCTCGGGCGAGTAGCCGACGAAGAAGTCGCTCTTCCACTTCAGCCCGGAGTGCTTCTCCAGCAGCGGGATGCAGACCTCTTCGGTCGCCCCCGGGTAGACCGTGCTCTCGTAGACGACGATCGCGCCGGGCTTGAGGTTCTTGCCCACTGCGGTGCTGGCGCCCACCAGCGGAGAGAAATCGGGAATGTGCGCCTCGTCCACCGGCGTGGGCACGGCCACGACGACGAAGTCGGCCTCCTTCAGCGCGCTGGCATCGGTGGTGGGGTACAGCAGGGATGCCGCCTTCAGCTCCTCGGTGCTGACCTCTCCGGTCGGATCGACATGGCGACGGTAGGCATCGATCTTCTCCTGGGACAGGTCCAGGCCGATGGTGCGGTATTTCTTGCCGAATTCGACGGCGAGGGGCAGGCCCACGTATCCCAGGCCCACGACTGCAATGGTCGTCATGCTTACTCCAGAGCTGAAAGGCGAGCGCTTCCTGGGCGCTCCTTGCGCGTTGTCGCAGTGCGGGATTAGAACCGATCGGCGTGGCGACGCCACGACGGCACATCGCCACATGCGCCGGTGTTCACGACATCCGCACCGAGCGACGCCGCCGGAAAACGAAAACGGACCCGAAGGTCCGTTGCGTGGCTCGGGCGCGACGCGGGCAGCGCCCGCGCCGGGCTCACTTCGCCTTGCGACGCCGCGCCAGGGCACCGATGGCGGCCAGACCGGCCAGCATCATGGCGTAGGTCTCGGGTTCGGGCACGGCGGTCACCGACACGTTGTCGAGGCCGACATAGTGGTTGGCATCGTAGCCGCCGGCGAAGAACAGCGTGGTCGTGCTGCCGGCTGCGGTGAACGAGTAGGAAGCCGCGCTCCAGCCCGGAGTGGTGCTGCTGTAGAGCGTCCAGTCCGGATCGTTGTCGGCGACGATCGAGCTGCCGTCCTTGGCCACCACGTAGAGGTTGCGCGGCGAGGCATTGGTCCCCGACCAGGTCGACGAGTAGCCCAGCTGGAAGTCGACCGTGTACTGCTGGCCGGCCACGGTGTCGAAGGACTGATAGATCGCGCCGTACTGCCAGTCGCTGCGGCCGGTCAGGTCGACGAAGCGGTTGCCGTCCTGCGGGGCCAGATCGGTCCAGCAGCCGCCGGGGCAGTCGATCCAGGCCACCTCGCCGACCCGCGACGTATTGCTCGGCAGGCCCCACTGCAGCCCGTAGCTGACCCAGCCGGTCATCGCCGTGTCGCCGGCGTACAGGTACTGCGTGGTACCGAGAGAATCGGGCGATGCGGTGAACACGCCATTCTCGAAGCTACCGTTCTGGAACGCAGCCGCGTGCGCGGCGACGGAGGCGGCGAGGGCCACGGCGCCCAGGGCCAGATTGCGAAGCGATTTCATACCTTCTCTCCTTGCCATCGTGGTGGGGGATCAATGCGTCTCGAGGCACCGACGACACTGACTGTGAGCGGATTGTTCGACACCCCCCCCACCTCGACCATCCCTCATCCCTGGGATCTCTGAAAAAGCCGAGGCAGGGGGAAGCGGGATGGCCCCCCGATTCCAGCCCTTCTCCCAGAGGAGAACACCCCGGAGCGTCCGCTCGGCACCACGGATCTTTGGGTGAGCGCCGCCCCCGTGACCCGGGGGTGGCGCGGCCGAAGCAGGGCTGCGGGCCTTCGCGCGGTCACCGGTTCCGCAGCGTGGGCGGCCGGCGATTCGGTGCCTTGCTGCACGCTGCCGGTCCGCCCGTCAGCCGGATCGACCCACGACGACGTTACGATCCCGCTACGCGCGCCCAGGGCCCTCCCGAGGTGAGCCACGACCGACTCGAAGGCCGCGCGGCCCGCCGCGCGACCTCCCGCCCGGAACAGGACCTTCCCCATGCTGATGTCGGGAGCGCTCGACCTTCTGCTGCCACTGCCCCTGTACCTGCTGCTGCTGCTCGGCGGGCTGGCCCTGCACGCCTGGCGCGTACCGGCCGCCGCGCCGGCCCGCCGGTGGCGCTGGGGCTGGACGGCACTGGCCGGCTGGGCCTGGCTGCTGAGCGCGCCGATCACCTCCAACGAGGCGATCCGCTGGATCGAGGGCCCCCCGCCCGACCGCTCGCCGCCCCCGCGCGACGCGCGCAGCCTGATCGTCGTCCTGGCCAGTGGAGAACTGCGGCCGCGGCTGGATCAGGCGGGATGGGAGCGCCTGGCGGGTGCCGCCAGGCTGTGGCGCCACACCGGCGGCCAGCTGGTCTTCGTCGGCGGCCCGGGGCTGAGCCAGCAGGACTCGCTCGGCGGCCTGATGGCAGGCTACGCGCAGACCTTCGGCCTGCCTGCCGAGGCCGTCCGGCACATCGGGGGCGGCACGAACACCCACGAAGACATCCTGCGGGCCAGCGCGCTGGCCCGCGCTCACGAGGGGCCCCTGTGGCTGGTGACCAGCGCCCTGCACATGCCGCGGGCGCTGGCCACGGCCCGGCAGCAGGGCTGGCAGGTCCGGCCCTACCCCGTGGACTACCAGCAGCTCGATCTGGCGCTGCTGCCGTCCTGCCTGCCCAGCAACGGCGGACCGATCCGCTTCGCCGAAGCCCTGCACGAACTGATCGGCCGAGGGGTCTATCGACTGCGCGGCTGGAGCCACTGAACATCGCATGAACCTGTCTGCCCCGACGCCCTGCCAGGTACGCCTGGTCGCCCTCCCCGCACTGCCCGAGCTGGAGGCCCAATGGCGCGACCTCGAGGCACGCGCCGACGGGTCGTTCTTCACGTCCTGGGACTGGATCGGCCCCTGGCTGGCCTGTCTGCCCGCCGGCTGCACAGCCCGCCTGCTGCGAGCCGAGCGCGACGGCCGGCTGCTGGGCCTGGCCGTGGTCATCGACCGCCCGCAGCGCCGCTTCGGCTTTCTGCCGTTGCGCTGCACCTACCTGCACGAGACGGGTCGCCCGGACTGCGATGCCCTCACCATCGAGTACAACGGCTGCCTGACCGATCGAGAGGCCGGTGCCGGCGTCGAGGCGGCCATGCTGCGCGCCCTGATGGAGGGGCCCCGCGCCCCGGACGAACTGAAGCTGTCGGGCGTCGTCACGCCGCCACAGGCGCTGCCGCCGAACCTGCAGATGCGTAGCCACCCCCATCGCAGCTTCTTCGTCGACCTGCAGGCCATCGACGCCTCCGGCAAGGACTACCTGGGCTTCCTGAAGCAACGGCAGCGCTATCTGGTGCGCAAGAGTCTGAAACGCCTGAGCGAGCCCGCACCGCTGCGCCTCGAGGTGGCCGACTCCCTGCCGAAGGCACGCGAGTTCCTGGCCGAACTGGAACGGCTGCACACCCGCTACTGGGTCGCCAAGGGCGAGCCCGGCGCCTTCGGCAGCGACTTCCAGCGCCGCTTCCACGCCCGGATGGTCGAACAGGGCCAGCCCTCGGGACGGGTCGTGCTGCTGGCGCTGCGGCGTGGCGACGAATCGCTGGGCTACTTCTATTACTTCAGCCACCGTGGCTGGGTGCACTACTACCAGTCCGGCATCGACTACGACCGGCTCGACACCTCGGAAAGCCCCGGACTGGCCGCGCATGCGCTGGCCATCGAGCACTTCCGCCAGCAGGGCTGGCGCGTCTACGACTTCATGACCGGTGATCTTCAGTACAAGCGCACGCTCTGCACCGACGAGATGACCCTGTATTGGTCGGTGTTGCAGCAGCGCAGCGCGAAGATGCGACTCGAGGACTGGCTGCTGCGCCAGGCCAAGGAGGTGCGCGGCCACTGGCGGCAATGGCAGCAGCGACAGCAGCGGCGACGCCAGCCCTCCCCGCCCGCCGACGGCGAGGTGGCAGCCGCCGCAACCCCTGCGGCCGGCAATCCGAGCTGAGACCGAACATGCCTGCCCCGACGACGATGCAGACGCCCACGACTTCCACCGCCGCCCTGTCCGAACCGACGAGTTCCGCCCGCACCGCCACGCCGCGTTTGCGCCGGATCGCCCCTGCCGCCCTGGCGGCCGCCGACCTGCAGCGCTGGGCGGCACTGGAGGACGTGGCCGTCGAGGCGAACGCCTACGCGTCGCCGCACTTCGTGCTGCCCGCACTGCGCCATCTCGACCCCGGCGTGGGGGCCGAGCTCGTCTTCGCCGAAGCACCGGCGGCGACAGCGGCCGGCACGCTGCTGGGCGTGTTCTGCCTGGCGCAGCGCCGCGGCAATGCGCTGTTGCCGCTGCCGCATGTGGAGCTCTACCACTCGATGCACTCGTTCTGTGGCGCGCCGCTGCTCGCCCCGGGAACGGCCGCCGTGGCCTGGGAAGCGCTGCTGCGCAGCCTGCGTGGCGCACTCTCCGGCCGGTTCGCGCTGGTGATCCGCAGCATCGAGCAGGACGGTCCCGCCCACCAGGCGCTGCGCGAGGCCTGCGGGCGCACCGGCTGCTCGCTGCACGACAGCGAACCCCGTCAGCGCGCGATGCTCTACCCGCCGGACACCGGCGTCGAAGCGCTCAAGCGCAACCTGCGCAAGCAGCATGCCGAAGTGGAACGCTGCCGGCGCCGCGTCGGCGAGACCGGCACGTTGAGCTGGCACATCCATCGCGGGGCGATCGAGCCGCGCGTGATCGAGGACTTCCTGCGCCTCGAGCATGCCGGCTGGAAGGGCGAAGCCGGCAGCTCGCTGCGGGCGAACCCGCATGAAGAGGCCTTCTTCACCGACATGGTGCGCAGCTTCGCCGCCCAGGGCCGCGCCCTGTTCACGGAACTGCGGCTGGACGATCGCACCATCGCCTCGACCAGCAACATGGTGTCGGGCGCGACCGGCTTTGCGTTCAAGGTGGGCTGGGATCCCGAGTACCGCAAGTTCGGCATCGGCATCCTCAACGAGGCCGAACTGGTGCGCCAGGCGCCGCAGGTCTGTGCCGACCTGCGCGCCTTCGACAGCGGGGCCGAGCCGGCCTCCTTCATCGAGAAGCTCTGGCCCGGACGCCGCCCCCTCGTGACCAGTGTGGTGGCCTTCGGCCCGCTGGCCCGTGCCGGCCTGCAGGCCATGCGGCTGGCCCGGGCAGCGCGCGGCCGTCTGCGCCGCCCCGCGACCGCCGAGACTGCGGCGCCCTGAGCCCGTCGCACTGAACCCGGCGCCCTGAACCGGGTGCCCCGACTGCGCTGTGCCGCCTGTCCCGCCCGGGAGACGCGGGGCCGCGCCGGGTCGCGCCGGGTTACGCCCGGGCGGCCCGGCCTGTCCGCCGGCCCCGCATCCAGCCCCTCGACCAACGCCGCCGACGGCGCAGGGGAACGATCGGCGCGGCAGTCACCCGGCGCAGCCAGTCGCTGCAGTTGTATCCGCCGTGGCCCCGATTGTCCGATCGGGTAAGCGACAGGCTGCCGACCGCCCCACATCCCGCCCCCTGCCCCGCGGCCCGCGGCTGCGCAGGTCGTGCGATCTTGCACGCACACGGCGCAACCAACCATGTCGAGGTCTTGCCGGGCGTCGCAGCGGTCACCGCGGCGCGACGCAGTTGCATCTCGACGTGAGCCCTGCGGCCATTTGTCGAACAGACCTGCGCTTACCGGCCTGATCCGGCCGCTGCGTACCGTGAGGTCCTCGCACAGTGCCGTGCAGAGCCCCCCGGGGCCGACGGGACTGCTCCCGCGTCGATCCTGCCCACGATCCGGCAGCCGGCGCTCTTCGACAGACATGAGGGGAACCGACATGAACCCATCGACCGACTCGCTGCGCCGCCTGGCCTGGATCTTCACGCTTGCTTCGGCACTCTCCGCCTGCGGCGGTGGCGACGAAGGGGAGCCGGAAGCCGCACCCGAGGCAGGGCAGGACGGCAGCGCCCTGGCCGTCACCGACGACGGCAGCATGAGTGCGCTGGGCCGCCGGGACCACAGCCGCTCACGCCCGGACCGGCCCCGCAGACCGGCACCGGCACCAGCGCCCACACCCTCCCCGACGCCTGCGCCGACGCCGGCCCCCACGCCCGCCCCGACGCCGGCGCCGAGCCCCACACCCGCCCCGCCCGCGGAGCCCGCACCGACGCCGGCCCCCACGCCGACTCCGGCGCCCGGCACGGTCGACCTGGGCAGCGGCTGCAACACCTTCTACAGCAGCGCGTCGTACCTGAAGAGCGGCAAGACCAACGAGGCCATCCCGACCCTGGCCAAGCCAGCCAAGGGTGCGGCCTTCGCCGAGCCGGCCTACCAGACCTGCGAGGTCCGCCTGACCGACCACGCCCGCGAAAACCTGGCCACCTTCGCGCGCCACGACTACTCGCGCCGACAGGCCTTCAACGCCGACAACAGCCGGGTGCTGATCTACTCCATCAGCGGTCATTGGCATGTCTACGACGCCCAGACCTACCGCTTCGTCAAGACGCTGCAGGGGCCGGCCGGGGATGCCGAGCCGCAGTGGCACCCCACCGATCCGGACCGCCTGTACTACCTGCCCACCAACGGGCTGGGCATGAAGGTGCAGGAGCTGACCGTGAGCACCGGCGCCACCCGCGTGATCGGCGACCTGGCCGCGCGCCTGAAAGCGCGCTGGCCCTCCGCGGCGGCGGCCTGGACGAAGTCCGAGGGCTCCCCTTCGGCCGACGGCCGCTACTGGTGCCTGATGGTCGACAGCAGCAGCTGGGGCAGCCTCGGCGTGGTCACCTGGGACCGTGACACCGACACCATCCTCGGCTACTACAACACCGGCGGCGACCGACCCGACCACGTCAGCATGAGCCCCAGCGGCAACTACTGCGTCGTCTCCGGCGACAGCGCCCGCGGCACCGTGGCCTTCTCGCGCGACTTCTCCAGCCAGCGCAAGCTGCTGGCCAAGTCCGAGCACTCCGACATCGCCCTGGACGCCAACGGCGACGACGTCTACGTGTCGGTGGACTACGGCAGCAATGCCGGCGACGTCTTCATGATGAACCTGCGCACCGGCGCGAAGACCGTGCTCTTCCCCAGCTACGTCAACGGCACCGCGACGGCCTTCCACTTCTCCGGCAAGGCCTACAAGAAGCCCGGCTGGGTGGTGGTCTCGAGCTACGGCGACTACGGCAGCGCCGGGCGGCAGTGGCTGCACCGCAAGGTCATGGCCGTGCAGCTGGCCGCCAACCCGGTGATCTACAACCTGGCGCACCACCGCTCCGCCGTGGGCCAGTACTGGGGCGAGCCGCACGCCAGCGTCAGCCGCGACTTCAGCCGGGTGATCTTCAACTCCGACTGGGGCGGTGCAGGCACCGACATCGACGCCTACATGATCGCCCTGCCGCCCGCGCTCGTGAAGTAAGCACGGCATGGGCAGGCTCCTTCACGAAGGCGATACATGTTTCCGGACAGGATGTGCCCAGCCGTCGGCAGGCCGGAGCTGACCGGCCGCGCACCGCCTTCACGCAGGATCCTCACCATGCCCCGCCCTCCCTTCCCCCATCTGCGCGGCACCGCCGCCGTGCTCACCGGCATCGCACTGGCGGCCTGCGGCGGGGGCGGGGGTGGCAACACAACGCCCACCCCGACCCCGACGCCCGAGCCGTCCCTGGTCTGCACGGCCCGGGAAGGGACGGTCGCGCCGCTGACGCTCGGCCAGGACAACTCGGCGATCCCGACACTGGCCAAGCCCCTGCGCGGCGCGACCTTTCCCGACCCGGTCTACGGGACCACGCTGGTGCGCCTGAGCGACCATGCCGCCGACGGTCTGTCGGGCTTCGCGCGCCAGGACTACTCGCGCCGCCAGGCCTTCAACGCCGACAGCAGCCGCGTGCTGGTCAACTCCCGCGACGGCCGCTGGCATCTCTACGACGCTGCGAGCTACCGCTACCTGAAGACGCTCGACGCACTGGCCGGCGATGCCGAGCCGCAGTGGCACCCGACCGATCCGGACCGGCTGTACTTCCTGCCGATCAACGGCGTGGGCATGACGGTCCACGAGCTCACCCTCGGCAGTGCGGACAGCACCCGGGTGGTCGGCGACCTTGCGCAGCGCCTGCGCAGCCGCTGGCCCACGGCCAACGCCGCCTGGACCAAGTCCGAGGGGTCGCCCTCGGCCGATGGACGCTACTGGTGCCTGATGGTCGACGATGCCGCCTGGCAGAGTCTGGGCGTCGTGACCTGGGACCGGGACAGCGACACGATCCTGGGCTGGCTCGACACCCAGGGCGACCGGCCCGACCATGTCAGCATGAGCCCCAGCGGCGAGTACTGCGTGGTCTCCGGCGACAGTGCGCGCGGCACGGTGGCCTATTCACGCGACTTCTCCACACGCCGCAAGCTGCTGTCGAAATCCGAGCATTCGGATCTCGCACTCGACGCCGACGGCCGCGATGTCTACGTCTCGGTGGACTACCAGTCCGCCACCGGCTCGGTCTTCATGACGCGCCTGGACGACTGTGCCCGCACGGAGCTGTTCTCCACCTATGTCGACCAGACCGCCACGGCCCTGCACATCTCCGGCAAGGCCTTCCGGCATCCGGGCTGGGTGGTGCTGTCGACCTATGCGGACTACTACGCCCCGAACCCGACACAGGACGCGCGTCGCTGGCTGCATCGAAAGGTCATGGCGGTGCAGCTGTCCGCCGACCCGACGATCCGCCACCTGGCGCATCACCGCTCGTTCGTCGGCGACTACTTCGGCGAGCCTCAGGCCTCGGTGAACCGGGACTTCACCCGCATCCTGTTCAACTCGGACTGGGCCCAGGACGCCGCGCCGGCCGACGCGCAGGACATCGACACCTACATGATCCTGACCACGCCGCCCTGAGGGCGGGCCGCCGCCTTCAGCGCGCAGGCCCCAGCAGGGTCGGCGGCAGCGCGACCATGTACATGTCGATGTCGGTCTCGCTGCGGATGCCCCAGTTGGAGTTGAAGACCACGCGCGTGAAGTCGCGGTTCACGCTGGCATGCGGCTCGGTCCAGTACTTGGCAAATTCGCTGCGGTGGTGCGCCAGGTTGACGATGCGCGGCCGGGCCTCCAGCGACATCGCGAAGAGCTTGCGATGCGGCCACTGCTGGCCGGCATTGCCGCGTGCGGCGTGATCGGCATAGGTCGACACCAGCACCCAGCCGGGCCTGGCGAAGGAACGCCCCGAGATGTGCAGCGCCATCGCGGTGCCGGACAGGTAGGTGTCGAACAGGTCGCGGCGCTCGCCGCTGTCCAGATCGACCATGAACACCGGACCGCCGCTGGCCTGGTAGTCGATCGCGACATAGACGTCGCGGCCGCGCGCATCCAGGGCGATGTCCGAGTGCTCCGAGGCGTGATGCAGGCGCCGCGACGACGACAGGTCGCGCGTCCAGGCCACCGTGCCCTGCGAGCCGGTGCCGGACACCACGCAGTACTTGCCGCTCGGGCTCATGCTGACGTGATCCGGGCGCACGCCGTTCAGGTCCCGCATGCCGAGGATGCTGTCGGTGTCACGGTCCCAGGTGATCAGGCCCACGCCGCGCCACTGGGCGTCGTCGACCATGAAGCACCAGTAACGCCCGTCGGCCGAGGGCGACCCCTCGGACTTGGTCCAGGCGGTGTTCGCCTGCGGCCAGCGCTTGCGCAGCCGCTCGGCAAAGTCGCCGACCACACGCTCCTGGCCGCTGCGCAGGTCCAGCTCCAGCAGCTTCATGCCCACACCGTTGTTGGGCACGAAGTACAGCCGGTTCGGATCGGTGGGGTGCCACTGCGGCTCCGCGTCGCCGGCCAGGCGCGGCACCTGGCCCAGGCGCTGCAGCGTGCGCGCATCGTAGAGGTGCCAGTGCCCGTCGCTGGCGATCGCCAGCAGACGGCTGTCGTCGGCGTTGAAGGCCTGCCGACGCGAATAGTCGTTGCGCAGGAAGCCGCGCGGGCCCAGCGACGTCTCGGCGGCGTGATCCGTCACCCGCAGCACGCAGGTGCGGTGCACCGGATCGACGACCGCCTGGCCCTTGGCCGGTTTCGGCAGCGGCGGCACCGCGGCAAGGTGGCGCCCTTCGACCGGCCGCCAACCGGCCGGATAGACCGCCTGGCACTGCGCCTCGACGCCTGCCTGCGCGGGCGGCTCGGCCTGCGCGGCTCGCCCGGGCAGCGCCCCGCCCAGCAGCAAGGCGGCCCCCACCCACGACAGCACGAAATGTCCGGTCATCGTTCTTCCTTTACCGACGAGCGCCCCGGCGCTCAACCGTAGGCCTTGGCGGGCGTCGCCCAGCCGGGAGCGGCGGCCTGCTCGGGCACCACGGCCTCCTTCAGGCGAAGCATCCGGTAGCGCGCAGCCAGCGCCGCGAGGATCCAGACACTGCCGGTCACGTCCCCGTCGAAGAAGCGGCTGCCGTACAGGTTGCCCAGCGCCACCCCGAGCGCCGCCACCTGCAGCGCCAGCCCCATCGCACGCGCGCTGTCACCGCCCATGCGCTCGATGCGCCAGCCCAGCACGAACAGGTGGGCGAGCACCAGGACCATCGCCAGGGCCCCCACGATGCTGGCCTCGGCCGCCATGCGGATGAAGGCGTTGTGGGCGTCCATGTTCCGGTAGCGCGGCACGTAGTCGCCGATGTTGCGCTGGAAGTGATTCAGCCCGACACCCAGCGGGTTGTCCCCCATCATCGCGAAGGCCCCCTCCCAGATGACGAAGCGACTCTCGGTGCTTTCGTCGTAGCGCTGCACCTCGCCGTCGTCGTTGACCACCTGCGGGCGGGAAGCGTCCTCCTCCTGCTGGGTCATCTCGATGCGCTGGATCATCGCGTCGGGCGCCCACATCTGATAGCTGGCCAGCGTCAGGCACAGCATCACGGCCAGCAGCAGGTTCTTGCGGAAGGTGAGGTACAGCAGGATCGCCCCGAGGATCAGGTATCCCTGCCGGGAATAGGTGACGAACAGGCCGAACACGCCGATCGCGATCGAGAAGCCGAGCGCCGCCTTGAGCTTCCAGCCGCGCTTGAGCTCGAGGAAGAAGGCTGCTGCCACCGAGACGAAGACCACGTAGTAGGCCGCCGCCGCATTCGAGCGCACGAAGGTCTTGCTGAAGGGACCGGCAGCCCGCCGGGTCTCGTTGAAGGTGGACAGGCCGTAGTCCAGGCCCTGGCGCACCGCCTGCAACTGGGCCAGGAAGGCGGTGAAGAGCACCGCGGCGAGCACGATCTTCAGGGTCTTGCGATCCTGCACCGCCCGGTAATAAAGGAAGTAGAGCAGCACATAGAAGATGCCGTTCTTCAGCTCGACCAGATCCTGCACCCAGGTCGAACCGTCGTCGAGCAGCCCGATGACGTAGCCCCAGCCGTACATGATCATCAGGAACTTGAACGCCCCGGACACGGGGGCCTTCTCTTCGCTGTGGATGTCCTTGGCCATCACGACGGCCAGCACCCCGAAGAACAGCACATTGAAGATGTTCAGGCCCTTGACCGTGAACTCGATGGCGAAGTGGTTCTGGTAGACGACGTAGAACGCCAGCGCACTCAACAGCAGCCGCAGCAGCAGCATCGCTCGATCCCCCCGACTCTCAGAGCGGCGCCGGCTGGGTCAGCACGGGCCGCTGGGCACTGCGGTGGGCGATGCCGTGCAGCGAACGCTTGAAATCGGCCACCCCGGCATCGGGCATGCCCACCCGCCCGAGCGCGAAGAGATCGCTGGGCAGGTGATTGAGGCAGGACACCGTGCTCAGCGCGTAGGCAAAGCCGCACTGGCGCGCCGTCTCGACCACGCTGCGGCTCATCCGGCCGCCCGGGTAGGCAAAGCCGACCACCGGTACCTGCAGCGCCTCCTCCAGCACCCGCCGCGAGCGCTGCATCTCCGCTGCCGCGGCGGCCGGAGTCTGCAGGTTCAGGTTCGGATGTCGCACCGTGTGGGCGCCGATCTCGACGCCCCGGGCGCACAGCTCGCGCAGCTGGGCCCAGCTCGCGCGCGGGGCCTGGGGGCCCCGGTCGGCAGGCAGGTTCGGCACCAGCTGCTGCTCGATGGCCTCCACCAGCACCATCGCCTGCTCGATCGGCAGGTCCCAAAGCGCGGTCAGGACGGCCTCGAGGGTGGCCTTGCGCTCGGAACCGGCCAGCGGCAGCCGCGGCAGCCCCAGCGGCTCGCCCAGCGCGTCCGGGTCGAAGTGGGTGGCCTCGGTGGCGGCAAAGGCGCGGATCACCCGATCCCACCAGAACGACTGCCCCTCCTGCAGACCGCCGGTGGCGACGAACAGGGTCCAGGGCACGCCGTGACGCTCGAGCACCGGCTGCGCCAGCGTGAGGTTGTCCAGGTAGCCGTCGTCGAAGGTCACGGACAGGCTGCCCGGCGGCAGGGCCTCGCCGCGCTCCAGACAGGCCGCGGCGTCCCGCACCGACAGCAGGTTGAAATTGCGGCTGAGGTAGGCGATCTGCTCCTCGAAGCGGCGCAGCCGCACGCACATGCCCAGCCCGAAGGGATCATCGGCCGGCCGATCGATGACCCGGTGGTACATCAGGATGGTCCACACCGACGAACTGGCCCGCACCTGGTCGATCCAGCGGTCGAACATGCCCAGCGCATCCAGCATCGGCGAGGCCACGCCCTTGATGGAGTCCTTCAGAATCTGTGACGGTGGTCGCATGTACATCTCGGTCTCCCATCGTTCCTCGAGGCATCTCCGGGCCGCATCGCGCGCGGCAGCCCGCGCGATGCGCGTCGACATCATGCCCGATCAGCCGGCCTTCACCGCGGCCGTCACCTGAGGATCGGCGTCGAGGAAACGCCGGGCCCACATCTCGAAAGTCATCAGCAGCCACAGCGCCTCGCTGCGGTCGTGGCTGCCGGCCAGGTGCTGCTGCATCAGCGTCATCGCGGCGTCGGGTCGGAACCAGCCGCGCTCACGGAAACGCCGGTCGCGCAACAGGTCCATCATCATCTCGCGCAAATCTTCACGGAACCACTTGGCCACGGGGATGGCGAACCCCTGTTTGGGCTTGTCCAGCACCTCGGCGGGCAACAGGCGGCGCGCGATGCGCTTGAGCAGGTACTTGCCCACGCCGTCGCGCGACTTCAGGTCGTAGGGCAGCCGGGCGGCGAAGTCGATCAGCTGGTGGTCCAGCAGCGGTGCGCGCGCCTCGATCGAACAGGCCATGGTCATGCGGTCGACCTTGACCATGATGTCGTCGGCCAGGTAGGTCAGCATGTCGCCGGCCAGGATGCGCTCGGACTCCAGCGCGATGTCGGCGCGACCGTACTGGGCGCGCTGGCGAGCGTAGGGATCCTTGTCGGCGATCGCATCGGACAGAAGCAGCTCGAGGTCGTCGCGCGTGCTCAGTGCCACGCCGGAGAGATAGCGGTCCGGGTAGGGGGCGGCCAGGCGATCGGCCGCCCGGGCCAGCCGCACGCCCTTGGCCCCACCGGCCAGCGCACCGGCCACGCGCATGGCCGGGCCGGCCAGACCCAGGCTCTTGCGCGACATGGCCTGCAGCATGTCGTAGCGCTTGTAGCGCTCGTAGCCGGCAAAGACCTCGTCGCCGCCGTCGCCCGACAGCACCATCTTGACGTGCTGCGCCGCCAGCTGCGACACCAGATAGGTCGGGATCGAGGACGAATCGCCGAAGGGCTCGTCGAAGAACCACACCAGCTTGTCCATCATCGAGACGGCGTCGGCCTCGACCACCAGCTCGTGGTGCTCGGCGCCGATGTGCTGCGCCACCGCGCGCGCGTCGGGCATCTCGTTGAAGGCCTGTTCCCTGAAGCCGATCGTGAAGGTCTTGACCGGCGCCTGCAGGTTGCGCGCCATCAGCGCAGCGACCACGCTGGAATCGGTGCCACCACTCAGGAAGGCGCCGAAGGGCACATCGCTGACCAGGCGGCACTTCACGGCATCGTCGAGCTGCTCGAACAGGCGCTCCTCGAGCTGCTCAGGCGATTCGGTCCACTTCGGGCCGAACTCGACGCGCCAGTAGGGCCGGATGTCCCACTGCCCGTCGCGCACCACCATGTAGTGCGCCGGCGGCAGCTTGGCGACGTTCTCGTAGATCGAATGCGGCGCGGCCACGTAGCCCATGCCGAAGTAGTCGCGCACCGACTCGGCCGACACCCGGTTCTCGAAGCCGGGCACCGGAAAGAGGCACTTCAGCTCGGAAGCGAAGGCCAGCCAGCCCTCGCGGGTGCGGGTGTAGTACAGCGGCTTCTTGCCGATGCGGTCGCGCCCGAGCACGAGCTGCCGGCGCGGGATGTCCAGGATGGCGATGCCGAACATGCCGCGCAGCCGCTCGAAGCAGCCCTCGCCCCACTGCTCGTAGGCGTGCACGATGCACTCGGTATCCGAGTGGGTGTAGAAGCGGTGGCCGAAGCCCTCGAGCTCGCGGCGCAGCTCGCGGTAGTTGTAGATCTCGCCGTTGAAGACGATCCAGATCGTCTCGTCCTCGTTGTGGATCGGCTGGTGACCGCCGCCCAGGTCGATGATGCTCAGCCGGCGCATGCCGATCTGGCCCAGCGGGTGGTGGAACTCACCCTGGTCGTCCGGGCCGCGGTGCACCATCTGCCGACACATCCGGTCGACGATGGCGGGGTCGGACGCACGGGGTCCGGTGAGGCTGAAGAGACCTGCGATGCCGCACATGGAAGGTAGGGGGGTCGGGGGTTTCGGAGTCCGGCTCAGCGCCGCGGCAGGGCCGCCGCCGTCGGGTTGGCAGGGGACGCATCGGCGGGGCCCTGCACAGGTGCCACGCCGTAGAACTCGCACAGTCGATCGAGCACCGCCCCCACCGAGGCCCGCGCGGCCACCATCTGGCGGGCGCTCTGCCCGATGCGGCGCAGTTCCTGCGGCGAGCGCGCACCGGCATCGCGCAGCGCGGTGGTGAGGCCGGCTTCGTCGCCCGGCTCGAACAGCCAGCCGGTCTCGCCGGGCACGATGAAGTCCTCGTTGCCGCTCACCCGCGAGCCCAGCACCGGCAGGCTGCTGGCCATGTATTCGAGCAGGCTGTTGGACAGGCCCTCGGCGCGCGACGTCAGGATGCCCACGTGGGCCAGCGGCAGCACATGCTCCATGTGCTCGACCGGGCCGAGCACCCGCACCGAGTGGCCCGCCCCCAGCGACGTCGCCAGGGCCATCAGCTCCGGGCCGAGCTCGCCGCGGCCCGCCAGCAGCAGCACGGCGTCGTCGCGCCCGGCGAAGGCCGCTGCCCAGCCGCGCACGAGCAGGTCGAGGTCCTTGGCCGCCACCAGCCGCCCGGCGAACAGGGCCACGAACCGCTTGTCCTCCAGCCCGGCGAGGTGGACCGCCAGCTCCGGCGGCGGCGGCGCACCGGCCCGCCCGCCGTTCTCGAAGCGGCTCAGGTCGACCGCATTGGGCAGGTACATGACGCGCCGGTTGTCGAAGCCGGCGTCGAGCAGCTGCATCGCGATGCGCTGGCTGATCGCCTGGATGCGCGTGGCCCGCTTCATCGCCCAGCGACGCAGGCGCGCGCCCCGGCCGGCCTGCGGATCCAGGATGCCCCCGACCATCTCCGTCATGCCGGTGAGCTTGACCAGCACCGGCTTGCCCAGCACGCGGCCCATCAGGCTGCACACGGCCGACATGTTGCCGCCGATGTGGGCATGCACGATGTCGTACTGCCCACGCCGGCGCCACAGGTGGCCGGCCAGCTTGGCCAGCAGCACCGCCCCGCCGACCAGCGGCCACTTCGGGTAATGCAGCCGGTCGATCGGCGTGCCATCGATGTCCGGCGTCTGGGTGATCGGGTACCACTCGTAGACCGGCGCGCAGACACGCACCTCGACACCGCGGGCCTTCAAATGCCGGCAGAGGGTGCGCAGCTGGGATTCGGCCCCGCCGCCGCCGATAGTGGGGAACATGCCCTCGATGACCATCAGTACCGAGGGCGGGCGGGGCGCCTTGGGAGTGTTCATCACCGGCTCAATCCACGAAGGCACGGTGCCACAGTTCCAGCATCAGCAGCATGTACAGCTCCGAGGCATGGTCCCAGGCGCCACGCTCGTGACGCCGCCAGAGCGACTGGATGTGCTCACGGTTGAAATAGCCGCGCGCGGCGGCCCGGTCGGACAGCAGCACGTCGGCCACCAGGTCGTGCATCGGACCCTTGCGGCGCAGCCAGACGCTCACCGGCAGTCCGAAGCCCTGCTTCTTCTTCTTGATGATCTCCTCGGGCAGCAGCCGCACCGCCGCCTGCTTGAAGAGGTAGCGCTTGGTGGTGCCGTTGACCTTGTCGGTGCCCGGCAGGTGGCCGGTGAAGTCCACCAGGTCCTGGTCCAGGTAGGGGAAGACCGGCGCGATGCCGGCGCGCTTGGCCGCGCGCACCACCTTGGTGACGTCGTTGTCGGCGATCGTCATCTTCAGGTCCAGGTACATCAGGCGGTGGATGGTGCAGTCGGCCTGCGCCTGCGCGTAGATGTCGCGCTGCACCTGCAGCGAGGCGTCGATGGGCACCGCCTGACGGAAGGCCGGGGTGAGCAGCTGCTCGTAGCAGTCCGAGGCGAAGGAGTCGTCGCTGTAGAAGCGGTCCGGGTTGGGCAGCGAGCCGCGGTGCACGAAGTTCTTCACCCGGTTGGCCAGGCGCGCATCGCTGCCCTTGAGCAGTCCGGCCAGGCCGTGGCCCAGGCCGCGCACGAGGGCCGGCGCGGTGTGGAACATCTCGAAGATCTGGTCCTTGCGGTAGCGCTCGTTGCCGCCGTAGATCTCGTCGCCGCCGTCGCCGGCCACCAGCAGACCACGGCCGTCGGCAGCGGCCAGGTCGGCGCAGTAGTAGGTCGGGATGGCCGAGGAGTTGCCGAAGGGCTCGTCGAAGGCCTGCACCAGCTCGGCGATCGCGGCCACCGCCTCGTCCTCGCCGACGCGGCGCTCGTGCGGGTCGAGCCCGAAGTAGCGCGAGGCGATCTGCGAATAGCCCAGCTCGTCGTAGCCCTCCTCGGCAAAGCCGATCGAGTAGCTGGCGACCTTTTCACCGGCCACCTGGCGCGCCAGGATGCCCGAAATGCTCGAGCTGTCGGTGCCTCCGCTGAGGAAGGTGCCCCAGGCGCCGGTACCGCCCTGCGGGCGGTAGCGCTGCACCGTCTGCACGATGGTGTCGTGCAGCTGATCGACCCGCTCGGCCTCGGCAGCCCGGTTGTCGGCCGGGTAGACCGCATCCCAGTAGCGCCGCACCGACTCGCGCCCGCCGGCGGATTCCAGCAGGCTGCCCGCCGGCAGCTTGGAGACGCCCTGGATGGCGCTGTGCGGCGCCGGGATGTAGGAGAAGTTCAGGTAGTGGTAGACCGAGGCCAGGTCCACGCGCGCCTCGAGCAGGCCGGCGGCCAGCGCCAGGCGCAGGTCGCTGGCGACGACCAGCGTGCCGCCCACGCGCAGGTGGTAGACCGGGTGGGTGCGGAAGGCGTCGGTGCAGGCCACCACCCGCCGCGCCGGGCCGTCCCAGAGCAGGAAGACGTAGCGCCCGCGCAGCGCCTTCTCGCCGGTCTGCCGGCCGGCCACCCAGCCGGCCAGCAGCTCCTCGGCCCGCTGCGTGCAGCCGGGCGTCGACGGGGCGATCATCAGGCCCAGACCGCCCACGCCGGCCTCGTCGCGCAGCGCGAACTCGCCGCGGGTCCACAGCCGCAGGCCGGGGGCGAGGTCGCGGCGCATCACCTGGGCGGGCGCCCCGCGCCACTGCGGCCAGCGCGCCAGGTCGTCCAGGCGGGGCGCCTCGGGCATGCCATGGTCGGATTGGATCAGGACGAAATCGCCGAGGGGAGCGGACATCGGTCTTCTTTCTGGCAAGGCAGGGATTGTCAGGGAGTCTTGGAGGCGGGGCGAAGGCGCGCCGCGGGCGGGCGATTGCGTCCGACGGCGTCGGCGTACAGGCGCTCGTAGGCCTGCACCATCGCCGCCATGCCGAAGCGCGCCACGGCCTGCGCACGCGCCTGCGCACCGAGCCGCTCGCGCAGTGCGGCGTCGCCGACCAGGCGCGCCAGGTGGGCCGCCAGGCCCGCCGCGTCGCCGGAGGTGAACAGGCAGCCGCTCAGGCCGTCGTCGATCAGCTCGACGCTGCCGCCCACGCGGGAGGCCACCACCGGGCGGCCGCTCATCATGCCCTCGAGGATCACGTTCGACAGGCCCTCGCGCAGCGAGGGCAGCACGACGATGTCGGCCGCGGCCATCAGCGCGGCCACGTCGTCGCGCTGGCCGAGCATCTGCACGCGCCCGGCCAGGCCGAGCTGCGCCACCGCAGCCTCGATGGCCGCGCGCTCCGGGCCGTCACCGGCCACGAGCAGGCGGACCGCCGCGGCCTGCGCGCCCAGCTGCGCCACGGCCTGCAGCAGCAGCGGCACGTTCTTCAGCGCCACCAGGCGGCCGACGAAGAGCACGGCCACCGCGTCGTCGGCCAGGCCGAGGGCGGCGCGCAGCACCGGCCGGTCGGCCGCCAGCCGGGCCGCGTCGGGCACCTCGGCGCCGTTGTAGACGACTTCGACGGCCGACTCGGGCAGGCCCATCTGCCGGCAGGCATACCGGCCCGCCTCGCGCGAGTTGGACACCACATGCGCACTGCGCGAGGCCACCCAGCGCTTGAGCCGCCACTGCCAGGGCCGGTACCACTCGTACAGGCCGCGCACCGAGCTGACCAGCACCGGCTGCGCCGCGCCACCCAGGCGCAGGTGCGCCACCGCGCTCCAGAGCTCGCCGGAAAAGGCGAAGGCGTGGATCACGTCCGGCGCGAGTCGGCGCATTTCGGCCGCCAGGCGCAGCACGAAGCCGGGATCGAGCTTGCCGCGCTTGGGCACCTCCACGCAGGCCACGCCCGCCTGTTCGAGCTCGTCGACCAGAAAGGAGCGCTCGCGGAAGTACAGCACCGTCACCGTGTGCCCACGCCGGCGCAGCCCGCGTGCCAGGTGCACGATCTGCCGCTGCGTGCCGCCCACCTCCATCTCGTCGGTGACGATGGCCACGCGCAGGGCAGCGGCGGGCGCCGCCGGTTCAACGCTGGAGCGCGTCATGCAGCTTGCCCGCCTCGAGGTCGATGTCGAACTGTGCCTGCACCAGCGCCCGCGCGCGCCGGGCCAGCCGCTGGCCCAGCGCCGGATCGGCCAGCAGCCGCTCGATGCGCGAGGCCAGCAGGGCCGGGTCGTGCTCCGGCGCGGTCAGGCCGGTGTCGTCGTCGATGACCAGCTCGGGAATGCCCGAGACCTGCGTCGACACCACCGGCAGACCGGCGGCCATGGCCTCCATCAGCGCCACCGGAATGCCGTCACGGTCGCCGCTGTCGGTGACCACCGAGGGCAGCACGAAGACGCTGGCGCGGTACAGCAGGGCCCGCACTTCCTCCTGCTGCCGTGCGCCGAGCAGCCGCACGCGGTCCTGCAGGCCCAGGCGGGCGATGGCCGCCTCGAGGCGGCCGCGCAGCGGACCCTCGCCGATGATCTCGCAGCGGAAGTCCACGCCACGCTGCTGCAGCAGGCCGCAGGCCTCGATCAGGTCGGGGAAGCCCTTGATCTCGTCGAGGCGGCCCACCGCCATCACCAGCCGGGGCTCGCGGCCCTCGGGCTGGAAGGCAAAGCCCTGCGGCGACACGCCGCAGTGGATCACATGCATGCCCAGGGCCGCCGCATGGCCGCGCTCGCGCGCCAGGAAGCGCCGGTTGAAGTCGGAGATGGTCACCGCGAAGCGCGCGCGGGCCAGCTTCGGGCCGAGCAGCTGGTCCTCCAGGAAGATGTCGTGCGCGTGGGCGGTGAAGGAGAACGGCAGGCCCAGCCGCTCGGCCATCCACATCGCCGAGGTCGACGGGTAGGTGGCCCAGTGCGCGTGCAGGTGCTGCGGCGCCCAGTCGCGCAGCTCGTCGACCAGCCCCAGCGTGCGCCACCACACCACCAGCGACTTGGCCAGCGACTCGGGACGGCCGCCCAGGTGGCGCAGCAGCTCGATCAGGCTGCGCGCCTCGCGCAGCGGGTGGGTCAGACAGGCCTTCGCCACCCGCCAGGCGTTGCGCGCAGGCGACACCGGGTAGAAGACGCGGTCGAGCAGCCCCTGGGCGTCGGACTGCACCAGGCTCTCGGAGGGCGGCTTGAGCGAGACGATGCGCACCTCCACGCCGCGCCGCATCAGCGCGAGGATCTCGCGCACGATGAAGGTCTCCGACCAGCAGGGAAACAGCGAAACGAAATACACCACGCGCATCGGCGGCCTTTCAGGAGGTCGAGCCCGGACCGGCCGAGATCGTGTTCACCTTCCACAGGTGCGCCTGGCGGTTCACCAGGAACTCGCGCAGGCCCAGCACGGCGAACCAGTTGAGCACCAGGAAGGCATGCGCGATGCGCACCAGCTTCACCCGATCGCCCAGCCCCGGCACCGCCCCGAGCAGGCCCAGCACGTAGGCGCCCACGTGCAACACCCACAACGCCATGAAGAAGGGGCTGCCGGACCAGGCCAGCACGGCATGCGCCAGCAGCGCCGCGAGCATCGCCCAGGGCGCCAGCAGACGCAACAATTTGTGCGAGACCAACGCGCCGAAGAGCGGATTGCGCCACGGCAACAGCAGCGCCGGGAAGAGCTGCAGCAGCTGGAAGTTGCCCGCCAGGGTGCGCACCTTGCGGGCGCGCTCCTGCCCCACGTCGCGCGCCGGCCGGTCGAAGGCGATGGCGCCGGGCTCGAAGCCGACCCGGCGGCCCTGCATCACCACCTGCATGGGGATGGCCACGTCGTCCAGGATGGTCTGCGGCGGAATCGGCCGGAAGCAGTCGCGCCGCAGCGCGTACAGCGCCCCGGTGACGCCCACCACCGACCCCAGCAGGGCCTCGTGGCGGCGGATGAACTTCTCGTAGCGCCAGTAGGCGTCCACGCCTTCGCCGAAGGCGCTGGCCTCGTCCTTGACGAACACCAGCTCGCCCGACACCGCGCCGAAGGCGGGGTCCGACAGCACCGCCACCAGGCGCGACACCGCGTCGGTGGACAGCCGCTGGCGCGCGTCGGTGAAGACGATCACCTCGTCCTCGCAGGCGGCCACGCCGTCGTTCAGGCAGGCCGCCTTGCCGCGCCGCTGCGCGCAGGGCAGCCAGCGCACGTTGCGCGAGGCATAGCCGGCCACCACCTCGGCGGTGGCATCGGTGGAGCCGTCGGAGACCACCAGCACGCGCAGCCGGTCGCGCGGGTAGTCCTGCGCCAGGCAGCTGTCGAGCTTGGCGGCGATGCGCGCCGCCTCGTTGTGCACCACGACCAGGACGGTGACGGTGGGCAGCCAGCCTTCGCGGCGTTGTGGCGGGCGCCCGCCCCCGCGGGCGCGCAGCGCCAGCAGGATCGGATAGCCGGCATAGGTGTAGAACAGCAGCGCCAGCGCGCTCCAGAACACGACATGGGCCCAGGTCATCGCGACCACCCCCGGCTCAACGGGCCCGCTCGCCCAGCAGGGCGCCGCGCAGACGCACGTAGGCGCCGTTGCCGAGCATGCGCTTGGCCCGCCGCAGCGCGCCGTAGCGGCTGCGTTGCCAGGCCATCTCGAGCGGGGCCTGGGTGACCCAGCGGCGCAGCTGCGCCTGGCTGGTGCCCGCCAGCACGGCCAGACGGGGGACCTCGTACATGCCACCGCCGCCGTCGCCCCACAGGCCCACCCGGGACGAGCAGATGCGCTCGTAGCCCAGCCGCAGCGCCACCGCTTCGAGATCGGCCGACTGCCGCCCGCCCGGCGGGGCGAACAGAGTCACCGCCCGCCCCAGTTCCTGCTCGATGATTTCCTTCGAGCGGGCCAGCTCCATCTCCACCTCGGCGGCGGGCAGGTCGTCGAGGAAGCGGTGATGCTGGCCATGCGACTGGATCGACATGCCCCAGTCGGCCATCTCGCGCAGCTGCGCCCAGCTGCAGAAGTTGCCGCTGCCCACGGTCGACGGGTTGACGAAGAAGTCGGCCGAGCCGCCCACCTCGCGCAGCATGGCCGCGGCCTCGTGGTTGCTGCGGTGGCCGTCGTCGAAGGTGATGCCCACGCAGCGGCGCAGATCGTGCCCCAGCCCGTGGGCATCGAGCATGGCCCGCACGCTGGTCGGGCGCAGCCCGCAGTCGGCCAGCAGCCGCAGCTGCTCGCCGAAGCGAGCGCGCGAGACGCTGTAGTGGGGGTCGGCGCCGGCCGGATCCGCCGCGTCCGCGGGAATGGCGTGATACATCAGCACGGTGCTCTTGAACACGAGGATCGTCATCCGTCAGACCTTCCTGAAGCGTAGGCGGGACCAGCCCTGGCGCAGCAGTTCGCGGGCGCGCCGATCGAAGGCGCAGGCCAGCAGGGCATACAGGGCCACCGCCGCCGAGCCGCGCAGCAGCAGCGCCAGCCAGGGCCAGGCCACCTGGATCTCGCGCGCGGCCAGCCAGGCCACCAGGGCCAGCCCCCCGAACTTGACGAAGTCGCGCAGGAAGGGCGGCGGGCGCAGCGTGCGCCGGGTGGCGAACAGGGCGATGGTCACGACCGTGGCGTAGCTGCACAGGTTGGCGATGCCCGAGCCTTCGATGCCCAGGCGCGGCACCAGGGCCAGATTGAGCAGCACGTTCAGCAGCGCACCGCCGGCGACCATGCCCATCGTCACGATCGAGCGCTTGCGCAGGTACAGGCCGACGCCGGCGATCACGATGTAGGCCTCGAACAGCATGCCGAGCATCACCCAGGGGATCACCACCGCCGCGCTCTGGTACTTGGCCGAGGCCAGCACCGCCATCAGGTCCGAGCCCACCGCCGCCATCGCCGCCACCACGCCCAGGCCGACGAGCAGGAAGGTGCGGGTGAAGGTGACCAGGAAGGCCTCGACCGCGGCCGTGCCCTCCAGCTCGGCCAGCCGCACGCACATCGGCAGCGCCGCGGAGGCCATCGCACTGAACAGCGCCAGCTTCACGTAGTCCGACAGGTTGTAGGCCGCCGAGTACAGCCCCACCGCCTCGGCCCCGAGCAGGGCCTGCAGCACATAGCGGTCCCCCATCTGCATCACCAGCGAGGACAGCTCGAAGCCGGTCATCGGGATGGCGAAGATCACCATGGCCTTGAACAGGGTCGGCGAGCGGTCGCGCCAGCGCGGCCAGTCCGCGCGGAACACCCACCACAGCGCCAGCGTGCAGGCCAGGATCTCGACCGCGACGGTGGCGCCGAAGAAGCTCCAGACCGTCGGCGCGATCAGGATCACCGCCGACAGGATGGCGGCCAGGCTGACATAGCGCTTGAGCACGCCGATGATCGCCAGCAGGCCGCTGCGCTCCTGCGCCTTGAGCAGGTTGCCCAGCGCGGAATCGACCACGCGCAGCGGCACCAGCACCGCGGTCATGGCCATCAGCCAGGGCATGCGGGGATCGTCCCAGAGCCCGTCGGGCAACATCCAGGCCGCCAGCAGCCAGAGCCCGCCGGCCAGCAGCCCGAGTCCGCCCATGCCGTACAGGACGGTGGCCGCGAACTGCTGCACATCCACGCCGGCATGCCGGCCGGCACGCACCTCGCTGTAGAAGCGCAGCGCGGCGTGTTGCATGCCCAGCTTGCCCAGTGCCACCGCGAAACCCAGCGACGAAGACACCAGGCTCATGACCCCGTAGTCGGCCACCGGCAGCCAGCGTGTGAGAATGGGAAAGGAAATCAATCCCGCCACCATGACCAGCGCGCTCGCCAGAGAGTAATTCCGGGTATGCCGGACAAAGGAAGAGAGCAGACTCACGCGACGGGTGGAAGGACGGTCGGAGCGACGGGACAGCAGCCGCAACAGCGCCGCCATGCAGCCTGCGATGCTAACCGCCTTCGTCGACGGCACGGCTGCGCCCCCGTGGATGGACGCCAGAATCCGTTCAATTGGTGCAGCTTCGGCACATTTGTCGGGACCTGCCCGGCACCCGCCGTCTGCAGGACCGCACACGGGCCGCGACCGGGGCAGCGGGCTCGTCCGGTGAGCATGCCGGGTGCCTGGACGAGGCCGTTCGCCGGCCGGGCAGGCTGGCTCAGATCTCGTCGCGCCGACCGGTCAGCCGGGCCCGGGCCACCCAGACGACCTTGCGCAGCGCCATGGCCGCCAGGCGTCGGGCGCTGCGCAGACTGGCCGGGTAGGCTTCGACACAGGTGCTGGCCAGCTCCTGGCGGGTCCACATGCGGGTCCATTCGTCCGAGTGGCCCCAGAGCTCATAGCTGCTCAGGCCGGCCGCGGCGCAGGCCCGCAGCGTGTCCCACATCAGCAGCTGACCCGGGGCCATCGCACCGAGTTCGGCGTCGTAGCCGATCTTCAGCAGCCAGTAGCCGCCTCCGGTCTCGACGGCGATCTGCATGGCCACCGGCCGCTCGTCGAGGTACATGAAGGCCAGCCGCAGGATGCCCGAGGCAGCCGCGCGCGGCAGCAGCCGGCGCAGGAAGCCGAGGGTCTTGGGGTTGTGCTTCAGAGCATGCGGCGTCTCGAGCTTCCAGCTGCGCGACTCGATCTCGACGGCCAGCTCGAGCAGGCGCGGCACCTCCTCCACGGCGGGGCAGCCGAGCTCGACGCGCACCTGCCCCTGCTTCTCGGCACGCCGGCGCATGCGGCGCAGGTCGGAACGACGGCCGGCATTGAGCTCCCCTTCGGGGAAGGCCCGCAGGTCGACGCTCGGATAGGTCCGCCCCTCGATCCGGCGCATCTTTCCCCGGCCCTGCAGGCATTCGGCCAGCACCTCGGGCACCAGCGACTGCGCCGGAAGCCGGCACAGCACGATGGGCCAGCCCGTGGCGACCAGGCCGTCGAGCAGCAGGCGCAGATCCTCGCGCGAGGCGTAGAGCAGATCGGTGGGCTCCTGCATTTCCCGCGTACCGAGGTCCTCCAGGTACACCGAGGCCCACTCGCGACGCTCGCGCAGCAGCGCCAGCGCCGTCAGGCGCCCGTCCCGACGCAGCTGGAACAGCCGCACCGGCCCGCTGTCAGGCCGCCAGAGCGATTCCAGGCTGGCCTGCGCCCACTCGACCCGATGCGTGGGGCTGCGCTGATGCGCAGCGAGCGCGTTCCACTCGTCCCGCAGGATCTCCAGATCCTCCGGCCGCGCGGGCATCGACACACTGAACTCCGTTCGAGACATCCCGGCCTGACCCCCAATAGCGTTATCCGGATCGCCGCCCCGCGGAGATCCTGGCCCGGCCGCGATGCTGCACCAACCGGCGGGGCCGCGCAGGCGGTGGCACCCGCGCCGCGGCGGCCGATCGTGCAGTCCTGCGGAATGTCGGCCCCTGCACACCCCCCGATTCCGGGGAGGGATCCGTGCGGCATTGTTCACTGCGGCGCGCCCCGGCCCGGCACGGCGGCACGCAGGCCGACTCTGCCTGCCGAGAATCGCCGCAGGCTCGCAGGGCATGTCGCAGCGGGCCGACGAACCGATCTCCGGGAGATGCACATGTGGCTGGACAGGGCCGCCGATTACCTGGGCCGCGTCGCCCGCTACGCCGTCTCGCGCAACCTGCATGTGCGCGACGCCCGGCGGCTGCTGTGCCGGCGGCAGGTGCGCCACGTCGCGCACTCGGCCATCAACGGCGAGGTGAAAGTGGTCGACCGGGGTCGGGAACGGCTGCTGCTGCTCGACGAACGCTGCCACTCCTTCGGCATCACCGCAGGCAACGACGCCGAGCTGTACCGCGAGTACTGGGGCAGCCTGCACCGCATTCCGTTTCCGGTCCGCACGCAACCCCGGCTGCTGATGTGCGGCCTCGGCGGCGGCACCGGGCTGCGGGTGCTGGCCCGGGAGCTGCAGCCGCAGTCCATCACCGTGCTCGAGCTCGATCCGGTCATCGTGGAGGTGGCCCGGCAGCACTTCGACATCGACAGCCTGGCGAACCTGACCATCCGCAGCGGGGACGCCCAGGAACTGTGCGAGCACCTGGCCGCTCAGCCGGAGCGCTTCGACGTGATCGTCGAGGACGCCATGTGCCTGCCGACGATGTCGGACCCGGCCTGCGCCGATGCCCAGCTGCAGCGCCTGATCACCCTGCTCGCCCCCGGCGGCGCGCTGGTCTTCAACGGCCCCATCGTCTCGCCCGCGCGGGACCTGCCCCGCGTGGAGGCCTTCTGCGCGCGACTGCGCGATCTGGGGCTGGAGGTGCACAGCGCCGATGCGGGCCAGCGCTGGTGGTTCAACCGCCTGGTGTACGCACGCCGCCGACCCGCCCGTGACGCCTGAACCGCGGTTGATCCCTGTCAAACGCCCCGCGGAATCTGCCGGATGCGGGCCACATCCTGCGCAGTTTCCGGCACCTTGCGCCACCGTCGTCAGGCCCGCCGTGGCGCTTTGCCACGATGATGCGCGGCCGACGATCCCGGCCTTCGCAGCGCCCGCCCGGCGCGCGGCCGCCCGGCGAATGTGGTTCGCCGCTTGTCGAATTCGATGCCGTCAGGAGTTCGTGTCATGAACAACCCCCTCAAGTCGCTCGTCAAATCGGCGTACTACTCGCCGAAGATCAACCCGATCGCCGTCAAGGCCTACTCGGCCCTGCACCCGCCGCCCTATCACCGGCCGAACATGGAGTTCGACTACGACGTGTGGCTGGGCATCTCGTCGTTCTTCTCGAAGGATGGCCGGCAGATCGGCGAGGCCAACACGGCCCCGGAGCGCTACAAGGTCGTCATCGACACCGAATTCCGCCCCTGCAAGTTCGAGGGCACCCGCTACGGCCTGCTGACCAACATCACCGCGTCGCGCCATGTGCTGGCCGAGATCCAGAACGCGATCCAGCTGGCCACGCTGCTGCGCAACCACTACATGCAGCGCCGCGGGCTCCAGGGCGAGCGCATGAACCTGCTGCAGAGCTACGTGTTCTCGAAGATGGGCGCGGCGCTGACCGCCTTCCACGCCCGGCGCCGCGACAACCGCATCGAGAGCGGCTCGCTGGCGCCGCTGGAGACGGCCTTCTTCACGCTGGGCGTGGGCCCCTTCATGGTGGTGCGCGCGCTGATGGAGATGGGCAGCCTGATCCCGCTGGATCCGGAGCCGAAGAGCGCCGAGGAGCTGTACGAACTGGCCGACAGCTCGCGCTCGCTGATCTCCAACGACGGCACGCGCGGCTGCGCGGGCAGCAAGAAGTTGATCATCCAGTTCGCCGATGTGGTCTGGAACGGCTCCTTCAAGGGCGAGCTGAAGTCGCCCGAAGCGTTGCGCGTTTTCAACAGTGTCGACGACTGGGACGGCTTCTATGCCTACGTCTACGCCTCGTCCAAGCTGGAGCTGATGATCAAGCTGCACCAGGCCCTGTGCTCGCAGGCCCTGATCCTGCTGCACGACCATCCCGAGCTGTGCTCCGCGCAGGAACGCGAGTGGGTCGAGGACGCGCTGTCGCACTTCACCGTATCGCTGGGCCGCGGCGCCGAAGGCCGGGAGCTGCTGAACAACATGATCCGCGTGCTGGTGGCGCTGATGGACGAGCACGACGCGCCGCAGATCCGCAGCGAGCTGCAGGCCGCCGGCCTGATCGCCGCGGACGGCAGCGGCCTGGACCGCGCCCAGGCCGTGGCCGCCGGGCCGCGCCAGACGGCCGCCCGCGTGCTGGCCCGCAGCGGCGAAGTGCTGTATCCGCACTGCCAGCAGGAGCTGAGCGCCGTGCATGCGGCCCTGAACCGCTTCCAGGACAGCCAGATCAGCCTGTCCGACCTGTACCAGCGCTGCAACGGGCCGCAGGTCGAGCCGCTGATGGCCGCACTGCGCGCCTGAGCGCTGCCGGCCGCCCCCCTCGAAACCAGGGGGAATCCCCCAGGTCGACGGTAAAGGCAGGCTTAAGGCGGCATGGTTAAATTTCACGCGAGGGGGTCCGAATCCGGACCGTCGAAGCCCACGCCGACCATGCCGACCACCCTGCACCTGCCTGCCAGCGGTCTCGCCCCCCTGCTCGTGTCGCCGCAGGTGAGCGCCCAGGCCGGCGGCTGCACGGCCACCCTGCTGGTCGGTGCGCAGCACTTCGAGGCGCTGCATGCCCAATGGCAGGCGGCCGTCGAGCGCATGGCCCGGCCGAGCGTCTTCCTGGCACCCGACTTCGTCGAAACGGCCTGGCGATGCCTGCACCACGAACGTGAGGAGGCCTGGTTCGTCGTGCTGCGCGAGGCCGACCAGCTGGTCGGCCTGCTTCCCCTGGTGGCCGAGTCGACCCGCTACCTCGGCCTGCCGGTGCGGCGGCTCTACCACATGGGCCTGCTGGCCGGGGACCGGCCCGGCATCGTCACGACCCTCGACCCCGATCTGGCCTGGCGGCTGGCCCTGCAGACCCTGCTGGAGGTGCGATCGCGCTGGCAGTTGCTCGACCTGCAGGAGATCGACGAAGGCGCCTGGCCGTTGAGCCCTGCAGGGCAGGCGCTGTGCCGGGCTGCCGGCGTGCGCACGGAAATCCACCCGGCGACCTGGGCCGGCACCCTGCCGATCCAGGGCCGCTGGGAGGATTACTTCCAGGCCCGCTCCGGACCGACCCGGCAGAGCTTCCGCCGCGCCGAGCGGCAACTGGAGAAGGCCTGTCCCGATCTGCGCATCGAGGTGATCGACGATGCGGCCGGCATCGACGCGGCCTGCACACGCTACCTGGCGATCGAGGCACGCAGCTGGAAGGCCCGGGCGGGCGTGGAGCTGTGGTCCGATCCCCGCAAGCAGGTCTTTCTGCGCGAAATGCTGGTGACGCTGGCGCGGCGCGGCAGCGCTTCGGTCTGGCTGCTGCGCGGCCACGGGCGTGACATCGCCGGCCTGGTGCGGCTGCGCCAGGGGCCGGTCATGTTCGAGCGCCACTGGGCCTACGACCCGGACTTCCACAAGTACTCTCCCGGCACCTATCTGCGCATGATGGCCGTGCGCCAGCTCTTCGGCAGCGATTGCGTCGAATCCGATGCCCTGGGCATGGACGAGCCGCTCGCGCAGCGCCGCGCCCTGGCCTCCTGGTACCCGGTGGAGCGGCGCACCTACCGCCTGCAGGGCCTGAACCTGCCGGCCTACCACGAGGGGCTGTACCGGCTCAGCCGGCTGGTGAAGGGGGCACGCGACGCATGGCGCAAGCGGCACGCGGCACCCGCCCCGGCCGTGCCGAACCCGGACGCCGCCACGGCGGACTGATCGCCGCTCAGCCCTGCTCCAGCGCCGCGCGCACCGCGCGAAGCTGCCGGCGCGACACCGCCAGCCACTCATCGGTGGCGGGAATGTGCACCGCCCAGCCCGCCGCGTCGCCGCCGGCCTCGCCGTCGAAGCCGGTGGCCGGGGCGTCGGCCACGGTGCGGCGCTCCAGCGAGCGCACCGCCGCCAGCGCGACCAGGGCGTTGCGGTGCACGCGCAGGAAACCGCCGTCCAGGCGCTGCTCGAGCTCGGCCAGCGGCTCGTCGAGCAGGTAGCTGCGCTGGGCGGTGCGCAGCAGCACGTACTTGGCTTCGGCCTTCAGGTAGAGCACCTGCGCCAGCGGCACGCGCAGCCGCTCGCCGCGGTCGTGCACGACGATGACCGGCTGCTCCGCCGCAGCGGTCGCAACCTCCGGGAGCAGGCCCGGCTGCCCCAGCGCGCCGAAACCCGAGGCCGGCGCCTCGCGCTGCAGCCACTGCGCTGCGCGCTCGAGCGCCTCCTGCAGGCGGGCCCGCCGCACCGGCTTGGTCAGGTAGTCGATCGCCTGCACCTCGAAGGCCGCCAGCGCGTGCTCCGGGTGCGCCGTCACGAAGATCAGCGCCGGCCGCCTGGGCTGGCTGCGCAGGCGCTGTGCCAGCTGCAGCCCGTCCAGCCCGGGCATGTGGATGTCCAGCAGCAGCACGTCGGCGCGCTGGCCGGCCAGCCACTGGAGGGCGGCGGCGGCACTGCCCGCCTCGCCGACCACCTGCACCGCCGGGCTCACGCAGTCGGCCAGCAGCGTCCTCAACCGCAGCCGGGCCAGCTCCTCATCGTCGACGATCAGCACCCGCAATGCCATCGCACTCCCCCTCCGCCCCGGTTCAACCCGCGCGCTGCGCCACCAGGGGCACGGCGATGCGCACGCGGTAGCGTCCGCCCTCGACCGGGCCGGCCTCGAAGCGCATCGTCACATCGTGCAGCAGCGCCAGCCGCTCGCGCACGTTGCGCAGCGCGATGCCGTGGCCGCCGGCCCGTGCCGGCCCGGCCGGCACCGTGTTGGTGATCGACACCAGCGCCTGGCCGCGGTGCACCTGGGTGCGGATGAGCAGCTCGCCGCCCTCGGGCGCCGGCTCGACGCCGTGGCGCACCGCGTTCTCCACCAGCGGCTGCAGCAGCAGCGAAGGCACGCTGGCCGGCTCCGCCGCCGGCTCCAGGGCCCACTGCACGCGCAGCCGGTCGCCGAAGCGCACCTGCTCGATGGCCAGGTAGCGCCGCGCCAGCTCGATCTCCTGGCCCAGGCTGACCTGGTCGCCGCCGCTGACCAGCGCGGCGCGGAACAGCTCGGCCAGGTCCTCCAGCACGCCCTCGGCCCGTTCCGGGTCGACGCGCACCAGCGCGATGGCGCTGTTGAGCGCGTTGAACAGGAAGTGCGGCCGGATGCGCGACTGCAACTCGGCCAGTCGTGCCTGGGTGGCCGCCGGCACGCGCAGGCGCTCACGCAGCAGCAGCCAGTAACCCACCGCCAGCGCCAGCGCCGCCGCGCCCACCGGCCAGGCCAGCAGCGCGGGCAGGGCGAGCGGCTCGGGCAGGCCGGTGGCCAGCGCACGCTCGACCGTGCGGGCCACCGCGGCAGCTCCCAGGCCGCAAGCCGCCCCCCAGCCCGCCTGAGCCAGCCAGCGCAGCCCCTCCGGCCAGGCGCGCAGCCGCTCCCAGCCCGCGCACAGCCCGGCCAGCCAGATCAGCGTGGCCGGCAGCACCGCCAGCACCGCCAGCGACAGGCGCAGGCTCCAGTCGGCCAGGTCGCGGCTGCCCCCCAGCAGGCCCAGCGCCAGCACGGCGTGCACGAGCAGCAGCGTGCGCAGCAGCACGCCGCCCTGGCAGACCTGTGCCGACGGCCAGCCCCGCAGGGCGGCCGCTGCACGCGGGGGAAGGATCGCTCGCGGGGGCGGGTTCACAGGTCGATCTCTACAATCCGCGGCATTATGAGCACCCACCCACTCGACAAGAAGGCGCAAGCCTGGTCCGCCCTGTTCTCCGAGCCCATGAGCGAGCTCGTCAAGCGCTACACGGCGAGCGTCTTCTTCGACAAGCGCCTCTGGCAGGCCGACATCGAGGGCTCGCTGGCCCACGCCGAGATGCTGGCCGCGCAGGGCATCATCAGCGCGCAGGACCTGGCCGACATCCAGCGCGGCATGGCGACCATCCGCAGCGAGATCGAGGCCGGCACGTTCGAGTGGAAGCTCGACCTGGAGGACGTGCACCTGAACATCGAGGCGCGCCTGACCACGCTGGTGGGCGACGCGGGCAAGCGCCTGCACACCGGGCGCTCGCGCAACGACCAGGTCGCCACCGACGTGCGCCTGTGGCTGCGCGGCGAGATCGACCAGATCGCCCTGCTGCTCACCGACATGCAGCGCTCGCTGGTGGCGGTGGCCGAGAAGAACGTCGACGTGATCCTGCCCGGCTTCACGCACCTGCAGGTCGCGCAGCCGGTGAGCTTCGCGCACCACCTGCTGGCCTACGTCGAGATGTTCGCCCGCGACGCCGAGCGCCTGGCCGACCTGCGCCGCCGCGTGAACCGCCTGCCGCTGGGCTCGGCCGCGCTGGCCGGCACCAGCTACCCGCTGGACCGCGAGCGCGTGGCCAGGACGCTGGGTTTTGAAGCGGTCTGCCAGAACAGCCTGGACGCGGTGAGCGACCGCGACTTCGCGATCGAGTTCACCAGCTTCGCCTCGCTGGTGATGATCCACGTCTCGCGCCTGGCCGAGGAGATCGTGGTCTGGATGAGCCAGAACTTCGGCTTCATCAACCTCAGCGACCGCTACTGCACCGGCTCGTCGATCATGCCGCAGAAGCGCAACCCGGACGTGGCCGAGCTCGCGCGCGGCAAATCCGGCCGCGTGGTCGGCCACCTGATGGGCCTGATCACCCTGATGAAGGGCCAGCCGCTGGCCTACAACAAGGACAACCAGGAAGACAAGGAGCCGCTGTTCGACACCGTCGACACGGTCAAGGACACGCTGCGCATCATGGCCGAGATGATCGGCGGCGAGGTGGCGGCCGATGGTTCCCGCTCCGGCGGCCTGACCGTCAAGGCCGACGCGATGGAACGCGCCGCGCTCAAGGGCTACGCCACCGCCACCGACCTGGCCGACTACCTGGTGAAGAAGGGCCTGCCCTTCCGCGACGCGCACGAGGTGGTGGCCCACGCGGTCAAGGACGCCATCGCGCTGGGCCAGGACCTGGCCGAGCTGCCGCTGGCCACGCTGCAGGGCTACGACGCGCGCATCGGCGCCGACGTCAGCGAGGCGCTGACCCTGGCCGGCTCGCTCAACGCGCGCAACACGCTGGGCGGCACCGCGCCAGCGCAGGTGCGCACGCAGATCGCCCGGCACCTTGCACGGCTGCAGTGACCGCCTGACATGAGCCGACCCCCACGCTCACTCCGTTCGCTGCCCCCCGAGGGGGCGCGTCAGCACCTTCGGGCGGCCGAGCGGTACTGACATGAGCCCCCAACGCGTGCTCAGCGTCATCCCGCCGATGACGCAGTTGAACACGCCCTACCCGTCCACCGCCTACCTCACCGGCTTCCTGCGCTCGCGTGGCATCGACGCGGTGCAGGAGGACTTGGCGCTGGCGCTGATCCTGCGGCTGTTCACGCCCGCCGGGCTGGATGCGGTGCGCGCGCGCGCCGAGGCCGTGCCGGTGGCGCAGCGCTCGCCACGGCTGGCGGGCTTCCTCGAGCACTTCGCCGCGTACCGCCGCACGATCGGCCCGGTGATCGCCTTCCTGCAGGGGCGCGACTCGACGCTGATGCACCGCATCGTCGCGCGCGACCTGCTGCCCGAGGGCCCGCGCTTCGACGCGCTGGAGGCCTACGCCGATGCCTCCGGTGACGATGGGGGTGGCGACCCGATGGCCTGGGCCTTCGGCGCGCTGGGCACGCAGGACCGCGCCCGCCACTACGCCACGCTCTACCTGAACGACCTGGCCGACGTGCTGCGCGAGGCGGTGGACCCCCGCTTCGAGTTCGTGCGCTACGCCGAATCGCTGGCGATGAGCCAGCCGACCTTCGAGCCGCTGGCGCAGGCCCTGGCCGCGCCGCCGACGCTGGTCGACGACCTGCTGCGCGACCTCACGCTGGAGGCGCTGGCGCGCCACCGCCCGAGTGTCGTGCTGCTGTCGGTGCCCTTCCCCGGCTCGGTCTACGCGGCCTTTCGCATCGCCCAGGCCATCAAGGCCCAGGACCCGGCGATCGTCACCGTGCTGGGCGGCGGCTTCGTCAACACCGAACTGCGCGAGCTGGCCGAGCCGCGGGTGTTCGACTTCTTCGACTACGTCACGCTGGACGCCGGCGAGCGCCCGCTGCTGGCGCTGCTGGAGCACCTGCGCGGCGAGCGCGGCCCGAGCCGGCTGGTGCGCACCTTCCGGCGCGACGCCGAGGGCGCCGTCCGCTACGTCAACCTGGCCGAGCCGGACATCGCCTTCGCCGAGGTGGGCACGCCCACCTGGGACGGGCTGCCGCTGGCGCGCTACCTCTCGCTGCTGGACCTGCTCAACCCGATGCACCGGCTCTGGAGCGACGGGCGCTGGAACAAGCTCACCGTCGCGCAGGGCTGCTACTGGAAGAAGTGCAGCTTCTGCGACGTCAGCCTGGACTACATCGGCCGCTACGAGGGCGCCTCGGCCGAGCTGCTGGCCGACCGCATCGAGGCCATCGTCGCCGAGACCGGGCAGACGGGCTTCCACTTCGTCGACGAAGCCGCGCCGCCCAAGGCGCTGAAGGCGCTGTCGGCCGAGCTGATCCGCCGCGGCGAGCGGGGCAGTGCGCCGATCTCCTGGTGGGGCAACATCCGCTTCGAGAAGACCTTCACCCCCGCGCTGTGCCAGCAGCTCGCCGCCAGCGGCTGCATCGCGGTGTCCGGCGGGCTGGAGGTCGCCTCCGATCGCCTGCTGGCGCTGATGGCCAAGGGCGTCACCGTCGATCAGGTGGCGCGCGTGACCCGGGCCTTCTCCGAGGCCGGCATCCTGGTGCACGCCTACCTGATGTACGGCTTCCCGACCCAGACGGTGCAGGACACGGTGGACGCCCTCGAATACGTGCGCCAGCTCTTTGCCGAAGGCTGCATCCAGTCCGGCTTCTTCCACCGCTTCGCCTGCACGGTGCACTCGCCCGTCGGGCTGGAGCCGGCCAAGTACGGCATCACGCTGAAGCCGCTGCCGCCGGTGACCTTCGCCAAGAACGACATCGGCTTCGTGGACCCCACCGGCGTCGACCACGACGCGCTGGGCGTGGGTCTGAAGAAGGCGGCCTACAACTTCATGCACGGCATCGGGCTGGACGAGGATGTGCGCGCCTGGTTCGACTTCCCGGTGCCCAAGGCCCGGGTGAACCGCCAGCGCATCGCCCGCGCGCTGGCCCACCGGGAGCAGGGCTGACGCCCACCACCGCCGGCGCCCGAACCGGCCGCCCACCGGCGAGCCGGCCGCGGCGATGCAAGAATGTCCGCATGTCCCGCCGCACGCTGATCGTCCTGCTCGTCGCCGCCGCCACCCTCGCGGCCGGCCTGGCCTTCTGGCGCCTGCGCGCTCCGGTCGCCGCCGCGGTGCAGCTGCAGCCGGCGACGCTGCAGCGCACGCTGCAGTTCTCGGGCCGGGTGGCCGCCCTCTCGCGCGTGGAACTGGGCAGCACACTGACCGGCCGCGTCGTCGAGGTGCGCGTGCGCGAAGGTGAACGCGTGCGGCCCGGCGACCTGCTGCTGCGCCTCGAGAGCGACGAGCTGCGCGCCGCGCTGGCCCAGGCCGAGGCCGGCGAGCAGCAGGCCGCAGCCCGCCTGGCCGGGCTGCGCAGCACCGGCCGCAGCGCCGCCCAGGCGGGCGTGGCCCAGGCCGAGTCGGTGCTGCGGGCCGCCCAGGCCGAGCTGGGCCGCACCCAGGCGCTGGTGGCCCAGGGTTTCCTCAGCCCGGCCCGGCTGGACGACGCGCAGCGTGCCGTCGCGGTGGCGCAGGCCCAGCAGGACGCCGCGCGCGCCCAGGCCGGCGCGATCGCCGACCAGGGCAGCGACATCGCCCAGGCGCAGGCCCAGCTCGCGCTGGCCCGGGCGGCCACGCAGTCGGCGCGGGCCCGGCTGGCGCAGACCGTCGTCGCCGCCCCGGCGGCCGCCCAGGTGCTCGACCGCCTGGTCGAGCCCGGCCAGATCGTGCAGCCGGGCAAGGCGCTGCTGGCACTGGCGCTGGACGGCCCGAGCGAGCTGCTGGCCCAGGTCGACGAGCGCCACCTGGAACAGCTGCAGGTCGGCCAGCGCGCGGCGGTGCGGGCCGACGCCTTCCCCGGCCAGCGCTTCGTCGCCCGGGTGCAGCGCATCGCACCGCTGGTGGACGCGCAGCGCGGCGCCATCGAGGTGCGCCTGAGCGTCGAGGCCCCGGTGCCGGCCTTCCTGCGCGAGGACATGACGCTGTCGGTGGAGGTGGACACCGCCCGTCGCGAGCGTGCGCTGGCGCTGCCGCTGACAGCACTGCGCAGCCCCGCCTCCGAGCCCGGCGGCCCGGACGCGCCGCAGGACGCCACGCGCGCGACGGTCTGGCGCGTGCGCGACGGCCGCGTCGAGGCGGTCGAGGTGCGGCTAGGCCTGCGCACCCTGGAGGCGGCCGAAGTGCTGGCCGGACTGTCCGCCGGCGACATCGTGCTGACCGGCACCGCCCCGCCGCCCGGGGCACGGGTGCGTGCCGAACTCACCCCCCTCACCGCCGCCGTGCGGCGCGCCCGGGCCGAGGACGCAGGGGCGGCGCTGACCCAGGCCATGGGCCGCTGACCCGGACCGCTGCCATGTGGAACGGGCTCGGTTTCGAACGCCGTGTCGCCCTGCGCTTCCTGCGCGAGGGCCGCATGCAGACGCTGCTGATCATCGTCGGCGTGGCCGCAGGCGTCGCGGTGGTGGCCTACATCTCGGCGCTGATCAGCGGCCTGCAGGCCAACACCCTGGCCAAGACGCTGGGCGCGCAGGCCCATGTGACGCTGAAGGCCCCCGACGAACGGGTCCGTCCGGCGCGTGCGCCGGCCTCCGGCGTGCTCACGCTGCCGACGGTGCAGCCGCGCGCCCAGCGGCTGCGCTCGATCTCCGACTGGCAGGCCCTGCTGCCGCTGCTGGAGGCCCGCCCGGAGGTGGCCGCCGTCTCGCCGATGGTCTCCGGCGCGGCGCTGGCGCTGCGCGGCGAGGCGGCGCAGTCGATCGCGCTGATGGGCGTGGAGCTGGAGCGCTACGACCGCATCGTCGGCCTGCGCAGCAAGGTGGTGGCGGGCGAGGCCCGGCTCGGGCCGGGCGAGGCCCTGCTCGGGCGCGACCTGGCCGAGGACCTGGGGGTGCGCGTGGGCGACCGCATCGCGGTGGCCACCGGCGCGGGCAGCGCGGCGGTGACCGAGTCGCTGCGGGTCACCGCGCTGGTCGACCTGGGCGTGCGCGACCTGAACCGCCGCACCGTCATCGTGCCGCTGCGTGCCGCGCAGAGCCTGCTCGGCCTGCCCGGCGGCGCCACGGTGCTGGAGCTGACGCTGCTCGACGTCTGGGCCGCGCAGGACCTGGCGGCCCGATTGCGGCACGAGCTGCCGCTGCAGGTGGAGAGCTGGCAGCAGGCCAACGCCCAGCTGGTCTCGGCGCTGAACGCGCAGTCGGTCAGCACCAGCCTGATCCGCGGCGTGGTGATGGTCGTGGTGGTGCTGGGCATCGCCAGCGTGCTGGTGGTGTCGGTGGTGCAGAAGCAGCGCGAGATCGGCATCCTGCGCGCCATGGGCGCCACGCAGGGGCAGATGCTGCGCGTCTTCCTGCTGCAGGGCGCGGTGGTCGGCGCGCTCGGCTCGCTGCTGGGCGTGCTGCTGGCCGCCGCGCTGGTGTGGGCCTTCGTGACCTTCGTGCGCGGCTCGGACGGCCAGCCGCTGTTCCAGATCGCGCTGGCGCCCGGCCTGGCGCTGCGCATCGCTGCGCTGGCCACCGTCTGCGGCATCCTCGCCGCGGTGGCGCCGGCGCGGCGCGCGGCGGCACTCGACCCGGCGCAGGCGATCCGGCTGTGAGCTCCACCCTGTCGACCCCGCCGTCCGCCGCCCCGCTGGTCGCGCTGGCGCAGGTGCGCAAGCGCTACAACCCCGGCCGGCCCAACGAGGCCGAGGTGCTGCACGGCGTCTCGCTGACCCTGGGCCGCGGAGAGTTCGCCGCGCTGATCGGCCCCTCGGGCTCGGGCAAGAGCACGCTGCTGAACATCCTCGGCCTGCTGGAGCGCCCGAGCAGCGGAAGCTACCGCATCCAGGGCGAGGAGATGGTCGGCCTGGACGACGCCGGGCTGACGCTGCGCCGACGCCGCACGCTGGGCTTCGTGTTCCAGTTCCACCACCTGCTGCCGGCCTTCTCGGCGCTGGAGAACGTCACCCTGCCGGTGCTGATGCGCGAGGGTCGCGTCGACCGCGCCGCCCAGGAGCGTGCCCGCGCCCTGCTGCAGGCCGTCGGGCTGGGCGAGGCGATGCACAAGCGCCCCGGCGAGCTCTCCGGCGGCATGCAGCAGCGCGTGGCGATCGCCCGCGCGCTGGTGCTGTCGCCGCCGCTGGTGCTGGCCGACGAGCCCACCGGCAACCTCGACCGGCACGCCTCCGACGAGGTCTTCGCGCTGCTGCGCCGCATGCATGCCGAGCTGGGCACCTCCTTCCTGATCGTCACCCACGATCCGCGGCTGGCGGCGCGCTGCGACCGGCTGATCGAGCTGGTGGACGGGCGCATCGAGCACGACGGCGCGGCCGCCGGCCACCCCGGCACGCAGGAGCCCCGATGAGCACCGACAACCCCTGCCTGCGCTGCGGCGCCTGCTGCGCGAGCTTTCGCGTCGACTTCTCCTGCGAGGAACTGGCCAGCCGCGGCGGCTGCGTGCCCGACGGCCTGGCCGTGGAGCTGAGCGACACCCTGGCGCGCCTGCGCGGCACCGACCACACCCCGCCGCGCTGCGCGGCACTCACCGGCACGGTGGGGGTGCGCGCCGGCTGCGGCATCTACGAGTGGCGCCCCGGCCCCTGCCGGGAGTTCGGCCTGCTCGCCCCGCTGGGCCGGGGCGACGACGCCTGCACCCGCGCCCGCGCCCGGCATGGACTGGCGCCGCTGGACGGACCGGACTGAGCGCCCCCGGGCCCGGCGGTGGCCGGCGGCACCGCGAAGGGTGCCGGGAATCGGGCCCACGGACGGCGGCCCTCAAGACGGCCGACACACTGCCGATAGCCACCGGGATGGAGCTCGACGCGGTGCGGGACCCGACGTCGGGTCGCGGAGGACGCCGCAGCCGCCACCGCCCCCCCCCCATGCGACCGCACCGCCCTGCCCCTTCCCCGGCCCGCCGCCGCAGCCCCTGGCCCGAGTGGCTGCACCGACTGCCCGCAGGCGGCGGCCTGTGGCTCCTGCTGCTGCTGCCGGTGCTGCTGCTCGTGCTGCCCGGCCGGGCCGAGCCGCCCGGACCGTACGGCGGCGACGAGACGCAGGGACTGCGCCTGTCGGCCCGGACCGCCTCGGTGAAGGCCTGGCCGGCGCTGCAGGTGTTCGAGGATGCGCAGCACCGGCTCTCCGCGGTGGAGGTGCTGCAGCGCCTGCGCGAGTTCCAGCCCCCCGACAGCCCCGACCAGAACCTGGGCCAGCGCCGCGCCACCGTCTGGCTGCACACCTGGCTCGAGGTGGAGCCCGATGCCCCCGAGCGCTGGGTGGCGCACATCGACTACCCGCTGCTGCACGACGTCGAGCTGCACCTGCTCGACCGCGAGGGCCAGCTGCTGCAGCGTGCCCGCACCGGCGCCCAGGTGCCCTTCTCGCAGCGGCCGCTGGGCCTGCGTGCACTGGCAACGGAGCTGCGCCTGCAGCCCGGCGAGCACTACCAGGTGCTGCTGCGGGTGCGCTCGGACACCGCACTGATCCTGCCGATGCGCTTCATGCAGTGGCCCGCCGTCGCCGCCCACGAAAGTCGTGAACAGATCCTGCAGGGCGTGATGGTCGGCCTGTCGCTGTTCATGCTGGCCTACAGTCTGACGCGCTGGTACAGCCTGCGCCAGCCCATGTTCCTGGCCTACGGCGCGATGATCCTCTGCGCGCTGGCCTTCTGGCTGGCCTTCTTCGGCATCGGCCCGCAGTACCTCTGGGGCGAGACGCCCAGCCTGGCGATGAACATGTCGGCGGGATCCTCGCTGCCATTGGTGGCAGCCAACCTGCTGTTCTCGCTGCACGCGCTGGAGGTACAGCGCAGCTGGCCCCGGCTGGCCCGGCTGATGCAGGTGACCGTGATCGGTGTGCTCGCGTCACTGCTGCTGTTCGCCATCGGCTGGCTGAGCTACCGGGGCGCCGCCGTCATCGGCTCGATCTCCGCGGTGCTGCACATCCTGATCCTGATCCCCATCGCGGTGCTGCGCTGGCGCGAGGGGGACAGGGCCGCACTCTTCCTGGCCCTGGGCTGGCTGTCCTACATCGGCGGGCTGGTGATGATCACCACGCTGCTGCGCGGGGTCTGGCCAGCCAACTTCTGGACCCTGCACGGCGGCCAGCTCGGCGCCGCCGGCGAGATGCTGTGCTGGCTGCTGGTGCTGGGCCTGCGCGTGGAGCACCTGCGCGAGGCGGCCGAGCGCACCCGGCGCGAACACGACCTGCTCGACGCCCTGGCGCACACCGACGCGCTGACCGGGCTGGCCAACCGCCGCGGCCTGGAGCGGGCGCTGGCACAGGGGCCCGAAGCCTCGCTGCAGGACGGCACGCTCGCGGCGCTGTACCTGCTCGACCTGGACGGCTTCAAGCAGGTCAACGACGAACTGGGCCACGAGGCCGGCGACCTGGTGCTGGTCACGGTGGCGCGCCGCCTGCGCGAGGTCACCCGCCAGGCCGATGTGCTGGCCCGGCTGGGCGGCGACGAGTTCGTCGTGATGGTGCGAGGACTGAAGTGCAGCCCCGACGCGCGCAAGCTGGGGCTCAAGCTGCTCGGCCAGTTCGAACAGCCGCACCTGCTGGGCGACGGCCGGCTGCACCGCGTGGGCGCGACCATCGGCTACAGCCTCGCGGCCGGGCCGGTGCGCGACCTGGCGGCCTGGCTGCGCGAGGCCGACGCGGCCATGTACGCCGGCAAGCAGCAGGGCCGCCACACCCTGACCTGTCATGCCGACCTGCAGGCCGCGCCAGCCGGCGCCGAAGCCGCTGGCTGAGCCCGGTCCGCGGCATCGCCCGGGCAGCCGTCGGGGCGCGCCGATATACTGGCCCGATCCTCGACCGACCTCCGCCCAGCGCATGAAGTTCACCGGCTCCGACCAGTACGTCGCCACCCAGGACCTGATGCTCGCGGTCAATGCCGCGATCACCCTGAAACGCCCGCTGCTCGTCAAGGGCGAACCCGGCACCGGCAAGACCATGCTGGCCGAGGAGGTCGCCACCGCGCTGGGCCTGCCGCTGCTGCAGTGGCACATCAAGAGCACCACCAAGGCCCAGCAGGGCCTGTACGAGTACGACGCGGTGAGCCGCCTGCGCGACAGCCAGCTCGGCGACGAGAAGGTGCGCGACATCCACCACTACATCGTCAAGGGCACGCTCTGGCAGGCCTTCGCGTCGGAGCGGCCGGTGGCGCTGCTGATCGACGAGATCGACAAGGCCGACATCGAGTTTCCCAACGACCTGCTGCGCGAACTCGACCGCATGGAGTTCTACGTCTACGAGACGCGCGAGCTGATCCGGGCGAAGCATCGGCCGCTGGTGTTCATCACCTCCAACAACGAGAAGGAGCTGCCCGACGCCTTCCTGCGCCGCTGCTTCTTCCACTACATCAAGTTCCCCGACGCCGAGACGATGAAGCGCATCGTCGACGTGCACTTCCCGGACCTGAAGAAGGAGCTGCTGGCCGCTGCGCTGAAGAACTTCTACGACGTGCGCAACCTGCCCGGCCTGAAAAAGAAGCCCAGCACCAGCGAACTGCTCGACTGGCTCAAGCTGCTGGTGGCCGAGGACATCCCGGCCGAGGCGCTGCACAGCCCGGACGAGAAGGTCAGCGTGCCGCCGCTGGTGGGCGCCCTGCTGAAGAACGAGCAGGACCTGACGCTGTTCGAGAAGCTGGTGTTCATGCAGTCGCGCAACCGCTGAGCCGCCGATGCTCGACGTCCGCCCCATCACGCTGGAGCGCGACCCGGTGCGGCTGCTGCCGCTGACCTTGCAGCACGAGGACGGCCTGCGTGCCGCTGCGGCCGACGGCGAACTCTGGCGGATCCGGGTCACCTCGGTGCCCGAACCGGCGCAGACCCGCGCCTACATCGAGCAGGCGCTCGGGATGCAGGCCGACGGCAACCGGCTGCCGTTTGCGGTGCTGGACAGCCGCAGCGGCGCAGTGATCGGCTGCACCAGCTACCACGACATCGTGCCGGCACTCGACCGGCTCGAGATCGGCTGGACCTGGTACGCCGCCAGCCGCCAGCGCAGTGCCGTCAACACCACCTGCAAGTGGCTGCTGCTGCAGCACGCCTTCGATGTGCTGGGCGCCAGGCTGGTGGGCTGGCGCACCGATGCCTTCAACTTCGCCAGCCAGCGCGCCATCGAACGGCTGGGCGCGAAGAAGGACGGCGTGATCCGCCACCACGCCCTGCGCCGCGACGGCACGGTGCGCGACACCGTGATGTACAGCCTCACCGCCGGGGAGTGGCCGCAGGTGCGCGCCCACCTGGAATGGATGCTGGCGCGGCCGCGCTGAACCGGCCACGCCATCGAGCCAACCGCGGCCGCGCTGGCCTATGATGGCCAGCCCCGCGGCCGTCGCCGCGGCAGGAGGACCCGCCCATGGCCTCTGCCCGCCCCGCCCCTGCGCGCCGCCGTGCGGCGAGCGCCTCCACGCCAGCCACGCACGCCGCTGCCCCGGCCGAAGCACCGGGCGACAGGCCCACCGCGGCCGAAGCGATCACGGTCGAGCACCTCTGGCAGATGGAGCGCCTGGGCGCCCCGAGCCTGAGCCCCGATGGCGCGCAGGCGGTGGTGGCGCTGCAGCGCTGGTCGATGGAGGACAACCGCGGCCACAGCCGCCTCTGGCTGCTGTCCACGCTGGGCGGTGCCCCGCGCGCGCTGACGCACTGCGGCGAGAAGGACGGCGACCCGGCCTGGAGCCCGCGCGGCGACCGCATCGCCTTCCTGGCCCAGCGCGAGCAGGACGGCGTGAAGGACGAGGCCCGGCAGCTCTACCTGATCGCCCCGGACGGCGGCGAGGCCCAGCGCGCCACCCGGCAGCCCGGCGGCATCGAAGCCTTCCGCTGGCTGCCCGACGGGCGGCGCATCGCCTTCGTCGCCTGGGTCTGGCCGGACGAGCGTGGCAGCGCCGCGCAGGCCCGGCGCCACCAGGACTGGCAGGCGCGCCGCGCCAGCGGCTACGTCACCAGCGAGGCGCTGTACCGCTACTGGGACCACCTGCTGCCGCAGGACCGGGTGCCGCACCTGCACCTGCTGGACCTGGACAGTGGCGAGGTCACCGACCTCTTCGAGGGCAGCCCCTTCGAGCTCAGCCGCAGCGAACCGGACCGGCAGGCCTTCGACATCAGCGCGGACGGACGGCGCCTGGTCTTCGCCTACGACGCGGCCGCGGTCAAGCGCGTCGATGCGCGCCGCAGCCTCTGGGAGCTCGACCTCACGGCCGGGCGACCCGTCGACAGCGCCCGGCCGATCGTGCAGGACGGCGACTGGGACTGCCATTCGCCGCGCTGCAGCCCGCCCGCGGCCGACGGCAGCCAGCGCGTGGCCTTCATCGCCAGCCACCAGGGGCGCAAGCACACCCAGCCGCAGCAGCTGGCGGTCTGGGAGCGCGACAGCGGCCGCTGGCAGGTCGAGAGCGCCGCCTGGGACCACGATGTCGAGGCGCCGCTGCTCTGGGAGGACGACGGCCAGGCCCTGCTCTTCGCCGCCGAGGCGCAGGGCGCGCGCCACCTCTGGCGCTTCGACCTGCCGGACCAGCGCGCCGAACGCGTGCATCCGGGCGGCTGGGTGAACGCCTTCGACAAGGCCGCCGGCAGCCTGGTGGTCAACGTCGATGCCATCGATCACCCGCCGCGCCTGCTGGCCCTGCTGCCGGGCGAGCCGGTCCGGCGCATGGAGCACTTCAACGATGCCCTGCTGGCAGGCCTGAAGCTGGGGCGCAGCGAACTGCACCGCCTCCAGGGCGCCCAGGGCGACGCGGTGCAGCTGCGCCTGATCTACCCGCCGGACTTCGACCCGGCGCGGCGCTGGCCGCTGCTGCACACCCTGCATGGCGGCCCGCATTCGGCCTTCGGCGACAACTGGCACTGGCGCTGGAACCATCAGGTGCTGGCCGCGGCCGGCTACGTGGTGGCCTGCGTGAACTACCACGGCTCCAGCGGCTTCGGCCATGCCTTCTCCGACAGCATCACCCACCACTGGGGCGAGCTGGAGCTGCAGGACATCGAGGCCGCCAGCGACTGGCTGCTCGAACAGCCCTGGGCCGATCCGGCCCGGCTGTACGCCAGCGGCGGCAGCTACGGCGGCTACCTGGTGGCCTGGATGAACGGGCACATTCCAGCCGGGCGCTACGCGGCCTACGTCTGCCACGCCGGCTGCTTCGACTGGACGGCGATGTTCGCCGACGACGCCTACCACTGGTACGCCAAGGAGCTCGGCGCCTGGTACTGGGAAGATCCGGCGCGCATCGCCGCGCAGAGCCCGCATGCCCGCGCCGGCGCGATGGACACGCCCACGCTGGTGATCCACGGCGCGCTGGACTACCGCGTGCCCGATGCCCAGGGCCTGGCCTACTACAACACGCTGAAGGCGCGCGGCGTGGACGCCCGGCTGCTGTGGTTCCCGGACGAGAACCACTGGGTGCTCGAGCCCGCCAACAGCCGGCTCTGGTACGAGGAAGTGCTGGCCTGGCTGGGGCGGCACCGGCTGCCGCAAGGCACTGCGCCGCAGTCGCCCCGGCGCAGGCAGGCGCGCCGCTGAGGCGGGCTGCGGCCGGTCTCACCAGCATTCGGCTGCGCCGCGGGTGCCGCCGGTCACCCCCCGGGTACCGGCCTGCGTATAGGTGAAGCTGCCGCAGGCATCGCCGGTCTGCGCACCGGCCGGCGCCGCGCGGATCGTGAAGGTGGTGGCATCCTGGACCGTGATGCTCAGCGTGTAGTAGCCCTGCGACGACTTGTTCGAATGGATGCCGGTGCTGCCCACCGTGGCGCCCGCATAGGTGCCGCGCTCGGTGTACCAGCGCTCCATCGCCTGGGCCAGCGACAGGATGCCGGCCCGACCGTCCGCCCGCCGGGCGTTGGCGATGTATTCGCGATAGGAAGGCAGCGCGATGGCCGCCAGCACGCCGACCACCGCCACCGCGATCATCAGCTCGACCAGGGTGAAGCCGCGGCTGGTCTTCATCGCGCCGCTTCCAGGTAGAGCTGTTGCACCCGAGGCTGCGGCCCGGCGCTCAGCGCATAGCGCACCCGCTGGCCTGGGGCCAGGCGGGCCACGGTCTGGGCGGCCTGCAGCCCCGCGACCGGGGCCGCCGCGCCGGAGTGCACGATGCGCAGCTGGCGGCTGTCCCAGGCCAGCGTGCGGCCGTCGATCACCAGCTCGCCGCGCACCGCGTCGACCCGTTCGATCACGCCGCTGCGCAGCGCCGAGGCCGCCCCCGTGGACAGCAGCGGGGCAGCCTCGGCACGCATGCCATCGTGCAGCAGGGGCGACTGTGCCAGCGCCGCACCGCTGCCGCACAAGGCGACGGCGAGCAGAGCCCAGCCCAACCGAGACGGCCTGCCTGTCGCAGAGTTCTTCATTGCAGTTGCTCCCAGCTCACCCGGCCGGAGGTGGCCGTGCTGCCCGCCTCGCGCACGCGCAGCACGCTGCCCGAGGAGGTGTTGACCAGCTTGTCGTCCAGCGCCCGGTTGCGGGCGCGGATGAAGCCCGGTGAAGCCGGCAGCGACCCCACCTGCACACCCGAGGCATAGGCCGAGCCGCCGGAGTAGGTCAGCGCGTCCGCCGCGGTCACATCGTTGTCGCCGTTGCTGTCCAGCGACGGCAGGGTCGGCCGGTTGCCGGTGTACAGCGACACCTCCATCACCCAGCCGTTGCCGCTGCCCACGCAGGGGTCGCTGGTACCCACCGATTCGCCGGGAATCAGGGTGGACACCACCACCTTGCCGTAGCGCACCGCGGCCTGGGACACGATGCGCTCGCCGCTGGAGGGCAGCGCCAGCACCCAGCCGCGCTTGTCGGCACTGAAGCTGCTGGTGGTGACGGTGTTGTCACCGGTGTAGCTGGAGCCACCGCTGCTGCCCACCGCATGGGTGGTCAGGCGGTAGCGCCGTCCGTCGCTGCCGTTGGCGGTGCCCAGTACGCTCTGCGTGACCAGCTGTGTGCTGCTCACCACCGCGCCGGCATCGCGCACGCCGTACAGGGCCTGGGCCGCGGTGGTGGCACCGTCGCCGGTGGCCAGGTAGCGGCCGGTGCCGAAGACCAGCATGTAGCCGCCTTCGGGGTGCACGGACACATCGGGCCGCGCGGTGATCGGCCGCCCGCCGGTGGCAAAGAGCGGCGCGGGCGTGGTGGCGCTGCCGTAGGCCACCTTCCAGCCCGAGGTCGCGGTGCTGGACAGGTCGAACTTCCAGAGATTGCCCGCCAGGTCGCCGGCGTAGACCAGGTCGGACACGCCGTTGTTGGCGCTGCTCACCGCGACCACGCCGGACAGCCCGTTGGGCGCCGTGCTGCTGCCCGAGAGGGTGTCGATCTTGGTCACCGCGCCGGTCTCGACATCGATGAGCAGGAGCACCGCCCGGCCGTTGCTGCTGTTGTAGCCGTTGCCGCTGATGGCCATCCAGCGGCCGTTCTTCATCTTCGCCAGCACGGGTGGCGCGAAGATGTGGCCGATGTCGGCATCGCTGCCGGTCTCCCAGCGCACGATGTTCGCCGCATGCGATTCGTCCATCGTCGCCGGATCGCTGACGTCCAGCGCGTACAGGCCCTTGCCGCCCGCCCCCATCGGTCCGACCAGCAGCGAGTGCCAGGCGTTGTTGTAGTAGACGTCGCCCACCGCCACGGTGCCATCCACGGTGTAGCGGTGCGCATACAGCGGCTCGGTCAGGGCGCTCAGCCGCGAGGCCACCGCCCAGGGCACGTAGGCGAAGACCTCGTCGCCGGTGGCCGCGTCGAAGGCGTGCAGCATGCCGTCGTTGGCGCCGACGAAGACCAGCGCCTTCTTGCCGCGCCGGGTGGCCTTGTAGGCACTGTAGGCGCTGGCCTCGGCCCCATCGCGCACATAGGCCCCGCCGCCGTCGAAGTACACCGGCGCCGAGTTGACGATGTCGCCCAGCACCGTCGTGCTGCGCCCGCGGAACACCGGGGCGGCACAGCCGCTGCAGTTGCGCTCCTCGCGCGAGGTGTCGCCGCGCAGCCAGGCCAGCCGCTGCGCGCCGAAGCCGTCGACCGTGCCGGCCGCATTGGTGTTGAGCGCGGCCACCAGGCCGGTGTCGATCTCGCTGGCACCGGGCGTGGCCGGGTTGGCCGGCCAGCGCAGCGCCACGCCGCGCGCGCCGAGCGCCGCGGAGGGCTTGTAGGTCAGGATGCGCCGGCCGGTGTCCCAGTGCTGCGCGTTCAGGCGCTGGGAGGCGTCCCAGGTGGCGGTGGCCGCCGGATTGCCGTCCGCGCCGATCGCGTAGGCCAGCAGCTGGCCGGACCAGTCGCCCGAGGCGAAGCGGCCCTGGTAGAGCATCGAGCCGCTGCGCCAGGAACCGGTGTTCATGCTCACCGCACCGGCGGCCGCGCTGCGCGCGACGATGTTGCTGCCGATGGTGGCGAAGGCCGCGCGCAGCGCCGCCCGGTCGGTGGCGAGGAAGGCCTGCCCGGTGCCGCCCACCCGGGCCATCTCGTGCATGCCGGCCACCGCCGCCTCGTCCTCGGCCACGCTGCCCATCGCCACCACGTAGGTGGGGATGTCGTAGGTGCCGTTCAGGCTGGCGTGGTTGTCGATGCGGGTGGCGCGCAGGCCGCCGATCTCGCGGAACACCTCGCGCATGGCCGGCGAGAAGTTCCAGCTGCCGTCGGTGTTCTTGGTGCTCACCAGATCGGTGAAAGCGGTATAGCGGTTGTTGTTCACCCCGACGTTCGGGATGCCGTCGGTGGCCAGCACGACGTAGTTCTTCTGGCAGGTCTTGTCGGTGATCGGCGTGCCGGTGCTCAGCTCGTTGCCGTAGTAGCGTGCGGCCGTCAGGACCGAACCGGCCAGCGGGGTGCCGTAGCCGGAGTTCTTGATCTCGGCGGTGGTCGCATCGGCGGTCTGTGTCGCCAGCAGGGTCATCAGCCGGTTGTAGTGGGTCGTCGAGTCGTCCTGCACCGGCTGCACCACGCGGCCCAGGCCGGTCATGTCGGCGGCGTAGTAGAGCGTGAAGTTGTACCAGGGCCGGTAGTCGTGCAGATAGGGCGTGCCCAGCGCCTCGAAGTGTTCCAGACCCCAGCGGAAGCTGCCGCGGTAGGTGGTGATGGTCTCGCGCAGCACGTCGCGGGCGATGTTGCCGCGGGTATTCGGGTCGGCGAAGGTGGTGTAGACCGAGCCCGGCATGGTGTTGTCCATCGACTGCGAGTTGTCGTAGATCACCAGCACATTGGGCTTGATCGAACTGGTCAGAAACAGCGGCGCCTCGGCCAGCGTCAGGCTCTGCGTGGACACCGGCAGCGCCAGCAGCGCCAGCAGCGCCGCGGCGGCGGGAGGAGGGGTCGGTCTCATCGGGATCTCAGCGCTTGATGTAGGTGGACTGCAGGATCACCACGGTGCTGCTGCGCAGCCCGACACCGCGGGCCGTGATGCGAAAGGCCTGCGGCCGCTCGCCGATGCCGTTGCCCAGGTGGGCCGACGTGCCGGCCTCGGGCGGCAGCACCGGCAGCAGCTCGACGATGTAGCGCGGCGCCTCGGCCACGTCGGGCAGCGCGGTCGCCCCGGTGGCGCTGCCGTAGGCGCGGCTCTGGCCCGCGCCCGAGCCCCAGTCGATGCTGCGCCAGCGCAGCGTGGAGACGGCGCCGCTGGCGGCCATCGACGCCGGCACGCACAGCCCGGCGGTGCAGCCGGCCACGAAGGCGGAGTCGGCGGTGAGGTTGGCCTCGATGTCGGCCTCGGCGTCGCGCAGCGCCGCCTCGGCCGCCTGCAGCGCCAGGTGGCGGTCGCGCGAGTGGCCGGCCATGCGCTCCTGCAGCAGGCTGACGTTCAGCGCCCCGAGCGCCAGGAAGGCCAGCACCGCCATCATCAGCAGCACGGCCAGCAGGGAGAAACCGCGACCGGCCGCAGGGCCTGCCATCCGAGAAGGTGGGGGGTGGCGCACTGCAGCCTCCTCAGCGCAGGGCATTGCGCAGCGAGGCGCTCACGGTGACCACGCGGCGCAGGCGGCGGTCGGTGGGGGTGACGGTGCTGCCACCGAAGACGTAGGGCTGCGCCACGGTGGTGACCTGGTCGTCGGTGCTGGCCAGCAGCAGTTCGACCTGCGCCGTGACCACCCGGCCCCAGTCGGTGACCTCGTCGGGCGTCACCCAGGCGTCCACCGTGCCGTCGCCGGCGGCGGGCGACGCATCCACCCCCAGGCGCACCGCCATGCGCTCGACCCCGGCCATCAGCTCCTGCGGCTGGGTGGAGCCGTCGTAGGAGGGCACCGTGTAGGACCACAGCGCACGCAGGTGGGTCTTGCCGCTGCGGGCACTGGGCGCCAGGTAGTAGGTGACCGTGGCCAGGCGGTGCACCAGGGCGTCCTGCAGGAAGGGGCGCCCGAGGTCGCCGGTGGAAACGCCAGGCGTCAGGGTCACGGCCGCGCTGTGCTCGATCGTGCCCAGCACGCCGGGAGTGTCGTTGGTGGCCTGCAGGATGGCCGCACCGCTGCAGTCCGACACCATCAGCCAGTCGCCCTTGGCCAGCGTGACGCCGGGCGTCACCGACAGGGCGGCGCTGCCGCTGCCCATCTCGGCGATCAGCGCAATGCCCGGCCCCACGCTGCGTCGCACCGTCAGCACGTCGCCGGCCGAGGCCGGCACCGGCGACAGCGCCGGACTGCCCAGCGCCGCGGGCAGGGCCGGCGACCAGGCCGAGCCGGTGTGCCGCGAGGCCCACAGGCCCTGCGCGAAGTGATAGAGGTGCGCCGTGGGGGTGTTCAGGGTGTTGGTCACCCCGCCGCTGCCGCGGCAGCCGCGGTAGCCGGCCATGCGCAGGTCGGCCGACAGCACATCGACGGCGAAGCGCGCGTTCTCCTGCAGGCGGGCGCCCTGGTTCTGCGAACGCAGGTCGCCCTTGCTGCCGAGGAACATCGCCCCCATCACCGCGACGAGGAACAGGCCGATGGCCACCCCGACCATCAGCTCGACGAGGGTGATGCCGCGCTGTGCGCGCGCAGCGCGCGGGGGCAGTCGTCCGATCATGGCCGCACCACGTTGACGAAGCGCGACTCACTGCCGCGCTCGTTCCAGAACACCTTCACGACCAGCTGGCTGCCCAGCCCGTCGCAGGCGGCGTCGGCGGCATTGCCATCGTCGGCCGTACTGTCCAGACAGACCACGCCGCTGCCACCGGGCAGGGCACGGCCCAGCGCGGCGCGCCAGTTCACGAAATCCGTGGCCGCCACCTGGGCAGGCGTGCAGGGGCTGGCCAGGCTGCAGCTCGAGGCGGTGCCCACCGTCGTCAGGCTGTTGTACTGGCCGGCGGCCACACCCGCCGGATTGCCGCGCAGGCGGTCGCCCAGCTCGGCGGCCAGCACCGTGGCCTGGCTGCGCCAGGCGGCGCTGCTGCTGGAGGCCGCACCGCGCAGTTGCAGTGCCGCATAGGCCAGCGACGCCAGCGCCAGCACCAGCACGGTGACCAGCGCCTCGATCAGCGTGGTGCCCCGCTGGTGGGGCCGCCAGGTTGCGGAGGGAGTCGACGCTTCCATGCTCAGCTGCAGGTCGTGATCGACGCGCTGTCGGTCTGGCCGGTGGGGGTCACGGTCAGCGACACCCCCCGGCTGATGCCGCGCGCGCAGAGGGTGAAGGTCTTCGCGGTGGCCGGATCGAGGTAGCCGGTGGCGGCCAGGCGCACCGGCGAACTGCCGTCGAGCGTCAGGTCGCGGCCGATCGCCTCGCGCACCCGCAGCTCGGTCTCGCCGCTGTCGGCGCTGCCGTTGCGGTTGCTGTCGAGCACCAGCCGCCAGCCGCCGGCGTAGGCGTTGCCAGTGGATCCGCCGCTGGCCGCCACCAGCAGCACCGGCAGACCGCGGTGGGCGGCTTCGGAGCGCGCCAGCGCCAGGGAAGCCGCCAGATCGGCCTCCACCGCCACCAGCCGGTTGCGGGCGGTGAAGTCGGTCATGCCCGGCAGCAGCAGCAGGCTGACCACCACCAGCAGCGACATCACCACCAGCAGCTCGACGAGCGAAAAGCCGCGCAGACCGCAGTGCCGCGCGGACGGCGCGGACCGCGGCGCAGCCGGTGCCAGGGCGGGTACATCCATGGCGCCGATTGTGAAAATCCGCGCGGGGCCACCAAAGGCCGATGAGGACGGCAAAGGCCCGGCAGTTGCCGCCAGGGCCCGACCGGCGCGGCGTGGCACGCTGCCGAGGCAGGGCCGGGCGGGGACGGAGGGGGCGGAACGCATGGCAGGACGCAGGCGGAGACTTCGGATGGCCTGGATGTCGGCTGCCGGACCGCCCGGCTTGAGCCCGGCGGCACCCGCGATCGCGGGGATCAGCCCGGTCGCGGTGCTTGTGCACGCACGACGCGGTCGCGCCCTTCGTGCTTGGCCTGGTACAGGGCCGCATCGGCGCGGCGCATGAGGTGCTCGAGGTCGGGGTCGCCCGCGTCCACGGCGGCCACACCCAGGCTGGCGGTCACCGCGACCTCGCGGCCGCCGTCGATCGCCACGGGCTGGCCGCGCAGGCTGCGGCGCAGCCGCTCGGCCACGCCGACGGCCGATTCCGGCGCGCAGCCGGGCATCAGCACCAGGAACTCCTCGCCGCCGACCCGGCCCACCGCATCGATGCTGCGCACCTCGCGGCGCAGCAGGCTGGAGGCGCTGCGCAGCACCTCGTCACCGGCGGGATGACCCCAGCGGTCGTTGATCTGCTTGAAGTGGTCCAGGTCCAGCGCCACCACGGTGAAGGGCTCGCCCAGGCGCCGCCAGCGCGCCCACTCGCGCTCGAGCAGGGACTGGATCGCGCGGCGGTTGAGCAGCCCGGTCAGGCCGTCGTGCTCGACCAGGTAGGTCAGCCGCCCCATCAGGCGCAGCACGATCAGGAACATGAAGACCAGGTTGAACACCGCCGCGGCCAGCAGGCTGGCGTAGACCAGCAGCTCGTTGGCCGTGGACTGGCTCTGGATGTGCACGAAGGAGGCGTCGCGGGTGAAGATCTGCACCGTGCGCCAGGCCTGCAGCCCGCCGTACAGGGCCATCGGCGCCAGCGCCACCGCCGCCGTGCGCGGGCCGAACTGCTCGGCCAGCGCGGCGCGGTCGCGCCAGCACATGGACAGCAGCGACCAGGCGATCACCGCGGTGGCCGCGCCGCCCGGGTGGATCCAGCCCGGCCCCCGGGGAGCCGGGCCGGTCCAGAGGACGAAGGCCAGGCCGGCCAGCGCGATCAGCCCGAGCTCCAGGTCCCGGGTGGGGCGGCGCAGGAAGAGTGCGCCGCCGCGCACCAGCAGCAGGAAGGCGCCGGCTATCAGCACATTGGCCAGCGCCACGGTCAGCCAGGGGTCGCCGGTCGGGCGCAGCAGGGTCAGGCCCATGCCGGCGGCCACCAGCAGGTTGAAGCCCAGCCAGTGCAGCACCGAGCGCCGCTCCTCGCCGACGATCACCCAGCCGGCCGCCCACATGCCGGCGTAGATCAGCATCTGGAAGCAGGCCAGCTGGAGCAGGGCATTCATGCGTCGGAGTGTCGGAACGGAGCAGTGCGGCGGGCCAGGAGCGGCGGCAGATCGGAATCGTCCCTTCTTCGGCGGCTGGCAGGCGGGACTTGAGCCCGCGGGCCTGCCGCGGCCGCGCCGCTTCGCGCATACTTGCCGCTGCACCCGCCCATTGCCTCGACCGCCCGCGCCGCCGCCCCATGCTGATCGACTTTTTCTTCACCCTGCGCGCGGCCAAGCTGCCGGTGTCGGTCAAGGAGTTTCTCACGCTCCTCGAGGCGCTGAAATCCGGCGTGATCGACGACGAGGGCGGACCGACGGTCGACAGGTTCTACTACCTCGCCCGCACCGCGCTGGTGAAGGACGAGGCGCATTTCGACAAGTTCGACCGCGCCTTTTCGGCCTACTTCAAGGGCGTGGAGCTGCTGACCGACTTCACCCGCGACATCCCGCTGGACTGGCTGCGCCAGGTGCTGGAGCGCGAACTCAGCCCCGAGGAGAAGGCGAAGATCCAGAAGATGGGCTGGGACGAGCTGATGCAGACGCTGAAGAAGCGCCTCGAGGAGCAGAAGGAGCGCCACGAGGGCGGCAGCAAGTGGATCGGCACCGGCGGCACCAGCCCCTTCGGCCACGGCGGCTACAACCCGCAGGGCATCCGCATCGGCGGGGCAGGCAAGAACCGCAGCGCGGTGAAGGTCTGGGACCAGCGCGCCTTCCAGGACTACGACGACACCAAGGAGCTGGGCACGCGCAACATCAAGGTGGCGCTGCGCCGGCTGCGCCGCTTCGCGCGCGAGGGCAACGAGCTCGAGCTGGCGCTGGACGACACCATCCACGCCACCGCGGCCAATGCCGGCATGCTCGACATCCGGATGATCCCCGAGCGGCACAACAAGGTGAAGGTGCTGCTGCTGATGGACGTGGGCGGCACGATGGACGAACACATCCACCGCGTCGAGGAACTCTTCAGCGCCGCCAAGAACGAGTTCAAGCACCTGGAGTTCTACTACTTCCACAACTGCGTCTACGACTTCATGTGGAAGAACAACCGGCGCCGCTACACCGAGAAGACGCCGACCTGGGACATCATCCGCAAGTACAACAAGGACTACAAGCTGATCTTCATCGGCGACGCGACGATGAGCCCCTACGAGATCGTGCAGCCCGGCGGCAGCGTCGAATACAACAACGAGGAGCCCGGCGCCGAGTGGCTGCAGCGGCTCACGCATGCCTTCCCGAAGCACGCCTGGATCAACCCGGAGCCGCAGGGCGTCTGGCAATACCGCCAGAGCATCGCGATGATCCAGCAGCTGATGAGCCAGCGCATGTTCCCGCTGACCCTGGCCGGCCTCGAACAGGCGATGCGGCAGCTGTCGAAGTGAGGCGCGGGCGCTGCGATGCGCGGCCGGGCGCAGCCCTTGCCGCCGGCCTGCTGGGAGCCGCCCTGCTGCTGGCCGGGCTCGGCCCGGCGGCGCGCGCGCAGGCGGCCGAGGCCGTGCAGGCGCCGTCGGCGCCCGCCTCCGCCGCACCGGCGGCCTCGGCGCCGACCGCCGGCGAGGTATCGACCCCCGGCGAGATCACCTGGACCCTGGGGATCGAGGCGCCCGAAGCCCTGCGCCCGCTGCTGGAGCGTCACCTGGACCTGTCCCGCTTCCAGCGCGCCGGCCGGCAGGAGCGCATCACCCGCGGCGAACTGCTGCGCCTGCTGGCCGCCGCGCCCGCCCAGACCCGCGCCCTGCTGGAGACCGAGGGCTACTTCAGCTCCACGGTGCGCGCCCTGCTGCCCGAGGGGCAGGCAGGCGGGCCGGCCGATGGCAGCGCCGTGCAGGTGCGCCTGCGGGTCGACCCCGGCCCGCGCACCCAGGTCGGCGAGGTGGCGCTGGAGATCGGCGGGGCCCTCGCCGAGGCGGCGGCTCAAGGCGATGCCGCGGCCCGCGCGCTGACCGCGCAGCTGCGCGCCGGCTGGTCGCTGCCGCAGGGCCAGCCCTTCACCCGGGAGGCCTGGGACGATGCCAAGACCGCCCTGCTGACCCTGCTGCGTACCCAGGGCTACCCCGCGGCCGGCTGGTCGCACAGCGCCGCCCGGGTGCAGCCGGCCCGACAGGTGGCCGACCTGCAGCTGCATCTGGACAGCGGGCCGCTGTTCCGCTTCGGTGCCTTCCACTTCGAGGGCCTGCGGCAGGTGCGGCTCGACGCGGTGCTGGCGCTGCGCAACGTGCGCGCCGGCGATCCGCTGCTCGAGCAGGCCCTGCTGAACTACCAGGACCGGCTGGTGCGCACCGGGCTGTTCGACACCGTGGCGGTGACCTACGACCCCGACCCGCAGCAGGCCGCGGCCACGCCGATCCAGGTGCGCGTGCGCGAGCGCATGCTGCAGCAGGCCACCGTGGGCGTGGGCGTGTCCGACCTGAGCGGCCCGCGCGTGACCCTCGAGCACCTGCACCAGCGCCCCTTCGATTTCGGCTGGCAGGCCAAGACCCGGCTGCAGCTGGGCCGCGACGCGCGCGCGCTGTCGCTGGACTTCATCTCGCACCCGCATCCCGGCCCCTACCGCAACCTGCTGGCCGGCGAGGTCGGCGAGACCGATGCCGGCGGCCTGCGCGTGACCAGCGAGCGCCTGCGCCTGGGCCGTACCCAGGATACCGAGCGCATCGAGCGCACCTACTACGTCGAGCTGCAGCGCGCCTTCACGCGCGACCTGGCCAGCCAGGCCATCACCGACGACGCCTCGGCGGCCAGCTTCAACTATCAGTGGGTCTGGCGGCGTCTGGACCATCCGGTGCTGCCGACGCAGGGCTGGGGCATCTCGGCCGACGGGGCGGTGGGCCGCTCCTTCGCCAGCCGGGAGCGCAGCGGCTGGTTCGGCCGCGCCAACGCCCGGGTGACGGCCTACTGGACCCCCGGGGAGCACTGGTACGGACAGAGTCGCATCGAGCTCGGCCAGGTGCTGGCCCACGCCGACGTCGCGGTGCCCTACCCGCTGCTGTTCCGCGCCGGCGGCGACGACTCGGTGCGCGGCTACAGCTACCAGGGGCTGGGGCCCACCGATGCCGACGGCTCGGCCATCGGCGGCCGGGTGCTGGCCACCGGCAGCCTGGAGCTGGCGCGACCCTTCTCGCTGCGACACCCGGCCTGGTGGGGGGCGGTCTTCGTCGACGCCGGCCATGCCGCGGTCGACTGGTCCGAGTGGCGCGCCGCCTGGGGCTATGGCGCCGGCGTGCGCTGGCGCAGCCCGGTGGGTGCCCTGCGCATCGACCTGGCCTGGGGTGAGCAGCGCCGCCGCCTGCGGCTGCACTTCACCGTGGGCCTGACCTTCTGATTCGCAGATGTCCAGCGCCCCGCCCGATCCGGCCCCGCCGCCAGCTGCACCCGCTGCGCCACCGCCCCGGCAGCGCAGCGGGTGGCGCCTGGCCGCAGGCCTGCTCGCGGGGCTGGTCCTGCTGGGCACCGCGCTGGCCGGGGCCCTCGGCTGGGCGCTGGGCAGCAGCGCCGGGGCGCGCAGCCTGCTCGGGCTGCTGCCGGACCTGCAGGTGCAGGGGCTGCAGGGCAGCCTGCTCGGCGATCTGCGCATCGCGCAGCTGCGCTGGCGGCTGGGCAGCCGGCGCGAGCTGATCGTCGACGCGCTGGCCTGGCAGGGCCTGCGGCTGAGCTGGCCAGGCGGCGAGGCACCGCAGCTGCAGATCGACCGCCTCACGGCGCGGCGGGTGGATCTGCAGGGCCCCTCGGACAATCCCGATCCGGTGGTGCTGCCCGAACAGCTGGTGCTGCCGCTGGCCGTGCGCATCGGCCAGGTGCAGATCGACGAAGTGCTGTTCGACGCCATCCGGCCGACCCCGGTGCAGGGCCTGGCCGGCCGGCTCGAACTGGCCGCCGGCCCGGCGGCGCAGCACCGGCTGGAAGGGCTGCAGGCGCGCTGGGACCGGCTGGCCGCCGAGGGCGAGGCCCGGCTCGGCGCTGCCGCTCCGCTGCCCCTGCAAGCCAGGCTGCAGCTGACCCCGGTGCCGCCGCGGCACGTCGCATCCGCCGCATCCGCCGCGACCGGCGCGACCAGCGAATCCTGGGCGCGCGACGCCACGGCCCGGTTGAGTGCCACCGGCCCGCTGGGCCGGCTGCAGGTGCATGCCGAACTGCGCGGCGGCGGCCAGAGCCTGCAGGCCGACGCCGAAGTCGCCCCGGTGGCCCCCTGGCCGCTGCCCTGGCTGCGCGCCCGCTTCGAACGCTTCGACCTGGCGCCGCTGGCCAGCGGCCTGCCGCGTACTGCACTGAGCGGCGCGATCGACGCGCACTTCGACGCCGCAGCCGGCGGACGGGCGAGCCAGCCGCTGGGGCTGGAGGCGACGCTCGACAATGCCCTGCCCGGCCGGCTCGACGTCGGCCGACTGCCGCTGCACCGTCTGCGCCTGCAGGCACAGGCCCCACAGGTGTCGGCCAGTCAGGGCCGGGTGACCCAGCTGCAGCTGGCGCTGGCCGACGGCGCGCTGCCGGCCGGCCAGCTGGAGGCGCAGGGCCACTGGAGCCTGGTCGGCCCCGCGGGCGGGCGGCGCCTGGAACTGACACTCGGTGCACGCCTGCAGGGCGTGCGGCCCGCCGCGGTCCACCCCGCCGCCCCGCGGCTGCACCTGGGCGGCCCGCTGACCCTGACGCTCGGCTGGCCGCTGGACCGCGTCGCCACACCGGCAGAGCGCGCCGACGCCCCGTCCACCGGACTGCCGCGCCGTCTCGGCCCGGCGGGCAGCCAGCTCGGTCTGCGCAGCGACCTCACCGGTCACCTGATCGGCGCCGGCCTGCCGGCGGTGCGGCTGCGCCTGGAGCTGCAGGGCGAGCCCGAGGAACTGCGCCTGGAGACCCTCCAGGCCGAGTCCGGCGCCGCCCGCCTGCAGGCCCAGGCCCGCCTGAAGCGCCAGCCGCAGGCCTGGGCCCTGCAGCTCGACAGCCGTCTGCAGGCCTTCGACCCGCTGGTCTGGTGGCCGGGTCATGCCGGGCACCCGCTGGGTCGCCAGCGCCACCGCCTCGACGGCCAGCTCCAGGCCGCGCTGCAGTGGGCCGACCGCGCTCCGGCAGGTCCCCCCGGCCTGCCGCAGGCCCTCGCCGCCCTGTCCGGCGAGGCCGCGCTGGCGCTGGACGAGAGCCTGGTCGCCGGCGTGCCGGTGAGCGGCCGACTGCAGCTGCGCAGCAGCCACGACGAACCCGCCCTGGGCCCCCGGCCCCGCCTGCTCGCACAGCTGCAGCTGCGGGCCGGCCCGCCGTCGGCCAGCCGAACCGAGCTGGAGTTGCTGGCCGATCTCGACCCCCGGCACGGCCAGGACCGCTGGTCGCTGCGTGCCGTCAGCCCCGCCCTGCAGGCGCTGGCGCCCTGGTGGCGGCTGCTCGACGCGCAGCAGCCCCTGATGCTGAGCGGTGACCTGAGCGGCCAGCTCGACCTGGAAGGCCGCTGGCCGCGTCTGCGCAGCCGCGGCACCTGGCAGGCCGGCCAGAGCCAGCCGCTGCGCTGGCAGCGGGTCGCCGGCACCGCGGCGGCGGCCACCTCCGGGCAGCTGCAGGACCTGCGGGCCACGTGGCAGCTGGGCAGCCAGCCGGAGGACACCCTCGAGCTGCAGGCGCAGGCCGGCGAATTTCGGCAGGACGCGCTGCGCGTGCTGGCCCCGGCACTGACGCTGACCGGTCGACTCGCCTCGCACCGGCTGGAGGCGCAGGCACTGCTCGAGCGCAGCGCCGAGGTCCCCGCCGCCTCCCCGGAAGCGCCGGCCGCTGCGGCGCGACGCCTGCAGCTGCGTGCCGTGGCCGAAGGCCTGGCACAACTGGGCACGCTGCAGCAGGTCTGGTCGGGCCGCATCGCCGAGGCCAGCCTGTCCGATGCCGCCACCACGCCCGGCGCCGGCCCGGGTGCCGCCGCGGGCCCGGCTGCCACGTCCGCCGGCGCGACCCGCGCAGCGTCGGTGGCCCTGCTGCGCCTGACCGACCTGCCGCTGCGGCTGCAGCACGACGACCAGGCCCTGGACGTGCAGGCGGGCCCGGGTCGGGCCCGCCTGCTCGACGCCGGCCTGCAGCTGCAGACCTTCGGCTGGCGCCAGCGCTCCTCCGGCGCCGAGGGCATGGCGCCACCGCCCCCCGAAGTGCGGCTGCGCGCGCAGCTCGAACCGCTGTCGATCGCACCGCTGCTGGCGCGCGCCCAGCCGGGCTTCGGCTGGGCCGGCGACCTGCAGGTGGGCGGGCAGATCGATCTGCAGACCGGCTCCCAGGGGGTCTCCGGCGAGGCCGAGCTGAGGCGCCTGCAGGGCGACCTGCAGGTCGAGGACCCGGACCATCCGGAAGGCCCGCAGCGCCTGGGCCTGGTCGAACTGCGGCTTGCCGCCCGGGTGCGCGACGGCCTCTGGCGCCTCAGCCAGCAGGTCTCCGGCGGCAACCTCGGCCGGCTCGAGGGCGAACAGACCGTGACCGCCCCGGTGCAGGCGCTGTGGCCCCCGGACGAGGCGCCGCTGGGGGGCCGCCTCGACCTGCGCATCGACCAGCTCGGCCACTGGGGCCGCTGGCTGCCGGCCGGCTGGCGTCTGAGCGGCCAGTTGGCCAGCCACGCCTCCCTGGCCGGCCGCTTCGGCGCACCGCAGTTCAGCGGCCAGCTGCTGGGCCAGCAGATCGCGGTGCGCAACCTGCTGCAGGGCGTCGACTGGCGCGACGCTGCGATCCGCGTCGCGCTGGACGGCGAGCGGGCCCGCATCGAGCAGTTCAGCGTGCAGGCGGGCACCGGCCGCCTCGATGCCACCGGGCAGATCGAGCTGGGCGAGACGCCGCAGCTGCTCGCCCGGATCGAGGCCACGCGCTTTGCCGCGCTGCAGCGCATCGACCGACGCATCGTCGCCAGCGGCAGCGCCGAGCTGCGCCTGGACGCGCGGCGCAGCAGCCTGCGCGGACGGCTGTCGATCGACGAGGGCCGCTTCGACTTCACCCAGCGCGACGCCCCCTCACTGGCCGACGATGTGACCATCGAGCGCGAGGACCGCGCACGCAACGGCGCCGAGCGCAGCGGCAGCGCCTCACGCGGCCCCCAGCGCAGCCACGAGATGGACCTGCGCGTCGACCTGGGCCGCCAGCTGCATCTGGCCGGCCGTGGCCTGGCCACCCGCCTGACCGGCGAGCTGCGCCTGACCACCCCTGGCAGCCGCCTGGCCATCCACGGCGACGTGCAGGCCGAGGACGGCAGCTACACCGCCTACGGCCAGAAGCTGGGCATCGACCGCGGCATCATCCTGTTCGGCGGCGCGCCGGACAACCCGCGCCTGGACATCGAGGCCACCAAGCGCGACCTGGAAGACCTGCGCGTGGGCGTGGCCATCACCGGCACGGCGCAAAGCCCGCGGGTGCGCCTGTTCAGCGAGCCGGAGATGACCGAAACCGACAAGCTCTCCTACCTGCTGCTCGGGCGTGCCTCGGACGGACTGGGGCGCACCGACCTGGCGCTGCTGCAGCGTGCGGCCTTCGCGCTGATCACCGGAGAAGACGACAGCCCCTCGCTGATCGAGCGCATCGGGTTGGACGAACTGTCGCTGCGCAAGGACGACGGCGACACACGCGAAACCGTGGTCACCCTGGGCAAGCAGCTCGGCCGGCGTTGGTACCTGGGCTACGAGCGCAACCTGAACGCCGCCACCGGCACCTGGCAGCTGCTCTACCGGGCTGCCCAGCGCTTCACCCTGCGCGCCCAGACCGGCGCCGAGAACGCGCTGGACCTGATCTGGACCTGGAAGTGGGGCCCGGGCAGCCTGCTGCCCTTCTCGCTGCCCGGCACACCCCCTTCTGCCGGCCGCGCCACGGCCCCCGCCCGCCCGGCCTCCGGTGCCAGCGCACCGGCTCGCTGACGCTGCAGGCCGCCGGTCGCCCGCGGACTCAGCCTGTCACCGGGCAGCGCTGGATCTCGATGGTCGAGTGCACGATCTCCGCGTGGATCGACAGCCAGGCGCGCACCTGGGCCGGCGTCAGCCCGGCGTCGTGGGTCACGAGGCTCAGCGCACAGGCATAGGAACCCCGGCCCACGCGCCAGACGTGCAGGTCGGCGATCAGTGTCTGGCTGGCCGCACCATGCTCGGCGATCACCGCGCGGATCTCGTCGACCACCGGATGGTCCATCTCACGGTCCAGCAGCACCTTGCTGGTCTCGGCGATCAGGCCGCGCGCCCAGACCGCCACGACGATCGCCCCGACGATGCCCATCACCGGATCGAGCCAGGACCAGCCCAGCAGCCAGCCGCCGGCCAGCGCCGCGATGGCCGCCACCGAGGTAGCCGCATCGGCCAGCACGTGGAAGTAGGCCGACTTCAGGTTCAGGTCGTCTCGATGACCGTGCCTGTGTTCTCCGGCGGGATGATCGTGCGCGTGATGCCCGGCCTCGTGGGAGCCCTGCCCACCGTGATGGGCCGCGCCGAGGATGCGGGCCGAGAGCAGGTTGACGGCCAGGCCGATCACCGCGATCAGGAGCGCCTCACGGTAGTGGATGGGCTGGGGCTCGAGCAGGCGCTCGATCGAGCCGACCCCCATCAGAGCCGCCACGCCCAGCAGGAAGATCGCGCTCGCAAAGCCGCCGAGCACCTCGATCTTCCAGGTGCCGAAGGCATAGCGCGGGTCGCGGGCGTGCCGGCGCGCCGCGGCATATGCGAAGGCGCTCAGGCCGATTGCCACCGCATGGCTGCTCATGTGCAGGCCGTCGGCCAGCAGCGCCATCGAATTGAAGAACCCGCCGGCGGCCACCTCCACCAGCATCGTGGCCGCCGTGATCCCCACCACGAGCCGGGTGCCACGCTCGCCGGCGTGGTTGCCGCGGTCGAACACATGGTCATGGCCCCATTCGGCGGGATCGTGCGTGTGCATGCAACCATTCCTCCGGTCGGCCGACCGCAGCCACCCCGGAACAGGGATGCGTCCACGGAAGCCGGAAAGCACGAAGGGCCAGCTTCTTGTGAAAGCTGGCCCTTCGATTTGTCTGGCGCGGCTGGCAGGATTCGAACCCACGACCCCTTGGTTCGTAGCCAAGTACTCTATCCAACTGAGCTACAGCCGCATTTGTTCGCTGTGTTTTGCAGCGAGAAAGAGACTATAACAAGCCAGGATCCATTACGTCAAGCGATTTTTGCGGCCGAACTGTAACAACGCTGCGCCAGCTCGCTGTCGCCCTCGGCTTCGGCGATGGCCGCGAGGCTGCGCCAGGCGTCACGGCGCAGCGCCGGCTCGGCGCCCGGCAGCGTGGTGGCCGACTCCAGCAGGCGGCGCGCCCGACCCCAGAGCTGGCGTTCGGCCATGGCCCGTCCGGCCGCATAGGCGAGCTGGGGATCCTGCGGCAGCGCCGTCAGGGCCGACTCGATCAGCGGCAGCCAGTCGGCCGGCAAGCCGGGCAGCACGGCCACGAAGGCCTCCAGCACCGCCTGGCGTTCGCGCTCGCCCAGTCGGGGCAGCTCCTCCCAGTGCGGCCGCAGCCAGCCGCGCGCCTCGGCGGGGGCCTGCAGGTCGGCCGAGCGGCGGGCCGCCCGGGCGGTGACGTAGGCATCGCGACGGTCGGCCGGATCCAGCTGCAGCCAGGTGCGACGCAACTGGTCGGCGTCGCGCGTGGCATCCAGCGCCTCCACGGCCAGCGAACGCAGCAGACCCTGCGCCGCCGCCGGCGCGAAGCCCTGGTGCTTGGCCAGCAGGCGGGCCGTTTTCAGCGCCTCGAGGGGTTGGCGCGCCAGGCGGTGCGCCTGCAGCCGCACGCGCAGCGCCTGGGTGCGCCGCGCCACCCCGGCGGGCAGCACCTGCAGCTGCTCGAGCGCCCGGCCGGCATCGCGGTCGTCCACCGCCCACTCGGCAGCCATCAGGTGGGCCGCCTCGGCCACGGCAGTCGGCACGCCCTGCGCCGGCAGCGCGGCCTGGGCCTGCGCCAGCTGTTCGTCACGGCGCGGCCGGTCCTGCAGGCGGTGCAGGCTGCTGGCCGAAAGCAGGTGGGCCAGTGCGGCGAACTCCTGATCGCGCGCGAGCCCCGGCGTGACCGCACGGATCTCGAGCGCGCGCTGCGCCGCCTTGTGCGAGCGGCTGAAGCGGCCGGCCCAGAACAGCCCGAGCGCCTCGCGCAAGGCGGCCTGGGCCGCCCGTTCGCGTTGCTGGCCGCGCCACTCCCGCGCCCTGGCAGGCAGGCCCATCAGCCGGGCCACAGTGCCGGTGACCACGTAGGCGGCCAGGCCGAAGGCCAGGATGGCGATCACGAAGAGGTTCAGCGACAGGTCGACGCGCCAGGGCGGCCAGTAGACCGACACCACCCCGCTGTTGTTGCCGAGGGTGCCGGCGGCCAGCACCGCGACGACGAAGATCAGGAGCAGCCAGACGACGACGCGCATGGGGGCCTCCGACGCCTCAGCGGCCCGCCGCCACCGCCGCCGTGGCGGCGAGGGTCTCGTCCGGGCGGGGCAGCACCAGCTGCCGGCTCTGGCCCTGCACCTGGCGCAGCAGGTCGAGCATCACCTGGGTCTTGCGGGCACCGGCCTCGAAGTAGGCCTGCACCGCCGACTGAGCCATCAGCAGGTCCGAGGCGGCCGCCTCCGATTGACGCGACAGCAGCGACAGGCGCGCATTGAGCAGTCGCAGCTTGAGGTTCTCCCGCAGGAAGTAGGCCTGCTCGGGCGCGATCAGCATCGCCTCCGGGCGGTCGATACGGGTCACCCGCACCAGGCCACTCAGTTCGGTCCAGGCCACCTGCAGCGGCCGGCTCCAGTCCTCCAGCCAGGCAGACCACCCGTCCGGCCAGAGACCGGTCGCCGCCTTCGAGGCTGCGGCCGCCTTGCGGGGCGCAGCCGCGGCGGCAGCCGGCCGGGCCGCCTGCACCAGCAGCGGCAACTCGTCGGCCAGACGCACCGCCTCGTCGAGCTTGATCAGCAGCGCCCCCACGTCGGGCACGCCGGCCGAACGCACCCGGTCGAGATCACGCACCACCGCCCGCCGGACCCGTTCCAGTCGCGGCTGATTGATGCGCACCAGCCGCTCGTCGGCCGAGCGCAGCGCGGCGACGAGCGGTTCGGCACTGCCGCTCAGGGCGCTCTGCTGCATGGCCACGCGCAGCGCGGCGTCGATGTCGGCCAGCACGTTCTCGTCGCGCGAGCGCGACAGCGACTGGATCAGGTCTTCCAGCTGGCTGCGCTGCAGCGTCACGTCGGCCAGGCGCGCCTCGAGAAGCGCCACCTTGGCCGCGGCATCGCGGGCCAGCTCCTGCGCCTGACGGGCCTGCAGGCGGGCATCGGAGGCCTGCTCGGCGCTGCCCTGCTGGCGTCGCACCAGTTCGAGTTCCAGGCCCCGCACCTGCTCGCGGCTGTCCCAGGCGGTCCAGGCCGCGAAAGCGGCGACCACGGCCACGACCACCAGGGCCGGCGACAGCCAGGCCGGCAGCAGCGCCGCCGCACTGGCCGCTGCGGGAGGGAACGGTGCCGCAGGCGGGGACGGTACCGGCGATGCGGTCGCCGGGGTGGTCGCCGGGGTGGTCGCCGGAGTGGCCGCCGAGTGGGCGGGTGATACCGTCGGTGCGGAGGCCGGTGCAGGGGCCGCACCACCGGACGGCGCGGGCGCCGCCGGCTCCGCAGCGACGGCAGGCGCCGGGACTTCGTCGGGGGTGGGGGCAGGATTCACAGGCTCGTCGGGCGGTGCGGACATCGGTCCAGGCCCGGACCATTGTATCGGCGGGCTGCTGCGGCACGGCGGCGGCCACCGCACGGCCGCCCTCCCGGCGCCGCCCGGGTCAGTCGGCCTGCGGGAACACCGCCAAAGCGGCCACCAGTGCGGCCGGATCGGGGCTGACCTCGTGCACCTGCGCGAAGCCGGCCTGGCGCACCGTGGCGGCGATGCGCGGGTGGGTGGCCCAGGCGGGCACGCGGTGCAGCCTGCCGAGCAGCGCCGCGGCGTCGAGCCCGTGGGCCGCGAGCAACTGCGGCAACGCCCGCACCGCCTCGGAGCTGCTGAACGACCAGGCCCAGGCACCGGGGTCGTGGGCGACCTCACGCAGGCACTCGACCTGCTGCGCCGACCAGACCGGCGCGACACGGCGATACGCCGTCACGAGCTCCACCCGGGCCCCATGAGCGCGCAGCGTGTCGGCCAGCCAGTCGCGGCCTTCGCTGGCACGCACGATCAGCACCCGTCGGCCGGCCCAGTCCTGCGCACGCAGCCGCTGCTGCCAGAGCGTCTCGGCGTCGAACTGCGCGGCATCCGCATCCGGCGCCACGATGGCATCGGAGGACAGTCCGGCCTGCCGCAGCGCCGCCACGGTGCCGGGCCCGGTCGCGCCGGCCCACACCGCCGCCGGCCAGCCGTCCCCCGCGGGCCGTGCCGCCATGAAGGCGGCCACCGCATTGGGGCTGACGAACATCACGAGCCGATACGCCAGCAGCTGCCCCCAGGCCGCCTGCAGACCGGGGTCCTGCGGCGGCAGCGCCTGCACCGCCAGCAGCGGCAGCGCCTGCGCCGCCTGACCCAGGGCGCGCAACCGGAGCACCCAGTCGTCGGCCTGCGGCTGCGGCCGGGTGACCAGCACCGCCGGGCTGCGCCGCGCGGACAGCGTCGCCACGGGACGGACCCTCAGGCGGCCGACGGCAGGCTGGCGAGCAGTTCGCGCCCGCCGTCGGCCAGCAGGGCCTCGGCCACCGCGACGCCCAGCGCCTCGGCTGCGGCGGTGTCGGCCACCGCGGCCTCGAGGCGCACCACCCGCAGCGGCTGGCCGGCATGCTCGGGATGGCCCAGCCGCGCCTCCAGCGCGAGGCGGTCGCCCTGCCAGCGCGCGAAGGCCGCCAGCGGCATGCTGCAGCTGCCGCCGAGCTGGCGCGACACCGCCCGCTCGGCATGCACCGCCAGCCAGGTCGGCCGGTGGGTCAGCGTGGCCAGCGCCTCGCGCAGTGCGGTCTGGTCGGCGCGCACCTCGATGCCCAGCGCGCCCTGCCCGGCCGCGGGCAGCATGCTCAGCGGGTCGATCACCGTGCGGATGCGCTCGGCCAGGCCGAGGCGCTTCAGACCGGCCGCCGCCAGCACGATGCCGTCGTACTGGCCCTCGTCGAGCTTGCGCAGCCGGGTGTCGAGGTTGCCGCGCAGCGGCTGCACATCCAGGTCCGGCCGGCGCGCACGCAGCTGCACGACGCGGCGCAGGCTGGAGGTGCCCACGCGCGCGCCCGGCGGCAGCGCGTCGAGGTCGGCATGGCGCGGCGACACCCAGGCATCGCGCGGATCCTCGCGCTCGAGCACCGCGGCGAGCACGAAACCCTCGGGCAGCTCCATCGGCACGTCCTTGAGCGAGTGCACCGCCAGGTGGGCCCGGCCCTCCTCGAGCGCCACCTCCAGCTCCTTCACGAACAGGCCCTTGCCGCCCACCTTGGACAGCGCGCGGTCGAGGATCTGGTCGCCCCGCGTGGTCATGCCGAGCAGCTCGACCGCCACGCCGAAGCGTTCGCCCAGCAGGGCGCGGACATGTTCGGCCTGCCACAGGGCGAGGCGGCTTTCGCGGGTGGCGATGACGAGGGGCGAGGGCAGCGTGCTCATGCCTGGATTGTCCCTCAGCGCAGCGCCGGCCCCGGCCGGCACGAACCGTGCTGGTGCAGGGCCGGACGAGGTCGTGCGCAAGCCATGCCGAACGATACGGCCGGCATGTCGATTTCGCATGACGGAAGTCCGCCCTGCTACCATCCCGTAACTGGATTACGACCTTTTCACCCCGAGGTTTCAATGCCGAGCGCTGCACGCCCCCGCCGTCCCCGTCGCACCGACGCCGTCACGGGCCCGATCACCGAGCCGGGCAGCGTCGACGACGGCGCCAAGGCCCGCGAGGCCGCTGCCGAGAAGAACCGCCCGCTGGTCGAGGACATCCGCCTGCTCGGGCGCATCCTCGGCGAGGTGATCCGCGAACAGGAGGGCAAGGAGTCCTACGAGCTGATCGAGCGCGTGCGTCAGCTCTCGGTGGCCTACCGGCTCAAGCAGGACGCCAGCGCGGGCAAGGCCCTGGACCGCCTGCTGAAGAACCTCAGCGCCGACCAGACGGTGAGCGTGATCCGCGCCTTCAGCTACTTCTCGCACCTGGCCAACATCGCCGAGGACCGCCACCATGTGCGCCGCCGCGAGGTGCACGAGCGCGCCGGCGACTTGCAGGAAGGTTCGCTGGCGATGTGCTTCGAGCGCCTGGCCGAGGCCGACATCCGCGCTGCCGACATCGCGCGCACGCTGTCGCAGGCCTACATCTCGCCGGTGCTGACCGCCCACCCCACCGAGGTGCAGCGCAAGTCCATCCTGGACGCCGAGCGCGCCGTGGCCGAGCTGATCGGTGCGCGCGACGGCCTGCACACCCAGCGCGAGCGCGACGACAACGAGGCCCTGCTGCGCGCGCGCGTCACCCAGCTCTGGCAGACGCGCATGCTGCGCTACACCAAGCTCACGGTGGCCGACGAGATCGAGAACGCGCTGAGCTACTACCACGCCACCTTCCTGCGCCAGATCCCGCGCCTGTACCGCGAGGTCGAGACCCATCTGCGCGGCCACGACGTGGCCACCTTCTTCCGCATGGGCCACTGGATCGGCGGCGACCGCGACGGCAACCCCTTCGTCACCGCCGAGACGCTGCGCACCGCGCTGGCGCGCCAGAGCGAGACCGCGCTGCGCTGGTACCTCACCGAGGTGCACCTGCTGGGCGGCGAACTCTCCACCTCGCAGATGCTGGCGCCGGTGACGCCGGCGATGCTCGCCCTGGCCGAGCGCTCGCCCGACCGCAACCCGCACCGCGAGGACGAGCCCTACCGCCGCGCGCTGACCGGCGTCTACGCCCGCCTGGCCGCCACGCTGCACGAACTCACCGGCACCGAGGCGCTGCGCCACGCGGTGGCGCCGCAGGACCCGTACGCCTGCGCCGAGGAGTTCCTGGCCGACCTGCAGGTGATCGAGGCCTCGCTGCACCACCACCACGCCCAGGCGCTGATCGGTCCGCGCCTGGCCCCGCTGATGCGCGCGGTGCAGGTCTTCGGCTTCCACCTCGCCACCGTCGACCTGCGCCAGAGCTCCGACAAGCACGAGGAGGTGGTGGCCGAGCTGCTGGCCACCGCCCGCATCGAGGCCGACTACTGCGCGCTGGACGAATCGGCCCGCCGCAGCCTGCTGCTGCGCATGCTCGACGACGCCCGTCCGCTGCGTGTGATCGGCGCCGAGTACAGCGCACACACGCAAAGCGAGCTGGCCATCTTCGAGACCGCCCGCGAGATGCTGGCCCGCTACGGCCGCCACGCGCTGCGCCACTACATCATCAGCCACACCGAGGACGTCAGCGACCTGCTCGAAGTCCTGCTGCTGCAAAAGGAAGTAGGCCTGCTGCGCGGAACCCTGGACAGCGGCACGGCGATCGACGACCTGATCGTGGTGCCGCTGTTCGAGACGATTGCCGACCTGCGCAACGCCGCGCCGATCATGCGAGCGTTCTACGACCTGCCGGGCATCGCCGCGCTGATCCAGCGCTCCGGCGGCGAGCAGGACGTGATGCTGGGCTATTCCGACAGCAACAAGGACGGCGGCTTCTTCACCAGCAACTGGGAGCTCTACGCCGCCGAGACCGCGCTGGTCGAGCTGTTCGATGCGCTGGGCCGCAGCCACGGCATCACCCTGCGGCTGTTCCACGGCCGCGGCGGCACGGTGGGTCGCGGCGGCGGCCCGAGCTACCAGGCCATCCTGGCGCAGCCACCGGGCACGGTGAACGGCCAGATCCGCCTGACCGAGCAGGGCGAGGTGATCGCCTCCAAGTACGCCCACCCGGAGATCGGCCTGCGCAACCTCGAGACCCTGGTGGCCGCCACGCTGGAGGCCACGCTGCTGCACCCCACGCAGAGCGCACCCAAGGCCTTCCTGGAGGCGGCGGCGGAGATCTCCGCGGCCAGCATGGCGGCCTACCGCAACCTGGTCTACGAGACGCCCGGCTTCACCGACTTCTTCTTCAGCGCCACACCGATCCGCGAGATCGCCGAGCTGAACATCGGCTCACGCCCGGCCTCGCGCAAGGCCACCCGCGCCATCGAGGACCTGCGCGCCATTCCCTGGGGTTTCAGCTGGGGCCAATGCCGCGTCGCGCTGCCCGGCTGGTGCGGCTTCGGCTCGGCGATCGAGGCCTTCCTGGCCGGCGAGACCGCCGCCGCCCCCGCCGGCGAAGGAAAGAAGGCCGGCCGGAAGGCGGACCAGGCCTCCCGTCAGGAAACGCGCCTGGCCCTGCTGCAGCGCATGTACCGGCAGTGGCCCTTCTTCCGCACCCTGCTGTCCAACCTCGACATGGTGCTGGCCAAGACCGACCTGGGCATCGCACAGCGCTACCTCGAGCTGGTGGACGACAGAAAACTCGCCAAGCGCATCTACGCTGCCATCCAGGCCGAGTGGGAACGCACCGCCGCGGCGCTGTCGGCCATCACCGGCGAGTCCGACCGCCTGGCTTCCAACCCGACGCTGGCGCGCTCGATCGAGCACCGCTTTCCCTACCTCGACCCGCTCAACCACCTGCAGGTCGAGCTGATGCGCCGCTACCGCGCCCACCCGCCGGGCGCCCCGAAGGACGCCGCAATGGAGCGCATCCAGCGCGGCATACACATCTCGATCAACGGGGTGGCGGCGGGGTTGCGCAATACGGGGTGACGAAGGGGCATCCCGCAGGCCAAAGCCCAGCCCACGTGGCCTGCATGGTCCCGGTCAGGCAGGCGTGGCGGCAAGGTTGGGCTGGGCTGGTTCGATATCCGGCCGCGCCGGCTCGGCACCGGCCAGTTCGCGCTCCGCCAAATCACGCAGGTGCCGATCCAGCGGCTTGCCGGCAGCGTAAACGGCCACCCAGTCGGTTACCCAGGCAAGCAGCAGCACGGGTAGCGCCGCCACCACGCTGCCGTTCCACGGCGCAAAGAAGCTGAGCGCCAGCACCCCGATCGAGCACCAGCCCCACTTGCGTACCAGCCCGAAGTGGTTGACGTAGGTCTCTCCTCTGCGAAGCTGCCACCAGCGCTGGGCCTCGTGATTGACCACCAGCACCAGCACCTCGTCCTTCCCGTTCAGCCGACTCGCCCAGATCAACCCGAGGCGATGCCCGTTGGCCAGAGGGATGTCGGCGTCCGACAGCGTCACCGGCAGCAGCTCGGTCGAATCCTCTTGCTGCAGGAAGAACTTCTGCGTCACTCGTACCGTCGAGCTGATGCTGACCGAAACGGGGCGATCCGGACCGGCGGAGTGACCACCGCCGGACACGTAGGTGTCGCTGCGCTCGGCCAGCCCGGACACCCGCCCGCGCGCAGACCGGAACTCGACCGCCCGGCGTCCGCCCCGGTAGGCGTCCGGCTTGTCCGAACGGCCCCCGAAACCAGGCGGCTGTGTCAGCACGCCCAGGCTGACAACCGCCAGCATCGCCAGGCCGATCGTGCCGGCAATGCGCCCATAGAGACCCGCTTCTGCACGCTGTGCCGCCTCCAGTGCCTGCCGCTGGTTCACTTCAGCCTGCTGTTGCCGCGCCGCCAGTTGCCGTTGCCGCTGATCCTGCACCAAGGGCAGCTGTCGCAGTTGCTCTCTCACCGCCGGCCCCAGCAAAGGCTCGACCACCTCGGCCCGGAAGTTCTTGTCGAGCTCCATGCGTGTCGATGCGTTGAACCACTTGGCGCGCGGCGAATTCAGCTGCAGGCGCTTGGTTTCCTCCGGGTCGAAGCCGGCCAGCGTCTTTCGCTCAATCTCACCGGCCTTGGAGCGGTACCCGCTCAACAGCGCTTTCTCCTGGGCCGTGAGCTGGTTTCGGTAGACACGCCCGTCCGACAGCGTCTCCACGATCCCGGCAGCCTGTAGCAGCGCAGCCCGCTGACGCGCCGCAGCAGTCAAGTCGTCCCCTGCGGTGGCAGCGGCCATCACCTGCTGCACACTGGGCATGCCCTGGAGCGCGTCGCCCCGAGCGGAAGTGGCCAGCATGGCGGCTCCGAGGGCTGCCACCAGGAGGAGCGCTCGCCTGATGCGCTGCCAACCCGGCGTCGCTGTCGTGCGGGCATGACGACCCCACTGGATCGACTCGATCATCGCTGTGCTCCGGTTTGCCAAGGGCATGGGTCGGCCCGGTTCGCAACCACCCATTCACCGCCCGCCCGACGCGATCTTCTGGATGTTCTCGTTGATCTTGAACAGCACGATCAACAGCTCGCACCACACCCGGGCGCCCAGCGCCCCGCCGGCCATCACGAGCAGCCCGCCGAAGAAGCCGCCGAACGAGAACCGGCCGGTGCTGAACATCGCGCCGATGCCGGCGAAGAGCGCCGCGGCGAGCAGCAGCCAGTAGATGAAGGTGATGATCTTCGGGGTGATCATCTGGTCGAAGTAAAGCAGTGACTTCATGGCACGCACTCCTGTCGTCAATGGTTCGAATTTCTTCCTGCGCGGCGGTACGGACCCGCGTCAGCGCCCACGGCCCATCGGGTACACCATCAGCTTGCCGTGCATTGGTGTACCCGGCTTGTCGGCGCGCACCACCTGACCTTGGTCATCCACGATCGCCAGGGCCCGAAATGCGCCACCGACGGGTTCCCGCGTCACAGCCAGACGTTCCGACGTGAACATGCTCAGCAGCTCGACCACCTTCGGGCCGCGCTGCTGTAGCACCATCAGAGCGCAACCGGCACGGCCGCTGCAGTAGGACGCCGCCGTGGAGCGCAGCACGATCTCCGGCCGGCCATCGCCGTCGAGATCGACGCCGGCCATCTCGAAGTCCTCCGACACCAGGTCCCGCGTGGCCGGATGGCGTTGGAAGAAGGCCTTGGCCTTGGCGGTGCCGGGTTGGAAATCGATCACTGGGGCAGCCTCGACATGGACCTGGGCGGCCGTCCGTTCCGCTCCCCCCAAACCACCAAGCAACAGCGCCATTGACAGGCATACCTGCCCCTGGACAAAGGGACTACTGTTTCTCATGACTGGGTACCTCGCCAAATCCGCATTCCGATCGCTGACCGCCACCGTAAAGATCGCCACAGAGAACACCGCTATCGAGAAATGGGTGGCAAGCAGAGCTGACCGCGCTTGCCTGGCGACTTGGTCCGAAAGTCGATTCGCCCGTCGGTACAGGCCTTCGCCCCACCGCACTTGCAGTACGCCAGGTCACTGCCCAGTCCCGGCCGATGCGTCTTGTTGTATTCATTCACCCGATACACGCAGGAATACAGCTGGTCGTGCGGGGTAGGGCAGGTACTTGCTGTGGCTTGACCAGTGGCAGACGCCGCCCAAGCTTGAGGTCCAATAGCCAGCCAGGACGCAGCGGTCGACAAGATCGTCGCCAAGACAAAGCGCCGCTTCTGCGAAGCATGAGTAAAGCCTGTCATGTCCAACTCCTGATTCGGTTCAATCAACTCAACGCGACACCATCCACCCCTCGCTACCGCGCACCAGGCGCAGCTGCGTGGAGTTGGTCGCCACGCGGCCCATCGCCTTGACGGTCACCTCCACGTCGCAGCGGTAGGCCTTTTCGCCAGCAGCTTCGCAGCCGAGCTTCTTCACGTTGGTCAGCTCGACCGCCGGCAGCATGCCTTTCAGCATCCCCGGCATGGCCGCCGATTCGGCCTTCTGCTGGCGTTCCAGCGCGCTGCGGATGTCGCCTTCGCTGGGGCTGCCCGAGCAGGCGCTCAGCAAGGCGGTGAGGACCGCCGCCGTGGCGATGCCGGCACCGCGGCGCGGCAGGGGGGAAGAAATCGATGGATCCCGTCGCATGCTGTTCTCCCGGTGGTTGCGACCCGCCCGATGCGGGCCACGGAGACAAGGTTGCGACCGGGGGCGTTACCGGGGCGTGACCAGCCCGGGGTTGAGCAGGCGGACGTTGACCGGGTTGGCGTGCAGGAAGCTGGTCCGGAAGGCGGCGGGAACCTCCGGCAGCGCCCGCTCCAGGATCCATGCGCGCGCCTCGTCGACGCAGCGATTGGCCAGCACAGGGTCATCCAGGCGCCGCGCCAGCTGCAACCCCAGGTCGTGGAACTCGGGCAGATACACCCCGATCGGCCGGACCTCAGTCAGCATGTCGAGGGCCAGGCACAGCACTTCACGGGCCTGTGCGAGGCGGTTGCGCCGCATCAGCATTTCGGCCCAGCGCAGGCGGCCGAGCTGGGCCACCGCAGGCATCTCGCGCTTTTCGCATTCGGGCACCAACGCCTGGCAGCGCTGCAAGGCGTCCTCGCCATCCAGCCATGCCAGGCGATCGAACTCGATCGGCAGACGGGCGAAGGGCAGATCGCAGTTCTCGAAGCAGGCCAGCGCCTGGTCCAGCAGCTGCTGCCGCCCGGCGGAACCTTCGGCCCACAACGCGTACAGCCAGGCCTGCAGCGCCCGCTGGTAGAACGGGGCGCCGTCGGGCACCTCGGGCAGCGCCTGACGGGCCCGATGCGGTTGCCCAAGGTGGTGGTAGGTACGCACCAGGGCCTGTCGCATCGACGCGCCGGTGACCGTGGACTCAGCGTAACGGCTGAGGGTGTCTTCTCCCAGGAGCAACAGGGTCGAGCCATAGCGGCCCTGCTCGCACTGCACCCTCGCCAAGTTCAGCAGGTCGACACCATGGCCCTGCGCGCCCAGTTCCCGACGCCCCTGCACCGAGGCGGCCAACAGCCCCTCGGCCTCGTCCAGGCGCCCCAGCAGGACACGGCTGCGCCCGTACATCGTGCGCACGTCACAGGCGTTGGCGCCATCCTGGTGACGATCGAAATACGCAATGACCCGCTCGAACAGCTCACCGGCTCGCTGACGTCGGTCGCTCTGGTCCAGCAGGATGGCCATGTCGGCATACCAGGCGTGCTGCAGATCGGCATCGGCCAGCTGCTGCGCCCAGGGCTGCAGCGCCTCCAGCCGATCCGCCGCCTGGCGTACGCCGTGAACCTGGGCCCCGGCAACGATGCTCAGGTAGGTGGCGTGCTGCACCTGGTGCTCGTCACCGGCCGTGCGCGCCAACTCCGCCGCCATCGCCAGTTCCTGCAAGGCCGGCTCGAACCGGCTGGCGTACATGTGGCACACCCCGATCTCCTTGTGGGCGATGGCGCGGTGGCGATCGTTGTCAGCCACCGCCAACATCCGCTCAGCCACGGCGGCGGCCTGGGCGGGAGTGCCGGTTTCGCGGGTGACGATGACCAACCGCTCCAGCAGATCGCCGGCCCAGCGGGTCTGCGCACTGGCGATGGCCAGGTCTGCTGCCTGCGCCCACCAACGGCATTCATCGGCCAGCCGACCCAGGCCGCGGGCCAGGTCGGCAGCACGGGCGTAGTCACGGGCGGCCTGTGCCGCTTCCCCACCGGCTTCCCGGTGCGCCGCGCGGCGGGCCGTCTGCGCGGGCGAGGCCGTCTCCGGCAGCGCCTCACCCAGGGCCCGATGCAGCCAACGCCGGATGGTCTCCGGCACCACCCGGCGCACCGCCTGCGCCACCAGGTCGTGCACGAAGCGCAGTTCGTGCAGCACGTGCTGCGACTCCAGCTCCGCCAGCGCCTCGACCAGATCGAGCGGATGACAGGCCAGCACTTGGGCCGCCACATCGACCGTCAGATCCTCCTGCGCCAGTGCCGCCAGCCGGGCCAGTCGCAACGCGGGGCTCGTCAGTGCAGCCACCCGCTCGTCCACGAGTCGGACCAGCCCGGTCGGAGCCGGCAAGACCGCGTCGCCACCGGGCAGGCCGTGCTGGACCGGCGAACGCAACAACGCCTGCAGCGTCTCCAGCAGATGCATCGGATGGCCTTGCACGTGCGCATGCAGCGCGCTTGCCCAGGCAGGCTCCGACAGGCGGGCCGGAAGGTCCAGCGAACCGAGCAAGGCCTGAACCTGTGCCAGCGTCAGCGGCGGCAAGTCCACGAACACCAGTCGTGCCGGCGATGCCTGCATCCACCAGAGCCTGAGCGCCTCAGGGCAGGGCTCAGGACGCAGTGCCAGCACCCAGGCGGGGCCGGGCACGTCACACAGCGCCGGCAGCAGCTGGAGAGTGGCCTCGTCGGCTCGGTGCAGATCATCGATGCACACCGTCACCGGGCCGACCGTGGCCAGCAGGTGCTCCACCGCGCGCATCAAGCGCAGCGCCAGGATGCTGCCCACCGGCCGAACGGCGATCGCATCCGCAGCCACACCTTCCCCCGGCGCGTCGGGCAGCAGGCGCGCGAACTCCTGACCCACCCAGTCTGGCAGCACCACAGCGCTCACCCCCGACCCGACGGTGCCCGACCGCCAGGCCAGCAGCGCCGCAATCAGCCGCGTCAGGCCCGCCCAAGGCAGGTGCCCATCGGCAGCCCCGATGGCCACCCTCACCACCGCGGGAGAGGCGGCCGCCAGCGCCTGCAGCACGCGCGATTTGCCCATGCCGGCCTCGCCACGCAGCACGGCGATACGGCCCTCCGCTCGTGCCACCACCAGCGCATCGAGGATGGCCTCGCGCCCCACCAGCCGCGGCGGGCGCAGGATGCTCACTGGCGGGGGCGCGCTGGCCACCGGCAGGGCGGCGTCGCCGGCGTCGATCAGCGCGGCCAGGCGGCGGGTTTCCTCGCTGGGGGTTTCGCCCAGCGCGTGGTCGAGCGCTGCCTTCAAGCGCTCGTAGGCCGCCACCGCGGCGCTGCGGTCGCCGCGCCGGTAGTGCAGGCGCATCAGGCGGCGGGTGGCGTGCTCCTGCAGCGGCTCGTCGGCGGCCAGCCGCTCGGCCCAGCGCAGAGCGGTGGCGATCTGCTCGCGCGCCTCGGCGGCGTCAGCCAGGCGCGCCAGGGCATCGGCGCGCTGCTGCGCCCAGCGGCGGCGGGCGCGCGCCAGCCAGTCGGCCAGCGCCTCCTCGGCATCGAAGTTCATGCCGCCCAGCAGCTCACCGGCCAGCGCCTGCGGGTCGGCCTCCAGCAGCGGCGCTGCATCGCCCAGGTCGTGCACCGCCGCCGAAGTGAGCTGCAGCAGCTCGCCGGGCGTCACCAGGTCCACGCCCGCGCTGCGGCGCAGGCGGAACAGCCGCTGGCGCAGGTTGCTGCGCGCGGTGTCGGTATCGACCAGCGGCCACAGCAGCGCCGCGGCCTGCGAGCGCTCGGTGGCGCCATCGAGTGCCAGCAGGGCCAGCAGCGCGGCGTCCTTGGGCGCCAGGCGCTGCACCGCGCCGCCGGGGCGCTCCAGCCGCGGAGCGGCCAGCAGCCTGAGGTGGATTCGCGCTTCGGCATCGGCCATCGCAGCTCCCTTCGGGTGGCGGCACGCGCAGGACCGCCGCGTGTCGCCGGACGTTAGCGAGGCGGCGGTGCCGGCGCAAGACGCGCGGACCGCTCAGTAACTCAGCGTGCCGTTGAGCACGATGGATGCGCCGTCGCTGCCCTGGCTCGGCAGCGTGACGTTGGTGAAGGTGACGGTGCGCGCCACGGTGTCCAGCGTGATGCCCAGGTCCGCCAGCGTGGTGCAGGTTCCGTTCAGCGGCCCGCAACCCTGGCCGTACCGGGCATTGCCGTTGTCGACCCGCCCGGCCACCGCGATGCCGCTGGTGATGCCAACCCCGGGCGGGTTGCCGGGCTCCGTCTGGGTCGACGACGTGAATTGCACACCGACGAACTCCCGCGGCAGCACGCCCTCGTACTCGCCCCAGGAAATGTCCAGGTACGACGCACAGCTGCGCAGCGCCCCGCTGCCCGAGCAGGTCGGCTCGCTGCTGACCACCGTGACGGACACGCCGCGCACATCCGCCCCCGCACTGAACGCACCGCCCAGCACCGCCGCGCCGCTGCCGCTGATCGTCAGTCGCCCGCGCACGGCGCCGTCCGATCCATCCCCCGGGCCGGGCGCGGGTGCCTGGTCGGCGGCGACGGCCTGCACGGTCTGGGTGGCGAAGCCGGCGAAGGCCCCGCTGGCGGCCTGCGCCGTGAGCACCCACAGGTAGCTGCGCCCCGCCGTCAGTGCCGTCGCGCTGCCGAAGCCGGCCGGGTAGGCCAGGCTCGTCGTGGTGGTGGACGCCTCGCCGAGGAAGCAGGCGGCGTTGCTCGCATCGGCCGCCAGGCAGGCTTGGTCGAACAGCCGCAGCGTGGCGCGCGCCCCGCTGGGCAGGCCGCTCCAGCCGATCGTTGGCGTGGTGCTGCCGGGCACCGTCAGCGCGACGCCGGCCGGCACGCTGGCGCTGCCGGCCGGGTAGAGCGTGACGGCACCGCTCGACGCCACGTGGTAGCTGCAGGCGCCCACCGCGATGCGCTGCTTGCCGGCGGCGTTGCGCCACTGACCGCTGTAGCTGCCACGGTCGCTGCCGTCGGCCGCGGCGTCCGGGGCCAGCGCGAAGCCGCCGCCCACCGCCGCGCCATCCATCGTGCCCGACCAGCTGCCACTGAACTGGCTGCCGCTGCGCGTGCCGCGCAGCGCGCCGACATCGCTGCCCGCCGCGCAGCCGGCGTAGCTGAAGGGCATCTGGCCGGCGAAGGCACCGTCCGAGGAGGGCAGGCGCATCATCACCGCGCCGATGGTCGGGTCCTCGGGATTGTTGGCAGCGTCCTCGACGTAGTAGCCGACGTAGAGCGCGCCGGCTGGCGGAGCGTCCGCCGCAGCATCACCGTCGCCCTCACTGCCCCCACCACCACAGGCGGCCAGTACGGCGGCCAACGACATCGCCCACATCGACCTCCGCCGCCCGCGCCGGGCGACCGCGTCACGCACTCCAAGCTGCCCCATGATCCGAACTCCTTCGCGCAAGGTGACGGAGCCCTGTGCTCCACCTGGAAGGCAGGGTGCCGCACAGGGCGTGACCCGGGCGTGACTGGCACCCGCCGCCCTCCCCCGACACGGCGATGCCGCGCTGTTTGCACTGGGCCACAGCAGCAATGAACAATTTGATACAAATGATCACACAGGCGTATCCTGGACCCGTTGCGGATCGCACCTGAACCGGCGGGGGAGGCCGGGTCGGCCGCGAGCGGCGAGCTCACCACGATCGGGTCGATGGTCGATACCGGCGGGGGCCGCCGCGAGGTTCGGAGGATCCTCATGCGCTTTTCCCACCTTGGCAGCCGCCCCTGGGCCTGGCTGCGAGCCCTGACGACCTGCCTTGCCCTGGCCGCCACGGCCCAGGCGAGCGTGGCGCAGACCTATCGGCTGACCAACCTCGGGCCCAGCAACGCCACTGCCTACAGCACTCAGTCGATCAACGCGAAGGGACAGGTGGTCTACACCGTCCACGGCACGACGACGACCACGCCGCCGCGCAGCTACCTGTACGACGGCACCACCTCCATCGAGGTCGGCACACTCGGCTTCGAGTCCGGTGCCGGCGCGCTCAACGACCTCGGTCAGGTGGCCGGCACGGCGGTCGTCGAGCGCATCGCCATGCCCGGCGGCTGGTTCACCAACGTCACGCACGCCTTCGTCTGGAGCCAGGCCGCTGGCGTGCGCGACATCGGCAAGCTCGGCGGCAGGGGGGCGTACGCGGAGGGCATCAACAACGCTGGCCAGGTCATCGGTCAATCCGAGGTCGATTCGGGCCGGCGGCATGCCTTCTTCTGGTCTGCTTCGACCGGCATGCTGGACCTCACACCGACGGCGACTGCAGCAGGCACGGCCGGCATCAACGCCGCTGGGCAGGTGGCCGGCTGGTACCAGGAAAGCGACGGGGTGCCGCGCGGTTTCCTGTGGTCCCTCGCGGGCGGTTTCATCGAGCTGCCGCTGTTCCCGGCCGATCTGAACGACGCTGGACAGGTGGTCGGCCACACCCTGGCCACAACGAGGCGCGCTGCCCTCTGGTCAGCCGGGACCGGCTTGGTCGACCTGGGCACGCTGGGAGACAGCGATTCCTGGGCCCGATCCATCAACGCCAGCGGCACGGTGGCCGGCGGCTACCGTCGCAGCGACGGCAGCCTGCGTGCGTTCACCTGGAGCAGCGGCACTGGCATGGTCGACCTGGGCAACCTGCCCGGAGGAACCACTGCGGAGGTGCCCTATGCCCAGACCATCCACAGCTCGGGCAGCATCGTCGGCAACGCCGTCATCAGCGATGGCAGCTTCCACGCCTTCATCTGGACCCGCAGCGGCGGCATGCGGGACCTGAACCAACTCGTGGCCAACCCACCCGCCGGGCTGCACCTCATTCAGGCCTTCGGCATTGCCGAGAACGGCAGCATCCTCGCGCAGGCCACCACCGGCCCGGTGCTGCTGAGCGCCACCGCCAGCGCGCCGGTGCTGGGCTCGCTCGATGTGGACGACCCGCTGGCGGTGGGCGCCCAGACCCGCTTCTCTGCCGCCTTCACCGACCCCAACCCCAGCGACACCCACACGGCGCAATGGTCCTGGGGCGACGGCTCACCCGACAGCTACGGCACGATCAGCGAGAGCGCCGGCAGCGGCAGCGCCGTGGCGACCCATGCCTACGCGGCGGCAGGCGTGTACACCGTCACCCTGACGGTCACCGACAACGCCGGACAAAAGGCGACCGCCAGCCGGGAGATCTCGGTCTTTGACGCCAGCCGCGGCCACGTCACGGGCGCGGGCTGGTTCCGTTCACCCAAGGGCGCGCTCAAGGCGGCGCCCAACGAAGCTGGGCACGCCCACTTCGCGCTGGTGACCCGCTACGTACCCGGCGAGGCCCGTCCGCCGGGGCGCACCGTGTTCCACCTGCGGGGAGCGGCACTGCATTTCCGCGGCCTGCCGCAGGGCCCGGTGACGATCAGCGGCGCGCGTGCGACCTACAGCGGCACCGGCCGGCTCAACGGCGTGGACGGCTACCAGTTCGCCGTGACCGCGATCGACGCCAAGCTCAACGGCAGCGGCATCGGCCGCGACCGCCTGCGCCTGCGCATCTGGCACGTCGACGCCAGCGGCGCCTCGGTGGTGGACTACGACAACCTGACCGACGCGGCCAGTGCCGGCACGCTGCGGGAAGGCTCGGTGGTCCAACGCGGGCGCATCACGATCCGCAGCCGGCCGCGTTACTGAACCCGGAGCTGGGCGCCTGGCCGGCAGCGCCGCAGCGCGCCCACCTGCTGCGGCGCCGGTGACGGCGGGTTTCCGCGCATGGCAGCCCCCCGCCCGGCTACCTAAGGTGACCGCGGTCAATACCAAAGGATCGTCAGGTCTCATGTTCAACGCCTCACTGCCTCCCTTCGCCCGGACACCCCTGACCCCGCTGGCCGCCGCCCTGTTGCTGGGCGCCTGCAGCCTGCCGACCCAGCCGCCGGGCACCGCCACGCCGGGCCCGATGAGTGCGGCACGAGCCGGCACGCTGCAGCTCTGCGCCGAGCTGGCCAGCCGCTTCCAGCACCCCGCCACGCGCCTCACCGCCGCCGAGTCGGTGGCCGCCGACGCGCTGAAGGTGGCCGGCCAGCCGGTCGGTGCGCACTGCCGCGTCACGGGCCTGATGCACGAGCGCGTCAGCCCGGTGGATGGCCAGAACTACGCCATCGGCTTCGAGATGCGCCTGCCGGCGAACTGGAACGGCCGCTTCCTCTACCAGGCCAACGGCGGGCTGGACGGCATCCTGGCCCCCGCCACCGGGCCGGTGGGCGGGCGCGGCTCGATGACGAATGCGCTGCAGATGGGCTTTGCGGTGATCAGCTCGGACGCCGGCCACACCGTCAAGCAGCTGCCGCTGTTCGGCCTGGACCCACAGGCGCGGCTGGACTACGGCTACCAGGCGGTGGCCAAGCTCACGCCGATGGCCAAGGCGCTGGTCGCCGCCGGCTACGGCCGCGCGCCGGACCGCTCCTACTTCAGCGGCTGCTCCAACGGCGGGCGCCACGCCTTCGTCACCGCCGCACGCCTGCCGGATGCGTACGACGGCATCCTGGCCGGCGCACCGGGCTACAACCTGCCGCAGGCGGCGCTGGCGCAGCTCTATGCGGCGCAGCAGTTCGCCCGCGCCGCGAACGAGCCGAAAGACCCGAAGGATCCCAAGGACCTGAAGACCGCGATGACACCGGCCGAACGCCAACTGGTCAGCCGCCAGGTGCTGGCGCGCTGCGATGCGCTGGACGGCCTGGCCGACGGCCTGGTGCAGGACAGCGCCGCCTGCCAGCGCACCTTCGACCTTCAGCGCGATGTGCCGAGCTGCAGCGGCGAGCAGCGCACCGGTCAGTGCCTGACGAACGCGCAGAAGACCGCGCTGGGCAACGTGCTGGCTGGTGCGCGGACCAGCAGCGGCCAGGCGCTGTACAGCCCCTTCCCGGCCGATGCGGGCTTTGCCGCGGATGACTGGGGCAACTGGAAGTTCGTCTACTCGGTCACCAACCGCGACCCGGTGGCGGTGGGCTACGTCTTCATGGTGCCGCCCGCAGCCAAGGACATGCTCAAGAACACCCAGGCCTACGCGCTGGGCTTCGACCTCGACCGCGACGCCACCGGCATCCACCGCAGCGACGCCACCTACACCGAGTCGGCCATGCAGTTCATGACGCCGCCCAAGCCGGCCGAGCTGGGCCGGCTGCGCGAGCGCGGCGCCAAGATGATGGTCTGGCACGGCAACAGCGACGGCGTGTTCTCGCCCCAGGCCAGCACCACCTGGTACCGCGACCTGCAGCAGAACACGGCCAAGCAGGGCGCGCGCGCCGAGGACTTCGCCCGCCTGTACCTGGTGCCCGGTATGAACCACTGCGGCGGCGGCCCGGCCACCGACCAGTTCAACCTGCTGCAGCCGCTGGTGGACTGGGTCGAAGGCGGCCGCGCCCCCGAACAGCTCACCGCCCAGGCCCGCGGCGCGGGCAACGTGGGCGGCGTCAACGCCGAGCTGCCCACCGGCTGGTCGGCCGACCGCACGCGGCCGCTGTGCGCCTGGCCGAAGGTGGCCCGCTACCAGGGCGGCAACCCGGAACGCGCCGAGAGCTTCCGCTGCGAATGAACCCAGGAAACGCCCTGATGCCCCCCCACACCGATACCGCCGAAACCCACGCCGATGCCCTCGGCCAGCCCAGCCCCACTCGCCGCCGCTGGCTGGCCGGCGCCGCCGTGGCGGCGGCGGGTGCCGCCCTGCCGGCACGCGCGCAGAGCGCTACCTCGCCGCTGGGCACCAACGTGCCGATGGCGCCGCCGCGCGCCGAGTTCGTCTACGAGGCCATCGTCGACGTGGCCGACATGGTCAACATGGGCACCGGCCCGCTGGGCGAGCGGCGCATCGTGCCGATCACCGGCGGTGAGTTCGCCGGCCCGGGGCTGAAGGGCACGGTGCTGCCCGGCGGCACCGACCGCCAGTTGGTGCGCCAGGACGGTGCACGCCTGCTCGACGCCGTCTATGAACTCAAGACCGACGACGGCAGCGTCATCACCGTGAGCAACCAGGTGCTGGTGCGCACGCCCACCGGGCAGCCGCGCTACGCGCTATCGCACATCCGCCTGAGCGCGCCCAACGGCAAGTACGGCTGGCTGAACGATTACGTCTACACCGGCACGCTCGACAGCCTGCGCCCCAAGCGCAACGCGGTGCTGATCCGCGTATTCCGGCTGGTCTGAACCGGGCGCGGCCAGCCCCTCTGCGAGGCCAGCAGATGGGGCCGGTTCCCGGTGCTATTCGGGTGATCCGTACGCCGCGGTGGTGTTGCAATTCACCCACGGTCTCGTCACAAAAAGGCGCTTGAGCGTCCACGCAGATCGCGGTCGCCGGCCGCCGCGCCCAGCCGGGTGTGGGCGGTCGACCCGACCATCCTTCCTGTCCCCCACCTCCATGGCCATCCCCTCCCCGACCCACCCCTGCTGGCAGCGCCTGGCCGGCGGGGCTCTGTCGCGCCTGAAGACGCAGCACCTCGGCACGCAGTTCCTGATCAAGAACATGGAACGCAGCAAGGACTCGCCGCACGACAAGGCCCAGGCGATCCGCGCCTACTTCACCAAGTGGGAGCGCCTGCTCGCCCCCGAGATCCAGCAACTGACCACGCTCTGAAGGGAAACGCCGCATGAACAACCAACTGATGAGCGTGAGCGCCGCTGCCGAACTGCTGCGCGCCGGCCGGGCGCTTGCCGTGGCCGGGCCCGAGGCGGCGCTGGACCAGCTGCCCGCCGGCGCCTGGATCGGCGGCACCATTCCCTACTTCATGACCGACACGGGCGGCTGCGTCGTGCAGGACGACCGAGTCTTCGTCACCGACCTGTCGGAGTTCGGCCAGGAGGTGAGCTTCGCCTGCCTGGACGCTGACGCGCTGGCGCGCATCAGCGGGGACGCCCCGGACAACGGCGTGGCGCTGGCGATCCTGCCGGCGGGCTCGTCCTGTCATCAACGCTTTGCCAGCGAGGCCGCCAGCTACCCCGATGCCTTCGTCAAGCCCACGGTGGGCTGGATCTCCGGTGTGCATCTCGGCGAGCTCGGCCGCGTCACGCCCAAGGTCTACGACGGCCGCGAGGCCCGCAAGCACGAGGACCGGTCCGTGGTGGCGCACATCCGCCTGCCGGCCGACAAGCTGGCGCTGGTCGAGATCGTCAACCTCTTCGAGCCCGAGGACGGCGACGTGCTGCACTTCGACCAGACCAGCTTCGAGGTGGGCGAGTGCCGCGTCAACGGCGAGCGCGTGCGGCTGAGCGACTACATCACCTCACGCGGCCTGGAGCACGGGCGCCAGCCCCTGGTGGGCGACTTTGCCGGCGCCAGGGTCAATGCCTCGCTGCAGAGCGTGGACAGCGCGCAGGGCCGGGTCCACCTGTACGCGCCGGTCTTCCCCGGGGTGGACTACCGCTTCGCCAAGCCGCAACCCGACTACGCCGAGCACTTCCGGCGCGAGATCGCCGGGCGCGACGCCACGGGCGCGGCCTGGTCCTGCAACTGCATCCTGAACTTCGTGTTCGGCGAGCTGGAAGGCAAGCGCATCGGCGGCCTGAGCGGCCCGGTCACCTTCGGCGAAATCGGCTACCAGCTGCTGAACCAGACCCTGGTCACGCTGCGCGTGGTCTGACGCGGCGGTCACGGCCCGGGAGGGCCGTGACCCGGCGACTCACTCGCCCAGGTAGGCGGCGCGCACCTTCGGGTCGTCGAGCAGCATCCGGCCTTCGCCGGTCATGGTGATCTCGCCGGACTCCATCACATAGCCGCGGTTGGCAATCGCCAGCGCGCGGCTGGCGTTCTGCTCGACCAGCAGGATGGTGACGCCCTGGCGATGGATGTCGTTGACCACCTCGAAGATCTTGTCGACCATGATCGGTGACAGGCCCATCGAGGGCTCGTCGAGCAGCAGCACCTTGGGACGGGCCATCAGCGCGCGACCCATCGCCAGCATTTGCTGCTCGCCGCCGGACATGGTGCCGGCGAGCTGGTCGCGGCGCTCCTTCAGACGCGGGAAGATGCCGAAGACCTTCTCGATGTCGGCGTCGATCTCCTTGTCCTTGCGCACGAAGGCGCCCATCTGCAGGTTCTCGGTGATCGTCATGCGGGTGAAGGTGCCGCGGCCCTCGGGCACCATCACCAGGCCCTGCTTGGCCAGGTCCCAGGCGCCCTGGCCCTTGATGCTGCGCCCGAGATAGACCACGTCGCCGTCGGCGACCGGCTGCAGGCCGGTCACCGCCTTCAGCGTGGTGGTCTTGCCTGCGCCGTTGGCGCCGATCAGGCTGACCAGCTCGCCCTGGCGCACTTCCAGCGATGCCCCCTTGACGGCCTGAATGCCGCCGTAGGCCACCTTCAGGCCCTTGATCTCGAGCAGCACCTGCCCGTTGTTCTGTTGTGCCATCGGTGCGGCTCCGTTCAGTGGGGCTTGTGACCGGCGCCGAGGTAGGCCTCGATCACCTTCTCGTTGCGTTGCACCTCGGCGGGCGTGCCCTCGGCGATCTGCTTGCCGTAGTCGAGCACCGTGACGCGGTCGCACAGGCCCATCACCAGCTTGACGTCGTGCTCGATGATCAGAATGGTGCGCCCGTCCTTGCGGATGCGGTCGATCAGCTCGCGCAGCACCACCTTCTCGGTGGCGTTCATGCCGGCGGCCGGCTCGTCCAGCGCGATCAGCTTGGGGTCGGTGGCCAGCGCGCGTGCGATCTCCAGGCGGCGCTGGTCACCGTAGCTGAGGGTGCGGGCCTTGAACTCGGCGTACTTGCCGATGCCCACGTAGTCCAGCAGTTCCTGCGCGCGCGCGGCGATCGCGGCCTCCTCGGCCTTGAAGGACGATGTACGGAAGACCGCACCGATCAGCCCCGAGGCGGTGCGCACGTGGCGGCCGACCATCACGTTCTCGAGCGCGGTCATCTCGGGAAAGAGGCGGATGTTCTGGAAGGTGCGCGCGATGCCCGCTGCCGCCACCTCGTGCACCGCCGTGGGGGTATAGGGCGCGCCCCCCAGGTGGAAGCTGCCACCGTCGGGCGTGTACAGGCCGGTGATGACGTTGAAGAAGGTGGTCTTGCCCGCGCCGTTGGGCCCGATCAGGCCGTAGACCTGACCGCGGCGGATCGTGATGCCCACGTCCTGCAGGGCCTGCAGACCACCGAAGCGCTTGGAGACGCCCTGCACCTGCAGGACGATGTCGGATTGGCTCATTGGCTGTGCTCCCGCCTTACTTCACCGTCGCTGCCGCCTTGCCGTGTTCGGGCGAAGGCCACAGGCCGCGCGGACGCATCAGCATGATGGTGATCATGGCCAGCGCGATCAGCAGCTGGCGCAGGATGGCCGCATCCAGCCGCCCGCCCGTCATGGCCTGGATGTCGCCGGCCACGTAGCGCAGCACCTCGGGCAGCGCGGCCAGCAGCAGTGCCCCGAGGATCACACCCGGGATGTGGCCGATGCCGCCGAGCACCACCATCGCCACGATCATCACCGACTCCATCAGCGTGAAGGACTCGGGCGAGATGAAGCCCTGGAAGGACGCGAACATCGAACCCGACACGCCGCCGAAGGTGGCCCCCATGCCGAAGGCCAGCAGCTTGAGGTTGCGGGTGTTCAGGCCCATCGCCTTGGCGGCGACCTCGTCCTCGCGGATGGCCATCCAGGCGCGGCCGATGCGCGAGGTCTCGAGGCGGTGGCAGACCACCACGCTGCCCACCACCAGCGCCAGGAACAGGTAGTAGTACAGCGCCACCGACGGAATGGTCAGGCCGAACAGCTCCAGCGGGCGGCCGAAACTGACGCCCCCGATGGTCATCGGGTCGATCTGGCTGATGCCGCGCGGACCGTTGGTGATGTTGACCGGGTGCTCGAGGTTGTTCATGAACACGCGGATGATCTCGCCGAAGCCGAGCGTCACGATGGCCAGGTAGTCGCCGCGCAGCTTCAGCGTGGGCGCGCCGAGCAGGATGCCGGCCACCGCCGCGATCGCCGCGGCCAGCGGGATCACGACCCAGATCGGCATGTGCAGGCCGTCGGGAAAGGCCAGCCGGATGGACTCGAAGTTCTCCAGCAGGTGCGGCGAGGCCAGCAGCGCATAGAGGTAGGCGCCCACCGCGTAGAAGGCCACGTAGCCCAGGTCGAGCAGGCCGGCGTAGCCCACCACGATGTTCAGGCCCAGCGCCAGCAGCACGTAGAGCATGGCCAGCGACATGATGCGCACCCAGCCCTGGCCGAACTGCGCCACCACCAGGGGCAGCGCCACCAGGGCCACGGCGGCCAGCAGGAAGACGATCAGGCTGTTCTTCTTGGAGGTCATGATGTGTTGCCCTCCCCGCTCAGGCGCGATCGGCCACGCGCTCGCCCATCAGGCCCGAGGGCCTCAGGGTGAGCACCAGGATCAGCACGACGAAGGCGAAGATCTCGACATAGTGGCTGCCGAACAGGCCGCCGGTCAGCTCGCCCAGGTAGCCCGCACCGATCGCCTCGATCAGCCCGAGCAGCACCCCGCCCACCATGGCGCCGGCCAGGTTGCCGATGCCGCCGAACACCGCCGCAGTGAAGGCCTTCAGACCGGGCAGGAAACCCATCGAGTGCTGCACCGTGCCGTAGTTGGAGGCCCACATGACACCGGCGATCGCCGCCAGCATCGCACCGATGATGAAGGTCGCCGAGATCACATGGTCGGGGCGCACGCCCATCAGGCCGGCCACCTTGGGGTTCTCGGCGGTGGCGCGCATCGCACGACCCAGCTTGGTGCGATTGACCAGCCAGAGCAGCCCGCCCAGCGCCACGACGGTGGTCACCAGGATGACGATCTGGGTCAGCGTGATGACCGGCCCGTCCTCCCAGAGGAAGTAGATCTCGGGCGGCAGCAGCTGCGGGAAGGGCTTGGGGTTGGGCTTCCAGATGATCATCGCCAGCGTCTGCAGCAGCAGACTCATGCCCATCGCGGTGATCAGCGGTGCCAGCCTGGGAGCGTTGCGCAGCGGCCGGTAGGCCACCTTCTCGATCGTGAAGTTCAGCGCCGCGCAGGCAGCCATCGCGGCGAGCATCGCCACGACCATCAGCAGCCAGCCGGGCATCGCCCCCTCGGGCACCGCGGTCGCCACCGTCCAGGCCACCATGGCCCCGACCATCAGCACTTCGCCATGGGCGAAGTTGATCAGGCTGATGATGCCGTAGACCATCGTGTAGCCCAGCGCGACGAGGGCATACATGCTGCCCAGCACCAGGCCGTTGATGACCTGCTGTACGAATACATCCATTGTTCGGGTCTCCTCGGGCGGGTCGGGTCGAACCCCGCGCCATGAACGGCACGCCTCGGCTCGTGGCCGCCGTGCACCTTGTTGCAATGCCCGTGCCACCTGCGACGGAAGCGGCACCCACGCACTGTGCCGGATCCCTGCGGCCCGCCCGGGCTCCCCTGCGGTTCGGGCGGCGAAAGGCGGGGCGGATTGTAGAGGCCGCCCCGCGCGGCGCCGATGCGTGTTTACCGCACGGTTGCGGGGCGGCACGCCGCTTCGACGGGCATCAAGGCCGGCGGGATTTTCAGCCCGGGCTCGAGGCCAGGACGCCACAACGCCGGGCTGCGGGCGCAGTCCCCGGCAGCTTGCACAGGGGCTGGCGGTGCTGCGGCATCAGCCCAGCAGTTCGGCCGCCGCCGTGCAGGGACGCCCGAGGGCCTGTGCCACCACCGGATGCACGATGGCGCCGGCGTGCACCGTCAGGCCCTCGCGCAGGTGCACATCGCGGCGGCAGGCCTCGCGCCAGCCCTGGCCGGCCAGCGCCAGCACGAAGGGCAGCGTGGCGTTGTTCAGCGCGAAGGTGGAGGTGCGCGGCACCGCGCCAGGCATGTTGGCCACGCAGTAGTGGACGACGCCGTCGACCACGTAGGTCGGCTCGGCGTGCGTGGTCGCGCGCGAGGTCTCGAAGCAGCCGCCCTGGTCGATCGCCACATCGACGATCACCGCACCGGGCTTCATGCGCGCAAGCTGCTCGCGGCGGATCAGCTTCGGTGCGGCCGCTCCCGGCACCAGCACCGCGCCGACCACCAGATCGGCCTGCAGCACCGCTGCCTCGGTGGCGTCCAGCGTGGCACAGACGGTGCGCAGCCGACCGCCGAAGACCTCGTCGAGCTGGCGCAGGCGCGGCAGCGAGCGGTCCAGCACCGTCACCTCGGCGCCCAGGCCCATGGCCATGCGCGCCGCGTGCGTACCGACCACCCCACCGCCCAGCACGCAGACCTGCCCAGGCGCCACGCCTGGCACACCGCCCAGCAGCACGCCGCGCCCGCCGTTGGCCTGCTGCAGCGCCACCGCGCCGACCTGCACCGCCATGCGCCCGGCCACCTCGCTCATCGGCGCCAGCAGCGGCAGCCCGCCTCGCGCGTCGGTGATGGTCTCGTAGGCGATCGCGGTGCAGCCGCTGGCCAGCAGGCCCTCGGCCTGCACCGGATCCGGGGCCAGGTGCAGGTAGGTGAAGAGCAGCTGGCCCTCGCGCAGCAGGCAGCATTCCTGCGGCTGTGGCTCCTTGACCTTGACGATCATCTCGGCCCAGCCGAACACCGCCGGCGCGTCGGCCAGCACCTGGGCGCCGGCAGCGATGTAGTCCGCATCGCTGCAGCCGATGCCGCGGCCGGCACCGGCCTGCACCGCCACCGCATGGCCGGCATGGGTGAGTTCCCGCACCGAGGCCGGCGTCAGGCCGACCCGGTACTCGTGGTTCTTGATTTCCGTCGGCACACCGATGCGCATCAGAGGCTCCATCCAGAGAGTTGCGAATGGGCGAAATCCTGCGCCCGAAAGGCCGCAATGTCCTGCGCTCCTGCATGCTCGCGGACCCTGAACTTCGCAACGATCTGCGCAAGTTCCGTCAGAATCAGGCCATTCCTGCATGGGACGCATAGGAAAGCGCATGGAACTGGACCGCACCGACCGTCTGATCCTGACCGTCCTGCAGGCCGAGGGCCGCATCACGAATGCCGAGCTGGCCGAACGCGTGCACCTGTCGCCCTCGGGCTGCCTGCGCCGGCTGCAGCGTCTGGAAGACGGCGGCGTGATCGACGGCTACGCGGCGGTGCTCGGCGCGCGTGCGATCGGCCGACCGACCACCGTGTTCATCGAGATCACGCTCAACAGCCAGCGCGATGCGGCGCTCGACGCCTTCGAGCGTGCGGTGCAGGCCTGCCCGGACATCCTGGAGTGCCACCTGATGTCGGGCACCGCCGACTACCTGCTGCGTGTGGCGGTGGCCCACACCGAGGACTACGAGCGCATCCACCGCAAGCACCTGGCGGCCTTTCCGCACGTGGCGCGCATCCGCTCGATGTTCGCGCTGCGTTCGGTGCTAGGGAGGCGCGGCTACGCGCTCTGATCCGGCGCTGCGGCCGCGGCGGCCGCCGCGTCATCCAGCGCCCGCAGCTGCGCGAGCTTCTCGCCGATCCTGATCTCCAGCCCGCGCGGCACCGGCGCATAGAACTGCGGCGGCGGATCCAGCGCATCGGGAAAGTAATGCTCGCCCGCCGCGTAGCCGCCGGCCTCGTCGTGGGCGTAGCGGTAGTCGCGGCCGTAGTCGAGCGACTTCATCAGCTTCGTCGGCGCGTTGCGCAGGTGCAGCGGCACGGGCCGGGTGCCGTCCTTCTCGACGAAGGCGCGGGCGGCCTTGTAGGCGGTGTAGACCGCATTCGACTTGGGCGCCACGGCGAGGTAGACCACCGCTTCGGCCAGCGCCAGCTCGCCCTCGGGCGAGCCCAGGCGCTCGTAGGTCTCGGCCGCATCCAGGCACAGCCGCAGCGCGCGCGGATCGGCCAGGCCGATGTCCTCGGCGGCCATGCGGATCAGCCGGCGGGTGATGTAGCGCGCATCCACCCCGCCGTCGAGCATGCGCACCAGCCAGTACAGCGCCGCATCGGGCTGGCTGCCGCGCACCGACTTGTGCAGCGCGGAGATGGTGTCGTAGAACTGCTCGCCGCCCTTGTCGTAGCGGCGCAGCTGCGCGCCCAGGCAGCGCTCGAGCGTCGCCTCGTCGATCGTGGCCTGCGGCCCGACCATGCGCACCACGTTCTCGTAGGTGTTGAGCAGGCGGCGCGCGTCGCCGTCGGCGTAGGCGATCAGCCGCTGCGCCGCCGCCGGCTCGGGCGCCGCCGCGCCGAGCGCCTGGCTGGCGCGCCGCAGCAGGCCCTGCAGATCCTCTTCCGAGATCGGCTGCAGCACATGCACCGTCGCGCGCGACAGCAGCGCCGAGTTCACCTCGAAGGAAGGGTTCTCGGTGGTCGCGCCGATGAAGGTGAACAGCCCCGATTCGACATGCGGCAGGAAGGCGTCCTGCTGGGCCTTGTTGAAGCGGTGCACCTCGTCGACGAAGACGATGCAGCGCCGCCCCTGCGCCTGCGCCAGGCGGGCCCGGTCCACCGCCTCGCGGATGTCCTTGACGCCGCCGAGCACCGCCGAGATCTGTACGAACTCGGCGTCGAAGGCATCGGCCATCAGCCGCGCCAGCGTGGTCTTGCCCACGCCGGGCGGGCCCCAGAGGATCATCGAGTGCGGCCGGCCGGACTCGAAGGCCACGCGCAAAGGCTTGCCGGCGTCGAGTAGGCTGTGCTGGCCGATCACCTCGTCGAGCGAGCGCGGGCGCAGGCGCTCGGCCAGCGGGGCATGGGCCTGGCTCGCCTCGCCGGCCCGGCGCGACGCCGTGCCGCCGCTGGCGGCCGAAGCGGCGGCCGGGGCCGGCGCGGGTGCGCTCGGGGCGCCCCCGAAGAGGTCGTCGATCACCGTCCGGGGCCCTTCAGGCTCGATGTGAGTCCACGCTCACGGCAGGCACTCACGGGTTCAGCACGTCGGCGCCGGCCGGCGGGGTGAACTTGAAGCGCGCCGGGGCGATGGCGGCGCCCGGCTCGAAGCGGGCAAACTCCAGCCGCGAGGTCTGGCCGAAGGCGTCGGTGATCTCGAAGGCGGCCAGCTCCTTGCCCCGGAAGCCCACCCGCACGCTGCGGATGCTGCCCTCCTTGACCTTGGGCAGCGCGCGCGCCCACTGCAGGCCGCCCGCGTCCGCCTCGTTGCTCAGCGTGAAGTCGCGCTCCAGGTTGCCGCCCGCCAGCAGCGCGGCCGGCGTGGCGCCCAGCGCCTGGTCGTAGGGGCGCACCGTGACCTGGTTCAGGTCGACGTCGAAGAGCCAGACCTTCTGCCCGTCCGCCACGATCTGCTGCTCGTAGGGCTTGGCGTAGTCGAAGCGGAAGCGGTTGGGCCGCAGGAATTCGAAGCTGCCGCTGGAGGACTTCTTCTTCGCCCCGTCGGGCGAGGTCACCGTCTGGGTGAAGGCGCCACGGCCGGACTGGACGTTCTGCACGAAGCTGCGCAGGGCATCGGCGGCATCGGCATGGGCCAGGCCGGGGACGACAGCGCCCAGCGCGGCCACCATCAGGGCGGCCAGCAGCGAGCGGCGGGGGTTCTGCAGGGTCATGGGAGGGGCGGTGAAAGCGAGCATGCGCTCACTCGGCGTTTCGGGGGGGCACCAGGATGTCCCGGTTGCCGTTGGTGGCCATGCCGGACACCAGCCCGGCCTTCTCCATCTGATCGAGCAGGCGCGCCGCCCGGTTGTAGCCGATGCGCAGGTGGCGCTGCACCAGCGAGATGGAAGCGCGACGCTGCTGCAGCACCACGGCCACCGCCTGGTCGTACATCGGGTCGGACTCCGGGTCGCCACCGCCGCCCTCGGCGTTGCTGTCGTTGCCTTCGCCCTCGAGCACGCCGCCCTCCAGGATGCCCTCGATGTAGTCCGGCTCGCCCTGGCTCTTCAGGAAGTCGACCACGCGGTGCACCTCGTCGTCGCTGACGAAGGCGCCATGCACCCGCGTGGGCAGGCCGGTGCCGGGCGCCAGATAGAGCATGTCGCCCTGGCCGAGCAGCGCCTCGGCGCCCATCTGGTCCAGGATGGTGCGGCTGTCGATCTTGCTCGAGACCTGGAAGGCGATGCGCGTGGGGATGTTGGCCTTGATCAGGCCGGTGATCACGTCCACGCTGGGGCGCTGGGTGGCCAGGATCAGGTGGATGCCCGAAGCGCGCGCCTTCTGCGCCAGGCGGGCGATCAGTTCCTCGATCTTCTTGCCCACCACCATCATCAGGTCGGCCAGCTCGTCGATCACCACCACGATGTAGGGCAGGCGGTCCAGTGGCTCGGGTTGCTCGGGCGTCAGGCTGAAGGGGTTGGGCATCAGCTCGCCGCGCTCCTTGGCCTCGTCGAGCTTCTTGTTGTAGCCGGCCAGGTTGCGCACGCCCAGCTTGCTCATCAGCTTGTAGCGCCGCTCCATCTCGGCCACGCACCAGGTCAGCGCGTTGCCGGCCTGCTTCATGTCGGTGACCACCGGCGCGAGCAGGTGCGGAATGCCCTCGTACATGCTCATCTCGAGCATCTTCGGGTCGATCAGGATCAGCCGCACGTCCTTGGGCTCGGCCTTGTAGACCAGGCTGAGGATCATCGCGTTGATGCCCACCGACTTGCCCGAGCCGGTGGTGCCGGCCACCAGCACGTGCGGCATCTTGGCCAGGTCGGCCACCATCGGCGTGCCGACGATGTCCTTGCCCAGGCCGATGGTCAGCATCGACGCCGCGTCGTGATAGGTCTGCGAGCCCAGGATCTCGGCCAGGCGGATCATCTGCCGGCGCGCATTGGGCAGCTCGAGGGCCATGCAGTTCTTGCCGGGGATCGTCTCGACCACGCGGATCGACACCAGGCTGAGCGAGCGCGCCAGGTCCTTCGCCAGGCCGACCACCTGCGAGCCCTTCACGCCCGTGGCCGGCTCGATCTCGTAGCGCGTGATCACCGGTCCCGGATGGGCCGCCACCACGCGCACCTCGACGCCGAAGTCCTTGAGCTTCTTCTCCACCAGCCGGCTGGTCATCTCGAGCGACTCGGGCGTCACCGTTTCGACCTTGCCGGGCGCGGCATCGAGCAGGTCCACCTGCGGCAGCCGGGCATTGTCCAGCTCGGCGAACAGAGGCTTCTGTCGCTCGCGGGCCACCCGGGTCGACGGCAGCACCGGGGCGGCCGCGACGAGAGGCGGCGGCGGCTCGATCACCAGCGGCATCGGGTGCGTGGCCTCCTCGACCCGGCGCTCCACCTCGACCACCCGCTCGCGCTCGCGCTGGGCCTGCGCACCGATGCGCTGGTCCTCGGCGCGCTCGCGGCTCTCGATGCGGCGCTCGCGCAGGCCGTCGATCCAGCCGCCGATGCCCTCGGCCAGTCCCAGCCAGGAGAAGCGCAGCGCCCAGGACAGCCCGAGCAGCAGCAGCACGATCCAGAACACGCCGCTGCCGACGAAGCCCAGCCCTTTCATGGACAAGGGGCCCAGCGTCGCGCCCAGCATGCCGCCGGCATGCCCGCCGGCCCAGAGGGCCTCGAAACGATACAGGCGGGTCCACTCCAGCGCGCAACTGGCCATCAGCAGCAGGACCAGGCCCACCCAGGGCATCCAGCCCGGTCGCCAGGCCACCGGGCCCTGGGCGTCGCGGGGCAGCGCGGCCTGCGGGTCGCTGCGCAGCAGCTGCGCCGCCGCGGCCAGCCAGGTGCGTGCGGCCACCAGCAGGCACCACCAGACCGAGCCGCCGAAGAGCACGTAGGAGAGGTCCGCCGTCCAGGCGCCGATCACGCCCACCCGGTTGCGCAGCGGCAGGCCGTCACCCGAGGTCGAGAAGGCGGCGTCGCCCGCATCGTGGCTCCACATGGCGATCAGCCAGAGCAGCCAGAGCAGGCCGCCCCCGGCCAGCACCAGCTGCAGGCGCCAGCGCGTCAGCAGCCGCTGCAGGCCGCCACCGGACGCCGCGCTGCCGGGCGTCGGTTCAGGGGAAGACGCTGCGCCTCGCAGCGTGCCGAGCGAATAGGTCATCGGGGCGATTGTGGACGAAGGCGGGGCCCCACCTTCGAGGCAGCGGGCCGCACATCGTTCCCGGCTGCCCGCCGGTGGGCGCCGACGGGCAATATCACCGACCGAAGGATGCGGCCCCTCAGGGCGCCGGCAGGATCGCCCCGACGCAGGCGCCAAAGCCGATGCGCACCACGCCTTCGCGCTCGCACCATGCGTGCAGCTCGATGCTGTCGCCGTCCTGCACGAAGGTGCGCGTCTCGCCGTTGGGCAGCGTGATCGGCTGCTTGCCACCGCCGGTGAGCTCCAGCAGCGAGCCGCCCTGCCCCGGCTGCGGGCCGGACAGCGTGCCGCTGCCGAGCAGATCGCCCGGGTTGAGGTTGCAGCCGTTGACGGTGTGGTGCGCGATCAGCTGCGCCAGCGTCCAGTACGAGTCGCGGAAGTTGGACTGCATCAGCGCCACCGCCGGCTCGCCGGCCGCGCGCATCTGCGCGGTCTGGATGCGCACCTGCAGCTGGATGTCCAGGGCACCGCCGGCGCGGTTCTCGGCCGAGTCCAGGTAGGGCAGCGGCTGCGGGTCGCCCTCGGGCCGGGTGAAGGGGACGCGGAAGGGCTCCAGCGCCTCCATCGTGACGATCCAGGGCGACAGCACGCTGCCGAAGTTCTTCGACAGGAAGGGCCCCAGCGGCTGGTATTCCCAGGCCTGCAGGTCGCGCGCCGACCAGTCGTTGAGCAGGCCCAGGCCGAAGAGATGTTCGTCCGCCTGGCCGATCGACACCGGCTCGCCCAGCGCATTGGCGCGGCCGACGTAGGCACCCAGCTCCAGCTCGTAGTCGAGCCGGCGGCAGGGGCCGAAATCGGGTGCCGAGCCCTCGGGCGCGCCGGGCAGCCGGAACTGGCCGTTGGGCCGGCGGATCGGCGTGCCGCTGACCACCAGCGAGGAGGCCCGGCCGTGGTAGCCGATGGGCACCCACTTGTAGTTGGGCAGCAGCGGGTTGTCCGGGCGGAACAGCCTGCCCACCGCGGTGGCGTGGTGGACGCTGGTGTAGAAGTCGGTGTAGTCGTGCACCGAGCAGGGCAGGCTGAACTCGACTTCGGCCTGCGCCACCAGGCAGGGCGCGAGCGCCGCCTGCCGGGCACTGCCGGTGCGCAGCGCGGCCTGCAGGGCACTGCGCAGAGCGCGCCGCGGGGCCGGCCCCTGCGCCATGAAGGCGTTCAGGTCACCGGCGGCCAGCGGCACGAGCAGCGCCGCCACCTCGGCCGACCAGCCGCCGGCCCGGGCCGCGGCGGCCAGGTCCAGCACCTGGTCGCCGATGGCCACGCCGATGCGCCAGGGCTCGGCAGAACCCGCCCGCCGGAAGCGGCCGAAGGGCAGGTTCTGGATCGGGAAGTCAGCGCCCGCCGCCTGGGCGGAGGCCACCCAGCTGGTCAGGGCCGGGTCGTGGGTTGCGTCGATCGCCATGGCCGCTCAGCCCTCCAGGGCCTGCCACATCTGCACGTCGCGCTCGGCGGTCCAGATGCGCGGATCGGGATACTGGGTGGCTTCGTCGTAGGCGCGGGTGACGTCGAAGGGCATGCAGTGGTTGAAGATCACCCACTGGCCGTACTTGGGCTGCAGCTTCGCGAAGGTCTCCTCGTAGACCGCACGCAGGGCCTTGCCCTCGGCAGCGCCAGCCTTGACGGAGGCGAAGAGCTCGCTCACGAAGGCACGCGTGCCGTCCAGACCCGCCTGCACCTCGGCCTCGGTCTTCAGCGCCGGGCCGCGCCCGGGCACCAGCTTCTCGGGCTTCAGCGCCGCGATGTTGCGCAGCGTCTGCGGCCAGTCCTGGAAGTAGGCGTCACCGGCGTACGGAGTGGCGTCGAACTCGACCAGGTCGCCGGAGAACAGCACGCGGTCCTGCGGCAGCCAGACCACCGTGTCGCCCTTGGTGTGGCCGCGGCCGAGTTGCAGGATCTGGACTTCCAGCTTGCCCAGCCACAGCGTCATCTTGCCGGTGAAGGTCAGGGTCGGCCAGGTCAGGCCGGGCGGCACGCTCTCGACGTTGCGGAACAGGCGCGGAAAACGGCCGATCTCGCTGGCCTTGTCCTGCTCGCCGCGCTCGACGATCAGGTCGTACGTGTCCTGACTGGCGATGATGTGCTCGGGCTCATAGGCCGAGGCACCCAGCACCCGCACCGCGTGGTAGTGGCTCAGGCAGACGTACTTGATCGGCTTGTCGGTGACCTCGCGGATGCGGCGGATCACGTCGGCCGCCATCACCGGCGTGGCCTGGGTGTCGATCACCATCACCGCGTCGTCGCCGATCACGATGCCGGTGTTCGGATCGCCTTCGGCGGTGTACGCATAGGCGTGGTCGGACAGCTTCTCGAAACTGACCTTCTTCTCGTCGAGGTCGGCAGCGGAGGCGAAGGTCTTGGCGGGGGCGTTCATGCGGGACTCCTCGGAGGGATGCGGCCGAAGATCATCTAACAGATTCGACCATGCCTAAAACAAATCAGATGATAATCAACGAATTCAACGATGTCTAACGAACAATGACATCTCCGCGATCCGATCCCGACGCCCCCGAGACCGACAGCCGGCCACAGCGCGGCATCCAGAGCATCGAGGTGGGCGGCCAGCTGCTGCGCGCCCTGGTCCAGGAAGGCCGGCCGATGGCATTGAAGGACCTGGCCCGTGCGGCCGGCATGGTGCCGGGGAAGGCCCACCCCTACCTGGTCAGCTTTGCCAAGCTGGGCCTGATCGAACAGCAGACGAGCTCCGGCCACTATGGCCTGGGGCCGCTGGCGCTGCAATTGGGGTTGATCAGCCTGCAGCAGTTCGACCCTCTGCGCCTGGCGAGCGAGCGCATGACCTCGCTGGCCCTGGAACTGGGTCACACGGTGGCGCTTGCGGTGTGGGGCAATCGGGGCCCGGCCGTGGTGCGCATCGAGTACGCCCCTTCCCCGGTTCACGTGGCGATGCGCCACGGCATGGTGATGAGCCTGCGCGGCACGGCCACCGGCAAGGTCTTCGCGGCCTACCTGCCGCGTCCGACCGTGCTGGCAGCCCTGGCGGCCGAGGCGGCCTGGGCAACCGCCGCCGAGGGGTTCCGCCAGGACGGCCATCTGCCGCCGTTGCCACCTACACCGGGACGACCGGCCGCGGGGGTGGACGCGACCTTCGAACAGGAACTGCAGCGCGTGCGGGCAGCCGGCCTGGCCGGCGTGGTCGACGAAGCGGTCGTGGGCGTCAGTGCACTGGCCGCACCGGTGTTCGACGCGGGCGGGCGCATCGTGGTGGCCGTCACGGCCATCGGCCACAGCGCGGGCTTCGATGCGGCGGCCTGCGGCCGCGTCGGTCTGGCGCTGAAGGCCTGCGCCGACGAACTGACCCGCCAGACCGGCGGACGATTCCCGGCCTGAGGCCCGGCCGAGACGCCTGCTCGAAGCGGCGGCGGCGCCGCCGGACAGGCCGCTCGGCGCGACGCGGTGCGACTCAGCGCGAAGCGAGCCGGTCGGTCAGCACCACCCAGCCGTTCTCCTGGGTCTCGATCAAGCCGCGCTCCTCCAGGTCCTTCATGACCCGGCTGACCATCTCGCGCGAGGCGCCGACCACTTTGGCCAGATCCTGGCGCGAGACCTTGCTGCGGATGATGCGCTGGCCCTCTTCCTCGGCCGCCATGTCGAGCAGCGCACGCGCCACGCGACCGTAGACATCCAGCAGCGCCAGCGACTCGATCTGCCGGTCGGCATTGCGCAGCCGCGCCACCAGCCCGCGCAGGATCGCGTACGACAGGCTGGAGGCCTCCGGCAGGCAGGCACCGAACTCGGTACGACCGAGCACCAGCACATCGGTCTGCACCTCGGCACGCACCGTCGCGGAATGGGGATCGCCGTCGATCAGGCTCATCTCGCCCAGGTAGTCGCCCGCCTCGAGGACGGCCAGGATCACCTCGCGCCCCCGCGCGTCCGAGGTGATGACACGCGCCCGACCGGACAGCAGGATGAACAAGGCATCGGACTTGCGCCCCTGCTCGACGATGATCTCCCCCCGCCGGTAGCGCCGCTTGACCACGCCGTCGGCGATGGTCTGGGCCTGCTCGTTGGTGAGCATGGAAAACAGCGGCACGCGCCGGATCAGATCGAGATTCGAGAGCATCGCCATCGAGGGCACTCCTGCTTGGACGGATTCTTCTAGGGTTGCGACACAGGCCGGTTCCCTGCCGCAGCGCACGGCCCCTCCCGGGCGCCGGGTAACCACTGGCGACGCCACCCCCCTGCGCTCGGGGTAAGCTCCACGTCGACCTCAACACGACAAGTCGGCCCGTCGTGCACTCTAACCGAAGCCTCGCGTTCTCGAGGGACGCGGGATCCGGAAATGAAACTTCCCGACCGACCTGCCACGCCATGACCACTTCCGACTCCACCCCTTCCCGGCATGCCCGGCTGCTCATCCTGGGCTCCGGCCCGGCCGGCTACACCGCTGCCATCTACGCGGCACGGGCCAACCTGCAACCCCTGCTGATCACCGGCATGGCCCAGGGCGGGCAGCTGATGACCACGACGGAGGTCGACAACTGGCCCGCCGACGTGGCCGGCGTGATGGGTCCGGACCTGATGCAGCGCTTCCAGCAGCATGCCGAGCGATTCAAGACCGAGATGGTGTTCGACCACATCCAGTCGGTGGACTTCAGCCGGCGGCCTTTCGTGCTGCGGGGCGACGCAGGTTCTTACACCTGTGACACATTGATCATCGCGACCGGTGCCAGCGCCAAGTACCTCGGCCTGCCCTCCGAGCAGGCCTTCATGGGCCGCGGGGTGAGCGGCTGCGCCACCTGTGACGGATTCTTCTACCGTGGCGACGAGGTCTGCGTGGTCGGCGGGGGCAACACTGCGGTCGAGGAAGCGCTCTACCTGAGCAACATCGCCTCGAAGGTGCATCTGATCCACCGGCGCGACAAGTTCCGCGCCGAGGCGATCATGATCGACAAGCTGCACGAGAAGGTGGCTGCCGGGAAGATGGAGCTGCACCTGTTCCAGACCCTCGACGAAGTGCTGGGCGACCCGACCGGCGTGACCGGCGTGCGGCTCAAGAGCAGCATCGACGGCAGCACGAAGGAGCTGGCCGTGCGCGGCTGCTTCATCGCGATCGGCCACCACCCCAACACCGACATCTTCCAGGGGCAGCTGGAGATGAAGGACGGCTACATCGTCACGCGCAGCGGCCTGAACGGCTTCGCGACGATGACCAGCGTGCCGGGCGTGTTCGCGGCTGGCGACGTGCAGGACCATGTCTACCGCCAGGCCATCACCAGCGCCGGCACCGGCTGCATGGCGGCGCTGGATGCCCAGCGCTTCCTCGAGCAGGGTGGCTCCTTGTGACGGCTGCGCCGACTTGGCTATAATCTGCGTTTTGCCGCAATTGGACCCGCTGGAATCGAGTGCATCGAGGCCGGCGGAAGGGCCGACATCAGGCAGATCAGGGCGGCGGCTGCCGGCATCCGGGTGACCGGATCGCCGACGGGTGCCTTCAGGACGGATGCGTCGTCATGTTGCGTGCGGGTCACGCGACCTGCCGCGACGCGACGGCCTGCTCTGTCGGTCGCAACGAAACATGTCTGGAGAAGCGTCATGGCACGCGTCTGTCAAGTCACGGGCAAGGGCCCGATGGTGGGGAACAACGTCTCCCACGCCAACAACAAAACCAAGCGTCGCTTCCTGCCCAACCTGCAGTACCGTCGCTTCTGGCTCGAGAGCGAGAACCGCTGGGTGCGCCTGCGCATCAGCAACGCGGCGCTGCGCCTGATCGACAAGGTGGGCATCGACCAGGTCGTCGCCGACCTGCGTGCCCGCGGCGAACTGTAATCCTGGAGGAACCCGACCATGGCAGCCAAAGGCGGACGCGAGAAGATCAAGCTGGAATCCACTGCGGGGACCGGCCACTTCTACACCACGGCCAAGAACAAGAAGACCACGCCCGAGAAGCTCGAATTCATGAAGTTCGACCCGAAGGCGCGCAAGCACGTCCTGTACAAGGAAGTGAAGCTGAAGTAAGCGCAGGGGGTGGTCGAAGGCCGCCCCGCCGCTTCTTCCTGGCAACCCGCCCTGGTCGAACCACGGCGGGTTTCTGTCGTTCAGGTCGGCCGCATCGTCGCGGACCTTGGCTTGGTGCAAGCCGCGCTCCGTTTCACCCCCTCCCCCATCCTTCCCCCAAAAGGGGGCCCTCTTCCGGCCCCCTGGACGTCGCCCGACCGCCTCTCCTAGAGTGACGCGCAAGTGCACCGCAAGGTGCGTTCCGACGGGAGGAAGGCATGCCGACGTCCCTGCTGGTCGCGTTGCTGCTGGGTTGGCTGGCCCCAGGGGCGGTCGCCCAGTCGATCGAAGCCGCCGAGCAGCGACTGCTGATCGGACGGACACCCTGGCTGCGCCTGCATCTGCGCGGCTTCGAACTCGACCCCGCCCGTCTCGGCCCCGAATGCGTGCGCATCCGGCTGACGCAGGGCGACACGCCGCTGCCGGACGAATCGCTGCAGATCGGCACAGCCTCGCTCGCCCGAGACGGCAAGGTGCTGTTCGAGGTCACCAGCAGCGTCCCCCTGCACGAACCGCTGCTGCACGCCCGGGTGGAACTGGATTGCGGGGCACGCTATACCCGCGAGCTCTCCCTGCTCGTCGATCCCCCGCTGCCGTCGGCGCCGCAGGTTCACCCCGAAAGCCGGCGCAAAGCAGCCCGGCCCACGGGAGAGCCGGCAGCGGCGTCCCCCACCAGCCGCTCGAGCACCCTGACCCGCCCCACGGCCACCCAGGTGTCGGGAGCCTCTCGCCGCCCTCCACCCGGGCAGGTCGAAGCTCGGCAGGTCGTGCCAGGAGCGAGGCTGCATGCCAGCGGATCGCAGGCGACCCCCAGAGCGTCGGCGGGTGCGCGGCTGCAGATCGACGCCCCGGACATGGAGCAGCTCGTGACGGCCGTACTGCATGCCCTGGCGCAGCGTCCCGGCCTGCCCACGCGCCATGAAGATCGGACAGCCACCCCGGCGGGCCTGCGCCCCTTCGAGGCCGACTGGCTGCGCGAACTGCAGCGACTGCAGGAGGAGCAGCGCCAGGCACGCGCCCAGCTTGCCGCCCTGCAACTTCGCCTCGAGCGGCAGGAGAGCGAGACCCTGCAGCGCTGGGGCGCCATTGCCGCCACGGCAGCCGGCCTGATCGCCGCCAGCCTGTTGCTGCGACTGGCCCTCGAGCGGCGCCTGCCACGCCTGTCCTCCCGCGATCGGGCCAGCCGTGCCGCCACACCGCCGCCCGCGGAAGCCGCCTCCCCGGCGGACGGCCTGTCGACCCCCGAGGCCCTCGATCTGTCGGGCCTCGGGCCGCGGCCCCCCGGCCCGCGACCGCCGCCCCGAACCGCCGCCCCCGAAACCCCTCCGATCGGCAGCGTCCTGACCGAGCTGCCCTTCGAACCTCCGGTGGCACCCCAGGACGGCCAGGCGGCCCCGGTCGCCGAAGCCCCGCCCCCGCGTGCCTGGCCGGGCGCCGATTTCGGGGAACCGAGCCTGCTCGGACGCGGCTCGGCGCCGGCGCTGCGTCAGGTGGACGCGATGAGCGCGGCCGGCTACCCGGGAGCCGCAGTGACCTTGCTGGAGAACGCGCTGCAGGCCCGTCCCGGCAAGAACCCCTGGCTGCTCCTGCGCCTGCTGGACCTGTACCGGACGATGAACCAGCCCTGGAATCACGAGCGCGTCAGTGCCCAGCTGGAGGCGCTCTACAACGTCAGGGTCCCGCCGATGCGCACCGACGGCCGGCCTGGCTCGGAAGGCCGGGATCTGCTGGACTGCCCCGACCTGCTCGAACGCCTCGTGCAGGTCTGGTCACGCCCGGCTTCGGCGCGCGACTGGCTGCACCAGCGACTGCTGCGCGACGCAGGACTGCCCGCGGCGGATCTCGCCACCTTCCGGGACCTGCTGCTCCTGCACGATCTGGCGCGCCTGCGGCAGGAGCAGGACGAGGAGCGACCGGTGCGCTGAAACGCGCAACCGGCCTGCGCCAGGCCCGGCTCGCCGCAACGACTCAGGCGCGTACGGCGCGCAGGGTGCGCGCGAACTCCTGCAGGCTGGCGATGCCACTGTTCTCCGCGTGGCGACACCAGGCCTGCAGGTCACCGACCAGCTGCTCGGCCGAGACGTTGGTACGCGTCCACAGCGAGCGCAGCTCCTCGCGCATGGCCACCAACTGGGTCAAGGACGCGCTTTCGCTGCAGGCCTTGTGCACCCGTTCACGCAGCGGTGCCGGGATCTTCTCGGCATCGCGGTGCAGCCAACGCAACGCCAGGCGCATGTCGGACCAGCGCTCCGTGTTGCGTGCCCCTTGGGCCTGCAGGCGGCCCAGCTCCTCGGCGCAGACCTTGCGCAGCTGCCGGGCGTAGGCCGCCATCACCTCGTAGCGGTGCGCGATCAGGGCCTCGAGCGTCTGGCTGTCGGCCAGGGGCTTGACCTCGCCGAGCTTCAGCTGCGGCGGGGTCTTGCGCACCCGCGCCATGCCCAGCCCCTGCAGCACCCGGATGTAAAGCCAGCCGATGTCGAACTCGTGTGGCTTGACCGACAGCTTGGCCGAGGTCGGGTAGGTGTGGTGGTTGTTGTGCAGTTCCTCGCCGCCGATCACGATGCCCCAGGGCGAGATGTTGGTGGAGGTGTCGGCCGCCTCGAAATTGCGGTAGCCCCAGTAGTGCCCGATGCCGTTGATGATGCCGGCGGCGGTGATCGGGATCCAGAGCATCTGCACCGCCCAGACCGTCAGCCCGGCCGCACCGAAGAGCGCCACATCCAGCAGCAGCGTCAGCGCCACACCGTGCCAGGTGAAGCGGCTGTAGACATGGCGTTCGATCCAGTCGTCCGGGGTGCCGTGGCCGTACTTGCGCAGCGTCTCCTGGTTCCTGGCCTCGGTGCGGTACAGCTCGCTGCCGGTCAGCAGCACGGTCTTCAGGCCGCGAGTGATCGGGCTGTGCGGATCCTCGGGCGTCTCGCACTTGGCGTGGTGCTTGCGATGGATGGCCACCCACTCCTTCGTGACCATGCCGGTGGTCAGCCACAGCCAGAGCCGGAAGAAGTGCGACGGCAGCGGCCCGAGCTCCAGCGCTCGGTGCGCCTGGGCACGGTGCAGGAAGATCGTCACCGCGGCGATGGTGACGTGGGTGGTGACCAGGGTGAAGACAACGATCTGCCAGAGACTCGCCTCGAGCAGGCCATGAGCCAGCCAGTCGAGCAGGGCGGACCCGTACAGGGACACTTCGGACATCGAAAAACTCGGGAAATGGGGACCACAGAAACCCGGCCCCTGGATCTCCCAGGACGCCGCGGACACAGCCGGCGCCATGTCCGACCCATTCTATCGATGCCCTTGCCGATCGGCGACCCCTCCGGCCGATGGCGTTACCCCGTGGCCGGCAGGCTCAGCGCCGCTGCCAGACCGCCGCGAAGAATCCGTCGGTACCGTGCACGTGAGGCCACAGCCGCAGGTGGGAGCCGCCAGCCGCAGGTCCGGCCGGCGCCACGCCAGCGGCTTCGCCGCAGACCGGTTCGCCCCCTTCCGCCGCTTCGGGCGCAGCGGCCAGCGGCAGCCCGGCGGCTTCGGCAGCGGGCGCAGCCGCCGGCCGCGCGACCAGCGCCTGCGCACCGGCCACACCCTGACGGGTCAGGATCTCGGCACAGTCCATCGGCTCGAAATCCGCATGCGCGGCCGAGAAGGCCTCGGCCACCGCTTCGTTCTCGGCCCGCAACAGGCTGCAGGTGGCGTAGACCAGTCGACCGCCGGGCTTGAGCAGGCGGGCGGCGCTGTGCAGGATGGCCTGCTGCTTGGCCACCAGCTCCTCCACCGCGGCCGGGGTCTGGCGCCACTTCAGGTCGGGATTGCGCCGCAGCGTGCCCAGGCCGGAGCAGGGGGCATCGACCAGCACGCGGTCGACCTTGCCGGCCAGGCGCTTGATGCGCTCGTCGCGCTCGTGGGCGATGCCCGCGGGATAGACGTTCGACAGCCCGCTGCGCGCCAGCCGCGGCTTCAGCGCCGCGAGCCGGTGCGCCGAGACGTCGAAGGCGTACAGCCGGCCGGTGTTGCGCATCATCGCGCCCAGCGCCAGGGTCTTGCCCCCCGCGCCGGCGCAGAAGTCCACCACCATCTCGCCGCGCCTCGCCTCGGTGAGCAGCGCCAGCAGCTGGCTGCCTTCGTCCTGCACCTCGACCTCGCCGCGGGCGAAGACCTCGGTGCGGTTGAGTGTGGGCTTGCCGGCCGCCCGCAGGCCCAGCGGCGACCAGCGCGTGGGCTGGGTCTCGATGCCCTCGGCCGCCAGCGCCGCCTGCGCCGCCTCGCGCCGGGTCTTCAGGCTGTTGACGCGCAGGTCCAGCCCCGCCGGCTGCAGCAGCGCCTTGGCCAGCGGCCAGAAGGCATCGCCGAGTTCCTCGCGCAGACGCTGCTCCAGCCAGGTCGGCAGGTTGTGCCGCATGGCGTCGCGCTGCGCCGGCGGCAGCAGGCCGAAGTCCACCTGGCGCGAATGCTCCAGCCACTGCAGTTCGGCCGGCGTGGCCGCGGCGCGCAGGAAGGCCTCGGTGCCCTGCCAGGCCAGCAGGGCCAGGCGCCGCTCGATCGAGCCGTTGCCGCTGCGCGCGAGCTGCTGGTACTTGAGCCGCTCGCGCAGCACCGCGTAGGCGGTCTCGGCCAGGGTCTGGCGCTCGCGCATGCCCAGCGCCCGGTGGGCACGGAAGAAGGCGGACACCACGGTGTCGGCCGGCTGGGTGAAGCGCAGCAGTTCGTGCAGCAGCTCGTCGCAGAGCTGGAACAGGGCCTTGGGGGTGGTCATGCGCGATCTCCGGTATAGAACAGCCACTGCGGCGCAGCATCGCGGTGGCGCACCTGCCCACCCTCGAGGCGAAGCTCGTCGTGCACGAACCAGCGCACCGCCTGCGGGTAGATCCGGTGCTCGACCGCCAGCACGCGCCGCGCCAGGCGGGCCTCGTCGTCGTCGCCGTGCACCGGCACCGCCGCCTGCAGCACGATCGGACCATGGTCCAGCGCCGGCGTCACGAAATGCACCGTCGCACCGGCCACCTTGCAGCCGGCCTCCAGCGCGCGGCGGTGCGTGTGCAGGCCGCCGAAGGCCGGCAGCAGCGAGGGATGGATGTTGAGCAGGCGGCCCGCGAAGCGCTCGACGAAGCCGGCGGTCAGGATGCGCATGAAGCCCGCCAGCAGCAGCAGGTCGGGCGCGTGGCGTTCGATCTGCGCGGTCAGCGCCGCCTCGAAGGTCGCCCGGTCCGCATGGGCGCGGTGGTCCACGGTCGCGGTGGACAGGCCCTGGGCCTGCGCCCAGGCCAGGCCCTCGGCGCCGGGCACGTTGGAGATCACCGCGGCGACGCCGGCGTTCCAGCCTTCGGCCCGGCAGGCCTGCTGGATCGCCTGCATGTTCGAGCCACGGCCGGAAATCAGGATCACGATGCGTTTCATGGGTGCGCGAGTGTAGCCAGCCGGGCGGACCGCCCCGCTCGCGGTGCGCGCGTCGGCTGTAGGGCACAAGGCCGGGCAGCCGGGCTGCAGCCCGGCGCCGCTGTGACATAGTGCGCGACTGCATTGACACAAGGAGTTTGCGATGGGTCTGTTCGATTCCGTGATCGGCGCCGTGGGTGGCGCCCTGGCCAACCAGGCGGCCCAGGCGCTGGGCGGTGCCGGCGGCGGCTCGGCCCGGATGGTCGAGGGTCTGGTGGCCGCGCTGGCCGGCGGCCAGGGCGGCGGCGCGGCGGGGCTGGGCGGTCTGGCCGGGTTGGTGCAACAGCTCCAGCAGGGCGGGCTGGCCGAGCAGGTGGGCTCCTGGGTGTCCACCGGCCAGAACCTGCCGGTCTCGCCCGAACAGCTGCAGGGCGCGCTGGGCAACGACCTGCTCGGCCAGCTGGCCGGACGCATGGGCGTGGACGCCGGCCAGGCGGCGGGCCCACTCGCACAGCTGCTGCCGCAGGTGATCGACGCGCTCACGCCCGACGGTCAGCTGCCCGCCGCCGGTGGCGATCTGGGCAGCCTGCTGCCCCAGGTGCTGGGCAAGCTGATGAATCCTTCCGCCTGAGGCGGCGGGCAGCGGAGAAGGAAGCCGGCTCGACCTTCATGGCGGGCCCGCCCGGCCGATACAGCCGGGCAGCGCCCGAAGGCCTCCAACCCGGCGACGGGCGCTCCTCCAGACTCCCGGGAGCCCCGCCATGTCCTCACCCTCCGCCACGCCCGCCACTGCGGCCGACTCCACACCGCCCCGCCCTGCCTGCGCCTGGCTCGACCGCCTGCTGGCCGAACTGGGCCTGCAGGCCGATCGCCCGCCGCAGGAGCCCGAACGCTGGCAGGCACTGCTCGCCAGGATCGGGCAGGCCTACGAGGCGCTGGCAACGCACGCCCACCGCACGGCCGAACCTGCGCTCGACGCCGCCTGGCAGGACACGGTGCGCGATGCCGCGCCCGCGGATGCCGCACAGGCCAGCAGCGCCTGCTGGAGCTGGCAGCCGGGGGACGAGGCGCTGCGCATCTCGCCCGCACTGGCGCGATTGCTCAGCCTGCCAGCGGAGCGCACCGACTTGCCGTTGACCGTCTGGCTGGCCTGCCTGGACGACAGCGATCGCGAGCTGCAGTGCGAGTACCTGATGCAGGCCGCGCAGCGCAGCGCGCGCTTCAGCGGCCAGCTGCGCTACACGCCCGCCCAGGGCAGCGAGCAGCGCTGGCTGCACTACGAACTGCACTCGGAAGGCGACGGCGAGGCCGGCCTGCTGCACTGCGAGGTGCTGGACATCACGCCACGCATGCGCCGTGATGCGGCCGAAGCCCGCAGCGACGATCAGGACGCGCTCACCGGGCTGGCCAGCCGAGCCCGTTTCTTCGACCTGATCGCCACCGCCCGGGCACGCGCGGCGCAGCAGGGCAGCCAGCTGGGCTTGCTGCGCCTGGGCGTGGACGGCCTGCGCGAGGTCAACGAGAGCCACGGCCACGAGGTCGGCGACCGGCTGCTGCGCGGCGTGGCGCGCCGGCTGGCAGGCAGCGTGCGCCTGGGCGACCAGATCGGCCGGCTGGCCGGCGACGAGTTCCTGCTGCTGGTCGACCCGGTGGACAGCGTGCAGCACCTCGAGGCCATCGCCTACAAGGTGCAGGCGGCCGTGGGCGTGCCGATGGACCTGGGCGGCATCTCGCTGGGCGTGAGCCTGAGCGTGGGCATCGCGCTGCATCCTCAGGACGCCGCCAGCACGCTGGACCTGGTGCGTGCCGCCGGCCGGGCGCTGCAGGCCGCCAAGGAGCGCGGCCGCGGGCGCTGCGTGCTGCACGAGCAGCTGCCGCCGCTGCGCCACCCGCTGGCACAGGCGGTGCGGGCCGGCCGTCAGGCGCGCGAAGCGGCACTGCAGGGCTGAACGGCCCGACGGCCCCGGCGCCTTGCCGGGGCGCTATGCTCGACCGCTTTGGCCGCGCCCACCCCGACCGCAGGAAGGTCGAGGGCCGGGCGCCCCACTGGGCATGGCGGGCATCTCTTTCCAGACTTCGAACAGACAGACGCAGGACGGCAGCAGCACGAGCGGCCTGCCCCCCGGCGCCCCTGCGCCGGCTGCGGCGCCGACGGGCTGGCGCGGCAACGTGCGGCGCATCCTGCCGCTGGCCTGGCCGATGCTGGTCGGGCAGCTGGCGGTGCTGGCCTTCAGCACCGTCGACACTCTGCTGGTGGCCCGTCACTCGGCCACCGACCTCGCGGCGCTGGCGGTCGGGGCGGCCAGCTACATCACCATCTTCATCGGGCTGATGGGCGTCGTGATGGCTCTGGCTCCGATCGTCGGCCAATGCCACGGCGCCGGGCGCGATGCCGAGGCCGGCCACCAGTTGCACCAGGCGGTGTGGATCGCCGGGGTGCTGTCACTGCTGGGCTGTGCCGCGCTGGCCTTCCCCGGGCCCTTCCTGGCACTGTCGCGGGCCGATGCCGAGCTGGAGCCACGCATCCGCGCCTACCTGGCAGGGCTGGCCTTCGCCCTGCCAGCCGCGCTGCTGTTCGCCGCCTGGCGCGGCTTCAACGTCGCAGTGTCCAGGCCCAAGCAGGTGATGCGGCTGCAGCTCGGCGGGCTGGCGGTCAAGCTGCCGCTGTCGCTGCTGCTGGTCTACGGCGCGCAGTGGCACAGCCCGCTCGGCCGGCTGGAACTGCCCGCCCTGGGCGTGGCCGGCTGCGGCATCGCCACCGCGGTGGCGATGTGGACGCAGGTGCTCGGGGCGGCCTGGCAGCTGCGCCGCGATCCCTTCTACCGGCGCTTCCAGCTCATCGGCCGCGGCCTGCACCCACCCGACCGGGCCGCGCTGGCCGCGCAGCTGCGCCTGGGCATTCCGGCCGGGCTGTCGATCCTGATCGACGTCACCGCCTTCTCCTTCATGGCGATCTTCATCGCCCGCCTGGGCAGCACCGCGGTGGCGGGACACCAGATCGTCGCCAACCTCGCTGCGCTGGTGTTCATGCTGCCGCTGGCGCTGTCGCAGGCCACCAGCGCCCTGGTGGCGCAGCGGGTGGGCGCCGGCGACCTGGCCGATGCGCGCCGGCTGGGCTGGCACGGCCTGGCCCTGGCCGGCGCGCTGGCCCTGTTGCTCGGGCTGGCCGTGGTGGCAGCGCGCGCGCCCATCGTCGCGCTGTACACCCGGGATGCCGCCGTTGCGGCGATGGCCACCGGCCTGCTGGTCTGGCTGGCCGCCTTTCACCTCGGCGACGCCCTGCAGGCGCTGGCTTCGGCGGTGCTGCGCGCCTGGCGCATCGCCCAGGTGCCGATGCTGATCCACGCCGCCTCGCTGTGGGGCGTGGGGCTGAGCGGCGGCTACCTGCTGGCCTTCGACCCCTGGGGCTGGCGCGAGCGCTGGCCGCTGCTCGGCCGGATCCAGGGCGCCGACGGCTTCTGGCTGGCCGCCACGGTGGGCCTCGGCCTGGCAGCACTGGCGCTGTGCAGCTTCCTGGCCTGGACGCTGCACCGGATGCGCCTGCGCGAGCCGGCCGGGCGCTGAGCACGGCCGGCCCCCGGGCCTCAGCCGGCGCAGCCCCGGATCGGCAGCGTCAGCACGAAGCAGCTGCCGCCGCCCTCGCGCGCCTCGCAGCGGACCTCGCCACCGTGCTGCCGGGCGATCTGCCGCAGCAGCGCCAGGCCCAGGCCCACCCCGCCCTCGCGCTCGGCATGGCCGGGCAGGCGGAAGAAGGGCTCGAAGACCCGCTCGCGGTAGGTCTCGGGCACACCCGGTCCGCGGTCGCAGACCGTCAACTCGGCACGCACCGGCGCGCTGCGGCGCAGCCGGGCCGAGACTTCTTCGCCGCCATAGCGCCGCGCATTCTCGAGCAGGTTGCGCAGGGCGCGGCGCAGCAGCCGCTCGTCCCCGGTCACCTCCAGCGGTTCGCCGTCCAGGTCGGCGTCCACCCGGGCCGCCTCCTCGGCCAGCAGGCCCAGCAGGTCGACCGGCTCCTGCGGCAGCGCCGGGCTGCCTTCGAGCCGGCTGGCCAGCAGCACCTCCTCGACCAGGGCATCGAGCTCGCGGATGTTGCGCTCGATCTCCTGGCGCAGCGGCTGGCGCCGTGCGGCATCCTCGCCGGCGGCCTCCTGCATCGCCAGGGCCATCTTCAGGCGCGCCAGCGGCGAACGCAGCTCGTGACTGGCATTGGCCAGCAGCGAGCGATGCGACTGCACCAGCTTCTCCACCCGCTCGGCCGCGTGGTTGAAGCTGGCCGCCAGTGCCGCCACCTCGTCGCGACCGTCCACCGGGACGCGGTGGCCGAGCTGACCGCTGCCGAACACCTCGACGCCGCGCTGCAGCGATTCGAGCCGGCGCGTCAGCCGGCGCACCACCGGCCAGGCCCCGGCGGCCACCGCGACGAAAAGCGCGCCCAGCAGCGCCAGCAGCGTGCCGGCCTCGTCCAGCCAGCGGGGGGCGTTCCAGGGCCGGGGCGGCGGCGGGTCGTTCGGCCCGTCCGGCCCGGCCGGACCGGGCCGCCCGCCGGCACCCGGCCCTTCGTCGGGACCGGGCGGCCGGCTCCAGGGCCCGCGCAGTCCGATGCCACGCAGCCCGCCCCGGGGCCGCGGCGCCGGCACCCACAGCGCGCGCCCATCGGCCAGCGGCACGTGCAGCAGGGCGGGCAGTTCGTCCTCGGCATCGGCAGAGGCCGCCGAGGCCGGCGCCGGCAGGCGCAGGAAGCTGCTGGAAGCGGCGATGCGCTGCCCCTGGGCATCGTCCAGCGCCAGCGGAATGCGCAGGCGCTGCGACCAGTCCTGCAGGGCCGCAGCCTGCTCGGCCGGCGGTGCATCGGCCGGCGGCAGGCTGTTGGCCAGCAGGCCGGCCCAGGCTGCGGCGCGCTGGCTCAACGCCTGCTCGATGCGACCCCGCTCGCTGTCGGTGTGGCGGCGCACCAGCAGGCCCGCCACCAGGGCGAAGACCATCAGCACGGCCAGCATCGTCAGGTAGACGCGCAGGTAGAGGTGACGCAGGGCCATGACGCAGGCTCAGGCGGCCTCGGCGTCCTGCCGGCGGGCGAAGACATAGCCGGCACCGCGCACGGTCAGGATGCGCCGCGGCGTCTTCGGATCGTCCTCGATGGCCGCACGGATGCGCGAGACATGCACGTCGATGCTGCGGTCGAAGGCCTCCATCGGATGGCCCTTGAGCGCATCCATGATCTGGTCGCGCGAGAGCACGCGGCCGGCCCCCTGCGCCAGCACGAGCAGGATGTCGAACTGGTAGCTGGTCAGCTCGCGCACCCGCCCGTCCACCCGCACCTGGCGGGCGTTGACGTCGATCTCCAGCCGCCCGAAGCGCAGCAGCGCGTCGTCCTCGTGCGGCACGGCGCGGCGCAGCAGCGCCTTCAGCCGGGCCAGCAGCTCGCGCGGCTCGAAGGGCTTGGGCAGATAGTCGTCGGCGCCCAGCTCCAGGCCGAGGATACGGTCCATCGGCTCGCCACGTGCAGTCAGCATCAGCAGCGGCAGGGAGCGCCAGCGCGCATCGGCGCGCAGCTCGCGGGTCAGGTCCAGCCCGTCGCCGTCGGGCAGCATCAGGTCGAGGATCAGCGCATCGAAGCTCTCGCGCAGCAGCGCGGCGCGCCCCTGGGCCAGATCGGCGGCCACGCTCACCCGGCAGCCGGCGCCCTGCAGGTAGTCGTGCAGCATCGCCGTCAGGCGCGTGTCGTCGTCGATCAGCAGGACATGGGCATTCATCGCGGGCTCGGCTGGGGCGGCAGGAATCGGCAGCGGCAGGCCCGATGATCGCAGCCCGCCGTGACCGGGATGTTCGCCGGCGGTCGTTGAGGCGTGTTGCCGCCTCTGTAAAGATGAATGTCGGCCGCGCCGCCGTCAGGACGCCAGGTCGAGCTGCAGCGGTGCCAGGGCCGGCGCCGCGGGCGCGGCCACCACCGGGAACCACAGCGTGACCGCCGTGCCGCGACCGAATTCGCTGTGCACCTCGATGCGCCCGCCCAGCAGCTCGACGATTTCCTTGACGATCGTCATGCCCAGACCGGTGCCCGGGATATTGCCGGAGGTGTCGGCCCGGAAGAAGCGCTCGAACAGCCGGGCCTGCTGCTCGGGCGTCATGCCGATGCCCTGGTCGAGCACCCGCAGCCCCACCTCCTCGCGCCGCTCGTCGCGCCGGCGCATCAGCAGCAGGCGGATCGGCGTGTCCTTGGCGGAGTATTTGTAGGCGTTGGAGATGACGTTGGTCAGCGCCAGCGACAGCTTGGCCTCGTCGACCAGCACGTGCACCGGTTCGTCGGGCAGCTCCGCCTGCACCTTGCGCGGGTCGTTGTGCACCAGGATGCCGGCCAGCGTCGACTCGACGATCGGCGCCAGGGGCTGGGCGCGGCGGTGGAAGTCCTTGCCGCGGCGCGCCTCGATGCGCGCCAGGTCGAGCAGCTCGTTGACCAGGTTGATCAGCAGCCCGGCCTGGCGATGGATGGTCGACAGCATGTCCTGGCGCCGCCCCTCGTCGAAGCTGCGCCGCAGCAGCAGCTCGGTGAAGCCGAAGATGCTCGCCATCGGGGTGCGCAGCTCGTGCGCGGCCATCGACAGGAACTCGCTCTTCATTCGGTCGACTTCCAGCTCGCGGGTGATGTCGCGGAAGTACATCACCGTCTCGTGCCCGGCACCGCGGCTGTGGCGGATGCGCCGCAGCAGCGTGCGCTGCGTCGGCACGGCCAGGTGCAGCAGCTCGCCGCCCAGGGCGCGCTGCGGTACTGCGCCGCCCTCGACCAGCGGCAGGGTCTCGACGGCCGCGCCACCCGGCTCGGCCGGCTCGCTGCCTCGGCAGATCGCCGCCAGCCGGTCGGCCAGCGTGCCCTCGGGCTGCCCCACCAGTTCGGCCGCCGTCAGGCCGGTCATGCGTTCGAAGGCCGGGTTGACGATGGTCACCACGCCACGCTCGTCCAGGGCGACGAAGCCGTCGGGACTGAGATCGAAGATGGTGTTGAGCCGCTCGGTGCGCTGCTGCAGCTCCTCGTGGTTGCGGATGCGCTCGCTGATGTCGGTCTGCACGCCCACGTAGTGCGTCACACGGCCGTCCTCGCGCACCACCGGCGACAGCCGCAGCTCGTTCCAGAAGGCCACGCCGTCCTTGCGCCGGTTGCGCACCACCACGCGGGTCGAGCGCGAATCGGCGAGGGCCCGGCGGATCTCGTCGACCGTCTCGACGCTGGTCTCCTCGCCCTGCAGGAAACGGCAGTTGCGCCCGATCACTTCGTCGGCACCGTAGCCGGTGATGCGCCGGAAGGCTGCGTTGGCATAGATCACCGGCTGTCCCGGCAGCTCCATGCTGGCGATGGTGATGCCGTCGGCCGCGGATTCCAGTGCCCGCTCGCGCAGCAGCAGCTCCTGCTCGGCCCACTTGCTGTCGGTGGTGTCGCGTACCAGGAAGATGTAGCGGCGACCGCCGCCGGGGACGTCGCAGACGCTGGCCGACACCGCGCAGGGAAAGCCGGTGCCGTCCACACGCAGCCCGTCGGTGGCCAGGCCCACGACACGCCCGGCAATGCCGTTCTGCGCCATCCAGTCGGCGATGCCCTGGGCGGCGAACATCGGCAGCAGGCGCCCCAGTTCGCTGCCCAGCAGCTCGTCGGGCGAACGGCCGAAGATGCTCGCGCTGGCGCGGTTGGCCCATTCGATGCGGCCGGACTCGGTGCTGGCGACCATCGCGTCGGGCGCAGCCTCGCTCAGCGCCGCCGCGAACAGGCCACTGCGGCCCATCCCGGTCTCGGTGGCGCCAGCGCGGCCCGCTGCCCCTGCCGCGACGCGGGCGCGCTGCTGCCAGGCGGCCAGGCCCAGTGCGGCACCCAGCCCGAGGCCGAATCCGCCCAGCCAGGGCAGCCAGCTGCCGAGGGGTGCGCCGGTCGAGCCGGCCCCGGTCGCAGCGGCCAGCGCCAGCGGCACCATGCCGCCGAGAGTCAGGGCGGCCAGGCAGGTCCGCAGACCCGGTTTCGGCAGGCGGCGCATCGGGCCTCCAGGGTCAGGACGGCGAGGCGGAAGACACCATGGCCTCCACCCGGTCGATCAGCTCCAGCGGGCTGAAGGGCTTGACCAGGTAGGCGTCGGCGCCGGCGTCCTCGCCGGCCGCCACGTCGGTGGCCTGGCCACGTGCGGTCAGCATGATCACCTGGATGCCCCCGAGCTGCGGATCCTGCTTGATGTGGCGGCAGACCTGGTAGCCGTCCAGCAGCCCCGGCATCATCACGTCGAGCAGCATCACGTGCGGTCGCACCGCGCGCGCCAGGTTCAGGCCCGACTCGCCGTCGGAGGCCTCGTGCAGTTCGAAGTCGCCGAACTCCAGCGTCATGCGGATCAGCTTGCGGATGTCGGCCTGGTCTTCGACGATCAGGATGCGGTGGGTCATGTCGGGCTCCTTGGCAGTCGGTTGGCGCGGGCGCACGCGTCGGCGTTCAGTCCGCCGTGCCGGTCTTCGGGGGCTCGGCGCGACGTCGGGCGCTGCGCGCCATCAATTGGGCCATGTCGCGGGCGTAGCGTTGCGCCTGTTCGACCGACATCTGTGCATCCTGCGTCGCCGGCGCCCCGGCCGGGATTTCGATCACGAAGTCCACCGCGTCGAACTCGTCCTCGATGCGCACCGAGCCGCCGTGCTGCTCGACCACGTAGCGCGCCAGCGCCATGCCGATGCGCTGCTTCGCGTCGCCCGGGCCGTCGCCCACGCCGAAAGGCACGAAGGCGCTGCGCCGGTCGTGGTTCGAGACGAACAGGCCACGGTTGCGAGTACGCAACAGCACGCGCGTGCCGGTGCCGCTGAGCGACAGCTCCACGACCGAGCCGCGCCGGGCCTGCTGCACCACGTGCTCGAGGTACTCGATCACCGCGCGAGACAGCCATTCCGGGCTGCCGTAGACGGTGACCTCCTCGTCGATGTCCGACAGCGTGATCGTCACGTTGCGGTCCTCCAGCAGCTTCGCCACGCCCTGCAGCGCGCTGCGCACCAGTTCGGCCATCAGGATGCGGTCGTCGCGGCGGATCGCCCCGCTGCCGAAGACCTTCACCAGGTCGCGCAGCTTGCCCAGCTTGCCCGACAGCGCCTGGGCGTTGCCCGCCATGCGGCTGCCCTGCAGGCCGTGCAGTGCCCCGCCCGGCGCCACCATCGCCGCAAGGTCGGCCACCAGCAGTTCGATGGGCTGGGCCATCTCCGCCTCGATGTAGCGGATCAGGTTCTCCAGCGCCTGGGTGTACCAGCGTTCCTCTGAGACATTGTTGAGCACCAGCATCAGGTCGTTGCCCACCGGCGCCGGGATGATCACCGCACGCACCGTGTCGGGGTTGACCTCCTGGGTGCGGATCTCGAACTGGAACGGCAGCTTCAGCAGCCCTTCGGCGGCGGACTTGATCGCCCGGTCGACGACCGGATCCATGAAGGGCCGGCCGAGCATGCAGGGCGTGAGCTGCACCGCCGCCTTGTTGGCATAGCGCACGTTGCCGTTGCGCTGCACCCAGACCACGCCACTCTTGACCTGGTCGAACAGGAGGCGGAAGGCGTCGTTCATGTCACCACACCCAGCGCCAGGGGTCGACCGCTGCGGCCCAGTTCGGCCTCCACCCAGGTGCGCACCGCCTGCGCCGGCACCGGCTGGTGCAGCACACGCACCCGCTCGGGCAGGCCGCCGCGCTCGGCGATGTACTGGGGCGACTGGGCCGTGATGGCCAGCACGCGCATCGAGGCGTAGTCGTTCAGGCTGGCCAGGGTCAGCAGCATGGCGTAGCCGTCGATGTCGGGCATCGACAGGTCGGTGACCAGCAGGTCGGGCACCTTGCGGCCCAGTTGCAGCATGCCGGTGTAGCCGTTGTTGGCGCCGCGCAGCGAGATCTGGGCGCCCAGCGGCTGCAGGGCGTCCTGCCAGGCCTGCAGCTGGTCGACCGAGGCGGCCACCATCAGCACGTCCGGCGGCGCGCTGCCGGCGCCGCCCGGGGCGGCACCGGGTTCGGCCGCCGCACGCAGACCGCTGCGCTGCGCCAGCGCCTCGACCGCGGACAGGCGGATGCGCCGATGCCCGCCCGGGGTGCGGCCGGCCGGCAGGGTGCCGGCCTCGACCCAGAGCTGCACGGTGCGCAGGGACACCCCCAGCCGCATCGCCGCCTCGCGCGTGGTCAGCAGGGGATCGACAGGGTCTTGGGCGAAATGGGGACGAGACATGTAGATGGCCCTCAGGGACGTGATGGGCGAACTCGAATGGGTCAAGATCGCTGCTCTCCGGTGTTGGTTGGCTGAAGTCGACTGGCTGCTTCTTCGGCAGCCATCCCCCCGCGCCTGAGGGCCCCGCAGCTACATTTTGTGAAGAACTACGCAATCCGAGAGCGAAATCCGCACATCCGGTGCAGCTAAAGCAATTCCGGCAGCGCCGCGGCCGGGTGCGGCACCGCGGCACAATCGACGCTCCACGCAACGCCCATCCCGACACGCCCCCCACCGCACTGCGATGAGCAAGGCCTTCACGCGCGAAAGCGATGCCGCCGAAGACGACGACGACGCCCCCCCCGGGCTGCCGCCGCTGCCGGCCGGCGCGCGCAACTATCTGACCCCGCAGGGCCACCGCCGCCTGCGCGAGGAGTTGCTGCGCCTGCTCGACGAGGAACGGCCGAAGGTCGTAGAGACCGTCTCCTGGGCCGCCAAGAACGGCGACCGGTCCGAGAACGGCGACTACCTCTACGGCAAGAAACGGCTGCGCGAGATCGACCGGCGCATCCGCTTCCTGACCCGGCGGCTGGACATCGCCGAGGTCGCCGACCCTTCGGCGCACCATGGCAAGGACCAGGTCTTCTTCGGCGCCACCGTCACCTACGCCAACAGCCGCGGCGAGGAGCGGACCCTCACGATCAAGGGCATCGACGAGGCCGACGCCCTGGCCGGCGAGGTGAGCTGGGTCTCACCGATCGCGCGCGCCCTGCTCAAGGCGCGCGAAGGCGACGAAGTGCAGCTGATGACCCCGGGCGGGCTGGAGAGGATCGAGGTGATCGAAGTCCGCTACCCGGCCCCCGACCCTGCGGCCTGACGCGGAAAATCGCCGCCGGCGACCGCGGAACCGGTCACGCCGGGGCGCGCCGCATCAGGCGCGGCGGGCAGCGGTGCTCACGGCTTGACCCGGGCAACCTTGACCACCGCCGGGCAGCGGCGCACCGCGCGCAGCACGTCGGCGAGGTGCTGGCGGTCGCGCACCGCCAGCAGCAGCTCCAGCTCCGAGGTCTCGCCCTCGCCGGCCGGATCCATGTCGATGTGCGCGATGTCGGCCTCGGCACCGCTGATCGCCTGGGCCACCTGGGCCAGCACACCCTTGCCGTTGCGCACCAGCACCAGTACGGCAGTCTGGAAGGCCTGCAGCGGATGCTCGCTCCACTCGACGCCGAGCCAGCGCTCCGGGTCGCGCTCGAACAGGCGCCGGCCCACCGAGCATTCCGCGGTGTGCACCGTCAGGCCCTCGCCGCGGCCCAGGTAGCCGACGATGGCATCGCCCGGGATCGGCCGGCAGCAGGTGGCCAGCCGCAGCGTCGCGTTTTCGCTGCCGTCGATGATGACCATGCCCTGGGAGGGCACGTCCGCCTCCGGCGCGTAGCGCCCCATCGTCAGGGTCAGCGCGTCGGGACGCTGGCCGCGCTCGACCATCTGCCGCGCCAGCCGCTTGGCGACGATGCTGGCGATCTTGCGGCCCAGGCCGATGTCGACGAACAGCTCCCGGCGGTGCCGGTTGCCGCTCCAGCGCGCCAGCGACTGCCACAGCGCGGCATCGGCCTCGTCGGACTCCTCCAGCGAGGGCATCTGCATGCCCTCGGCGCGCAGCGCCTGGGTGAGCAGCTTCTGGCCGAGTTCGTAGGACTCCTCGGCCTCCATGTTCTTCAGGTGATGGCGGATCTTCGAGCGGGCCCGCCCGGTGCGCGCGAAGTTCAGCCAGGCCGGGTTCGGGCGCGCAGCCGGGGCGGTGATGATCTCCACCACGTCGCCCGAGCGCAGCTCGGTGCGCAACGCCACCGGCTCGCCGTTGACCCGCGCGGCCACGCAGTGGTCGCCCACGCCGGAGTGGATGGCGTAGGCGAAGTCCACCGGCGTGGCCCCCTTGGGCAGCGCCAGGATCTTGCTCTTGGGCGTGAAGACGTAGACCGACTCGGGAAAGAGGTCGATCTTGACGTGCTCGAGGAACTCGGCCGAATCGCGCGTCTCGCTCTGGATGTCGATGAGCGACTGCAGCCACAGCTTGCCCATGCGCTGGGCATCCTCGCCCTCGCCGCTCTGGCCGGCCTTGTACATCCAGTGCGCCGCGATGCCCGCCTCGGCCACCGCGTGCATCGCCTCGGTGCGGATCTGGAACTCCACCGCCGTGCCCAGCGGGCTGACCACGGTGGTATGCAGCGACTGGTAGCCGTTGGCCTTCGGGATCGCGATGTAGTCCTTGAAGCGCCCCGGCACCGGCTTGTAGAGCTGGTGCAGCACCCCGAGGGCCAGGTAGCAGTCGGGCAGCGAGGGCACCACCACCCGGAAGCCGAAGATGTCGCTGACCTGCGCGAAGCTCAGGTGCTTCTCGCGCATCTTGCTGTAGATCGAGTGGATCGTCTTCTCGCGCCCGTAGATGTGCGCCGGCAGCTCGGCCTGGCGGAAGGCCGCGTCCACCTCGCGCTGCAGCCGTTCGACCAGGTCGCGCCGGTTGCCGCGCGCGCGCTGCACCGCCTTGGCCAGCGCCGCATGCCGCCAGGGCTGCAGGAAGCGGAAGGACAGCTCCTGCAGCTCGCGGTAGCTCTGGTTCAGGCCGAGGCGGTGGGCGATGGGCGCATAGATCTCCAGCGTCTCGCGCGCGATGCGGGCCCGCTTGTGCGAGGCCATCGCCTCCATCGTGCGCATGTTGTGCATGCGGTCGGCGAGCTTGATCAGGATGACGCGCACGTCGCGCGCCATCGCCAGCAGCATCTTGCGGAAGGACTCGGCCTGCGACTCCTCCCGGGTCGAGAACTGCAGCTTGTCCAGCTTGGTCAGCCCGTCCACCAGCTCGGCGGTGGCCACCCCGAAGCGCTCCACCAGCTCGGCCTTGGTGATGCCGCAGTCCTCCATCGCGTCGTGCATCAGCGCGGCCATGATGGCCTGGGCATCGAGCTTCCAGTCGGCGCACAGGCCCGCCACCGCGATGGGATGGGTGATGTAGGGCTCGCCGCTGGCGCGGAACTGCCCCAGGTGGGCCTCGTCGGCAAACCGGTAGGCCTCGCGCACCCGCCGCAGGTCGGCCGCCTCGAGATAGTCCAGCTTGGCACTGAGCTGGGCGAAGCTCACCGTGCTCTCGCCATGCCCGGCCAGTGCCCCGTTGGCCGCCGGCTGCGGGCGCGCCGGACGCGCCTCCAGCGTGGCCACGTCCGACGCGGGCTCGGCACCGCGCCGACCCCGGCCGGCCCAGGGCGGCGTGAACATGCGGCGGAGAACATCGGCAGCGCGGGACACCATATGCCCACACTCTACCGTGGACGCGGGTGCCCCGACCAGTTCGGGGCCACCCGGGAGGCCCGGCCGATCACGCCGGCACCCGGGGCGCCGGCCAGAATGGAAACGGGCACGCGGCCGAAGCCGCGTGCCCGATCGGGTCAGCCTGTCCCGGGCCCGGGCGCCGGGCCCGGCACGTGGGTCAGGTCGGGACCTTGCGCAGCATCTCGATGCCCACCTCGCCGGCGGCGATCTCGCGCAGGGCGGTCACACCGGGCTTGTTCTTGGTCTCGATGCGCGGGGCGTGGCCCTGGCTCAGCATGCGCGCCCGGTAGGTCGCCGCCAGCACCAGCTGGAAGCGGTTGGGGATCTTGTGCAGGCAGTCTTCGACGGTGATGCGGGCCATGGCAGGGTGCTGTGTCTTCGGAGTCGGCCACCGCCCGGCACGACGGCCGCAGCGAGGGTCAGGTCAGCGCCAGCGCATCGAACACGGCAGGTCGGCTGCGACGCTGAGCCGCATATTTTAGCCGCTGCGCGTGCACGATGGTCTTCAGGTCGAACAGCGCGGTCTCGAACAGGGCGTTCACCACGATGTAGTCGAACTGCCGCGCCTGCGCCACCTCGACGCGGGCGTTGGCCATGCGCTGCTCGATCACCGCCGGCGCGTCCTCGCCGCGGCGCTGCAGGCGCTGGCGCAGTTCCTCCCACGACGGCGGCAGGATGAAGATCAGCACCGCCTGCGCGAACAGGCGCTTGATCTGCAGCGCGCCCTGGAAATCGATCTCCAGCACCACGTCCTCGCCGGCGCGCAGGCGCGCCTCGATGGCCTGGCGCGAGGTGCCGTAGCGGTTGCCATGCACCTGGGCCCATTCGTAGAAGTCGCCGCGCGCGATCATCGCGTCGAAGGTCGGGTTGTCGACGAACCAGTACTCGCGCCCGTGCTGCTCCTGGCCGCGGGGCGCCCGGGTGGTGTGCGACACCGACACCGCCAGGCGGGCGTCGAGTTCCAGCAGCGCCTTGACCAGGCTGGACTTGCCGGCACCGGAGGGCGCTGCGACGACGAAGAGGTTGCCGGCGTAGTCCGGCGCCACGGGCTGGGCCGTGCTGGAGGGGGTCTCGGAGGTCATGGAAGACGGCTGCGGGTTTGGATGGCGCTCACTCGATGTTCTGCACCTGCTCAGGGAGATCGGCCGGGAAGGCGCATGGATGCTGGGTTTCCGCGTTCGGGCTCTCGGGCGGGTACACGTGTGGGTACACAGGAAATGGGGGCTGGAGCCGGTGTCTGCTCCGCACAACAGACCGAGCCACGAGTCTAGCCCCGACGACTTGCAAACACGAGCCGCGCATCACGTTTCGGCCTTGGCCACAGGCGCCATCAGCGGCGGCAAGCAGTCTGCGAATCGCGGCTGAATCTTGCTCATGCGCTTGGCCAGGGCCTCGTCACCCGACAGGATGGCGAGGAGCATGCCGGCCATCGTGTAGAGCCCGTTGGAGCTGCGCACCACGTTGGCGAGCAGTTCGACCGGGTAGCCCGTCAGGCCGCGCTGGATCGCATGGATGCCGCCGTGCACGAAGGAGTGCAGGGCCGGTGCGTTCACATCCTTAAAGTGGGTGAGCATTTCGACCGCGCCGTGCGGCGCCTTGCCGACGATCTCGTCAAGCATCGTCTTGGCCATCGGCAGCTTGGCGGCGGCCTTCTCTGCAGCGGCATCGAGCGGGGCGACCAGGCGATCGATCTGTTCGTCGGTTGCGGCGTAAAGCAGCCACGCGGCCCGCGTCAGAGCCTCATGCTGCAGCCGCATCATGCTGATGCCCGCGGTAGGGAGTGGCTGCGCGAGCAGTACCCGAAGTGCGGTTCCATGCTCCAGCGACGTTTGCGCCGCCGAGAGCGCCACAATCATCCGAGCGCTGTTGTCGAACAGCTGGAGCGTGTCTCCGCCCAGAATGCGGTGCACCTCGGCTTCCAGATCCCGCGAACGGTCCAGGAGTCGACCGAGTTCGCCAAAGCCGGCGTCCTTCGCCGAGTGCCCATCCAGCCTATTCATGGTTAGTCATGGCTTGACGATGTTCCTAGAGCCCGAGCGAGGCGATGGTCTCCTCGACGTTGACCGCCTGACCGCTTCGCCTCGCCCGAGCAATGACGACCGATCGATTGCCCGCCAGGCCCTCCTGAACGAGCTGGGCGACTCTCGCCGAGGAGACGGATCGGGTACCTATCCAACCGTCTCTCACGAGGTCAGCGAACAGTGTGTTGCTGAGGTGCCGACCGCAGTTCTCGAAAGTGATCTGTCGGCCGCCTCGGGGGCCCAACGACGCTGGATCTGCCAAGACGGACTCGATGTGCTCTCGCGACAGGTACATGCCGGGCAGGAGCGCCTCGGAGAGCACTTCCAGCTGGATCCGCGAGCAGAACTTGAAAAAGAACCCGTCGCCGTGAAGGCGGAATGCCGATACCCCGTCGGCTGGAGTCCATCGATCGGCAAAGGCTTGGCGAAAGCCCACCATCCGAGCCAGTTCCGCGTCGAAGCGCGCATCCGGTCGGTATACGGCCGTTCGATCGGAATCGTCGTCCTCGCGCTCCATGGACTTGTACTGGACCATGGTCCACGCATCGAACTCCTCGTGGTAGTACAGCAGGTCAACGCCGAGCGCATGCTCAACCGACGAGCGGTTGACGTTGAAGACCTCCAGCTTTCGTCCGCCCGTCGAGAAGACCGCACCCAGCAAAGTCGTGCGTCGTCCGTCCGCCTCTGGGAATGAAGCAGCATCGCGAGCGATCAACTGATCTTCGATCGTCCGAACGCCTGCCAGACCGTCCAAGAAGGAAGTCAAGTTGTCCCCAGCCGGCGCCGTCCAGCCTTGCAAGGTCGCTTTGCGCAGCCGTCCGGTTTGGTCGAACACATCGAGCGCCACGCCCGTGGCATCGCGCTCTTGTGCCACGACTTCGGTGCCAGGCCGAGTGATGCGCTCGCGGCTCTGCTCGCGAAGGCGCTCCAGCCTTTCGAGGGCTTCCAGGGACGCCGGATCGATCTCGCGCAATGCGCGCTTCAGGCTCTGCCAGGTCGCACCAGGCACCGGGCCGCCTGATCCCGAGCGGCTGCTGATGATGTTGCGCTGTACACCTTCTCCGATGCGCTGCACAACATCGGCAATCTTGATGTCGGTCGGGGTGACCTCCGTGAAGTCCACCTTCACCTTGCCGGTGGCAACCCGATGCCCCTTGCGTGCCAACGCCCAGTGTGTGATGGCATCGGGATCGAACATCAAGCCGCAGACCTCCCACTGCCGAACAGACCAGTCGGCGCTGCTGAGCGCGTCCGAGAACCCATCGGCAGGGTCGCGGATGCCGTTCAACAGATAGTTGCGCCGATCCTCGTCGAAGAGGATCAGGTAGCCGGCGACACGGTCAGGCATCCTGTCCTCCTTCAGCGCGACGGTGTCTGATGCATGAGCGCAGCACAGGCGATTGGATCAAGCGGCCAACTCGGTTGACAACCGATTCCACTGAATCTGCCGGTTGCGCCAGTGATCGGTGATCCCCTGCGTGAAGTCGCCGCGGACCAGCTTCGCTCTTCGCTCGCACCACTCGTCCGACTCTCGCCGCACGACGATGCCCTCGAGCGGGCCGTCGCGAAAACGGCTGGGCCAAACTTGCACCTTCGTCGACAACTCAGAGAGGGTGAAGCGTCCCTGCGCGAGGCGGGGCGTTGTTGCCAGGCCCAACTGGGTGGCCAGGTTGTCGCGGCGGCGGCTGCTCCAGAACTGCCCTGAGCCTCCTTCGAACACATCAAACAGCAAGAACCAGTCGGGCAGCCGTGTGTAGTCCAGCGAGTGGCGAGCGGCGCACCATTCGCCGAACAGCATCAGTCCGCGGTCCGCGTGCTCCAGCAGCACGTCGCCGATGCCGCTGCCGTGTGTCGCCAGCCACTGAGGCAGCCGCGCGAACTGCCCGCCATGCGGCTCGGCCAGATACTGGCCGCGGTTCTGCACACGAAGCTCAGCGTCGGCGCTGAGCGAGAAGCCAAGGTTGGCGCCGTCTACCTTCTCTTCGAGTACGACCTCGGCCGACAGCAGGGCCGTCGCTTCGGCCACCGACAGCACCTTGTCGTCACGCGGCTCACCGTGCCCCAGCCAGGCCAGGTGCGGAGTGTGCGGAAAGCGAAAGAAGCCGTTCATGGCGGCGGCAGCGAAGGCGCCGGCTTGCTCGGAAATTTCTTTGCGTAGAAGCGGTAGGCGTCGCCCGGACACAAGAAGTCCACCTTCACGCCTTTGGCCGCGAGTGCGGGCCACCAGTCCAGCCACTTGCAGTCGGCGGCCTGCCAGACCGGGGGCTTCCCGGGGTGCGCGTGCGCCACTGCCGCGAACTTGCGATCGGGCGCATCGAACTGCGGCTCCAGCGCCGGGTCCGGAAACTCGGCGTAATGGTCCTGCGCCAGTTCGGTGAGCGGCACCGTTTCGACCCGCTTGGCGTTGGCACTGTTCTGCAGCAACCACTTCAGAAACACGTTGCCGGCCCCTTTCTGCGCGTTCGGCCGGTTCTTGTGCAGGTATTCGCCGACGATGCGGAAGCCGTCGTCGATCACTGCAATGCCTCCGGCCTGCATCGCTTGCAGGCGCCGCACGCACTCGTTCACGCAGTCTTCGGAGACGTCCGCATGGTCGCCATTGGCCACCAGCAGCACGTTGGTGTCGATGACGGCCTTCATTCGGCCGGCTGCCCTGCCGCTTGCGCCTTCTTGCGGTTCATCGCGGCCAGGGTGCGCGCGGCAATGTCCGCCATCTCGTCGCCAAAGAAGTTGGGCGGCCAGTTCTCGATGTCGCCGAAGAGATTGAGCTTCAGCGGCTCCAGGTCGGTCCCTGCGGCCGAGCGGCGGCAGAAGTACACCGCCACGTCGTCAGGCGTCAGCACACCCTCGGCCACGCGGCGCTGCAGTCGGTTGAGGAAGTGCTCGGAGTGGCTCTCCACGATCAGTTGTACCTGGCGCTCCACGCCGTCCTGGCGTGACTGAATGGCCGAGATGAAAACGTCCGCCAGCTCGGCCTGAACCTGCGGGTGCAGGTGGATCTCCGGCTGCTCCATCCAAACGGTGGAGTGCGGCGGGCAGTAGAAGGCTTGCACCAGCGCCGGCAGCACTTGCGAGACACCGAAGCCCACGTCGGTGATCTTGACCTCCGGAGACTTCGGCCCCGTCTTGACCAGCACCTCGTACTCCTTGCGGCCCACTGCCACCGGCCGCACCGAGAAGTCACTGATCACGCCCAGGTCCTTGAGCCAGGCGGCGATGAACTCGGCAAACGCCTGCTTTGACCTGCGCGGGCCGCGGTTGAGCTGCCGCGCGTCGCCCTGTGCCGCCAGAATGGCCGCGATGGTCTGCTCGCCCATCGGCCCCACACTGGCAGGCGTGTCGCCCGACCATTGGTAGATGCGCTGTGGGTGGCTGCGCAGCGGGCCCAGGTACGACAGGTTGTCGAGCATGGCCTCGGTGGCGAGTGCGAAGTCGGCCATGAAGCCGGCATTCTTGAATCGAGCGGCGGTCACGTCCGACAGACGGTAGAACTTCTCGGGCTCTTCCAGCGGCCACTGCCGGCCGTCCGCCTTTCTGAATTCATAGTGCTTCGACTGCAGGTGCAGCTTGCGCTGCGTGTCGCGATGAAAGTCGACGTCCAGCACCGTGGCGCCGCTGCCCTGCAGGGCGTAACGCATGGTCTGCACCTCTGGCTGCGCACTCCTGCCAGCAGCAATCTCCACCTCGAGCTTCATGTCCTGGCCGGTGTAGCGTCGCGTCGGTTGCAGCGGGTCCTTCACGTCCAGTGCCTTGGGCAGTCGCCAGCCAAGCTCGAAGCCCAGCGTCTGCTGCAGGTCGTGGCCGTGCAGGCAGTCCTCGAAGGTGCCCAGGTCGATGAGCGAGGCCGAGTCACCCAAGTGCAGCGCACGCTTGCGATCCGTGGACCGCGCTGTTTGCTGCAAGGCCAGAAGCAGGTGGCCCAGGCTGCTCTTGCCCGCGCTGTTGGCCCCGAAGATCACGGTCAATGGCGCCAGCCGGATCGGCCCGGTGTCTTTCCAGGCCTTGAAGTTCTTGATGCGTAGGTGGGTCAACATGGGGTCAGTCCTTTGGCGAGGCTTCTGCGGCTGCCGCCAGTGTCAGTACTCGATCGGCATTGTCGGCCGCGACGTCGTGCCGGCTCAGGATGTCTTGAATCTCCGCCGGCTTGAAGGCGACGTCCCAGCACCAACTGCCGAACCCGCCCTTCGCGTTCACCGCTTTCACCCACAGCGCCAGCGCATCGCGCTTGGCACTGTTCATGGGCGAGTCTTCGCCCTTGATCTCCAGCACCAGGTTGCGCCCGTTGGCCAGACGCACGATGAAATCGGGGATGAATCGTTTGCGCGAGCCGCCCCAAAGGTAGTAGATCTGGAAGCCGAGGTGGTCGTTCTTGGCGTAGGCATGCACCTTGTCGCTGGCGTCGAACAGGGTGGCGGCGTAGATCTCCCACGAACTGTCACCGACGACGTGGCTGATCTGCGACTTCCGCGTCGGCTGGTTGCCCTTGGTGGTGTACCAGGTGCGCATCGCCCGCGTGCTGCCGATGGGTTGCTCGGGGTCGAACACCGGCTCGATGCTCGCCACGTTCTGCTGTTCAACGTGTTTCACCACGTGCTGCACGATGAGGTCCATGTTCAGCGCCACCAGGATGCGGCGCCGCACGCCCTCGGCGTGAAACAGGCTCGGGATCACGAGCTTCGTCGACCCCAGGAATTGCTCCACCAACCGTATGAGCTGGAACACCAGGTACTCGCGGTTCCCCGTGAATTTGCCGGCAAGCTGGTCGAAGGCCTTGCGCGCCGCCTGGAACACGATGCGCTGCTCGCGGAACTCCTCGGGCAGCTTGCTCAGATCGATGTTCGTCGTCTTGCTCAGGTCGGTGGCGCCGCCCACCGCCGGTGCCAGCTCGGCCGTGATCACGGTCTTGGCCGGGTCCAGCACCAGGTCAGGCACCTTCGACCACTGCACCGACAGCGCCGGCTTCACCACCGTGTCCACCCGCAGCAGGTTGGGCCAGCGCACCTCGAACTCGTTGCGCGAAGGCAGTGACTCGATCTGGGTGCTCGGTTTCGGCGGGGGCGGCGTCTCGCCGCCTTCTCCCGCGTCCACGAACACCGACAACGGCACGCCGAACACATTGACGTACTCGGGCACGAAGAGGCCGTTCTCGTCCTTGTCGTAGCCTACGCGGCGCAAGCCACGGCCGATGACCTGCTCGCACAGCAACTGGCTGGTGAATGCGCGCAGACCCATGATGTGGGTGACGTTCTTCGCGTCCCAGCCCTCGGACAGCATGGCCACCGAAATCACGCTCTGCAGCCGCTGGCCGGCCTGCCCGTGCTTGCCGACGTTGTCCACGATGGCGCGCAGCAGGTCTTCCTTGTCCAACGCCAGCAGCCGCTCTTCCCGGTCCTTTGGCAGCCGGGCTGCCTTCACGATGTCGCGCAGGCGGTTAGCGTATTCGGTGGTGTCGAGCAGGTAGTCGCGCACCGCGGGCTGCAGCGGTGCCATCCGGATCAGCACCTCCAACTGCGCATCCACCGCCTCCTTGGCGCGCTCGGCCCAATCTCCCTCGGTCACGCCGAGGTGCCACGCCAGCACCTGCAGGCGGTCGGAGTCCTTCTTGGCCTCGTCCAGCTTCCTGGCCACCCCTTCGGGCAGCGACAGCGCCTTCACCAGCGACCCCAGCCGCGCCTTGAACACGCTCTCCGAACCGGCCTTCTCGCCAATCTCGGCCTTCTCCAGCACCTTGGAGTCCACACGCAGGGTCTGCTCCGGTGACTTCAGCTCCGGCCAGTGCGCATCGCCATGGTTGAGGTAGTGCTCGATGCGCGCCGCAGTCTCCACGCGGTTGCACACGGTCAGCATCACGGGTGGCGAGTGGTGCCCCGCCTTCTGCCAGTCGTGCAGGGCCACGCGCCAATCAGCGCCCAGCAGCGTGTAGGCGTCCTGCACCAGCTTGGGCAGCGCCTCGTGCGGCTCGGCGCCGCGGCGGTTCAGGTCCTGCTGAACATCGGGGTCGCGGTACAGGTGGTAGAGCTTGGAGCGGTAGCTCTTCGCATCGGGCAGCGCATCGTCACGGATCACCACGCGCGGCGTCTTCACCAGCCCGGCCTCGATGGCGTCGGTCAGGCCGAAGTCGCTGACGATCCAGCTGAAGAGGCCCTCTTCGCTGTTGGTCTTGCCGGTGGGCGCGAACGGCGTGGCCGACAGGTCGAAGCAGCGGCCGATGCGCCGCGTGTGGTGGATGCGGTCCAGCCCCTCGATCCAGCGCGTGGCCTCGTCCAGGTCCAGGCCCAGGCGTTCCGCGTCCGCCTTGCTGATCTTCACGTCGGCCGGCTTGCGGTAGGCGTGGTGCGCCTCGTCGTTGATCACCACGATGTCGCGGTGCTGCGCCAGCCGGCCCAGCACGCGACGGGTGTAGACCTCGTCGGTCTCGCGCCCTTTCTTGACCACCGACCGGTCCGGCTCCTTCGCCGGCATCAGGGTGTGCCAGTTCTCCACCAGCACCTCGGCCTGGTTCAGCTTCTGCCGCAGTGATTCGGACGGACAGGTCGAGAACTCGTCATACGCATTGGCGGGGTTGCCCGGCAGAAGCACCTGCAGGCGCTCCTTCACGGTCAGGCCCGGCGCCACGATGAAGATGGCGCGCGAGAAGTCTCGTGGCCGCTTCGGGTAGGTCACCGCATTCAGCACCTGCCAGGTGATGATCATGGCCATCACCGTGGTCTTGCCCGAGCCGGTGGCCATCTTGCTGCACACTCGCTCCCAAGGCCCGCCATCGCCTTGCAGGAATACGCCCTGGCGGTAGGCGTCGGCCGCCTCCACCCACCAGATCAGGGTCTCGATGGCCTCCAGCTGGCAGAAGTAGAACGGGTGCTGGCGCGCACCCTGGTCTTGCCAGTGGGCCAGCAGCTGGCGGGTGACCGCGGTGATGCCCGGGTAGTCGTCAGCGCGCCAGCGCTCGATGCGTTGGCGGATTTCGTTCACCTGGTCCAGCGTCTCCACACGGCGCGTGTTGTTGCGCACGTCGTAGATCTCGTAGCTGGCGGGCCGGCGCTCCTGCACCAGCGTCAAGGTGCCATCGCGCTGCGGCTGCCAGTGCCGGCGCGGCGCCTCGAAGGGCGAGTTGATGATGACGTTGCCAGGGGTCTTCATGCCGGCACCTCTGGCTGGGTGGCCGGCTGCGGCGGGCAGACCCGCCGCAGCTCCGCGAAGTCCCCATTGGCCCGCGCCGCGATCTCGCTCCAGGCGCGGGCAAAGGCGGGGCGCTTCAGGTTCGTGCGGATGCCTTGTTCCCAGAACGCCCAGGTGGCGTCACTGATCCGCCCCTGGTCATGCAGGAAGACCTGGCTGTTGCACAGGTCGAAGTAGCGATAGAACTCGTCGAGCTTCTCGCGGTGCAGCTCGTCGCTGATGGGTTCGCCCAGCAGTGCAGGCAGCGGCAGCGTCGAAGCCAGCTCACGGTATTCGCGCACCAGGGCGTCTTCGAACGTGGTCGTGCCCTGCTTGTGCATGTGCCACAGCTGCCACGCCGCCACCACGGCGGCCACGGCCGTGAACACACCGCCCACGCCGCCCCCCAGCGTGGCCCAGTCCTGCCACGTCATGCCGTGGCCCCCGAAGGAGATTCGACAAGCGGCAGGATCTTCAGCGACTCGATGCCCCGGTCATCGACGATCTTCACCGCCGCCTTGCCGTTCTTGCCCGCCTCGAAGGGCAGCGACACCGTGCCGTGGAACTGCTCCAGCAGCGCCTCGTCCAGCTCGGCGCGGATGCTCTTCTTCAGCTTGCGCCAGCCTTCGTCCTTGCCGGCCATGGGAAAGAACACCTGGTGCGGGAAGAGGCTGCGGCCGTCGTAGTCGGTGTCCAGGCTCCACATCGCGATCTTGGCCTTGCCGCCCGAGATGAGTTCGCCCTTCACGGTGTCGAAGTAGTCGAAGCCCATCACCTCCACTTGCCAGCGGCCGTCGGGCCGCTGCGTGGCCTGCACCTCGGGCTGGCCCATCAGCCAAAAGCTCTGGTTGCTGGAGCGGGCCTTTTTCAAGTCTTCGGTCAGCAGGTCGGTGTTCATCTGCGCCTTCAGCGCGGTGATTCCCTTGAAGGCGTCGATATCTTTCGCGGCCTCGGGGTCGAAGGTGAAGGCGCAGAACACGATCATCTTCGGCCGCGGGAACAGCTCGCCCGCCTCGCCGATGGCGTGTTCCACCTGCCGCTGTTCCAGCGCGCCGTGCTCGGGGCCGAAGCTCACCACCACGCGCTCGCCGCTTTCCGCCAAGGTGCCGGTAGCGTGCAGGCAGGTGGTGCCGGCCATCACCTCTAGCTCGGCAAACTTCAGCATCTGCCCGCCCTTGCCGCGGATGCCCGTCTTCAGCAGCTCGTCTCGCCACTGCTGCTGGCGGCTGGTTTCGCCGCTGCGGGCGATGCTGGTCTGGTACGACTGGTCTTCCGACGGCGTGGCGGCAGCGCCGCCTTCGGCCGCCTCCAGGCTCAGCACGGTGGGGAAGGGCACCGCCTCCACCGTGAACGGGCCGGTGATGCGCAGCTTGGTCTTGCTGGGCTCGGGCTTGTCGTAGAGCGTTTCGCTTTCGGCGTTGGCGGCGATGGAACGGTCCATCTCGGCCTGCATGCGCTGGCGGGCGGCGTGAAAGGCGTTGAAGGGCTCGCGCAGGGCGTCGGGCCAGCCGGTGGGTGGGGAGCCGTCGTCGTTGGGGAATGGCACTTCCCACTCGTGAAGCTCGGCGCCCTTCTTGCCCAGCGCCAGCTTCTGGCCTTTGCGCACGCCTTCGGAGACGGTCAATGACTCGGCCGGAGGGTGCTGCGCCAGCGCAACGTTCAGCGCCGCGAGCGCCGTCTCGATGGCCGGGTGCAGCCGGTCGTAGATGGCGTCGATGTCCGCGTTGTTGGCGATGGACTTCAGCGTGACGTGCGGCACCGTCTTGTAGATGAAGCCGCCCTTCAGGCCCTCGTGCGGGTAGGCCAGTTCGTAGTAGTCGTAGCTGGCCGTCATCAGCCGCTGCTTGGCCAGCGTGACGGCCACGCGTGAGGTGTCGCAGGTGATCCAGCGGCGGCCCCACTTCTCGGCGACGAAAGCAGTGGTGCCGGAGCCGCAAGTGGGGTCGAAGACAAGGTCTCCTGGGTCGGTGGTCATGAGCACACATCGCTCAATAACCTTTGTGGTGGTCTGAACTACATAGACCTTTTCATCATTGAAGCCACCGGATTGCGTATCGAGCCAAACGTTGTTTAGAGACTTGGCCGGATTGAAGTCCCAGAAGAGCTTGAACGCGACATCGTTGCCAAGTTCAAAGATGTGACCAGATTTTGCTACCCGAACCATGTCGCGGTCGGGTTCAACTGTCCAATGGCGATTCGGATTGCAGGGAAACTCCCTCCCGTTGAAGCGAAAGGTTTTTGGCGTGCTGGAAGGACCGTCTGAGTTCAGTGGGCCATGGCGAAAGATTCGGCCCAATCCAGCGGTCTTGGATCGATCGTCAGCCTCTTCTTTCGACAGCCATCGCCAGCGTCCGTCGGGGAGTTGCAGCCTTCTGTAGTACGTGTCGTCCGAAGGCGGATGTTCGTCGAACTCACGAAGATCTCGGTATTTGGCCTTTCCTGGTGCCTTTGAGTACCAGACGACATAGTCCTCGATTGCCGACAGGGTGCTCTTCGTGAAGCCTCCGGACTTCTGGATCACGATCTGCGCGACGAAGCACTCAGGAGCGAAGATGTCATCAAGCAGCTCGCGGACATGATGGACATTGATGTCCGAGATTTGGACGAACACGCTGCCCGTCTCCGAGAGCAGCTGTTCTGCCAAAACGAGACGGTCGCGCAAGTAGCTCAGGTACGAGTGAACGCCAAGCTCCCAGGTGTCTCGAAACGCTTTGACCATTTCGGGCTCTTGTGTCAGGTCTGCGTCACTTCGATCCTTGACCTCTCGCTTCCCGACAAACGGCTGGAAGTTGCTCTTGTATGTGATCCCGTACGGCGGGTCGATGTAGATCATCTGCACCTGCCCGGCCATGCCCTCCTTGACCAGCAGGCTGTTCATCACCAGAAGGCTGTCGCCGGCGATCAGCCGGTTGGCCCAGCCCTTGTCGTGGCGGTAGAAGTCCACCGCGCTGCGTAGCGGCAGGTTCTCGAACGGTGCTTCGAACAGGCTGGCCTGGCGCGCCAGCGGTGAGGGTTCCTCGGCCTTCAACCGGGCCGTTGACTTGTTCGTGGCTTCTTCCAAGCGCTTGCGCACGGCCGACAGGATGCTCATCGGGTCGATGCGCTCGTGCACGTGCAGGCTGACCGTGTCCACCTCGAAGCTGGTGCGCTCGGCCTTGCCGGCCCATTGCAGGTAAGGCGCGCCGCGGCGCTTGATCTCCTCCAGCGCGCCGCGTTCGGGTGGCGCCTGCATCTTGGCCGTCAGGCGTTGGCGCAGGTTGCCGACCACCTCACGCACGGCTGCCTCGCCGCTGCCGGCCAGCGCATGGTCGAGCCAGGCCACGATCTCGCCGATCTGCTGCTGCACATGGCTGCTGCCTTCGGCCAGGGCGTCGTCGATCAGGGTCTCCAGCTCGGCCCGCGCGCTGTCGAAGTTCAGCACCGGGTCCAGATGCGGGTTGTAGGCCCAGGTCTGCTTGGGTTGCTGCGGGTCGCTGGCTTCGCTGACCAGGCCCACTTCGGGGTTGTTCTTGCGCCGGTCGTTGTGGCGGTAGCTCAACACCTGGGCCGGTTCGTCCGCATCGGCGGCGCGCAGCTTCTGGGGCTTGGGCTGGGTGGCCTTGGGTCGTGCAGCGGCATCGGCCGCATCCACGGGCGTGGGGGCTTCGCCCTGCAAGGCGAAGCTATCGCTGCCCGCTGCAGCACCGGCGGCACGGCCCGTGGAGCCGCCGCGGCCCTTGCCCTTGACCACCAGGCCGCGTGCCACCAGGTCTTCGCGCAGGGTTGTGAAGTCTTCAGCCGTCGCGGTGAGCCCCGCTGCCAGCGCAGCTTGGGTCCACTGCGCCAGCAGGCTGCCATTGCCCACCATGCTGCCGTTGGCGGGCAGCAGGTCCAGCAGGCATTGCTGCAGGCGTTGTCGTGCTTCTTGTTCTGTCACTTGATCTCCCGTTTCTTCTGGGTGGCCGCTCTGCGCTTCGTCTGCGGCGGCTTGGCATTGGCCGGCTCGCTCGGCCAATCCTCGACGGTGAGGCCCGGCACCCGCTGGAACTCGCGCAGGTTGCGCGTGAGCAGCGTCATGCCGCGCGAGCGTGCATGGGCGGCGATGAACAGGTCGTGGCTGCCGACGGGGGTGCCGCTTCGCTCCAGCGTGGCGCGGATGTCGGCATAGTGCTCGTCGGCCGGCGTGTCCAGCGGCAGCACCGTCAGCGCCTGCAGCAGTTGCTCCACCCGCTGTGTGAGCGGTGCCGAGCCCTTGCGCTGTGCGCCAAAGCGAAGCTCGCACGCCGCGACGATGCTGGTGCACACCGTGTCGGGCTCGAGGGCATTCAGTCGCTGGGCGAGGATGCCTTGAGGGTTGCGAATCAACTCGGAGAGCGCGTTCGTGTCCAGCATGCAGGGCGAGGCAGTTTGCGACGTCGCCATCACAGGGCATCCCGCGGCTGGAGCGGCAGGTCTTCCACCTCGGGCAGGGCGTCGTCCATCGGGGCCCACGACGCCAACAGGTCACGCAGCTTGTGCTTGCGGATGGGCGTCAGGATGAGGCTGTCGCCCTCCTTGCGAATCAGCACCTCGGACCCTTCCATCTCCAGTTCACGAGGAATCCGGACCGCCTGGTTGCGGCCGTTGCGGAACAACGCGGCATGGCGCTCAGTCACCTGGGCCTCCGAGGGTGGGTGTGGCATATGGCGCAGCATATGTCGAAACCTGCTACTGGACAAGTCGTTGGTCGGCTGCGGCGGGCTGGGCCGAGGTCGGAGGTGGGCTGAGCTGGCACGCCGGCGGCCTGCTTCGGCTGCGCCGGCCACGTCAAGAGGTAGGCGCGATGGAGCGCTGCTCGACTACACCCGAAGCGTAGAAGCGTCGCTGTTATGAACGCTTCTACTCTTGGCTTGTAGTGGCGCTGAACTCGCCGAGGCGAGGCATGCATCCTGCTGCTGTGGCAGCGGGGCGTCGGGTTAAGGTTCGCCGGCAGCGCTTAACTGAACCGCTACCGAAATCGCCTGCGCCGACAGGCACTTGGCGTGTCGCGGTTGCGACCGGACCAACGAAGTCCCGGCTACTTCACGCGGCGCAGGACGGGGTGACCCAGCCTCGGCTGTCGCGCCTGGCGCAGCGCCTCGATCAGCGCGTGGTCGATGGCGCGCCTTGCCAGTGCTTGCCGCAGCAAACGCAGGCCGACCGCCCCGGGCGCACCGATCAACGTGGTCGCGACCAGCCCCAGCGGCACGACACCGCCGACCACTGCAAACGCCGCAGTGCCGCCCACCCCGGCCAGCACCGCGGCCACCATCTCGCACCGCCGCCACAGCAGCGGCGGGTCGCTGCGCAGGTAGTTCACCGACTCCCCGGTCTGCAGGTTGTGCAGCGCCACCAGATCGCGGCCCATCAGCAGCGCCAGCACGCGGTGGCCGCGCCGCGCGGGCATTAGCGAGGTATGGACGACGAACTTGAACTCCGGACCCTGGTCGGCTGCGATCCACAGCTCGCGGCGTTCGCGGGCGGGATACTGCTCGTACCAGCGCCGCGGCACGTTGATGAAGCGCTGAACCTCGGCCACCTGGCCGCAGACCCATCGGAAGTCGCGCATGGCCGGCTCCTCGTTTTGGACGGGTCACGGTGGCATGGCGATGGGCTGGATCAACCCCGTCAGGGCCGGGCCGCAGTCGGGTCTGCCCGGCCGTTGTGTCACTCGGAGTTCACTCGGGTGATTGCCGGCAGTCACTCCAATGACACCGTTTCGGCGTTTTCAGGGCAGTTTTCTGCAGTGACAGCCGGGTGTCACTGCAGTCGAACTTCGTGGGGTCGAAGGGCCTGCATTGGGCGGTTCGAAGGCACGCTCCGTGAGCCGCCGCCACCTGTTCATCCGAACCAGAGGCCAAGCCCCCGCATGTCAACCCCTGGCGTCGCAACGTTGCCGACGCCGAGCTGGACATAGAGCCGCCTCACCTGGCACATCAACGCCCACGCAAGCGCACGCTTTCGGCGGCGCTTGGTGGTGGCAGTGCCCGCAAGGCCGTTGACGCTGCCGACGTGCCCGGTGTCCACTGCAGGCTCCCGAAGGGCTCTTGGCCCTTGCTCATCGCGAGCGAACAGGCGTCGCAGTCGTTACCTGCCCTTGAAGCCCTGGTCCTTGAACCGGGCGTGCCGCAGGCCTTGAGCCTGCGGTCCCGATGAAACCACTCGCGGAGCTGATGTCTCCGGCCTGCCGGCGTTGATCGCCGGGCGCTCCTGAAGCGCGCCGCTGACTGACCCATGGGGCGCTGGCACCCGATGCCTTGCGCCCGTGCACGCCATCCGTTCGAGCTTCTGCCGCGCCTTGGGGTTTTGTCCTGGGGCCGGCGCAGTGCCTGGTCGCCCTGGCCCCATTGGGGGCCGCGGCCGGCGCTGGCTGCTCGTGCACCTGACTCCGCCCCGGCATTTCGGTAAGGGGCGGCTCCAGCAGGTGGATGGCGACGCGAAAGCCATAGACCTGATCCATCGCAGCCAGCCAGGCCCGACCTGGCTGACGGCAGCGCCATGCCCTTGGAGGCCGGCGTTGCCAACCGCTCGCGCGTCGCGGAAACCCGTGCGCGGGCCGGATCAACCCCGTTTCCATTTTGAAGACCGACCGAGCTGGCGCCGCTGCCTTCAACAGGCGACGGCGCCGGCGAACCCGGAGTAGGCGCAGCAGGCCGTGGCCAGCCTGCTGCGCGACATCACCAGGCCACGCCAGGCCGGCGCGACGGAATCCGCGCCGGCCGGCGGCACAGCGATTCCACCTTCAACCCGGTGCGTGCCCCTCGGGAGGGCGCGGGCCACTGTCCACGGAGGGCGTATGCCTTCGCAACCCAACCGTCTGCTGATCCCTTCATTCCCTTCATCCACCCCCCGCCCGCTGCCGCTGGGCGGCAAGGCCACGCCGAAGGCGCTGCGTCCGCGCGAGTGGACCGGCTTGTCCAACGACGAGATCCTGTCGCGCTTCGTGCCCGGCAAGACCAGCCCGCACACCGTGCTGGAGGTGCTGCTGAAGCTCCACAACATGGAGCACACGGCGCGTGCCAAGAGCGTGTCGTTCAAGACGCGGTACGAGCGGGCCAACTTCCTGCGCCACTTCTTCCGCGAGCTGGAGAGCCGCGGCGGCTTCAAGGTGGCACCCGACCCGCGCAATCTGGGCCAGCGCCACATCCAGGCAGCGGTCGACCTGTGGCGCAAGGACGGGCTGAAGCCGTCCACCATCCAGACCTACCTCAGCTTCCTGCGCGGCCTGGCCGGCTGGCTGGGCAAGCCGGGCTTCATCCGGCGGCCGGCGTACTACGGGCTGGAGCTGGGCGAGTACCAGCGCAGCGGCATCAATGAACGCGACAAGAGCTGGTCGGCGCAGGGCGTGGATGTCGATGGCTTGATCGACAAGGTGGCGGCCTTCGACCCCTACGTGGGCGGCATGCTGCGGCTGATCCGTGCCTTCGGCCTGCGCAAGCGCGAGGCGATCATGTTCCGGCCCAACGAGTGCCTGGTGAACTTCGCCGACACCGGCCTGCCGCTGGCCGAGAAGCAGGGCGAGGACTACGTGTGGATCCGCCAGGGCGCCAAGGGCGGTCGGCCGCGCTTCGTGCCGATGAACACGCCACGCCGCCGACAGGCCGTGGCCAGCGCGCAGCGGATCGCCTTCTGGGACAGCCATGCCCACACGGGCGACCCTGACCGCGACCTGAAGCAGAACATGGTCCGCTTCGGCTACGTGCTTCGGAAGTTCGGCATCACGTCGCGCGGCCTGGGCATCACCGCCCACGGCTTGCGGCACGAGGCGCTGATCGAGGAGTACATCGCGATCACCGGCCAGGAACCGCCGCTGCGGGGCGGTGGGGAGGGGCTGACGCGGGAGCAGGAGGATGCGGCGCGGTTAGCGGTGAGCCGACTGGCTGGCCACAACAGGGGGCGCGCCTCGGCAGCATATTTAGGCGCCGTGCTGCACAAGAAGACGGGCGGGGCTAAGGGCTGCGGCAGTGCCTCGGATGCCGACCCTGCGGACTGATGCGGCACAGTGGCCGGTGACAGGGCCGGCTGCCGGCCTTCAGCTTGCCTTGGGCTCCTGCGCGTACAGCGGCGTCACGGTTCGGCACCGCTGTTCGACCTGGTGCGCGATGCGCTGAACGTCCTGCGCTGTCAGCGCTTGCGCCCCTCGCGACTTCAACAGGCCGGCCAGCTCCTTGCCGCTGAACACCCGAACCCGGCCGCGCCCGGTGCGCTCCACGAACCAGCCGGGCAGCGCGATCACGGGCAGCACCGAGACCGGTGACCCGACGGCACTCGACAGCCACTTGGCCAACCAGGCAGCCTGGCGCTCGGCCTGCTCCAGCGGCTCCTTGGTCGTCCAGGTCGGAAACTTGAAGGTGTCGCCGTCGTAGACCACCGTGGCGTCGGCCTTGCCGCGGCCCTGATTCGGCTTGGTGAAGCCCTTGGTCTCGATGGCAAAGACACCCTCGGCGGCAACAACGACATGGTCGATGTTGAACTGATCCGCCGGCAGATCGTGGAAGGTGGCGGCCCCCTGGCGCATCAGTTGATCGAGTTCCTGGCCGACCGCCACTTCGGCGTCGTAGCCCGCCTTCAGGTGGTCGAGCCGGGTGCCGGCCTTCAGCAGCTTGCGCAGCATGTAGGCGATGAACGCGATCGCGGCCACGGCGTAGACCGGCGCCAGGTGCGCCATTTGCGGCAGGCCGCGCAGGTGGCTCTGTGCCAGGAACAGCGCCAGCGCCAGCAGCGGCACCACCATCAACAGAACGAGGTCCCAGGTCAGATCGTTGTGGGCCTCGTCGAGCTGCTCGCGCAGCGAGTGGCCTGGACCGCGCAGCAGCGCGATGCCGATGGGAGAACGGCGGTTCTGCCGCGCCGTCGCCTTCCTGCGGATCAGGACGAAGAGGGCTGCGGCAGGCCCGGCGAAGCAGGCGGCGAGCACGCCCAGGACGATGGCAATCTGGTTGGTGACCTCTCCCATGGATACGTCTTCCCTGCGGCTGCCGTTACGTGGTCAGGCGCGACGCCAGCTTCTTGGTGGTGGACGACACGAAGCGCTCGAGCCGCTCGGCCAGCGTGCGCGCCGATGGTGTGAGTGCCGGCGCGATCTCGTGCGCGGCCTGTTCGATGGCGGCTGGCACGCGGTCGGCCATGTCCCGCGCCTGCTGGGCCAGGAAGCGCGTTTGCATGCCGAGCTGCCGGGCCATCAGCGCCATGTGCTCGGCGCCCATCTCGCCCGGCCGGACTTCGCCGCCGATGGCGAAGGCGAACTCGGTCGACAGGCCAGGGTACAGCCGCGTGCACATCAGGTCGTAGAACGGCGTCAGCGTCACGCCCCGTCCGGGCACGCTGTAGATCGACAGGTTCTTGGCGTGGCTGTCGTTGTTGCCGACGTAGAGGTTGAAGAACACCCAGCGCACCAGGTGGCGCAGGTCGACGGCGGGCTGCGCGCTGTAGCGGCGGATCAGTTCGGCGCAAGCGGCCAGGCCCGGGCCGCCTTCCTTCTCGTACTTCCGGTCCGACACCGTGCCGGCCAGCTGGCACAGGTCGTACTGCACCAGCCGGGCCAGCGTGCCATCGGCGCGAAGCTGGCGGTCGAAGCGGCGCACGACGCAGGCTTCGGTGTGCGGTTCGTAGAAGACTTCGGCGGTCGGTAGGCCAGCCAACGCCGCGGCTCGCATCACGATGGTCTCGTTCGCGGCCGAGTGCCACACCTTGGCCAGGCGGCGGATGTTGGGTTTGAGGATGTGCGTGGACGGCGAGGTGCCTTTGGGCAGCTGCGGCACGCCGTCGTCGAAGATCGCCAGACTGGTCTTATCCTGGGCCCCGGCCAGCGAGATCCGCGCGCCTTGCTCGTGGATGTCGATCGCCGAGGCCGAACGCTTGGCCAGGACGGCTGCAATGGCCTCCCACGTCGTGGCCTCGTAGCGCGGCGGCTCCGGCGTCTGCCCCGGCGCGACCAGCACGAAGGCTCCCGCAGTGTCGCCCGCCACCTCCAGCAGCAGCGAGAAGAGGGTGGACGCCTTGCGCTGCGCGGCCAGGTAGTCGCGCAGTTCGCCCTCGGGCAGCAGGTTCTCGAAGAAGGCCTGCACCTCGGGCGTGGTCTGCCGGCCGGGCTGCAGCGGGATGGCCGCCAGCGACATGCGTTGGGTACCGGTCAGCCAGCCAGGCGCGTACTCGAAGGCCAGCGGCGCGCTGTCATACACAGCGCCGACCAGGTCGCTGCCGTAGTACACGTCCAGCCGGTCGGGCCGTGGCTGCATCACGTGCCCCTCAGAGCGCCGAGGTCGAACGAGAGGCCTTGGTGCGCACCACCACCTCCAGGCCCAGCAGGTCCATCAGGTCCAGCACCTTCTGCAACTGCACCGTCGGCTTCCCGTTCTCCAGGTCCACGATGAAGCGGTTGCCGGTGTTGCCCAGGCCCGCCAGGTCGAGCTGCTTCAGGTCCAGCCGCTTGCGCTGCTCGCGGATGACGGCGCCCAGCTCGACGGAGGAGCGGATGGGCGTCTCTGCATCATTGAGGTGACCGAGCGGTAAGTCTTGGACCGAGGGCGGCATGGCAGGCGCTCGAAGTTACCTTTCGGTCATTTTCGGTGTCGATCTGCTGGAGGTCAAGCGCAAAGTGACTGATCGGTAATCCGTGGTGTGGACTTCACAGGCGCGTCAATCGTCCGGATCGAAGAGGCCCGACGCCGATGGGATCACCCGATACCCCATGGCCTGATACCCGCGCTGGCGCCGTTCCCACATCCGAAGCAGGGCGGGATGCCCCTCGTCGACGAAGTCGACGATTCGGACGCTGCTCTTGCTGGCGTGCTCACGGTGCAAGCGGCCGGCGTACTGCGCAAGCGTGCCCTTCCAGGAGATGGGCATCGCCAGTACCAGGGTGTCGAGGGGCGCATGGTCGAAGCCTTCGCCGACCAGCCTGCCCGTCGAAAGCAGCACCCGCGGAGCATCGGCAGGCAGCGCTTCCAGTTCCTGAAGCAGCGTGGCTCGCTGCTTCGCCGACATCCGGCCGTGCAGCACGAGCAGCTGTGACACCCGAGTGCCCAGCGCCTGGCGCAGGGCCTCCAGGTGCTCCGTCCGCTCGGTCAGAACCAGGACCTTGGCTCCAGCGGTGAATGCAGCCGTCACCTCGTCGGCCACCAGGGCAGTGCGCGCGGCATCCGAAGCGATGACCTGGAACACCTGCTGGATCGGCGCATCGTCGGCTGCTGCCACGCGAGCGCTCAGGTATTGCGGAACGATCTCCAGAGTCTGAGGCGCCCCTGCAGGCTTCTCCGCGGTGTGCCGCGTCGGGCCGCACTGCATGAAGATGATGGGCTGCCGGCCGTCGCGGCGGATCGGCGTGGCCGTCAACCCGAGGACGTACTTCGCCTTGGCCCGCTTCAGGATCGCCTCGAAGGAGAACGCCGAGAGATGGTGGCACTCGTCCACCACGATGTGCCCATAGTCCTCCACCAGCGCGTTGACCTCGCCCTGGCGGCAAAGCGACTGCATCAAGGCGATATCGATCTGCCCGGTGGGCTTCGACTTGCCGCCGCCGATCGCGCCGATGTTGGGTCGGCCCTGACTTCCATCGCTGGCTTCCGCCAGGAAGGACTGCAGCCGCTCGCGCCACTGCCGCAACAGCTCGGCCCGGTGGACCAGGATCAAGGTGTTCACGCCCCGTGCGGCGATCAGCGCTGCTGCGGTCACCGTCTTGCCGAAGGCGGTCGGCGCGCAAAGGACGCCCGCATCGTGCGCCAGCATGGCGTCGACCGCCTGCTGCTGGTCGGGCCGGAGCGCACCGCGAAACTCCACCCGGAGCGCCGTCCCGGCCGATCGCTCGTCCTGCAGCTCGGGCCGGATGCCGTTCTCGCGCAGCAAGGTGAGCGTTGCTTCGAGGCATCCGCGCGGCAGGGCAATGTGCTGGGGAAAGTTCTCGGCGCAGCCAATGACCCGGGGCTCGTCCCACACCGGAAGGCGCATGGCCTGCGCCTTGTAGAACTCGGGGTTCTGAAACGCGGCCAGGCGGATCAGGCGGTTGGCCAGCGGCTGCGGCAGAGCGGCCTTCTCGAAGTACACCAGGTTGGCCAGCGTGATCTTCAACGAGGCTGGCATTGGGCCGGGCAGGCGGCTGGACGCCGGCTCCTGCCGGCGCCACGGCGCGGCCTGGTCTTCGCTGTCGATGAAGGTCACGTCGAGCGGATGGCTGCCACCGGTGGCGCGCAGGATCGTGGGCTCGATGTCTGCGGACTGCATCTTCGGTAGGCCGGCCAGGAAAGCCCACTGGTCGTCGTAGGGCTGCAAGTCACGGTCGACGAAGACGCTGCCTCCGCTTTCGCGGGGCGCCTTCTGTAGCGGCAAGGCGATGAGGTTGCCGAAGCCTCCCTTCGGCATCGTGTCCTGGTTCGGGAACAGGCGGTCGTAAGAGCTGAGTTTCAGCTGGCGGGTGCGGGCGCAGGTGTGGCTGATGAGGGCGGTGCCCAGCCGGCGGGCATCGCGCGCGGACACTCGGCTGGCGAAGAAGATCCATGCATGTGCGCCATTGCCTGAGCGGGAAACTTCGAGCGCGACAGGCACGCCCAGCGCATCGCAGGAGCCGGCGAAGGCGCGGGCATCCTCGCGCCACTCGGCATCGTCAAAGTCGACGGCCAGGAAGTGGCAGGTGTCATCGGTCAGAAGCGGATACACCCCTACGGTGTGCCGGCCGGCGAGGTGGTCGAAGACCGTCTGGCCCGTGACCGGAATCAGTGCGCGGTGCTCGCAGTCGCCGCACTTGATGCGCGGCTTCTCGCAGATGCCGGCCCGCCACTCGTTCGCGCATGCCGGTGAGTAGCCCGACTTGCCGGCCTTGCTCTCCCAGCGGACCGGGTACACGTCCTCCCGGCCGCGGAACAGGCTCGCGAACAGCTTCACCTTCTCATCGGTCCCGAGTCGTGCCTGCCGTTCGGTGGTCGTCGCGGGATCGGGTGGCTGCCATGCGATGCCGTGCTCGGCGAGCAATTCGCGCAGCCGTCGGTTCTCAGCCAACAGCCGGTTCAGCTCCTCGCGCTCGTCGTCCGTCATCGGGCGCCTTGCATCGGCCGCAGGATCGGGCGGCCACGGAGCGAGTCTTCAGTCGACATCCTGGAGGATCGCGAGGATGTCTTGTCGGTCGCCGACAAGGCGAACGACATCGAGATGATCGGGTGCCTCGAAGTAGAGCCACTGCATCGGGAACCCAGCGACTCGCCAGGATCGCAAACCTGGGATGTCGCACAACTGGCCCAGCCGGGGAGAGCCCATGGAGGGCATGCGTTCGATCGGCTCGAGCGCAGCGATGGCGGCGTCGAACATTCGCTCGCCCAGAGCCAGTCCACCTTCCTGGGCGTAGTAGCGCGCCGCCTCGACCAAGTCCGCTTCGGCGCAGGGCCGAAGGTGAGCGGGCTTCAACGCAGGTCGCCCAAGGCCTGCTTCTTTAGCTGCGCCGTCCGCCTCGGTGTCAGGGCACGGCTGGGTCCCGAACTCAGCCCTTCTTCGATCAACTCGCGCAGCCTCTTCTTGGCCTGTTCTTCCTGGTCTCGGCGGATCAGCTCACGCAGGTACTCGCTGGTGTTGCCGTACTGACCGGACCGTACTCGCTGGTCGACGTACTCGCGCAAGGCCTCGGGCAGGGCAAAGCTCATCGTGTTGCTGCTCATGGCGTACATGATCCTGTCGACTATCAATAGTTGTCAAGCTTACTCGGCTGTCGGTGCCTGCTGGCGCGCTGCCGCCGATTGCTTTGTCGGTGGCTGTTGACGTTCCAGCTTCAGCAGCAACTGCCCCCACGCCTCCAGCGCTCGCCGCCGCTCCTCGAAGTAGTCGTGCCGGTTGTAGACGCCTTCCACACCCTTGAGCTTGTGGTTCAGGCAGCGTTCGGCCACGTGCGGCTCCACGCCCAGCGCGGCCAGATGCGTGCGGGCGGTGCGGCGGAAGTCGTGCACCGTGAAATGGGGCAGGCCGTGCTTCACCTTGCCCATCGCCACGCCCAGCGTCGACTCGCAGACGTGCGGCACCATCCGGGTTTGGAGCTTGCGCGCCGGCAGCACGTACGGGGCGTTGCAGGCCAGTTCCTTCAGCTTCTGGAGCCACTCCACTGCCATCGTCGGCAGCGGGATGTCCAGCGGCTGGCCCGTCTTGGTTCGGATGCCGGGCAGGTGCCACACCGGCGGGTCGGCTTCCAGCGCGAACTCGTCCCAGCGTGCGGCGATCAGCTCGCCCTTGCGGACGGCCAGCAGCAACAGCAGCTTCACCGTCAGTTCGTTCTGCACGCTGAAGCCCTTGGCCTGGCGCATGGCATCGAAGAGCGTCACCAGTTCTTCGCGTGACAGCGCCCGTTCCCGAGCCAGTTCCTTGCCGCCTGCGTCTGCCACGTCGAAAGCTGCTGCCGGATTGAAGCGCACCAGGTGGCGCTTGATGGCGTAGTCGAACATCCGCCGCACCCAGCGCAGAACGTCGTTGGCGATGGTCGGCGCGCCGCGCTTCACGACAGCGCGCAGCATCGCGTCGATGTGTCTTGGCTCCACCGCATCCAGGGCCAGCTTGCCCAGGTGCGGCTTGATGTCCTTCTCGATGCGGCTGCGCACGATGTTCGGGTGCTTCCAGCGGCCATTGATCATGCGCTCGAAGTACTCGTCGGCGAGCTGGCCGACCGTGGTGACGCTGCGTGCGGCCTCGATGCGGGCCAGGGCTGTGGACTTTCGCTCCTGCTTCTCGCCGGCCACGTCGTGGCCGAGGGCGATCTTGGCGCGTAGTTCCTTGGCTGACTGACGGGCTGCGGCCAGGGGCAGGTCGGTGTAGCTGCCCAGGTTCATCACGCGCGACTTGCCGGCGAAGCGGTAGCGCAACTTCCAGCTCGGCGCACTGCGTTCGGGTCGCCACGTCAGCACAAGCCCGTCGCCGTCGGATCGACCTTCGAAGCGCTCGCCGGACCTGATCCAGGCCCGAATGGCTACATCGGACAGCTTGCCCATCGTCCGCCCCAGGTGTGTACCCAAAACTGCGCCGGACGGTTCCGGGTACACGCTCGGGTACACGGAAATTCTGGGATGGGGTGGGCCGCTGTTCAACCTCCTGAAACGCCAAGCCCGCGTAAACGCTGGACATTCCGGCCGCTTGGGGGTGTCAAGAGACCCCGTGAAACCTCACTCGATGTTCTGCACCTGCTCGCGCAGCTGCTCGATGGCCACCTTCATCTCGACGGAGATCTGGGTCAGCTCCAGCGCGGCGGACTTGCTGCCCAGGGTGTTGGCCTCGCGGTGCAGCTCCTGGATCAGGAAGTCCAGGCGCTTGCCCAGCTCGCCGCCGGCACGCAGCAGGCGGGTGATCTCGTCGAGGTGGGCCCCCAGGCGGGAGAGCTCTTCGGCCACGTCGATGCGCAGCGCGAAGGCAGCCGCCTCGGACATTGCCCGCTCGGCCAGCGCCTGCGGCGGCAGGGTCTGGGCGGCGCCGGCGCTGGACAGGGCCTCCTGCCAGCGCTCCAGGAAACGCTGCTGCTGGCGCGCCACCACCTGCGGCAGCAGCGGCTGGGCCTGCGCAGCCAGGGCACGCAGGCGCTCGACGCGCTCCATCAGGATGGCTACCAGGCGCTCGCCTTCTCGCGCGCGCGCCTCGCGCAGCTGGGCCAGACAGCGGCGCGCCGCCTCCATCACCGCCTCGTCGGGCGCCGGGGTGGGCGCCGTGCTGCGGCAGATCTGCAGCGCCTCGTGAACGCTCAGCCCGACGGCCCGGGGCAGCCACTGCTGGACCTGCGACTCGAGGCGCGCCAGCGTCTGCAGCTGCTCGGGCTGGGGCGACAGACCCTCGGCGGCGTCACCGCGCTCGGGCGCCAGGCGCAACTCCACCTTGCCGCGGCGCAGACCGGCCGAGAGCAGCTCGCGCAGGGCCGGCTCGAGGCTGCGGAACTCGTCGGGCAGGCGCAGCACCAGGTCGAGGAAGCGGCTGTTCACCGAGCGGATCTCGATCGTGACCCCGCCCGGACGCGCGGCCGCGCCACCGTCGCCCGGCCTCGCCGTGAGCGCCCCCGTTCCGGCACTGGCGTAGCCGGTCATGCTGTAAACTGCCATCGCGCAAATCGCCCAAGCAAAATACGATTATGTCAAAGCCAAAACCTGCCCCGTTGCCCCCCGGCACCGTGGTAGGCGGCTATCAGGTGGTGCGCAAGCTGGCTGCGGGAGGCTTCGGCGTGGTCTACCTTGCCGAGGACAGCGAGCGTCGCCTGGTGGCCCTGAAGGAATACCTGCCCTCCTCGCTGGCCGAACGCGCCCCGGGCGAGCTGATCCCCCGCGTCAAGCCGGAGAAGCAGCCGCTGTACCGCCTGGGCCTGAAGAGCTTCTTCGAGGAAGGTCGCTCGCTCGCGCAGATCAGCCACCCCAGCGTGGTCTCGGTGCTGAACTTCTTCCGCGAGAACGAGACGGTCTACATGGTGATGAACTACCTGCAGGGCGACACGCTGCAGGACTTCATCGTCACCGCACGCGACCTCAAGCGCGACAAGGTCTTCCGCGAATCCACCATCCGCAGCCTGTTCGACGAGGTGCTGCGCGGACTGCGCATCGTGCACCAGCACAAGATGCTGCACCTGGACATCAAGCCGGCCAACGTCTTCATCACGAACGACAACAAGGCGGTGATGCTGGACTTCGGTGCCGCGCGCGAGGTGCTGAGCAAGGAAGGCAACTTCATCCGGCCGATGTACACGCCCGGCTTCGCCGCGCCGGAGATGTACCGCCGCGACGGCAGCCTGGGTCCCTGGACCGACATCTACGCGATCGGCGCCTGCATCTACGCCTGCATGCAGGGCTATCCGCCCAACGATGCGCCGCAGCGCATCGAGAAGGATCGCCTGAGCCTGTCGCTGTCGCGCCTGCGCAGCGTCTACTCGGACAACCTGATCGAGGTCACCGAGTGGTGCATGGCGCTGGACCCGCTGGCGCGCCCGCAGAGCGTCTTCGCGCTGCAGAAGGAACTGGCCCGCGAGACCGAGCGCCGCTACACCAAGCTCAGCTTCAGCGAGCGGTTGAAGCTGCAGCTCGAGAACATGAAGGCCGGCACCAAGACCTGACCCCACGATGCGCTTCTCCGTCTACCAGATCAGCCGCCGCGGCGGCCGCGAGAAGAACGAGGACCGCATGGGCTACTGCTACACGCGGGACTCGGGCCTGTTCGCGCTGGCCGACGGCATGGGCGGGCACCCGGAGGGCGAGGTGGCCTCGCAGATGTCGCTGCAGGTCATGGCCGCGATGTTCCAGCACGAGGCCAAGCCTGTGCTCGAGAACGTGCGCCGCTTCCTGAACGAGGCCGTGCTGGCCGGTCACCACGCGCTGATCCGCTACGCCACCGAACGGGCGCTGCTGGACACCCCGCGCACCACGCTGGTGGCCTGCGTGCTGCAGGGCCGCGAGGCCTGGTGGGCACACTGCGGCGACTCGCGGCTGTACTTCGTGCGCGGCGGCAGGCTGCTGGCGCGCACCCGCGACCATTCCTACTCGGAGCTGCAGGAGAGCCTGGCCGGCGTGGTGCCGCTGGGCGAGCGGGTCAACCGCAACGTGCTCTTCACCTGCCTGGGCAGCCCGGGCAAGCCGGTGGTGGACATCGTCGGCCCGCTCACCCTGCAGGCCGGCGACAAGGTGCTGCTCTGCTCCGACGGCCTGTGGGGCAGCGTCGACGACGACGAGATCACCCGCCAGATGGCCGCCCTGCCGATCACCGAGGCCGCGCCCGAACTGGTCGAGCAGGCCCTGCGCGTGGCCGGCGAGAAAAGCGACAACGTCACCGTGGTGGCGGTGGAGTGGGAGTCGGCCGAGGACGAGGACAGCGCGCTGGACATCCGCACCGAGGAGCTCGGCGACGAGGTCTTCGCCTCCACGATCCAGTCCAGCGTCGGCCCGGGCAACCCCGACGACCTGCTCGACGACGAGGAGATCGAGCGCTCGATCCGCGAGATCAACGAGGCCATCAAGCGCAGCGCACAGAAGCGCGGCTGAGCGCGCCGTCGCCGTCCCGGCCCCCTTCTTGTCCGTCGCTCCCGGCCCTGTTCCTCGCCCCCACCCACTCTCCGGCCGGCCGGAGAGTGGGACACTCGCCTGTTCCGCCGCTGCCAGCGTGCAGCGTCCGCCCCCATCCGCACCGCGCCCCCCGATGACATCCTCCCGCCCCCAAGGCCGCGCCCCCGATGCGCTGCGCCCCATCCGCATCACCCGCGGCTACACCAAGCACGCCGAAGGCTCGGTGCTGATCGAGTTCGGCGACACCAAGGTGCTCTGCACCGCCTCGGTCGAGGAGCGCGTGCCGCCGCACCAGAAGGGCAGCGGCGAGGGCTGGGTGACCGCCGAGTACGGCATGCTGCCGCGCTCGACGCACACCCGCAGCGCCCGCGAGGCCGCCAAGGGCAAGCAGAGCGGGCGCACGCAGGAGATCCAGCGCCTGATCGGCCGCTCGCTGCGCTGCGTCTTCGACCTGAAGGCCCTGGGTGAGCGCACCCTCACGCTGGATTGCGATGTCCTGCAGGCCGACGGCGGCACCCGCACCGCCTCGATCACCGGCGCCTTCGTCGCCGCCGCGGACGCGGTGAACCGCCTGCTGGCCGAGGGCCGCATCGCCGCCAGCCCGATCCGCGACCATGTCGCCGCCGTGTCGGTGGGCATCCTGGCGGGCACGCCGCTGCTGGACCTCGAGTACGTCGAGGACTCGGCCTGCGACACCGACATGAACGTGGTGATGACCGGCGCGGGCGGCTTCGTCGAGCTGCAGGGCACCGCCGAGGGCGCGGCCTTCAGCCACGCCGAGATGCTCAGCCTGGTCGGTCTGGCCGAGGCCGGCATCCGCCGCCTGGTGGCACTGCAGAAGGCCGCGCTGGCCGGCACCCCCGGCCAGGCGGTGGAAGGCTGACCATGGCCGGCCCCCACCCCGCGCACCGGCTGGTGCTGGCCTCCCACAATGCCAAGAAGCTGAAGGAACTGCAGGCCCTGCTCGGCGCCACCGGGGTGACGCTGGTGACGCAGGGCGAGCTGGGCATCGCGGAGGCCGAGGAGCCGCACGCCACCTTCGTCGAGAACGCGCTGGCCAAGGCCCGCCACGCCGCCGCCGCCAGCGGCCTGCCGGCCATCGCCGACGACTCCGGCCTGTGCGTCGATGCGCTGGGCGGCCACCCCGGCGTGCAGTCGGCCCACTTCGCGCCGATCGAACGGGACCCGGCCGAGGACCGCGAGACCCATCGCGCCCGGCAGGACGCCGCCAACAATGCCAGGCTGCTGACCGAACTCGCCGGCGCCGACAGCCGGCGCGCGCGGTTCGTCTGCACGCTGGTGGCGCTGCGCTCGGCCGACGACCCCGAGCCGCTGATCGCCTTCGGCCGCTGGGAGGGCGAGATCCTGACGGCCCGCCAGGGCGACGGCGGCTTCGGCTACGACCCGCTGATGTACATCCCGTCGCAGGGCTGCAGCGCCGCCGGGATGGCCGCCGAGGTGAAGAACCGCCTGAGCCACCGCGCGCTGGCGGCGGCCCAGATGGTGACCCTGATGCGCGAGGTCTGGCGCCTTGGCTGACGATACGATCGCGCGCTACCTGCGCCCCGGCACCCTGCAGCTCGGCGCGGTGCCGCCGCTGAGCCTGTACGTGCACCTGCCCTGGTGCCTGCGCAAGTGCCCGTACTGCGACTTCAACAGCCATGAACCGCAGGCCCCCAGGCTCCCGGTGGTCGCCACCCCCCGAGGGGGCTCGACCCGGACCGGGGAACCCGGATCCGGGTCGGGACGAACCTTGGATCCGCAGCTGGAAGCCCGCTACCTCGAGGCCCTGCGCGCCGACCTGGAGGCCGCGCTGCCGCTGGTCTGGGGGCGCAGCGTGCACAGCGTCTTCATCGGCGGTGGTACACCCAGCCTGTTCTCGCCCGAGGCCATTGCGCGGCTGCTCGACGATGTGCGCGCCCGCCTGCCGCTGCTGCCCGGCGCCGAGGTGACGCTGGAGGCCAACCCCGGCACCTTCGAGCGCGAGCGCTTCCGCGCCTTCCGCGCCGCGGGCGTCACACGCCTGTCGATCGGGGTGCAGAGCTTCGACGACGCGGCGCTGGCGGCGCTGGGCCGGGTGCACGACCGCGCCCAGGCCATCGCCGCGGCCGAGGAGGCCGCCGAGGCCTTCGAGACCTTCAACCTCGACCTGATGTACGCCCTGCCCGGCCAGGATCTGGCGCGGGCGGCCCAGGACCTGCGCACCGCGCTGGCGCTGCAGCCGGCACACCTGTCGGTCTACCACCTCACGATCGAGCCCAATACCCGCTTCGCCAACGCGCCGCCGGCCGGCCTGCCGGACGACGACCTGTGCGCCGAAATGCTGGACCAGATCACCGCACTGACCGAGGCGGAGGGCCTGCAGCGCTACGAGGTGTCGGCCTACGCGAAGCCGGGCCACCGCTGCCGCCACAACCTGAACTACTGGCAGTTCGGCGACTACCTCGGCATCGGCGCGGGCGCGCACAGCAAGCTGAGCTTTCCGCACCGCGTCGTGCGCCAGGTGCGCTGGCGCGAACCGGCCGCCTACATGGACCGTGCCCTGGCCGGCCAGGCGGTGTCCAACGACGAGGAAGTGGGCCGCCGGGCCCTGCCCTTCGAGTTCATGCTCAACGCGCTGCGGCTGAAGGAGGGTTTCGACCTCGCCCTCTTTCCCGAACGCACCGGCCTGCCGATGTCGGCGCTGCGCGCCCGGCTCGACGAGGCCGAGCGGCGCGGCCTGCTCACCCAGTCCGACGGACGGATCGTGCCGACCCCGCGCGGCTTCGACTTCCTCAGCGACCTGCAGGCCCTGTTCCTGGATTGAGGAGAGGCGTCAGACCCGGTGCAGCGTCGCGCCGGCGTGCTCGCGCAGGTGCTGCATCAGGTGCTCGGCGATGCGCTTGAGCGGCAGCACCTCGTGCACCGCGCCGGCGGCGATGGCCTCGCGGGGCATGCCGAAGACCACGCAGCTGGCCTCGTCCTGCGCCACGTTGTAGGCGCCGGCGTCGCGCATGGCCCGCATGGCCTGCGCACCGTCGCCGCCCATGCCGGTGAGCATCAGGCCGATCGCGTTGCGGCCCGCCACCCGCGCGGCCGACTGGAACAGCACCTCGACGCTGGGCTTGTGGCGGTTCACCGGCTCGCCGTCGCGCACCCGGGCGATGTAGTTGGCGCCCGAGCGCTCCACCGACAGGTGCATGCCGCCCGGCGCGATGTAGGCGTGGCCGGGCAGCACGCGCTCGCCGTCGCTCGCCTCCTTGACCGCGATGCGGCACAGGCCGTTCAGGCGCGCGGCGTAGCTGCGCGTGAAGCCCGGCGGCATGTGCTGGGTGATCAGCACGCCCGGCGCATCGGCGGGCAGGCCGGCGAGCACCTCGCGGGTGGCCTCGGTGCCCCCGGTGGAGGCGCCGATGAAGATCAGCTTCTCGGTGGACAGCCGCCCCAGCGGCGCCGACGCCTCGCCCGGGCCTGCGGCCGGCACGGTGGCGCCCGGGCGTGGCACCGCCGCGGGGCTGCCCGCCCCGGCCGGGGCCGGCGGCGCAGCGGCCAGACGGCGCACCCGGGCCTGCGCGGCAATGCGCACCTTGTCGGTGATCTCCTGGGCCAGGCGGCGCATGCCGTCGGCCACGCCGATGCGCGGCTTGGCCACGAAGTCCACCGCGCCCAGCTCGAGGGCCTTCAGGGTCACCTCCGCCCCCCTCTCGGTCAGCGTGGAGACCATCACCACCGGCATCGGGCGCAGGCGCATCAGGCGCGACAGGAAGTCGATGCCGTCCATGCGCGGCATCTCCACGTCCAGCGTGATCACGTCCGGATCGAGGTTGCGGATCATCTCGCGCGCGACCAGGGGGTCGGCGGCGGTACCCACGCACTGCATGTCGCTCTGCCGATCGATGATCTCGGCGAGCAGACTGCGCACCAGGGCGGAATCGTCCACCACCACCACGCGCGTCTTGGCCATCGCTTGCTCCTAGCTGAAAGTTGTCGTCGACGGGTCCGGTCCGTCGGTCAGAACAGGTCCACCGAGCCGCCCACGCTGCTGCTGCTCTTGCGCACCTTCTGGGCCGCCTCGCGCTCGATCGCGGCCACCGCGTCCTGGTTGGTCGGCGCCAGCCGCTTGACCATGGCCTTGCCGCTGGCCGGCAGGAAGCAGACCTTGCGCGGGTAGATCTCCAGCACGTCCTTGGAGACCACCGGAATGCGCTCGGTGGCCAGGTAGTCGAGCACGAACTTCGTGTTGCGCTCGCCCACGTTGAGGCTGCTCATGCCGCTGATGACCGCCGCACCGCCGAAGACCTTGGCTTCCAGCGTCGAGCGGCTGGCGCCGCGCTTGAGCAGCTCGTTGATCAGCAGTTCCATCGCGAAGGAGCCGTAGCGCCCGCCGTCGGCCATGCCCGCGCCGACGTCGGGCAGCATGAAGTGGTTCATGCCGCCGATGCGGGCCGAGCGGTCCCACAGGCAGGCGGCGATGCACGAACCGAGCGTGGTCATGATCAGCATGTCCTCGTCGTGCACGAAGTACTCGCCTGGCAGCACCTTCACCGCATCGCAGCGGAAGAAGGCGTCGTAGAAGAAGAAGGAGGCCTCACCCGGCCGGCGCGTGGCCGCACGCAGGCGCTCGAGACGCGGCGAGCGCGCCGCCGTGACAGGGGTGGGAACGGAAGCAGCGTTCATGGGGGCGTTCGCTCCAGGGGGACAGCACTCAGACGCGCTGGTACACCGTCTTGCCGCGCAGCTGGAACAGGTCACGCGACTCGGTGAAGTTCTCCGAGTGGCCGACGAACAGCAACGCGCCGGGACGCATCACCGCATGCATGCGTTCGAGCACACGGCGCTGCGTGGGGGCATCGAAATAGATCATCACGTTGCGGCAGAACACGATGTCGAAGGGCTCGCCCAGCGACCACTGCGGCCCCACCAGGTTGAAGGTGCGGAACTCGATCAGCCGCGCCAGCTCCGGACGCACGCGGATATAGCCGGCGTTGGCGCCGGTGCCGCGCAGGAAGTGGCGCTTGAGCCGCTCGGGACTCAGCCCGCGCGCATCGGCGGGGTAGACGCCGCGCTGCGCGGTGGCCAGCACCTGGGTGTCGATGTCGCTGGCGACGATGCGTACCGCCGCGCCGGTCCCCAGCGTCTCGGCCGCGCACATCGCCAGCGAGTAGGGCTCCTCGCCGGTGGAGGCAGCGTTGCACCACAGCCGCAGGCTGCGGCCGGCACCGCCGCGCTCGCGCAGCGCGTCGGCCAGCAGCGGGAAGTGGTGCTCCTCGCGGAAGAAGGCCGTGAGGTTGGTGGTCAGACAGTTGACGAACTCCTGCCACTCGCGCTCGGCGGCATCGCCCGAGGCGGTCTCGAGCCACTGCAGGTAGCTGCCGAAGGAGCGGTACCCGGTCTCGCGCAGGCGCCGCGCCAGGCGGCTGTACACCATCGCGTGCTTGTGCTCGTGCAGGCTGATGCCGGCGCGCTGGTGGATCAGCTGGCGCACCCGGGCGAAGTCGCGGGCGTCGAAGCTGAACTCGCGCGTGGCGGCGTCCGCGCCGAAGGCATCGGCAGGTCGGTCGTCGAGAAGGCGTTGTGTGGCCATGCGCAGCGGAGGCAGTCGTCGGTTGGGAGACGCAGTTCGAGGGCGACTCGCCCGGCCGGCCGGACAGCGGCAGCGGGTCGATTCGACGAGTTCGAGTGTCCGAGGCGGTGCGGCCTGACAAAGGCCGGAGTAGGACGGCCGAAGCGGCCATTTCCGCGTCTGCACCCGCGCCGGCTCGGTTAGACTGGATTCACGGTTCTTGCAGATCCGGCGCGGCCTGCCCGCTCGCCTGTGCTGCACGACCGCCCGCAGCGTGTCCGTCGGCCCGATCCGGTCGCCGGTGTGTCCCGTCGTTTCGAGCCCCTCGATCGCCCCGTGAGCCCCGGCCTCGTTCGCGCCCAGCCCGATGCCCGACCCGCCGACGGCGAGCTGCCGGTGGAACGCGCCCGCGTACTCGTGCAGCCCGGCGAAATCCAGGTCGCGCAGGCGCTGCAGCTGCTCGCCCGCTCCGGACAGGTCTGGCCAGCCGATGCGCCGCCGGGTTCGCCGGCCTGGATGCAGGCCCTGCTCGACGGGCTGTGCGAACTCTCCAGCCGCGACCCCCTCACCGGGCTGGCGAACCGCCGCCAGTTCGAGGCGGCGCTGGACCGCGAGGTCGACCGCGTGGCCCGCTCCGGCGAGCCGGCCCTGCTGCTGCTGGCCGACATCGACCACTTCAAGCCGGTCAACGACCGCCACGGCCACGCCGCCGGCGACCTGGTGATCCGCGAGGTGGCGCGCTGCCTGCAGGACTGCGTGCGGCCGATGGACACCGTGGCGCGCATCGGCGGCGAGGAGTTCGCCGTGGTCCTGCCGAACTGCCCGCCCGCCTTCGGGCAGGCGGTGGCCGAGCGGGTGCGCCGTCGCATCGAGCAGCAGCCCATTCCGATCGGCGGCGGGATCTCGCTGCAGCTGACCATCAGCATCGGCGGCGCCTTCGCGCCGGCCTGGGTGCGCACCTCGCCCGCGCTCTGGCTCGAGCGGGCCGATCAGCATCTCTACCGCGCCAAGGCCGGCGGGCGCAACTGCACTCGCCTGGAAACGCCGCCACTGTCGGAGGTCTCGGCCGAAGAGCGTGGGCTGCTCTTCGCCACCCCGACGCTGCCCCCCTCTCCCGACGCTGCCCCGGACCTGCCATGAACGCCCCGCCCTCCTCCCCTGCGCCCCGCGCGGCCGCCCTGGCGACGTCGGCGGGAGCCCGCATCCTGGCGGTCACCAGCGGCAAGGGTGGCGTCGGCAAGACCATGGTGGCCGCGAACCTGGCCGCCGCGATGGCCCGCCAGGGACGGCGCGTGCTGGTCATCGATGCCGACCTCGGCCTGGCCAACCTCGACGTGGTGCTGAACCTGCAGCCCAGCACCACGCTGCACGACGTGTTCACAGGCCGCGCCACGCTGGAACAGGCCACACTGGACGCCCCCGGCGGCTTCCAGGTGCTGCTGGCCGGTTCTGGGCTGGTGGAGTACTCGCGCCTGACGCCCGAGGTGCGCGAGCAGTTCGAACAGCTGCTGCACAGCGTACGCCCCCGCTACGACGACGTGCTGCTCGACACCGGCGCGGGCATCTCCGACGTGGTGCTGTACGCCGTCTCGCTGGCCGACGAGGTGCTGGTCGTCGCCACCCCCGAGCCCACCTCGCTGACCGACGCCTACGCGACCATCAAGGTGCTGGCCATGCAGCAGGGCCGTGCCGGCACCCTGCTGGCGGTGAACCAGAGCAGCCGCACTGGCGAAGGCCGTGGCGTGGCACAGCAGCTGCAATCGGTGATCGAGCGCTTCGTGCGCCTGCCCGCCGGCCAGGCCGTGCAGCTGACCTACCTCGGCGAGATTCCCAGCGACCCCTCGGTGCGCGACGCGGTGCAGCGCCGCCAGCTGCTCACGCTGACGTATCCGGGCAGCCAGGCCGCCCAGGCCCTGCAGCAGATCGCCACGCGGCTGATCCAGCGCCGCCGCGGCTGATCGGCCCGGCCATCGGCGCGGTGATCCGCGCGGTGATCGGCGCGGTGATCGACCCGGAACGCGGGCCCGTGCACCCGGAGCGCGGCATCGGGACAGCCCGCAGGGCCATGGCCGCCGGCCTACACTGCGCTCCCGGCTCTGCGCGGTCCCGCGCGGCCCTGTCGACTGCCCGATCTGCCTTGACCGCCTCCGACGCTTCCGCCCCCATCTCCCCCCCGGCCACGCCCTTCGACTGGGTCGGCGGCGAAGCCGCCGTGCGCGCCCTGGTCGACCGCTTCTACGACCTGATGGACCTCGAGCCGGCCTACCGCGAACTGCGCGCGGTGCACGGCAGCACGCTCGACGACGCGCGCGACAAGCTGTTCTGGTTCCTCTGCGGCTGGCTGGGCGGCCCGCCCCACTACGAGCAGCGCTTCGGCCACCCCCGGCTGCGGGCGCGCCACCTGCCCTTCGTGATCGGGGTGCGCGAGCGCGACCAGTGGCTGGCCTGCATGCACCAGGCGATGCAGGAATGCGCCCTGGACCCCGCCCTGGTCGAGCGGCTGGACGCCAGTTTCTTCAAGACCGCCGACTGGATGCGCAACATTTAGACCCCCGTCGCGGCTGACGCCGCTCCCGCTCCAGGGGACACGACCCGCGGCCCGGCAGCGCCAGATCCGCGCTTGCCACCGGGCAGGATCCCTGCGTGCGTCGGCCTGGTCGCGGCACAGCTTTCAGTCGTGCTCGCCCAGCCAGCGGCGCAGATGGCGCTGACGGGGCACGCGCCCTTCCAGCAGCACGATCAGCGCCCCGGCGCCGCCGTCCGGGCCGCGCGCCTGGGTGTAGGCCAGCACCTCGCGGCACTGCGCCAGCCAGCGGGCCACCTTGACCTTCAGCACCGGCTGGCGCCCGGGCGAGCCCAGCCCTTTGCCGTGCACCACGCGCAGGCAGCGCCAGCCCTGCTGGCCAGCCTCGAGCAGGAACTGCGTCAGCGCCTCCCGGGCGGCGTCGCGGCGCAGGCCGTGCAGGTCCAGGTGCGCCTGCACGGTCCAGCGGCCCTGGCGCAGGTCGCGCAGCACTTCGGGCCCGACGCCCACGCGGTGCCAGCTGAGCTGCTCGTCGGTCTCCAGCAGCGTGACCGGGTCGAAGGCATCGGACAGCGAGGCGCGCAGCACCTGCTGTTCGTCGCGCTCGCGCTGGCGCGGCAGCGGCGCCGGGCGCGGCCGGGCCGGCAGCGCCAGGCCGTGCGGCGCCAGCGGCGTCACCGGCCCCACGCTGCGGGCGAAGAGCTCCTGCTCCAGGCGCTGCGCCGCACGCTCGGCGGCCAGGCGGGCCTCCTGCGCCGCCTCGGCGCGGCGGCGCTCGCGCAGCTCGCGGCCGATCGCCGCCAGTTCGTCCCAGGAGGCCTTCACAGCAGCCCCCGCTCGGCGAAGGAGACGATCTGCCCCTGCCCGACGACGAAGTGGTCCAGCACCCGGACATCCACCAGCGCCAGGGCGTTCTTCAGCGTCTGCGTCAGGTACTCGTCGGCGCGCGAGGGCTCGGCCACCCCGGAGGGATGGTTGTGCGCCAGCAGCAGCGCCGCGGCGTTGCACTGCAGCGCGCGCTTGACCACCTCGCGCGGGTAGACGCTGGTCTGCGTGAGCGTGCCGCGAAACAAGGGCTCGTAGGCGATCAGCCGATGCTGCGCGTCCAGGAAAAGCACCGCGAACACCTCGTGCGCCAGGTCGGCCAGCTGCAGCTTCAGGTAGTCGCGCACCGCCTGGGGGCTGTCGAACACCGGGCGCTGCGCCAGCTCGGCCGCCAGCGCCCGGCGGGCCAGTTCCAGCACCGCCTGCAGCTCGGCCCGCTTGGCCGGACCGAGCCCCTTGATGCGCGCCAGACGCTGCGGCTCGGCCCGCAGCAACCCGCCGATGCCGCCGTGCTGGTCGAGCAGCTGCTCGGCCATCTGCAGCACGCCCAGGCCCTTCAGGCCGGTGCGCAGCAGCAGCGCCAGCAGCTCGGCATCGGCCAGCGCCGCCGGGCCCTGGGCCAGGAGCTTCTCGCGCGGTCGCAGCGCGGCAGGCAGGTCTTTCATCGGCGTCGTGCGGAGATGGGCAGGGGCACCGGGCCGGCGCCGCGGGCGGGCACCTAGAATCCCGCCCAGTCTACCCACAGCCCAGAAACCACAGGATCCAGCCGTGCCCCAGGTTCAATCGGGTTCTTTCCTGACCCTGCACTACCGCCTCGCCGGCCCGGACGGCGCCGACGTGATCAACACCTTCGACGCCAAGCCGGCCACGCTGTCGTTGGGCACCGGGGCGCTGTCGCCGGCCATCGAGGCCCGCCTGATCGGCCTCGAGGAGGGCAGCCGGCATGTGCTCGAACTGCCCGCCGGCGAGGCCTTCGGCCCGCGCAACCCGGCCATGGTGCAGCGCCTGTCGGCCAAGGTGCTGCGCGACATGGGCGACCCCTACGAGACCTACGCGGTGGGCGACGCAGTGCAGTTCCCGACCCCGGACGGCCAGGGCGCCTTCGCCGGCGTGGTGCGCGCGGTGGACGCCAGCGGCGGCAGGGAATGGGTGGAGTTCGACTTCAACCACCCGCTGGCCGGCCAGCCGGTGACCTTCGAGGTCGAGCTGATCGGGGTGCTGTGATGGCTGCGCCCAACCTCGTCCAGGAAGTCGTGCTGGCACAGCCGCGCGGCTTCTGCGCCGGCGTCGACCGGGCCATCGAGATCGTCGAGCGCGCGCTGCAGCTCTACGGCGCGCCCATCCACGTGCGCCACGAGATCGTGCACAACACCTACGTGGTCGACGACCTGAAGGCCAAGGGCGCCATCTTCATCGAGGACCTGGCCGAGGTGCCGCCCGGCGCCACGCTGATCTTCTCGGCCCACGGCGTCAGCAAGGCGGTGCAGCAGGAGGCCCAGCGGCGCGGCTTTCGCATCTTCGACGCCACCTGCCCGCTGGTGACCAAGGTGCACGTCGAGGTGGCCAAGCTCTCCCGCGAGGGCTACGAGTTCATCATGATCGGCCACAAGGGCCACCCCGAGGTGGAAGGCACGATGGGCCAGCTGCACGAGGGCATCTACCTGGTCGAGGAGGCCGCCGACGTGGCCAGCGTCCCGGTGAAGAACCCCGACCGGCTCGCCGTGGTCACCCAGACCACGCTGAGCGTGGACGACGCCGCCGCGATCCACGCCGCGGTGAAGGCGCGCTTCCCGAACGTGCGCGAGCCGAAGAAGCAGGACATCTGCTACGCCACCCAGAACCGCCAGGACGCGGTCAAGCTGCTCTCGGCCGAGGTGGACGTGCTGATCGTCGTGGGCAGTCCCACCAGCTCGAACAGCAACCGCCTGCGCGAGGTGGCCCAGCGCCGCGGCACGCCGGCCTACATGGTCGACAGCGCCGCCGAGCTGAAGCCCGAATGGTTCGCGGGCTTCGGCCACGCCGCCCGGGTCGGCCTGACCGCCGGCGCCTCGGCCCCCGAGCTGCTGGTGCAGCAGGTCGTCGACCGCCTCCGCGCCCTGGGCGCGCTGAGCGTGCGCAAGATGCCCGGCGTCGAGGAGCACACCGAGTTCCCGCTGCCCATGGGACTGGGCGACAAGTCGATGGCCGCCGCCCGGGCCCGCTGTGCCGAGCGCGCCGACCCGGGCGACGACGGCCGCCCCGGCCCCGGCTGAGGCGCGCACATCGCAAGCCTTCCGCCCGCCTTCCGCCCTCCCCCTGCCGCGCCGGGCCCCGCGCCCGGCGCCCGCTCCGTTTCCTGGAACCCCTTCGCATGCTCGACATCACCCAACTGCGCCGCGACCTGAACGCGGTGGTGGCCCGGCTCGAGGCCCGCAAGAACCCCCAGCCCTTCCTCGACGTGGCGCGCTTCACCGCGCTGGAGGGCGAGCGCAAGACCCTGCAGACCCGCACCGAGGAACTGCAGGCGCAGCGCAACCAGATCTCCAAACAGATCGGCATGCTCAAGGGCCGTGCCGCCAAGGGCGAGGACACCGCCGCCCAGGTCGAGCAGGCCATGGCCCAGGTGGCCGGCATCGCCGACGAGATGACCACCGGCGCCGCCCGCCTGGAGGCGATCCAGGCCGAGCTCAACGGCATGCTGATGTCGGTGCCCAACCTGCCGCAGGCCGACGTGCCGATCGGCAGCGACGAAACCGGCAACGTCGAGGTGCGGCGCTGGGGCACCCCCAGGACCTACGACTTCGCCGTCAAGGACCATGTCGACCTCGGCGCCCCGCTGGGCCTGGACTTCGAGACCGGCGCCAAGCTCTCCGGCTCGCGCTTCTCCTTCCTGAAGGGCCCGGCCGCCCGGCTGCACCGCGCGCTCGCCCAGTTCATGCTGGACACGCAGACCACGCAGCATGGCTACACCGAGTGCTACACCCCCTACATCGTCAACCGCGAGGTGCTCGAAGGCACCGGCCAGCTGCCCAAGTTCAAGGAAGACATGTTCTGGGTCAGCCGGGGCGGCGACGAGAGCCAGGCCGAGCAGTACCTGATCAGCACCTCCGAGATCTCGCTGACCAACAGCGTGCGCGAGCAGGTGCTCCCCGCCGACGCGCTGCCCATCAAGCTCACCGCGCACAGCCCCTGCTTCCGCTCCGAGGCCGGCTCGGCCGGGCGCGACACCCGCGGCATGATCCGCCAGCACCAGTTCGACAAGGTCGAGATGGTGCAGATCACCCGCCCCGACCAGAGCGACGCCGCCCTGCAGGAGATGGTCGGCCACGCCGAGGCGATCCTGCAGGCGCTGGAGTTGCCCTACCGCGTCGTGCTGCTGTGCACCGGCGACATGGGCTTCGGTGCCACCAAGACCTACGACCTGGAAGTCTGGCTGCCCGCGCAGAACACCTACCGCGAGATCAGCTCCTGCAGCAACTGCGAGGCCTTCCAGGCCCGCCGCATGATGACGCGCTTCAAGAACGCCCAGGGCAAGAACGAGTTCGTGCACACGCTGAACGGCTCGGGCCTGGCGGTGGGCCGCGCGCTCGTGGCCGTGCTGGAGAACCACCAGAACGCCGACGGCAGCATCGCCGTGCCGGCCGCCCTGCGCCCCTACCTGGGCGGCCAGGACGTCCTGCGGCCCTGAGGATCCGGGCTCCCGCGCGCCACCCGGCACTGCAGCGCCCAGGCCACAGCCCTGCGGTCCGACCTGGACCCACGCGCCGACTCGGCTATACTCCCGGTCTTCGCCGGCTCGACCCGCCGGCGCCGTCCCCGGACGGAAGGCATCTGGAAAGGTGGCAGAGTGGTCGAATGCGCCGGACTCGAAATCCGGTATACAGTTTCACTGTATCGAGGGTTCGAATCCCTCCCTTTCCGCCAGGATGAAGCCCAAGTGATCGATTCGCTTGGGCTTTTTTCCTTGGTACGGCTCACACCCATCATCCAACCCATCGACCTAGAAATGAGGGGGGGCTGTTGGCGTGGCTACCGAGCTGGTGACCTCACTCGGTCAGCTGGTTTCCCGGGGGAGGCATCTTCGGCATCGAGCCGCGCGGCCAGCCGAGCCAGCGACAGCTCGTTTTGAGCGGCGGCAGACGCCATCGGGTCATCAGCCGGGATCACCAGACCCACGCGATCCTCGAGCATCTGGAGACCACGCATCGTCTCGTCGTTCAGGTCATTCGGATTGGACACAGGACCATCTCCTTCGATCGTCATTCGGACCAGCTGGTCGACAGCGACTCAGCCTGCCTCAACACCGTCTCCGTCGCCTCTTCCTGCCTATCCGGCGGGTACTTGTAGCGCTTGAGCAGCGTCTTCACCATGACCCGCAGCCGCGCCCGCACGGTCTCGCGCACCGACCAGTCCACGGTCACCGAGGCCCGCAGCTTCTGCGTCAGTTCCACGGCAATCTTCTTGAGCGTCTCGTCGCCCAGCTCCCGCACCGCCGCCTCGTTGGTCGCCAGCGCGTCGTAGAAGGCCATCTCGTCGCCGTTCAGTCCCAGGCGCTCGCCGTGCAACGCGGCCTCGTGAAACTTCCTGGCCATCTCGATGAGCTCTTCGATGACCTGGGCCGTCTCGATGGCGCGGTTGCGGTAGCGCTGCAGGCTCAGCTGCAGCAGCTCCGAGAACCTGGCCTGCTGGACCACGTTGGTCCTGAAGCGCGCCTTGATGTCGTCCTTCAGCAGCCGCTCCAGCAGCTCGACGGCGAGGTTGCGCTCCTTCATGTGGCGCACTTCTTCGAGGAACTCCTCGGACAGGATGCCGATGTCCGGCCGGTTCAGGCCGGCGGCCTTGAAGATGTCGACGACCTCGGCACTGACCACCGCCTTGCTGATGATTTGCCGCAGCGCGTGCTCCTTCTGTTCGTCGCCGAGCTTCTTGCCCGAGCTGCCGAACTTGGTCAGCGCGGCCTTGACCGCCTGCAGGAAGGCCAGTTCATCCCGGTGGATGAGTGCCTCGTCCAGTGTGCAGCAGAGCGCGAAGGCCTTGCTGGCCGACAGCACCGTGTCGGCGAAGCGCTTCTTGCCGTCCTCCAGGCCCAGCACGTGGTTGGCCACGCCAGGCAGCAGCTGCCACGACTGGGTTCGGAACGCCGTGTAGTCGAAGCCGTGCAGCATGCCGTGCAGCACCTCCATCTTCTCCAGCAGCACCGCCAGGGCATCTTCGGCCGCGATGGTCGGTTTGCCCTTGCCCTTGGCCTGCGTGTAGTCCTTCAGCGCCGCCTTCAGTTCATTGGCGATGCCGATGTAGTCCACCACCAGGCCGCCGGGCTTGTCCTTGAACACCCGGTTTACCCGGGCGATGGCCTGCATCAGGTTGTGCCCCTTCATGGGCTTGTCGACGTACATCGTGTGCATGCACGGCGCATCGAAGCCGGTGAGCCACATGTCGCGCACGATGACCAGCTTGAAGGGGTCTGCAGGGTCCTTGTACCGGCGCTCCAGGCGCTTCTTGATGTCCTTGCTGTGGATGTGCGGCTTGAGCAGGGCCTTGTCCGACGCCGATCCGGTCATGACGATCTTGATGGCGCCCTTCTCGGGGTCGGGGTCGTGCCAGCTCGGGCGCAGGGCGACGATGGCGTCGTAGAGGTGCACGCAGATTTCGCGGCTCATCGCCACCACCATGGCCTTGCCGTCCAGGCTGGCCAGGCGGTTCTCGAAGTGTTCCACCAGGTCGGCGGCCACCTTCTGGATGCGCGGCGGCGCGCCCACCAGTTTTTCCAGCGCGGCCCAGCGGCGCAGCTGCGCCGCCTTGGCGGTGTCGTCCTCTTCGTCCTCGGTCAGCTCCTCGACCTCGTCGTCGAGCAGCGTCGTCTCGGCCTCCTGCAGCTCCAGCCGGGCCAGCCGGCTCTCGTAGTAGATGGGCACTGTGGCGCCATCCTTGACCGCCTGCTCGACGTCGTAGATGTGGACGTAGTCGCCGAACACGGCCCGGGTATCGCGGTCTTCCAGTGACACGGGCGTGCCGGTGAACGCGACGAAGGTGGCGTTGGGCAGACCGTCGCGCAGGTGCTGGGCATAGCCGTAGCGGACGTTGCGCAGCGCGCTGTAGTCGGCAGCAGGTTCGGCCACCTTCAGCGCCATGGGTTCGTTGGCGGCTGATGCCTTACGGGCGTCCTTCAACTGCTTCTGCAGCTTGGGCAGGCTGGCCTGGAAGCCGTACTGGCTGCGGTGGGCCTCGTCGCAGATGACGACGATGTTGTGCCGGTCGGAGAGCACCGGGAAGCTGTCTTCGTCCTCGCCGGGCGTGAACTTCTGGATGGTCGTGAAGATGATGCCGCCCGAGGGCCGATTGGCCAGCAGCTCGCGCAGCCTGGGCCGGGTGTCGGCCTGCACCGGGGTCTCGCGCAGCAGCTCGGCCGCACCGGCGAACACGCCGAAGAGCTGGTTGTCCAGGTCGTTGCGGTCGGTCACCACCACCAGGGTCGGATTGCCCATGGCCGGGTGCTGCATCAGCTTGCCACCCAGGCAGGTCATCTCGATGCTCTTGCCGGCGCCCTGCGTGTGCCACACCACGCCGCCCTTGCCGCGGCGAGTGGCATCGGCCTTCGGGTTGGATGCCACCAGCACGCTTTCGACCACGGCCCGTACGGCGTGGAACTGGTGGTAGCCGGCCACCTTCTTGACCAGCTTGCCGTCGTCCTCGAACAGGATGAAGTGCCGCAGATAGTCCAGCAGCAGGTCGCGCTGGAACAGGCCGTGCACCAGGGTCTCCAGCTCCTTCATGGCGCCCAGCGGGTCGACGGTCTCGCCGTCGATGGTGCGCCAGGCCATGAAGCGTTCGGGGTCGGCCGTGAGCGAGCCCACGCGCGCCTCGATGCCATCGCTGATGACCAGCAGCGCGTTGCTCAGGAACAGGTCGGGGATGTCTTCCTTGTAGGCCTGCAGCTGGTTGAAGGCGGCCCACAGGTCGGCGTTCTCGTCGCCCGGGTTCTTGAGCTCGGCCACCACCACGGGCAGGCCGTTGAGGAACAGCACCACGTCCGGGCGGCGCGTCTGCTTCGGCCCCTGGACGCTGAACTGGTTCAGCGCGAGCCAGTCGTTGCGGGCAGCGTCCGACCAATCCACCAGCCGCACCCGGTCGCCGCGGGTCTCGCCGGCCTTCTGGTACTCGACGGGCACCCCCTCCACCAGCCAGCGGTGCATCTGGCGATTCGCCTGCACCTGGCCGGGGATGTTCGGGTTCAACACCATGCGGCAGGCTTCGTCCTGCGCGCCGGGCGGGATGTGCGGGTTCAGGCGCCGGATGGCATCGCGCAGGCGGTGCTTGAGCGCGACTTCGCGGTAGGAGTCGCGCTCGCTGCCGGGCGTCTTCGCGTCCGGCGGCGACACGTCCGGCCCGTGGCCGACCTCCCAGCCCAGCGCCGCCAGCCATTCGAGGGTGGCTTGTTCGACGTGGTCTTCCAGAATCGCGGGCTTCATGGGTGGCGTACTCCCTGTCCTTGCGACGGTCGGCGGTCTCAACGCTAAACGGCGCAACCTCTTGATTTCATGTTGTTTTCGCCGTTTGTTTAGCAGTAGCTAAACACCTTGTTTAGCGTGCTAAACAACATCCCTGTTGCGCAGGGTGTAGCAAGGCCGATTGTCCGGTCCCTGCTTCATCAGGAAGCCGTCTGGCCCGCTCCACTTGGTCAAGAGGCGTGAAGCCTCCACGGACGCCGATGCCGATGACCCCAGCCCCAACAGCTGCCTGAGTTCGGCGTTCCTGATCTCCCGGTGATCCTTGAGGTACTCGCGGACCATTTCGGCGTAGCGCACCGGGTTCAAGCCACGTGTGCGCGTATAGGCCACCTTGCCCTTGAGCGCCGTGGCCGTCCCCTTGCTGAGGTGATAGGTCGCCGTCTGCGTGTGGCCGCGCCGTTCCAGCAGCCCCCGGGCCGGGGCCGCCATGGCCTCCAGGACCGCGCGGGCCTCGTCGCGCGGCAGCTGCAGCGCCGCCGCGGCCTGCGCCGTGTCGATGTGGTCGGCGTCCTGAAGCGCGTCGAGCACCAGCAGATGGTCCAGGGAAACCGGTGCACCCCGCTCACCCAGCTCGGACACCAGGCGCGCCAGGCGCGGGTTGGCGCCGCGATTGAAGATGCGCAGGGTCACCGCATCGGCCGATGCGCTGTACACGGGGCGGCGCTTTCCGAAGGTCAGCGCGGACCGGTAGATGCGCCTGCGCCCGATGCCGGAGGACTCCACCAGCCGCAGCTTCACGAAGGCGTTGGCCAGGGTCCGGTTGCGCGCCCGCGGCTCGTGACGCAGGATGTTCTCGGGGGAGATGCCACCGATGAAGCCGCCAGGGCTGGTGATGACGAGCTCGTCCACCGAGTGGCGGACCAGCACCTCCCCGGGGTCGGTGTAGTCCCGGTGGGTCAGCGCGTTCAGGATGCCCTCGCGCACCGCCTCCAACGGGAACTGCGGGATCCGCAGCTTGAACAGGCCCAGGGCGACTTCCTCCTCCGGGTTGAGGGGCCCCTGGAAGACCTGTTCCATGCGCTCGACCACCTCCAGCAGCGGCAGCCGGTCGATGTCGTTGCGCGCGACGGTCGTCTCGTCGCGCAACAGCACATAGTGGAACTGCGCCTGGGGGCATCGGGCGGCCAGCACATCGCGCCGAGCGAACAGGAGCAGCCCGGTGTGCGTGACCTGGCCGTCGCGCACGGCCTCCAGGCCGGCCAGGAAGTCGACGTCGCCCAGATCCAGCAGGCCTGAGGCCGGGTCCTTGGAGCGCAACACATTCCGAGCGCGCGCGAGCTGCACCGGGTCCAGATCTGCCAGCGTCACCCCGTTGGCGGGCGCGCCGCTCCAGTCCACCTGCCCGGTGCTGACCTTGCTGCGCGCGAAGCCGCGTGGGTCGAGCGGCATGCAGTTCTTGCCCTCGCGCTGCTTGAACAGACCCGCCGAGGTGCCATAAGGGCCGGCGTCGCCGCGCGCCACACGTACAACCAGCAGTTGTCCGGTCCCCTCCGGCACCGGCAGGAGGACGGCCTCGACACTCAAGGCCGGGCGCGTCCCCTCGTAGATGTTCCGTCGCACGAGGTCGAGGTCCACCCCCTTGACGCCGTGGATGGCCTGGGCGCGCCCCACCGTCTTGTCGCTCACGCCAAAGACGATGACGCCACCCTCTGCGTTGGCGAAGCAGGCGGCGTACTCGCAGGCCACCTTCAGGTCGGCCTTGGCGTCCTGCCAGGGCTTGAAGTCCAGCCACTGCGACTCCAGCGCGTCGGCCGGCTCGACATCGAGCCGGGGCAGCATCGCGAGCAGCTCTTCGTTGGACGGAACGCTCACGCCAGGACCTCCTCCACCTGCGCCCGGGCCTCGGGCAGACGGAGCTTGCCGGAGATGAGGCGGGGGAGGAGGGTGTCGCGAAGCTCCACAAGCGACTTTGCTTGCTCCGAGTTGGCGCGAACCTTGTCGTAAAAGGCGCGAACCGCAATGCCGAAGGCACGTGAAACCATCTCCGTTGGCATCAAGAGAGGGATTCGGAAGAGGTTGCCCTGGTTTAGCTTTGCTTGAACGGCGCCGGTGACGTATGGCGTGAAGTCAATTCCGCGCAGCGCAAGCATCAAGTGCTCTGTGCATATGCCGTTCGCACCCTGGAGAACGTGCGCGTGATTGTTGACCCAAAATTTTCCCCAGACGTATTGCGTGATGGGGGTGCCATCTGCATTGGTCACAGACCCGTCTTCTCCGAGCAGCAGGTAGACACCGTCGAATATGAATTCGTCAACGTAGTCCATCAGCGCAGCAGCGCCGTAGTACGGGTATATCCCCTTTTTTTCCGTGCGCTGCTTGCCGGAGAGCGGAATCCGCCTGGAATCGAAGATGCTGCAAGCGTCCCGCACCGTACCCAGCCGCCACCCCTTCGGAATCAACCCCAGCGCCGACTCCTCGAACTCCGCCGGAAACAGCGCCGCCGTGGCCGCGTCCATGCCCTCGGGCTCGCGGCCTTCGGCCTTGGCGCGCACCGGGTCGAAGTCGATGAACCAGCTCTTGAACAGGGCTTGGGCGATGGATTCGAGGGTGGCGTTGGTTTGGCGTAGGAGGTCGATTCGGCGATCCAGCTGCCAGAGGAAATCAGCTACCACCGATTGTTCAGAGCGACGCGGATACGGGAGAACGAACTGCTTGATCTGCGCACCGCTAAGGTTCTGTTGGGCAGCGCCTGTCGACAGCGACTTTATTTGTCGCCGACAAGCCAAGAGTTGGTAGTACAAGAATCGATGGTCCACCTTCGACTCGTCCACCACCATGGCCGCGCAGGCCTGGTTGCAGGTCATTGGGCGAGCAAGCACACCCAACTGGCCAACTGTGGCGCCGTACATCGCCATCAGGATGGTGTTTGTGGGGAGCATTTTCGCCGACGAGTTGGCAATCGCATCCTCAGTTATGTGCTCTTCCGAGTCCCGAAGGACACAGTCAGTGAGTTCCTGGGTCTTGACCCAGGGGACAGAGCCAGCGAAGTATTCGGGCAATTTGCGGCTTGGCGTGCCGCCACTTGTGAAGCGCTGGCACACGTGGGATATGGCCAGACGGGCCCAGTCGCTTGGTGCCGAGTCACAAAGTTCAAGCTGCATAGCCCAGCGCCCCAAGCCTGTCCCGAATCACCGCATCCAGCTCGGCCCCCTTGGCCATCTGCTCCGCCAACTGTGCCGTCAGCCGCTCCATCTTGTCGTTGAACGCCTCGTCGTCATCGTCGGTGGCCTCGGCGCCCACATAGCGGCCCGGGGTCAGCACGTGCCCGTGCTCGGCAATCTCTGCCAGCTTCACCGCGCGGCAGAAGCCGGGCACGTCGGCATACGGCTCGCCTGAGCCCGCTTCGCCGCTCTTGCGCCAGCGGTGCACCGTGCTGGCGATGCGCTGCACGTCCTCGTCGTCGAACACCCGGTTCACGCGCGTGTCCATGCGCCCGAGCTTGCGGGCGTCGATGAACAGCAACTCGCCGCGCCGGTCGCGGCCGTTCTTGGTCTTGTCCTTGGCCAGGAACCACAGGCAGGCCGGAATCTGCGTGTTGAAGAAGAGCTGCGGCGGCAGCGCCACCATCACCTCGACCACGTCGGCCTCGACCATCGCGCGGCGGATCTCGCCCTCGCTGTTCTGGTTGGACGACATGCTGCCGTTGGCCAGCACCACGCCGGCCTGCCCGCGCGGGCCCAGGTGGTGCAGGATGTGCTGCAGCCAGGCGTAGTTGGCGTTGCCCGCGGGCGGCGTGCCGTGCACCCAACGCTTGTCGTCCAGCAGGCGGTCGCCGCCCCAGTCGCTGATGTTGAAAGGCGGGTTGGCCAGCACGTAGTCGGCCTTCAGGTCCGGGTGCTGGTCGCGGTGGAAGGTGTCGGCCGGCTCCTTGCCGAGGTTGAAGTCCATGCCCCGGATGGCCAGGTTCATGGCCACCAGGCGCCAGGTGGTGGGGTTGGCTTCCTGGCCATAGATCGAGATGTCGCCGAACTTGCCGCCGTGGCTTTCGATGAACTTCTCGCTCTGCACGAACATGCCGCCCGAGCCGCAGCAGGGGTCGTAGACCTTGCCCCTGTGCGGCGCCAGCACCTCCACCAGCACCTTCACCACGCTGGCCGGCGTGTAGAACTGGCCGCCCTTCTTGCCCTCGGCGCTGGCGAACTGGCCGAGGAAGTACTCGTACACCTCGCCCAGCAAATCCTTGGCGTGGTGGCCCGCGCTGGACGTGAAGCCGATGGTGGAGATCAGGTCGATCAGCTCGCCCAGCTTGCCGGGCTCCAGCTGGGCGCGGCCGAAGCGCTTGTCCAGGATGCCCTTCAGGCGCGGGTTGTCGGCCTCGATGGCGTCCAGCGCCATGTCGATGCGCGTGCCGATGTCGAACTGCTTGGCGTTGGCGCGAATGGTCTCCCAGCGCGCCGGCCCCGGCACCCAGAAACAGTTGACCATCGTGTAGTAGTCGCGCTCCTCGGCGGCCAGCACGCGGTCGTCGGCGTCGGGCAGATAAAGGTCGTTGGCTTCGTCGGCGAACGCGGCGGCCAGCTCGTCGCGGCGCTCGTCGAAGGCGTCGCTGATGTACTTGAGGAAGATGAGGCCGAGCACGATGTGCTTGTACTCGGCGGCGTCCATCGACGAGCGCAGCTTGTCGGCGGCCGCCCAGAGGGTCTTCTGGAGGTCTTGGTTCATGCGGTCGTTGGGGTCGTCGTAGGTCAGGCGCACGAGCGGCTGCGGGGCCGGCTGGCGTCGGCGCCTGCTCGACCGTTGGTGCGGCGACGATTTTGCAGTCCCTTCTCCGCCGGCAGCCTCTCGACCAGGGCGTCGGCGTGCAAACGGCCGGCCCCGGGACCCTTTGTCGGCCGGATGAACTCGCCCTCCCCCCGCATTCCGAAGGCATGTCCTCTTCGCGCCCGCGGGTGTCCCGCCCATGCGATCGGTCCACACCTTCCTGCCTCGACGGGTTTCCCGCTCGGCGCGACACTTGCTTGGAGAGTTCGCCCATCACCCCGAGGAGTGCCCCATGCTCGACCTGCTGATCCACGACGCCAGCCTGCCCGACGGCCGCCGCCACGTCGGCGTGGCGGTGCAGGACGGGCGCATCGTCGCGCTGCGCGAAGGGCTCGGCCCGGCGGAGGCGCCGGCACAGGAGGTGGTCGACGCGGCCGGGCAGCTGCTCAGTCCGCCCTTCGTGGATGCCCATTTCCACCTCGACTCGGTGCTGAGCTACGGGCTGCCGCGGGTGAACGCCAGCGGCACGCTGCTGGAGGGCATCGCGCTGTGGGGCGAGCTCAAGCCGCAGCTGAGCGCCGAAGCGCTGATCGAGCGGGCGCTGGCCTACTGCGACTGGGCGGTGGGGCGCGGGCTGCTGGCGATCCGCAGCCATGTGGACATCTGCGACGACCGGCTGCTGGCGGTGCAGGCGCTGCGGGAGGTCAAGCGCCGGGTCGCGCCCTGGCTGGAGCTGCAGCTGGTGGCCTTTCCGCAGGACGGTGCCCTGCGCTCCCCCGGGGCGCTGCGCAACCTGGAGCGGGCGCTGGACCTGGGCGTGGAGGTGGTGGGCGGCATCCCGCACTTCGAGCGCACGATGGCCGACGGCGCCGAGAGCGTGCGCCGGCTGTGCACCCTGGCCGCCGAGCGCGGCCTGCGTGTGGACATGCACTGCGACGAGTCGGACGACCCGCTGTCGCGCCATGTCGAGACGCTGGCCGCCGAGACGCTGCGCCTGGGCCTGCAGGGACGGGTGACCGGCTCGCACCTGACCTCGATGCACAGCATGGACAGCTACTACGTCAGCAAGCTGATCCCGCTGATGGCCGAGGCGCAGCTGCAGGTGGTGGCCAATCCGCTCATCAACATCACGCTGCAGGGCCGGCACGACGGCTACCCGAAGCGGCGCGGCCTGACCCGCGTGCCCGAGCTGCTGGCCGCCGGTCTGACGGTGGCCTTCGGCCACGACTGCGCCATGGACCCCTGGTATGCGCTGGGCAGCGCCGACATGCTGGAGGTGGCCCACATGGGCCTGCATGTGGCGCAGTTGACCGGCCAGGCGGCGATGCGGCAGTGCTTCGAGGCGGTGACCACGCAGCCGGCGCGCATCCTGGGGCTGGACGACTGGGGCCTGGCCGAGGGGCGCGAGGCCAGCTTCGTGCTGCTGCAGGCGCGCGACCCGGTGGAGGCGCTGCGGCTGCGCGCGGTGCGCCTGGGCGTGTGGCGGCGCGGGCGCTGCCTGGCCCGCAGCGAGCCACAGGTCACACGGCTGGCGCTGCCGGGCCGGCCGGGGGAAACCCGCTTCCAGCGCCCCGGCTAGGTCCCCCCGCCGGCCAGCGCGCGCAGCGCGTCGAGCTGGCGGGCATCCAGCACGGGCAGATCGGCCTGTGCGGCCTGTGCGGCCTGCACCCCGTCGGCGGCCCGGCGCCAGGCCGCCTGGCGCCGCCGCCCGGGGTGGCCGGGCAGCCACTTCGCCAGCTCGGTCCAGGCCGGCCGCGGATCGCGCCACTGGCAGAGCTGGTAGACCACCGGGCCGCCGAGCTGCTGGGCCAGCCAGCGCGACCAGGGCCACAGGCCGTCGCGGCGGTAGGTGCGCATGGCCAGCAGGTCGTCGAATTCGTTGATGTAGCGCAGCCCGATGCGCCGAGCGGGTGCCGGCAGCGGCGGCAGGCCGCAGGCGTCGCGCCAGGCCAGCCAGGGCAGGTTGACCCCGGCGCGGGTGGAGAGGATGTGCGCCTGGCTGATGCGCGGGTTGATCTCCAGCAGCTTGAACGCGCCGCTGCGCGCATGCCGCTTGAAGTCCATGTTGGCGATGCCGCCGCGGAACCCGACCTTCGCCAGCACCGCCAGGCCCAGCGCCTCGAGGGCCGGCTCGTCCACGCTCTCCATGCAGCAGCCGCCGCCGGCGTAGGCCGGATAGACGCGCCAGTTGCGCGTCACCGAGGTGGCCAGCACGCGGCCGTCGGCGTCCAGGCAGGCGTGCACGCCGAAGTGCTCCTCGTCGCCGCCCGGCACGTATTCCTGCAGCAGGGTGGCCGCCCAGGCAGGCGCCGGCAGTTGCGCGCACAGGCGTTCGAGGTCGGCCGCCTGGTCGAGCCGTTGCGCCTTCAGCCGGTGAAAGGCCTCCGGCACCGCCGCGCCCTGCCAGGCCTCGGGGCTGGCCGGCTTGGCCACCAGCGGATAGGCCAGCTGCGCGGCGCGCTGGCGCCAGTCGGGCCGCAGCCGGCCGCTGTCGGGCTCGCCCAGCGGCAGGCTGCGCGGCACGGGCAGGTCCGCCTCGACGGCCAGGACATCGAACTGCGCCTTGTCGGTGAGTCGGCGCACCAGGGCGTCGGGCGGCAGCGCCACCCGGGCCGTGTCCCCGAGCGCCGCGCGGATCGCGCACAGCGCGACCAGGTCCGGATCGGCCGAGGCGAACAGCACCGGCGCACGCCCCAGCGCTGCACGCACCTGGCGCAGCGCCTGCAGCAGGCGCTGCGGCTGCTGGGTGAAGGCCGGCAGGTGCACGAAGGCCCGGCAGTGCCGTGAGGCCGCTGCGGGGGGATCGGCGTACTCGCTCAGCAGGATCACCGGCACGCCCTGCTCGCCCAGCGAGCGCACCAGGCTCAGGTCCCCTTCGGGCGCCCCCAGGCAGGACAGCACCACGGCGGGGCGGGGCCCTTTCGTGTCGGCCTCGGCCGCGGCATCGGACGCAGTCCCGTCAGGGCGGGCGGCAAGCACTTGGCGATTGAGCGATTCCATGCCTTCTCGGGAGCGACGACAGGGCGGCATTGTCGTCGACCGCAGCCGCCGCGCGGCACGCGGCCCGCCGCACCGAGGGTGCGGCGATCGGCCGCGGCAGGGATTCTCAGATGCGCGCGAAGGCGCGCTCGAGCGATTCCACCGTGCGCGCCACGTGGCGCAGCTTGTCCAGCCCGAACAGGCCGATGCGGAAGGTGCGGAAGTCGGCCCCTTCGTCGCATTGCAGCGGCACGCCGGCGGCGATCTGCAGACCCTGCGCGAGCATGCGCCGGCCGCTCTGCAGTTCGGCGTCGTCGGTGTAGCTGACCACCACGCCGGGCGCCTGGAAGCCCTCGGCGGCCACGCTGGCGTAGCCGCGGCCTTCGAGCAGGCGGCGCACCGCGTGGCCCAGTTCCCACTGCAGTGCCCGGGTGCGCTCGAAGCCGGCGTCGCGGGTCTCGCGCATCGCGTCGCGGCTGCGCGCCAGTGCGTCGGTGGGCATGGTGGCGTGGTAGGCGAAGCCGCCGTCCTCGTAGGCCTGCATGATCTGACGCCACTTCTTCAGGTCGCAGGCGAAGCTGCTGCTGGTGGTCGCCTCGAGGCGCGCCAGCGCCGCCGCGCCGAGCATCACGAAGCCGCAGCCGGGCGAGCCGGACCAGCCCTTCTGCGGCGCGCTGACCAGCACGTCGACCTCGCAGGCGGCCATGTCCACCCAGAGCGCGCCGGAGGCGATGCAGTCCAGCACGAACAGGCCGCCCACCTCGTGCACGGCCGCACCGACGGCGCGCAGGTAGTCGTCGGGCAGCACGATGCCCGAGGAGGTTTCCACGTGCGGCGCGAACACCAGCGCGGGGCGCTCGCGTCGGATGGCGGCCAGCACCTCCTCCAGCGGCGGCGGCGCGAAGGGCGCCTGCGGCCCGTCGGCCGCGCGGCGCGCCTTCAGCACCGTGGTGGACTCGGCGATGCGCCCCATGTCCAGGATCTGCGACCAGCGGAAGCTGAACCAGCCGTTGCGGATCACCAGGCAGCGCTGCCCGTGGGCGAACTGCCGCGCCACGGCCTCCATCGCGAAGGTCCCGCTGCCCGGCACCACCGCCACCGCCTCGGCCCGGTAGGCCGAGCGCAGGATGGACGAGATGTCGCGCATGACGCCCTGGAACTTCACGGACATGTGGTTCAGGGCGCGGTCGGTGTAGACCACCGAGTATTCGAGCAGACCCTGCGGGTCCACGTCGGGCAGCAGGCCAGGCATCGGAACTCCTGTGTGCGGATGGGGATGCGGGGCGGCGACGCCCGGCCTCGGCCGGCGCCGCTGCCCGAGGCGGGGCGGTCAGTAGCCGAGGAAATCGACCTCGAAGACCAGCGTGGCGTTGGGCGGAATCACGCCGCCGGCACCGCGGGCGCCGTAGCCCAGTTCGGGCGGAATCACCAGCACGCGGGTGCCGCCTTCGCGCATGCCCTGCACGCCCTCGTCCCAGCCGCGGATCACCATGCCGGCGCCCAGATCGAAGCGGAAGGGCTGGCCGCGGTCCTTGCTGGAATCGAACTTGCGCCCGCGTCCGTCGGGCTTGCTGGGGTCGTGCAGCCAGCCGGTGTAGTGGACGCTGACCTGGCGGCCGGCGGTGGCCACGCTGGGGCCGCTGCCGGTCACGGTGTCTTCGAACTGGAGGCCGGACGGGGTGGAATTCATCGGGGTCTGCCTTGTCCTTGTGGGATCGTTCGGCCGGCCGGGCAGGGCCGCGCCTGTGTGTCAATGTAAGGGCTGAGCATCATGCCACCGGCCACCCCGCCTGTGCCCACAGGGAGACCCCGAGCCCCAGCAGGTCGGCGGTGCCGCCCCCCGTTCCGGCATGGAACACCCCGCGAATGGGCAGGCCCAGGGCCTCGGCGGCATCCAGCAGCGCCGCGCAGGGGTCGCGCAGGTCCACCGGCGGGGCGCCGTGGCTCTTGGAGAGCTTCTCGCCGTCGGGCCCGCGCAGCAGCGGCGTGTGCAGATAGCTCGGCGTGGGCAGGCCGAGCGCGCGCTGCAGCAGGATCTGGCGCGGCGTGTTGTCGGCCAGATCCTCGCCGCGCACGACGTGGGTGATGCCCTGCGCCGCATCGTCGACCACCACGGCAAGCTGGTAGGCCCAGCAGCCGTCGGCACGCCGCAGCACGAAGTCGCCCACCTCGGCGGCCACGTCCTGCTGCTGCACACCGAGGCGGCGATCGCGCCAGCGCACACCCGCGGCCGCGCTGCCCGGCGTGCCGGTGTGCAGCCGCCAGGCGCGCGGGGCGCGACCGGCCAGGCCGCCCCGTTCGGGCCGGCAGGTGCCGGGGTAGACCCACTCGGCATGGCGGGTGTGCACCTGGCCGGCCGCGGCCATGGCGCGGGCGATCTCGGCGCGGGTGCAGGCGCAGCCGTAGGCCAGGCCGCGCGCCACCAGCGCATCCAGCGCTGCCTGGTAGGCCGCGCCGCGCTGTGACTGGCGCAGCGGCGGCTCGTCGGGCCGCAGCCCGCAGCGGTCGAGCTGGCGCAGGATCTCCGCCTCGGCACCGGGCTGGCAGCGCGGCCCGTCGACGTCCTCGATGCGCAGCAGCCAGCGCCCGCCCTGCGCGCGCGCATCCAGCCAGGAGGCCAGCGCCGCGGCCAGCGAGCCCGCGTGCAGCGGTCCGCTGGGCGTCGGTGCGAAGCGCCCCCGGTAAGCCGTCGCCGCCATCGTCTGCCCTGCGCTGCGCCGCCCGGCTCAGAGAATCAGCCCGGCGTGCTGCTCGAGCAGCGCGCGCCGGGTCGTCTCGCGTTCCAGCTGCTGCAGCCACCAGGCCAGCGCCCGGCCCTGCGCGGCGCTGCGCCGCCAGGCGTAGTGCAGCTCGAGGCGGCGCGGTACCTCGGCCAGCGCCTTGACCACCAGCCGGCCGGCCTCGGCATGGCGGCGCACCAGCGGCTCGGGCAGCCGCCCGCAGCCCAGGCCGCGGATCTGCGCCTCCAGCTTGGCCACCAGCGAGGGCACGGTCAGCACGTCCTGCCCGACCGACACGCCGTGGGTCTGCGGCGCCAGGCGCTGCGCGGTGTCGGCGATCGCGACGACGCGATGCCGCGCCACCGTGTCCGCGCTGAGCGGCTCCGGCGCATGGGCCAGCGGATGATGCGGCGCCACCGCGAACACCATGTCCAGCAGGCCCAGCGGGGCGCACTCCACCACCTCGATCGGGTTGTCGGGCGCCATCACGCCGATGGCGAGGTCGACCTGGCCGCTGATCAGCGCCTCCCAGGTGCCCGACATCACCTCGCTGCGCAGCTTCAGGCGGGTCGTGGGCGCCTGCACGGGCGGCACGGCGGCCGCGCCGTCGTCGGCCGGGGCGCGCGCGCGCCCCGCCGCCGGCAACGCGGCCGGCAGCTTCAGGGCATAGAAGGCGTCCATCAGGTCGAAGATCGCCGGCGCGGCGATGATGCTGTCCACCGCCACGGCCAGCGTGGCCTCCCAGCCGGTGGCCACCCGCTGCACCCGGTTGGCCACGGCGTCCATCTGCACCAGCAGGTGGCGCCCCTCGCGCAGCAGCTCCTCGCCGGCAGCGGTGAGCTGGGCCTGGCGCGAGCGGCGGTCGAACAGCAGCACGTCCAGTGCCTCCTCCAGCTGTCGCACGCTGTAGGTCAGCGCCGAAGGCACCTTGCCCAGCTCGCGCGCGGCCGCGGCAAAGCTGCCGCTGCGGGCGATGCTGTCCATCATCTCCAGCGCCTCGGGCGTGAGGGCATGGCGGCGGTGGGTCATGGCGGGGCTTTCGTCGGCGGGCGGGCGCCCGGGTGCGAGTCCTGCTGCCGGGGCATGCAGCGGCTTTGAATGATGCCACCACGCCGCATTGAACCCCGGCGGTGCGACGCGACGGCAAGATCCTGCCCATCGCCGCTGCGCCCGCCCAAGGCCCGGCCGCCCCCTGGCATACGAGGTCCACCATGCTCATTCCCCGTCGCAGCGCCGAACGCGGCTATGCCGACCACGGCTGGCTGAAGAGCTTCCACAGCTTCTCCTTCGCCGACTACTTCGACCCGGCCCACATGGGCTGGGGCAACCTGCGCGTGATCAACGAGGACCGCATCGCCCCCGGCACCGGCTTCGGCACCCATCCGCACCGCGACATGGAGATCCTCAGCGTCGTGCTCGAGGGCGAGCTGGCGCACCGTGACAGCCTGGGCAACGGCAGCGCGATCCCGCCCGGTTCGCTGCAGCGCATGACCGCCGGCACCGGCGTGCGCCACAGCGAGTTCAACCACGCGCCCGACGCGACCACGCATTTCCTGCAGATCTGGCTGCTGCCCGACCAGCGCGGCCTGCCGCCGGGCTACGACCAGCGCGACTTCGACCCCGCCAGGCAGCGCGGCCGCCTGCAGCGCGTGGCCGCACCGGCTGGCGAGGCCGGCCCGGACGAGCTGGCCCTGCACGCCGACGCCCGCCTCTGGCTCGGCCGCTTCGACGGCGCGCAGGAGTCGGCCACGCTGGCGCTGGATCCGGCGCGCAAGGGCTACGTCTTCGTCGCCCGCGGCCGCCTGAGCGTCGGCGGCCACCGGCTGGCCGCCGGCGACGCGCTGGCGCTGCAGGACGAGGCCGGGCTGAGCTTCGGCGAGGGCGAAGGCGCCGAGGTGCTGGTCTTCGACCTGGCGCCCTGAGGCTGCGCGGCCGCGCCGGCCGTTCGTCGGGGGCAGGCGCGGGGGCGGTAGAGTCCACCCCATGGACTTCCTGCTGCGCGCCTTCCAGGTCCTGCCACGCGCCGACTGGCTGGCGCTGGCGGCCTTCGTCGTGGGCTGGGTGGGCTACGTGCGCTTCGCGCGCTGGCGCGGCACGCGCTGCCGCTCGGTGCTGGGCACGACCAACCGCATCCGCCTGGCCTGGATGCTCGAGAGCACCCGCCGCGAAGTGCGCATCGTCGACAGCACGGTGCTGCAGAACCTGTCGTCGGCGCCCAGCTTCTTCGCCTCCACCACCATCCTGGTGATCGGCGGCCTGGCCGCCGCGCTGGGCGCCAGCGAGAAGGCCAACGAACTGGTGCAGGAACTGCCCTTCGCGGCGCGCACCTCGGCGCTGGTGCTGGACCTGAAGCTGCTGATGCTGCTGGGCGTGTACGTGCACGCCTTCTTCCGCTTCACCTGGGCGATGCGGCAGTACACCTTCGGGGCGCTGATGATCGGCGCGGCGCCGGACCGCAGCGTCTTCGCCACCGACGAGCCGGCACGCCAGGCCTATGCCGAGCGTGCCGCCCGGGTCATGGGCCTGGCCGCCGAGACCTTCAACGACGGCCTGCGCGCGATCTATTTCAGCTTCGCCGGCCTGCTCTGGTTCCTCTCCCCGCTGGCCATGGTGGCCGGCACCGTCGGCGTGATCTGGGTGCTGTACCGGCGCGAGTTCCACTCCGACATCCTGGCCGCGCTGGCCGAGGCGCCGCCGGCCCCCGCCGACCGGGCTCAGCGCGCGGGTGACTGCGGCTCGTAGCCGGGCGGCAGCACCAGGCGGATCATCGGATCCTTCGGCGCGCGCTCGCGGAAGGCCTGCACCTCGCCGCGCAGCTGCTGCACCATCTTGTCCATCGCCTCGGAGAAGCCGGCCGAGCGCGCCGCGCGCGCCTTCTCGCCGAAGCCCACCAGGGTCGCGCCGCCCTTGCCACCGGCCGTGCCGGCTGCGCGCATCAGCAGGCGACGGCTGCGGATGTCGAAGACGGTGCACTCCACCGCGGTCAGCACCTCGAACTTGTCGCCCTCGATCACGTAGGCGCCCACGCCGGTCCAGTAGAGGAAGGACCAGCCGCTCGCATCGGCGTGCTGCACCTGGTCGTAGGACAGCAGCGCCACCACGTCCAGGTTCAGCAGCGCGCCCACCCGCTCGAGGTTCTCGAAGCCCCCGCCCGGCTCGAGGTAGAGCGAGGGCACCGTCTCGATGCGACCGACGAAGGGGTAGCTCGCGAAGGCGTCGCGCACCTTGCCTGCGAGCTGCTGGCGCTCCACCTCCGACAGGCGCAGGTCCGCCTTCGCGGTGTCGGGCACGAAGGCCACGCCGATGCGGAAGGGCACGCGGATCTCGGCCACCCGGTCCGAGGGCGGCGGCGGCTGCTCCTTGCCGGGGAAGAGGAAGCTCAGCACCGAGGCCACCTGGCGCTGCCGGTTGCCCTGATCCATCGCCGCACAGCCGCCGAGGAAGCCACCGGCCAGGCCCAGACCGGCCAGCGCCGCCAGCCTCTGCAGCATCTCGCGCCGCCCGCCGGCCTCAGCCGGCTGCGCGGCCGCGCGGTCCCGGTCCATGTGCATGCGCATCGAACGCTCCGTCATCGGAAACCACCATCCTTTCCGGCGCCGCACGCGGCCTGACGGCCGCTGCGCAACACCCGCAGCCATGATAGGTCGACCCGCAGCCATGCCGGGCCGACCTGACACAACCCGCAGCGCGCCCGGGACAGCACTGCGTGGCTTTGACACAACCACCTCGCCCTGCGTCGCCGGGCAATGCGTGGGGATCAGGGTATGCCCGGACCCGGGGCCGCCGCGCCCCCTGTCACCGCCGGGACAGCGCCCGCGGGCACGTGACTTGCGCTGCGGGCCCCACCCACCCCGACCGGCTCCTTCGTGGAACGTCCTTGCCCGCCGGTCGGGGCCGGGTCACGTCCGCACATTCCCCAGAACCCAGGCGCACCCGCGCCGTCGACGGCCCAGCCTGTCCGAGGAGACCGCCATGCCCCGCATTTCCGCCCGCCCTGTCGCCCTGATCGCCCCCCTGCTGGCCGCCGTGCTGCTGCCCGCCGGCGCGGCCCGGGCGGCCGACGGCCCCACCGTCTACAACCAGAACTGCGCGATGTGCCATGTGCCCGGCCTGGCCAATGCGCCGAAGTTCGGCGACAAGGCGGCCTGGGCACCGCGTCTGGAAGCCGGTCGCGAGGCGCTGCTGGCCTCGGCGATCAAGGGCAAGGGTGCCATGCCGCCCAAGGCCGGCAACCCCAAGCTGAGCGACGCCGAAATCGCCGCCGCGCTCGACCACATGCTCGCCGCGCTGAAGTGAGGCCTCGCGGCGGCTGTGCCGCCGCTGTACCGCGCCAGGGCGGCTGTACCGCCGCTGTGCCGCATTTCACGGCAATCCAGGGCCGGGCCTGAGCCGACAAGGGCTTGCGCGGCCCGTCCCGTCCCGCTCCACAGGGTTATCCCCAGGGACTGTGGATCGGCAGGACGATGGGCCGCCCAGAAGCGACAACGCGACCCTCGGGTCGCGTTGCGGTGTTCGGACGGGGCCGGCGCGGCGGCCGGCACAGCCGCCTCACTGCTCGGCGAAGGCCCGCTCGATGACGAAGTCGCCCGGCTCGCTGGTGGAGCCTTCCTTGAACTGGCGCTCTTCCAGCATCTTCTTCAGGTCGCGCAGCATGGCCGGCGAGCCGCAGATCATCACCCGGTCCTCGGCCGGGTTCAGCGCCGGCAGGCCGAAGTCGTTCCACAGCCGGCCGTCCTCGATCAGGTCGGTGATCCGGCCCTGGCGCGGGAAGGGCTCGCGCGTCACGGTGGGGCAGTAGATCAGCTTGTCGCCGATGATCTCGCCCAGGAACTCGTGCTCGGGCAGGCTCTTGAACAGATCCTGGTAGGCCAGTTCGGCCACCTGGCGGCAGCCATGCACCAGGATGACCTTCTCGAAGCGCTCGTAGGTGTCCGGGTCGCGGATGATCGACAGCCAGGGCGCCAGGCCGGTGCCGGTGCCGAACAGGTACAGGCGCTTGCCGGGGTTCAGGTAGTCGATCAGCAGCGTGCCCGTGGGCTTGCGGCCCACCAGGATCTTGTCGCCCACCTTCAGGTGCTGCAGCCGCGAGGTCAGCGGGCCGTCGGGCACCTTGATGCTGAAGAAGTGCAGGCTTTCTTCCCAGTTCGGACTGGCGATCGAGTAGGCACGCAGCAGCGGCTTGCCATCGACCGGCAGGCCGATCATCACGAAGTGACCGTTCGAGAAGCGGAAGGCCGGATCGCGGGTGGTGGTGAAGCTGAACAGGCGATCGGTCCAGTGATGGACGTCGGTCACGGTCTCTTCGTTGAAGGGTTTCATCGCGGCGGGCAGGGAAGGCAGCGGCCGGCAGGCCAGGCAGGGCAGCACGCACGCCAGCAGGAGAAGACGTGACCACCCGGGCGCGCAAAGGCGCGAGACCCTGGAGGATACCCTGATCCGCCGCCCGGCCCGCGCGCCGCGTCAACGCCGACCTTGACCGACATCATGTTCAGCCCGCCGGCCGCCCCGGTGGCCGCCGCCGTCGGGGCGCCGCCGAAGTCGGCGTCGAGCCGGCCTGGGCCTGCGCCTCGGCATCGCGCAGCAGACGGGCCAGCCGGTCGGCCAGCTTCTCGGTGCTGAGCTGCTCGCGCAGGCGCTCGACCATCAACGGCAGGCTGAAGGGGCTGGGCGCGCGCAGCGCCACCCAGTCGATCGGCGCGGCGGCCAGGCGGCGCAGCGTCGCGGCCAGCTGGCCGATGTCCAGCTCCTGCGCCAGCACCTCCTCGTCGGCCTGGGTGAGCAGGCGGTTGCCGGCGTCGTACTTGCGGAACACCTCGTAGAACAGGCTGGAGGAGGCCTGCAGCTGCCGGGTGCTCTTGGGCGCCCCGGGGTATCCGGTGAACACCAGCCCGGCCACCCGGGCGATCTCGCGAAAGCGCCGCTGCGCCAGCGCGCCGGCGTTCAGGCTGGCCAGCACGTCCTCGAGCAGCCGCTCGGCGCCGAACAGCGCACCGGACTGCAGCCGCTCGAGCGCCACCGGCTCGGCGCTGAGCAGCTCGAGCCCGTAGTCGTTCACCGACAGCGAGAAGGTGTTCGGCGCGCCTTGCGCCAGCCGCCAGGCCAGCAGGTGCGCCAGGCCGATGTGCACGCTGCGCCCGGCGAAGGGATAGAGCATCAGGTGGTGCCCCTCGCGGGAGCGGAAATGCTCCACCAGCAGGGCGCCGTGGCGCGGCAGGTGCGAGACGCGCCGCTGCGTGGCCAGCATCGGCGCGGCTGCCAGCAGCTCCGGCACCGCCAGCCGCGCCGGCGGGGGGGCGTCGGCCGGGGCCGCGGCGGCCGCGTGCAACAGGTCCTGCACCGTGTCGGCCAGCTCGCTGGACAGCGGCATCTTGCCGCCCCCCCAGACCGGGATCGCGCCGCGCCGCCGCGGCGCCGGGCGCACATAGGCGGCCATGTCGCGCAGCCGCACGAACTCCAGCGCCCGCCCGGCGAAGAAGAAGGCATCGCCCGGCTTCAGCCGCGCAACGAACCCCTCCTCGATGTGCCCCAGCGTGCCGCCCGACAGCCACTTCACCGCCAGGCTGCTGTCGCTGACGATGGTCCCCACCTGCAGCCGGTGGCGCCTGGCGATGCCGCGGTCGGGCACGCGGTACAGGCCCGTCTCGTCCGGGCGGACCCGGTGGTACTCCGGGTAGGCGCCCAGGCTGCCGCCGCCGTGCTCGACGAAGGCCAGCGCCCAGTCGAAGTGGCCGCGCGGCAGATCCCGGTAGGCGTGCGCGCCGCGCACCTCGTCGTACAGCGCGTCCGGGCGGAAGCCGCCGCCCAGCGCCACCGTCACCAGGTGCTGCACCAGCACGTCCAGCGGCGCCTCGGGGCTGCGGCGCGCCTCCACCCGGCCGGCCAGCGCGGCCTCCCGGGCAGCCGCGGCCTCCACCAGCTCCATGGTGTTCGTCGGCACCAGGGTGATGCGGCTGGGCCGCCCCGGCGCGTGGCCTGAGCGGCCGGCGCGCTGCAGCAGCCGGGCGATGCCCTTGGCCGAGCCGATCTGCAGCACCCGCTCCACCGGCAGGAAGTCCACCCCCAGGTCCAGCGAGGAGGTGGCCACCACCGCCTTGAGCTGCCCGGCCTTCAGCCCCGCCTCCACCCAGCCGCGCACCGAGGGGTCCAGCGAGCCGTGGTGCAGCGCGATCGTCCCGGCCCAGTCCGGCCGCGCGTCCAGCAGCAGCTGGTACCAGATCTCCGCCTGCGAGCGGGTGTTGGTGAAGATCAGGCTGGTGGCGGCCTGCTCGACCTCGGCCACCACCGGGTCGCGCATCTGCGCGCCCAGGTGGCCGCCCCAGGAGAAGCGCCCGGCGTCGGTGGGCAGCAGGGTGTCGATGCGCAGCGCCTTGGGCACCCGGCCACGCACCAGGCGCCCCGCGCGCTGCGGACCCAGCAGCGTGGCCATCGCCTCCTCCAGGTTGCCCAGCGTGGCCGAGACGCCCCACACCGCCAGTTGCGGGTTCCAGCGCTGCAGCCGTGCCAGCGCCAGCTGCACCTGCACGCCGCGCTTGTTGCCGATCAGCTCGTGCCACTCGTCCACCACCACCGTGTGGATGCCGGCCAGCTCCTGCTGCGCGTGCTCGCGGGTGAGCATCAGCGACAGCGATTCCGGCGTGGTCACCAGCACGCTGGGCCAGCGCCGGTCCTGCCGCGCCCGTTCGGCCGAAGGCGTGTCGCCGCTGCGCAGCCCCACCGTCCAGGCCGGCGCCAGCGTGGTCAGCGGCAGCGCCAGCGCGCGGGTGGTGTCGGCCGCGAGCGCGCGCATGGGCGTCAGCCAGAGGATGCCCAGCGGCGGCGCCTGGCGGGCAGACAGGTCGACGCCCCGCGCCGCCGCCCGGGCCAGCGCGCCGAAGCCCACCGCATAGGTCTTGCCCGCGCCGGTGGTGGCATGCAGCAGCCCGCTCTCGCCCGCGGCCAGGGCCGCCCAGACTTCGCGCTGGAAGGCGAAGGGTGTCCAGCCGCGCTCGGCGAACCAGCGCTCGGCGAACCCCAGGTCCGGACCCAGGGGCGGGGGCGATGACGGCTTCCGGGACGTCACACCCGCAGGATGCTGTCGCTGTAGCGGGCGACGGTGGCGTCCTGCGTCAGCAGGCGCATCGGTTCCACCAGGGCCTGCGCCACCAGCAGTCGGTCGAAGGGGTCCTGGTGGTGGGGCGGGAGCTCCTCCACGGCCGCAGCATGATGGGCTTCGATCGCCAGCAGCCGATAGCCGGACACCTGAAACCAGCGCAGCGCCTCCTGGCCTGACACCGGCATGTCCCCACGCGCCAGTGCGTGTTTGATCGCGATCTCCCAGACCGACACCGCGCTGACCCACACCGATGCGTACGGCGCCGAGATCAGCGCGCGAGCCTGGGCGGACAGCCGCGGGCTGTCGGTGATCGCCCACAGCGCCACATGGGTATCCAGCAGCAGGTTCACGGTGCCACCGCCTGGCCGAGGAAGAGCCGGGCGACTTCGTCGTTGTGGGCGTCGATGTCGTCGGGCACCTCGAAAAGGCCCCGGGCTGCGCCGATGCGCGGACCGGCGGAACCCTCGGCGATCGGCACCAGCCGCGCCGCAGGTCGGCCGTTGCGGGCGATGACGATCTCGCGTTCCCGGCCCTGCTCGATGTCGTCGACCAGACGCGACAGCGATGACTTGGCCTGAAGCATGTTGACGGGTTGCATGCAGCCTCCTGGGAGCTCTCGAGGGCGGGAGCCTTCTTAGTCTAGGCTGGCTAACCCCTCTCGACAACCGACGCGGCGCCATGGGCCACGGACCCGGCTGGTCGCATTTTTCCTAGCGCCCGCTCCTGCAGGGTCGATAGCCTGCACGCATGACGCTCCCTCGCACTGTCTCCCGTGTCCAGCGCCGCGCGCTGCGCGCCCTGGCCCTGCTTGCCCTGGTGGCGACCTGGTCCTTCAACCTGGCCTACTTCACCAGTGGAGGCAGCGTGCTGCCGCAGGTGTTCTTCCGCGATGCGGCGGCCAATGCGCTGACCACCGCGATCACGCTGGACGTCTACCTGGCGGCGCTGGCCTTCAGCGTCTGGGTGCTGGCCGAGCGGCGAGTGCGCCGCCCCTGGGGGTATGTGCTGGGCTGCTTCGGCGTCGGGCTGGCGGTGGCGCTGCCGCTGTACCTGGCCAACCGGCGCGAGCCGGCGGGCCGAGGCCGCTGAGTTCCCGACCCGGACTCAGCCGGGGAGAGCGCTGGAAAGGGGCGAGGTCGGCAAAGGGGCCCCGACGGCGGCACCCAGGGCCAGCGGCCAGTGCTCACCAGGGAGGTCGTCACCCTCGACGCGGGCTTGACGCAGCAGCTCGGTCAAGGGGGCGCCGACCAGCCCGCGCAGGTCGCGTGCCAGATGCGACTGGTCGAAGTAGCCCGCCTCCTGGGCCAGCGCCGCACCCCGGCACCGGGCCGCCGGGCCCTCCCGCAACGCGCCGTGCAACAGCTCGCGCAGGCGCAGCAGGCGCTGGAACTGCTTCGGTCCCAATCCGAAGGTGCCGGCAAAGCGCCGTTGCAGCTGGCGCGTGCCAGGCGTCTTCAGGGCCGCAGCAACGCCCGGAAGCAGGCCGGCATCCCGCTGCAACTGCAGCGCCCGGCGTCGGGCGTCCTCCTGCCGCGGGTGCCGCTGCACCTGGCGGCGCAGTGAATCGAAGAGCAGGGCCAGGCGCGCCCGATCGTCGCGGGTCTCCTGCAGGGCGTCCAGCACCCCGTTCCAGAACGAGCCGTCCACCTCGTCCAGCGCCAGCGTGTGGTCGGCCAGTTGCGCGCCGATCGGGCCCAGCCAGCCGGCCACCGCCTCCGGCCGCAGGATCAGGCCGACCGCGGTCACCTCGCCTTCGTGCACGAAGGTGCTGGGGCGCACCGAAGGGCCGATCAGCGCCGCCGCGGGCAGCCGAGGCGCGGCGGCGGCATCCGCACCGTCGCCGGTCGTCACCTGCCGTACCGTGCCGGACAGTCGCAGCACCAGCTGGCTGCTGACACGTCCCGGGAAGCGGCTGCGGCCCAGGGCGGCCGGCGTGCGCAGCAGGACGGCTGCCTCGATCCAGGGCCGCAGGTCAGGCGGCGCGGCGATCGGCTGGAGCGCGGCAGGGACGGGTGCCTGAGGGTCCATGCAGCGGTGCCGCTAGCGGGTGGCGGGCCACTGCGCCGGGGTGGGCGGGCAGTCCTGCCCCCCCGCCGGACGGCGCCACAGGGTGAAGCGCGCGCCGCTGTCCAGGTCGCGGTAGGTGTGGTGACGGGCGGAGACCTCCACAATTTCCGTGCAGTACCTCTGCCCCGGCCGCAGCCAGAAGTTGGCCGTGGCCTGGAGCACCCGGTAGCACATGCGCGGTCCCTCCCAGTGCACCTGCGCGACGGCGGCGAAGGGTTGCGGGTCGTCGGCGGTGCGGCCGCACATCTGCAGCCGGCCGTCGGGCAGGAACTCGTCCCAGGCCCAGCAGCTGCGGCCCCCGTCCTCGGAGTTGCACCACAGTCCCAGCAGGGCCTGGTGCAGCGGGGCGGCGCGGTCCTGCGAGGTGTCCGGTGCAGTGCCCGGCGCAGTACCTGGTGCCGTGGTGGGCAGCACACAGGACGCCAGACACCAGGGCAGCAGGACCGATGGCCATCGGAGGAGGAGCTTCACGGGCAGCGCAGGGGTTTTGGTGCGGATTCTGGCGCGGCCTTCACGCTCTGACCATCCGCATTGCTTGCGGTCCCGGTGCCGGATCGATCGAGGCGGGCAGGCCCTCTCGGCCGGGCCTGCTGACCCAGCGGTCAGTTTGCTTCCGGTCAATCCCGGCGGGCGGCTTGCGGTGCAGCATGGGCACATGGCTGCCGGTGAGCAATCCTTCACGCCCCGTGGCCCCGGTGGGGCGCCGCAGGGTGCCGAGCCGCTGTTCGTCGTGCGCGACCTGTCCAAGGTCTACCGAAGCGGCGACGGCCCCGAGGCGCTGGAGGTGCACGCGCTGCGCGGCGTGGACCTGCAGGTGCGCGCCGGCGAGTTCGTGGTGCTGCTGGGCGCCTCGGGCAGCGGCAAGTCGACGCTGCTGAACATCCTGGGCGGGCTGGAGGTGGCCACCAGCGGCTCGGTGCGCTATGCCGGCACCGAGCTGACCACCCTGAGCGAAGAGGACCTGACGCGCTACCGCCGGGTCCACGTCGGCTTCGTGTTCCAGTTCTACAACCTCATTCCCAGCCTGACCGCGCAGGAGAACGTCGCGCTGGTCACCGACATCGTCGAGGCCCCGATGGACCCGCAGGAGGCCCTGGCGATGGTCGGCCTGGCGCCTCGCCGCCAGCACTTCCCCTCGCAGCTGTCGGGCGGCGAGCAGCAGCGCGTGGCGATCGCGCGGGCCATCGTCAAGCGACCGCAGGTGCTGCTGTGCGACGAGCCCACCGGCGCGCTGGACTACCCCACCGGCAAGCTGGTGCTGGACGTGATCGCCCGCATCAACCGCGAGCTGGGCACCACGGTGGTCGTGATCACCCACAACGCCGCGATCGCCGCGATGGCCGACCGGGTGCTGCACCTGGGCGACGGGCGCATCCAGCGCGAGGAGCGCAACGCCCGCCGGGCCGATCCGGCCGAGCTGTCCTGGTAACCAGGAGCGGCGCGCCATGAAGGCCCTGAACCGCAAGCTGCTGCGCGACCTGCGCCTGATGTGGAGCCAGGCGCTGACCATCGCGCTGGTGGTGGCCAGCGGCATCGCCGGTTTCGTGACCACGTTGTCGGCCGTGGAGTCGCTGGCCGCCGCACGCGAGCGCTATTACGCCGAGGGCCGCTTTGCCGATGTGTTCGCCAGCGTCGAGCGTGCGCCGCTGTCGCTGCTGTCGCAGGTGCGCGCGCTGCCGGGCGTCGCGCAGGTGCAGGAGAGCACCGAGTTCATCGTGCGCATCGAGCTGCCCGGCGTGAGCGACCCCATCCTCGGCCAGCTGATCGGCGTGGACCGGCGCGAGCCCCAGCGGCTCAACTTGGTGACCGTGCGCGGCGGACGCTTCGAGCAGGCCCGCGAGGCGCTCGCCCAGGCCGGCGGTGGCGCAGGCGCGGCGGTGATCCCGGCACTGGTGTCGGAGGCCTTCGCCGAGGCCCACGGGCTGCGCCCGGGGGCGCGGCTGACCGCGCTGATCGACGGGCGCCAGCGCACCCTCGAAGTGGCCGGGCTGGCGCTGTCGCCGGAGTACATCTTCGCCGGCCTGTGGGGCATGCCCGACCTGCGTGGCTTCGGCGTCTTCTGGGTCGACCGCGAGGTGCTGGCTGCTGCCTACGACATGGAGGGCGCCTTCAACCGGCTGGCGCTGCGACTGGCCCCCAGCGCCTCGCCCGAGCGGCAGCAGGCCCAGGTGCTGGCCGACCTGGAGCGGCTGCTGGCGCCCTGGGGCGGACGGGATCCGCGCGGGCGCCGCGACCAGACCTCGCACGCCATGCTGGACAACGAGATCAAGGAGCAGCAGGTCATGGGCAGCGTGCTGCCGGCGATCTTCCTGGGCGTGGCGGCCTTCCTGCTCAACGTGGTGGTCGGCCGCCTGGTGGCCACGCAGCGCGAGCAGATCGCCGCCCTGAAGGCGCTGGGCTACGCGAACCGGCAGGTGGCGGCGCACTACCTGCAGCTGGTGCTGGCCATCGTCGCGCTGGGCGCGCTGCTGGGCGTGACGATGGGGCGCTGGCTGGGACGGCTGTTCCTGGGTCTGTACGCGGAGTTCTTCCGCTTCCCGCGCTTCGAGCACGAAATGGCCCCCTGGCTGGTGCTGCTGAGCGTCGGGCTGGCGGTGGGCACCGCGGTGGCCGGCACGCTGGGCGCCATCCTGGCCACGGTGCGGCTGAGTCCGGCCGCGGCGATGCGCCCGCCCGCGCCGGGGCGCTACCGGCCCACGCTGGTCGAACGCCTGGGCGCCCTGCCCGGCCTGCGCCGGCTGCTGCGGCTGGGCCCGCCCACGCGCATGGTGCTGCGCAACTTCGAGCGCCGGCCCTGGCGCAGCGCGCTGTCGGTCACCGGGGTGGCGGCGGCCGTGGCCATCGTGATCATGGGCAACTTCTTCCGCGATGCGATCGAGACCATCGTCGACACCACCTTCACGCTGTCGATGCGCAGCGACGTGTCGCTCTGGCCCACCGAGCCGGTGGCCGAGCGCATGCGCTTCGAGATCGAGCACCTGCCCGGCGTGCGGGCGGTGGAGTCGAGCCGCTACGTCGCCGTCACGCTGGTCAACGGCGTGCGGCGCGAGCGCAGCCAGATCCGCGGCCTGCCGGAGCAGCCGCAGCTCTACCGCATCATCGACGTGGACAACCGCGAAGTGCGCCCCGGCGCCGGCGGCCTGCTGCTGACCGACCGCCTGGCCGACAAGCTGGGCCTGCGCGTGGGCGATGGGGTCCGCGTGGAGATCCAGGAGGGCCGGCCACGCCAGGTCGAGCTGACCGTGGACGGCACGGTGCGCGAGATGATGGGGCTGAACGCCTACATGGAGCGGCGCGCCCTGAACCGCGTGCTCGGCGAGGGCGATGTGGCCAGCGGCTTCGCGGTGGCCCTCGAGCCCGGCAGCGAGGCGGCCTTCCTGGCTGCCGCCCGCGGCCTGCCGCGTCTGGCGGGCACCTTCAGCAAGGCCAGCATGCTGCGCAACATGAACGAGATCAGCGCGCGCAACGTGCGCATCATGAGCACGGTGCTGACCCTGTTCGCCGGCGTCATCGCGGTGGGCGTGGTCTACAACAACGCGCGCATCGCACTGGCCGAGCGTGCCTGGGAACTGGCCAGCCTGCGCGTGCTGGGCTTCACCCGCGGCGAGGTCTCGGCCCTGCTGCTGGGCGAGCTGGCGCTGGTGATCGCGCTGGCGCTGCCGCTGGGCATGGTGCTGGGCTGGGCGCTGGTCAACGGCATCGTCGACCTGCTGAAGTCCGACCAGTTCCATTTTCCGGTGGTGATCCAGCCGCGCACCTACGCCTGGGCCGCGCTGGCGGTGCTGGGCGCCGGCCTGGCCAGCGCGCTGGTGGTGCGACGACGCATCGACCGGCTGGACATGGTGCAGGCCCTGAAGACACGGGAGTGACCACATGAAGCTGCAACGCAGGACGCTCGTCCTCGGCTCGCTGGGCGCGCTGGCGCTGGCGGGCCTGCTCGGCTGGGCCTTTGCGCCCCGGCCGCTGGAGGTGGAGGTCGCCCCGGTGATGCAGGGCCCCTTCGAGACCACGCTGGACGAGGACGGCTACACCCGCCTGCGCGAGCGCTACCTGGTCTCGGCGCCGCTGTCGGGCCGGCTGGCCCGCCTGAGCCTGCGCGAGGGCGATCGGGTCGCGGCCGGTGCGCCGCTGGCCCGCATCGCCCCGACACTCGCCCCGCTGCTGGATGCACGCAGCGAACGCGAGGCACTGGCCCGCGTGGCCACCGCCCAGGCCCTGCTGCAGCGCGCGGCCAGCCGCATCGAGCGTGCCCGCGTCGGGCAGGCCCAGGCCGAGCACGAACTCGCGCGCAGCGAACCGCTGGCGGCGCAGGGCTTCGTCTCGCCCGGCCGCCTCGACGAGGCCCGCCTGGCCGTGGCCGCTGCGCGCAGCGAGGCCGACACCGCCGCCCTCGAGCGCGAGGTGGCCGCCCGCGAGCTGGCGCAGGCACGCGCCGCACTGGGCACGCTGCGCGAGGCCGGCGCCGGCCGCGCCGCGGCCGTCTTCGAGGTGCGCGCGCCGGTGAGCGGCCAGGTGCTCAAGCTGCACCAGCTCAGCGAAGGCGTCGTCACGACGGGCGCCCCGCTGCTCGAGCTGGGCGACACGCGCCGCCTGGAAGTGGTGGCCGAACTGCTGACCAGCGACGCCCTGCAGATCCCGCCCGGCGCGGCGGTGCGCATCGACCGCTGGGGCGGCGCGGGCGAGCTCGCCGGCCAGGTGCGGCGCATCGAGCCGGCCGCGGTGACCAAGGTCTCCGCCCTCGGCGTGGAGGAGCAGCGCGTGAAGGTGCTGATCGACCTGACCAGCCCACCGGTGCAGTGGGCCGCGCTGGGCGACGGTTTCCGGGTCGGCGTGCGCATCGTCACCCTGTCGCAGCCGCAGGCGTTGCAGGTACCGGTGGCGGCACTCTTTCCGCTGCCGGCCGGGGTGCCCGAGCCGCCCCGGGCCGCCTCGGTCGCCGCGGCGAGCGCGCCGCCGTTGCCTGTCACCCACAGCGCGGCGGCCGAGCCGGCCGACGCCCGGACCATGGCGCTCTACCTCGTCGACGGCGACCGCGCCCGCCTGCAGACGGTGCGCCTGCTTGCGCGCAACGGCCGCCAGGCCTGGATCCGTGCGGAACTGCAGCCCGGCCGGCCGGTGCTGCTCTACCCCCCGGCCGCGCTGCGCGACGGCCAGCGCGTGCGCGTCCGGCGCGTCTGAGCGGCGCCACAGCGGCGAGCGCGAAATTTCGCCACCCCCTGCCACCCCCACCCGAAACCGGCGGCAGGCGGGCTTTTCAGGCTACGATGTATGTAACCTTGTGTGACAACGCTCACGATTCGTGAAACACACGAGGGTTCGCATGCTCGTCTCCATCGTCATCAACAACCACAACTACGGTCGCTTCCTCGGGCAGGCGATCGACAGCGCCCTGGCGCAGACGCATGCCGCGCTGGAGGTGATCGTCTGCGACGACGCCTCCACCGACGACAGCTGGGAGGTGATGCAGCGCTACGGAACACGCATCACCGCGCTGCGCCTGGCCGAGAACGGCGGTCAGGCCGCGGCGATGAACGCCGGCTTCGCCGCCAGCTGTGGCGAGTTCGTGCTTTTTCTGGATTCGGACGACCTGCTCGACCCCTCGACCGTGGCGACCTGCCTGCCGCTGTTCACGCCCGGGGTGGCAAAGGTGCAGTACGCGCTGCGCTGCATCGACGAGGCCGGTCGGCCCACCGGCCGGCAGGTGCCCTTCCTGATGCACCAGGGCGACGTGCGCCCGGTGATCCGCCGCTTCGGCAGCTATGCCGGGCCGCCCTCGAGCGGCAACTTCTACCGCCGCTCGGCCATCGAGCGCTACTTTCCCTTGCGCGAGGCCGACTGGCGTCGCGCGGCCGACACGCCGCCCTTCATCCTGGCAGCCTTCAACGGGCAGGTGGCCAACGCGCCGCGGGCGCTGGGAAGCTACCGCCTGCACTCGGCGGCCAATCGCGCACGCGGCTGCTTCGGCAACATCGCCACCCGCCCATCGGACAGCCTGCGCGTGGACCTGCACCGCCGCAGCGCGTCGCTGGCGATCCTGGAGCGCTGCGACGGCCTGCGCGTGAGCGGCCCCTTCCTGCCGCTGCCCTGGAACCTGCGCACCCGCGCGATGTCCTGGCGGCTCGAACCGGCGGCCCACCCCTTCCCCGAGGACAGCGCCTGGTCACTGCTGCGGCTGCAGGCGCAGTCGCTGCGCGACTGCCCCGGATACACCTGGCTCGAACGCCGCGCCTCGCAGGCCTGGCTGCTGGGCATCCTGGCGATGCCCGGCGCGCTGGCCTGGCGCGTTGCCGTCACCAACACGTCGGCGCGGCTGCGCCGCTGGCTGGGCCGCCTGGGCGGCCGCCACAGCCAGCGGACCGCCTGAGCGGCGCCGGTCGGCGCGGCCGCGGATCTCACTACGCTCAGCTTGGCACCATGGCTCCGTTGCCCCCGACCGACTCCAGCCCCCTGTTCGCCCGCGCCAGCCATACCCTGCGCCGGCTGCTGCGTCTTCGCCGCGTCGATCTGGCGATCGGCCGGCGGTTGGGCCGCATGCTCTCGGACCGACAGTACCTGGCCCTGGGCCACCTGTTCTACTTCGGCCACTGGCCCGACTACGACCGCCCGCGCAGCCTGAACGAGCACATCCAGGCCTACATGCTGCGCTGCCGCTCGCCGCTGCTGCACATCGCTGCCGACAAGCTGGCCACCCGCGAGCACGTGGCGCGCGTGCTCGGCGAGTCCTACCTGGTGCCCCTGCTGGGGGCCTGGGACGACGCCGACGCGGTGCCGCTGAAGACCCTGCCGCGGCCCTGCGTGATCAAGACCACGGTCGGCAGCGGCCAGGTCTGGTTCCTGCGCCCCGGCGTCTACACCGACCTGTGCCAGCTGCGCCTGGAGCTGCGCCGCTGGCTGGGCACCGACTTCAGCCGGCTGAGCCGCGAGTGGTGCTACCGCGGCCTGCCCAACCGTGTCATCGCCGAGCAGATGCTGACCGGCGAGGACGGTCAGCTGCCGGCCGACTACAAGTTCTACGTCATCGGCGGTGCGGTGCGCTTCATTCAGGTCGACCGCGGACGCTTCGGCCGCCACACCCGCAACCTCTACGACGCCGACTGGCAGCTGCTGCCCGCGCGCCTGACGCTGGAGAGCCACGCGCCGGACCCCCGTCCGCCGCGCCTGGACGACATGCTGGCCCTGTCGCTGAAGCTGGCCGAGCCCTTCGAGTTCCTGCGCGTGGACTGCTACGTGCAAGGCGAGCGGATCTACGTCGGCGAGCTGACCAACTACCCGGGCGCCGGCTTCGAGCGCTTCATCCCGCACAGCTTCGCCCTGGAACTGGGGCGCCACTGGCGCATTCCCCTCGACAGCGCCGGCCCGGGCGGCGCCGCGACCGGACCGGACGTCGCGCGCCCGACCGGACTGCAGGCGCGCGCGCACGAACGCTGAGCGCGCGCGATCGGCCCGGCCCGGGGCCGCTCCCGCCGGCGGCGCTCAGGCCGGCCCGACTCGGCGCAGCACGGCCCCCGGGCGTTCGGCGGCGGCCGGCAGCCGGGCCCAGGCGGGGCGCTCCCACAGGAAGCGCAGCGGCGTGTGCCGCAGCAGCGCCCAGGCGGCCAGCGCCACGGCGATCGAGCCGGCCCAGGCCGCGGTGGCCACCAGGTTCACGTCCGCCGCCGGCGCCAGGCGCTTGAAGACCCCCAGGATGGCCAGCATCGGGATGAAGAAGCCCAGGTAGACCACGATGCTCTGCGCGCCCAGCCAGCGCAGCGGCGCCACCGCACGCCAGCCCGACAGCAGCGACGCCAGCAGCACCACCGCACCGATGCCGAGAAAGCCGAACAGCAGCAGGCCGGCGCCATCGTCGGCATGGGGGCCGCTGGTGAACCAGGCGTTCAGCGGCGCCCACAGTGCCAGCAGCCCCAGCGCCGCCAGGCGGTGCGACGCGGCCCAGCCGGCCAGCGCCAGCACCCGGGCCGACAGCACATGCCCGGCGTAGAAGAACACGTAGTACTTGGTGAACCAGTCCAGCGGCGGGATGCCGCTGTGCGGCTGCAGCGCCATCGCCAGCGCCGCTGCGGGCAGCACCAGCAGCACCGGCAGGGCCTGGATCAGCCGCGTGACGACGAAGAACACCGGCAGCATCAGGATGAACCAGAGCATCGCCTCGGGCTTGTAGAGCCGGTACGCCAGCAGCCCCAGCGCCTCGGACAGGCCGGCGGGCCGCTGCGCCGAACTGCCCAGCCAGAGCACCGGCACGAGGATCAGCGTCCACAGCACCAGGAAGTAGGCGTAGTGCAGCACCTTCGTATCCAGGTAGCTGCGCCAGGGCCGGTGCAGCACCGCACCGACGAACAGCCCCGAGAGCAGGAAGAAGTCCGGCATGCGGAAGGGCCGGGCAAAGGTCTCGAAGGGCACGATCCAGCCGGCGTTCCAGTTCATCGAACGGCCCACCCACAGCGCCACCACCGCCACCATGCACAGGCCCTTGGCGATGTCCACCCAGGCCAGTCGGGACGACGCTGCCTTCGACGAACCCCCCCGGACGGGAGAGGCAATGGAAGCCGGATCGCTCATGGGCATCGGTGGCCTGCCGCGAGGGGCCGGCGCAAAATGTTTCGAGTTGTGTCATTTTGCACGGAAAGTCACTTCCTCGCGCAGCGACTCCACCCGGCGCGCGGTCGGCCGCGCCGCCCCGTGCAGGGCGATGTCGCCGATCCGCTCGGCCGGCGACGGCCGCCCGCCCCCGGGCGCGCATGGCCGGCCAGGTGACGCGATCGGCCGGCAGCGGGTGTGGCGGGACCTGCAGGCGCGAGGCCGCCCGGCACGCCGGCCTCGGCCAGCGCCGCCGCAAAGCGGCTGGCGGCAGCGCCCCGGCGGATCATCCCGCCGGCCGCGGCAGCGCGCCGGTCAGCGGGCGGACTTCAGGTCCTGGAAGACGTTCGCCGCGATGGCGTCGACCTGCTGCGGCGTGACCTTGGCGAAGATGCCCATGCCGGCGCTGGAGCTGGTCTGGTAGCGCTGCTCGCCGAAGGCCCGACCGTTGCTCAGGTCGAGAAACTGCACCTTGGCGTCGATGAAGGCGTTGCCGGTCATGATGCCGAACATGATGCGCGCACCGATGCCGACGATGCGGTAGTCGGCCACCTCGACTTGCAGCAGCGTGCCCGCCTCACCGGAGGGCGCCGGAGGCGTGTCGGCCCAGCGGTAGGCGATGCCGGCGGCCTTGGCATGGTCGGCGAAGGTCTCGCGCCACTCGCGCTGGAACTCGCCCCAGTCCTTCGACTCGGTGACGTTCTTCGGCCCGGTCAGGGTGAGCACCACGTTGCGCGCCGAGGCGGCCGGCACCGCCACCGCAGGCGCCAGTCGCTCGGCGGGCGCCGGCGCGCTGGTGGTCGGGGCGCCGGACGGCGGGGCGCTGCTGCCCGTGCCGCCGCCCGGCGACGAGGCGCAGCCGACCAGGACCAGGGCACAGGCGATCGAGGAGAGAGACAGGCAGTGGCGCATGGCGATGCTCCGGAAGAAGGAAACAGGCGGGGTTCCGCCACACCATGATGCCCGATGATCCACGCGCTGCCGAGGCCTCCTGCGCCCGGCTCAGGGCCCCGTCACCTCGGGCCCCTGCCAGGGCGGCAGGCCCTGGAACATCGGCCGGGCGAACAGGTAGCCCTGGAAGAGCCGCACGCCGTGGTCCAGGAACCAGCGGCATTCGTCGGCCGTCTCGACGCCCTCCACGACGACATCGATCGCGAGATCGTCACAGGCCTGCACGACGGCCCGCACGATGGCCTGGCGCGGGCCGTGCCGGTCGATGCCGCGCACCAGGCCCATGTCGATCTTGACCTGATCGGGCTGAAAGTCCGCCAGCAGGTTCAGCCCCGCATAGCCGGCGCCGAAGTCGTCGATGGCCACCTTGAGCCCCATCGCGCGGCATTCGTCCAGGTGCACCGCCCAGTGCGCCGGGTCGGTGATGGCCTCGCTCTCGGTCACCTCCAGCACGATGCGGCGCAGCGGCAGCCCGCAGCGCTCGGCCGCCGCCAGCGTGTCGACCAGCGGCTTCTCCACCCGGCTCAGGCCCAGCGGCAGACAGTTCAGGTGCAGCTGCTGGTCGATGCCCAGGGCCACGGCACGCTCGATCGCGGCGGCCCGACTGGCCTCGTCGAAGCCGTAGGCCAGCGCGGGCGGCACCTGGTCGAGCACCTGGCGGGCCGACTCGCCCGCCGGGCCCCGCACCAGCGCCTCGTAGGCATGCACCCGCCGCGCCACCAGGTCGACGATAGGCTGAAAGGCATGCGAAAAGACCGGCATCCGCAGCCCCGGATCGATCGGTGGACTCGCCAGGATCATGGCCCCCTCCATGCGCAACGGCCCGCCCGGGCCGCCTAGACCGAAGCCAGCGAAGGCGCCGGCGCCAGCCGGCGGCGCCAGCGGCCGTCCCGGAAGGCATCCAGCAGCTTGCGCGCCCGCCCCGCATCGGGCCCCAGCGCGGCGCGGCCCTCCCGGAAGAAGTCGTTCACCCCGACGATGTCGGCCAGTTCCGCCTTCGAGACATCGCAGAAGCCCATCGTCCAGTCCGCGAAGGCGCGCTCGGGAATCGGCTCGTGGATGATGCGGGTCATGTGGGCATGACGCGGGTCGCGCTGGATCCGGGCGTACAGCGCCTCGATCACCGGTGCCTCGCCCTCGAGGACCTGGAAGAAGTTGCCGTCCGCATACAGCAGCATGCCGGTCAGCCCCGCCTGCTCGTTGTGCCGCCGCGCGCGGTCGAGCAGCTCGAGCAGCTCAGGCGTCTCGAACCGCCGCGTTGCGACACTCGTGTAGATGACGTGCGTGAGGAGGGCATGCATCGAAAGGGCTCATCGGGCGAGTCGGAAACCGGGCTTCGGCTTTATCGGCAACTTCCTAACGACACTTGAGCATCGACCGGCACGGATCGGATCGGCAGGCATGCAGAGGCTGCCGCAGACCTGCGGCCGACGGCCGCGACGGCCCCCCTGTGCCGCACCGCAACTTCGCGGCATTCTCGCACCCGATCCGCCCGCTGCGGTGGATGGCCACCCGCTGCCCGCGCATCGGATCGGCCGGCGCGTGAAGAAGCCGCTGCGCAGCACCCCGCCGGACCCGCGCCCCTCGTTCCAACCCGAGGGACCGATCAGCCCGCCCCACGGCCCGGCGCGAGCACCCGGAGGCCGCCCCAGGGAGAACCTGCGGCCGGCGCTCGGACCGGGCTGGCAGGTCGGCTCGGAGCCGCTGTGACGTCGTGAGGGCGTCAGCGTCGAATCGGAAAGCACGAGGCAAGACCTGACCCGGGAACCTCGGATTGCTTCCTGGGCCGTCATCGTTGCCTCGAACCGATCACTTGGCAGACGTTCCAAAGGTGCAGGCCTTCGCCAACCGGATACTCGCTGGCCTCCAGAGTGCCCTGCTGTCGATGGGCCTCGAGCACCTGCTTCAACAGCTTGCCCATGACCAGCCGCGGAATCTCCTTGTGGTCCAGTCCTCGCTGGGCATACCACTCGAGCGGCTGAAGGGCACCCTTGGCCAGGTTGCAGGGCGCACAGGCAAGGACAAGGTTGTCGACCGTGTCCGATCCGCCGCGCGAAAGCGGCAGGATGTGCTCCCACTGCAGCTTCACACCAGTCGCCCCGCAGTAGGCACAACGGTCGGCCTGTTCGATGAGTTGCTTGTTCTCCCGCAGGACGCTCGAAGGCTGCAGGCGGCCGTCAGCGAGCTTCTTGTAGGTCAACGCAACGAAGCTCCAGTAGGCCCTTCCTTCGCGAGCTGATGCCGCTACACCCGTTCGGCCTTCGACCGCACGATCGGCAATCAGCTTGGCGTACTCGTAAAGGATGCATTCTCGGACGGTGGTGATGCGGACAGCCATATCCAGATCGCCCTGTCTCGCCCAAGCACAGACCTCACCTCAACCCCGCATTGATCCTCTCCAACGCCGCCGCCCCTGGACACACCTTTTCCTGCGGCAACGCATTCAGCGGCGTCGCGCAGGTACCTAAAGCCTCGTGTAGATCCTGCGCATCCGGCTCGGCATACAGCAGACCGGTCACCACCTCGCCCTTGGCTTGCAGGGCCTGGACGTGGTTCATGGCGGCGACACGGTCGGTGGGGTCGTGGTCGGCGTGGAGTTTGCGCAGGCGCAGGATGGAGCCGTCGGGTTGGGGCAGGTCGAGGGTTTCGCCCGGCGCGGGGGAGGCCACCACTTCCTCGCTGAGCGAGATGAAGTCGATGCGGCTGACGGCCTCGTTGTGCTCGCGCACGTAGTCGTAGCTCTTGGTGCTGCCGGCGTGGTTGTTGAAGGTGACGCAGGGGCTGACCACGTCGATGAAGGCGGCGCCCTGGTGGGCGATGGCGCCCTTGATGAGGGGCACCAGCTGTTCCTTGTCGCCGGAGAAGCCTCGGGCGACGTAGGTGGCGCCCAGTTGCAGCGCCAGGCCGACGAGGTCAACGGGGCTGTCGTGGTTGATGACGCCCTTCTTGCTCTTGCTGCCGCGGTCGGCGGTGGCGGAGAACTGGCCCTTGGTCAAACCGTAGACGCCGTTGTTCTCGACGATGTAGACCATGTTGACGCCGCGGCGCATGGCATGGGCGAACTGGCCCAGGCCGATGGAGGCGGAGTCGCCGTCGCCGCTGACGCCCAAATAGAGCAGGTCACGGTTGGCGAGGTTGGCGCCGGTGAGCACGCTGGGCATGCGGCCGTGCACGGTGTTGAAGCCGTGGCTGGCGCCGAGGAAGTAGTCCGGCGTCTTGCTGCTGCAGCCGATGCCGGAGAGCTTGGCGACGCGGTGCGGCTGGATGTCCAGCTCCCAGCAGGCCTGGATGATGGCCGCGGAGATGGAGTCGTGGCCGCAGCCGGCGCACAGCGTCGAGATCTTGCCCTCGTAGTCGCGGCGGGTGTAGCCCACCGCGTTGGCCTGCAGGCTGGGGTGGTGGAAGCGCGGCTTGGCGATGTAGGTCATGGTGTGGAATTCCTGGAATCGTCGGGCCGGGGATCAATCCGAATGCTTCAGGTGCGCCAGGGCGGCCTGGGCGGCGGCCGAGCCGCGCTGCGCGGTGCCGGTCACCATGTTGGCGCGCGGGTAGGCGGGCAGCACCACCATGGCGTGCACCGCGTCGGTGATGGCGCTGGTGATGTAGCGGGCGGTGATCGGCGTGCCGTCGTAGTGCAGGATGGGCACGAGCTGGGCGGGGTTGACGTCCAGCTCGTTGATCAGCAGGGTGCGCATCTGCGCGTCGCGGTTCTGCTCGACGACGAAGACGGCATCGTGCAGGCTGATGAAGTCCCGCACCGGCTTGCTGAAGGGGAAGGCGCGCAGCCGCAGGGCGTCCAGGTGGATGCCGGTGGCGGCGAGCTTCTCCAGCGCCTCCTCCATCGACGGGCTGGTGGAGCCGAAGTAGATGACGCCCAGCCGGGTGGGCCGGTCGGCCTCGGTGAGGATGGGCTGCGGCACCAGCTTGGCCGCGGTGGCGAACTTCTTGAGCAGGCGCTGGACGTTGTAGAGGTAGTCCGGCCCGGCCTCGGAGTAGCGCGCGTAGGCGTCCCGCGTGGTGCCGCGGGTGAAGTAGGCGCCCTGGGTGGGGTGCGTGCCCGGGTAGGTGCGCCAGGGGATGCCGTCGCCGTCCACGTCCTTGTAGCGGCCGAAGTCCTTGCCCGCCTCCAGTTCCTCGGCGGTCATGACCTTGCCGCGATCGAGCTGGCGGCTGTCGTCCCACTTGAAGGGGTCGCACAGGCGCTGGTTCATACCGATGTCCAGGTCGGTCATGACGAACACCGGCGTCTGCAGGCGGTCGGCCAGGTCGAGTGCGGTGGCGGCGTGCTCGAAGCACTCGGCGGGGTCCTGCGGCAGCAGCATCACATGCTTGGTGTCGCCGTGGCTGGCGTAGGCGCAGGACAGCAGGTCGGCCTGCTGGGTCCGGGTGGGCATGCCGGTGGAGGGCCCGCCGCGCTGCACGTTGATCAGCGTGACCGGGATCTCGGCAAAGTAGGCCAGGCCGAGAAACTCGGTCATCAGCGACACGCCCGGCCCGGAGGTGGCGGTGAAGGCCCGCGCGCCGTTCCAGGCCGCGCCGATCACCATGCCGATCGCCGAGAGCTCGTCCTCGGCCTGCACGATGGCGTAGTGCTTCTTGCCGGTTTCGGGGTCGATGCGCAACTTGCTGCAGTACTTCTCGAAGGCCTCGGGCACCGAGGTGGACGGCGTGATGGGGTACCACGCCGAGACGGTGGCGCCGCCCCAGACGCAGCCCAGGCCGGCAGCGGTGTTGCCGTCGACGAAGATGCGCTCGCCCACCTGGTTGCTGCGCTCCACCTTGATGCCCACCTGGTCGGCGTCCAGGTGCTCCTGCGCGAAGTGGCGGCCCAGCTGCAGGGCGCGCACGTTGGAGTCCAGCAGCTTCTCCTTGCCGCGGTACTGCTCGGCGAAGAGCTTCTCGATCTCCGCCGCGTCGATGCCCAGCAGCACCGACAGCGCACCGACGTAGACGATGTTCTTGAACAGCTGGCGCTGGCGCGGCTCCTGGTAGGCGGCGTTGCAGATCTCGGTCAGCGGCATGCCGATGACGTGGATGTCGTCGCGGAAGGCACTGGCCGGCATCGGCCGGGTGCTGTCGTAGAACAGGTAGCCACCCGGCTCCAGCTCGGCCACGTCGGCCTTCCAGGTCTGCGGGTTCATCGCCACCATCATGTCGATGCCGCCGCGCCGGCCCAGCCAGCCGGCCTCCGACACGCGCACCTCGTACCAGGTCGGCAGGCCCTGGATGTTGCTGGGGAAGATGTTGCGCGGGCTCACCGGCACGCCCATGCGCAGGATGGCCTTGGCAAACAGCTCGTTGGCCGAGGCGGAGCCCGAGCCGTTGACGTTGGCGAACTTGATGACGAAATCGTTGACGGCTTCGATGCGGTTCATCACGCAGCCTCCTTCGCGGTTTGGGGAGCCGCCTCGCCGCTTCGGCTTCGGCAGGCCGGGCCGGCCTGGGTGACCTGCAGGAAGAACTTCTGCATGTCCCAGGCGCCGGTGGGACAGCGCTCGGCGCACAGGCCGCAGTGCAGGCAGACGTCCTCGTCCTTGACCATCACCCGCTTCGTCTTCAGTTCGGCCGAGACGTACAGCGGCTCGTCCGGGTGCAGCGAGGGCGCCTTCAGGCGGCGGCGCAACTCGGTCTCCTCCCCATTGGCCACGAAGCTGATGCAGTCGGTCGGGCAGATGTCGGCGCAGGCATCGCACTCGATGCAGGCCGGCGCGCTGAACACCGTCTGCACGTCGCAGTTCAGGCAGCGGTCGGCCTCCTTGATCGCGGTCCTGGCGTCGAAGCCCAGTTCCACCTCGACGCGGATGCTGGCCAGCGCCTGCTCGGCCGCCGCCCAGGGCACCTTGTAGCGCGCGTCCGGCGAGACGTCGTTGTGGTAACTCCACTCGTGGATGCCCATCTTCTGGGACACCAGGTTGGTCAGCGGCGCCGGGCGCTGGGTCACGTCCTCGCCGTGCAGCCACTTGTCGATCGACACCGCCGCCTGGTGGCCGTGCGCCACCGCGGTGATGATGTTCTTCGGCCCGAAGGCGGCGTCGCCACCGAAGAAGACGTTCGGCAGCGTGGACTGCAGTGAGTCCTCGTTCAGCACCGGCAGGCCCCACTTGTCGAACTCGATGCCCACATCGCGCTCGATCCAGGGGAAGGCGTTCTCCTGGCCGACGGCGATCAGCACCTCGTCGCAGGGGAAAAACGCGTCCGGCGCGCCGGTGGGAATCAGGCTGCGGCGGCCACGCTCGTCGTACTTCGCCTCGACGATCTCGAAGCTCATGCCCACCAGCTTGCCGTCAGCGTGCACGAAGGCCTTGGGCACGTGGTAGTTGAGGATGGGGATGCCCTCGTGGATCGCATCCTCCTTCTCCCAGGGCGAGGCCTTCATCTCCTCGAAGCCCGAGCGCACGATCACCTTCACGTCGCTCGACCCCAGGCGCCGCGCCGAGCGGCAGCAGTCCATCGCGGTGTTGCCGCCGCCCAGCACGATGACGCGCGCACCGACCTTGGACACATGGCCGAAGGACACGCTGGCCAGCCAGTCGATGCCCAGGTGGATCTGCGCGGCAGCCTCCTGCCGGCCGGGGATCTCCAGGTCGCGCCCGCGCGGTGCACCGCTGCCGACGAAGATCGCATCCCAGCCCTGGCCGAGCAGATCGCGCAGCGAGTCGATGCGCGTGCCGCTGCGGAAGTTCACGCCCAGATCGAAGATCCAGCCGCATTCCTCGTCGATGACCCGCTCGGGCAGTCGGAAGCGCGGGATCTGGCTGCGCACGAAGCCGCCGGCCTTCGCTTCGCCGTCGAACACCGTGACGTCGTAGCCGACGGCGGCCAGGTCACGCGCCACCGTCAGCGACGCCGGCCCGGCGCCGACGCAGGCCACCTTCTTGCCGTTGCGCTGGGCGTAGCGGGGCATGCGTCCCCGCACATCGCCCTTCAGGTCGGCGGCGACGCGCTTGAGGCGGCAGATGGCCACCGGCTCCGGATGTTCGCCGTTGGCCTCCTCCACCCGGCCGCGCCGGCAGGCGGGCTCGCAGGGGCGGTCGCAGGTGCGTCCGAGCACACCCGGGAAGACGTTGGACACCCAGTTGATCATGTAGGCGTCGGCGTGGCGGCCGGCGGCGATCAGGCGGATGTACTCGGGAACGGGGGTGTGGGCGGGGCACGCCCATTGACAGTCGACGACTCGGTGGAAGTGCGCCGTGAGGGCCGGATCGGCCGTGCGGGTGGGCTGCAAGGTGGGTCTCCATCGAGGCCCGATGCCGGTTGAAGCCACGCAGAGGGCGCTGCCACCCGACCGAGCCTGTTTCAGTTGTGGCGACGATCCTACGCCGCCCATGCGCAGGCGAAAACCGCCGCGCGGCCCCCGAGCGACAAAGGGCGGTGCCGTTTGCAGTGCTCTTGACGAAGGACAGGTTCGCAGGCCCGCCCGCCTCCGATGGACCCGGTGCCGCACGAGCGTCGGTGGCCGCCGCCGAACACGTCCCCATCAGCCACGCCTCACTGTGGGAGAGGGCCCTCTCATGCAGCCAGGGCGAGCTGGCGGTGGCCGAGGTGCCGCGGCATCAGGCCCCCGGGGATCCCGTCGACCGGCTGCGGGTCACTCGGGCCTCGACCGAATCGGCGCTCCGGCTGAGGGCCGCAGCGGGGGGCCTCCCTAAAATCCCCCGATGACCTTCGTCCACCTGCGCACCCACACCGAGTTCTCTGTCGTCGACGGCACCCTGCGGGTGGACGATGCCGTCAAGGCCGCCGCCAGGGACGGCCAGCCGGCGCTGGCGATCACCGACCTGGCCAACCTGTTCGGCGGGGTCAAGTTCTACAACGCGGCGCGCAAGAAGGGCGTCAAGCCCCTGCTGGGCGCGGACATCTGGCTCGAGCCCGACGTGGCCGGCCCGGCCGGCGAACCGCGCGCGGCCAGCCGGCTGCTGCTGCTGGTGCAGAGCAAGACCGGCTACCTCAACCTCTGCGAGCTGCTGTCGCGCGCCTGGGTGACCAACGTGCAGCGCAACCAGGCCTGGGTGACCTGGGCGCACCTGGAGGAACTGTCCGAGGGGCTGATCGCGCTGTCGGGCGCGCCGCTGGGCGGCACCGGCCAGGGCGGCGCGGTGGCCCTGGCCGCGCTGCAGGGCGACGGCGAGCGGGCCGAGGCGCTGGCGCGACGCCTGGCGCAGATCTTCCCGCGGCGCTTCTACCTGGAGCTGCAGCGCGCCGGCCTGCCCGGCCAGGAGGCCTGGGTGCGCGCGGCGGTGCCGCTGGCGGCGAAGCTGGGGCTGCCGGTGGTGGCCACGCACCCGATCCAGTTCCTGGCGCCCGACGACTTCGAGGCCCACGAGGCGCGCGTGTGCATCGCCGAGGGCGAGACGCTGGCCAACCCGCGCCGCGTCAAGCGCTTCACCCGCGACCAGCACTTCAAGACCGCGGCTCAGATGGCCGAGCTCTTCGCCGACATTCCCTCGGCCCTCGCCAACACGCTGGAGATCGCCCGGCGCTGCAGCCTGACGCTGGTACTGGGCAAGCCGCAGCTGCCCAACTTTCCGACCCCGGACCTGCCCGACGGCACGAAGATGCCGATGGAGACCTACTTCCGCCAGCTCAGCTTCGAGGGGCTCGAGCAGCGGCTGCAGCTGCTCTTCCCGGATGCGGCCAAGCGCGATGCGCAGCGGCCGCGCTACGTGGAGCGGCTGGAGTTCGAGCTGGGGACCATCATCAAGATGGGCTTTCCGGGCTACTTCCTGATCGTGTCGGACTTCATCCGCTGGGCCAAGGCCAACGGCTGCCCGGTCGGCCCGGGCCGGGGCTCGGGCGCGGGCTCGCTGGTGGCCTACGCGCTGTCGATCACCGACCTGGACCCGCTGCAGTACAACCTGCTGTTCGAGCGCTTCCTGAACCCGGAGCGGGTGTCGATGCCCGACTTCGACATCGACTTCTGCCAGGGCAACCGCGACCGCGTGATCGACTACGTGAAGGAGCGCTACGGCCGCCCGGCGGTGAGCCAGATCGCCACCTTCGGCACCATGGCGGCCAAGGCGGCGCTGCGCGACATCGGCCGGGTGCTGGGCATGGGCTACGGCCATGTGGACTCGATCGCCAAGCTCATCCCCGCCCCGCCGGGCAAGACCGTCACGCTGGCCAAGGTGCCCGACGAGCCCGACGGCGGCGTGATCTACGCGCGCAAGGAGGCGCCCGAGCTCGAGGAGCGCGAGAAGGCCGACGAGGAGGTGGCCGAGCTGCTGGCGCTGGCCACCCGGGTCGAGGGCATGGTGCGCAACATCGGCATGCACGCCGGGGGCGTGCTGATCGCCCCGGGCAAGATCACCGACTTCTGCCCGCTGTACCAGCAGCCGGGCAGCGACAGCGCGGTCAGCCAGTACGACAAGGACGACGTGGAGGCCATCGGCCTGGTGAAGTTCGACTTCCTGGGCCTGGCCACGCTGACCATCCTGGAGCTGGCCAAGGACTTCATCGTCGCGCGCCATGCGGACCAGGCGAACTTCGCCTTCGAGACCCTGCCGCTGGACGATCCGGCGGTCTACCGGCTGTTCTCCGAGGGCCTGACCGAGGCAGTGTTCCAGTTCGAATCCGGCGGCATGCAGCGCATGCTCAAGGACGCCCGGCCGAGCCGGCTGGAGGACCTGATCGCGCTGAACGCGCTGTACCGCCCGGGCCCGATGGACCTGATCCCCACCTTCGTGGCGCGCAAGCACGGCAAGGAGGTGGTCGAGTACCCGCACCCGCTGACCGAGCCGGTGCTGGCCGAGACCTACGGGATCATGGTCTACCAGGAGCAGGTGATGCAGACCGCCCAGGTGCTGGGCGGCTACAGCCTGGGCGGCGCGGACATGCTGCGCCGCGCCATGGGCAAGAAGAAGCCCGAGGAGATGGCCAAGCACCGCGAGATCTTCCGCGAGGGGGCCGCGAAGAAGGGCATCGACCAGGCCAAGGCCGACGAGGTCTTCGACCTGATGGAGAAGTTCGCCGGCTACGGCTTCAACAAGTCGCACGCCGCCGCCTATTCCCTGCTGGCCTACCACACGGCCTGGATCAAGGTGCACTACACGGCCGAGTTCTTCGCGGCCAACATGACCATCGAGCTCGACGACACCGACAAGCTGAAGGTGCTGCGCGACGATGCGATGAAGCACTTCCGCATCGGCTTCGAGGCGCCGGACGTCAACCTGGGCGTCTACCGCTTCGAGCCGGTGCCGGGCAAGGCGGGCGACCGCCTCATCCGCTACGGCCTGGGCGCGATCAAGGGCACCGGCCAGGGCGCCATCGAGGCCATCGTCGAGGCCCGCCACGAGGGCGGCCCCTTCAAGTCGATCTTCGACTTCGCCGCGCGGGTGGACCGCAAGCGCATCAACAAGCGCGTGGTGGAGGCGCTGATCAAGGCCGGCGCCTTCGACAAGCTGCATCCGAAGGGCCTGGACGGCCGTGCCGAGCTGCTCGCCAGCGTGGGCCTGGCCTTCGAGTACGCCGACACGCAGGCCGCGCACGCCTCCCAGGGTGGCCTGTTCGACATGTTCGACGACGCGCACGGCAGCAGCACCCAGGAGCCCGAGTACATCGCCGCCGAGACCTGGGACGTGCGCACCCGGCTGGGCCACGAGAAGGTGGCCATCGGCTACTTCTTCAGCGGCCACCTGTTCGACCAGGTGGCCGCCGAGGTGCGCCAGTTCGTCAAGCGCGAGGTGGCCGACGTGTCCGACAGCCGCGATCCGCAGGTGCTGGCGGGCATCGTCGGCGAGCTGCGCATCGTCAACGGCAACCGCGGCCGGGTGGCGATCTTCAAGCTCGACGACAAGTCCGGCGCGATCGAGGCCGTGGTGGCCGAGGAGCTGCTGACCACCCACCAGGCGCTGCTGAAGGACGACGAGGTGCTGATCCTGCAGGGCAAGGCCCAGCCGGACCGCTTCAGCGGCGGGTTGCGCTTCAACGTGCTGCAGATCTGGGACCTGCCCACCGCACGCTGCCGCCATGCGCGCTACCTGCACGTGCCGGTGGGCGCGCAGCTGCCGCCGCTCGAGCAACTGCTGGCCGACCACCCGCCGCGCCGCGAGGACGGCGAACTGGGCGAACGGCTGCACGGCCTGCCGGTGCGCCTGCGGCTGGAGCGCGCCGGTGCGGTCGGCGAGATCGACCTGGGCGAGGCGGCGCGCTTCTACCCCAGCGACAACGCCCTGGCGCAGTGGACCCGCGCCACCCAGGGTGCCAGCCGGCTGGTCTACGCCGACGAAGCCCCCTGACCCGTCGACCGCGGGTCGGCAGGCACCCGCGCGCCGCCAGGCCCGGAAGCGAATCCTCACGGATCTTTACCCGGCAGGCGTCGACCGGCGGCCCCGTCCTGCCGTTTCATCCGGTGTGGGGCGGCACCCGCCGCGCCCTCGACGAGGAGCCAAGCGATGAAGTTCTGGAAGGTGACGGCCGCTCTGTCTGCCGCGGCCGCTGCGCTGCTGGCGGCGCCGGCGGCACAGGCCACCGAGGTGGGCGTGTCGGTGGAGATCAGCCAGCCGGGGGTGTACGGTCGCATCGACATCGGCCGCTACCCGCGCCCGGAGGTCGTGCGGCCCCGCCCGGTGATCGTGCATCCGGCGCCGCCGCACGGCCGGCCGCGGCCGGCGCCGCCGCCGGTCTACCTTTGGGTGCCGCCCGGCCACCGACGCCACTGGGCGCGCCACTGCGCGCGCTACCAGGCCTGCGACCGGCCGGTGTACTTCGTGCGCGACGACTGGTACGACCGTGACGGCCCCGGCCGCGACCGCGGCCCCCGGGCCGACGATCGACGCCACGACGATCGCAAGGCTTGGCGTGACGATCGCCGCGAGGATCGGCGCGACGACCGCCGGGAGGGCAGGCCGGACGGCGGGCGGGGCGACCGCAACGATCGCGACGACCGGCCCGGCCGGGGCCACGGCCGCCCCGGCGACTGAAAGGCCCGGCCGGCGTCCGGGGCGACCGGGCGGCCGAGGCCACGCAGGCAGGCGTGCGCCCCACGCCGATTCGCGGGCATGGCTAGACTTGCGCGCCATGATCGAACCGGTTGCCGGGGTCGAGGCCGTCGCGCCCCGGCCCGCCTCCCCCCTCGTCGGCCTGCTGCTCACCGGCGGCGGTGCACGTGCGGCCTACCAGGCCGGCGTGCTGCAGGCGCTGCTGCGCATCGCCCGCGACAGCGGCGTGCCGGCCGACCGGCCCCTGCCCTTCCAGGTGCTGGCGGGCACCTCGGCCGGCGCGATCAATGCCGCCGGGCTGGCCTGCGGGGCCGACCGTTTCGACCACGCAGCGGCCTCGCTGGTCGAAGTCTGGGCGGGCTTCCACGTCGAGCAGGTCTACCGGGCCGACTCGCTGGCCGTGATCCGCAGCGGCGCGCCCTGGGTGACGATGATGTCCTTCGGCTGGGCGCTGGCGCGCTTTCGCCGCCTGCGCCCGCGCTCGCTGCTGGACAACAGCCCGCTCGAGGCGCTGCTGCACCGGCTGATGCGCTTCGACCGGCTGCCTGCGCTGATGGCCGCCGGGCATCTGCGCGCGCTGGCGGTGACCGCCTCGAGCTACACCACCGGCCAGCACGTGACCTTCTACGAGAGCACCGAGGCGCTGCAGCCCTGGTCGCGCTCGCAGCGCCTGGCGCTGCGCTGCTCGATCGGGGTGCGCCACCTGCTCGCCTCGGCGGCCATCCCCTTCGTCTTCCCGGCCATGCCGATCGACATGAGCGAGGGGCGCGAATGGTTCGGCGACGGCTCGATGCGCCAGGCCGCGCCGATCTCGCCGGCCATCCACCTCGGCGCCGAGCGGGTGCTGGTGATCGGCGCCGGGCGCATGCACGAGCCGCCCGGGCGTCATGTGATGGCCGAGGGCTACCCCAGCGTCGCCGAGATCGCCGGCCACGCGCTGTCGAACATCTTCCTGGACGCCCTGGCGGTGGACGTGGAGCGCCTCGAGCGCATCAACGCCACGCTGGCACTGCTGCCGCCCGAGGCCCGCGCCCGCACGCCGCTGCGCCCGGTGCAGGCACTGGTGATCGCCCCCAGCCAGCGCCTGGACGACCTGGCGGCCGCCCACATCGACAGCCTGCCGCTGACCATCCGCACCCTGCTGCGCTCGGTGGGCGTGAGCGGCCACGGCGCCACCGGCGGGGCGGCGCTGGCCAGCTACCTGCTGTTCGAGCCGGGCTACACCCGCGCGCTGATCGCGCTGGGCGAGGCCGACACCCTGGCACGCCGGGAGGAGGTGCAGCGCTTCTTCGGCTGGCCGCCCGGAGCGGCGCAGCGCCTGCCGTGGCCGCGAAGCGCCGCACCGGACGAACGCACCGACCTCACTGGGAGGCCGGACGCGCCGGCCTGGCCGCCTTCGATGCGGCCGGCCTGACCGGCTGCGCCGCCGCGCCTGCATAGCTGCCGCCGTTGACCGTCAGGCCCGCCTCGGACAGGCGCGCCGCATTGCCCGGGCCCAGGCCCTTGACGCGACCGATCAGGTCGTCCCAGTCCTTGAACGGCGCCTTCTTGCGCTCGTCGAGCAGCCGGGTGGACATGGCCGGACCGATGCCCTTGACCGACTCCAGCTCCGCCTGCGTGGCCCGGTTGACATCGGCCGCGGCCAGGGCCCACGCGGGGGCCAGGCTCAGCAGCAGCGCGCACAGCAGTTTCCTCGTCTTCATGGTGACCCTTCCTTTTCACTCGGTCGAACAGCCGCAGGGCGGGTGGAGGACCGGACGTGCACCTGGTCACGCCCACCCGAGCCGCCACGATAGAAAGGACCCGGCGCAGCGCGCATCGCCCCGAGGGGGGACACGAAGGGGGATGGACCTCCCCCCACGCCCCCCCGGGCGCAGCGGCGCCGGGGCGCGGGTAGCGGACAATCCGGGCCCGAACCCAGCCCGCCGGCGCCCATGCCGCCGGCCCCTTCGCCGCTGCGCCATGTCCATGTCCTCCCTCCCGGGGCCCCGGCCCCTGCCCCGATGACGGCGCCCGCACCGGATCGCCGCAGCACGCTGCGACGCCTGCAGGTCTATTTCTGGCCCCAGCGCGCCAGCCTGGCCGTGGCCTTCCTGGCCTTCATCCTCGGCTCGGCCACCGAGCCGCTGATCCCGAAGCTGCTGCAGGTCGCGCTGGACGAGGGCTTCCTGAAGGAGCCCACCTTCCCGCTGTGGAGCGTGCCGGTGTCGCTGATCGCGCTGTTCGCGCTGCGCGGGCTGTTCAGCTTCGCGGGCGCCTACATGCTCAACCGCGCCACCACGCGGGCCGTGCTGGCGCTGCGCGGCGACCTGTCGGGGGCCCTGCTGCGTGCCGACGCCAGCGTGTTCGGCCGCATGACGCCGGCCGCGGCGGTGACGAAGGTGATCGGCGATCCGCAGTCCATCGCCAACCAGCTGGGCGGGGCGATGGTCACCCTGCTGCGCGACGGCACCACCGCGATCGCCCTGCTGGTCTTCCTGGCCTGGCAGAACTGGCAGCTCACGCTGCTGTCGATGGTCACGGTGCCGCTGCTGATCGTCGGGGTGCGCAAGGTGCACGCCCGCGTCAAGCAGGTCAGCCGCGCGGCCTACCAGGCCCAGATCCGCCTGGCCAACGTGGTCGACGACCTGGCGCGGGCCTGGCGGGTGATCCGCACCTTCGACGCAGGCGCCTTCGAGCAGCGCCGCTTCGACCGCGAGGCGCAGGAGGTGCAGCGCATGACGATGAAGAGCGTGGCCGCCTCGGCGCTGATGACCCCGGTGTCGCAGCTGGCCGCCAGCGTCGGCGTGGCCGGCATCGTCACGCTGGCGCTGTACCAGGCGCAGACCGGCAACGGCACGGTGGGCAGCTTCGTGGCCTACGTGGGCGCGCTGCTGCTGCTGGTGTCGCGCACCCGGCACCTGGCCGACGTGTCGCGGCCGATCCTGAACTCCCTGATCGTCGCCGAGGCCTGCTTCGAGCTGCTCGACGCCCCGCCCGAGGCCGACCACGGTCAGCGCCAGCTCGAACGCGCCCGCGGCGAGATCGTCTTCGACGCCGTGCGGGTGCAGTACCCCGACGCGGAGCGCCCGGCGCTGGACGGTCTGGACCTGCGCATCGCGCCGGGCAGCACGGTGGCCCTGGTGGGCAGCTCCGGCGCGGGCAAGACCACCGTGGTCAACGCCCTGCTGGGCTTCGCCGCCCCGAGCGGCGGGCGGCTGACGCTCGACGGCATCCCCCTCGAGGAACTGCGCAAGTCCGACCTGCGCCGGCAGTTCGCGGTGGTGTCGCAGGACATCGTGCTGTTCGACGCCTCGATCGCGGCCAACGTGGTCTACGCCCAGCCGCACGATGCGCAGCGCATCGAGACCTGCCTGCGCGCGGCCGCGCTGTGGACCCACGTGAGCAGCCTGCCCGAGGGCGTGGAGGCCACCATCGGCGTGAACGGCAGCAAGCTCTCCGGCGGACAGCGCCAGCGCCTGGCGATCGCCCGGGCGCTGTACAAGGACGCCCCGGTGTGGATCCTCGACGAGGCCACCTCGGCACTGGACACCGAGAGCGAACGCGCCATCCAGCAGGCCCTGGAGGAGTGGCACGGGCGCAAGACCATGATCGTGATCGCGCACCGCCTGAGCACGATCCGCAACGCCGACTGCATCTGCGTGCTCGAGGGCGGCCGGGTGGTGGAAGCCGGCCGGCACGGCGAACTGCTGGCCCGCGGCGGCCGCTACGCCGCGATGGTGCAGGCCCAGCACGCCGGCCACTAGCGGGCGGCCCGCCCGCAGCCCCCTGTGTTAACCTGATCACGCCTGCCCATGGATTCGCGCGTCAACGTCATCTGCATGAAGTGGGGCTCGATGTACGGGCCCGAGTACGTCAACCACCTGTACCGCGGCGTGACCCGGCACCTGAGGCGGCCGCACCGCTTCGTCTGCTTCACCGACGACGCGCAGGGGCTGGAGGCCGGCATCGAGGTGCGTGCGCTGCCCGACCTGGGCCTGCCGGCCGGCCAGAAGGACCTGCGCTGGCGCAAGCTGGCGGTGTTCCGCGATCCGCTGGCCGACCTGCAGGGCACGGCGCTGTTCCTCGATCTCGACCTGGTCGTGGTCGACGACCTGGAACCCTTTTTCACCGCGCCGGGCCGCTTCCTGATCATCCGGGACGACGACCTGTTTCGCCGCAAGCCGCTGCGCCGGGTGAACCCCGAGCGCGACCGCTTCCTGCACAGCGTGGGCAACTCGTCGGTGTTCCGCTTCGAGATCGGCGCACACCGCTACATCCTCGACGCCTACGTGGCCGACCCGAAGGGCGCGGCCGAGCGCTACGAGATCTCGCAGCAGTTCCAGAGCGCCCAGCTGGCCGCCCACGGCGATCTGGCCTACTGGCCGCGCGGCTGGTGCGTGAGCTTCAAGAACGACTGCGTGCCGCGCCACCTGAAGAGCTGGCTGCGCGACCCGGTGGTGCCCGCCGGCGCACGCATCGTGGTGTTCGCCGGCACGCCCAAGATGTCGGATGTGCTGGCCGGCCAGGGCCACAAGTGGTACCGCCGCATCGGCAACATCGACTGGCTGCGTCAGGCCTGGGGTGGATGAGCACATGAAGCAGGTCGTCTGCGTGAAGTGGGGCGAGGCCTACGGCCCCGAGTATGTGAATCGCCTGTACGGCATGGTCTCGCGCCACCTCGCGCCGCCGTTCCGGCTGGTCTGCCTGACCGACGACGCCCGCGGCATCCGCCCGGAGGTGGAGTGTTTCCCCCTGCCCGAGCTGGGCGTGCCGCATCCGCAGCGCACCCGCGGCAAGTGGCGCAAGCAGGTGCTCTGGGGCCGCGAGGTGCCGGGGCTGCAGCCCGGCACGGCGCTGTTCATCGACCTCGACTCGGTCGTGGTCGGCCCGCTGGACGACTACTTCACCCTCGGCAACCCCGAGGATGTCTACGTGGCGCGCAACTGGGCGCGGCCGATGCAGCGCCTCGGCCAGACCTCGGTGTTCCGCTTTCCGGTGGGCGGCAACCCGCAGCTGCTGGACAACTTCCGCGCCGACCCGCAGGGCATCGCCGACAAGTACCAGTTCGAGCAGCACTACGTGACCGCCTCGGTGAAGGGCGGCATCCATTTCTGGCCCGAGGCCTGGACACGGCACTTCCGCCTGCACTGCCTGGCGCCGGTGCCGCTGCGCTACTTCCTGCCGGCGAAGCTGCCGGCGGGCGCGCGCATCGTCACCTTCCCGGGCGGCCCGAACCCGGACGACATCGTGCTCGGACGCTGGAACCGCAAGGTCGCTCCCCACCCCACGCTCTGGCAGCACCTGCGCGCCACCTTCGTGGGTCCCCGCGTGGACGCCAGCCGCTGGCGCCACCTGCAGCGCTTCGTCCGGCCGGTGCCCTGGATCGAGGCGTCCTGGCGCGATTGAGGCGCAGGCGTCCGCCATGAGCGCCGACTCGATCCGGTTCTGGCCGCATTCGGCCAATCCCCGCACCTCGGCGGCCACGCGCATCCGCGCGCTGCAGGTGATCGAGGGCATGCGCGCCCTCGGGCGCGATGCGGCGATGTTCCAGCCGGGCGAGCGACCGTCGGTGCTGATCCTGGCCAAGCGCTACGACGAGGCCAGCCTGGCGCAGGCGCTGGAGATGCGCCGCCAGGCCGGCACGCGGCTGTGGCTGGACCTGTGCGACAACCATTTCCACGCCGACCGCGATGCGCCGAAATGGCGCGAGCGGGCCGAGCGGCTGCGGCGCGCCTGCCGCGCGATGGACGGCGTGATCACGGCCTCCCCGACGCTGGCGGACATCGTGCGCGGCGAATGCGGCGACGCGCTGCGCATCTGCGTGGTGCCCGATCCGCTCGATCGGGAGGCGGCATCGCCCGCCGACCGGCGCCGCGGCGATGCCATCCACCCGCTGCGGGTGCGTGCCTTCCAGGCCTGGCACGCGGTCGCGCCGGGCCGGCGGCTGATCTGGTTCGGCAACCACGGCGCGGCCTATGCCGGCGGCGGCATGGAGGACATCGGCCGGCTGCGCGAGGCGCTGGCCGCCCACCACCGGGCGGCGCCGCTGTCGATGCTGGTGGTCAGCAACCGCTGGCAGCGCTATCGCGAGCTGTCGCGCGCCTGGCCCTGGCCGTCGCTGTACCTGCCCTGGTCGGGCGCGAACTTCGCCCTGGCGCTGCGCCACAGCGACATCGCCGTGATCCCCGCACAGCGCAATCCCTTCACGCTGTGCAAGACGAACAACCGCCTGGCCACCGCCTTCATGCACGGTCTGGCCGTGGCCGCCGACGCCCTGCCGAGCTACGAGGAGTTCCGCGATGTCGCCGTGCTGGACGACTGGCAGGCCGGCCTGGGCGCGCTGATGGCTTCGCCCGAGGAGCGCGCGCGGCGCATCGCCCTGGCGCGCGAGCGGCTCGAGCAGCGCTACGGCCTGCCGGTGATCGTGCGCCGCTGGCTGGAAGTCCTCGACGCGCCTGAGCAGGCACAGCCCCGGGCCCCGAGCTCCGACCACGGGCCCGATGGCCGGATGCCCGCCGACCCGCTGAACCTGCCGTCATGACCGGACCCGACCGCACCGACGCTCCCGGCCTCTGGGCGCGAGCTGCCCATACCCTCCACAAGCGCAGCCTGCGCGGCCTGAAGCGGCTGATCCGGCCGCTCTGGATGCGGCGGCTGGAGGCACGCAATCTCGATCCCGCCGCACCGCTGCTGGGCGACGGGCCGGTGGTCTCGCTGACCACCTACGAGCCGCGCTGGCCGGCGGTGCACTACACGCTCGAGAGCATCGCCGCCGGACGGCTGCGGCCGTCCCGGCTGGTGCTCTGGGTCGCGCCGTCGGTGCAGCAGCAGCTCGGCCTGCCCGATGCCCTGCGGCGCCTCGTCGCACGCGGGCTGGAGATCCGCGAGTGCGAGGACCTCGGCCCGCACAAGAAGTACTTTCCGCTGGTCATGCAGGGGCCGCTGACCTGCGACATGGTCACCGCCGACGACGACGTGCTGTACGGCCGGAACTGGCTGTTCGAACTGGCCCAGGCGGCACGGGCCCGGCCGGACTGCGTGCATGCCCACCGGGCCCATGTGATGTCCTTCGACGCCGAGGGCCGCTTCCTGCCCTATGCGCGCTGGCCCGGCTGCCAGACCACGCGGCCGAGCGCCCTGCACTTCAGTACCGGGGTGGGCGGCGTGCTGTTTCCGCCGGCCATGCAGGCTGCGCTGCAGGCCGCCGGCGACGGCTTTCGCCAGTGTTGTCCGCGCGCCGACGACATCTGGCTGAACGCGGTGGCGGCGCGGGCGGGCTTCCAGGTGGCGCAGGTGCACCGCTTCAGCCCGCTGCTGTTCGAGGTACCGGGCACCCGGGCCCATGGGCTGGCACGCGAGAACGTGCAGAGCGGCGGCAACGACCGGCAGCTGCAGCAGACCTACGGCGACGTCGAGAGGGCCCGCCTATGGGCCCTGGCGCGCGGCGCCAGCTAGGTCGGCCTGCGCACGCCAGTCGGCGAGCTGCGCCGCGACGCCCGCCTCGTCGTCCGGCGCGACGATGTTCAGCGCGGCCATCAGCGAGCTGCGCCAGACATCGCCCGTCTGCGAGGCATGGGCGAGCGCGACGAAACGCGCGCGCGGCATCAGCAGCGCCGCGGTCAGCAGCGCCGTGCTGATGCCGGCGACGACCAGCAGCGGGCGGTCGCGCACCAGCAGGTAGAGCGACTCGGCCGGCAGTTGGCGCGGCAGCTCGCAGGCACCGCTGCGGCCCAGCCCGAGCGGATCGGGCTCGGCCTCGCGCGGGTGGTACTTGTAGCTGAGCCGCAGGCCCAGGCGCTGCGCCTCAGCCACGGTGGCCTGCACCCGCCGCAGGTAATCGGGATTGCGCCGGGCGTAGGACGAATGGCTGAGCGTGAGCAGCACCGCGCCCGCCGGCAGGCTGGCCGCCTCGAAACCGGCCTGGGCCGCGAAGCGGCGCGCCAGCGCGCGCAGCGGCGCCGCGTCGAGCCTGTGGCCGGGAAAGGCCCGCAGCGTGCGCGTGCGCAGCGCCTCTCGCACCTGCGCGGGCTGGAGGGCGACGAAGCACTGCACCAGAGGGTGCGTGCCCAGCACGCGCACATCCTGCCAGCCGGCGCCGTAGCGCAGCCGCTGGCGCCAGCGGGTCAGCAGGCCCAGCCGCCGGTAGGTGCGGTCGGTGTAGGCCTGCGAGCCGTCCTCGATGCACTCGCGCCGGGCGGCCGGGAAGTATTTCGCCGCGGCGATCAGCAGGCACTGGCCGGCCTCCTCGCGGTCGTTGAAGATCGCCACGCTGGACGGTGCCGCCGCCTGCAGCAGGGCGGTCAGCTCGCGCTGCAGCGATCGCCAGGAGCGCCCGGTGGCCTGGCCCGCCGCCGAACGCGGCTCGACGAAGACCACCCGCTCGAAGGGGGACTCCGGCCAGGCCTGCAGGGTGCGCTCGAAGCCCTGCCGGTCGGCCACATCGGGCAGGAAGATCAGCCAGCTGCGCTGTCCGGCCGCCTCGAGGGCCTCCTGTGCCGCCGCAGCGGCCAGCACGAGCTGCAGGCTGCTGCGCGCCAGCAGCAGCAGGCGGCCGCTGCCGGCCATCCCGTCAGGCGGGCGAACGGGCACGGTAGCCCAGCCCGGCCAGCAGGTCGAAGGCGTCGGGTCGCACGTCGCGGGCCTGCACGCTGCGGCGCAGGAAGGCCTCGCTGACCACGCCGTTGTCCAGGCACTCCTTCAGCAGGTCGAAGAAGAAGCGCTCCTGCCGCGGATCCGGATGGGGCTGGAAGCGCCGTCGTGCGCCGAGCAGGCCACGCTCGCGCAGCCAGCGCCGCAGCCGCCCGCCCAGGCTCTGGAAGTTCATGTTGAAGTCGATCGGCAGCCCGGTCTTCCAGGGCTGCGTCAGCCGCTCGGTCATGTGCAGCAGGCGGGTATCGTCCTCGAGCTTGTCGAAGGAATTCCAGACCTCGGGCAGGTCGCCGATGCGCTCGGGGTCGATGTCGCGCAGCTGGATCCAGGCCTTGTAATCCAGCCGGCCGGCGAACATCGCCTCGACCTGTTCGTCCCAGCGCCAGTCGGCCAGGCGGGCACAGTCCAGCACCATGACGCTGCTGGCGAAGCGTCCGGCCCCACCGCCCTTCTCCGGCGGCAGATTGCGCGCCAGCAACGCCTTGCCGCCCATGTCGCAGGTGAGCAGGTCCATGATGTCACCCCCGACGGAGAACACATCCGGGTCGGTCATCACCGCGCGCCCCTGGAAACCCATGAGCTGCGGCGCCATCATGCGCAGTGGCGTGAAGGACTGCAGGTCGTCGTTGTGCCAGGTCGCCATGCGGCCCATGCGCAGGTAGCGCTGGCCCTCGCGCCCGTACAGCTGCGGCGTCTTCTCGAGCTCGACGATGCGCACCTCGAAGTCGTCGGGCCGGCGACTGAACTTGCGAAACGAGTAGGCCGACAGCAGCGCGCCCAGCAGCTGCTGCTCGTTGGTATGGACGAAGACGACGGGCTTGCTCATCGGAGGCCTCCGGGCCGGTTCAGGTCCGCCAGTGCTCGGCGATCCAGGGCGCCGGGCGGGCAAAGCGCCAGTTGCCGTTGCTGCGACCGGCCAGCGCGTCCGGCGGATTCATCACGCCGTGGAAGACGAGGATGCGCGCGCCCTTCGGAATGGCCGGATCGCGCCAGTAGTTGCGCGGGAAGCGCGGGATGCAGTGGTACTTCCAGCTGGCACACCACTCGGCGGGCCAGTAGGACAGGCGGCCCTGCCGGTGCAGGTAGTCCGACAGGTAGGCCTGCTCGTTGCGAACCTGCCGGCGCACCTGCTCGAAATGCTCGCGGAAGTACTGCAGCATGTCCGCATGCGCCCCGAGCTGGAAGCGGTAGACCGAGGAGTTGCCGGTGACCCGCCAGGGCCGCTTCCAGTCGTGGATGATCAGGAACTCGCCCGGCAGCTCGAAGAAGGGCGTGAGGTCGTCGACGATCACCACGTCCAGGTCGAGGAAGAGCGCGGTGCCGCGCAGCCCGTGCAGATCGGCCGAGAAGGTGGTCAGCTTGGTCCAGCCACGCTCGGGCAGGCCCGCGGGCAGGTCCAGCGGCGGAATCGGCAGACAGCTCACCTCGGCGCGGATGCCCTCGCTGCGGTCGGTCAGGCAGACGAAGCGGAAGGGGCCGCGCAGATGCCGCGCGACCATCGCATACAGCCGGTTCACGTACTCCGGACCGTACTTGGTGCCCCACTTCATGCACAGCACGACGCGATCGGCGAGCTCGGCAGCGTTCATAGTTCCTCCACCCGCTGCTGGGGAAAGCTGTCCCAGCTCAGGCAGCCCGGGCATTGCCAGAAATGACGCTGCGCCTCGAAGCCGCAGGCAGCGCAGCGGTAGCGCTGCAGCGGGCGCGCCGCGCGCGCCACCGCGTCGCGGGCCGCCGACTGGGCCCCCTCGGCCCAGGACGCGGACGGGGTGTCCAGCAGCGCCAGCGCCGCCGACAGGCTGGGCTGTTCGCGCAGCAGGGGCAGCAGCCGCTCGCACTGGCCGGGCGAACGGCCCTCCAGCAGGGCCAGCGCGCGCAGCAGATCCATGCGCGGCTGCCGGGCGAACAGCTCCTCGAGGGCGGCTCGCGCCACCCCGGTCTGGCCCGCCGCCCGGGCGCAGGCGACGTAGTCCTCGGCCAGCCGGCCGAAGGCCTCCGGGTCGCGCTGGCGCAGCTCGGCGTAGACGAGCATCGCCTCGGCCGGCCGCTCCAGCCGCATCAGCCGCTGGGCCTGCTGCACCAGCGGCCGCGCCGCCAGCGGGGCGACCTCGCGGGCGCGCTGCAATTCGGCCTCGGCGGTGGCCGCATCGCCCCGATCGTCGGCGGTCTGGGCCAGCTCGCAATGGAAGTGGGCACTGCGCACGGCGAACGAGCCGGTGCCGCTCTTCTCGAGCTGCGCCGCCACCTCGATGGCGGCCGGCCAGTCGCGCGAGCGCTCGTACAGCCCGAGCAGCGCCAGCCGCGCATCGGTCGCGAAGGCCGTGCCCTCGAGGGCGCGGAAGGCCGCCTCGGCGCGGTCGAACAGGCCGGCCTTCAGGAAATCCTGTGCCAGCGCATGCTGGGCCCGGTCGCGCTCGGTGGCCGCCAGATCGGCGCGTTCGAGCAGATGCTGGTGCACCCGCACCGCCCGTTCGTACTCGCCGCGGCGGCGAAACAGGTTGCCCAGGGCGAAGTGCAGGTCGGAGCTGCCCGGATCGTGCTGCACCGCCTCGATGAAGGCGTCGATGGCCTTGTCCTGCTGGTCGTTGAGCAGCAGGTTCAGGCCCTTGAAGTAGGCCCTTGGCGAAGACTCGACCTCGCGCCGCCACTGGCGCAGGTCGAGGCGCGAGGCCAGCCAGCCCAGGCCGAAGGCCACGGGCAGCCCGAGCAGGAGCCACTGAAGATCAAATTCCATCGCGGCGGGCAGCGCCCAGGTCGAGGTCCGGCAGCGGCACAGGACGGGTGGCCGCTGCGGCCTCCTGAGTCGAGGCCGGCGCGGCGGCGACCTGAGCGCGCGCCTGGCGTCGCTCGCGCCACCACTGCGGCAGCATGGCCAGCACCCCGACCACGCAGCCGGCCGCAAAGGCGCCGAGCACGACGAAGACCATCGGCGCCTGGGTGGCCAGGCCGAAGAACCAGTGCAGGCGCACCTCGTGCTGGTTGTTCAGCGCGAAGGCAAACAGCACGAAGAAGACGGCGGCGCGCAGCAGCCAGTTCAGCACACGCATGGCGCCGCGATTCTAGTCGGGCGCCGGGCCGGGGGGCGGACGTGATGCCGGTCACGCCTGCTTGCGAGCCAGGGTGCCGGGGCGGCAATAATGGGCACTCGGCCGGCCCCGGCGCCGCCGGGTCGCGGGCGCTCCCGTGGCCCCGCGCCGGCAAGGCAGGGCGGCGGGACCGGAGTGGGGCGAAGCGCCCTGCATCGGGCGGCACAGGGCCGGCGGGCCGCCCCAGGCCGCGGGAGTCATCCTGCCCGCCCCCCAAGGATCCGCGCAGGACGCCTCATGAGCAGCGATTCGAACATCTACGTCACGCAACCCAACCTGCCGAAGCTCGAGGACTTCGTCGACCTGCTGAAGGTGATCTGGGATCGCAAGATCCTCACCAACGGCGGCCCTTTCCACCAGCAGCTCGAACAGGCGCTGGCCGAGCATCTGGGCGTGCGCCACCTGGCCCTGCTGACCAACGGCACCATCGCGCTGGTGACCGCGTTGCAGGCCCTGCGCATCCAGGGCGAGGTGATCACGACGCCCTACTCCTTCGTGGCCACCGCCCATTCGCTGCTGTGGAACGGCCTCGAGCCGGTGTTCGCCGACATCGACCCGCACACCTGCAACCTCGACCCCGAGCGCATCGAAGCGGCCATCACGCCCAGGACCACCGCGATCATGCCGGTGCACTGCTACGGCAACCCCTGCGACGTGCAGGCCATCCAGCGCATCGCCGATACCTACGGGCTGAAGGTGATCTACGACGCCGCCCATGCCTTCGGCGTGCAGCACCGCGGCACCAGCCTGCTGAACTTCGGCGACCTGTCGGTGCTGAGCTTCCACGCCACCAAGGTCTACAACACCATCGAGGGCGGGGCGATCGTCTGTCCCGATGCGAAGACCAAGCAGCGCATCGACTTCCTGAAGAACTTCGGCTTCGCCGACGAAGTGACCGTGATGGCTCCCGGCATCAACGGCAAGCTCAACGAGGTGCAGGCGGCCTTCGGCCTGCTGCAGCTGCGCGAGGTCGACGCGGCCATCGCGCGGCGCAGCGAGATCGCCGCGCGCTACCGCGAGGCCCTGGCCGACATCGAGGGGCTGGCGCTGCTGCCGCTGCCCTCGGACACGACACCGAACCACTCGTACATGCCGCTGCGCGTGCAGGCCGGCTTCCCGCTCGGCCGCGATGCGCTCTACCAGCGCCTGCGCGAGCAGCAGGTGTTCAGCCGGCGCTACTTCTATCCGCTCATCAGCGACATGCCGATGTACCGCGGCCTGGCCTCGGCGCAGCCGGCCAACCTGCCGGTGGCCCGCCAGGTGGCCGCCGAGATCCTCTGCCTGCCGATCTACCCGGCGCTCACCGACGCCCAGCAGCAGCGCGTCATCGACGCCATCCGCAGCTGCTGCCGCTGAAGCCGGCCGAGCCCTCCGCCGCCCCGCCAGGAGTTCCCCATGCCTTCCGATCCCACCCCTTCGACGGGGCCGTCCCGCCTGCGTCTGATCGGCCTCTACGGAGCCGGCGGATTCGCCCGTGAGGTGATGCCGCTGCTGCGCCAACAGTGCGCCCGGCCGGTCGACGGGGACCGGGCGGTGCAGACCCGGCTGGTCTTCATCGAGACCGAACCGGCACAGCGCAGCGTGAACGGGCTGCCCGTGCTGTCGGAGGACGAGTTCTTCGCGACGGCCTGCGACGAGCGCCTGTTCAACGTCGCCATCGGCAACTCCGCCGCCCGCGAGCGCATCGCGCAGACCTGCCTGGCCCGCGGTGCACAGCCGCTCTCGATCCGTGGCGCCATGGCCCGGGTCTACGACGGCAACCAGATCGGCGAGGGCGCCATCCTCTGCGACCAGAGCATCGTGACGTCGAACGCGCGCATCGGCCGCTTCTTCCACGCCAACCTCTTCTCCTACGTCGCGCACGACTGCGTCATCGGCGACTTCGTGACCTTCGCGCCGAACGTGCACTGCAACGGCAACGTGCACATCCACCACCACGCCTACATCGGCACCGGGGCCGTCCTGAAGCAGGGCACGCCCGAGCGCCCGCTGATCGTCGGGGAGGGGGCAGTGGTCGGCATGGGCGCCGTCGTCACCCGGGATGTCGCGCCGCACACCACGGTGGTCGGCAATCCCGCCCGAGCGCTGCAGCGCAGCTGAAGCCCGCATCGATCACACCGCCCATGCCCCGCCCCTTCATCATCTTCGCCCCCCGCTTCGACGAGAACAGCGGCGGCGCCGTGGTGCTGCACCGGCTGTGCGACCTGCTCAACCGCAGCGGGCAGCGCGCGCTGCTGTGGCCCTCGCGCGAGATCCTGTTCGACCCCTGGCGACCGCTGTACTCCTGGAACCGGCAGCGGCTGCAGCGGCGCTGGTATCGCAAGCACGGGCCGTACCGCACCTTCGAAGGCTTCCTGACCCCGCTGGCCACACCGGCGGACCTGAAGGGGGCGATCGTGGTCTATCCGGAGGTGGTCGACGGCAATCCGCTGCGCGCCGACCACGTGGTGCGCTGGCTGCTGCACCGCCCGGGCTTTCACACCGGCCGGATCGACTATGGCCGCAACGATCGGTACTTCTTCTTCCAGAACGCCTTCGACGACCCGAACCTGAACCCCGACCGGGACAACCTGCTCAGGACGGTCTTCATCCGCGACGACCTGTACCGCCAGGTCCATTTCGGCCCGCGCAGCGGCTGCTGCCACATCCTGCGCAAGGGGGCAGGCCGGCCGATGCAGCACGATGTCGCGAACTCGATCCTGATCGACGGCCTGAGCCACCAGGAGGCCGCGGCCGTGTTCAACCGGGTGCAGACCTGCATCTCCTACGACCCGTACACGATGTACTCCCAGTTCGCAGCCCTGTGCGGCTGCGACTCGGTGGTGCTGCCCGAGGAAGGGATGACCGAGGAGAGCTGGTATCCGGACCCGCGCGACCGCTACGGCGTCGCGCTGGGCTGGGAAGGCCTGGAGCAGGCCCGCCGCACCGCGCCGCTGCTGCTGCCCCGACTGAAGGAGCAGGAACAGGAGGCCAACGCCAGCGTGCAGCGCTTCGTCGAGAAGTGCCGGGGCTACTTCGGCGACTGATCGCGCAGGCGACGCCGCCCGTGCCGCACAGGCTCAGCGCGGCGCGCCGAGCCGCGGCAGCACGTGCACCACGCGGGCGTCGTCTTCCTCGTCGATCGGGTGGCGCGCGTCCACCGCCTCGCGCAGGGCCTTGCCGGGCTTGAAGTGCGGCACGCGCTTCTCCGGAATGACCACCTGGGCGCCCGAGCGCGGATTGCGGCCCAGGCGCGGCGGGCGCCGGTTCACCGCGAAGCTGCCGAAGCCGCGGATCTCGATGCGGTGCGCACGCGCCAGGGCGTCGCTCATCGCGTCGAGCATGGTCTTGACCGCGAACTCGGCGTCACGGTGCGTCAGATGGGTGAATCGCTCTGCCAGCAGCGAAACGAGGTCGGATCGGGTCATGCGCGTGGCCCTCGGCCGGGGGGACTGCGTTCTGGAAGGAAGGCCTGGAATGTAACAAGCCCCGCGCCGGGGGACCAGCGCGGGGCTTGTAAAAAGTGGCCCGCCGCGCACCGCAAGGTGCGGCGGACGGACCCGTCGATCAGTTGTGGCCCTGATCGAGCTTGGCCTTGAGCAGCGCGCCCAGGCTGGTGGTACCGGCGTTGCCGACGCTTTCGCGGTTGTCGGCCGACAGGCGCTGCAGGGCTTCCTGCTGCTCGGCGTTGTCCTTGGCCTTGATCGACAGCTGGATCGAGCGCAGCTTGCGGTCGATGTTGATGATCAGGGCGGTGACCTCGTCGCCTTCCTTCAGCACGTTGCGGGCATCCTCGACGCGCTCGCGGGCGATCTCGGAGGCACGCAGGTAGCCGGTGACATCGGCGTTGAGCTGGATCTCGGCACCGCGCGGGTCGACCGTCTTGACCTTGCCGGTCACGGTGGCGCCGCGATCGTTCAGCGTGGTGTAGCTGGTGAACGGATCGGTGTCGAGCTGCTTGATGCCCAGGGAGATGCGCTCACGCTCCACATCGATGCCCAGCACGATCGCCTCGACGTCCTGGCCCTTCTTGTAGTTGCGCACGGCGCTCTCGCCCGGCTCGTTCCAGGACAGGTCCGACAGGTGCACCAGGCCGTCGATGCCGGCGGCCAGGCCGACGAACACGCCGAAGTCGGTGATCGACTTGACGGGGCCCTTGACGCGGTCGCCGCGCTTGAAGTTCTGCGAGAACTCGTCCCAGGGGTTGGGACGGCACTGCTTCATGCCCAGGCTGATGCGGCGCTTGTCCTCGTCGATCTCCAGGACCATGACCTCGACTTCCTCGCCCAGGCTGACCACCTTGGCGGGCGCGACGTTCTTGTTGGTCCAGTCCATTTCGGAGACGTGCACCAGGCCTTCGATGCCCGGCTCGATCTCGACGAAGGCACCGTAGTCGGCGATGTTGGTGACCTTGCCGAACAGGCGGGTGCCCGAGGGGTAGCGACGCGACACGCCGATCCAGGGATCGTCGCCCATCTGCTTGAGGCCCAGGCTGACGCGGTTCTTCTCGGCGTCGAACTTGAGGACCTTGGCGTTGAGCTCCTGGCCGACCGTGACCACCTCGCTCGGGTGGCGCACGCGACGCCAGGCCATGTCGGTGATGTGCAGCAGGCCGTCGATGCCACCCAGGTCGACGAAGGCACCGTACTCGGTGATGTTCTTGACCACGCCGTGGACGATCGCGCCTTCGCGCAGCGTCTCGAGCAGCTTGGCGCGCTCTTCGCCCATCGAGGCCTCGACCACCGCGCGACGGCTCAGCACAACGTTGTTGCGCTTGCGGTCGAGCTTGATGACCTTGAACTCCATGGTCTTGCCCTCGAACGGGCTCATGTCCTTGACCGGACGCGTGTCGAGCAGCGAGCCGGGCAGGAAGGCGCGGATGCCGTTGACCAGCACGGTCAGGCCACCCTTGACCTTGCCGGAGACGGTGCCGGTGACGAAGTCGCCGGACTCGAGCGCGGTCTCCAGGCTCAGCCAGGAGGCCAGGCGCTTGGCCTTGTCGCGCGACAGGATGGTGTCGCCGTAGCCGTTCTCGATGGCGTCGATGGCCACCGAGACGAAGTCGCCGACCTGGACTTCGATCTCGCCCTGGTCGTTCTTGAACTCGTCGATGGGCACATAGGCCTCGGACTTCAGGCCGGCATTGACGACCACGAAGTTGTGCTCGACGCGCACGACTTCGGCGGAGATCACTTCACCGGCGCGCAGGTCGGCACTCTGGAGCGATTCTTCGAACAGCGCGGCAAAGGATTCCATGCCGAGTTCGGCTGCTGCTTGGGACATCGGGGACTTTCTGCGCCGGCAGGAGACCGGCGGCGGGGACCACTTCCGTGGCGGGTCAGGTTGTGAAACCGCGGCCCCGCGTGCCGGAGAAGGGCACTGGAGGGAGGGCCGCGGGCCCGGGAACACCCTGTCGGTCACCCGGATCGGCATGCGGCCTGGCCGCCTCGCGTCGCCTCAGTGCCCGAAGGGCTGCTGCGCCTGCCACCAGTCGATCACCTGCTGCACCGAAGCCTCGATGCCCAGCAGGGAGTTATCCAGCAGCCGCGCGTCCTCGGCTGGCTTCAGGGGCGCGGTGGCGCGGCTGCGATCCCGCGCATCGCGCGCCTCGAGGTCGGCGCGAAGACCGTCGAGGTTAGCAGAGATTCCCCGCGCCAGCAATTGCCGGTGGCGCCGCTCGGCGCGCGCCGCGGCGGTGGCGGTCAGGAAGACCTTCAGCGGCGCGTCCGGGAAGATCACGGTGCCCATGTCGCGCCCGTCGGCCACCAGGCCGGGCAGGCGGCGGAAGCTGCATTGCAGCTCGAACAGCGCGGCTCGCAACGCCGGCCAGACCGAGATCTGCGAGGCCATCGTGCCGACGGCCTCCTCGCGCAGCGCGTCGCTGACATCCTCGCCGGCCAGGAACACCGTGGTCCCCTCGAAGCGCAGCTGCAGCCCCGCGGCCAGGCGGGCCAGGCCGGCCTCGTCGTCGGCGGCCACGCCGGCGCGGCGCGCCGCCAGCGCCGCCACCCGGTAGAGCGAGCCCGAATCGAGCGTGTGCCAGCCCAGCCGGGCCGCCACACCGGCGGCCAGCGTGCCCTTGCCGGAGGCGGTGGGCCCGTCGATGGTGATCACCGGGGCCCGGCCCGACAGCGGCGCGACCACCGAGAACAGCGTCTCGAAGTAGTCCGGGAAGGTCTTGGCCACGCACTTCGGGTCCTCGATGCGCAGCGGCACGGCCTCGTGCTGGCGCAGCCCGTTGAAGGCGGCCAGCGAGGCGCACATCGCCATGCGGTGGTCGTCGTAGGTGTGCAGGCGGGCCGGGCTCAGCCGCTCGGGCGGGTGCACGCGCAGGAAGTCGTCGCCCTCCTCCACCGTGGCGCCGAGCTTGCGCAGCTCGCAGGCCATCGCGGCGATGCGGTCGGTCTCCTTGACGCGCCAGCTGGCGATGTTGCGCAGGGTGCTGGGCCCGTCGGCGTACAGCGCCATCACCGCCAGCGTCATCGCCGCATCGGGAATGTGGTTGCAGTCCAGGTCGATCGCCCGCAGCGGCCAGGCGCCGCGCCGCACCTCGAGCGCGTTGGGCTCGGCCTGCACCACGGCGCCCATCGCCCGGGCCGCCTCGACGAAGCGGATGTCACCCTGGATCGACGCGGCCCCCACGCCCTCGATGCGCACCGGCGCCTCCACGCCGGCAATGGCGCCCAGCGCGATGAAGTAGGAGGCCGAGGAGGCATCCGCCTCCACCGGGATGCGGCCCGGCGTGCGGTAGCGGCTGCCGCGCGGAATCACGAAGCGCTGCCAGCCTTCGCGCTGCACCGCGATGCCGAAGCGGCCCAGCAGGTTCAGCGTGATCTCGATGTAGGGCTTGGAGATCAGCTCGCCGACCACCTCGAGGGTCGCGTCCTGCTCGGCGCAGGCCAGCGGCAGCGCCAGCAGCAAGGCGGTGAGGAACTGGCTCGAGACGTCCCCGCGCACCTGCACCGGCCGCGACAGGTCGAGCCGGCCGCCCCGCAGGCGCAGCGGCGGGTAGCCCTCCTGGCCCAGGCAGTCGACCTCGGCCCCCAGGCCGCGCAGCGCATCCACCAGGTCGCCGATGGGACGCTCGTGCATGCGCGGCACGCCGCGCAGCAGGTAATCGCCCCCCTGCTCGCAGGCCAGCACGGCCAGCGCGGCGGTGAGCGGGCGCATCGCGGTGCCGGCGTTGCCGAGAAAGAGCTCGGCCCGGGCCGCCACGGGGCGCCCGCCGAGCCCGGTGACCACGGTGCAGGCGCCCTCCCGTTCGACGGTGCATCCCAACGTGCGCAGCGCCTCGAGCATGACGCGGGTGTCGTCCGAGTCGAGCAGGTCGACCAGGGTGGTGCGGCCCTCGCTCAGGCCGGCCAGCAGCAGCAGCCGGTTGGAGATGCTCTTGGAGCCGGGCAGGCGCACGGTGCCGGCGGCGTGGCCGAGCGGCACGAGATCGAGATGGGGCAGGTCGAACATGGTGGCGACGCGGAGCGCGGATCAGGGGCGGATCAGAGGCGGAGCAGGGCCGAAAGCATCGCACGATCCCGTCGGGATCGCACCGCCGCCCGAGCGGATCCGCCCCGATGGGGTGGGCACAGGTTCGGCGCAGGGCGACTGGAGACGGTCGATCAGCGCGGGGGCGCCGGCCGGGCGTTCATCTGCCAGCCGGCCCGACCGTCGGAGGCGGTGCGGATCAGGTCGGTCAGCGCCTCGGCGTTGCCCGAGCGCATCGCCACCTCGAAGGCGTCGAGCGCATGGCGCAGCCGCTGCGTCTGCTTGAGCACCTCTTCGCGGTTGGCCAGCAGGATGTCGCGCCACACCGCCACATCGCTGGCGGCGATGCGGGTGAAGTCGCGAAAGCCCGGGCCCGCCAGCGAGAGGAACTCCCGCCCGGCCGGCTGCGCCAGCATGGCGTTGAAGTAGGCAAAGGCCAGCAGGTGCGGCAGATGGCTCACTGCGGCGTAGGCGGTGTCGTGGTTCTCCGGCGTCATGCGCAGCACCTGGCAGCCGATGCCGGCCCAGACATCGGTGGCCTTCTGCAGCATCACCGGGTCGGTCTGCGCCAGCGGGGTCAGGATGACCTGCTTGCCCAGGTAGAGCTGCGCATCGGCATGCTCGACGCCGGCGACCTCCTTGCCCGCGATCGGGTGCGCGGGCACGAAGCCGGCCAGCTGGTCCTTGAGCACGCGCCGGGCGGCATCGACCACATCGCGCTTGGTGCTGCCCACGTCCATGACCAGCACCTCGGGGCCGACGAGCTGGCGGATCGCCTTGAAGGTGGCCTCGATCGCCGCCACCGGCACGGCCACCAGCACCAGGTCCGAGCCCGCCACGGCCTGCAGGGCGGAGTCGGCCGCAGCGTCGATCACGCCGAGCTTGCGTGCCTTCTCGGTGGTGGCCGGCGACTTGCTGTAGCCGACCACGCGCCGCACCAGCCCGGCGCGCTTGAGCGCCAGCGCGAAGCTGCCGCCCATCAGGCCCACCCCGATGACCCCCAGTTGATTGAACATCGCTGCGGTCAGTGCACGTCGATGGGATAGGTGCCCAGCACCTTGAAGAAGGCGCAGGCCTCGCGCAACTCGTGCATCGCGGTCTGCACCGCCGGCTGGTCCGGATGGCCCTGCAGGTCGATGAAGAAGTAGTACTCCCACTGGCCGGAGCGCGCCGGGCGGGACTCCAGCCGGGTCATCGACACGCCGTGCTGCTTCAGCGGCGCCAGGATGTCGTAGATCGCCCCGGGCCGGTTGACCACCGACACCACCAGGCTGGTGCAATCGTGGCCGGAGGCCTTCGGCGCCGGGTGGCGGTGCGGATCGGTGACGATGGCAAAGCGGGTGCGGTTGTGCGTGTCGTCCTGGATCGCCGGGGCGACGATGTGCAGGCCGTACTCGCTGGCCGCGCGGGCGCTGGCGATGCCGGCCAGCTTCGTATCCAGCGCCGCCAGGCGCGCGCCCTCGGCATTGCTGGCCACCGGGCGACGCTCGGCCTGCGGCAGGTGCAGCGACAGCCACTCGTGGCATTGCGCCAGCGCCTGCGGATGGGCACAGACCGCCTCGATGCCCGCCAGCGCGTTCTCGCGGCGCAGCAGGTTGTGCCGCACGAACAGGCTGGTCTCGCCGATGATGAACAGCGGCGTGGTCAGGAAGATGTCCAGCGAGCGCGCCACCATGCCTTCGGTGGAGTTCTCCACCGGCACCACGCCGAAGTCGGCCACGCCGGCCGCGGTGCTGCGGAACACCTCGTCGATGCTGGCGCAGGGCACGCGCACCAGCGAGCTGCCGAAATAGCCCAGCGCGGCCTCCTCGCTGAAGGTGCCGGCCGGCCCCAGATAGGCCACGCGGGTGGGCGTCTCGAGCGCACGGCAGGCGCTCATGATCTCGCGCCAGATCGGCGCGACGCTCTCGTTCTTCAGCGGCCCCGGGTTGACGGCCTTGAGCCCGTCGATCACCTGCGCCTCGCGCTCGGGGCGGAACACCACCGAGCCTTCCTTCTTCTTGAGCTCGCCGACCTCCTGCGCCAGCTGGGCGCGGCGGTTGAGCAGCGCGAGCAGGTCGCGGTCGAGGGCATCGATGCGCCCACGCAGGGCCAGCAGGTCGGCGGGAGTGTCCAAGGTCGGCTCGTCAGGTCGGGGGCGCAGCGATCACTTCTGCTTGGAAGAGGCGGCGTCGGCCGGCGGCAGGCCGAGCTTCTTCGCGATGGACTGGTCCAGCGCCCGCAGCTTGGGCTCCACGCTGCTGCGCGACTCGGCCACCACCTTCTGGGTCAGCTGGGGCTGCACCTCGGCGCTGAGCTGCTGGTACTTCCGGCTCACCGGCGACTCCAGCCAGGCGATCAGCGTCTTCAGCTCGTCCTCGCTGAGCTTTTCCTCCAGCGCCACACCGATGGTGGCCGGCGCCTGCTTCACGGCGGTGGCACGCAGCAGCGGCGCGGTCTCCTCGTAGAACTTGCGCACCTCCTCCTGGATCTCCTTGCCGACCTGCTCGCGCTTGTCGGCCGGCACGCGCCCGGCCTGCTGGCTGGCCGCCTGCAGCATCTGCTGCGCGGTCTGGCCGGCCACCATGCTGCCCACGCCCTCGATGCCGGGCTGCTGCAGCTTCAGCACCTTCTTCACCAGTTCCTTCTTGGCCGCCGAGGCGTCGGCCGCCTGACTCAGCCCGGTGGCCGCCAGCAGCGCCGCCAGAACACAGATACGCAACATCAAGATTTCTCCTCGCCGGACGCACCGGCCACGGGGTCGTTGTCGGAATCGCCGCCGGCATCCTGGGCGTCGTTTTCCACGATGCGCTGCAGCCCCGACAGCTTGGCACCTTCGTCCAGGGCGATCAGCGTGACCCCCTGAGTCGCGCGGCCCAGTTCACGGATTTCCGCGACGCGGGTGCGCACTAATACGCCCCGATCGGTGATCAGCATGATCTCGTCGTTGGCATGCACCAACGTCGCGGCCACCACGCGGCCGTTGCGCTCACTCTGCTGGATCGCGATCATGCCCTTGGTGCCGCGCCCGTGGCGGGTGTACTCGACGATCGAGGTGCGCTTGCCGTAGCCGTTCTCGGTGGCCGTCAGCACGCTCTGGCTCTCGTCCTCGGCCACCAGCATCGCGATGACGCTCTGGCCGTCCTCGAGGGCCATGCCGCGCACGCCGCGGGCGTTGCGCCCCATCGGACGCACGTCGTTCTCGTCGAAGCGCACCGCCTTGCCTCCGTCGGAGAACAGCATCACGTCGTGCCTGCCGTCGGTGAGCGCCGCACCGATCAGGTAGTCGCCCTCGTCCAGATCCACCGCGATGATGCCGGCCTTGCGCGGGTTGCTGAACTCGTCGAGCGCCGTCTTCTTGACCGTGCCCAGCGCGGTGCACATGAAGACGTAGTGGTCGGCCGGGAAGCTGCGGAACTCGCCGGTCAGCGGCAGCACCACATTGATCTTCTCGCCCTCGGCGAGCGGGAACATGTTGACGATGGGCTTGCCGCGGCTGGCGCGCCCGCCCTGCGGCACCTCCCAGACCTTCAGCCAGTAGACGCGGCCGCGGTTGCTGAAGCACAGCATCCAGTCGTGCGTGTTGGCGATGAAGAGCTGGTCGACCCAGTCGTCGTCCTTGGTGGCGGTGGCCTGCTTGCCGCGCCCGCCCCGCTTCTGGGCGCGGTATTCGGCCAGTGGCTGGCTCTTGATGTAGCCGGTGTGGCTGAGCGTGACCACCATGTCGGTGGGCGTGATCAGGTCCTCGGTGCCGAGCTCCTGCACGTTGTGCTCGACCACCGAGCGGCGCGCGCCCAGCTTGGTCTGGCCGAACTCCTGGCGCAACGCCACCAGTTCCTCGCCGATGATGACGGTGACGCGCTCGGGTCTGGCGAGGATGTCCAGCAGGTCGGCGATCTGGGCCATGACCTCCTTGTACTCGCCGACGATCTTGTCCTGCTCCAGCCCGGTCAGGCGCTGCAGGCGCATCTGCAGGATCTCGCCGGCCTGATCGTCGGACAGGCGATACAGCCCGTCGGCCTGCATGCCGAACTGCGGCGCCAGGCCCTCGGGTCGGTAGGCGGCGCGGCCGCCCGGCGTGTCGGACTCGGCGCGGGCCAGCATCTCGCGCACCAGCGAGCTGTCCCAGCTCTGGTTCATCAAGGCCAGCTTGGCCACCGGCGGGGTGGGCGACTCCTTGATGATGCGGATGAACTCGTCGATGTTGGCCAGCGCCACCGCCAGGCCCTCGAGCACATGGCCACGCTCGCGCGCCTTGCGCAGCTCGAAGACCGTGCGGCGGGTCACCACCTCGCGGCGGTGCTCCAGGAAGATCTCCAGCAGCTGCTTGAGATTGCACAGCCGCGGCTGGCCGTCCACCAGCGCCACCATGTTGATGCCGAAGGTGTCCTGCAGCTGGGTCTGCTTGTACAGGTTGTTGAGCACGACCTCCGGGACTTCGCCGCGCTTGAGCTCGATGACCAGGCGCATGCCGGACTTGTCCGACTCGTCCTGGATGTGGCTGATGCCCTCGAGCTTCTTCTCGTGCACCAGCTCGGCCATGCGCTCCTGCAGCGTCTTCTTGTTGACCTGGTAGGGCAGCTCGTCGACGATGATGGCCTGGCGCTGGCCGCGGTCGATGTCCTCGAAGTGCACCTTGGCGCGCATGATGACCTTGCCGCGGCCGGTGCGGTAGCCCTCGCGCACACCATTGACGCCGTAGATGATGCCGGCGGTCGGGAAGTCCGGCGCCGGGATGATCTCCATCAGCTCGTCGAGGCTGGCCTGCGGCGCCTTCAGCAGATGCAGGCAGGCGTCCACCACCTCGTTGAGGTTGTGCGGCGGGATGTTGGTGGCCATGCCCACGGCAATGCCGGCGCTGCCGTTGACCAGCAGGTTGGGCAGCCGGCTGGGCAGCACCAGCGGCTCCTTCTCGCTGCCGTCGTAGTTCGGCCCGAAATCGACGGTCTCCTTGTCGATGTCGGCCAGCATCTCGTGCGCGATCCTGGCCAGGCGGATCTCGGTGTAGCGCATCGCCGCGGCGTTGTCGCCGTCCACGCTGCCGAAGTTGCCCTGGCCATCCACCAGCATGTGGCGCAGGCTGAAGTCCTGCGCCATGCGCACGATCGTGTCGTACACCGCGGTGTCGCCGTGCGGGTGGTACTTACCGATCACGTCGCCGACGATGCGCGCGCTCTTCTTGTACGGCCGGTTCCAGTCGTTGTTCAGCTCGTGCATCGCGAACAGCACGCGGCGATGCACCGGCTTGAGGCCGTCACGCGCATCCGGCAGCGCCCGCCCCACGATCACGCTCATCGCGTAGTCGAGGTAGGAGCGCCGCATCTCCTCTTCCAGGCTGATGGGCAGGGTTTCTTTGGCGAAGGAGGTCATGCGTGTGGGCCATCGGGAGCGGCCGCGTCCGACGGACACGGCAGCGCCGCGTCCTGGCAGGTCGCGGCGCGCACAGGCCCGCGCGGGCGGGCGAAAGCGAGATTCTACGAGCGCGCCGATGTCGCCCGATTGCAACAGCCTCCGGTGCGCCCCAGTGTGGGGACAGCCACGGGTTGTTGTTTAAATGGCCTATGGCACAATGATTTGGTCGGCCCAGCGTGCCCTTGCCTGCACATTCGAGACACAGGGGCCGCCGGGTCTCGGTGCGTTTTTGCAGCCCTCCGCGGCTTTTCTCGAGAGGAGAACCATGAACAAACTCAACAAGGTCGCCCTGCTGTTTGCCTCGGCCGCACTGGCGGCCTGTGCGACCGGCGGCGGCTCCGGTGCCGTCGACAACTGGCGTGGCGTCGATGGCAGCGTGGTGAAGAACGGTGCCGGTGACCTGTGCTGGCGTGATGCCAACTGGACCGCCGGTACCGGCGTGCAGGGCTGCGACGGCGTGCCGCCGCCCCCGGCCCCCGCACCTGCGCCCGCACCGGCTCCGGCTCCGGCCCCCGCACCGGCCCCGGCTCCCGCACCTGCGCCCGCTCCGGCTCCGGCCCCTGCGCCGGCCCCGGTGGCCGAGCCGAAGGCTGCACCCGCTCCGGCCCCCGTGGCAGCCCCCGCCGCGCCGGTCAGCGAGAAGGTGACCTTCGCCGCCGACGCCTTCTTCGACACCGGCAAGTCGGTGCTGAAGAAGGAAGCTGGCGCCAAGCTGGACGATCTGGTCGGCAAGGTCAAGGACATCAACCTCGAAGTCATCATCGCCGTCGGTCACACCGACTCCGATGGCTCCGACGCGATGAACCAGAAGCTGTCGGTCTCGCGCGCCGAAGCCGTGAAGAAGTACCTGGTCAGCAAGGGCATCGAGCAGAACCGCGTCTACACCGAAGGCAAGGGTGAGAAGCAGCCGGTGGCCGACAACTCGACCAAGGAAGGCAAGCAGAAGAACCGCCGCGTCGAAATCGAAGTGGTCGGTACCCGCACCAAGAAGTAAGTCGATCCGACTTGCCTCCACAAACCCCGCTGCGGCGGGGTTTTTCCATTGCGGCGGCACTGACACGCCGCCCTGCTCCGGAGCCCGCCATGCAAAACGTCGACGCCCAGGAACTGTCCAAGTTCAGCGATCTCGCCCACAAGTGGTGGGACCCCGAGAGCGAATTCCGCCCCCTGCACGAGATCAACCCGCTGCGCCTGGGCTGGATCGAACAGACAGGCGGCCCGCTGGCAGGGCGCCGAGTCCTGGACGTCGGCTGCGGCGGCGGCATCCTGGCCGAGAGCATGGCCCGTCAGGGTGCCGACGTGCTCGGCATCGATCTGGCAGAGCGGTCGCTGAAGGTGGCGCAGCTGCACGCGCTGGAGGCCGGCATTGCGTCGCTGTCCTACCGCGAGGTAGCCGTCGAGGCCCTGGCGGCCGAGCAGCCCGGCCGCTACGACGTGGTCACCTGCATGGAAATGCTCGAACACGTGCCGGACCCGGCCTCGGTCGTGCAGGCCTGCGCCTCGCTGGTCCGGCCGGGCGGCTGGGTGTTCTTCTCGACCCTGCACCGCCAGCCGAAGGCCTTCGTGCACGCCATCCTGGGTGCCGAGTACCTGCTCGGCCTGCTGCCCCGCGGCACGCACGAGTACGCGCGTTTCATCCGCCCCAGCGAACTGGCCGCGTGGTGCCGCGACAGCGGACTGTCGCTGCAGGCCACCCGCGGCATGGGCTACAACCCGCTGACGCGCCGCTACAGCCTGAACGACGACACCAGCGTGAACTACCTGCTGGCCTGCCGCCGCGAAGGCATCTGACGCGAACGCGCATGCACACCGCTTCGATGCCGATGCCGCGCGCCGTCCTCTTCGACCTCGACGGCACGCTGGTCGACAGTGCCCCGGACCTGGCCGGCGCCGGCAACGACTTGCGCGAACGGCGCGGGCTGCCGGCGCTGCCCCTCGAGCGCTACCGTCCGCTGACCGGCACCGGTGCGCGCGGCATGCTCGCAGTGGCGCTCGGGGCGCATCCTGAACAGCCCGATTTCGACGCCCTGCGCGACGAGTATCTCGACACCTACGCCGCCCGACTGACCCGATCGAGCCGGGTCTTCGAGGCCATGGAACCCGTGCTGGCGGCCCTGGAAGCCCTGTCGCTGCCCTGGGGCGTGGTGACCAACAAGCACAGCCGCTTCGCCACACCGTTGGTCGAGGGCCTCGGGCTGGCCTCGCGCTGCGCGGTGCTCGTGTGCGGCGACAGTGCCGCGCGCGCCAAGCCGCACCCGGATCCGCTGTGGCTGGCCGCCGAACGTCTGGGCATCGCCGCGGCCGCCTGCGTCTACGTCGGCGACGACCTGCGTGACGTGCAGGCCGGCCGGGCGGCGGGCATGACCACCGTCGCGGCCGCCTGGGGCTACCTCGGCAACGGCGCGCCCATCGAGCAATGGGGCGCCGACCATCTCATCGAGGATCCCCTCGGCCTCTTGAAATGCCTGGGACTGGACTAAGATACGACACCTGAAGGGGCCGACCTGGTTTCGACGTGGGTGCGGAATCGGAGCAGGGCATGCCGAGCACCAGTTCGCTCGTAAATCCACTGGAACAAAGTAACTGCGAACGACGAACGTTTCGCCCTCGCCGCTTAACACCGGTGAGCTTTGCAACAGATCGCCGATGGTCTGGGCCGGCAACGGCTGCAAAGTCATTCACATCGGCTGGTCCTGAGTCGGGTCACACGACCCAGGGCGAGATCCAGTGACTGGCGTCGTCCGAAGGGTGCTCCTGCCCGTCGGCGGCGTAAGAACCAAATCAGAGAGCTACGCATGTAGAACTGCCTGAGGATGGCTTGCGGACGGGGGTTCGATTCCCCCCGGCTCCACCACCATACGCCCTTCACCCGGCCCGACCGGGTTGCAAAAAGCCCTGGAGATCGCACGCTCCAGGGCTTTTTCGTCTGACACGCGGCCTGGATGGCCTCATCATTCGCGGCCTGTGTCGCGTGGCCCGCGCCGCATCGCCCGCCATCGGGCGTCGGTTCGCGCCGATCCCGGCCCGCCCTCGATGAACGCCCGACGCATCACCGTCCTCTACCTCCTGTTCGGCGGGATCTGGATCCTGCTGTCCGATCGCCTGCTGGCCTGGCTGGCGATCGACGTCGAGCAGCTCACCGGCCTGCAGTCGGTCAAGGGGCTGGCCTTCGTGCTGCTCAGCGGCGCGCTGGTGCACCTGCTGGTGCGGCTGGCCGAGCGTCGCCATCGGGAGCTCGAGGCCCGCACCCAGCGGGAGCGCGATCACCTGGCGCAGATGCTCGACGCCGCGCCGGCCGCGCTCTATGCGCTGCAGCCGGCCAGCGGCTCGAAGGGCGCCTGGGAAGTCGCCTTCGTCGGCCCCTCCATCGAACGGCTGACCGGCCACGCCCCGGCCTGCTGGACCGAGGATCCCGACTTCTGGCGCCGCCAGATCCACCCGGAGGATCTGGACGACACCCTGCGCTGGGAAGCCCGCCTGCTGCAGGAGGGCAGCGTCCGCCACGAGTACCGCGTGCGCCGGGCCGACGGCAGCCACCTCTGGGTGCACGACAGAGCCGTTCTGCAGCGCGCCCCGGACGGCCGGCCGCTCGCGGTGGTGGGCGTCTGGCTCGACGTCACGGCACGGCGCCAGGCCGGGGAACACGCCGACCTGATCGCCCAGGTGTTCGACGACAGCCAGGAGGGCATCTTCATCACCGACGCGCAGCAGCACTTCCTGTCGGTGAACCGGACCTTCACGCAGGTCACCGGCTACACCGAGTCGGAGCTGGCAGGCCGGACGCCCGCGCTGCTGAAATCCGGTCGGCAGGACGCCGACTTCTACCGCGACATGTGGGAGCGCCTCGCCCGCGAGGGCCGCTGGGAAGGCGAGATCTGGAATCGGCGCAAGTCCGGCGAGGTGTTCCCGGAATGGCTGACGATCAGCGCCATCCAGGGCCCGGACGGACAGGTGCGCCAGTACCTGGGTATCTTCACCGAAACCACCGGCAGCAAGGCGGCCGAAGCGCGCATCCAGCGCCTGGCCAACTACGACCCGCTCACCGGCCTGCCCAACCGCAACCTGCTGGCCGACCGGGCGGAGGTCGCGCTGGCGGCCGCACGCAGCGCGGGCCAGCCGCTGCTGCTGCTGCACCTGAACATCGACCGCTTCGGCAGCATCAACGAGTCGCTCGGCCATGCCGCGGGCGACCAGGTACTGCGCGAGATCGGTCGGCGCCTGAGCGAGGCGGTGGGTCCGGAGAGCACGCTCTGCCGCGTCGGCGGCGACGACTTCGTGCTGCTGCACCCCGGTGCCGGGGCGGCCGAAGTGCCCACCCTCGGCCTGCGCCTGCTCGATGCCGTGGCCGCGCCGCTGCAGGTCGGCAGCCAGGCCTTCCGCCTGAGTGCCAGCATCGGCGTGGCGGTGCATCCCGACAACGGCGCGGACCTCGTGAGTCTGCGCCAGGCAGCCGAGGCGGCGGTGCACCAGGCCAAGCGCGAGGGGCACGGCCAGCTGCGCATCGCCTCGAAAGAACTGCAGGAGCGCGTGCAGGCCTCGCTGGAGCTGGCCAACGAGCTGCGCTGGGCCCTCGAGCGGCAGCAGCTGTCGCTGCACTTCCAGCCCCAGTTCGACGCCGCCGACGGCCGGCTGGTGGGCTGCGAGGCCCTGCTGCGCTGGAACCACCCCCGGCTGGGCGCCGTGTCGCCGGCGCGCTTCATCCCGATCGCCGAGGAAGCCGGGCTGATAGCCGAAATCGGCCGCTGGGTGATGCGCGAGGCGATCGCCCGCAACGCCGCCTGGCAGGCCGCCGGCCGGGCCGTGGTGCCGGTGGCCATCAACCTCTCGGCCGTGCAGTTCCGCGATCCGGCGCTCTGCGACGACCTGCGCGCGGCCCTGCAGCAGCATGGGCTGGCGCCGCAGCTGCTGGAGCTGGAGCTGACCGAGAGCATCGCGATGGAGGACTCCGAGTTCACCGTGGGCACGGTCGCGGCCCTGGAGGCGATCGGCGTGCAGCTGTCGATCGACGACTTCGGCACCGGCTACTCCTCGCTGAACTACCTGCGCCGCTTCGCGGTGCACAAGCTCAAGATCGACCAGTCCTTCGTGCGCGGCCTGACGCAGCATGGACAGGACGAGGTGATCGTCAGCACCATCATCGGCTTGGCGCACAACCTGGGCCTGCGCACCATCGCCGAGGGGGTCGAGACCGAGCCCCAGCGCGCGTTGCTGCGCCGCCTGGGCTGCGACGAGCTGCAGGGGTATCTGACCGGCCGCCCGATGCCGCCGGAGGCCTTCGAGCCGCTGCTGGGTCCGCTGCACCCGACAGGCTCCTAGAATGGCCACAAATGAAAAATCAGGTTGCAAACGGGCGCACGCGGCGGGCGGGTCTGCGCTCGGGGATTCCGGATGATCCGGCCTGTGCCCGCACGCGCCAGCGGCGCCGTCTGCTGGCCCTGCTGGGCAGCGGCCCGCTGCTGATGGGCGGCTGCGCGGCACCGCGGGCCGCTGATCCGGCGCCGCCGCCTCCTCCCGCGGCGGCCACGCCCGGGCCGCCCGCAGTCGCATCGGCCGGCACCGAGACCCTGGCCGCGGTCGACGGGCAGCTGGCGCCGCATCAGTTCTCGCTCGACCTCGGCTTCGTCGAGGAAGGCGATCTGCACGACTACCTGGAGGAGGTGGCGTTGCCGCTGCAGGCCGCCCTCGACCCCGGCGCGGCCTGCCGCGTGCGCGTGGTCAATGCGCATCACCTCAACGCCTACGCCTTTCCCGGCGGGACGCTGGGCGTGACGCGGGGCCTGCTGCTGGCCCTCGGGGACGAAGGCGAGCTGGCTGCCCTGCTGGCCCTGCTGCTCGCGCTGCGTGCCGACGGGCAGGTCGCCCGGGCCCTGCCGCGCAGCCAGGTGCGCGAGCGCCTGCTGGCCAGCACGGTCTCGGTCAGCCAGGCCTCCGCCTGGGCACCGCGCATCGGCCTGGCCGAGCCGCTGGGGGGCAGTCCGCTGCTCGGCCGCTACGATCGGGCCGCACTGCCGCAGGCCGACCGGCGCGCCCTGGCCGCTCTGGCGCAGGCCGGCTATGCACCGATGCGCCTGCCGGCCCTGCTCGACCGCCTGGCCCGGCTGAGCCAGGCCCAGCCGGCCCTGCTCGCCACGTTGAACGACTGCCTGCCCGACGATGCGACCCGGCGCGAGCAGCTGCGGCAGGCCGCCTCGAGACCGGGCGAGTGGGTGCCGGCCGGCCCACGGGCCGCGCCCGACACCGCCCGCTGGGCCCGCCGCGTGGCCTGGCTGCAGTCGCGGCGGGCCGGCATCGCCGCCTGCCAGGCCGGCGAGCTGGCCATGCTGCAGGGCGATCCGACGGCCGCGCGGGCCCACTTCGAACAGGCGCTGGCCCGGCTGCCGCAGGACTATGCGGCGCACCTTCGGCTGGCGCAGGCCCTGCAGGCCCAGGGGCTGCTGCGCGAGGCGCTGGTGCCGGCCGAGCATGCCCGCAGCCTGCAGCCCCGCGAGGCCCAGGCGCACCGCCTGGCCGCCACGCTGCACCTGGCGCTGCGCGACGGCGCGGCCGCCTGGCTGGCTCTGGAACAATACGACCGGCTGCTGCCGGGCGACCCCGGTGTGATCTTCCTGCAGGGCGTCGCCTACGAGGTGCTGGGACGCACCCGGCATGCAGCCGAGCATTACCGTACCTACCTGCGCGTGACCCGGGACGGCCAGGCCGCGCAGTTCGCCCAATCGCGCCTGAAGGCGCTCGGATACTCGCCCTGACCATGACTGCAGCCCCCGCCGCCCGCCCCCGCCCGATGTGGCAGATCGTCCTGGGGCTGGTCGCCGCGGTGCTGCTGGTGGTGCTGGCCGTGCTGGCCCTGCCCGCCCTGCAGCCCGAGCCGCCCGAGGCCAGCGGCGGTCGGGCCGGCTGGCCCTGGGAGATCGAACTGAGGCCCGGCGGCGGCACCACCGTGCTGGGCCTGACCGTCGGCGGTGCGACGCCGAGCACGCTGGAGGACGCGCAGTCGCTCTGGCCCCAGGAGGTGATGCAGGTCGCCCTGCTGGCCGACCGCGACGGGCGCCCCCAGGCGCTGGAGGCCTACCTCGAATCGGTGCGCGTCGGCGGCCTGCAGGGCAAGCTGGTGCTGACCGCACGCAGCGATCCCGCCGCGCTGGCAGCCTGGGCGGCACGCGCCGCGCGCAGCGAACCACAGCCCAGCGGGGCCCGGCAGCTCAGCCTGGCCGCGGCGGATCTGGCCGAAGCACGCCGCCAGCCGCTGGCCGGGCTGGTCTTCCTGCCGGCAGCCCGGCTGGAGGAGGCCACGCTGCAGCAGCGCTTCGGCACGCCCGAACTGCGCCTGGTCAGCCCCGACGGTGCCGTGCACCTGCTGTATCCGGCCCGCGGCGTGGCGATCGGCCTGGACCCGCAGGCACGCGAGCGCCCGGTGCTGCAGTACGTCGCGCCGGCCGAGTTCGAGGACAGGTTGCATGCGCCGCTGCGCGCGGCTTCGGCCGCAGCCTCCGCGGCGGCTCCGGCCGGGCGCTGAGGCGCCTGCGATCGTGCGGCGCGTGGCAGGCCGCACGACCGCGCGGAGACGTCACGCCCCGGACGCCGCGGCTGCCGCACAATGCGCGCCGCAACCTTTCCGACCCACCCCTTCTTGCACCCAGGAGCACACACGATGGCGATGGACGTGATCGACTACGAGATCAAGGGCGCCGAGATGCAGTTCGTCGAGCTCGAGCTCGACCCCGGCGAAGCCGCCGTCGGCGAAGCCGGCAGCATGATGTTCATGGACGGCGGCATCGGCATGGACACCGTCTTCGGCGACGGCTCGCAGCAGACCGGCGGCTTCTTCGGCAAGCTGCTCGGTGCAGGCAAGCGGCTGATCACCGGCGAGTCGCTGTTCACCACCGTCTACACCAACCACGGCAGCAGCAAGCAGCGCGTGGGCTTCGCCGCGCCCTACCCCGGCAAGATCCTGCCGATGGACCTGCGCAAGCTCGGCGGCATGCTGATCTGCCAGAAGGATTCCTTCCTCTGTGCCGCCCGTGGCGTGAGCCTGGGCATCCACTTCCAGCAGAAGCTGTCGGTGGGCTTCTTCGGCGGCGAGGGCTTCATCATGCAGAAGCTCGAAGGCGACGGCCTGGCCTTCGTGCATGCCGGCGGCACCGTGGTGCGCCGCGACCTGCAGCCCGGCCAGGTGCTGATGATCGACACCGGCTGCGTCGTGGCCCACACGCCGGACGTGAACTTCGAGATCCAGTACGTCGGCAAGATCAAGACCGCGCTGTTCGGCGGCGAGGGCCTGTTCCTGGCCAGGATGACCGGCCCGGGCACGGTCTGGCTGCAGAGCCTGCCCTTCTCGCGCCTGGCCAGCCGCATCTTCGCGGCCGCCCCCCAGGCGGGCGGTGGCGGACGCGAGGAAGGCTCGCTGCTCAGCGGCGTGGCCGCCGGTGGCCTGCTGGGCGGCGTGTTCGGCGGCGGCAGCAGCGACGACGACTGAGAACCTGCGAACGAGCCGGCCCGCGGCGGCGCGCGACGCCGTCCGCCGCCGGGCTGCCAGGACGAAGGGGACGGCAAGCCGTCCCCTTCTGCTTGGGCCCGGCCCGGGCGGACCGGGCGCTGCGCGCCGCTCAGCGCACCACCAGCACCGGCACGCTGCTGTGCGTCAGCACCTTCTGCGTCTCGCTGCCCAGCAGCAGCGCCGCGACGCCCCGGCGGCCATGCGAGGCCATCACGATCAGGTCGGCGTCCTGCTCCTTGCCGAAGTCCAGGATGGCCTCCCAGGGGTGCAGCGCCTCCACCGACGCGGCCGTGCAGGCCACCCCGGCCGCTGCCGCAGCGGCCTTCACCGCGTCGAGGTGCTTGACGGCGATGCGCTCCTGCGAGTCGAAGAACTCCTGCGGCGGAATGGGCTGCATTTCCGAGATCGCGCTGTAGGGGAAGGGCTCCTTCACCGCCAGCGCGAAGAGCTGCGCCCCGAAGGCCTTGCACAGGCCGACCGCACTGTCGACCGCCTTGGCGGTGATGTCGGAACCGTCGGTGGGAACGAGGATGCGTCGATACATGAGGGCCTCCAGGAAGTGGGGAACCGCTGCAATGATGCGCGCGGTGCGCCGCGACGGCTTGAGCGGGGTCAAGACCGCCGGTCGGCGATGCCGCAAGCCTGCCATCGAAGCCGCGGCCGCGCTGCACGGAGGAACCCGCACGCGACCTTGCGGCCGCAGCGCAGCGCGTTCAGCCCCGCTCGACCGGTCGGGCGGGATCGGCGCACCACTCGCTCCAGGAGCCGGGGTAGAGCCGCCCGTCGACGAACCCTGCCACCGCCATCGCCAGCAGGTTGTGGCAGGCGCTGACGCCGGAGCCGCACTGGTGCACCACCGTCGCGGCCTCCCGCTCGCCCAGCAGCACCTCGAAGTCCTGGCGCAGCTGCGCGGCCGGCCGGAAGCAGCCGTCCGGGCCGAGGTTGGCCGTGAAGGGCCGGTTCAGCGCGCCGGGAATGTGCCCGGCCACCGGGTCGAGCGGCTCGACCTCGCCGCGGTAGCGCTCCGGCCCACGCGCATCGATCAGGGTCAGCGCCCCGAGCCGCTGCTGCAGGGCCTGTACGTCGATCGTCTGCAGCGCCGGCGCCCCGGCCAGCGGGTAGGGCGGCTGCACGGCCGGCTCGACGCGGCCCGTCTCGAGCGCGCCGCCCGCCGCGATCCAGGCCGGCAGGCCGCCGTCGAGCACCGCCACGTCGTCGTGCCCCATCCAGCGCAGCATCCACCAGGCCCGTGCGGCGTACATGCCGCCGCTGGCGTCGTAGACCACCACCGGGGTGTGCGGCGCGATGCCCAGGCGGCCCAGCGTGCGGGCGAAGTCCTCGCGCCGCGGCAGCGGATGGCGTCCCCCGCACAGCGCCGCGGCGGGCGGCATCGCGCTGAGGTCGCGTTCGAGGTGGGCGTAGCCGGCACCCGGCAGGTGGCCCTCCAGGTAGGCCGCCTCGCCGGCCGAGGGGCGGGCCAGGTCGAAGCGGACGTCCAGCAGGCGCATCGTCGCGGGACCGGTTCCGGCCAGCCGGGCCGCCAGGGCGTCGGCGCGAATCAGGGGACGAGGCAGGGTCATCGTCGAGCTCCTCAGGGTTCGATGTCGGGGGGCAGGGTTTCGTCGCGCCGCACGCGTACCTGTCCGCGCTGGCGCAGGCTGGCCGCGGCAATGCCCGCCGCGACGATCAGCAGGGTGCCCGCCACGGCGATGAGCTGCACCGGCTCGCCGAACAGCAGCACCCCGTAGACGAAGGCGAAGGCGATGCCCAGGTACTGCAGGCTGGCGTTGACCAGCGGCCGACCCTTGGCATAGGCGCGCGTCATCAGCAGCTGCGCGGCCGTGGCCAGCGCGCCCACCGCGAAGAGCAGCAGCGCCCCGCGCGGGGTGTGGGCATGGAAACCGCCGGTGAACTGCGCGATCACCGAACCGGCCAGCAGGCCTCCGAGTGAAAAATAGAACACCACCCGGCTCTCGGGCTCGCCCACCCGGCCCAGCGCGGTCACCTGCAGGTAGGCCAGCGCCGACAGCACGCCCGAGAGCAGGCCGAGCAGGCCGTACCAGAGCTGCTGCGAATCGATGCTCGGACGCAGCACCATCGCCACCCCGGCAAATCCGGCCAGCACCGTGGCGAACAGGCGGGCGTCGATGCGCGAGCCCCCGCTCAGGATGGCCCCACCGATCAGGAACAGCGCCATCCACACCGAGGACATGTAGTTCAGCGTCATCGCCGTGGGCAGCGGCAGCCCGGCGATGGCATAGAACCACAGCGACAGCGCACTCACCCCCACCACCGCGCGCCACAGGTGCATGCCGGGCACGGTGGTGCGCAGCGACTCGCCGCGGGCACGCGCCAGCAGCGGCAGCAGCAGCACGCCGACGAGGCCGCGGTACATGACGACCTCGCCGCTGCCGTACTGCTCGGAGGCCAGCTTGACGCACACCCCCATGGTGGCGAACAGGAAGGCCGCCGCCACCATCATCGCGCTGGCGGAGGTGGCGGCAGCGCGCCAGGGCAGGCGGTCGCTCACGCGGCCGACCCTGCCCGCCCCGTGCGGCGCACCGCGCTCAGGCCGGCGCCCGGTCGCCCATCGCGCGCCGGTACCACTCGTGGAAGTGCTGCATGCCGTCCTCCATCGGGCTCTGGTAGGGGCCGACCTCGTTGTCGCCGCGCTGCATCAGCGCCTTGCGCCCGGCATCCATGCGCTCGCCGATCTCGTCGTCCTCGACGCAGGTCTCCATGTAGGCCGCCTGCTGGGCCTCGACGTACTCGCGCTCGAAGGCGGCGATCTCCTCGGGGTAGTAGAACTCCACCGTGTTGAGCGTCTTCTCCGGGCCGACCGGGTAGACGGTGGAGACCGTCAGCACGTTCGGGTACCACTCGATCATCACGTTCGGGTAGTAGGTCAGCCAGATCGCACCGTGCCGGGGCGCCACGCCGTTCTGGAAGCGCGCCACCTGCTCGTGCCAGCGGCGGTAGACCTCCGAGCCCGGCCGGCCCAGCGCCTTGCCGATGCCCTGGGCCACGCCGACGGTCTGCACCGAGTACTCGCGCCCCATCTCCCAGCGCAGGTCGTCGCAGGTGACGAAGTTGCCCAGGCCGGGGTGGAAGGGGCCGACGTGGTAGTCCTCCAGGTAGACCTCGATGAAGGTCTTCCAGTTGTAGCTGCACTCGTGCTGGATCACCTTGTCGAAGACGTAGCCCTCGAAGCTCAGGTCCTGGCGCGGCCCCAGGCCGGCCAGGTCGGCCTCGATGTCGCGGCCGTTGTCCTCGAAGATCAGGCCGTTCCAGCTGCGCACCGGGTAGTTGCGCAGGTTCAGGCAGGGATCCTCGACGAAATGCGGCGCCCCCAGCAGCCTGCCGTGCAGGTCGTAGGTCCAGCGGTGCAGCGGGCAGACCACCGAGCCGCCGGTGTTGCCGCGGCCCTTCAGCATGACCGCCTGGCGGTGCCGGCAGACGTTGGACACCAGCTCCACCCCCTGGGCGGTACGCACCAGCGCACGGCCTTCGTTCTCCTGGGCGAGCGCGTGGTAGTCGCCGACCTGGGGCACCATCAGCTCGTGCCCCAGGTAGCGGGGACCGGACTGAAAGATGAGACGCAGCTCCTGGTCGAAGAGCACCGGGTCGAAATAGCTCGTCACCGGCAGTTGAGTGCGACTTCTTTGCAGCGCGGTCTGCGCGAGGCTCAGGTCGGACATGATCCCCAGGATCTCCAAAAATGCATGTCGAACCACCACCCGGATCGGCCCGGACCTGGGCGGATGGACACAACCTGACGACGCCGCCCCGGGGGAAGGGTCGGCAGGCTGCGGGCCGGGGTGGGAGGACGCCCAAGGCGAACCGGCGATTCTAGCCGTCCCCCGCTCGCCGCGTCCCGGCACTCGGCCGGACGTCGTCGGCACGGCCACCCGGCGCTCGCCCCGCGCGCCTGGTGGCCCGGGCACGCCGGCGCCAACTCGGCACGCCTTGCCGCAGCGCTTGCAGGGGCACCCCGCCGGACACGGGGGGCAGGCCTACAATGACGGGTTTCCCCTCTGCCCATGTCCAAACGCGCCAGCGCCCCCACCCCCACGGCCGAGCCGGCCAGCTACGAGGCCGCCCTGGCCGAGCTGGATCGGCTCGTGCAGGCCATGGAAGGCGCCCAGCTGCCCCTCGAGCAGCTGCTCGACGGCTACCGGCGCGGCGCCGAACTGCTGGCCTGGTGCCGTGCCCGGCTGGACGCGGTGGAGCAGCAGGTTCGGGTGCTGGACAACGGCCAGTTGCAGCCCTGGAGCGACGCCCCATGACCGTCCGGCCCGCCCGCGCCGCCCCCGGCGCCGCTTCGACTGCCGGGGCCGCCGCGCAGCAAGGAATCCTCTCATGATCCGATCGGCTTTCGATGCCTGGGCCCGGACGCAGCTTGCGCGCGTGGAGGCCCGGCTCGACGAACTCGTGCCCGCGGACGCCCCGGCCGGCCTGGGCGAGGCGATGCGCTACGGCGTGCTCGACGGCGGCAAACGGCTGCGTCCTCTGCTGGTGCTGGCCGCCGCCCAGGCGGTCGAGGGCGACGGCGATCTGGCGCTGCGCGCGGCCTGCGCGGTGGAACTCATCCACGCCTACTCGCTGATCCACGACGACATGCCCTGCATGGACAACGACGTGCTGCGGCGCGGCAAACCCACCGTGCATGTGCAGTACGGCGAAGCGCGCGCCATGCTCGCCGGCGACGCGATGCAGGCGCTGGCCTTCGAGGTGCTGACCCCCGAGGTCGACGGCGACGACCTGACCGCCCTGGCCCTGCAGGCCCGGCTGTGCAGCCTGCTGGCGCGGGCCTCGGGCGTGCAGGGCATGGCCGGCGGACAGGCCATCGACCTGGCCAGCGTCGGCCAGCAGCTCGACGAGCACGCCCTGCAGGACATGCACCGCCGCAAGACCGGTGCCCTGCTGCAGGCCAGCGTGCTGATGGGCGCCGCCTGCGGCCGCTGCGACGCCACCGCCTGGCAGGCCCTGTCGGACTACGGCGCGGCGATCGGCCTGGCCTTCCAGGTGGTCGACGACATCCTCGACGTCACCCAGGCCTCCGACGTGCTCGGCAAGACCGCCGGCAAGGACGCCGACCAGAACAAGCCCACCTATGTCTCCCTGCTCGGCCTGGACGGCGCCCGCGCCCGCGCCGATGCGCTGCATGCACGCGCGCGCAGTGCGCTGCAGGCCAGCGCGGTGCCCGACCAGCGCTGGCTGGCGATGCTGGCCGACCGGGTGGTCGAGCGCGAGTCCTGAGAGCCTGAAATCCCGCGGCCGTCCCGCCAGGTCGGCATGCCCCTTGCTGTGAACCTGCGATGAACACTGCCCCTGCCCACCCGCTGCTGTCGCGCATCGACAGCCCGGCCGACGTGCGCCGGCTCTCGCGCGCGGAACTGCAGCAGCTGGCCACCGAGCTGCGCGACTACCTGCTGCACAGCGTCTCGCGCACCGGCGGCCACCTGTCGTCCAACCTCGGCACGGTGGAGCTGACGGTGGCGCTGCACCACGTCTTCCACACCCCCGACGACCGCCTGGTCTGGGACGTGGGCCACCAGACCTATCCGCACAAGATCCTCACCGGCCGGCGCGACCGCATGCACACGCTGCGCCAGCTCGACGGCCTGTCGGGCTTCCCGCGCCGCAGCGAGAGCGAGTACGACACCTTCGGCACCGGCCACTCCTCCACCTCGATCTCCGCCGCCCTGGGCATGGCCCTGGGCGCGCAGCTGCAGGGCGAGAAGCGCCGCGTGGTGGCCATCATCGGCGACGGCGCGATGACCGCCGGCATGGCCTTCGAGGCGCTGAACAACGCCGGCATCCCGCATGCCGGCCGGCTGCCGAACCTGCTGGTGATCCTGAACGACAACGACATGTCGATCAGCCCGCCGGTGGGCGCGCTCAACAAGTACCTGGCCCGGCTGATGAGCGGCAAGTTCTACGCCGCCGCCCGCGAGAGCGCCAAGAGCGTGCTGAAGAACGCCCCGCCGCTGTTCGAGCTGGCGCGCCGCTTCGAGGAGCATGCCAAGGGCATGGTGGTGCCGGGCACCATCTTCGAGGAGCTGGGCTTCAACTACGTCGGCCCGATCGACGGCCACGACCTCGACGCGCTGATCCCCACGCTCGAGAACCTGCGCGACAAGCCCGGGGCACAGTTCCTGCACGTGGTCACGAAGAAGGGCTACGGCTACAAGCTGGCCGAGGCCGACCCGATCGCCTACCACGGCCCGGGCAAGTTCGACCCCCGCGTGGGCCTGCAGAAGCCGGCCACGCCGCCCAAGCCCACCTTCACGCAGGTCTTCGGCCAGTGGCTGTGCGACATGGCCGCGGCCGACCCGAAGCTGGTGGCCATCACCCCGGCGATGCGCGAGGGCTCGGGCATGGTCGAGTTCCACCGCCGCTTTCCGGAGCGCTACCACGACGTGGGCATCGCCGAGCAGCATGCCGTCACCTTCGCCGCCGGCCTGGCCTGCGAGGGACTCAAGCCGGTGGTGGCGATCTACTCGACCTTCCTGCAGCGCGCCTACGACCAGCTGATCCACGACGTGGCGCTGCAGAACCTGTCGGTGGTCTTCGCGCTGGACCGCGCCGGCCTGGTGGGCGCAGATGGGGCCACGCATGCCGGCGCCTACGACATCGCCTACCTGCGCTGCATCCCGAACGTGTCGCTGATCGCCCCGGCCGACGAGCCCGAGACGCGCCGGGCGCTGACCACCGCCTACCGCCACGGGGGGGCGGTGGCGGTGCGCTACCCGCGCGGCAGCGGCGCCGGCCTGCCGGTGCCGGCCACGCTCGACGAACTGCCCTGGGGCCAGGGCGAGCTGCGCCGCGAGACCGCCGCGGCGCCGGGCAGCGGGCGGCGCCTGGCCATCCTGGCCTTCGGCCCGCTGCTCTACCCGGCCCTGCAGGCCGCCGAGGCCCTGGACGCCACGGTGGCCAACATGCGCTTCGTCAAGCCGCTCGACCTGGCGCTGCTCGAGCGCCTGGCGCGCAGCCACGACGCCCTGGTGACCGTCGAGGAGGGCTGCCTGCCCGGCGGCGCCGGTGCGGCGGTGCTGGAGGCCCTGCAGGCCGCCGGCCTGAAGCTGCCGGTGCTCACCCTCGGCCTGCCCGACCGCTTCATCGAGCACGGCGACCCCGCCCTGCTGCTGGCCCACTGCGGGCTGGACGCGGCGGGCATCGAGGCCTCGATCCGCCAGCGCTTCCCGGCGCTGTGCGGCGCCAGCCACCTGCGCCCGGTGGCCAACGGCTGATCCTGAGTGCCCCAGGGCCGGGCGGTGCCCAGCCCGCTCCCACGGGGGGCCCAGATACCTGGGGCCGCCCGGCGTTTCCCCGAGAGCGCCCAGGTCGGGCACCGGCCCGGCCGCGCCGGCGGACAAGCCCCTTCATCGGGCAGGGCCACCCTTGAACCAGTTCAAGGACGGCCCGGGAGGCAGCGTCGACGATGCAGGCGTCGATCTCCCTGGCCCGGCGGCGCGCCGGGATCTGCCGATGAAACTGCTGGACGACCCCTCCCTCCTGCTGGCCTGCGGCCCGGCACCGGCGCCCGGCCGCGTCAGTCTGGTCGGTGCCGGTCCGGGTGATCCGGAACTGCTCACCGTCGCCGCAGCCCGCCGCATCGGCCAGGCCCGCCTGGTCCTGCACGACCAGCTGGTCGCCCCCGGGATCCTGGCCCTGCTGCCGCCCGAGGCGCAGTGCATCGACGTGGGCAAGCGCTGCGGCCACCACCGCATGAGCCAGGCCGGCATCATCGAGCTGATGCTGCAGCTGGCACGCAGCGGCCACACCCTGTTGCGCCTGAAGGGCGGCGACCCCTACGTGTTCGGCCGCGGCGGCGAGGAGGCCCTGGCGCTGGCCGCCGCCGGCATTCCCTTCGAGGTCATCCCCGGCATCAGCGCGGCGCAGGGCGCGGCGGCGGCGGCCGGCATCCCGCTGACCCACCGCGACCATGCGACCGCGCTAACCTTCGTCACCGGCCACGGCCGCGCCGACGTCCCCGCCGCGCTGCGGCTGGGCGACGACCCCGAGGCACCGGAGGTGGACTGGGCCGCGCTGGCCCGGCCGCACCAGACCTTGGTGATCTACATGGGCCTGAGCCGCCTGGCGCAGATCTGCCGCGAGCTGGTCGCGCATGGCCTGCCGGCGCACACGCCCGCGGCGGTGGTGGAACGCGCCTGCCAGCCCGGCCAGCGCTGCATCGCCGCCACGCTGGCCGACCTGCCGCAGCGCGTGGCGGCCGAGGCCGTGCAGGCGCCCGCGCTGATCCTGGTCGGCGAGGTGGTGGCCCTGCGCGAGCGCCTGGCGGCGGTGCCGCCCCTGCGGCAGGCCTGGACGCAGCCGGTCCCGGCCTGAGCCCTCGTGCAGGAGCCGGCCGCGCCGGTGACGCCCCCACGCGTCCCGGGGCGGCTGCGGGCCGCCCTGCGGCAGCTCGTCGCGCAGCCGCACCGGCTGTACTTTGCCGTCGGCACGCTGGTCTGGTGCGAGGCCGCCCTGTGGTGGCTGGCGGTGACGCTGGCGCCGTCACGGGGCCTGGGCAGCGCCTGGGCCGTCGCGGCGCCCGCCGCGCACGGGCTGTTCTTCGTGCTGGGCTTCATGCCGGCCTTCATGGCCGGCTTCGCCTTCACGGCCGCACCCCTGTGGCTGCAGCAGCCGGCCCCGGCCATGACGCGGCTGCGCGGGCCGGCCCTGCCCTGGTGCGCCGGCTGGCTGCTGCTGCCCGTCGGACTGCACGGGCACGCCGCGCTGGCCGCGGCAGCGCTGGCGGCCAGCGCCGCCGGCTGGACCGGGCTGGCGGCGCACTTCATCGTCCTGCTGCAACGCAGCAGGGCGGCCGACCGGCGGCACGCCGGCGGCATCGCGCTGGGCATGGCGGTCATCGCGCTGGCGCTCTGGCTGGCCGCCACGGCGCTGGCGCTGGAATCGACCCACCTGCTGCGGCTGGCGGTGCGCCTGGGGCTGTGGGGCGGCGCGGCCACGGTCTTCCTGGTGGCGGCGCATCGGCTCACGCCCTTCCTGCACGGATCCGGTCACACCGGCGGGTGGGGCCTGCTCGGGCCGCTGCTGGCCGGGGCCTGGCTGCGGGGCCTGGACGAGGGGCTGGACCTGCTCGGCGTGGCGCGCCCGGGCCTCTGGCAGGGGAGCCTTGCACTGCTGCAGGCCGCCCTGGCGGTCGCGCTGCTGCGGGCCCTGCTGGACCCCGCATTGCGCCGGGCCCTGCGCAGCGACCTGCCTCGCCTGCTGCAGCGCGCGCTGCTCTGGTGGGTGCTGGCGGGCGGGCTGGAGGCCGCCGCGCAGGGCCTGCGCGCGGCCGGCCGACCGCCGGGCGGGCTGGGCGAGGCCTCGCTGCATGCGGTGACGCTGGGCTTCATGGCCAGCACGCTGCTGGCGATGGCCGCGCGGATCACCGTGACGCGCCAGGGCCGCGCCGTGGCGATCGACCGCATGCTGCGCGCCACCTTCGGCCTGCTCCAGTTCGCCACAGCAGCCCGCCTCGTTGCAGCGCTGTGGCACAGCCAGGACCCTGCCGGTGCCGGCCTGTGGCGCACGCTGGCGGCGCTGGCCTTCGCCGTCGTCGCCCTGGCCTGGGCGGTGCATCCGGGCCGCTGGCTGGCCATGACCGCGCCACCGCCGGCCCCGTCGAGGCGGGCCCACCCCGATCCTTGAACCGCTTCAAGGAAAGTACCCGAGTGAATCCCTAGGCTGTCGACACCACGATCCGAGGAGGCCTCCATGAGCCAAAGTCAGAGCGGGTTCACCAAACAGATGGCCCGCAACATGTTCTACGGCGGCGCGGTGTTCTTCACCCTGCTGTTCGTTGTCCTGGTGTTCGACACAGAACGCAAGATTCCCCAGCGCTCCAATGCGCAGGCGATCACCCCCGCGGTGGTGGCCGGCAAGAAGATCTGGGAAACGCGCAACTGCATCGGCTGCCACACCCTGCTGGGCGAGGGCGCGTACTTCGCCCCCGAGCTGGGCAACGTCTACAAGCGCCGCGGCGGCGACTTCATCAAGGCCTGGATGAAGGCCCAGCCCACCCACAGCCCCGGGCGCCGCCAGATGCCGCAGTTCAATCTCGACGACCAGCAGCTCGACGACCTGGTCGAGTTCCTGAAGTGGACCGGCGAGATCGACACGAACAAGTGGCCGCCCAACATCGAAGGCTGAGGCCCAGCGAAGGAGCACCTCTCATGAACACACCGGTTCTGAAATACAAGAGCCAGTCGGTCGCGAAGCTGTACTTCGTGGCGGCACTGGCACTCTTTGCCGCACAGATCCTGTTCGGCGTCACCCTGGGCCTGCAGTACGTGATCGGGGACCTGTTCTTCCCCTACATCCCGTTCAACCAGGCGCGCATGGTCCACACCAACCTGCTGATCGTCTGGCTGCTGTTCGGCTTCATGGGCGCGGCCTACTACATGGTCCCCGAAGAGGCCGAGACCGAACTGCACAGCCCCAAGCTGGCGATCGCGCTGTTCTGGATCTTCCTCGTCGCCGGCGCGCTGACCATCGTCGGCTACCTGGCGGTGCCCTACGCCAAGCTCGCCGAGCTGACCGGCAACGACCTGCTGCAGACGATGGGGCGCGAGTTCCTCGAGCAGCCGCTGCCGACCAAGCTGGGCATCGTGGTGGTCGCGCTGGCCTTCCTCTACAACATCAGCATGACGGTGCTGAAGGGCCGCAAGACCAGCATCTCGCTGGTGCTGCTGCTCGGCCTGTGGGGGCTGGCGGTGCTGTTCCTGTTCAGCTTCGTCAACCCGCACAACCTGGTGCGCGACAAGATGTACTGGTGGTTCGTCGTGCACCTCTGGGTGGAAGGCGTGTGGGAACTGATCCTCGGCGCCCTGCTGGCCTTCGTGCTGGTCAAGACCACCGGCGTGGACCGCGAGGTGATCGACAAGTGGCTGTATGTGATCATCGCCTTCGCGCTGATGACGGGCATCCTGGGCACCGGCCACCACTTCTACTTCATCGGCCTGCCCGGCTACTGGCAGTGGATCGGCAGCATCTTCTCGGCGCTGGAGCCCATCCCCTTCTTCATGATGACGGTCTTCGCCTTCAACATGGTGCAGCGTCGTCGCCGTGAACACCCGAACCAGGCCGCCGTGCTCTGGGCGGTGGGCACCGCGGTGATGGGCTTCCTGGGTGCCGGCCTGTGGGGCTTCATCCACACCCTGTCGCCGGTCAACTACTACACCCACGGCTCGCAGGTCACCGCGGCGCACGGCCACCTGGCCTTCTACGGTGCCTACGTGCTGGTGGTGATCACGCTGATCAGCTACGCCATGCCCACGCTGCGCGGACGCATCGCCGCCCCGCGCCGCGCGCAGAGCTTCGAGATGTGGAGCTTCTGGATCATGACCATCGGCATGAGCGTGATGGTGCTGGCACTCACCGGCGCAGGCATCCTGCAGGTCTGGCTGCAGCGCCTGCCCGAGAGCGGTGCAATGGGCTTCATGGCCACGCAGGACCAGCTGACGTTCTTCTACTGGACGCGTGTGGTCGGCGGCCTGATGTTCCTGGTCGGCCTGATCGTCTACCTGGCCAGCTTCTTCGTCGGCAACGACGAACCCGAAGTGGCCGAAGTCGGCAACGGTGCCACCGCCCGTGCGGTGCCGGCCCGCCGCGCCTGACGACCGCAGCCCCCTGCCCCGGAGCCCATGATGGAGTTCAGCAGTGCCCGCCATGTCGCCGCCGCCCTGGCGGGGGCGCCGGCGGCGATCGACGCGTCCCGGCCCGCCCTGCCCTACTACGCCGAGCAGGGCGGCGAGGTCGCCCTCTTCGCGCAGGCCCACCGCCAGCGCCTGCCGGTGCTGATCAAGGGCCCCACGGGCTGCGGCAAGACCCGCTTCGTCGAGCACATGGCCGCCCGCCTGGGCCGCCCGCTCGTCACCGTGAGCTGCCACGACGACCTGAGCGCGGCCGACCTGGTCGGCCGCCACCTGATCGGCGACGGCAACACGCTGTGGAACGACGGCCCGCTCACCCGCGCGGTGCGCGCCGGCGCGATCTGCTACCTCGACGAGGTGGTGGAAGCCCGCAAGGACACCACGGTGGTGCTGCACCCGCTGGCCGACGACCGGCGCGTGCTGCCCATCGAGCGCACCGGCGAGCTGCTCGCCGCGCCGCCGGCGTTCATGCTGGTCATCTCCTACAACCCGGGCTACCAGAACCTGCTCAAGAGCCTCAAGCCCAGCACCCGGCAGCGCTTCGTCGCGCTGAACTTCGGCTACCCCGATGCGGCGGTAGAACGCGCCATCGTCGAGGCCGAGGCCGGCGTGAGCGCCGACGTGGCACAGCAGCTGGTGCAGCTGGCGCAGGCGCTGCGGCGGCTGACCGACCACGACCTGGAGGAAACCGTCAGCACCCGGGCGCTGGTGATGGCTGCGCGCCTGGCGGCCGCCGGCGTGGCCCTGCCCACGGCCTGCCGCGCCGCCATCGTCGACGCGCTGACCGACGACGCCGACACCGCCGCGGCCCTGGCCGAGGTGGTGGCGGCGGTGATCCCCGGCTGACGCCGCCGCCGCGACGGCCGCGCCAGCGCTTCTTCACGGGTCGCATGCCGCGAAACCGCCCATGCCGACCCCTGCGCATTCGATTCCCCCGTTTTCCGCGACGGCGACTTCCTTGGCTGCTCCTGTCTCCTCCTCCCTGTCCCTGCAGCGTCGCCGTCGCCTCTTTCAACTGGGCTTCTTCGCCCTCTTCCTGGTCGCCCCCGCGCTGGACTGGCTGCGCTTCGACCTGAACGAGGCGCAGCTCTGGTTCCTCGGCCAGCGCTGGTCGCTGGGCATCGACGACTTCCGCGCCGGGCGGCTCAGCGCCGACGAGGCCGCCGTCTCGATCCTGCTGCGCGCCTTCCTGCCCGGGATCCTCTTCGTGGCCGCCTTCATGGCAGTGGCCTGGCGCTACGGGCGGCTGTACTGCGGCTGGCTCTGCCCGCATTTCTCCATCGTCGAGACGCTCAACCAGGCCCTGCACCGCGCCAGTGCCAGGTACAGCCTCTGGGACCGCCGCCCCACCCCGCGTGCCGACCGCGCCCCGCAGCGGCGCTGGTGGCCGCTGTTCGGGCTGGGCTGCCTGGCCTTCGGCTTCCTGTGGAGCATCACGCTGCTGAGCTACCTGCTGCCGCCGGCCGAACTCTGGAGCCGCCTGCTGTCGGGCACGTCCACGCCCAACCAGGCCCGCTTCCTGATCGCCGGCACCCTCGTCTTCACCCTCGAGTTCGCCTTCGCCCGGCACCTGTTCTGCCGCTTCGGCTGCGCCGTCGGCCTGTTCCAGAGCCTGGCCTGGATGGCCAACCCGAAGGGCATGGTGGTGGCCTTCGAGCGCCGCAAGGCGCGCGACTGCCGCAGCTGCAGCACACCGGTCTTCCCCGACGGATCGGCCTGCGACGGCGGCTGCCCGATGCGCCTGAACGCGCGCAACATCAAGCGGATGATGTTCTCCTGCGTGCAGTGCGGCCAGTGCCTGAGCGCCTGCGAAACCTCGCAGGGCGCGCAGCAGCGCGCCCCCCTGCTGACCTGGCAGATCGGCGCCGATGCGGTGGCCGAAACCCTGCGGCAGCGCCGCGCCGAACTGGACGCCGAACGGGACACGCCACGGCGCGCCCGCGCCGGCACCCTCCCCGAGGAGCTCTGATGGAAGAGTGGGTCGGCCAGCAATGGCACCGCTTCATCACCCGCGCCGCGGCCCGCGAGCATGCGCAGGCCGCCGTCGCGCTGCCCGACATGGCGCGCGCCATCGGCATGCTCTTCCGCGCCGGCGGCGGCCCGGGCGCCGTGCGGCTGAGCAGCGCCGCCGCCCGGCGGGTCGGCGGCACGCGCGGCTGGCTGCAGCGCGTGGCCGGCAGCGGCACCCATGCCGAACTGCCCCGCCTGGAGGCCGAGACGCTGGCCCTGCCGGCCCGCATCGCCGTCTTCCCCGACGCCGAGCTCAACCGCGCCCTCTACCTCTGGCTGGCCGCCCTGGCCGCCTCCCAGGCCGAGCAAGCCGAGCAGGACGAGCAGAGCGGGCCGGACACGGCGGCACCGCCGTCACGCGGCTGGATCGCCGCCAACCTGCGCGCCAGCGAACGCGCCCTGCAACGCTTTCCGGGCCTGCGGGCGCGCCACGCCCGGCTGGTCGAGGCCCAGCTCGCCCTGCGCCCGGACCCACACAGCCTGCGCGGCGCGGCCGCCGAGGCCGAGCGCGCGGTGCAGGCCGCGCTGCGCCGCAGCATCGGCACCGGACCGGCGCCGGCTGTACCGGCCGATTCCGTGGCCGCACCGGCCGATACCGCGGCCGAGCAGCTGCAGGCCGGCGACGTGGCGCCGGTGTGGCTCTGGCTGGACTTCGCGGCGGACGGCCTGCCGGCCCACGCCGCGCCGCGGCAGGACCCCGGCGACGACGCGGCGCGTGACCCCGCCGCCCGCGCCGCCGCGCAGGCCGACCGCAAGCGCCGCCACGCCGAGGAAGTCCGCGACGAGCGCCACAACGCGCCGCTGGTGATGTTCTTCCGTGCCGAGTCCATCCTCAGCTGGGGCGACTTCGTCAAGGTCAACCGCGCCAGCGACGAGGACGAGAACCCCGACGCCCTGGCCGCCGCCGACGACATGGAGGTCATCGCCGTGGCCCCGGACGGCGAGCGGGCCGCCTCGCGCGTCAAGTTCGACCTCGACCTGCCCAGCGCGGCCGCCGACGACCGCCCCCTGGGCCCCGGCATCCGCCTGCCCGAATGGGACTGGAAGCGCCGCAGCCTGCAGCCCGAACACTGCAGCGTGCAGTGCCTGATCGCCCAGCCCGGCGCCCCCTTCCTCCCCTCCCCCGAACTGCGCGCCACCGCGCGCCGCGTGCGCCGCCGCCTCGAGGTGCTGCGCGCCGCGCCCCGGCCCGCGCGTGCCCAGCCCGACGGCGAGGAGATCGACCTGGACGCCTGGGTGCGCCACCAGGTCGAGGGCGGCGCCGGCAGCGCCCGCCAGGCCGCCCCGGCGGTCTACACCCGCCAGGTGCGCAGCGAGCGCAGCCTGGCCACGCTGCTGCTGGCCGACCTGTCGCTGTCCACCGACGCCTACGTCTGGCACGGCGGCGGCCAGACGCCGCGCAGCTCGGCCTCGAGCAAGCTCTGGAAGATCGGCCGCAGCGTCGATGCCGCGGCCGAAGCCGCCAGCGCCGCGCCCGAGCAGCGCGTCGTCGACATCATCCGCGAGGCGCTCTACGTCTTCGGCGAGGCCTTGCACGCCGGCGGCGACCCCTTCGAGATGCTCGGTTTCAGCTCGGTGCGGAGGCAGAACGTGCGCATCCAGCACCTCAAGGGCTTCGACGAGGGCTGGAGCGAGGCGGCGCGCGCCCGCGTGGGCGCCATCAAGCCCGGCTACTACACCCGCATGGGCGCCGCGCTGCGCTACGCCACGCTGCGTCTGGCCGAACGCCCCGAGCGCCAGCGCCTGCTGCTCATCCTCACCGACGGCAAGCCCAACGACCTGGACGTCTACGAAGGCCGCTACGGCCTGGAAGACACCCGCCACGCGGTGCAGTCCGCCCGCGACGCCGGCCTGACGCCGTTCTGCGTCACCATCGACGAGGCGGCGCACGACTACCTGCCGATGCTCTTCGGCCAGCAGGGCTATGCGCTGGTGCACCGCCCGCAGGACCTGGTGCACCGGCTGGCGCAGGTGTATGCGGGGTTGACGAAGTAACGCTGCGGCCGGTCCGGCGAGCCCCGGCGCGCTCGGCGCCGGCGGCGGCCTGACGATAATTCGGCCCCAAGGCCGCGCCTGGCCGGCCCGCAGGGGCAGGCCGGCGCTGCGCCGGACCAGAACGCCGAACACCGCACAGGGATTGCATGCGCAGCGACACCGCCCGACCGGACTTGCCGGACTCACCGGACTCACCGGATTCAGGGGACTCGCCGGCCGCCCCGGCCACCCGCCCTCCTCGGGCCGACCGCGGCGTCTCGCCCGAAGCGGTCTGCCACAGCGAGCCGGTCCTGATCGACCTGCACAGCCTGCTCACCCACCTCGGCGTCGAGACGCTCGACCAGACGCTGCAGCCCGCCCTGCGGGCGGCGCGCCAGCGCCTGCACCTGCTGAAGCACGACGTGGACGCGCTCGACGCGCTGGCCGGCGACCCCGAGGCACCCGGGCATGCCCGGGCCCTGCAGGTGCGCACGCAGCTGCAGTCCTGGATCCAGGCGGGCCTGCTGGTGACGGTACGGCACGCGCCGCTGCCCGAAGGGATGAAGCCGGCCGCGATGGCACGCTTCTTCGGCCTGTTCGACGCGGACCGGGGCGGCTGCCTGATCACCCAGTCGCGCGATGCCGCGCTGCAGATGCTCGGCCCGGCGCACTGGGACGCAGCGCGCGCCGCACCGCTGTGCCTGCGCATCGAACGCGGCCAGCTGGTGGCGCTGCCGGTGGCACTGCCGACTCCGCCGCACAGCGGCACGTCCCCACCCGGGCCGGCCCCAGCGCCTGACGCCACCGTGCCACGCCCGCAGCCAGTGGGCACCGCCGAGCCGGCCACGCGCCGCACGCCGGCCCCGGCGCCGGCCCGGCGCGCCCACAAGCCACGCGCCAGCGCCGAGCAGCAGCGTCGGCTGGCCGATCTGGTGGAGCGCGGCTACCTCTTCGTGCCGGACACCTCGGCGCTGATGTTCAGCCAGCGCCAGACCGCGCGGCGCTTCTTCGAGCGCGAGCTGCTGCCGCGGCTGACCGCGGTGCGCCCCACGGCGCCGGCCGGGCGCGTCTGGGTGCTGCGCCGGGTGCGCGGCGAACTGATGCGCCACGCCCAGGCCCAGGACGACCCGGCCCGGGTGGCCCGGGCCGCCGACGGCCTGAGGGCCCTGACGATGCTGGCCGACGCCGGACTGGTCGTCGACCACGACGACACGCGCGGCCCGCGGGGCGTGGTCGACTCCTACGCCGATCCGGCCCTCGAGCTGCTGCTGCGCAAGGAGCAGGGCCGCCGGCCGCTGTGCATCGTGACGCAGGACCGCGCGCTGGCGGCCAAGCTGCTGGTGCAGCGCGACGACCGCGCCTCCGCCGCTCGCGCCGAGATCCTGCGGCTGCGTGTGGACGGCATCGCCGCACTGGAAGACTGGGAAAACCTGCTCTCGCAGGCCGAGCGCGAGCAGGCCGCACGCGAGGTCTCGGTGGATGCCCGCGTCGAGGCGCAGATCGCCCCCCGCAGCGCCCCCGCCCCGGCCGGATCGGGTGCGGGCGCCGCGCGCCGGCCGCCGCCGCCGTCCGAACGGTCCGAACGGGCGCTGGCGAACGGTGCCCGCACGCCGGGCACCCTGAAGCACTGGAAGGCCGAGCAGGCCTACGGCTTCGTGCAGCCCGACGGCGGCGGGCCGGACCTGTTCCTGCATGTGCGCGCCCTGCCGCCGGGCAGCCGCACGCCGCGGGAAGGCGACCGGCTGACCTGCCTGGTCGGCCGGGACGAGAAGGGCCGGCTGCGCGCCGAGCGCGCCTGGCCCGAAGAGGCACCGTCCCGCGCCGAACGCGCCGGCGCCGGTCGCCGTCGGGCGGCCCCTGCCGCCCCCCGCCGCGGGCTGCCGCTGCTGGCCGCCCTGGCACTGGTGGCGCTGCTGGCCCTGGGCTGGTGGCTGGGGCGGCGCTGAGCGGGCGCGGAACGGGCGCGGAAGGGCAAGGAAGGGGCCCGCGCGTCAGCGGACGCTGCGCCGCAGCTCCCCGGCGATCGCCGCCGCCAGCCCCAGCCCCAGCAGCGAGGCGCTGCCCGTGACCCCCCAGGTCCACTGCCAGCCGCCGACCGCGCTGGCCACGGCCGCCACCAGCGGCGGGCCGGCGAACTGGCCCAGCGACGAGCACTGCTGCACCCAGCCCACCGTGGTCGACACGCTGTGCTCGCCCGGCGCCAGGCGCACTGCCAGCGAGAACAGCGCCCCCGGGATCAGCCCGCCCACCGCCGAGAAGAGCAGCACCGCCGCGTAGCGCAGCGGCGCGGCCCAGGCGCCGGCATCGGCCGGCAGGGCGAAGGCCAGCAGCGCGCCCACGGCCATCGTGGCGTAGCCGATCGCCAGCAGCCGCGGCGCGCTCCAGCCGCGCCAGAGCAGTCGACCGGCGCCGACGTTGCCGACGATGTTGGCCGCCGAGGCCAGCGCGGTGAGCGCGCCGGCCAGCGGCCCGGCCAGGCCGGCCTGGGCATAGAGGGTCGGCAGGAAGCCGATCACCGCCAGCCACTGGCTGGAGTAGGCGGCGAAGGCCAGCGCCACCAGCCAGGGCCCCCGCGCCCCCAGCGTCCGGCGCAGCCGGTCGCTCCAGCCCGGCACAGCGGGCGCAGCGGGCGCACAGGGCAGCACAGCGCCGGCCGACGCCGCTGCCGCCGGCGCCGCCCCGGCCCGCGGGCGCCGCGGATCGGGCGGCACCGCCCGCGCCACCCAGACGGCCATCGCCGCCGTGAGCAGTGCCAGGCCCCACCACCAGGCCGGCCAGGGCAGCCCCGCCAGCACCCAGGGCCCCAGCAGCAATGCCAGCGCGCTGCCGGTGGGCATGTAGGCGCCCCAGAGGCCGAGCCGGCGGCTCAGGTGTTCGCCCGGCACCAGCCGGCGGATCAGGCTGGGCGCCGGCAGCGTGGCCAGCAGCAGGCCCGCACCTTCGACCGCGCGCAGCAGCAGCAGCGGCCCGGGCGCCGTCGCCAGCCCACCCAGCGCGCTGGCCGCGGCCAGGATCAGCAGCCCGGCCAGCAGGCTGCGCCGCAGCCCCAGCCCGTCGGCGGCCATGCCGACCAGCAGGCCCAGCGTCATGCCCGCCAGCTGCACCAGCGAGAGCAGGAAGCCCGCCTGCAGCAGCGTCACCCCGAGGGTCTCGCGCAGCAGCGGCAGCGCCGGCGGCAGCTTGCCCACGTGCAGCGCCGCGGTCACCCCGGCGAGGATCACGACCCCTTCGGCGGGCAGCCAGGCCCGGGTGGGCTGAGGGCGGGGAACGGCAGTGGACATCGGCAGGGGAACCTCGGCGGGAGCCGCGAGCTTAGCGGCTGCGCGGTCCGGTCCGACCCCTGCGGAACCCCGTCTCAGGCCGCGGCGAGCGGGCGGCGTCGCGCACCGGCGAAGGACTGCCGGGCGCGACCGCCGCTGCCGTCCGGGTAGGCGATGGCCTGCAGCGCCGGCAGGTCCAGCAGGGTCAGCTCGTAGCCGCGCACCTGCACGACGCCGGCATCGGCCAGGCGGCGCAGCGCACGCGAGAAGGTCTCCGAGGTCGTGCCCAGCTGCGCGGCGATGGCCTGCTTCAGCTCGGTGAGCACCAGGCGCGGCGCCGCCAGCCCGCCGGCCACCGCGCCTTCCACGCGGCGCAGCAGCCAGCGCGCCAGGCGGGCCGGCACGTCGGCGGTGACCACGTCGTGCAGGGTGTCGCTGAGGTGGCGCACCCGGCCGGCCAGCAGCTCGCCCACCGCCCGCATCAGCGCCGGGTCCTCGGCACAGGCGTCGAACAGGCTGCGCAGCGGCAGCGCGAGCAGCTCCACCGGCGTGCGGCACTGCGCGGCATCCACCCAGGCCGGCGGGCTCGACAGGGCGCCGGCCACGTCCAGCCAGTCGCCCGGGCCGATCAGCTGGCGCTCGACGAACTGGCCCGGCTCGGCCTGCCAGCCCAGCGCCATGCGCCCGCGCCGCAGCAGCCACCAGGCCGGCACCGGCTGGGCCGGCCCAGGCAGGTCGAAAGCGCCGATCTCGTGGCGCAGCACCAGCCCGTGCGTGCGCAGGCGCTCGAGCGTGGCATCGGCCGGCCGGGCCGGGGCGAAGGCGCGGCGCAGCAGCGCCAGGTCGGGGTGGACGCGGCTCGCCGGTGCGGCCAGGTCGCCCACCGACCAGGCCTCGTGGCCGGGCTGCGGCAGCACGGGCGCCGCGGTCCGCGCGTGCAGCGAAGAGGGAGTCGAAGTGTGCATCGCAATGCCTCCTGCAGGGAATGCGAGGACCTTGCGCAAGACCCGGGCCCGGACACCGGTCAGGAAAATCAACGACTTATCTTGAAGCAGGTCATTTTCACCCCGGGATCGGGCAGGTACTTTCCACCCCATGCGGTGAAAGCGACCATGAACCCTTCGATCCTGCTGCACGACCTCACGGTCTGGATGCCCGCCGCCCTGCGGCTGCAGCATCTGGTGGACCGGCTGCGCGACGCCTTCGGCTGCGACGCGGTGGCCCTGCTCGCCCTCGAGCCCGGCGAGCCGGCCAGCCTGCGTCCGCTGGCCAGTGCCGGGCTGGTGCGCGATGCGCTGGGGCGGCGCTTCCGCCTGCACGAGCACCCGCGGCTGGCGGCCATCCTGGCCTCGGCCGAGGTGGTGGCCTTCGAGCAGGACAGCCGCCTGAGCGACCCCTACGACGGCCTGATCGACGCCCGCCAGGGCCAGCCCCTGCCGGTGCACGACTGCATGGGGCTGCGCCTGCAGCAGGACGGCCGCCCCTGGGGCGCCCTGACGCTGGACGGCCTGACCCCCGGGCGCTTCGACGCCGCCGCACGCCACCGCCTGACCGAGGCGGCCGCCTGGGCCGAGGCCTGCGTGCGCGTGACCCGGCTCGAGCGCGAGAACGAGGCGCTGCGGCAGGGCCGCGACGGCGCCGCGCGTGGCGGCGCGGACGAGGCCTCGGCCCTGTCCACGCCGGCCGAGGCCGACTGGGAGATCACCGCGCACAGCCCGGCCATGCGCCAGCTGCTGGAGGAAAGCCGCGTGGTGGCCGAGAGCGACCTGCCGGTGCTGCTGCTGGGCGAGACCGGCGTGGGCAAGGAGCTGTTCGCGCGCCGGCTGCACCGCCTGTCGGCGCGGCGCGACCGGCCGCTGGTGCAGGTCAACTGCGCCGCGCTGCCCGAGACGCTGGCCGAGAGCGAGCTGTTCGGCCATGTGCGCGGGGCCTTCTCCGGCGCCACCGGCGAGCGCGCCGGCCGCGTCGAGGCGGCGCAGGGTGGCACGCTCTTCCTCGACGAAGTGGGCGAGCTGCCGCTGGCGCTGCAGGCCAAGCTGCTGCGCACCCTGCAGAACGGCGAGATCCAGCGCCTGGGCTCGGACCGGCCCCGCAAGGTGGACGTGCGCATCCTGGCAGCCACCAACCGCGACCTGCGCGCCGCCGTGCGCGAGGGCCACTTCCGCGCCGACCTCTACCACCGCCTGTCGGTCTACCCGCTGCCGATCCCGCCGCTGCGCGAACGCAGCGACGACGTGCTGCCGCTGGCCGGGCGTTTCCTCGAGCTGAACCGCGCCCGGCTGGGCCTGCGCAGCCTGCGCCTGGCCCCCGAGGCCGAGCGCGCCCTGCTGGCCTACCCCTGGCCGGGCAACGTGCGCGAGCTCGAGCATGTGATCGGCCGCGCCGCCCTGCGCGCGGCCGGCCGGCTGCGCGACCGGCACCACATCGTCACGCTGGGGCTGGACCTGCTGGGCCTGGAGAGCGCCGAGCCGTTGCCGGGACCGCCCGTCACGGGCGACCCCGCGCAGCCGCCTGCCGGGCCGGCCTGCCTGCCGGGAACCGCCGTGCGGGCGGGCGCCACGCTGCGCGAGGTCACCGACGCCGCCCAGCGCGCCTGCCTGCAGGCCGCACTGCAAGCCTGCGCGGGCAACTGGTCGGCCGCCGCGCGCCGGCTCGGCGTGGACTCGAGCAACCTGCACAAGCTGGCCCGGCGCCTGAACCTGAAGTGACGGCCCGGCCGTTCGACCGCATGCGGCCGATGGCCTGCGCTTGCTCGAGGGCCCCGCGCCGCGCCGCAGGGGCTTCCCGTTTTCGGGACAGTCGGCCGATACACTGCCGCCGCCCGCCGCCTTCCCCGTCTCCCCGGTCCCGATGAAACCCTCTGCCGGCCCCGCCGCATCCGTCTCGCTGTTCCAGAAAACCGCCAAGGTCTATCCCCGCTCGGTGGACGGGCTGTTCGCGCGCTGGCGCTGGATCCTGGTCTGGGTCACGCAGCTGATCTTCTACGGCACGCCCTGGCTGCAGTGGAACGGCCGCCAGGCGGTGTGGTTCGACCTCGAGACACCGCGCTTCTACATCTTCGCGCTGGTGCTGCAGCCGCAGGAGCTGATCTTCCTGGCCGCGCTGCTGGTCATCTCGGCGCTGGCGCTGTTCTTCTTCACCGCGCTGGCCGGGCGGCTGTGGTGCGGCTACGCCTGCCCGCAGTCGGTGTACACGCAGATCTTCCTGTGGATGGAGCTGCGCACCGAGGGCGACCGCAGCGCCCGCATGCGCCTGGACCGCCAGCCCTGGGGGCGCGACAAGCTGCTGCGCAAGGGTGGCAAGCATGCCGCCTGGATCGCCTTCTCGGCCTTCACCGGCTTCACCTTCGTGGGCTACTTCCTGCCCATCCGCGAGCTGGCCCTGCAGGCCGCCACGCTGGCGCTGACGCCCTGGGCCACCTTCTGGGTGGTCTTCTACGGCTTTGCCACCTACGGCAACGCCGGCTGGCTGCGCGAGCAGATCTGCACCTACATGTGCCCCTACGCGCGCTTCCAGAGCACCCTGCTGGACGGCGACTCGCTGGTGATCGCCTACGACGCCGCGCGCGGCGACCCGCGCGGTGCGCGCCTGAAGAAGGCCGACCCGAAGACGCTGGGCCTGGGCGCCTGCATCGACTGCAGCCTGTGCGTGCAGGTCTGCCCCACGGGCATCGACATCCGCGACGGCCTGCAGGCCGAGTGCATCGGCTGCGCCGCCTGCATCGACGCCTGCGACGACGTGATGGACAAGATGGGCTACCCGCGCGGGCTGATCCGCTACGGCACCGCCAACGGCGTGGCGCAGGGCTGGACGCGCCGCCAGCAGCTCGCCCGCGTGCTGCGCCCGCGCGTGCTGATCTACGGCGGCCTGCTGGCCGGCTCGGTGGCGGCCTTCGCCGCCGCGCTGGCGCTGCGCCCCGCGGTGGGCATGGACGTGATCCGCGACCGCGGCGTGATGGCCCGCGTCGCCGAGGACGGCCGCATCGAGAACCTCTACCGCGTGCAGCTGACCAACCGGCGCGACAGCACGGTGCGCTACCAGCTCGGCGTCGCCGGCCTGGACGGGCTGCGCGTGGACGACCCGCAGGTCTGGACGCTGCAGCCCGGCGAGCTGCAGGCCCACACCCTGCGCCTGTCGCTACCGCCCGAGGCTGCCGGCGGCGAGGCCGGCGCGCGGCGCATCACCCTGACCCTCACCGAGCCCGGCGCCGCCGAGCCGGCGCTGCGCGAGGACAGCACCTTCCTGCTGCCGCGCTGAGCGCGGCGGGCCGGCCGGCATGCGCCGGGCCGGTCCTGGTCCCCGGCCGCCCGGCCCGCCCAGTCCGCACTTTCAGGCCCGCGGCCCCGGCGACGACCACAGCGGGCCGATCGCATCCAGCGTGTTCTTCAGCACCAGGCCCAGCTCGGTGTCGCCCTCCATGATCAGCTCGCGCTCGAAGAAGAGCCGATCCGGGTCCTCCTCGCCGCGGGCCAGGCGCAGGTAGCCCCCGGCGCTGGCGCGGATGCACAGGTCGGCGCCGTCGCCCTCCGGTGCGGCGGCAAAGCCGCCCGGCCCCAGGCGCAGCCGCACGCGCAGGCCGAAGTCCAGCACATGCAGCGCGACGATGCGGCCCTGCAGCGCCTGGCGGGCATCGTCGGGCAGGCGCGGCAGCAGGCGCCGGTTCAGCAGCAGCGCCGCCAGTGTCGAGGGCGGCGCGCTGGGCAGCTGCTCGACCAGCTCGCAGGCGCGGCGGTGCAGCGGGGCCAGCGCGGCGGGCAGCCCGGGCGGCAGCGGCCGCTCGGCGGCGCCGGGGCGTTCGAGCCGCGGGGCGGCGAAGGCAGCAAGACTCATGCGGGACTCCAGACCATGCCCGGCAGACGGCGGGCGTAACCGTTGGCGAAGGGGCCGGGCACGCCCAGGGCGACCCAGCGCTGCAGGCGCGCGGCGCTGTCGTCGGCGCCACCGCGCCAGACCGCGTCGAAGTCGCGCAGCACCTCGGCGAAGCCCTGCGCGCAGGGCGACAGGCGCAGCCGCCGCACGCCGGCACGGCGCAGCGCCACGGCATCGCCGAGCAGGCACTGCAGCGCGGCTGACTGGGTCATCGTGCCGTTGAGCACCAGGAAGGGCTGCTGCTCGCTGCTGAGCATCGGCAGGCCGTCCGGATCCTGCAGGCAGCGGTACTCGCAGGCGTCCTTGGGCAGGCGGTGGTGGCGCGCGGTGAAGCAGCGTGCCGAGAACGACAGCGGCACCCGCCCGAAGGCCCAGGCCTCGGTGACCAGGGCGGCGCCGTCGGGGCGGCGCACCGGGTCGTCGGGCGGGTTGATCGCGGCGATGTCCTCCAGCGCCAGCTCCACCGGCGCCACCCAGCGGGTCACGCCCAGATCGGCATGCTCGGCCAGCGCGGCGCGGCTGTAGATGTTCAGGTGCGGGCCGAGCTGCAGCGGCACCCGCCCGGCCAGCAGCCCCAGCGCGGAGGCGTCGCCCGCCTCCACCGCGAAGCGGCCCTGCTCGCCCAGGTGCTCGAGGCTGCGCAGGTCGGCCTCGGTCTCGATCAGCACCTGCGCGGCCAGCAGCACGGTCTTGCCGGCGGCGGCCAGGTCGCGCGCCAGGTCCAGCCAGTCTGGCAGGCGCAGCTCGCGTCGGCGCGCGCAGACCACCTCGCCGATCACCACGGTGTCGGCCGGCGACTCGGCCACCTCGGCATAGAAGTCCAGCAGCTGCCGGCGCGGCCAGTAGTACAGCACCGGGCCGACGGTCAGGCCGGGCCGGTCGTCGCCCGGCAGCGGGAGGCAGGCCGCGGCGTGCAGCGGGTCTTCGACGGCGCCGGCCGTCAGGCCGGCAGTGGAAGGAGGCAGGGTGTTCATCGCCAGGGTCGGTCGTAGGCGCCGAGGGTGTGCTGCTGGCCCTCCGCATGGCGGGCCAGCACGTGGCCCCAGTCGGGCTGCACCTGATACTGGGCCGGGGCGGCGGCGGCGCGGTCGATCGCGGCGCGCCAGACCCGCGTGACCTGCTCGACGTAGGCGGCGCTGCGCTGGCGGCCCTCGATCTTGATCGCCGCCACGCCCAGCGCCATCAGCTCGGGCAGCAGCGCCAGGGTGTTCAGGCTGGTGGGCTCCTCGAGGGCGTACTCGCGCTGGCCCTCCACCAGGAAGCGTCCCTTGCACAGCGTGGGGTAGCCGCGCGGCTCGTCGGGCGCGTAGTGGTCGATCAGCACGCCGTTGAGCCGCGCGCGCACGCCGTCGGCGCCCTCCTGCCAGCGCACCGCCGCAGCCGGCGAACACACCCCGGCATTGTTCGGCGAGCAGCCGGTGGCCCAGGACGACAGGGTGCAGCGGCCCTCCACCATCACGCACAGGCTGCCGAAGCCGAACACCTCGATGTCCACCGGGCTGTGGCGGATCACCTGGCCGACCTGCGGCAGCGTCAGCACGCGCGGCAGCACGGCACGCTGGATGCCGTAGCGCTGCTGGTAGAAGGCGATCGCGGCGTGGCTGGTCGCCGAGGCCTGCACCGACAGGTGCAGGCGCAGCTGCGGATGCTGGCGGCGGCACCAGCCCATCACGGCGGTGTCGGCCACGATCAGGGCGTCCGCCCCCAGCGCCACCGCCCGATCGGCGGCGCGCAGCCAGGGCGACGGGTCACGCGCCGCGGCGAAGGTGTTCAGCGCCATCAGCACCTCGGCGCCGCGGGCATGCGCGTAGGCCACGCCCTGGCGCACCTGGGCGTCGTCGAAGTTCAGGCCGGCGAAGTTGCGCGCATTGGTGGCGTCCTTCAGGCCGAGGTAGACCGCGTCGGCACCGGCATCGACCGCGCCCTGCAGCGCGCGCAGCGAACCGGCCGGACAGACCAGCTGGGGGATTCTTCGTTCGGACATGGGCAGCAGGGCAAGGCGCCGAGAGGGCCCGAAGGCCGGTGACCCCGATCCGGCCGCGGGGCCTGACCGGCGTCGGGCGTCGGGTGTCGAGGGAGGGGATGAGGCGAGCCCGCGGCAGCAGGGCCGCAGGCGCTGCCGGGCCCGGGGAGGCACCGACAGAAGCGCAGGCGATGCTGAGGCTGTGCGAACGACGCGGTTTTGCGCCGGCTCAACCTCTGCCGCCGCGCCGGCTGCCGAAGGACTGGCGCGCACTGCCGGTGCCGCCCGGCGGCCAGGCAATGGCCTGCAACGCGGCGCGGTCGAGCACCGTGACCGCATAACCGTCCACGCGGACCACCCCGGCGGTGGCCAGCTTGCGCAGCGAGCGCGAGAAGGTTTCCGAGGTGGTGCCGAGCTGCGCGGCGACGGTCTGCTTGAGCTCGGTGAAGACCAGGCGTGGCGCCGTCTCGCTGGCCTGCGAGGCCTGCACTGCGTCGAGGCGGCGCAGCAGCCAGCGCGCCAGCCGCGCCGGCACGTCGGCGGTGACCACGTCGCGCAGGCTGTCGCTCAGGCCGCGCACCCGGCCGGCCAGCAGGCCGGCGATGGCCTGCAGCAGCGCCGGATCCTCGGCCGCGGTGTCGAACAGCCCGCCCACCGGCAGCGCCAGCAGCTCCACCGGGGTACGGCACTGCACCGCGTCGAGCCAGCCGACTGCGCCGGCCAGCGCGCCGGCCACGTCCAGCCAGTCGCCGGGCTGGAGCAGCTGACGGGCCACGAACTCCCCCTGCTCGCTGTAGCCACCCAGGGCCAGGCTGCCGCGGCGCAGCAGCCACCAGGCCGGCACCGGCCGGCTCGGCCCGGGCAGCGTCAGGGCGCCCGGCGGCTGCGACAGCAGCAGGGCCTGGGTGCGCAGCCGCTCCAGGCTGCGCTCGGTCAGATGTGCCGGCGCGAAGGCGCGGCGCAGCAGCGCCCGGTCGGCCCGGGCCTGCGGCGCGTCGCTGCCTTCGGCGGGCAGATCCGCCGCCAGGCCGAAGACCCGCGTACGGCGGTGCGAAGTAGAAACCGACTCATGCATCTTGATTCCTGTCCGGCGCGGGCCGGTCAGCCGGTGCTCCAGGCACGCGGGCGTTTCATGCCCGCGACCCGGCAGGCCTGGGCGACATAGCCATAGGGAAAGAGCTCGAACATCTTCTGCCGGCCCTGACCCGGCCAGCGCTGTTCGAGATGCCGCATGGCGTGGCGGGCATCCGGGGTGACCTGATGCCCGGCTTGGTAGTCGCGCATGAAATGAATGACGAACCAGTGGTCGTCGGTCAGCGTCAGCCCCAGCCGCTCGGCGACCTCGATGGCCAACGTCGGGGTCCAGTCTTCCGGCCGGATCAGGTAGCCCTCGTCGTCGAACGTCGCCATGGGACGATCTCCTGGGCGTTACTGCAGCAGGGGTGTGTCGGCCGACTCGAGGTCGACGCCCACCAGCCGGGCCTCGCCGGCCAGGCGCTGCAGGTACTGGCGCAGTGCGGTAGCCCAGCGCTGCTGCTGCAGCGACAGCTGCACTGCGGCGCGCACGGCCTCGTAGGGCGGGGTGCGGCCGGGCTCGCGCGCCAGCACCTCGACCACATGCAGGCCGAAGCGGCTGTGCAGCAGGCGGGGCAGCACGCCGACCTCCTGGCCCTCGAAGATCTCGCGGGCCAGTTCGGGCGCCAGCGCGTCGCGCGTCACCCAGCCCAGCGCGCCACCCTCGGCCGCGCTGGGGCAGTTGGACAGCTCGGCGGCACGGCGCGCAAAGACATCGCCCCCGGTCTCGGCCGGTGCCGATTCGGCGCAGCGCAGCTCGAGCAGGGCCTGCTCGGCCCGCTCGCGCAGCCGGCGCAGGTCGACGCCCGGCGTCACCGCAAAGAGGATGTGGCGCAGCTGCACGCGCGCCCCCTGGCGCCAGCGCGCCTCGTGCGCGGCGAAGTGGCGGCGGCAGGCGGCCTCGTCCGGATCCGGGCCGGCCAGTTCGTGCTCGAGCAGGCGCTCGATGGCCTCGCTGGCGTCGGCGCTGAGCACGCCGTCGGCGCCGGGCACATCCTCCACGCCGAGCAGGCCCAGGGCCTGCGCGGCTTGGCGCAGCAGCTCGCTGCAGGCACGCTGGCGCAGCGTCGGCAGGTCCGGCGCCTCGCCGTCGGCGTGCAGCGCCACGCCGTTGACGGAGGCGGTCCGGGCCGTCAGGGTCGGATGAGCTGGAATGGCTGGAAGGGTCTCGGGGGTCATGGGCATCTCCTCGGATCGCGGCAGCCGGGGTTCACAGCACGCGGCGCGGCGTGTTGTGGCCGGGCGGCAGGTTCAGGCGGCGCGAACGCACCAGCTGGTAGGGCCGGAACACGTAGGCGATCGAGGCCAGCCCGCTCCACACGTGCACCAGGCGGCTGAAGGGGAAGAGCAGGAAGATCGTCATGCCCAGCACCATGTGCACCTTGTAGGGCCAGGCCAGGTCGATCAGGTTGGCCGCCAGCGGCCGGAAAGTGACGATGCGCTGCGCCCAGTCGGCCAGGATCATCATCACGCTGCCGTCGGCGTGCGCCAGCGACAGCGGCAGCGTCACCAGGCCGAGCGTGAGCTGCACCCACAGGATCACCAGGATGGCGATGTCGGTGCGGTGGCTGGTCAGACGGATGCGCGGATCGAACAGGCGCCGCCACAGCAGCATCGACAGCCCGACGAAGCAGACGAAGCCGGCGATGCCGCCGGCCACGATGGCCAGCATCTGCTTCTGCGCCGGGGTGATGAAGGGCTCGTACAGCGCATGCGGGGTCAGCATGCCCACGGTGTGGCCCATGAAGAGGAACAGGATGCCCACATGGAAGAGGTTGCTGCCCCAGCGCAGCAGGCCGTGGCGCAGCAGCTGCGAGGAATCGCTCTTCCAGGTGTACTGGTCGCGGTCGAAGCGCGCCAGGCTGCCCATGAAGAACACCCCCAGGCAGATGTAGGGGTAGACCGTGAAGAAGAAATCGTGGAGGTAGGTGCTCATGAGGAAGCTCCCGGACGGGCGGAGGTCGGGGCGGCGGAGCGCCGCACGATGTGCACGGGCTGGGGACGGTCGGGGGCGGACTGGCCGGCCGAGCCGCAGCCGTCGAAGGCGACCGGCTCGGCCCAGCTCTCGTCGATCGGCTCCTCGTCGGCGATCTGCACCGCCCGGGCGGGCTCGCCGGCCAGATCGAGCAGCGCGCCCATCACGCTGGCATAGCGGCTCTCGCGCTTCTCCAGGGCATTGAAGATGGCGTTGATCAGGTGGGCGATCTCGCCGAGAAAGCCCGTCGCCTCGCGCGGCGGCTGGGTGGAGGCGAACTCCAGCACCACCGGCAGGTAGTCGGGCATCTCGCCCTCGGCCAGGTACAGCCCGCCCTTCTCGTAGGTCTGCGCCAGGTCGATCATGGCCGGGCCGCGCTCGCGCGAGTCGCCGTGCACATGCTCGAACAGGTGCAGCGAGGTGCGCCGGCCGCTGTCGAACAGCTGCACGTAGTCGGCCTCGGCATCGAGCGCGTCGAGCCGGCCGATCTGCGCCAGCAGCGCATCGAGCTCGGCCAGCCGCGCCTTCGGCAGCGCAGCCTCGTCGTGCAGCGCCTGGCTCATCGCCGGCAGGTGGGCGCGCAGCTCGGCGTCCGGGTAGCCCAGCAGCCGGGCCAGCACGCGCAGCGTGCGGGCCGCCGGCGGGGGCGAAGTCTTGAACAGCGACATGGTCAGATCTCCGCACGAATCGGGATGGTGCGCTTCTTGTCGCTGCCGAACAGGCTGGTCTCGCCCACGCCCTCGGAGCAGCCGTTGCCGAAGCTGAAGCCGCAGCCGCCGCGCACGTTGAAGGCGTTCTCGGCGTACTCGCGGTGCGTGCTGGGGATGACGAAGCGGTCCTCGTAGTTGGCGATCGCCATCACGTGGTACATGTCGTCGACCATGTGCGGGGTCAGGCCGACCTGGTCGAGCACCGCCTGGTTGTGCACCCCGTCCACATGCTTGCTGCGGTTGAAGGCACGCATGGCCAGCATGCGCTCGAGGGCCCGCACCACCGGCCCGGTGTCGCCCGCGGTGAGCAGGTTGGCCAGGTAGCGCACCGGGATGCGCAGCTGGTTCACGTCCGGGATCTGGCCGTTCACGCCGATCTGGCCGGCGTTGGCCGCGGCGGTGATGGGCGACAGCGGCGGCACGTACCACACCATCGGCAGCGTGCGGTACTCGGGGTGCAGCGGCAGCGCGACCTTCCACTCCATCGCCATCTTGTAGACCGGGCTCCTGCGCGCGGCCTCCAGCCAGGCTTCGGGGATGCCGTCCTTGCGGGCCTGCTCGATCACCTTCGGATCGTTCGGGTCGAGGAAGACGTCCAGCTGGGCCTGGTAGAGGTCCTTGTCCCGCTCGACGCTGGCCGCCTCGGCGATGCGGTCGGCGTCGTAGAGCAGCACGCCGAGGTAGCGGATGCGGCCCACGCAGGTCTCCGAGCACACCGTCGGCTGGCCGGCCTCGATGCGCGGGTAGCAGAAGATGCACTTCTCGGCCTTGCCGCTCTTCCAGTTGTAGTAGATCTTCTTGTACGGGCAGCCCGAGACGCACATGCGCCAGCCGCGGCACTTGTCCTGGTCGATCAGGACGATGCCGTCCTCCTCGCGCTTGTAGATCGAGCCCGACGGGCAGGATGCGACGCAGGCCGGGTTCAGGCAGTGCTCGCACAGCCGCGGCAGGTACATCATGAAGGTGTTCTCGAACTCGCCGAGCATGGCCTTCTGCGCCGCTTCGAAACCCGCGAAGTTCGCGTCCTTGCTGCGCTTGGCGAACTCGCCGCCGAGGATCTCCTCCCAGTTCGGCCCCCAGACGATCTTGTCCATCTGCTGGCCGGTGATCAGGCTGCGCGGCCGGGCGGTGGGCGCGGCCTTCATCTCCGGTGCACTCTGCAGGTGGTCGTAGTCGAAGGTGAAGGGCTCGTAGTAGTCGTCGATCTCCGGCAGCTTCGGGTTGGCGAAGATCTTCATCAGCAGCTTCCACTTGCCGCCCTGGCGCGGCTCGATGCTGCCGTCGCTCTTTCGCTGCCAGCCGCCGTGCCAGCGGTCCTGGTTCTCCCATTCCTTGGGATAGCCGATGCCGGGCTTGGTCTCCACATTGTTGAACCAGGCGTACTCGACGCCGGGGCGGCTGGTCCAGACGTTCTTGCAGGTCACCGAGCAGGTGTGGCAACCGATGCATTTGTCCAGGTTCAGCACCATGCCGATCTGGGCGCGGACTTTCATGATTTCTCCTCAGGCAGCAGGGGTGCGCAGGACGGGGGACGGGGTGTGCCGGGCGGCGCTCATGCGTTCTCTCCATGGGCCTGCACGGCGACGATGCGCTCGGCGCCCACCGGCGTGTCCAGCCAGTCGACCTTCTTCATCTTGCGCACGATGACGAACTCGTCGCGGTTGGTGCCGATGGTTCCGTAGTAGTTGAAGCCGTAGGACAGCTGCGCGTAGCCGCCGATCATGTGGGTGGGCTTGACCACCACGCGGGTCACCGAGTTGTGGATGCCCCCGCGCACGTTCGTGATCTCGCTGCCAGGCGTGTTCACGATCTTTTCCTGCGCGTGGTACATCAGCGTCATGCCTTCGTTGACGCGCTGGCTGACCACCGCGCGCGCGGCGATCGCGCCGTTGACGTTGAAGAGCTCGACCCAGTCGTTGTCCTCCACGCCGATCTTCCTGGCGTCCACCTCGCTGAGCCAGATGATCGGCCCGCCGCGCGAGAGCGTGAGCATCAGCAGGTTGTCGGTGTAGGTGGAGTGGATGCCCCACTTCTGGTGCGGCGTGATGAAGTTCAGCAGGATCTCCGGGTTGCCGTTGCTGCGCTGGTTGTGCAGCTCGGCAGTGGCCTTCACGTCCACCGGCGGGCGGTAGCTGGAGAAGCCCTCGCCGAAGGCCAGCATCCAGGCGTGGTCCTGGTAGAACTGCTGGCGACCGGTCAGCGTGCGCCAGGGGATCAGCTCGTGCACGTTGGTGTAGCCGGCGTTGTAGGAGACGGTCTCGCTCTCGATGCCGCTCCAGGTCGGCGAGCTGATGATCTTGCGCGGCTGCGCCTGGATGTCGCGGTAGCGGATCTTCTCGTCCTCGCGGTACAGCGCCAGGTGGGTGTGGTCTCGCCCGGTGGTCTTGCTCAGCGCCTCCCAGGCCTTCACCGCCACGTGGCCGTTGGTCTCGGGGGCGAGCTGCAGCACCACCTCGCAGGCGTCGATGTCGGTCTCGATCTTAGGCATGCCCTTGGTGACGCCCTCGTCACGCACCACGCCGTTGAGCTCGCCGAGCTGCCTGACCTCGACCTGGGTGTTCCAGCCGATGCCCTTGCCGCCGTTGCCCAGCTTGTTCATCAAGGGGCCCAGCGCCGTGAAGCGCTTGTAGACGTTCGGGTAGTCGCGCTCGACGATCGAGATCGTCGGCGCCGTCCTGCCCGGGATCAGCTCGCACTCGCCGCGCTTCCAGTCGGCCACGCCCAGCGGCTGGCCCAGCTCGCCCGGGGTGTCGTGCATCAGCGGCGAGAGCACCACCTCCTGCTCGACGCCGAGGTGGCCGACGCACAGCTCGCTGAACTTCTTCGCGAAGCCCTTGTAGATCTCCCAGTCGCTGCGGCTGCTCCAGGCCGGGTCCACCGCCGCGGACAGCGGGTGGATGAAGGGGTGCATGTCGCTGGTGTTGAGGTCGTTCTTCTCGTACCAGGTGGCCGCGGGCAGCACGATGTCCGAGTACAGGCAGGTCGTGCTCATGCGGAAGTCCAGCGTGACCAGCAGGTCGAGCTTGCCCTCCGGGGCCTGGTCGTGCCACTTCACCTCGGTGGGCTTGGCGTCCTGCGGGCCGAGATCCTTGCCCTGCACGCCGTTGCTGGTGCCCAGCAGGTGCTTGAGGAAGTACTCGTGGCCCTTGCCGCTGGAGCCCAGGATGTTGGAACGCCAGACGAACATGTTGCGCGGCCAGTTCTGCGGCGCATCCGGGTCGTGGCAGGCGAAGTCGATCCGGCCGGCCTTGATCGCGGCGACGGTGTAGTCCTTCGCATCGACGCCGGCCGCCCTGGCTTCACGGGCCAGCTTCAGCGGGTTGACATCGAGCTGTGGCGCCGAAGGCAGCCAGCCCATGCGCTCGGCCCGCACGTTGAAGTCGATCGCGCTGCCCTGGAAGGCCTTCCTGTCGGCCAGCGGCGAGAGGATCTCGTCCATGCCCAGCTTCTCGTAGCGCCACTGGTCGGTATGCGCATAGAAGAAGCTGGTGCTGTTCTGCTGGCGCGGCGGACGCAGCCAGTCCAGCGCGAAGGCCAGCGCCGTCCAGCCGGTCTGCGGGCGCAGCTTCTCCTGGCCCACGTAGTGCGCCCAGCCGCCGCCGCTCTGGCCGATGCAGCCGCACATCATCAGCATGTTGATGATGCCGCGGTAGTTCATGTCGCAGTGGTACCAGTGGTTCATCGCCGCGCCGATGATCACCATGGCCTTGCCGTGGGTCTTCTCGGCCGTCTCGGCGAACTGGCGCGCCACCGTGATGACCTGCTGGCGCGGCACGCCGGTGATGCTTTCCTGCCAGGCCGGCGTGTAGGGCGCGTTGTCGTCGAAGCTGCTGGCGCCGCCGCCCAGGCCGCGCTCGACCCCGTACTGGCCGACCTGCAGGTCGAACACCGTGGCCACCAGCGGGCCGCCGGCGCTCAGGCGGGTCACCGGCACCCGGACGCGGCGGATCGAGCCGCCCTGGTCGTTGGACTTGAAGTGCGGGTTGGTGACGCCGCCGAAGTACGGGAAGGCCACCTCGGCGATCTGGTGCGCGGGGGCACTGCCGTCGGCGTTGGCCTCCATCAGCGAAAGCTTGAGCTTCACGTCGGCGCCCGCCCCGCCTTCCTTGGCCTCCAGGTTCCACTTGCCCTGGTCGGCGCGGCCCTCCGGGCCCCAGCGGAAGCCGATCGAGCCGTTGGGCACCACGATCTGGCCGTTGGCGTCCAGGGCCACCGTCTTCCAGTCCGGGTTGTTGGTCTGGCCGAGCGCGCCGTCGAAGTCGGTGGCGCGCACGAAGCGGCCAGGCACCAGCGCCTTGCTGCCGTCCTCGAGGGTCTGCTCCTCGAGCCGCACCAGCAGCGGCAGGTCGGTGTAGCGGCGCGCGTAGTCGTCGAAGTACGGCGCGCGGCGGTCGAAGTAGAACTCCTTGAGGATCACGTGGCCCATGGCCATCGCCAGCGCCGCGTCGGTGCCCTGCTTGGGGTGCATCCAGAGGTCGGCGAGCTTGGAGACCTCGGCGTAGTCGGGCGTCACCGCCACCGTCTTGGTGCCCTTGTAGCGCACCTCGGTGAAGAAGTGGGCATCCGGCGTGCGCGTCTGCGGCACGTTCGAGCCCCAGGCGATGATGAAGCTCGAGTTGTACCAGTCGGCCGATTCCGGCACGTCGGTCTGCTCGCCCCAGATCTGCGGCGACGAGGGCGGCAGATCGCAGTACCAGTCGTAGAAGCTCATGCACACGCCGCCGATCAGGCTCAGGTAGCGGCTGCCCGCGGCGTAGCTGACCATCGACATGGCCGGAATCGGCGAGAAGCCGATGATCCGGTCCGGCCCGTACTGCTTGGCGGTGTAGACGTTGGCCGCGGCGATGATCTCCTCGACCTCGTCCCAGCTCGAGCGCACGAAGCCGCCCAGGCCGCGCACCTTCTGGTAGTCGCGCCGCTTGCCCGCATCGGCCATCAGCGCCGCCCAGGCGTCCACCGGGGCGTGCTTCAGGCGCGCCTCGCGCCAGTGCTTCAGCAGCCGGCCGCGCACCATCGGGTGCTTGACGCGGTTGGCGCTGTAGAGGTACCAGCTGTAGCTGGCGCCGCGCTGGCAGCCGCGCGGCTCGTGGTTGGGCAGGTCCCAGCGGGTGCGCGGGTAGTCGGTCTGCTGGGTTTCCCAGGTGACGATGCCGCCCTTGACATAGATCTTCCACGAGCACGACCCCGTGCAGTTGGCCCCGTGGGTGGAGCGCACGACCTTGTCGTGCGCCCAGCGGTTGCGGTAGGCGTCCTCCCAGGTGCGGTCTTCACCGGTGGTACGACCGTGGCCGTCGGCGAAGCTCTCCTTGGGCAGCGCGAAGTGGTTCAGGCGATCGAGAAAGTGACTCATCGTGTCCTCTTGTCGAATGGGGGCGGAGGGCGGACTTCAGGGGTTCTTCACGTAGGCGTTCTTGCGCAGGTAGAACCACCAGTTCAGGACCAGGCACAGCGCGTAGAAGACCGCGAATCCGTAGAAGGCCAGCTCGGGCGTGCCGCGCTTGATCTGGTCGCCGATCACCACCGGGGCGACGAAGGCGCCATAGGCGGCCACCGCGGAGGTCCAGCCGAGTGCGGGGCCGGCCTGCTGGCGGTCGAACACCACGCCGATGGTGCGGAAGGTGCTGCCGTTGCCGATGCCGCTGGCGAAGAACAGCAGCAGGATCAGGCCGAGAAAGGTCGGGAAGTACTGCTCCGGCGTGGCCGAGGCGTAGGCCTGCGTCAGCACCAGGCCTGTGGCCACCGACCCGCCCACCAGGATGGCCGAAATGATCTGCGTGACCAGCGAGCCGCCCCACTTGTCGGCGATCCAGCCCCCCAGGGGGCGCACCGCCGCGCCGATGAAGGGGCCCAGCCAGGCGTAGGTGAAGGCCGAGGGTGCGTTCGGGTTCTTCAGCGTGTGCTGCATCACGCCGTTGGCGTCGGGCACGTGGCTGATGCCGAAGATCACCGTGATCGCCAGCGGCAGCGCCATCGAGAAGCCGATGAAGGAGCCGAAGGTGACGATGTACAGCGCCGTCATCGACCAGGTGTGCCGATTCCTGAAGATCTCGAACTGCTTGGCGATGTTCTCCTTCATCGGGCCGAAGGCGGCCAGCTTCATCACCAACAGCGCGGCCGCGATGTCCAGCGGCACGGCCACCCACATGCTGATCAGGCCCAGACCGGTCGGCGCCGGCAGGTAGAGGTACAGGATGGCGATCGCCGGGACGAAGGCCAGCGTGTACAGGTAGGTGATCTTGGCGAACGAGGAGATCGTTCCACGCGCGGAGGGCGACACCGTCTTCAGGTTGTTCATGCCCCACCAGCAGGCGATGGACAGCGGCACCAGCGAGATCACCCAGGCAAAGCCGGCGTTCTGCACCCAGGTGGGCGTGCCCGCGGCGATCTTGCCGAGGATCCAGCCGCTGTCCTTCTGCAGGACCATCGGGTCCCCGCCCAGCGCGCCGAACAGGCCGACCGTCATCACCAGCGGGATGACGATCTGCATCGTCGTGACGCCGAAGTTGCCCAGCCCGCCGTTGAGGCCCAGCGCTGTGCCCTGCAGCCGCTTCGGAAAGAAGGTGCTGATGTTGGACATCGACGAGGCGAAGTTGCCTCCGCCCACGCCCGACCACAGCGCCATCAGCTGGAAGACCCACAGCGGCCACTCGGGATGCTGCAGCGCGATGCCCGTGCCGATGGCCGGCGACAGCAGCATCGCGGTGGTCAGGAAGATGGTGTTGCGCCCGCCGGCCAGGCGCACCAGGAAGGACGCCGGGATGCGCATCGTCGCGCCGGAGATGCCGGCGATGGCGGTGAGCGTGAACAGCTCGGCCTGGGTGAAGGGGAACCCCAGGTTGAGCATCTGCACGCTGATGATCCCCCACATGCCCCAGACCGCGAAGCCGCACAGCAACGCGGGAATCGAGATCCAGAGGTTGCGGTAGGCCACCTTCTTGCCGGTGCGTTCCCAGAACGCGTCGTCTTCGGGGCGCCAGTCCTCGATGTCGGCGCCGCGGGCGGCGGCCGGCAGCGAACTCGTGCGTGGTTTCATGAGGGGTCTCGGTGGGGGAATGCGATGCCAGCCGGTCGACGGGGCGCGCTCAGTGCGAGAAGGACCGGCTGAACGGCGAGGCCGCGGCCTCGCGGCCCATCACCTGGGTGCGGCGCACCTCGGTCCAGTACATCCAGATCAGCGAGACCCAGACCACGCCGTAGAGCAGCATGAAGGCGCTCGAGCGCACCCCGGTCCAGTCCATCAGCACGCCGAAGAGGATCGGCAGCACGAAGCCGCCCAGGCCGCCGGCCAGGCCGACGATGCCACTGACCGTGCCGATGTTGGCGTGGAAGTCGTCGCTGATGTACTTGAAGACGCTGGCCTTGCCGAAGGCCCAGGCAATGCCCAGCACGAACATCAGCGCGGTGAACCCGTAGACGTTCAGGCCGATGTGGAAAGTCTTCGGGCCGTCGACGGTGTGCACCGTGAAGTCCGTCTGCGGGTAGCTCAGCAGGAACAGGCAGATCCAGCTGGCCCACATCACCCACCAGGTGACGCTGTGGGCGCCGTACTTGTCCGACAGCCAGCCGCCGATGGCGCGCAGCACGCCGCCGGGCAGCGAGAAGCAGGCCGCCAGCAGCGCGGCGGTGCGGATGTCCAGGCCGAACTCGCCCACGTAGTACTGCACCATCCACAGGCTCAGCGCCACGTAGCCGCCGAAGACGATGCTGTAGTACTGGCAGTACTTCAGCACCCGCGGGTCCTTGAGCATCTTCAGCTGGTCGACGAACTTCACGTCGCTGGAGACGCGGTGGCCAGGATCGCTGTGGCTGAACAGCCAGAACAGGATCAGCGTGCCCAGCATCACCGCCGCGTAGACCTGCGGCACCAGGGTCCAGCCGAAGGCCACCACCAGGGCCGGCGCGACGAACTTGTTGACCGCCGCGCCCGAGTTGCCGGCCCCGTACACGCCCATCGCGAAGCCCTGGCGGTTCTTCGGGAACCAGCGCGCCACGTAGGGCGTGCCCACCGAGAACGAGCCGCCGGCCAGGCCGACGAACAGCCCGATCACCAGGAAGTGCCAGAACTCGGTGGCATAGGACATCAGGAAGATGGCCGGCACGGTGCAGGCCATCAGCACGGCCATGACGATGCGCCCGCCGAAGCGGTCAGTCCAGATGCCCAGCGGCACGCGGATCAGCGAGCCGGTGAGCACCGGCGTGGCCGTCAGCAGGCCGAACTCGGTGGCGCTGAGCCCGAGCTGCTTCTTCAACGGGATGCCGATGACGCCGAACATCATCCACACCATGAAGCAGACGGTGAAGGCCAGGGTGCTGACGATCAGCACCGACAGGGCCTGGGTTTGCTTGCTCATGACGGTCGTTCCTTGGAGGTCCGCGCGCCGGGCACGCAGGCGCCGACACGACAGGACGATCGTAGGAACGCGGCCGGGCGGCGAACATCCGCCGATGGGCAGGGCAGCGGGCGCCGGAAGACCGAGGGGGACACGGCCGGCCATCGGCCGGAAGAACTACCCGGGGCGCTTTGCGCGCGCCGGTTGAGCCAGGTCAACCCGGCTCAGCGCACGCTCTGCTGAGTGGCGATCACGGCCAGCTGCACCCGCGAGGCCACCTCCAGCTTGCGCAGCAGGTGCTGCACATGGATCTTGACGGTGGACTCGGCGATGTCCAGCGTGCGGGCGATCTCCTTGTTGGTGGCCCCCCGGCCGATCGCCGCGAGGATCTCGCGCTCGCGCGGCGACAGCGCCGCCAGCGGATCGCCGGCCTCGGCCGGTGCGGCCGTGGCGGGGCCCTGGCGCAGCACCGCCACCAGCTTGCCGGTCATCTCGGGGGCGACGACGCTCTGGCCGCGCGCGCACTGCACGATGGCCTGCACCAGCGCATCGCCCTCCATCGTCTTGAGCAGGTAGCCGCTGGCGCCGGCGCGCAGCGCCCCGGCCAGGTCCTGCTCGTCTTCCGAGACGGTGAGCATCAGCACCCGCGCCCCCGGGCAGGCCTGCAGCAGCGCCGGGATGGCCCTCACGCCGGTCACGCCGGGCAGGTGGTTGTCCAGCAGGATCACGTCGGGCTGCAGCCGCTCGGCCAGGCGCTGGGCCTCGCCGGCATCGGCCGCATCGCCCACCACCTCCAGGCCGGGCTCGCCGCCCAGCAGCGCGGTCAGCCCGCGCCGGAACAGCGTGTGGTCGTCGACCACCAGGATGCGCACGCGGGGGTTGGCGGAGTTCACGGCCGTCATCATGCCTGCGTGCGCGCGGGGGCATCCGGCGCGGCCTGCGGAGGACTCTGCGGCGGGAGGGTCGGCGGCGCTGCCGGCGCACGCGCCAGCGGGGGCAGCGTGAGCGTGAGCGTGCTGCCCTGCCCGGGGACGGACTGCAGCTGCAGCTGCGCACCGAGCCGCTCGGCCCGCTCACGCATGATGCGCAGGCCCACGTGGGCGCTGGCGTCCGGCGCCCCCTCGGGCGAGACCGGTGGCGGCACGAAGCCGACCCCGTCGTCGTGCACCGCGAAACGCCACTCGGGCTGCTTCCAGACCTCCACCTGCACCCGCGTCGCGCGGGCGTGCTTGCGCACGTTCGACAGCGCCTCCTGCACGATGTGCAGGGCCTGCACCTGCACGTCCGGCGGCAGCGGCAGGCCCTGGCCATGCACCGCCAGCGTCGCGGCCACGCCGCTCTGGCGCTCGAACTTGTTCAGCGTGGCCTGCAGCGCCGGCACGATGTCCTCGCTGTTGGTGCGGGTGCGGAAGTGCAGCAGCAGCTCGCGCACGTCGCCGTGGCTTTCCTGCAGGCCCAGCTCGATCTCGGCCAGCGCGTCGGACATGCGCTGGCGGTCGTCGCGCGCCATCGCCTTGCGCATCAGCTGGGCCTGGATGTTCAGGAAGGCCAGCGACTGGGCGATGGAATCGTGCAGCTCGCGCGCCAGGAAGCCGCGCTCCTCGGCCACCGCCGCCTCGCGCTCGAGGGCACGCAGGCGCAGGTTCTCCATGCCGCTGGCCAGGTGCGAGCAGGTGGTCTCGAGCAGCGCCCGGTCGGGCCCGGACAGCGAGGTCTCGGCATGGAAGAACAGGTTCAGCTCGCCCAGCAGGCGGTCCTGCGCGCGGATCGGCACCGCGGCCACCGCGGCCCAGCCGGCCCGCTCGCACAGCAGGCGCCGCGGCGGCGGCGCGGCGTGGATCGGGATCACGCGCGCGTCGGGCGAGGAGCCCATCTGCCCGCAGAAGCAGTCGTCGGCAGGAATGCAGTGCTCCGCCTCGGCCAGCGCCTGCGGCAGGCCGTCGCCGGCCAGCAGCACGAACTGCTGCTGCGCCACATCGGCCCAGCGCAGCGCGGCGGCATCGGCACGCGCCACCTCGCGCACCCGCCGCACGAAGCCCTGCGCCATGTCGTCCAGGTCCACCGCCTCGGCCACCTGCACGCTGATGTCGTACAGCGCCTGCAGGCGGGTGCGCTGGTCTTCCAGCTCGGCGGTCTTCAGGCGCACCCGGCCCTCCAGGTCGGCATAGGAGGCCTGCAGCCGCTCGGCCATGTCGTTGAAGCCCACCGCCAGCGCGCCCAGCTCGTCGCTGGTGCGCGGCGGCACCCGCACCGACAGGTCACCTCCGCGCAGCGCGGCCACCGCCTGCTTCAGGTCGCCCACCGGCTCGAGCACGAAGCGCCAGCCCACCACCACCAGCACCGCCGCCGCGGCCAGGCCGACCAGCAGCAGGCCCACCTGCAGCAGGTGCATGATCGCGGTGTAGCGGGCCAGATGCGACTCGATCGCGCCGACCAGGCGATCGATGCGTGCCACCAGTTCGATGGTGGCGCGGTCCACCTGGGCGCGCGGCGGGCGTTCGCGCTGCGGATCGTCCAGGGCACGCAGCACCCGCCAGGAGGCCTGCACGCGCAGGAATTCGGAGCGCACCGCATCGTCCCAGGGCACGAACAGCGGCCGGTCCGGATCCCCCAGCTCGAGCAGCCGGAAACTGGCATCGAACTCGGCCCGCAGCCGCCCCTCGTCGGGGTCGCCCACCGCGGTCGAGGACGAGACCCAGGCCAGCCGGTAGGCCTGCATGCGCAGCCGGCCGGCCTCGTTGACCGCGGCGGCGCCGCCGTCGAGCTGCCAGGACACCCACAGCGTCAGGCCGGTGAGCAGCAACCCGACGACGAGGAAGGGCAGGCTGGTCACCGCCAGCTTGGCGCCCAGGGTCCAGCGTTCGGCCTGCTCGGTCATGCGGACACTGTAGCGCGCGCGCACCGCGCCGGGGCCGAATCGCCGACGACGCCCCGCCGCGGCTCAGCCGCCGCCACAGCCGCAGCCGCGCCCGCCGCCGCCGCAGCCGGCCGGCGGGGCCATCGCGCCGGCGTTCAGCCCCTCGAAGAGGATGTTGTTCTCCAGGTGGATGTGCTCCATCAGGTCGTCGCGCAGCTGCTGCAGGCCGGCGTACAGCGCCCGCCAGGTGTTGCAGGCGTCCACCGGCAGCCGCAGGTCGTGCGCCAGCACCTGCATGCCCGCCAGCGCGTCGCCATGGTCCTCGTGCTCGTGGCGCATCACCGCGATCGGACCGGACACGAAGGCCGGCGAGCCGTGCCGCAGCAGCGGAAAGAGCACCTGCTCCTCCTTCTGCATGTGCGCCTCGAGGGCCTGCTGCATCTGCCCGAGGTGGTCGGCCAGGCCCTGCGGGCTGTCGGGCCGGTGGCCGTGCACCACCTCGACCCGGCGGGCCAGCCGGATCAGCTCGGGCAGCTGCTCGCGGTGGCGGGCGTGGAAGCGCTCGAGCAGGTGGTCGATCAGCGCCGCGGCGCTGGCCTCGCGCCAGTCGCGCTCACCGGCAGCCGGGCGCTGCTGCAGCGCGGCCAGGGCCTCGACCACGGCCTGCGCCTGGGCGGCATCGTCGCCCAGCGCCTCGCGCAGGGTCTGGCGGCCGCCACAGCAGAAATCCAGCCCCTCCCGGCGCATCAGCGCGGTGGCGCCGGGCAGGCTGCGGGCCAGGTCGCCCAGGGTGCGGTCGAGCAGGGGTTCGTCCAGGGTGGCATTCATCGGGGGGCTCCTTGGAGGCGTGGGGGGACCGGCTAGCGGCCGGCGGGAAGGGTGGGGGCAGCTCAGGCGTAGGCCACGCAGCGCTCGCAGATGGTGTGGCGCACATCGCGGCGCAGGTGGGCCTCGCGCAGGGCCTGGAAGGGCTCGCTGTGCCAGGCCTGCATGAAGTCCTGGCGCGTCAGGTCGCCCATGTGGAAGCGGTGGTCGTGGTCGAAGCAGCAGGCGCTCAGCCGGCCGTCGAAGGCAATGTGACCCTCGGTGAACAGGCTCCAGCAGGGCAGCGGCTCGCGCAGCGCGCCGACCCGGCCGCGGTTGCCGGCGCTGAACTGCCAGCCGGCGCGGTCGATCAGCGCCGCCTGGTTGTACAGCGGCAGTGCATACACCTCGTCCAGGAAGGGCCGCAGCGCGTCCACGTAGGCCTGCATGCGCGCGCCCTGCGCACCGTCGTACTCGATGTAGGAGCCGTACAGCCCGCAGCGCCAGCCGCCATCGGCGCGCACGGCATGGGCCGCGCGCACATGCTCGGCAATGCGCGGGAACAGCTCGCCCTTGACCTGCGCGATGGTCTCGAACTGCGCCGCGTCGGCGTAGTTGAGCGAGAACTTCAGCGAGTCCAGCCCCGCGGCCATGCAGGACCGCACCCGATCGGGCGTGGCCAGCGAACCGTTGGTGGTGAGGAAGACATAGTCGAAGCCCACCGCGCAGGCCTGGGCCACCGCCTCGGGCAGCCAGTCGCAGAGGAAGGACTCGCCCAGGTAGAACAGCCCCAGCTCCTCGACCCCGGCAGCACGCAGCTGCGGCAGCAGCCGCTCGAACAGCGCGCGGTCCATCTCGCCGATGCCGCGCAGGCGCTGGTTGTGCGCACAGAAGGCGCAGCGGAAGTTGCAGCGCCCGGTCAGCTCGATCTTCACCGAACGCGGCGCCGGCGGGCGCGGGCTGCGCCAGGCAGGCGCGATGCCGGTGACGGCATCGATGCGGGCAGTGATGGACATGGAGGACCCCCGGCAGTGGTTGGACTCGGACCGGGCCATGTTCGGCCGCCACGCCCGGGGGTTCCTTGAACTCTCACAAGGATCCGGCACCAACCTTGACATCCATCAAGCCACCTGGACGCCTTCCGGGGCGGCCTCAGTGCGACGTGCCTTCCGAGCGGGTGATCTTGTTGAACACGTTGTACTTGCCCACCGGCTTGCGCATGGGCAGGCGCTTGACCTCCTCGAAGGTCGCGGCGTCGTAGACGATCAGCGCGCCGTCCATCTCCCAGACGCTGGCCAGCGCGTAGCGGCCGTCCTTCGTGAACTCGATGTGCGCCAGCGTCTTGCCCGGCTCGCGCACGCGCGCCACCGGCTCGAGCGTGGTCTTGTCGATGATGGTCAGCGTGTCGCGCGCGGTGGGGCTCATCATCGAATCCACCCAGGCGTAGCGGCTCTTCTCGTGGCTGCGCATGAAGAAGCCCGGCCCGGGGGTGGGGATGGTGCGCACCGGCTTCCAGTGCTCGGTCTCGATCACGTCGATGGCGCCGTCCTTCAGGTTCGGGCTGGCCATCACGCGTTTGCCCTGCCAGTCGAAGGTGATGCCCGAGCCCAGGTGCGGCATGCCGGCGATCGGCAGCCGGGCGATCGCCCGGCGCACGTCCAGGTTCACCACCTGCGCATTGGGCTGGCCGTCGCCCTTGGGCCGGGTGGCGCCGAAGGCGTGGGTGTAGGCCTGGTCGAAGTAGAAATCGTCCAGCGGCTCCTCCAGCCGGGAGCGCTTGACGCCGAACTGACCGCGCTTGGGAATGCCCTCGCCCATCTTGTAGTCGTGCACCAGGCCGTCGTAGATCGGCTCGGCCTTCGGGTCGTAGGGAATCTCCCAGAGCTCCGGAATGTCCTTCAGCGCCACCACGAAACTCTGCCGCGGCGTGGCGTCATATACCGCCGACACCCGCGAACTGGCCTTGCCGTCGGCGGTGGTGGCCGCGTAGGTCTTCACCAGGTTCAGGTCGGCGTCGAACAGCGCCAGCGTGTGCGGGAAGTAGTTGGCCGCCATGATCCACTGGCCGTCGCCGCTCACCGCCACGTTGCGCATGTTCAGGCCGGCGCGCACCTCGGCCACCACCGTCAGGTTCCAGAGGTCGTACTTGGTCACCCAGCCGTCGCGCGAGCCGAAGTAGACGTAGCGCCCCTCGGGGCTGAACTTCGGCCCGCCGTGCAGCGCATAGCGGCTGGGGAAGCGGTGCAGCCGCTCGAAGCGGTCGCCGTCCAGCAGCGAGACATGGTGGTCGCCGCCCTCCACCACCACGAAGAGGTTCATCGGGTCGGCCGACCAGACCGGCCTGGCGGGCAGGTCCTTCGCCCCGGCCGTCTCGACGCGCGAGGCGCGGATGTCCGCCTCGGCCCAGGTCGGCGCGGGCGACACGGGGGTGTAGATCCACTGCGCCAGCGCGGCGATCTCCTCGGCCTTCAGGGCCTGGCCGTAGCCGGCCATCTGCGTGGCCGGGCGGCCCTGGGTGATGACCTTCAGCGCCTCGGGCCGGCGCAGCCGCTCCAGGCTCTCGGGCAGCAGCGCCGGGCCCATGCCGCCGGTGCGCTGCTCGCCGTGGCAGGCCGCGCAGTGCTGGCGGTACAGCGCCGCCGCATCGGGCACGATCTGGGCCCGGGCAGGCCCCGCCACCAGCGACGCCACGGCCGCCAGCACCAGGGCAAGGGAAGAAGGGATACGCAGCGACTTCATGCCACCAATCTAGGCGGCAGGGGCGGCGGGGGCCTTGATCCGGTTTAGGTTTGGACAGGGCGGACGGCGGCACGCTCGGCGCAGCGCCCAGGTGCATCGGTGACGGCCGGGATGCCAACCGCATTTCCGTGGCTCCACTTGGATCGACCTCCGCCTGGATGCGGACATCGTCGGCGCCTTCAAGGCATCGGGCGCGGGTTGGCCCACCCGGCTCGACAACGCGTTGCGCGAGTGGCTGAAGACACCTCCGGTTCAGCAAGCCTGACGGACCGGTCCCCTCAGCCCGCCGCGGCCAGGTCCTTCATCCGCAGCAGGGCCCTTTCCAGAAGCGCCTCCCGCGTGACCTGTGGGCTCACCCGCTTGCACTCGATGCACACCGCCTCGATCGCGGCCAGCGCAGCACGAGGGCTCGAGGTGTCGAAGGCGCGCAGCTCGAGCAGCAGCGTGCGGATGTGCGGCACATCGTCCGCGTTCAGGCCCTTCAGCACCCGGGGCCAGTTCGCCGCACTCTCCTGCAACGACCGGGTCTCCAGGAAGAGCCGGGCGATGGGGTTCGTCTCCTGAAAGGTCCGCACCGTACTCCGGCTGCGCGGAGGCGGCAGAACCCTCGGCCCGCGCGGGCGGCTGCGGGCCATGAGGAAGGCCCCGGCGACGATGCCCAGCATGGCGGCCCATGTGAAGAGTTCAGTCATGCTCTGGAAAGAGTTCTGCGAAGGCGTGCTGCCCGACGGTCCCCCTGGTTCCTGCCGCGCCGGTGCGGCACCTCGTCCTCCTGCGTGATCGGGCCTCACCCTCCCCCGTCCCGGCGCCTGCGGAAACCCTTCGGGTTGTAGATCACCTCCTGAAGCCGCCGCGGCGTCTTGCGAAGCAGGGGCTCCACGGGCCGCGGCGGCGAGCGTGCAGACCGCGAACGAGAGGTGGACGCGCGCCACCACAGGATCACCAGCGCAACCACGCCGGCCGACAGCAGCAGAGCAACGAGGGTATGGGGCTTCATCGGTGTGGACGGGCTGGCGGGGGCGTCGGTGCTCGCGTGAGGCTCCCCACGACGAAGCCCTGGTGGCCTGCCGGGCGGGTGGCGTGCGGACTCGGGACACCCCGGGCACGACCACTCGGCCTGTAAATATGCATCATGCTCGTCGTGCCTGTTTCCTGACAACACACCTTGCAGGAAAAAGGTCCTGGGATTCGATGGCCTCCTGAAGCGGGTCGAACGGGAGGAAAGTGCTTGCAGAACGGTCAGGCCGCATCCCCGGGCTCCGGGCGGTCACGCTCGACGACTCGAAGATACGCCTGCAGCGTGCCACCCGAGAGCGGTTTGCACATCACGCGCAGCGTGTTGAGCCGACCACCCAGCTCGACGCCGTGCCGAAGGCGCGTCTGCAGGTAACCCTGCCTCTCCCAGAAGCGCTCCGCGCGACGGTTGCCAAGCACCACGCCGAGGCGGATGAAGTGGGCGCCGCGGGCGGCCGCCCAGCGCTCCAGGCTCGTATAGATCGCCTTCGCGTCGCCATGGCCATGACGCGAGGTCTCGACGATGAAGGTGCTGATGTGCCAGATGCCCGGGGCAAACAGATCCGACACCACGTTCACCATCGCCGCCAACTCGCCCCTGGCGTCGAAGTAGCCCAGGAGGGTGACCGCGGAGAACGCCCACCCCGCCGGCAACTCGTCGTGCAGTTCGTCGTACGCATCGGTGGGACGCGCCACCTGGCCCGTGGTGGACAGGAAGTACGCCGGATTGCGGTCGAAGAAGCGCTGCAGAACGGCCACGGAGTCCGCCTCGAGCTTCGCGATGGAAAGCCCGGCGATCGGCGACTCAGGCAGAGCAGGCGAATCCGTCATACGGCCTCATGACTGAAAGGATTCCCATCCCGGGCGCAGCCATCGTCCGCCTGCAAGCCGCCGCCGACGGCGGTGCCAGGCCGGGGTTCTCGGCCAGCTCATCGGCCCCCCTCGAGGCGAAATCCATGCCGATGGTCTCGCCCGGATGCGATCGGGGCAAGACGGTGTTGTCCCTGCACGGGCTGAACGAATGTTGCGACCACAGCACCGCGGAAAGAATGCAGGAACTCGGGCGCGGGCCTGAACGAACATGACCTCCAGCGAACGCCTTGCGAGGCGAGTTCGACCTCACCTGCCCGCCCCAGGCGCAGCACCGCACAAGCGCATGTTGTGCCAGGTGGCCCGCGCCGTCTGCACATAGTTGTCGAAATCACAGGTCGGCAGCGCCTCCCGAAGCGCGTCCTCGTCGGCGAAGCCCGACGCCCTGGTTTGCCGGAGGGTGTCGATGCATTGTCCGGCCTTGCCCAGGTGGAAATAGGCCAGCGAGAGGTCGTTGCGTATGCCGTCGATGTCCAGCCAGTGGAGAAAATCGCCGCATTGCTCGAGCAGCGGGCGCAGCACTTCGACCGCCCGAGCGTAGTTCTTCGCACGGTAGTGCCGAATGAAGAGATCCCGCGCGTTCCTCTGGCCCCTGTCCGTGCAAAGGGCGCCCGGTTTCCGGTATACGCCATCGAAGCCGGCGCGCAAGCCGCAGTATCGACGACAGGCCTCCTCCGTCTGCGGCTGGACATCGATCTGCCGCCCGTCCCGAGAAGGCGTCATCCGGATGCGGCAAGCCATCGCTTCATTGGACGGCTCCTCATCCACGGTTTCAGCCACTGTCCCGACAAGCCGCCCCGAGAGACCGCAGATGTGGCAGTTTTCACCCACGGCGTCGATCGAGAAAAACGTCTTGCCATCCCGCTGCTGCACCTTCAGCCGCCCGCCGTCACCTGACGACACATACAGCCCCGGACGCAGGGGGTCTGCGGCATGAGCGCCCGTCATGCAAAACGAAAGCAGCATTCCGAAAGCAAGGCGAACGAGGGCTTTCACAGCCGGTCTCCTGAATTCCAATGGATGAAGGGGACTTCACCGTCCCCGGCGCCGCAATCGGCCGACTGCAAGGCGTTCTCAAAGCGCTGAGATCGGGTTACCGGGCGCCTCATCGAGTCACCCGCAAGGAATAGTCCAGATGGTCTGGGCGTCCTCGCACGGCGTCGCCCAAGGGCAAGCATATACATTGATACGGATCAGCTGGAATATGTACCCGGGCCGCCTGAGGCGCAACAAGGGCGCTTGTAGGTATGCAGTCTGTCCCTCGTGTCCATGCTCGGACAACGCATACTGTGGAGAGAAGCCAGGAACTCAAATACCGTCTTGAAGGGATTGATTTGGAAGGAAGTCCTTGCAGATAGGCTAGCCATCATTGCGCGACCCCTCGATTGCAGGACCAAAACTCAGCTCACCTATCTGATAAACCTTATGAAACTTCAAATCGAGGCTAACAAAGGCCGGCGTCGTCTTCGTCTTTGCAATTAGCTCGAGAAGGTAGCCCTGATTTTCAGTTAACATTTCACCCAAGGTTAGCCGATTCGGCGTTCCCCACCAGGACCCGTACTTGTCTCGAACGCCTGGCAGTATCCTAAGCACGGGCCAAACATAGAATTCCGTCGGATCATTTGGACACCTGTATGGCACAAAGGGGTGGTAACCAACGTGATGGTTATAATCCCTAAACATCCGAAGCAGTGCATGGAGAATTGGAAAACTCAGTCGCGGAAGCCCCGCGAGCTTTTGCATCGTACTGATCTGAGAAATGCAGGTGTCGACATATGCCAGCACGTCGCGATTTAGATCCAACTCGTCGCGCAGTGAGAACGGTAAAGGTCCTGCAAGCAGACATTGCTTCAACTGCAGGGTACGGCTTGCAGCAAGGTATGAGTCTTTGACCCGCTCCTCGCCGAGTAGAACACTGGTAAACGCTCGCAATAGGGAGTTCAATTCCATGGTGACTAACGAACAATGGGAACTTCCTCAATCCAGGCTTTCCGAGCGACCTGTTGCAGGCGGCGCACGCACTGCCACTCTGCCCCCCAGCAATCTCATCGGGTTTCAAAAAGGCAGAAGTCCATGTCCATTTTTGTGCCGGATAACGAATGGTTCGCACACGTTCTTCTTTCATCATGGTCTACAGCCGATGGATTCGACATGGCTTGAGATGGCCGCCTCGATGACCGATTGCAGCTTATCCATTCCGCACCCTTTTCCCCACCGCAGAACAGCGAACCGGCGAACATTGCGACCAACATGGGAGGCATCGTCTCAGTCGGGATGCGATGGACAGGCAGAAATACTATTCAAGCATTGGTTGAGCAGCAAAGGAAGCCCTTGCAGTCCAAATTTTTGCGAACGGAAGCAAGCATCGCAGGGCCTTATAGACCCTTGCGGCCGATCCACACAAAATTATCTTTTGAACTCTTCGACATGCACCGCGAGCTAGGCAAGCCCTCTGCGATGCAGAAAGCCACCCACGTAAGACCATACTCTTGTCCACCCGGAGTAGAGAAGGACAATCCCCACAAAGGCACCGAACTGTAGCGCGTATCCGATGGCGTTGTCGTACGCCTTCATTCGCGCCGTATCGCCAGGTACACGGGGAAGAATTTGCCAGACCGGCGCCGACGCACCAGCACGATAGTCGGCCATTGCGTTCCAAAGACCAATAACTCCAAGGCCAATGGCAGCCCCGAGCACGTGATCGAGGTACTTCGGTGGATAGACGCATCGGCGCCCGATGGACAGACTGGCATAGGTCACCAGCGGCGCCCAGACCATCATGGGCACGAGCCCAAAGAAGTATATGCCGAGGCGCCGCTTGCCTTCTGGAGTAAGAAGTCTGGCGTCAACCATCTCTTGGGCATGTATCCACACGGCGTCGATAAAGGCCTGGGAAAGTATGGCTGCGACGAAGGTCGTGACCGCGAGCACCCCCACTGCACGGAATCGGGACCATCTTGCTGGTTCGGTAGGACCACGGTTCCGTAGTGAGTGACCAGGTGATGTCTCGACTTGATGGAGAAGGGACAGCACCCACACGTACATGAACGCTGCGACGACGTTCCCCAAAAGCGACAAGGCGAAGTTAAGCGTCTCCGAGTTCTTCGCATTGGGATACAGCGCAAAGAGAAGATAATGTCCACCGACGGCAACTACTACCGCCGCGAGCAATAAAATAATAGGTCTAGACACGGTGAGCATCCTGTGACCAAGACTTCGAACGAGTACGAATGGCGCAACCACTCGGCGTTGGTGCGCTGGCTAGTGTTGGCGCGCTGTAGACCCCCATCATTTCGGCAGCAGCGTCGTTCAACCCCCAGACAACCTGATTCAGTCCACTACCACAGCCTGTGAGGGCGAACACAGCCACGAGGGAAGCGATGATCTTCATTGGACGCTTATGGAGTTTGATCTGACGACCAACGGCAGACTCGACCACTTGCCAAATTCAGCTAATCGGTGATCACCAGCTTCTGGGCAAGGCAAACGTCCTGGGCCGCTGACCGCCTGTCTTCTTGCGACTCGCAGCGATTACAAGGAGACCAAGGCAGAGGCTAACAAGGACGGGGGGCTCCGGCACAGAGGAGACCAGCCAAGTCCCAACCCCAATCGCCTGCGTGCCGACGGGCAGCGAGCCCCACGTGGTATAAGCCGACGCAAAACTCATCGGACCTGTCATGGTGGGCACATTGCCACGAATCACGACGTTTCCGATCTCCACGGACAAGAAGCCGTTGACTGGACTGGTGAAAGCACTGCCAACAAATCCAGCAGTTTCGGCAAGATTTTGACCAGCAATTTCGAGGGAGTAGGTAACCCCAGTCAGGCCCTGCAGAAATTCGACGCCCGGAACGTTCTCGGGTGTCCCGTAAAGTGCACCATACCCTGGAGTATTGACATCCGGAATACCTGCTTCAGCGTACAGGCCGGCCAACTCCTGGAGTGTGGCCACGCGAAATCCAGAGAACCGAGAATCTGTAGCGAGAAGGTTCGATACCTCCAGGAAGGACAGGCCGACCGTAGCGTTCGGAGTAAGCCAGAAAAGCCCTTGCTCGGTGTCTTGCGTCAGCGATGCCGGGCCGAATATGGGGTGCGATGCCGATGAGAGTCCGGCATAAGTTACGGTAGTTGCCAGCGCCAGAACTGCGGCAACGATGGATCGAACGATTTTGTGCATGCGTATTCCTTGTTTGGGCTGGCTCATCGATTCACCGAAAATCGCATGGGACGTCGTTCCGGTGCATCGACGACATGCCAATCGAGGCAAGCCTGCCGCAGGCCGAACCGCCATGACCTCGCCCCCATCCATCCCACCACCGCCACCTCTTCATCCCCTGACTCCCCTCCCCTGCACCTCCCGGCGCAGCGGAATTGCCACAATTTGCATTGCAGCTTAGCCACGCCCCCGGCGGCTGTCCATTCAGCCGGTCAAGGGCCGGGCGTGAACAACATCACGACCCGCGGGATCCTGAAGGGGGGGGTGAGGAGGCGATCCGGGCCGACGCCGTGGTGGCGCAGCGGCGGGGGCGTGTGTGCCCGGGGGAGCCAGGCGCCGCGGGGCGGCTGGCTCGCCGGCGCAGCCCGGGCAGGCTGTGCGGCGGTGGTGGTCGGGCGAGCGGGCCGGCGTGGGGCGGGGCTGCGCCGGCGCGTGCGCCCGCTCAGGTCACTTGAAATCCGGCTGCATCATCGTGCGCGGCTTGCCCTTGTCGACCACCAGGGTGGTGAGCAGCCGGGCGGGCTTGTCGCTGGAGTTGACGAACTGGTGCACCGTGCCGCGCGGGTTGGCGAAGGCGGTGCCGGCCGAGACCGGGCGGGCTTCCTTGCCCTGGGCGCGCAGCTCGATCTGGCCCTCCACCACCGTGCCGACGCAGTCGCCGGGGTGGTTGTGCGCGGGCGAGGAGCCGCCCGGGGCGATGAGCACCGAGATGACCACGATCTCCTTCTGGTCGTCGCCGGAGATCGGGTGGGTCAGGATGGGCTTGGAGTCGAAGCCCGGGCGCGTGACGCCTGCGGCGGGGACCGGGGTGCCGGAGGCCGTGGCGGCCGGGGGCGCGGTCTGGGCGCCCACGGGGGCGGCGCAGCCGGCAAGCAGCGCGGCTGCAGCGGCCAGGAGCGTCGGGGACTCGAGGGTGTGCGGCAACAGGGGTTCAGCCCGGATGGGCAGAGCGGCCCTTGGGCCCTGTGGCAACCGCTGGCCGGTACCGCGCGGCGGCAGCGTCCAGCTGGGCCTGCAGTTGTGCGATGGCCTCGTCCACCGAAATGCCACCGCCCTCGATGCGCCAGCGCGCTATGGCCGCCTCGCCGCGGGCGACGAACTCGGCCTCGGACTCCAGCGGGGCGCCAGGGCTGGCGGGGAGGTCGGGGGGTGGATGGGGGGTGGTTGTCATGCGTGGGCTGGCGCTCATGCCGCGCGAGCAAATGGGGACGGGGCGGCTTTGGCCGCAGACACCGCGCCGTTGCGGGGCTGGCGCAACGGCGAACAGGCGGGGCTCTGTGCCGGAGCTGCTATGCGGCTGCTTCGATGTATTCGACCCGGCTGGTCGGCTCCGGGATGGCAAGCCCGTCTTCTCGTAAGCCTTCGATGTGAAATGCAATGGCTTCGCGAATCTCGGACTCGACCTCTTCCACCGTTGCACCCGTCGCGATGCAGCCTGGAAGGTCAGGAACGTAGGCCGAGTAGTTGCCTTCGGCCTTCTCGATGACGATGGCGTACTTCAATGAGAACCTCACTTCAGGCCAGCTTGCTTGAGGATGCTGTTCTGGGTTCCGAGCGCAAGATCATCGCTCGGATTGCCAGGCACTGTCACTCTGCCCGCCTTGGTCGGGTGCTTGAACTGGCGATGGCTGCCCTTCTGCGCGACCAGAAACCACCCGTCCTGCTGGATCAGACGGAGGACTTCGGCAACTTTCATCGGCAAAGCATACCCCAGCGCCCATGCCTGGACCAGGGGCAGCCGTGCCTCGTGCCGACCGGCTCTGACCGCTTGGGAAAGGTGGGCAGATGTATGTCGGTCGCGGCCCAGCTACCCCGCCACCACCGGCACCTTGACGGCCTTGCGGCCGGCCGAGAAGGGCGTCACCGCCACGCGCTCGGCCGCGGCGGCGGCGTGGGCATCCAGGCCGATCTCGGCGTCGTCCAGGTAGCAGCCCGGGTCTTCGGCCCAGGGGTCGCCGGTGACCTGCTGGGCGCGCACGCGGGTGTTGCCGCCGCAGATGGCGAAGTGGGCGCACTGGGCGCAGCGGCCACCGACGCGGCGGGGCTTCTGCTTGAGGCCGGCCATCAGCGGGTCGGCGGTGTCGGCCCAGATGTCGCCGAAGGCGCGCTCGCGCACGCTGCCCAGGGGGTGGTGCCACCACATGGTGTCGGGGTGGACGATGCCGAGGTTGTCGATGTTGGCGACGTTCACGCCGCTGGCGTTGCCGCCCCAGGCCTGCAGGTGCTGGCGCAGAGGCTCCACCCAGCGCGGGAAGCGCTGCTGCACCCACTGCAGCAGGTAGACGCCGTCCGCATCGTTGTTGCCGGTGACGTATTCGCGCGCGCTGCCGGCCTGGGCGTCGCGCCAGGCGGTGTCGAAGAGCCGGTCCATCGCCTGGCGGGTGGCGATGAAGTGGGCGTCGCGGCCGCGGTGGATGTTGCCGCGCCCGGCGTAGTTGAGGTGGGAGAAGTAGAACTTCTCGGCGCCCTCGTCGTGCATCAACTGCAGCAGCGCGGGCAGCTCGCCGGCGTTGAGGTCGGTCATGGTGTAGCGCAGGCCGACCTTGACGCCGCGCTGGTGCAGGTGGCGCACGGCGGCCAGGCTGCGGTCGAAGGCGCCCTCCAGCCGGCGGAAGCGGTCGTGCACGGCGCCGATGCCGTCCAGGCTGATGCCGACGTAGTCGAAGCGGGCGCGGGCGACGCGGTCGGCCATGGGCGCGTCGATCAGGGTGCCGTTGGTGGACAGGCCGACGTAGAAGCCCATCGCCCTGGCGCGCTCGGCGATGTCGAAGAGATCCGGGCGCAGCAGCGGCTCGCCGCCGGAGAGGATGAGCACCGGCACGCGGGCGGCCTTCAGGTCGTCCATGACGCCGAAGACCTCGGCGGTGCGCAGCTCGCCGGTGTATTCATGGTCGGCCGAGAGGGCGTAGCAGTGCTTGCAGGTGAGGTTGCAGCGGCGGATCAGGTTCCAGATCACGACTGGGCCGGGCAATGCGGCGCCACGCCGGGCCGGCAGGGCGGGGTAGCTGCCGCTGCGCTCGGCGGTGGCGAGGTCGCGCAGGTAGTGGGAAATGCGGAACATGGTGTCCTTTGGGTGCCAGCGGCAACCGCAGATCCGGCTTTGCCGGGCTGCTGGTTGCGCCCCCTGGAGGGGGAGCGACGTCAGTCGCTACGGGGGTGGGCCAATCTGAGGCCGGTCTTCTTCAGGATGTGGGTGGAATACAGGATGTCCTGCCCGTGGCAGGCGTCGCCCAGCAGGTCGCGCAGCTGGCGGGCTTCGGCCTCGACCTCGGCGCGGTTGCGGCCGTGCAGCATCGCGAAGAGGTTGTAGGGCCAGTTGGGCAGGTGGCGCGGGCGGCGGTAGCAGTGGCTCACGCCGGGCAGGGCGGCCACGCGCTCGCCCAGGGCGTCGACCTGGGCGTCGTCGACGTCCCAGACCGTCATGCCGTTGGCGACGAAGCCCAGCCGGTAGTGGTTGGGCACGGCGCCGATGCGGCGGATCAGCCCCTGCGCCAGCATGCCGGCCAGGCGCTCGCGCACCTGCTCGGCGGGCACGCCCAGCAGCGCACCGACGGCCTCGTAGGGGCGCGGCACCAGCGGCAGGCCGCCCTGGGTGACGGCGATCAGCGCGCGGTCGAACGCGCTCAGGCCGGTGCCGGCGGGAACAGCGGCGGGGGCCGGTCGCGCGGCCGCGGCGGGGGGCGTCGGCGGGGGGGAGGGCAGATCGGTCGGCGCGTCGGGCGGACCCAGCGGCAGGCGCAGCTCGACGAAGAACTCGCGCTCCTTCGGGAAGGCCAGCACCTCGAGGCCGGTTTCGGCGCGGATCGCGTCGAGCACCGCCCCGGCCTGCGCCACCGTCTCGGCGGCGACGACGAACCACATGTTCAGCGCATGGTCGCGGCGGTAGTTGTGCGCCACCTCGGGGTGGGCGTTGACCTGCGCCACCACCTCGGCCCAGCGGTCTTCGGGCACGGCGATGGCGGCGAGCACGAAGCGCCCGCCGGCGCGCTCGATCTGGAACAGCGGGCCGAAGCGGGTCAGCACCCCGCGCGAGAGCAGCTGCTGCAGGCGGCCGATGAGCGCCTCCTCGCGCAGTCCCAGCTCGGCGCCGACCTGGGCGAAGGGGCGGTCGGACAGGGGCAGGTCGCCGTGCAGGCGCGCCAGGATGCGTCGGTCGACGCCATCCAGGTCGGCCGCCGCGCGGGCTTCAGGCGGGAACATGGCAATCCTCCCCCGCGCCGATCCCGGCCGGGACGGCCTCGCGGAAACGCCGGGCGCCGGTCTGCTTGAAGCGCCGGCAGGAAAACAGCACGGCACGGTCGAAGCGCGCCAGGCCGCAGGGGCCGATGGCTTCGCCCAGCACGCGCAGCACGGCCTCGCGGCTGCGCCCGTGCACCATGCAGTACAGGTTGTAGGGCCAGCCGGGCGCGCGCTCGCGCCGGTAGGCCAGCGTCACGCCGGGCACGCCGGCCAGGGCGGCGCCGCAGGCGTCCACCTGGTCGTCGGGCACGTCGAACACGGTCATGGCGTTGGCGCTCCAGCCCAGTTCGTGGTGCCGCACCACGCAGCCGAAGCGGCTGAGCGTGCCGGCCTGCAGCCAGCCGTCCAGGGTGGCGAGCAGCGCCTCGGGCCGGCGCCCCAGCGCCTGCGCCCAGTGATCGAAGGGGCGGCGCAGCAGCGGCAGGCCGGCCTCGGCCAGCGCGGCCAGCGGGCGGTCGCGCTCGGCCACCGCGGGCACGGCGGCGCGCCGCAGGGCGCGGGGGGCGGCCGGTGCAGCGGCCGCAGCGGCCGCAGGGGCTGCAGCGCCAGCAGCGCAAGCAGGGGCGGCAGGCGCCGACGCCCCGGCATCGCCGTGCAGGTCGAAGCCCAGGTCGATGCGGTAGGGCCGCAGCATGCGCAGGCGCAGGGCAGGCAGGCCGGTGGCGGCCTCGAGGGCGTCCATGGCGGCGTCCACCGCGGCGCGGTCACGCCCGGTCATGACGAACCAGAGGTTGTAGCGGTGCTCGCGCTGGTAGTTGTGGTTGACGCCGGGGTGCGCCGAGACCCGCGCGGCCACCGCCTCGAGGCGCTCCGGCGGCACGGCCATGGCCGCGAGCAGCGCCGCGCCGCCGGCCCCGGCGGCAAAGACGGCGCCGATGCGGCTGAGCCGGCCGTCGGCCAGGGCCTCGCCGTAGCCCTGCAGCACCGCCTCGGGCGGCAGGTCCAGCGCGGCGGCGATGGCGTCGAAGGGCTCGCGGCACAGCGGAAAGCCGTGCTGCCAGCGGTTCAGCAGCGCGGGCGGTGCGGCCACGGCCAGCGCCGCGGCGGGCCGGGGGGCGGGGCCGGGGCACAGCAGCGGGGTGGGCATGCCGCGCGCCCCGCTCAGAAGCCCACCCGCGCGGCGCGCGCGGTGAAGAAGATGCCGCTGGGCGCCTGCAGCGCCAGCTGCGCCACCGGCTCGAGGCGCTGGGTGTCGTAGACCGCCACGCGGTGGTCGTCGCGGCAGCTGATCCACACCGCCTCGCCGCGCGGCGTGAACTCCATGTGCAGCACCGCGCGGCCGGGCTCGAGGCTGCGGACGACGCGGCGCTCGAGGGTGTCGATGACCTGGACGCGGTGGTAGTCGGGCACCGCGAAGTTGACCCAGACCTGGCGGCCGTCGGGGCGGGCCATGACGAACACCGGCTGGCCGGCCACCGGGATGCGGGCCACCTCCTGCCAGGTGGTGGTGTCGACCACCAGCACCTCGTGGCGGCCGATGGCGGGCAGGTAAGCGTGCCGGCCGGCCACCGCCCAGCCGCGCAGGTGCGGCATCTTGAACACCGGCAGGGGCTGCTCGCCGCGGCCGTAGCCGGCCAGGATGCGGCGCACCTGCGGCTGCGGGGCCCAGAGGTCGAGCATCGCCAGGCCGTCCTCGCCGAACAGGCCGGCGATGTAGTGCCGCCCGTCCGGGGTGACCAGGGCGTCGTAGGGCTGGCGGCCGATGCCGGCGTGCTTCGTCACGCGGGGGTTCGCCGGGTCGCTGCAGTCGGCCAGCCAGATCGCATCGGCATCGAAGAGGCTGTAGGCGAAGCGCCGCCCGGGCAGGTCGACCAGGCCGACCACGCGCGAGCGCCGCCCGGGCGCGAACTCGGCCGGCAGGTCGCAGCGCAGCGCCAGGGTGTCGGCATCGAACACCTTGACGCCGCCGGGGGTGTAGTTCTGCGCCGCCACCAGCGTGCCGTCGGCGCTGATGGCCCCGCCGATGGAGTTGCCGGCCTGCATGATGCGGCCGGTGATGCGCCGGGTCAGCAGGTCCACCCGGGTCAGGCCGCCGTCGCGGCCGAACACGTAGGCAAAGCGCTGGTCGCGCGAGAACACCACCGAGGCGTGCGAGAGGTCGCCCAGCCCCGTCACCCGGCCGATCACGGCGCGCGCGCTGGTGTCGACGATGCCCAGCGAGCCGCTGGCCCGCTCGATCACCACGCCCAGGTCGCCGCTGCCGCGCAGCCCCGTGGCGGCGTCGTCGGCCGCTGCGGCGGACGGCGCCGGGGACGGTTGCGGGGACAGTTGGGAGTTCAGGGCGCAGCCGCCCAGCGGCAGCGCCAGGCTGCCGAGCATCCAGTGGCGCCGTCTCATCGCATCTTCTCCTGCGGGAAGCCCGCCATCAGCCGCTCGGCGATCCACTGCGCCTCGGGCTCGCTGAGCATGGACTGCCAGCCCGGCATGGGCGTGCCGGGGCGGCCGCGGTAGATCGTCGCCACCAGCCCCTCGAGGGGCTTGTCGGCCAGGGCCTCGCGGGTCAGCGCCGGGCCCAGCCCGCCGGTGAGCTGCATGCCGTGGCAGGAGCCGCAGTCCTGCCGCACCATGCGCACCAGGGCGTCGCTGCGGGCCGCATCCGGGGTCGGCCCCGGGGTCGGACCCGGGCTCAGGCCCGGGCCGTTCGCGGCGGCCGGCAGTGCCGCCGTCAGGGCCAGCGCAGCCAGCGCCAGGGCCACGGTCGGGGCCCGGTCGGGGCGTCGCGCCGGGCAGGGGCGCGGCGCGGGCGGGCGGTCATCGGTCTGTCGCATGGGGGTGGGGGGCTGTGGCCTGCCGCGTCTGGGGCGGCTGTCACCGGCCGGGGACGATTCCATGCCGGTGATGATTGGCCGGCGCCCCCGGACTGGCGTTGAACTGGTTCAAGAAAGGCCACGGGCTGCAGCGCCCGGGCGCCGCAGTGCCGGTTTGATCAAGCGCAACCGCGCCGCAGCTGCGGGCGGGACCGGCAAAAACATGAACCGGTTCAAGGATTCGGGCTGGGGCGAACCCTAGGCTGCGCGCATGCCACGCCGGAGCGGCCGGGTTTGCACCCGGGGCTGCCCGGACGTTCTTCCCGGCGGGTGCCGGCGACCCGCCGCCAGTGCGCCGCCCCTGTGCGGCCACGAACCTGCGACGAACCCGCGATGAACATCTCCAGCCTCGTGGTCGATGCCCGCCCCGACTTCCTCGCGCCGCTGTGCGAGGCCCTGCAGGCGCTGCCCGGTGTCGACCTGCACGCCGCCACCCCCGAGGGCAAGCTGATCGTCACCCTCGAGACCGATTCCAACGACGCCACCACCGACACCTTCGAGCGCCTGGGCGCCCTGGAAGGCGTGATGTCGGTGGCGATGGTCTACCACCAGTTCGAACCCGACCAGGACCCGATCCAGGAGCACTGAGATGGAATACCCCGTCACCTTCACCCGCCGCGCGTTCATCAAGCAGAAGGCCGCCGCCGCGGCCGCCGTGACCGCCGGTGTGGCGCTGCCCGAGGCCTACGCGCAGTCGGCCGCCGCCGCGGACGGCATCCGCTGGGACAAGGGCGTGTGCCGCTACTGCGGCACCGGCTGCGGCGTGCTGGTGGGGGTGAAGGACGGCCGGGTGGTGGCCACCCAGGGCGATCCGGACGCGCCGGTGAACAAGGGGCTGAACTGCGTCAAGGGCTACTTCCTGGCCAAGATCATGTACGGGCAGGACCGCCTGACGCGCCCGCTGCTGCGCATGAAGGACGGCAAGTTCGACAAGAACGGCGAGTTCCAGCCGATCGGCTGGGACCAGGCCTTCGACCTGATGGCCGAGAAGGTCAAGGCCACGCTGAAGAACCCCGACCAGGGCGCACGCGGGGTGGCGATGTTCGGCTCGGGCCAGTGGACGGTCTGGGAGGGCTATGCCGCGGCCAAGCTGATGAAGGCCGGCCTGCGCAGCAACAGCCTCGACCCGAACGCGCGGCACTGCATGGCCTCGGCGGTGGCCGGCTTCATGCGCAGCTTCGGCATCGACGAGCCGATGGGCTGCTACGACGACGCCGAGCATGCCGACGCCTTCGTGCTCTGGGGCAGCAACATGGCCGAGATGCACCCCATCCTCTGGTCGCGCATCACGAACCGGCGGCTGTCGGCCTCGCACGTCAAGCTGCACGTGCTGTCGACCTTCTCGCACCGCAGCTGCGAGCTGGCCGACAACGAGCTGATCTTCAAGCCGCAGAGCGACCTGGCGATCCTCAACTACATCTGCAATCACATCATCCAGAGCGGCGCGGTGAACCAGGCCTTCGTCGCGAAGAACGTCGGCTTCTTCAAGGGCGTGACCGACATCGGCTACGGCCTGCGGCCGAACCACCCGCTCGAGCAGGCCGCCGGCAACAACGGCTATCCGGGCGCGGACGGCAAGCCCAAGGGCGACCCGAACCGGCACACGCCGATCAGCTTCGAGGAGTTCGCCGCCTTCGTCTCGGAGTACACCCTGGACAAGGCGCACGAGATCTCCGGCGTGCCCCGGGAGAAGCTGGAAGCGCTGGCGCAGGCCTATGCCGATCCGAAGACCCGGGTGACGTCCTACTGGACGATGGGTTTCAACCAGCACACCCGCGGCACCTGGGTGAACAACATGATCTACAACGTCCACCTGCTGGTGGGCAAGATCAGCGAGCCCGGCAACGGCCCGTTCAGCCTGACCGGACAGCCCAGTGCCTGCGGCACCGCACGCGAGGTGGGCACCTTCGCGCACCGCCTGCCGGCCGACATGGTGGTGACCAACCCGAAGCACCGCGAACTCAGCGAGAAGCTCTGGAAGCTGCCAGCCGGCACGATCCCCGACTGGATCGGCTACCACGCCGTGGCGCAGAGCCGCATGGCCCGCGACGGCAAGATCGGCTTCCTCTGGACCTCGACCACCAACAACATGCAGGCCGGGCCGAACGTCAACCAGGAGATCTATCCGGGCTGGCGCAACCCGAAGTGCTTCACGGTGGTGTCGGACGTGTACCCCACCGTCTCGGCCCTGTCGGCCGACCTGATCCTGCCCAGCGCGATGTGGATGGAGAAGGAGGGCATGTACGGCAACGCCGAGCGCCGCGGCCAGATGTGGCGCCAGCAGGTCAAGGCACCGGGCGAGGCGAAGTCGGACCTGTGGCAGTACGTCGAGTTCTCCAAGCGCTTCAAGGTCGAGGAGGTCTGGCCGGCCGAGCTGATCGCGAAGATGCCCGAGCTGCGCGGCAAGACGCTCTACCAGGTGCTCTACGCCAACGGCCAGGTCGACCGCTTCCCGAAGACCGAGCTGGCGCGGGTGAACGGCCACGCCATCCCGAACTACACCAACGACGAGTCGGAGGCCTTCGGCTTCTACCTGCAGAAGGGCCTGTTCGAGGAGTACGCCAGCTTCGGGCGCGGCCATGCCCACGACCTGGCCGACTTCGACGTCTATCACAAGGTGCGCGGCATGCGCTGGCCGGTGGTGAACGGCAAGGAGACGCTGTGGCGCTTCCGCGAGGGCTACGACCCCTATGTCAAGGCCGGCGAGGGCGTGAAGTTCTACGGCTACCCGGACGGCAAGGCGAAGATCTTCGCCCTGCCCTACCAGCCGGCCGCCGAGGTGCCCGACGCCGAGTACGACCTGTGGCTGTGCACCGGGCGCGTGCTGGAGCACTGGCACACCGGCTCGATGACGCGGCGCGTGCCCGAGCTGTACAAGGCCTTCCCGGACGCGGTGGTGTGGATGCACCCGAAGGACGCCCAGAAGCGCGGCCTGAAGCACGGCGATGCGGTCAAGGCCGTCACCCGCCGCGGCGAGATCGGCCTGCGCGTGAACACCCGCGGGCGCAACAAGGTGCCCGAGGGGCTGGTGTTCATCCCCTTCTTCGACGAGCACCGCCTGGTCAACAAGCTGACGCTGGACGCCACCTGCCCGATCTCGAAGGAGACCGACTACAAGAAGTGCGCGGTGAAGGTCGTGAAGGCCTGAACTGACACCCACCCCCGAAGCGGCTGGCGCCGCGCCCCCTCGAGGGGGCCCCCCCATGGGCCGGCTGAGCCGGATCCACGGTGGTCGCTGGATGAATGCCAGTGGGCGGGGCGCCACCGCGGAGTGGCTTGTTGCTAGAGACTCAGGAGAGTGTCGTGTCCACCGCGGATGGCAAGGCGCGCGAGCGTCGGCAGTTCCTGCTCGAATCGGCCCGCATGGCCTGCGGGGTCGGGGCGCTGGGCCTCGGCCTGGGCCTGCTGGCCCGCGATGCGCGCAGCAACCCGCCGCTGGCGCTGCGCCCGCCCGGGGCCCTGGCCGAGCCGGACTTCCTGGGCGCCTGCCTGCGCTGCGGGCTGTGCCTGCGCGACTGCCCCTACGACATCCTGCGGCTGGCCACACCGGACGAGCCGGTGGCCACCGGCACGCCCTACTTCCTCGCCCGCCACAAGCCCTGCGAGATGTGCGAGGACATCCCCTGCGTGAAGGCCTGCCCCAGCGGCGCGCTCGACCCGGCGCTCACCGAGATCGGCCAGGCGCAGATGGGCCTGGCGGTGCTGGTGGACCAGGAGAACTGCCTGAACTTCCTCGGGCTGCGCTGCGACATCTGCTACCGGGTCTGCCCGGTGATCGACCGGGCGATCACGCTGGAGGAGCAGTCCAACCTGCGCACCGGCAAGCACGCGCTGTTCATCCCCGTGGTGCATTCGCAGGCCTGCACCGGCTGCGGCAAGTGCGAGAAGAGCTGCCCGCTCGAAGTGGCGGCCATCAAGGTCTACCCGCGCGAACTCGCCAAGGGCGAGCCCAATGCGCACTACCGCCTGGGCTGGATCGAAAAGGAGAAGGCCGGCGCCAGCCTGGTGGCCCCCGACGTGGAGCACCGCTACCACCTGCCCGAGGGGCTGCGCTACGAACAGGGCCGCGGCCTGCTGCCCGCCGATGCGCCCGCCGCGGCCGGCGCGCCGGCGGCGCCCGCCTCACAGGCCCCCGCGGCGACCGCACCGGCCGTGTCAGGCTCGGCGCCGTCGCCGCTGCCGGTGCCGCCCGCCGCGGCGCCGCCGGCACCGGCCGCGCCTTTCTCGATCCCGAAGGCCTTGCAGGGGAACCAGCTGTGAGCCCCGCCACCCCGGCGCCGTCCGACCGCCAGGCAACGCCTGCGAACCCGGTGCACCCGGCGCACCCATCCAGGGCCGCCCGGCCCGGCATCGGCCGCGAGGCCCTGGCGGCCAAGGGCTGGTGGCGCACGCACCGCCTGCTGCTGGCACGCCGCGGCAGCCAGCTGGGCATCCTGCTGCTCTTCCTGGTCGGGCCCTGGTTCGGCAGCTGGATCGTCAAGGGCAACCTGGCCTCCAGCCTGACGCTGGGCGTGCTGCCGCTGACCGACCCCTACGTCTTCCTGCAGTCGCTGCTGGCCGGGCAGCGGCCGCACCGGGCGGCCCTGGTCGGCGCGGCCATCGTCACCGCCTTCTACCTGCTGGTGGGCGGGCGCGTCTACTGTTCCTGGGTCTGCCCGGTCAACCCGATCACCGACCTGGCCGCCTGGCTGCGCCAGCGCTGGGGCATCCGGGCCAGCGCACGCGTGTCGCGCCGGCTGCGCCATGCCGTGCTGGCGATGACCGGCGGGGTCGCGCTGCTGACGGGCAGCATCGCCTGGGAGCTGGTCAACCCGGTGTCGATGCTGCACCGCGGCCTGATCTTCGGCATGGGCGCGGCCTGGGCCGTGCTGCTGGCCGTCTTCCTGTTCGACCTCTTCGTGCTGCAGCGCGGCTGGTGCGGGCACCTCTGCCCGGTGGGCGCCTTCTACGGCCTGCTGGGCCGCGCCAGCGTGCTGCGCGTGGCCGCGACGCGGCGCCAGGCCTGCCACGACTGCGCCGACTGCTACGCCGTCTGCCCGGAGCCGCTGGTGATCAAGCCGGCGCTCAAGGCGGTGAACGGCGCCGGGCCGGTCATCACCGCCCCCGAATGCACCAACTGCGGCCGCTGCATCGACATCTGCTCCAAGGATGTCTTCGAGTACGGCAGCCGCTGGCGCCGCGCCGAAGCGCCGCGGCAGATCCCCATCGCCCCCCTGACCCCGTCCCCGAACAGGGCGACGACAAGCGAAAGGACCTGAGATGAGCAAGTCCCTCACCCTCCTGCTGAGCGCGGCCGTGGCCGCCGGCGTTTTCGGCTGCGCCCAGTTCGCGGGCGTCAACTCGCTGCGCGGCAGCGAGGCCTCGGCGCCGGACCTCGCCCCGGCCGAGCAGAAGCTCTACGCCGGCAAGCGCCCCGGCAGCGGGGCGCCGATCGCACGCACCTTCAAGGAACAGCCGCCGCTGATTCCGCATGCGATCGAGAACTTCGACGAGATCACCAGCACGGACAACCAGTGCCTGGAGTGCCACAGCCCCGCCAACGCGCCGAAGAAGGCCGCCCCGAAGGTGGGCGACAGCCACCTGACCGTGGCTGCAGCGCTGCGCATGGACCGCTACCAGTGCAACACCTGCCACGTGCCGCAGGTGGACGCCAAGCCGCTGGTGGCCAACCACTTCAGCGGCAACCTGCCGGGCCGCTGAGTCTTCGTTCCTGCGGGCCGGCGCGACCGGCCCGGCGCGACGGCTGCGCTACTCCACCACCACCACGCCCTTCATCTCCGGGTGCGGGCCGCACTCGTAGGGGAAGCGGCCGGCCTGGTCGAAGCGGTGCGTCCAGTGCTCGTCGGGGAAGAAGCGCGGCGACTCGAAGCCCTGCGGGCCGGTGAAGCGCACGCTGTGCGCGGTGCGCTTCTCGCGGTTGACCCAGCGCACCGTGCTGCCCACCGGCACGCGCAGCTCGGCCGGGATGAAGCTGTAGGCGCGGATCTCGACCTCCACCACCGCGGGCTCGGCCGCCCGGGACGCCGGCCAGACGACCGCGCCCAGGGCCAGCGCGCCGCCCAGCCGCCGCAGCGCCGCGCGGCGGCCCGCCGGATCCGATCGGGCAGGAAATTCGACGAAGTCCGAAGGTGGCGCAGTCTGCATGGCTGACTCCCGGCGGCGCGCCGGCGCGGGTGGAAAAACGGCCGGCAGATCCGCCACGCGGTCCTGCCGGCCGAAGAGGAGTCGCATCACGTTCGGGAGCGGGCCCGCGGCCCGGCTCCGCCCTTCCCCGGACTCCTCGCATGCCTGAGGGGCCGGCTGCAGCGGGCGCATCGGCCGGCCGCAGCGGCAGAGTTCACTGCTTGGCGGCGGTGATGTCGCCCTTGGTATCGATGCCCAGCGAGTAGCCCAGCGAGACGTGGTGGTAGCGGCCACCGGCCCAGTCGTCGTGGATCGCGAAGCCGAAGTTGACCGTCTTGCCCGCGGCCAGCGCGACGTCGCCCTCGCCGCCCCCGGCGAGCTTGCGGGTGAAGACCACCACCCACTCGTCGCCCTTCTTCTCGCCCTTGGCCTCGACCAGGGCCTTGCCGCCGTCCATCACGCGCTTGTCGGCCACGTAGCCGTCGTGCTTGCCGCCCTTGCTGGCCCACTGCAGCAGGTCGTAGAACTTGCCCGAGGCCAGGCTGCCGTCCTTGACGTACTTGGTCTTCTTGTCGTCCTTGGCGTCGGGCATGGTGCGCGCGTCGCTGTGGCAGGTCTCCCAGCAGCCCGACAGGTTGGCGCCGGGCACCTTGTTGTCCTCCAGCATGAAGGCCAGCTTGACCTGGTTGTCCTTGTCCATCTTGTCGCCGCCGCTGGCCGCCGGCTGCTTCCAGCTGAAGCGCAGGTACAGGTTCGTGCCGTCGTGCGCGGCCTGGACATTGACCGGGATCGCCGCGGCCTTGCCCTTGATCGGCGCGGGCTCGAGCTTCTGGCCGGTGGCCATCTTCTTGCCCATGTCGGCGGTTTCCTCGTCGTGGCAGCTCGCGCAGCTCTCGCCCTTGCGAAGCGCGCGCGCGCCGCCGTGCTCGGTGCCCTTGGTGATCCACTCCATCGGCGAGGTGCCGGGGTAGAACGCGGTGATCTTGCGTGCCGGGACCTTGCCCCAGTCGGGCGCGGCGGCGAAGGCGGAACTGCTGCCCAGCGCGAGCAGGGCGCAGGCGGCGGCAAAGGCAATGCGGGTCGGTTGCATGGTGGTTCCTTTCGATCGTCTCTTCACTCGTCTTCTTCTTTCATGCCTTGCGGCTTGTGGTGGGCGATGCCCTTGTGGCAGTCGATGCAGGTATCGCCGTCCTTCTTCGCCATCTCGTGCGACTTGCGCGCACGCGGCTTCTGCTTCTCCGGATCCATGCTGGTCAGGGTGTGGCAGTTGCGGCACTCCAGCGAATCGTTGGCCTTCATGCGGGCCCACTCGCTCTCGGCCAGATGCAGGCGCTTGGCCTCGAACTTCTCGCGCGTGTCGATGGAGCCCACCAGCTTGCCCCAGACCTCGCGCGAGGCCTGGATCTTGCGCATCATCTTCGGCCCCCACTCCTTGGGCACGTGGCAGTCCGGGCAGGTGGCGCGCACGCCGGTGCGGTTGGTGTAGTGGATGGTGTTTTCCTTGTACTCGGCGTAGACGTTGTCGCGCATCTCGTGGCAGCTGATGCAGAACGCCTCCTTGTTGGTGGCTTCCACCGCGGTGTTGAAGCCACCCCAGAACAGCACGCCGAGCACGATGCCGACCACCAGCAGGGTCAGCACCGAGTATTTCGAACTGGGCGCACGCAGGCGCCCGATCAGGGAAGTCTTGTTCTCGCTCACTTGCAGATCCTCCAGATCCGTGGCCCCTCGCGAGGGCACAGGCGCCCGCCCGGCAGGCGGGCGCCTGCCGTGAGCCCTGCCCTCGCAGCGCTCACGACGCGGCCGCGCTCAGCGGCCGGGCCAGCGGTCAGTAGACGTCGTGCTGGGTATTGAAGACGTTGAACTTGCCCGTCGGCGTCACGATCGCCGGATCGGTGATCACCTTCTTGAGCTTGAGCGTCTTGTCGTCGTAGACCACGATGGCCGACTGGTCGGTCTTGCCGCCCCACAGGCTGATCCACACCTCGTCGCCCGCCTGGTTGTATTCCGGGTGAGTGGCACGGCGCAGCGCCTTGGTCTGCGGCAGGCCGCTGTCCTGGGCCACGTTGAGCTTGACCGGGGCCTTGTTCAGGTCCTTCAAGTCGTAGACGTACACCGACTCGGCGTTCTCACGCTCGGGGTTCATCGGCATGTCGGCCCACAGGTGGGTGGACTTCGGGTGCGTCTTGACGAACAGGTTGCCCGCACCTGCGGTCTTGAGCTCCTGCACGACCTTCCAGTTGTACTGCTTGTACTTGGCGTCGGCCTTCTTCTCGGACGGGGTGGAGATCAGCGTGATCGCCGCGTCGCCCAGGTGGCCGGTGGCCCACACCGGCCCGTAGGTCGGGTGCACGAAGTTCGCGCCACGGCCCGGGTGCGGGATCTTCTTGGTGTCCACCAGGGCAGCGAGCTTGCCGGTCTTGGTGTCCACCGCGGCGATCTTGTGCGAGGCGTTGGCCGCGACCAGGAAGTAGCGCTTGGACTGGTCCCAGCCGCCGTCGTGCAGGAACTTGGCCGACTCGATCGTGGTGGTCTTCAGGTTCTTGATGTCGCTGTAGTCCACCAGCATGATCTGGCCGGTCTCCTTGACGTTGACCACCCATTCCGGCTTGGTCATCGACGCGACGATGGAGGCCACGCGCGGCTCGGGGTGGTACTCGCCGTCCACCGTGTTGCCGCGGGTCGAGACGATCTTCTTCGGCTCGAGCGTCTCGCCGTCCATGATCGAGTACTGGGGCGGCCAGTAGGTGCCGCCGATCAGGTACTTGTCCTCGAAGCCCTTGAACTTCGAGGTATCCACCGAGCGGGCGTCCGCACCCAGCTTGACCGTGGCGACCGTCTTCGGGTCCTCGAACCACATGTCGATCAGGGTCACCAGGCCGTCGCGGCCCACGGTGTAGATGTAGCGACCCGAGGCCGACAGGCGCGAGATGTGCACCGCATAGCCGGTGTCCAGGATCTTCCAGATCTGCTTGGTGTCGCCGTCCACCAGCGCCAGCTTGCCCGCGTCACGCAGGGTGATGGCGAAGATGTTCTTCAGGTTCACCTTGTTCATCTGCTTCGTGGGGCGCTGGTCCACCGGCACCAGCAGCTTCCAGGACGCCTGCATGTCCTTCAGGCTGAACTCGGGCGGCACATCCGGCGTGCGCTGGATGTAGCGCGCCATGATGTTGATCTCTTCCTTGGTCAGGATGTCGTCGTAGTTCACCATCCCGCCCTCGGTGCCCAGGGCGATGATCTTCTCGAGGCGGGCCGTGCCGAGCTTGAGCGTGCCGCCTTCGGTGACGTTGCCGTCCTTGTCCTTCTTGCTCCAGTGCGGCTCCAGGTTCTTGCCGGTGGCGCCCTTGCGCAGCACGCCGTGGCAGCCCGCGCAGCGCTCGAAGTAGATCTTCTTGCCCACTTCGACTTCGGCTTGCGTCATCTCCGGCGCGCCTTGCTGGGCGTGGGCCCCCGCCGCGAAGGTCGCCATCAGCGCCAGCGCGAGCCGGGTCAGTGTCCTGGTCGTCATCTCTACACTCCGATTTGCGGGCCACGGATCGCGTGACCCCCTGCAGCACGAACGCCATCGACTCTCCATGTTCCGATGGGCCCGGCGGGGGCTGCAGATCCTCGCCATGAGCGTGGCCTATGGTCGAGGCGGGGGGGGCGGACGTCCTTGAACTGGTTCAAGAGCGCCGGCGCCCCCGGCGAGGTCGGGCCGGCAGCGCCGGACGGAACTTGACCGGCGCCAATTCCGGTCGCCAGCCCGCTGTCCGGCCGGCGACGCCACGAGCGGCGCGTTTCGGGCAGCATCACGGGACCGGGGGGCCTCCCGCGGCCCCCACCCTCCCCTTCCGGACCGACGCCGAGGAGCTGCCGCGTGAAACTGATCGTCTCCCCCCGAGCCCCCAACCCGCGCCGGGTGCGCATGTTCATCGCCGAGAAGGGCGAGGCCCTGCCAGACATTCCCCTCGAGACCCTCGACCTGGTCAAGGGCGAGCACCGCAGCCCCGCCTTCAAGGCGCTCAATCCGATGGCCCGGGTGCCGGTGCTGCAGCTCGACGACGGCCGCAGCCTGGCCGAGACCCGTGCGATCTGCACCTGGCTGGAAGGCCTGGCCCCCGAGCCGAACCTGATGGGCCGCGACGCCGAGGAGCGCGCCTTCGTCGAGATGGCCGACCGGCGCATGGAGCTGACGCTGCTGGCCACGATCGCGAACTGGATCCGCCACGGCCACCCCGGGCTGGCCAACCTCGAGCAGCCGCAGTTCCCGGACTTCGCCGCCTCGCAGGGCGAGAAGCTGCACGGCATCACCGCCTGGCTGGACGGCGAGCTCGCCCGCCAGCCCTTCGTCGCCGGCGAGCGCTTCACCATCGCCGACATCACCGCCTTCTGCGGCCTCGAGTTCGCCCGCGGCCTGATGAAGTACCGCCCCGGCGACGCCGGCCTGCCCCACCTGCAGGCCTGGCGCGACCGCATCGCCGCGCGGCCCAGCGCCCAGGCCGGCGCCTGAGCGGTCCAGCGATCCGGCCGTCGGGCGGCCGGGCGCCGCGGCCCGGCCCGCGCCGGCCACGGACTGCGCGGCAGAAACCGGCCTATTCGCCGCGCTGCCCGGGGCGGGGACGCCGCAGACTCGCTTCCCACCGTCGCCCTCTGGTCGGGCGACCCACCGCCGTGGAGAAGTACCGATGCCCCCCATCGTCTGGCTGCCGGGAAGACTGCTGCTCGGGCGCGCCTCGCCGGCCCAGCGCCGCGCGCTGCTGTCGCTGTTCATCTTCACCGGCATCGGACTGGGGCTGGCCGATTGGGTCAGCGCGCCGCTGCTGGCGCTGGCCCTGCTGGGCTGGACCTACTTCTGGGCCTGGCACACGATGGAGCAGATCCAGGCCGTCGCGGTGCTGCGCCAGGCCCTGGCCCTGATCGAGAAGGGCGACCTGGCCCAGCCCACCGACGCCCGCTCGGCCGGCGCGCTGGCCGACGTGGTGAGCCAGGTCGAGGCGATGAAGCGCACCCTCTCGCGCCTGGTGGCCGACATCCGCAGCGAGGCCCAGCTGGTCGCGATGGCCGGCGAGCAGATGTCCCAGGCCTCGCGCGACCTGTCCTCGCGCACCGAGGAGCAGGCCGCCGGCGTCGAGCAGACCACCGCCAACGTGGCCGAACTGCTCCAGGCGGTGCAGCGCAACGCGTCCGATGCCAGCGAGGCCGACCGGCTCGCGCGCGAACTGCAGGCACACGCCGAGAGCGGCATCGCCGCCGTGACCGAGGCCGTGGGCGCGGTGCAGCGCATCGACGAGCGCTCGCGCCAGATGAGCCAGATCATCGGCGCGATCGACGGCATCGCCTTCCAGACCAACATCCTGGCGCTCAACGCCGCCGTCGAGGCTGCCCGCGCCGGCGAGAGCGGCCGCGGCTTCGCCGTGGTGGCCGGCGAAGTGCGCGTGCTCGCGCAGCGCACCGCCGCGGCGGCCGCCGACGTCAAGCGACTGATCGAAGGCTCGGCCCAGGAGGTCAGCGCCGGCGTGGCCCGCATCGAGGCCACCCAGGCCCGCCTGCAGGAAATGGTCGCCGGCGTGCGCCTGGTGGCCGGCCGGGTACAGCAGGTCGCGGCCACCAACCACACCCAGAACCAGGGCCTGCAGGCCCTGTCCGAGGCGGTAAGCCACATCGACCAGCTGACCCAGCGCAACGTCGTCCTGGTCGACGACTCGGCCCGCTCGGCCGAGCGCCTGCGCAGCCAGGCCGAGAAGCTGCGCGCCGGCGTGGCCTGGATGCGCCTGCGCCAGGGCTGCGCCGACGAGGCCCGCGCCCTGTGCGAGCGCGCCGCCGACACCGTGCAGCGCGAGGGCCTGGACGCCGCCGTGCGCCGCTTCCACGACCCGAAGGGCGGCTTCATCGACCGCGACCTGTTCGTCATCGTGCTGAACCGGCGCAACCACTTCCTCGCCTTCGGCGCCGATCCGTCCAAGGCCGACAAGCCGGCCGTCGCCGCCCCGGGCGTCGACCTCGACGACCTCTGCCGCCGCACCCTCGCCACCGCCGCCGCCGGCGGCGGCTGGGTGGAGTTCCGCGGCATCCACCCCATCACCCGGCAGCCGGTCGAGAAGATGTCCTACGTCTGCCCGGCCGGCGAACTGGCCGTGCTGGTGTCGGTGAACAAGAGCGACACCGGCGATGCGCCGGCACCGGCCGCGGCGCAGCACAAGGCCGGCGCGCCGGCCTGATCGAACCGCCCCGGTCGAGCCGCTCGGCCCGCCCACCACGCCCTCACGGGGCCCCCGCTGTTTGCCCGGCGGCATCCCGGCGGCGCCATCGGCCACCCGCTACACTCGCGCCGCCTGCGGCCGGCCCAGCGCCGCGGCAGGCATTCGCCGTCTTGCCTCGCCTGTCTGCCCCGTTCGCGGTCCTGTGTCCGCGCATGCGGCGGGGATGCGGTCGCATCGCGACCCGCCATCCCCCGCCCGGCCCCGCGCCGGGTGCCAGCCAGGACCGCCCCGATGCCGGGCTATCTCACCCGTTTCCAGCAGATCGCCGTGGCCGGCGTGGCCGACCTCCAGCTGCGCGCCCTGCTCGACCGCCAGCAGTTCGCCGACCCGCAGGGCGAAGCCGCCGCGCTGGGCATCTCCGACGCCGCCTGGCCCCTGTTCGGCCTGGTCTGGCCCGCCGGCCAGGCCCTGGCGGCCGCGGTGGCCACCCGCCCGGTGTGCGAGGACGAGCACATCCTCGAGATCGGCTGCGGCCTGGCCCTGGCCAGCCTGGTCTGCCACCGCCGCGGCGCGCGCGTCACCGCCAGCGACTGCCACCCGCTGGCCGGCGAGTTCCTGCGCGAGAACCTGCGCCTGAACTGCCTGCCCCCGCTGCGCTACCGCCACGGCGACTGGGCCGCCCCGCAGACCGCCGAACTCGCCCCCGTCTGCGCCCAGGGCCCGCGCCTGCAGGGCCGCTACCAGCTGATCATGGGCAGCGACGTGCTCTACGAACGCGACGACGCGGGCGTGCTGCCCCGCTTCATCGAACGCCACGCCGCCACACACGGCGAAGTGCTCATCGTCGACCCCAACCGCGGCAACCGAGCGGCCTTCACCCGCCGCATGCGATCGATGGGCTACGCGCTGGACGAGTCCCTGCTCACCGGCCCGGCGCCCGAGGCGGGTGCGTCGGCCTGGCGGGGGCGGCTGCTGCGTTATCGGCGTTGAGCCGGCTGGGGGGCCGGCTTGACGGCCCTCTTTAATTTCGATTATTGTAGAAACATGGATTCAGACCTCTCCCACCCCGCCGACATCCCTGCCCCCTCCACGCCCCCGGCTGCCACGGCGCGCTTCGCGCGCATGCTGGCCGCGATGGGCACCGAGCCGCGGCTGAACATCGTGCGGCTGCTGCTGAGTGCGCATCCCCACGGGCTGGTGGTCGGCGAGATCGCGGCCGAGCTGGGCATCCCCAACTCCACGCTGTCGCACCACCTCGACAAGCTGCGCAACGAGGGGCTGGTGCAGGTGCAGCGCGAAGGCACCTTCCTGCGCTACTCCGCCCACACCGCCGGCCTGGAAGAACTGCTCGGATTCCTCTTCGCCGAGTGCTGCACCCGCAACCGCGCGGTGGAGCCCCGGCGCGTCGTGTGCTGCTCCTGATCAACCGTTGGAGGTTTCGATGAACGCCCCTGTCGATACGAAAGTCGATGCGAATGTCGATGTGAAGGAGGTCGTGCGCCAGAAGTACGGCGAAGCGGCCCGGCGGGTCAGCCACGGTGCGGCCGGCAGCTGCTGCGGCGCAGGCAGCGCCAGCGCCGCCTCCGCCCTGGGCCAGTGCGACCCCATCACCGCCGACCTCTACGACGCGGCCCAGGCCGCCGACGTGCCGGCCGAGGCCATGCTCGCTTCGCTCGGCTGCGGCAACCCCACCGCGCTGGCCGAGCTGCGCCCCGGCGAAACCGTGCTCGACCTCGGCTGTGGCGGCGGCATCGACGTGCTGCTCTCCGCCCGCCGCGTCGGCCCCACCGGCATGGCCTTCGGCCTGGACATGACCGACGACATGCTCGCCCTGGCCGAGGCCAACAAACGCAAGAGCGGCCTGACCCACGTGCACTTCCTGAAGGGCGAGATCGAGCACATCCCCCTGCCGCCCGACTCGGTAGACGTGATCATCTCCAACTGCGTCATCAACCTCAGCGCCGACAAGGACCAGGTGCTGCGCGAGGCCTTCCGCGTGCTCGAGCCCGGCGGCCGCTTCGCGGTCTCCGACGTGGTGCTGCGCGGCGAGGTGCCCGAGATCCTCCGCCGCAACGTCGAGCTGTGGATCGGCTGCGTCGCCGGTGCCCTGCGCGACCGCGACTACCTCGCCAAGCTCCAGGCCGCCGGCTTCGAGGACGCCAGCATCGAGATCACCCGCGAATACACCGTCGAGGACGCCCGCGACTTCCTCGCCGGCCAACCCCTGGACCTGCAGGCCCTGGCCCAGCAGGTGGACGGCAAGTTCGCCAGCGGCTTCGTGCGGGCGCGCAAGCCGATGGGGGCGGTCGGCCAGGTGGCAGGCGGTGGGGCCACTGGCACCGCGGCGGCGACCGCCCCTGCGGCGGGGCCGGCTGCGGCCGCTTCGAGTGCCTGCGGCTGTGCGCCAAGCTGCTGTGGCGGGCAGCGGGCCTCGGGTTCCGGCCGGGCAGCGGCTTCTCGCTGATGTGGCGCGAGGACCGTCGCGTGGGGGCCGCCCGCTGAGCGGGACGGCCGCGGCTGGCACGATGTGCTGCGGGGCGAGGACGTAGTGGTGGCCTGGGCGGCGGTGGCGGCAATCGGTCCATCGCGCACCGGACGAGGGTCCGGGACGTGCAGCGCCGACAGCCGGATTCGATCAGCCCAGCCAGACGCCTTCCACCCGCCCCAGCGCCTGCGACAGCTTCTCCGTCCCGAACGGCGACACCCCCAGCGCCACCACTTCCCAGGGCGCGCCCACGGCCAGCCGCGGCTGCGCCATGCCGAAGTGCCGCCGCGCGGCGCTGGTGGCGGCGCGCAGCACGGCCTCGACGCCCAGGCCGGCCTCCTGGAAGCGGTCGGCCTCCTCGGCCAGCGCCTGGCCGTGCACCACGCCCATGCTGCCGGCGTCGGTGCCCAGCAGCAGGGTCACGCCCAGCGCGTCGGCCAGGCGGACCTGTTCGGCGTGGCTGTCCAGGATGCGGCGCAGGTTGCCCACGGTGTTCGCGCTCCAGCCCACCGCGTCCGGCTGGGCCCACTGGAAGTGCACGGGGCAGAAGGTGGGCGTCCAGGCCAGGCCGCGGTCGCGCATCTTCAGCAGGTGCTCGCGGGTCATGAAGAAGCCATGTTCGATGGCATCGACGCCCGCTTCCACCGCCACGTCCAAGCCCTTGACGCCGCTGCAGTGGGCAAACACCTTGCGGCCACAGGCATGCGCCGTCTCGACCACCAGCCGGGCGGCGGGGATGTCGAACTGCGGCTCGTCGGTGACGGTGCCGGCATCGAAATCGATGATGCCGGTGAGGATGAGCTTGATCTCGTCGTTGGCCTCGGCCAGCTTCGTCACCGAAGTGCGGATGCTGGCGGCGTCGTCCACATCGGTGGCCATGAAGGCGCCGTAGCGCTTGGCGCGCTTGACGCCCAGGCCGCCGGAGCGCACGCGCGCCAACCCGGCGGAGGGGTCTCTGGCTTCGTCGCGGACGCGGTTGTTGATGCCGTGGCGGTCGCCCGCATCCCGCACAAGGGTGACGCCGGCGGCGAGGTTCTGGCGCGCGCTGCGGCGGGCGGCTTCGGTGAGCTGCTCGACGTCTTGCTTCAGGTGCGCCGAGCGGGTGGCGCTGTCCGTGGGGCCGCCGTCCAGGAAGAGGTGCACATGCGCATCCACCAGCCCCGGCATCAGGAAGGCCACGCGCTGCAGCGGCCAGCCCTGCGCGGCGAGCGTCTGGCCGTGGTCCCCTTCGGCCAGGCCGACCAGGCGGCCGTCCACCACCTTGAACGTGGTCGGGCCACCGGCGTAGCGGCGCTCGCCGTCGAACCACTCGGCGGCGACAAGGGCGAAGCGGTTCGGCGCTGGATTGGGCGCGTTCATGCTTTGTAGAACTTCCGGACCGCTCTCAAGGCATTGGTACCGGTCTGTTCGAGGAAGTTGAGATACGCCTTCAGCACGTAGTGGTCCTCGGGCAGCGGCTCGTAGCCGCGCCAGGGGGTGCCGAGCACGGTGTCGAAGCCGTGCGGCACGGTCAGCGTCAGGAAGGCGTTCTCCAGGCTGTGCTTCAGGTCCGAGCCGTCGGCGGCCTTGGGCGGCAGCTGCTGGCCGATGTTGGACAGGCCACCCATCATGTGCACGCCCTCGAGCTCCGGGTCGGCGCCGATGAGCTGGATGGCGTCCACGGTGCTGCGGTTCAGCCGCTCGGTGTCCGCGATGATGGCGCTGACCGACATGTCGATGAAGATGTCGTCGGCCGGCATGCCGTAGTCACGCATCAGCCGCAGCACGCCGCGCCGGGCGGTGCCGTAGATTTCCTCGGCGGTCTTGTTGCCCTTGGCCACGGGCTTCCCATCCACCTCTTCCACCCGCTCGCTGGCCATCAGGATGACCTTGAAGCGGTACTCACCGTAGAGCTCCATCAGGTCCCAGCGGTGCTCGGTGATCGAATTGACGATGGGCAGCGCACCGCCGGCCTTGGCCGGGTCGTAGGCGGCCAGGCAGACGGCCTGCACCTTCTTGCTCGGGAAGTCGAAGGAGATCGGCACGGGGGTGACCTCCTGGATGGCGCGGATCACGGTGGCCATCCAGTCCGGGTCGGTCAGCGCCTGCGCGCCGATGTTGACGTTCAGCCAGCTCGCGCCCGCCTCGGCCTGCTTGACGGCCAGGGCCTGGATGCCGGCGATGTCCTGGTTGTCGAACAGCGCCTTGGTGCTCTTGAAGCCGGGGTTGATGCGCTCGCCGATGATGCGGATGGGGAAGCCCTGCGGGGTGCTCGTTGGGGTCGCCGATGGGGTGACGGTGTGGGTCATGATCCGAAGCCGATGTGCTGGAGGAAGGTTTTCTGGAAGTCGCTGCGGGAGCTGAGCTCCACGTAGCGGGCCTGGCGGGCGATCTGGGCGGCGCGCTGGCGGCGCTCGCGGCTGCTGAGCATCTGCTGCACGCCCAGGCCGGCGGCGTTGCCGACCTGCTCGAAGCGGTCGAGTGGCAGGGGCGGCAGCAGGCCGATGGCGCGGGCGCTCTCGACGCGGATGTAGGCGCCAAAGGCCCCGGCGATGACGAAGCGGTGAATCTGCGACTCGTCCAACCCCGCCTCGGCGCAGAGCAGCCTGACGCCGGTGCGGATGGCGGACTTGGCCAGCTGCACCGCGCGCACGTCGTTCTGGCTGAAGCGCACCGCGGGGATGCTGCGATGGCGCTCCTCGGTCTCCTCGGCCAGGGTGACGGCGCGCACGCCATCCACCTCGGCGATGCAAGGATGGCGGCCGGCGACGATGCGCCCGCGCGCGTCGATCCAGCCGGCGCCGACGAAGGCGGCCAGCGCGTCCAGCACGCCGGAGCCGCACAGGCCCACGGGCACGACAGCGCCGATGACCTGCAGGCGCAGGGCGTCATCGACGACCTCGACGCGCTCGATCGCGCCCTCGGCCGCACGCATCCCGCTGCCGATGTGGCCGCCCTCCAGCGCCGGGCCGGAGGGGCAGGAGGCGGACAGGATGCGGCCGTCGTGGATCAGGCTGATCTCGGTGTTGGTTCCCACATCCATGATCAGTGACACACCGGGCGCCTGCCAGATCGCCTCGGTCGCCAGCAGCGCGGTGACGTGGTCGCCGCCGACGAAGCCGCCGATCGACGGTGCCAGGTGCAGCGCGGCGCCCGGCCCCAGCGCCAGGCCGAGGCGGTCGGCTGCCACGTCCAGCGGCTCCAGCGCGGCGGCGACGAAGGGCGCACGGCCCAGCTGCGCCACCGGCCAGCCGGCCAGCAGGTGCTGCATCGCGGTGTTGCCGCAGACCACGGCGTCGGCGATGTCGGTCACCTGCGCGCCCACCGCGCGGGCCAGGTCGTGCGCCAGCGACTGGATCGCGCCCACCGCGGCGCGGCGCAGGGCCTCGGCGGTGGCGGGCTCCTTGATCGCGTGGTTGATGCGGCTGATCAGGTCCGCGCCCCAGGCCACCTGGGGGTTCTCCAACCCCAGGCTGGCCAGGCGCCGGCCGCAGGTGAGATCGACCAGAAAGGCCGCCGCGTTGGTGGTGCCCAGGTCCACCGCCAAACCCAGCAGCGGCGCCCCCGGGCGGGCGACGCTGGCCACGCTGAGCGGGCCGCCAGCCTCGGCCTGCCGCAGCCGGGCCTGCACCTGCCAGCCGTGCTGCCGCAAAACACTGGGCAGCTCGGCGCTGGCCGCCCAGTCGATGGTGGTCGGCTGGATCGGCTCAGGTTGCTCGGCCAGCCCACTGCGCAGCCGGTCGGCGTCGCTCGCCAGATCCTGCAGCGTGGCGGGCGGTAGTGTCAGCTCGATGGCGCTTAGCGAGGGGTCCAGCGGCAGCAGCGCTTCCTCGCCCTCATGACCCCCATGCGTGCGCACGTCGGCGCGCACGATGGGCGCCAGCGAGCGCGGTGCCACCTCCACCGTCAGGTCCGAACGCGGCTGGATGCAGCAGGCGCGCAGCCACTTGCGGTGCGCGCCCTCGCCTTCGCGGTGCACCCGGCCCTCGGTGACGCGCACGATGCAGGAGCCGCAGCTGCCGCGTCCGCCGCAGGCGCCGACGATGCGCAGGCCGGCGCGACGCGCGGCGGCGAAGAGGGTTTCGTCCTCCCGGCACTCGATCTGCCGGTCCAGCGCCGGCACGTCGATGCGGTGCGGACGGTGGGAGGATGACGCGGCACTGCTCATGCCGCGCCCTGCGCCTCGATCGGAATGGAACCCGCGGCGCGGAAGGCCGGATCCTTCACCAACGCGCAGCGCTCGCGCGAGCGACAGCTGTCGCAGCGCGACCAGGCCTGCGGCGGCAGGTCCAGGCCCACGCCCTGGACGATGGAGGTCGATTTGGTCGGGTTCATCATCAGCGTGGAAGTCAGCCGCACGCCGATCTGCTCGGCGCCGGCCAGGTCCAGCACCACCTGCTGGGCCTTCAGTGCCAGGCCAGGGTCGCCGGCGCGCAGTTCACCCGCGACGCACAGGCCCTGGCGGCGCATGGCGGCGAGCAGGCGGTCCTGCACGCGGCGCGACAGCGCGAAGAGCAGCTCGTTGGCCACGCCGTCCAGCGCCACCGCCAGCGAGGCGCGGCGCTCGGCGAACAGCGCGCCGATGCGCTGCTCCACCGCATCGCCCACCGTGGCGACCGCGCAGGCCGCGCCGGTGAGCTGCCCGCTGGCCGGCACCAGCCAGGGCGCTTCCAGCCGCCCGCCCTCCAGCTCCAGCCAGCCGGTGGCGCCGGGGCTGCCCTGCAGCGGCGCGATGCGCCAGCAGGCCCGCGCGGACAGCAGACCCTCGTCGCGCACCATCTGCAGCGCCTGCTGGCGCAGCGCGACGAACTTCTCGCGCCGCGCCACCATCGCCGGCACGCGGCCCTGCGCGACGTCCTTCAGGACATCGACATCGAGAAGAAGGTAGACGTCGGTGGGGGAAGCGGCCGTCATCGCTCAGCCTGCGTACTTGCGCGCGGCATCGAACATCGCCCGCACATTCGGCGTCGGCGTCTCGTCCGGGATGCCGAAGGCGCCGTCCAGGATCAGCTTTCCGCCCTTGCGCCAGACCTCGTCGACCAGGCGCTTCACTGCGGCGTCCACCTCGTGTGGCTGGCCGGTGGTGAGCAGCGAGGGCGAGAGGTTGCCGCGCAGCGCGACGCGGTCGCCGAGCACTTCGAAGGCCTTGACCATGTCGGTGCGCTCGAACCAGTAGATGCACTTGCCCGGCGGGATGTCCTTGATGACCTCCAGCCGCTTGGTGCAGTCGGCCTCCCACAGCGGCATCGGGATCAGGTCGGCCTCGATCAGCGTCATCATCAGCCGACGGAAGGAGGGCCACCAGAACTCCTCGAACTGCTTCGGGCTCATGAAGGCGTCCGGCGCCCAGTGGATCGGGATGAAGACGATCGGGTGGTTGGCCGCCTTCGCGTTGGCGATCGTCATGCGGGCGATGAACACCGCCGCCTTGTCCAGCACCTGCTTGAGCTTGTCCTTGTGCCGGAACAGGTCCTTCATCATCCCGGTGGCGCCGCGGAAGTAGTCGGCGATGAAGTCGTAGGGTGCGATCGAGTTGCCGCCGTTGATCAGCGGGAAGCCGGCGGCGTTGATCTTCTGCACCCAGTCCACATGGTTGGCGAAGAAGCGGTTGGTCTCCTCCGCCGCGGCGACGATCTTTTCGAAGGAAGCGCGCACCTCCGGCAGCGCAAAGGGCCGGATGCCGTTGACCAGGCGGAAGTAGTGCAGCCCGGGGAAGTCCGGCAGCTTGTCGAAACCCGAGAACGCCCCCGCCACCCGCGGCAGGTAGGTGTGCAGGTAGAAGCCGGTGGGATCGAAGAGGAAGTCGTCGTACTCCTCGGCCTTCATGTACTCGCGGTCGAGGTACTGGAAGGGCTGCATCGGCCCCACGCCGTGGCCCGGCCACTGCAGCTGCTTGAACTCCAGCAGCTCCAGCGAGCGGCCCATGTTGGTGCCCATCAGCAGCGGGTAGACGCCGTCGGGCTCGAACTCGGCGACCACGTCGAAGCAGACCTTCTTCGCCTTGTCGTAGTCGTACATCAGCTCCTGGTAGGTGATGCCGCCATGCGTGGCCGGCCAGAAGAAGCTCTGCATCGCCACCGGCATGCGGTCGGGCTGCTCCAGCCGGGCGCAGGCCAGGATGCGCTCCCAGCGGGCGTCGTAAGCGGCCTTGGCGGCGTCGCTCTGTTCGTAGGCGCCGATCATCGTGGTCATGCCGCCACCCCCATCCAGTGGCGGCACAGGCCCACGGCCTCGACCGCGTTCACGCCGAAGGCGTCCGCCCCCGTGTAGGCGCGCACCGTCTCGTCGATCTGGCCGCCGCCGATCATCACCTTGAAGCCGGGGCGGATGCCGGCGGCGTCGAAGGCGGCAATCGTTTCCTTCATCGAGTCGAAGGCCAGCGTCAGGAAGCCCGACAGGCCCACCACGGTGGGCTGGAAGGCCTTGATCTCGTCGATGAAGGTCTGCACCGGCACGTCCACGCCGATGTCCTTCACCTCGAAGCCGTTGATGTCGAGCATGAAGGTGACGATGTTCTTGCCGATGTCGTGCAGGTCGCCGTGCACCGTACCGATCAGCACCCGGCCGTGCGTCTGCGCCACGCCGCCGCCGGCGGCCTTGATGAGCGGCTTGGCGACCGCGCCGATGGTGTCCAGCATCTCGCCGGCCAGCACCAGCTCGGGCAGGAAGTACTCGCCCTCCTCGAAGCGCTTGCCGACGATGTCCATCGCCGCGCGACAGAGGTCGAGCACGTGCATCGGGTCCACCTTGTCCTCCAGCAGGAAGCGGTGGGCCAGCGGCAGCGCGTCGTCCTCGTTCATGTCGGCCAGCCATTCGACGAGCTGGCGCTCCTCATCGGTCCATTCTTCGGTCGGTTTGGCCATGGGTGTCTCCTCGGTGGGTGCTCGGTGGGGGGTTTGAAATCAGGAAGCTGAAGACGGGCTGATCAGCGGGTTGCTCAGCGGGCTGCTCGGCAGGCTGCGCAGGCCGGCCTCGACGATCACCTGCGCCAGCGTGGCCTCGTTGCGGTGGCCCATCAGGTGGATGCCGGCCACGCCCTCCAGGCGCTGCAGCGCGTGGATGGTCTCGATGCAGACACGCCGGCCTTCGCTGCGCTGGTCCTCGGCGGCGACGATGCGGGCGATCACCGCGTCGGGCACCGCCACGCCGGGCACGTGCTCGGCCATCCACTTCAGGCCGCGGGCGCTGGGCAGCGTGCCCACGCCGATCAGCAGCGCGGCGCGGCGGTGCAGGCCGCGGCGGCAGGCCTCGTCCAGGAAGGCGCGCAGGCGGTCGAGGTCGAAGCAGAACTGGGTCTGGATGAAGCGCGCGCCCGCGTCGATCTTGCGTTCCAGGTTGTCCACCCGGTCCACGAAAGGCGGCACGAAGGGGTTGGCGGTGGCGCCCAGGAAGAGCCGCGGCGCCTGCTCCAGCGCCCGGCCGGAGGCGTAGGTGCCGCGCGCCGTCATGCCCTGCAGCACGCCCAGCAGGTTGACGGCGTCCAGGTCGAACACCGGCTTGGCCTGAGGGTGGTCGCCCTGGCTCACGTCGTCGCCGGTCAGGCAGAGCACGTTGCGCACGCCCAGGGCCGCAGCGCCCAGCACGTCGCCCTGCACCGCGATGCGGTTGCGGTCGCGGCAGCCCACCTGGCAGACCGGCTCGAAGCCCGCCGCCGCCAGCACCGAGGCCGCCGCCACGCTGGACATGTGGCAGTTGCCGCCCGCGCCATCGGTGATGTTGATGGCGTCCACCAGGCCGCGAAAGCGCTCGGCCCGCGCCAGCAGCACGGCGGGGTCGGGCGAGTCCGGCGGGGCGATCTCCACCGTCACGGCAAAACGCTCGCCGCGCAGCGCATCCTGCAGGGCCGCGTCGAACGCGCTGACCGGTTCGACCGGCCGCGGCGCGGGCGGCGGGGCGGTCTGCGTCACCGGGGCCGCGCCCGGCTCCGGCTGGATCACCTGGAGCCAGGTCGAGCGCTCGCTGCGGCGGCGGTCCAGCGGTGCCAGCCAGGGCGCGGCCACCGAGCCGGCACGGCGCTGGCCGTCGCCCGCCTCCAGCCAGGTGCAGCGCTGCTGCGGCCTGACCTCGCAGCCGCCGTCGGCGCGCACGCCGCCGCAGGGGCCGTTGCGCAGCTGCTTGGCGCAGGTCATCGGGCAGGCCATGCCGGTGTGGCCCAGCACGCACTGGCCGCACATGCGGCAGTCGAACAGCAGGCCCTTGCCGGCGCGCTCCAGCGGGCGCAACCAGCGCTCGCTGCGCGCCAGCCCCAGGCCGCGCGCCAGCGGGGCCAGCCGGGGCGCCCAGCGCGCCCCCCAGCGGTACACGCGTGCCAGCCCCGCGGCATGGCGCACCGACCAGCGACGCAGGCTCAGCATGCGCGGGCTCCCGGACGAGGCAGGCGGCAAAAGGAGGGCATGCACTGATTCTGGATCCAATCAGATCCAAATGGGATCCAATGCAACCGACCCATCGAGCAGATCAATGATGACAATCAAATGATCTCCGCCGAAACGGCCGGATCCGCACAAACCCGATGGCGGCGTATGGATCCAATACATAGGATCACGCTGACGAACCTGTCGGGTTCCCCCCGGTGACCGCCCCCCGGACGGCTGCCAGAATGACCCGGCCGTCGGTGCCCGCCCGCCCCTTCCGGGCGGCCCTGTCGAGGTCCACAGAACCACCGGAGACGCCCATGAACCGCCGAATCACCCTCTCGCTGGCTGCGGCCGCGACCCTGCTGCTGGCCGGCCCCGTGCGGGCCCAGGAAGTGACGCTGAAGTTCCACCACATCTGGAACCCGCAGGCCATGGCCGCGCAGCAGGTCATCGCGCCCTGGTGCGCCAAGATCGCGGCGGAGTCGGGCAACCGGATGAAGTGTCAGGTGCTGCCGGCCATGAGCGGCGGCGGCACGCCGGCGCAGCTGGTCGACCGGGTCAAGGACGGCGTGGACGACCTGATCATCACGCTGCCGGGCTACACCGCGGGGCGCTTTCCGACCACCGAGGTGTTCGAGCTGCCCTTCATGACCAACTCGGCCGAGGCCGGCGCGCGCGCCACCTGGGACTTCTTCAACAAGCACTCGCTGCAGGAGTTCCCCGGCACCAAGCTGCTGGCCACCTGGGTGCACGACGAGGGCTACGTCCACACCACCACGAAGCAGGTGAAGACGCTGGCCGACTTCCGCGGCCTGAAGATGCGCGCGCCGACCCGGCAGACCAACAAGCTGCTGGCCAAGCTCGGCGCCAGCCCGGTGGGCATGCCGCTGCCCGCGGTGGTGGACGCGGTGAGCAAGGGCACGATCGACGGCTTCGTGCTGCCCTGGGAGGTGATCCCGCCGCTCAAGCTGCACGAGATGGTCAAGTACCACACCGAGACCGACCCGTCGCGCCCGGCGCTGTACAGCGCGGTGTTCGTCTTCGCGATGAACCAGGCGAAGTACGACAGCCTGCCGCCGGACCTGAAGAAGGTGATCGACGCCAACAGCGGCGCGGCGCTGTCGCAGCAGATCGGCCGCACCTGGGACGCCAGCCAGGCAGCCGGCCGCAAGGCGGCGCAGGAGCGCGGCAACGTCTTCTACACCGTGCCGGCGACCGAACTCGACCAGTGGGTGAAGGCCTCGGAGAGCCTGTACGACGACTGGGCCGCCGACATGGACAAGCGCGGCCGCAACGGCCGGGCCATGCTGGCCGAGGCGCGCGAGCTGCTCGCGCGCTACCGCAAGTAAGCCGGCGCGCCTGAGAGGTTGCCGATGCAGCACTGGCTGGAACGCCTGTCACGCGGGTTCGCCGCCCTCGGCGCACTGGTCGCGCTGGGCGTGGCCGGCATGACGGTGGTGAGCATCGCCGGGCGATCGCTGTGGAGCCGGCCGATCCCGGGCGATGTCGAGCTGACCCAGTTCGGCATCGCGCTGTGCATCTCGCTGTGCCTGCCCTGGGCGCAGGTGCGGCGGGCGAACATCGTGGTGGACTTCTTCACCCAGCGCCTGTCCGGGCGGTCCACGCAGCGGCTCGACGCGGTGGGGGCCGCCCTGCTGGGCGCGATGTGCCTGCTGCTGGCCTGGCGCAGCGCGGTCGGCGCGATGTCGGTGGCCGAGGCCGGCGAGGCCTCGATGATCCTGGACCTGCCGATGTGGTGGGTCTACGCCTCGCTGGTGCCCGGGCTGGCGCTGTCCGGCCTGGTGGCGCTGGTGCAGGCCGCGCAACTCGCGCGCGGGGCGCCGGTGGGCGGCGCAGACGCCGGCTTGCCCTCCTGAGCCGGCCGATCCGGCTGCACCGCCCGCCCCCACCCCGCGCCACACCTCGAGGCAGAGCGACTTGACCCCCACGACGATCGGGCTGGCGATGTTCGCCGCCATGCTGCTGGCCATGGCGCTGCGCGTGCCCATCGCCGCGGCCATGTTCATTCCCGGCGCGCTGGGCTACTGGGCCCTGAGCGGCGAGGCGGCGCTGCTCAACCAGATCAAGGGCTCGGCGGTGGCCCGGCTGACGGTCTACGACCTGTCGGTGATCCCGCTGTTCCTGCTGATGGGCCAGTTCGCCACCCAGGGCGGGCTGAGTGCAGCGCTGTTCCGCGCCGCGGCGGCCTGGATCGGGCACATCCGCGGCGGGCTGGGCATGGCCGCGGTGCTGGCCTCGGGCGCCTTCGGTGCGGTCTGCGGCTCGTCGGTGGCCACCAGCGCGACCATCACCCAGGTGGCCTACCCGGAGATGAAGGCGCACGGCTGGCACGGCCGGCTGTCCACCGCCACGCTGGCCACCGGCGGCACGCTGGGCATCCTGATCCCGCCCTCGGTGCCGCTGGTGGTCTACGCCATCCTGACCGAGCAGAACATCGCCAAGCTCTTCGCCGCCGCGGTGCTGCCGGGGCTGCTGGCGATGCTGGGCTACCTCGTCGTGCTGGCGCTGCTGGCACGGCGCCACCCGGACATGGCGCCGGCCAGCCAGCGCGTGCCGCTGCGCGAACGCTGGAGCCTGCTGTGGGCGATCTGGCCCATCGTCGGCATCTTCGTGGTGGTCTTCGGCGGCATCTACGGCGGCGTGTTCTCGCCCACCGAGGGCGCGGCGGTGGGCGCCGTCGGCACGCTGCTGGCCGGACTGCTGCAGCGCGAGCTGACCGTGTCGAAGATCGTCACCGCGCTGCTGGGCTGCGCCGAGACCTCGGCGCTGGTGTTCATGATCTTCCTCGGTGCGGACATGATGAACGCCTCGCTGGCGCTCACCGGCATGCCCGCCGCAGTGGCCGACTGGGTCGGCGGCCTGGCCGTGCCGCCCTGGCTGATCGTCGCGGCGGTGATGCTGCTCTACGTCGCGCTGGGCTGCGTGATGGACGAGCTGTCGATGCTGCTGCTGACCATCCCGGTGATCTTCCCGGCCGTGATGGGGCTGGACCTGTTCGGCCTGGTCGGCCAGGAAAAGGCGATCTGGTTCGGCATCCTGGTGCTGATGACGGTCAGCGTGGGCATGATCGTGCCGCCGGTGGGGCTGAACGTGTACGTGGTCAACAGCCTGGCGCGCGACGTGCCGATGGCCGAGACCTACCGCGGCGTGCTGCCCTTCCTGCTCTGGGACGCGCTGCGCATGCTGCTGCTGCTGGCCTTCCCGCTGCTGGCGCTGGGCCTGGTGCGGGCGCTGTACTGAATCGACGCGCCGCCCCGCCGGAAGGTGGCCGGCTGCCGCGCGCTTGAACTGGTTCAAGGCAGGCGGGGCCCGCCTGTCGGACGCTCGCATCCCGACGCCTCGACCTCGGGGCCGCCCGGCTGCGGTGCCCATTCGTGCCGCGGCCCTGCCCCGAACCCTGCCGCTGCTGCCCTGCCCGCGATGCCGATCCCGAACCGCCCCCGTCCCTCCCCGCCGCCGCCGCGGCCCGGCTGGCGCCGCATCCTGACCCCCTGGCTGCTGATGGCGGCCCTGAGCGGGCTGGGCGCGCCGGCCGGGGCGCAGAACCTCGAGCGCGGCAAGGAGATCAACGCCACCTGCGCGGGCTGCCACGGCGAGTTCGGCCAGGGCGGCAAGAAGGGCGAGTACCCGCGCCTGGCCGGCCAGCGCGCCGCCCACATCGCCGACCAGCTGCGCGCCTTCCGGTCCCGCACGCGCATCAACCTGCCGATGTTCCCGTACACGCAGGAGCGCGAACTCTCCGACGAGGACATCGCCGACGTCTCGGCCTACCTGGCCGCCGTCGACCTGCCCACCGAGTGGCCCACCTTCCGCCCCGAGGACGATGCGCTCACCCGCCTGACCGCGATGGAGAAGGTGATGATCCTGCCGCGCGCCCCGGGCGATCTGGACAACGGCCGGTCGGTCTACCAGAAGGAATGCGCCGCCTGCCACGCCCGCGACGGCATGGGCCGCGGCAAGTTCCCCCGCCTGGTCGGCCAGTACACGGCCTACCTGAAGAAGCAGATGGAGGCCTTCGTCAAGGGCGAGCGCTCGCACGACGAGGTCGAGCGGGTGGGCGTGCTCAACCGCCTGCGCGAGCAGGACATGAACGACGTGCTGGCCTACCTGACGCTGATCCAGGATCCGAAGGCGCGCTGAACACCTCGCCGCCCTGCCCGACCCGCACACCGCCTGCTCACCGCCTGCCGCCATGCCCACCCTCGCCCCCCTCCTGCTGCGCCCGGCCCGCCCCGCCCGACACGCCACCCTGCGCGGCCTGGCCGCCGGCCTGACCCTGGGCAGCCTGCTCGGCCTGACCGTCTGGCTGCTGGCCGGCCACGCCCCGGCGCGCGCGCAGCCGGCGCCTGCCGCAGCATCGGCCGCCGCCGACCGCGACCTGCCGGTGCACGAGGCCGCCCGGGCCGGCCGCCGCGCCGAGCTGGAGGCGCTGCTGCGCGCCACGCCGGCCCTGCGCGACCTGCGCAACAGCCTGGGCGCCACGCCGCTGCACCTGGCGGCGCTGAACGAGGACCCCGGGCCGCTGCAGGCCCTGATCGCCGCCGGAGCGAACCCCAACGCCCGCGACGGCGAGGGCCGCACCCCGCTGCACATGGCCGCGTTCGCCACGCGCACCGCCAACGCCCGGCTGCTGCTGCGTGCCGGCGCCGACCCGCTGCTGAAGACCGATGCCGGCCGCGACGTGCTGAGCATGGCGCGACGCGTGCGGGCCGACGAGCTGGCCGGCGAGGTCTCGCTGTGGATCCTGAAGGGCTGCACGCCCGCCAGGCCCTGCTGAGCCGCCACCGGCGGCCCCGCCTCGAACGGACCCACCGGGAGCGTGACGATGCCCCTTCCTGCCTTCCTCCCCGCCCGCCCGGCCGCGCTGCGCCTCGGGCTGCGCCGCCTGCTGCCGCTGTGGCTCACCCTGGCGGCCGCGGCCACCGGCCTGGCGCTGGGCAGCGCCACCGCGCGGGCCGAGCCGGCCGTGCTGCCGGCCACGGCCGCCGCCCCCGCTGTCGAATCCGCGGCCGAATCCGCCCCCGCGGCGGCGGCCGTGGCGCCGCGCGCCGACCTGCCGCCGGTCACCGTCTACGCCCCCAGCCCCTGCCTGGCCTGCATCGACTGGGCCGAGCACCTGCGCCGCCATGGCTTCACGGTGACGCTGCAGGACCAGCCGCTGGCCGAGATGCCGCGCATCAAGCGCTGGCTGAACGTGCCCAGCGCGCTGGAATCGGTGCACACCGCCCGGGTGGGGCCCTACTTCGTCGAGGGCCACGTGCCGGCCGGGGACATCCTGACCCTGCTGAAGGAGCAGCCCCGGGCCCGCGGCCTGGCGGTGCCCGGCCTGCCGCGCGGCGCCCCCGGCCGGGAGAGCTACAACCCGATCTGCGACACCGCCTGCACCATTCTGGACAACGCCTCGGCCGAGCCGGTGGTGCGCCGCGAGGCCTTCGTCACCCTGCTGGTGGGGCGCGACGGCCGCACGAGCATCTGGGCCCGGCACTGAGCCGCGCCGAGCGGCGCCGAGGCGCCGCACCACGGGCGGGCCTAGGACGGGCGGGCCTCAGCCCGCCGCGATGCCCAGGCGCGCAGCCAGCAGCGCGCGGGCCCATTGCAGGTCCTCGCCGCGCGGCTGCGGGTTGTCGACCTGGCGCTGGGTCTGCACGATGACGCCGTCGCCGCGCAGGCGGTAGTGGCTGTCGATGCGCAGCTGCTCGGCCGGGTCGGCATCGAGCCAGACATGGCACTGGCTGGCGGGCAGCATCTCGGCGGCCGACGGCGCCGGGCGGTCCAGCGCCGCGGCCAGGATCTGCCGCGCCGCCGCGTGGCCCAGCTCGGCGGCGATCTGCGCGGTCTTGGGGTAGGCGCCGAAGAGGATCGACACGCGGTCGAGCAGGTCGCCGGCCAGGAAGATGCGCGCATCCCGCGGCGAGCGCAGGGTGGCCGCATCCACCGCGGCCCAGCGGCTGGGCCGGCCGTCCGGTCCCTGCGCGAGCAGCCCGGCCTGCGCCGCCAGCGGGCCGGCGCCCATCGGCGGCAGCAGCAGGGCGTGGTCGAAGCGCCACTCGCCGTCGTCGACCTGCACCGTCTTCGCCCAGGGGTCGACGCGGCGCACCTCGCTGTAGGGGCGGTGCTCGATCAAGCCGCGCCAGCGCTCGGCGAACAGCCGGGTGTAGCGCGGCATGCCGGCCCCGGCATCGAGCAGGGTGATGCGCGCCTTCAGGCCACGCGCGCGGATCCAGCCGGCCAGCAGCACCGCGCGCTCGTAGGGCGCCGGCGGGCAGCGGTAGGGCGGCGGCGGCACGGTGAGCAGCAGCTCGCCGCCCGCGAAGGCCTGCAGGCCCTGCTGCAGGCGGTCCAGCTCGTCGGCCTGGAAGCCGGCTGGGAAGCGCTGCCGCGCCTCGGCCTGCGCGCGGGCATCGCCGCCGTACCAGGCCGCATCGTCACTGCTCGCGCCGCTGGCCAGCAGCAGCCAGTCGTAGTCCAGCACGCCGGCACTGCTGTGCACGCGGCGCCGCCCGGGGTCGAGGGCCTGCACCTCGGCGGCCACGAAGCGCGCGCCCTGGGCCTGCACATGGGTGGCCAGGTCGACGCGCGGCAGGCGCTCGGGCCCCTGCCCGGCCAGCCAGGCGCTGCTCAGCGGCAGGGCGCGGAACTGCGCCTGCCGGTCCACCAGGGTCACGTCCAGCGCCGCACCGGCCTGCCGCAGCGTCTGCAGCGCGGCCAGCGCCGCCCAGCCGGCACCGACGATCACCAGCCGCGGCCGGGCCCCTCGCAGCGCCGGGGCGACGCCGGACGCGGCGGCCGCCGCCTGGCCGGGGGCCTCGGCCCGCGCCGGGCCCGACCCGAGGCCGCCCCCCGTGCCCAGCGCGGCCAGGCCGGCCAGCCGGACCAGGGCGTCGCGGCGGCGCGGTCCGGCCGGGACGGCGACGGCCGGGGGCGCGGCGGCTTCTGCGGCGGTGACCGCCGGCGGGGCGGCGGCGGGCCGGCCGGGGCGCGTCATCAGCGCGGCTCCGCGTCCATCCAGCGCGTGATGCGCTGCACCAGCTGGTCGACCGGGGTGCCGTAGCCGAAGCGGGTCAGCAGCTGGCCGTCCGGGCCGACCAGGAACATGCCGGCGCTGTGGTCCACGGTGTAGGCACCGGGGGCGGCGCCGGGCTCGCGCACGATGCGGTAGCTGACGCCGAAGGCCTCGGTGGCGCGGGCCAGCAGCATCTCGCTGCCGGTCAGGCCGAGGAGGCGGGCATCGAAGGCGCGGGTGTACTCGGCCAGCACCGGCAGCGTGTCACGCTGCGGGTCGACGCTGACGAAGATCGGCTGCAGCCGCGCGGCGCGCTCGCCCAGCGCGGCCAGCACCTGCTGCATCTCGAGCATCGTGGTGGGGCAGACGTCGGGACAGGAGACGTAGCCGAAGGCGACCAGCTGGTAGCGGCCGTGGAAGTCGGTGGCCATCAGCGCGCGGCCACCTGGGCCCTGCAGGATCCAGCGCGGCACGCGGCGCGGCGCCTGGGCGCTGGCCTCGGGCTCGTCGACCACGGCCGGTGCGACGCTGACATGGCCGGGCGACTGCGCCAGGGCGGCGCTGCAGGCCAGCGAGCCCAGCAGCGCGGCAAGGTGGCGGACCGGGGGGAACGCAGGGGCAGCCATGGTCACTGCCCTGCGGGCTGGGCCGGCAGCACCACCTGCAGGCGCGGGGCCAGGCGCTCCAGCCGGGCCAGCCGCTGCGCGGGCGCGTCGCAGACCTGGCCCGGCCGGGTCGCGGCCAGGAAGGCCTGCTGGGTGCCGTCGTCGAAGGCGCTGCCGTAGCGGGCGGTCTTGGGCGCATGGGCCAGCATCAGGGCCTTGGCGCGGCGCGCCGCGGCGCCGTCCTGGCAGGCCAGCGCCTCGCCGTTGAGCTGGGCGAGCTCGCCGATCTCCGGCAGGCCGGGGGCAGCAGCGGCCGGGGCGGGCTGGGCGGCGACCGGGCCGCACAGGGCGATCGTGCCGGCCAGCAGCAGCGCCGCGCGCCGGAGGGAGCCCCTGGGCCGGGCCGGGGTCGTGGCAAGGGGGGGAAGGTACGGCGGGTTCATGAACGGGACTCTCCGGAAGGGGTCGGCAGGGTCGACGGGGGCGGCGGCTCGGCGGCACGCAGGCGCGGCCGCGGGTCGATCAGCACCCGGTAGGGCGAGGTGAAGGGGGCCAGGCGCTCGAGGAAGTCGAGCAGTTCGAGCGCCGGGCTGTTGCGGAAGAAGGTGGCCATCGGCGTTTCCATCCAGAGGCGGTCGGCGAAGAGCAACACCTCGTGCGGGGTGTCGCCGAAGCCGTCGCCGTCGCGGTCGAAGCCCTGGTACTCGTCCCAGTGGTTGCCCTGCCAGCGGTGCGCCGCCCCGGCGCCCGGCGCGCTGATGGCCACCGTGGTCAGGTTGGCGCTGTAGCGGTTGTCCTGAAACTGGTCGGCACCGGCCTCGCCGTAGAAGAACATGCCGATCAGGTTGTGCGCGAAGTGGTTGCCGCGGATCTGCAGGCCACCGCGCCCCTCGACGCCGGCGTCGAGCTTCAGGCCGACGGCGCAGTGCAGCAGTTCGTTGCCTTCGATCAGGCTGTCCGGGCTCTCCTTGAGCACGATGCCCGCGCCGCCGTCGGTCAGCGCATGCGCCACGCGGTTGCCGCGCAGCTGCAGCCCGGGTGAGTAGAGCACCACGATGCCGGTGCCGGTGCGCTCGAGCTGGTTGCCCTCGGCGCGCAGGCGCGGCGAGAACACCGCATGCAGGCCGTAGCGGCCGTCCTCGAAGCGGTTGCCGCGCAGCAGGTTGTCCGGCGAGTTGATCAGCGTGAGGTCGCGGCCGCGCTGGAAGTGGTTGTCCTCGATGCGGTTGTGAGGGCTGTTCCACAGCCGCAGCGCATCGCCGCGCATGCCCGGCGCCAGCGCCTTGCCGCGCACCCGGTTGCCGCGCAGCAGGCTGCGCCGGGCGCCCTGCAGCACGAAGCCGAACAGCACGTCGTCGAGCCGGTTGTCCTCCACGACATGGCCCTCGCCCTGCAGGCGCAGGCCGGCATCGATGCGGTCCTGCGAGTCGCCGCTGCCGCGCAGCAGCAGGCCGCGCAGGGTGACGCCATCGGCGGCCACCTCCAGCACGCTGCCCTGGCCGTCGCCCTCGATCACCGCCTGGCCGCCGCCTTCGAGGCGCATCGGCCGGGTGATGCGCGCCGGCCCCTGGTAGCGCCCGGGCGCCAGCCGCAGCGTCGCGCCGGTCGGGGTGGCTTCCAGCAGCGGCTGCAAGGGCTGCAGCGCGGTCGGCGCCGGTCGCGGCCCCGGCGCCTGCACCGCCGCGCGCGAGGCGCCCAGCAGCAGGCCCAGGGCCAGCAGCACCCAGCCGGCCAGGCCCAGCGGCGTCAGACCGGCCAGGCCCGGCGACCGCCGCGCGTCGCGCAGCCTTCGGAAGGGACCGGTTCGCGTCGGCATGGCCGGGCCTCAGGCGCCCTGCCCCGCGTCGGCCGACGCCCGGCCGCGGCGGCGCATCAGCAGCACGAAGGCGATCGCCCCGCCGTTCATCAGCAGGGCGTAGACCACGCTGGGCACGCTCATGGCCGGGTTGCGCAGCAGCTCCACGCACACGAAGATGCCCAGCGCCGAGTTCTGCAGGCCGCACTCGGTGGCCACCGCGATGCGCTCGGGTCGGGCCAGCCCGGCCGGCGCGCCCAGCGCCCAGGCACCGCCCAGCACCGCGGCGTTCAGCAGCAGCGCGGCCAGGCCGACCTGGCCCAGGTGGGCCTGCAGCACCTGGCGCTGCGACCAGAAGGTGGCCAGCACGATGAGCAGGAACAGCCCGGTGGCCACCCGCCCGGCCACCGGCACGAGGCGCTGCACCCGCCGCGGCTGCCAGGCACGCAGCGCCATGCCCAGCAGCACCGGCAGCGTGGTCAGCGCGAAGACGCTGCGCACCATCTGCGCCAGCGGCAGCTCCACCGTCAGCGCACGGCCCTGGAAGTGCTGCAGCGCGGCGTCCAGCCACAGCGGCAGGCTGAGCATGGCGGCAATGCTGCTCAGCGCCGTCAGCGTGATCGACAGCGCCACGTTGCCGGCTGCCAGGTGGGTCAGCAGGCCCGCGCTGACGCCGCCCGGGCAGGCCGCCAGCACCATCAGCCCCACCGCCATCACCGGCTCGAGGCCGACGCCGCGCGCCACGCCCCAGGCCAGCAGCGGCAGCATCAGCATCTGCCCGGCCAGTCCGAGGGCCAGCGCGCGCGGACGGCGCAGCACGGCGCGGAAGTCGGCCAGCTGCAGCGTCAGCCCCAGGTACAGCATGATGAAGGCCAGGGCCAGCGGCAGCAGCACGCCGGTGACGGTGGCAGCGTTCATCGTCGCGCCCGGGTCAGAACAGCAGCCCCAGCGCCAGCAGCAGCCCGAGCAGGCTGCAGGCCCGCGCGGTGGCGGCCAGCTGGGTGTTCAGCCAGGGCCCCGGCGGCTGGGCGCCCAGTGCGCGCACCAGGCGCAGCGCCGCGGGCAGGGCCAGCAGGGCCAGCAGGGCGCCGGGGCGGCCGCGCGCGGCCAGCAGCAGCAGGCCCAGGTACGGCGCCAGCATCAGCGCGGCGTAGACCTGCCGGGCCTGCGCGCGCCCGAGCCGGGCCACCAGGGTGCGCCGGCCGCTGCGGCAGTCGCCCTCCAGGTCGCGGTAGTTGTTGACCAGCAGCACGGCCGCGGCCGGCAGGCCGACCAGCGCGCCGGCCAGCCAGGCCTCGGCCGAGGGCACGCCGGCCTGCAGCCAGTGGCTGCCCGCCACCGCCACCAGGCCGAAGAAGACCAGCACGAAGACCTCGCCGCTGGCCGAGTGCGAGATCGGCCGCGGCCCGCCCGAGTAGGACCAGGCGGCCGCCAGCGAGGCCAGCCCGGCCAGCAGGATGGGCCAGCCGCCGCGCTCGACCAGGAACACGCCCAGCCCCAGCGCAGCGCCGAGGCAGCCGTAGGCGGCGCGCTTCAGGAGGGCGGCGCTGATCCAGCCCGCGGCGGCCACGCGCAGCGGGCCGATGCGGTCTTCGACATCGGTGCCGTTCTCGAAGTCCGAGGCATCGTTGTGCAGGTTGGTGGCGATCTGGATCAGCAGCGCACAGGCCAGTGCGGCCAGGAAGGCCCGGAGGTCGTGCGCATGGCCCTCGGCACGTGCGAGCGCCGTGCCCAGCAGCACCGGCGTGACCGCCAGTCCCAGGGTGCGCGGGCGGATCGCCAGCGCCCAGACGCGCCAGGCCGGCGGCGGGGCATGGCCGGCCGGGGCCGGGATGCGGCGGGCACTGGAGGCGCTCTGGACCTTCATGGGCGGGTTCCGACGTGCAGGCAGGCGATGCCGAAGGAGAGATTCTCCCAGCGCACCGCGACGAAGCCGGCCTCGGTCATGTGCCGGGCCAGCTCGCGCTGGTCGGGAAAGCGCCGGATCGACTCGACCAGGTAGCGGTAGGCCTCGGGCTCGCCGGCCACCGCGGCACCCAGGCGGGGAATCACCCAGCGCGAGTACAGGTCGTACAGCGGCGCCAGCCAGGGCTGCGGGCGGGAGAACTCCAGGCAGACGAACAGCCCGCCCGGACGCAGCACCCGCCGCACCTCGGCCAGCGCCGGCTGCAGCGCGGTGGCATTGCGCAGGCCGAAGGACAGGGTGAGCAGGTCGACGCTGGCATCGGGCAGCGGCAGCGCCTCGGCCTCGCCCTCGAGCCAGCGGATCGCCGCGCCGCCCGGCCGGGCCCGGCCGACGGCCATCATCGCCGGGCTGGGGTCGCAGACGGTGACCTCGCGGCCCGGTGCGAGCAGCAGGAAGGCGACGTCGCCGGTACCGCCGGCCAGATCCACCACCTGGCCGCGGCGGTCGGCCACGCAGCGGGCGAGCCGGCGCTTCCACAGGCGGTGGATGCCCAAGCTCATCAGGTCGTTCATCAGGTCGTAGCGCGGCGCCACCGCCTGGAAGACCCGCCGGATGCGCGCGCGCCGCTCGTCGGGCGCGACGGTCTGCGCGCCGAAGCTGTGGTCCAGCGCGGGCCGGCCCGGCTTCACGAGGCCACCTTCTGCACCGCGGCCTCCAGCTGGGCCCGGCTGAGCAGGCCGAGCCGGCTGGCCACGCGCTGGCCGCTGCGCCCCAGCGCCACCGTGAAGGGCAGGCCGGCCCGGGTGTTGCCCAGCGCGCGCATCAGGTCCAGCCCGCCGCCTCGCGCCAGCACGACCGGATAGTCCACCTCGTAGGCGCGCAGGAAATCCCGCAGCGGCGCGGCGTCGTTCTCGAGGGCGATGCCCACCACCGCCACCGGCGTGCGGCGCTGGTGCAGCGCGACCAGCTCGGGGATCTCGACCCGGCAGGGGGCGCACCAGCGGGCCCAGAAATTGACGATCACCGGCCTCCCGCCCACGAGCGCCGACCAGCGCACCGGCCGGTCGTCCAGGTCCCAGAGCGCCGCGCGCTCGAGCAGCTCGCGCCCGGGCTGGCCGGGCGGCTCGAGCAACAGCCCGGCGGCATCGGCCGAGGGGCCCGACCCGGCCGTGGCAGGGGCCGGGGCGGCCAGGCCGACGCTGCCGACCGCGCCGCCGAGGGCCGCCAGCGGAGCGAGTGCGGCGCCGCCCAGCAGCCGCCGCCGCAGCGCCCGGCGGGGCGCCGGAGCCGGCAGGGCGCGGCGGCTCACGGCAGATCCCCGCGGCGGAAGACCAGGTAGCCCAGCGCGGCCGCCAGCAGCCCCAGCAGGCTGGGGTAGGCCAGCGCGAAGAGCATGTAGCCCTGGGCGCCGAAGGCATCCAGGATGACGTAGGCGGCCGGGCCGAGCACGATCAGCTGCGGGTCGAACAGGGCCAGCGCCGCGGTGCGGAAGACCTGCAGCGGGTTGACCAGCGCCAGGCCGACGGCCAGCTCGGGCGCGGCGCGGCCCTGGATCATCACGCCCAGCAGGATCAGGTCGAGGAAGAGCAGCAGCAGCAGCCAGAGCAGGAAGGCCGCGCCCTGCGCCATGTCGGTGCTGCGCGCGATCGACGAGATCAGCATGCCGAAACCCAGGAAGCACAGCGCCATCGCCGCCAGCAGCGCGGTGTAGTAGCCGAACATGCCCCAGGGCACCTCGATGCCGCGCAGCAGCGCGATGCCCACGGCCGCCGCCATCGCCGCGGCCACCGGCAGGAAGACCACCAGCCAGCGCCCGACGAACTTGCCCCAGTACCAGGCGCCCAGCGACACCGGCAGCGACAGCAGGTACTCGAACACCCCGGCCTCGCGGTCGCCGGCCACCGAACGCACCGTGGTGATCAGCACGAAGATCGGCAGGATCGCCATGGTCAGCTGGATGTAGGTCACCAGCAGCCGCGACAGGCCGATGAAGCCCAGCACGCGCGACTCGGTCAGCCCGAACAGGAAGAGCAGCGCGACGATGCCGCCGAACACCAGCGTGTAGACGGCGAACCAGCGCGAGCGCAGCGACTCGACGATGTCCAGCCGCGCAGTCAGCCACAGCGGCAGGCGGGCCTGCGCAGGGGCCGCCAGGGTCGGCGCGGCGGACACCGCCAGCGCCACGGGAGAAGACACGGAGGAGGAACTCATGGCGCCACGATCAGGGGCTCATCGCCCGCGCGCGAGCAGATGCTCGCGCAGGGTGGGGAAGTCGACCGAACCGGCCTGGGGCAGCGCCGAGGCGCCCTGGTTGTAGCCCATCGGCGAGGTCCGGGTCAGGTAGTGGGCCTGGTGCGCGTCCAGCCACTGCGGCATCGCGCCGCGGCTGAAGACGTCGGCCACCCACAGGCGGGTCTGCGGCGCGGCCATCCAGGGGTGCGCGCGGGCCTGGTCGCGCAGCCAGAAGACGGCGCAGCCGATGTCGTCGAACTTGAACAGCTCGCGCGGGCCGGCACCGACCAGCTCGGCGGCGAAGCGGCGGTCCGAGATCACCATGCGGCAGCGCGCGCAGGTGTCGCGGTCCCAGTGGATCGGCTGCATGCCGGCGGGCCAGCCTGCGTCGCGGCTGCAGGCGGCCAGGGCGGCAAGCAGCGGCGTGAGCGCCAGGGCCAGGCCGCCGTGCAGCAGGGCGCGCCGCGCCACCGGCGTCGGGTCGGGCCGGTGCGGCGGAACACGGGGCCCGGGGTGCGCCCTCATGCCGCCTCCTCTTCGCGCAGCTGCAGCTCCTGCACCAGCCCGGCGTAGCGCGAGATCATGCCCAGGAAGCGCAGCCGGTCGGCGCCGGCCACGCGGCCCTGCCAGACCCGCCCGGCGTCGGTCCTGCCGGCAGCCTCCCCGGCCGCGCCCGCCGCGCCGATGTCACCGGCGTCGCCGAGATCGCGGAAGCGCCATTCGCCCAGCGCACGCGCCAGCGCGGCATCGGCGCGCCGCACCACCACGCGCGCATCGAGCAGGCTGCCCAGCCGGGCGCCGTCGGCGACGCGGTCGTCCAGCACGACCCGGCCCATGTCCAGCTCGATGACCCGGTTCACCAGCGACGCGACCTCGTCGAGGCGGTGGCTGGAGATCAGCATGGTGGCGTCCTGCGCCCGCTCGGCCAGCAGCTCGAAGAAGACCTTGCGCGCGGCGGGATCGAGGTTGGCCGCCGGCTCGTCGAGGATCAGCACGCGGGCGTCGCGGCCCAGCGCGATGGCGATCAGCAGCTTCTGCTTCATGCCGCCGGACAGGCGCACGAAGGGACGTTCCAGGATCGGCGCGGTGTCCAGGCCCAGCCGGGCGGCCAGGTCGAGGATGCGCTGCGGTGGCGTGCCGCACAGCCCGGCGGCGAAATGGATCAGCGGGCCCACCGGCATCTTCAGCGGCGGCGGCAGCTGCGGCACGAAGCCGATCTGGCCGAGCACCGCGGTGCGCTCGTGGCGCGGCGAGCGCCCGCCGATGGTGATCTCGCCGTCGTGCGTGTACTCGCCCAGCAGGCAGCGTACCAGCGTGGTCTTGCCCGCGCCGTTGGAGCCGATCAGTGCGACCCGCTCGCCCGGCCCGATGTCGAGCGCGATGCCGTCGAGCACCCGGGCGCGGCGGAAGGTCTTGGAAACGGAGGCAATGCGGATCATGGGGAGGGCAGCACAGGACAGGTCGGGACGGATCGGGGCAGGCAGGCGGGGAGGTCATCGTGACCGCATGCGCGGCCGGCCAACTTGACCTACAACAATTTCGACAAGCCCTTGACCTCGAACTTCAGCGAGCCGCTGGGGCAGGCGTCCACGCACAGGCCGCAGCGGGTGCAGTCCGGCCCGATGGGCACCTCGGTGGCCACCGCGCGGCCCTTGATGACCGTGTCCAGCACATGCGGCACCAGGCAGACCTTGCGGCAGTCGCCCTCGTGGAAGCAGCCCTCCAGCGTGTACTTGACGCGCAGCGGCGAGACGATGCCCACCACGCCGTAGGTCAGCCCGATCGGGCAGGCGTAGCGGCACCAGGCGCGGCGCGAGAAGAAGATCTCGAACACCAGCAGCGCGGCCACCCACAGCAGCGCCAGCCCGGGCCCGTAGATCAGCGCGCGCGAGAGGATGCCGGTGGGCGAGATGGCCTCGTAGACCGTGTAGCCGGTCAGCAGCGCCAGCAGCGCGAAGACCAGCCAGAACACGCTGCGCAGGCGGCGGTCGATGGGTACGTCGGCGACCAGCTTCTTCTCGACCAGCTTCAGGTGGATCTTCTCGGCCCACTCGGCCAGCAGGTGGTAGGGGCAGACCCAGGCACAGAAGCTGCGCCCGCCCAGCAGCGCCCAGCCCAGCAGCACGGTGCCGGTGCCGATCAGCAGGTTCACGATGATGTGCTTGTGCGCCAGCATCACCTGCAGGGCCGAGTTCAGGTCGATGAGGTGAAAGCCCACGAAGCGCGAGGCGCTCAGCGAGCCTTCCAGCAGCTGCACGTCCAGCGTCCAGGACAGCACGAACAGCAGGTTGGCCAGGATCAGCGTGACCCAGCGGCGGTTGCGCCAGCGGTGCGTCGTCACCGCATGGGCGCGGGCGTGCTTCTTCTCGGCGATGAAGTCGCGGTTGCCCTGCTTGTAGACGTGGATCTTCTGCGCCGCAGGGGCGATCTGCGCCTCCTGCGGGCGCGTGGGCTCGCGGCCGAACAGGATGGCGATCTGCTCGAAGAAGCGCCGTCGCAGCGCCTGCGGCTCGGTCGGTGCCGGGGGGGGCGGCGCGTCGGGGGCCGCCGGGGGGATCTTCGTCATGCTCGCCACACCTCCCGGGGCACCACCTCGATGGCGGCCTGCTCGACCGGACAGATCATCTCGCACACGCCGCAGCCCACGCAGGGCTCGTGCACCACCGGCTGACGGCGCTGGCGCCCGTCGGCCAGCGTCACCGTCTCGATCGAGATCGCCTGCAGCACCGGGCACTCGCGCACGCACAGGTCGCACTCGGGCACGTCGTAGGGCCGGCCGGCCACCGGCACCGGCTTCCAGCGGTCCACCGCCATGTCGCGCAGCTGCCCTTCGAAGGCGGCGCCGCGCGCCACGCCCTTGAAGCCCTTGCCCTGCATCGCCAGGCAGCTCTCGGGGCGGGTCAGCCGGGCCACGCCCATGCGCTCGGTGAGGTTCAGGGTCGGCTCGGGGTCGTTCTGCTTGGCCTCCAGCACCGGCCTGGCCGCCAGGGCCGCGCCGGGCCGGGTCTTCAGGAACGCCGGCTTGTGATAGGTCAGCGCCCCGGTCGGGCAGGCCAGGATGCACTGCACCGCGTCGCAGGAGAAGTCGCAGGCCTGCTCGCGCGCCGCGATGTAGGGCGCACCGACGCCGAAGCCGTCCACCAGGTCGGCCAGCCGGATGGCCTCGACCGGGCAGACCTGCACGCACTGGCCGCACTTGATGCAGGAGGCGAGGAAGTCCTTCTCGTCGAGCGCGCCGGGCGGGCGCAGCCGCTCGCGCTGGGCATAGGCCAGCGGCAGCCAGCCCGACAGCGCCGCCCCCAGCACGCCGCCCGACAGCAGCACGGTGTGCAGCACGCGGCGCCTCGCCTGGCGCTGGCGCTCCAGCGAAAGCCGATCGGCCGCCGAGGCGGGACGCGGCCTGGCGGCGGCGGGCGGCGGGTCGGCCGGCGCGACGGACGACGCGGGCGGCGGGGCAGGATCGGTGTCGCGCATCACGAACTCGCTTTGCCGGCGCGCAGGTCCGGCTTGTGCAGGCGGGGCCGCTCGTCGCGCAGCTGCAGCTCCGGCGAGGAGAAGGGCGCCAGCCGCTCGAGGAAGTCCAGCAGCTCCAGCACCGGGGCGGTCTTGAAGAAGCGCGCCGCCGGGAACTCCATCCAGATCTGGTCGGCGTAGGCGTAGTGCTCGTGCGGCCGGTCGCCGATGCCGTCGCCGTCGCGGTCGAAGCCCTGGTAGCTGTCGAACCAGTTGCCCTCGAAGCGGTTGGCTGCGCTGCCGCCACGGCCGGACTGCACCATGTCGGTGAGGTTGCCCTCGAAGACGTTGTCGGTGAAGACGTTGCCGCCCAGTTCGCTGGTGAGCTGGATCGCGATGCCGTTGAAGGCGAAGCGGTTGCGCGCGAAGCGGATGGTGGTGTCGGGCTGGAAGGGCGAGATGTCCGAGCCCACGCCGATGGCCGAGTAGATGATCTCGTTGTCCTCGATGAAGAGGTCCGAGGCCTCCTTGAACCCCAGCGCCATGCCGGTGGCGCCGGTGGCGTGCGAGATCAGGTTGTGGCGGGCCCCGCCGCCCTCGCAGTACATGAAGTACACGCCCACCGCGTTGTCGACGAAGCGGTTGTGCTCCACCACGTTGCGGTTGGCGAACATGAAGTGGATCGAGTAGCGGCTGCGCCGCCCCTCGTTGCGCACGAAGACGTTGTCGTGCGAGTACCAGGCCACCATGTCGCGGGTGTCGGTGACCTGGTTGCCCTCGATGCGGTTGCGATGGCTGTACCAGAGCCGGATGCCGTCGCCGCGCACGCCCAGCTCGGCCGGGCGGGAACGCACCCGGTTGCCGCGCAGCAGGTTGTCGTTCGACTGCTTCAGGTCGATGCCGAACAGGCAGTCGGCCAGGGTCAGGTCCTCGAAGGTGTTGCGATGGCCGCGCACGTTCAGGCAGGCGTCGTCGGAGTCGTGCGACTCGCCCGAGCCGGTGATGGTCAGGTGGCGCAGCGTGACCCCGTCGGCCTCGACGACGAAGACGGTGCCCTTGTCGCCGCCGTCGATCACCACCTCGCCGTGGCCGACCAGGGTCAGCGGCTTCTTCAGGTGCACCGGGCCGGCGTAGTGCCCGGAGGGCAGGTTCAGCACCGAGCCGGGCGGCGCGGCGTCGACCAGCGCCTGCAGCGGCTGCAGGCCGTGGATGCGCCGGTCGCGCAGGTACAGCGGGATCAGCTCGACCGGCTTGTCCACGTCCACGCGCGGCGCGGTGGCCAGGTCGGCCTGGCTGACGCGGGGGCCCTCCTCGTCGCCGTCGTCGGGCCGGGCCGGCTCGCCGGGCAGCGTGGCCGCGGCGGCCAGGGCCAGCACGGCCAGCCAGGCGGCGGCAGCGCGCAGCGGTACGCGCAGGTTCGCGCCCATGATCACCCCGCGCTGGCCTCGCTGCGCAGCTGCTTGCGGCGCAGCAGCAGGGCCAGCAGCAGGCAGGCCGAGGCCGCCAGCAGCAGCGCGTAGCCGTAGTGCGGATACGAGAAGGTGGAGAACTGCGCCACCTTGCCCTCGCCGAAGACCGTGGGCATGAAGGGCTTGACCGTGAAGGCGCCCCAGGGGTGCAGGTTGTGGCCGAAGAACCAGAGCCAGCCGGCGTACTCGATCAGGAAGAACAGTGGCAGCAGCGCCGGCACCAGCGGCATGAGCAGCTCGAAGCCGCGCCACTTCGCCACCCCGGCCATCACCACGCCCATCGCCACGATCAGCAGCCCCACGGCGATCTGCGTGATCCACACGACGTTCTCGCCCCAGCCGCGGATCTTCTCGGGCTCGTTGAAGAAGGTGCCGGCCTCGTCGACGTAGACCCGCACATGCTCGGCCAGGCGCCCGAGCACGAACTGGTCGACCACCGCCCAGGCCGCCACCGCGGCGAAGCCCAGCCCCAGCACCCACAGCCGGGCGCGCCGCCCAGGGGCCGCGAAGGCCAGCAGCATCACCGCGAAGAAGCCGAAGAAGAACTTCGCCAGCGGCTTTTCCACCGGCGCGCCGGTGGAGATCGGGAACATGCCGACGTAGTGGTTGATGGTGTTCATCTCGTGCACGCAGTCCAGCCCCTGCGCGCGCTGGTTGACGTCCTTCTTCGCGTCGGTCACCGGGTTGTAACGCTCGACCTTGCCGTCCAGGTCCTCCTGCAGCGTCTCGTCGGCCAGGCGCGAGCCCTTCACCGCGGCCTTGCAGCCGTTGTGCACGCCGTCGAAGTGGAAGTGGATGCGGATGCCGTCGGGAAAGGCGTCCTTGGGGTAGTTCGGCGCGGTCAGCGAGACCCACCAGATGGGCGCGAAGTAGGCCAGCACCATGGCCAGCAACCCCACCAGGGTGAGCACTCGGATCAGGCGCGTCGTCTTGGGATCGGCAGGCATGTCGGGTTCCATCGGAAACGCATCCCCTCGGGGCAGCAGGCCGCACGAGGGGAGGAGGTTCCGGCACGGCGGCCCGCAGGCCGCGGGAGAGGGTTACTTCTTCCTGGCCGTCGGCTTGGCCTTGCACATCGAGCCGGGCATCGACAGGCTGGCCTGGTAGGCCGAGATCGCCACCAGCTGCTCGTTGGTGTAGGGCTTGATGACCTTGACCATGTCCGGGTTGGCATTGCGGCGGTGGCCGTCACGGATCTCGGTCATCTGGCGCAGCAGGTACTTGTAGTGCTGGCCGGCGATGACCGGGTAGAACTTGTCCTTCTGGCCCTCGCCGTTCTTGCCGTGGCACTCGAGGCACTGCTTCTCGTACAGCGCCTTGCCGGTGGCGATCTGGGTGGCGGCGTCCTTGCCCTCGTACTTGCCGTGGTCGGTGGGGATGCACAGGCTCTGGATGTACGCCGCGGTGTCGGCCAGGTCCTGCGGGTCGGTCATCTCCTTGGCGAAGGGGTACATCGTCGGGTTGTCGCGCAGACCCATGCGGATGTCGGCCATCTGCTTGATCAGCACCGTGGTGTGCTGGCCGGCCAGCTGCGGGAAGGTGCCGTCGGGACGGCCGGCGCCGCTGGGCAGGTGGCAGGCCCCGCAGATCTCGTAGGTCTCCTCGCCGCGCTTGACGTCGCCCTTCTTGGCCAGTGCGTCCTTGAACTCACCCTCCATCCTGGCCCACTGGTAGTCCTTGGACTCGATGCCCGCGGCCTTCGGGGCCTGGCGGGGGTCGGCGGCATGGCCGGCCAGCGGCAGCAGGGCCGCAGCGACGGCGGCGAGGATCCAGGTCTTGCTCATGTTCGATGACTCCTGATGCGAAGCGCGTGAGGCGGTGCCGGCCGTCAGCTCGGCAGCTTGGAGAGGTACTCGGCGAGCACCTTGATCTCGGCGTCGGAGACCAGGTGCATCACGCCCTTCATCGCGGCGGTGTTGCCGTTGCTGCGCGCGCCGCTCTTGATGTCGAGCATCTGGCGCTCGGCGTACCGGGCGTTCTGCCCGGCGATCTTGGGGTACTCGGGCATCAGCGGCTTGCGGCCGTCCTTGCCGTGGCAGGCCACGCAGGTCTTGTCCGCATAGAGCTTGGCGCCGTCGGCGGCCAGGGCCGGGGTGGCCAGGAGGACGCCGAGCGCGGCGCCGAGCAGGATCTGTTTCATGGGGGGACCGTCCGTCGCTGGGGGGATGGAAAGAGAATAGGCAGCGCCGATACCCCACGCGTTGAACCAGTTCAAGGATTCGAACGAGCAACCGGATACCCCGGCAGGCATCAAGAAAAAGGGGGCGGCTCGCGCCGCCCCCTGCTGCCATTCGGCGCCGGGAATCACTTCACCTTCTTGGCGCCGTTCTGCTCGAGGAAGGTCTTGGCACGCAGGCCCAGGTCGGCGGTCTTGACCTGGTACTGCCAGACCTGCTCGGCCCAGAGGTTGGCCTGTTCCCAGTCCTTCTTGGCGGCCGCGGCCTCGTGCTTGGCCTTGGCGTCCTTGGTCTTGCCGAGCTGGTCGAAGGCGTCCTCGACCATGGCCACGACCTCGGGGAAGTCCTTGTAGTTCACACTGGTGATGTAGGCCACCACCGAGTCGATCACCGCCTGGGTGTCGGCCACCTTCTTCAGCGTGGCCTTGTAGTCGGCCTCGGTGTAGTTGGCCTTGGCCAGCGTGGTCTTGGTCGGCTTCCAGCCCTTGGGCTTGACCAGCAGGTAGCCCTGCATCTCGAGGTGCAGCGCCGAGCAGAACTCGGTGCAGTAGTACGGGTAGACACCTTCCTTGTCGGCCTTGAACTTCACCGACACCGTCTTGCCCGGCTCGACCGAGGCGTGCACGTTGAAGGTCGACACCGTGAAGCCGTGCGTCTCGTCCTGGGCGCGTTCGAGGTTGGTGAGGTGGATGGTGACCTCGTCGCCCACCTCGGTCTCGATGGTCTCGGGCGTGATGTGCGAGCGGATCAGGGTGGCGAAGACCTCCACCTTGTTGCCCTTGCGCACCACGCGCTCCTCGCCGGCGCGGGTGGCGCCGGGGTGTTTCTCGTCGGTGCGGCTGTCGGTGCCGACCTTGTAGCGCACCGCCGGCTTGAGCTTCCTGGCGTCGATCGCCGCGACATAGTGCGGCTCACCCAGCGGCAGCGGCATGTCGTAGAGCAGCTGCATCTTGTCGTTGCTGATGTCGATGAGCTGGTGGTTCTGCGGGTGCAGCGGCCCCACGGGCACGAAGCGGTCGATGGCCAGCTTGTTGAGCGCCACCAGGTACTTGCCGGCCGGTTTGGTGGAGTCGCCCTCCATCGTCATCAGGTGGCCGATGTTGTAGTGCACGCTGATCTTGTCGAGCACCTTGCCTTCGCAGAAGTTCCACTTGGCCACCTGCGAGTCCACGTACAGCGAGGTGTAGGCGGTGCAGGCCTTGCTGTCGAACTGCGTGTGCAGCGGCCCCAGGCCCAGCGACACCTGGGTGTGCAGCGCGTCCTTCATCGACAGGACAGGGATGCCGTAGGGGTCTTTGCTCTCGAACTTGCCGGCCTTGATGGCGGCCTGGATCTTCTCGAAGCTGTAGACCGACACATGCGTGTCGAGCTTGCCGGCCACGATGATCTTGGTGCCGTCGGGGGTCACGTCCACGCCGTGCGGGCTCTTGGGCTCGGGGATCAGGAACAGCACGCCTTCCTTGACGGCCGTCTCCATCATCAGCACGTCGTGGCCGTTGATCTTCCTGGCCTTGCCCTGGGCCACCAGTTCGGCCGCGCGCTTCCAGTTGATCACGTGCAGGTAGTCGGTGTCCTTGGCGGAGCAGCCCGCCTCGTAGGGCGGACGGCCGGTCTCGATGCCGCCGACGTAGCGCTCCGAGCAGAAGCTGTTGGTGAAGCTCCAGCCGTCGCTCGGGCCCTTGCCGAAGTCCGACAGGTCCTGCGAGTAGGGCGGCAGCTCCAGCGAGAAGGACTTCTTCGGATCGATGCGCCCTTCCTTGCGGTCGAACTTCCAGTAGGTCACGCCGCCGCGGTACTTCTCGTTGAACTCCTCGAGCGGGAAGAACTTCTTGTTCTCCAGCGGCGCGGCGTACTGCGCGGCCTCGATGATGTAGTCGGTGTTCGGGCTGACGAAGGCACCGCCGTGCTCGGACTTGAAGATCGGGTTGACCACGATCTGCTTGGTCTCGAAGTCGCGCAGATCGATCACCGCGATGCGCGGGTTGGCCTTGTCGTTGATGAAGAGGAACTGGCCGTCGTACTCGCCGTTGGTCTCGGAGATCGCCGGGTGATGCGTGTCGCCCCAGGTGATGTCCTTGCCGTCGATGCGGCCCTGCTTGAGCACCGCCTTGGAGTTCTCGTCGAAGCCGTAGCCCTGCCAGGGCTCGGGCGTGAACACGCCGATGTACTTCAGGATGCGCATCGACGGCAGCGCGTAGACGATGACCTGCCCGGACTGGCCACCCGAGCTGAAGGCGACGAACTCGTCGCGCTTGCCGGTGGGCACGTAGGTCTTGGCCGCGGCCAGCAGATCCTGCTGGCTCAGGCCGCGTCGCTTCATCACGTCCTGCAGCGATTCTGCGGCGAAGGCGCCGGTGGCGGCGGCAAACGCCGCGGCGGCAATGACCGCCCGGCGCCAGCGCGGGTGCGAGCTGACTGTCATGGTGTTCTCCAGGGAGCGATGTGAGTGCCGTCCCGTGCGCAGCGCACGGTGTGCCTGCCGGGTCACAACGTGGACGGGAGTCTCGATCCCCAGGCAAACCCGGATCCTTGAACCAGTTCAAGTACGAAAACGAAGCGGCCCCGACGCAACAGCCGCGCCCTTATGCTGCCGCCATGCACCCGTCGATGCCCCTGCGCGGCGGCGCTGCCGCCGGGCCGCAGCAGGCGCCCGGCGGGCCCGCCGGGCGCCTGCTCTCCCGCCGCAACCGCCGTCGCCGCCCTCTGGCCCTGGCGCTGGCCGCCGCCGTGCCGATCGCCCTCGCCCTGGCCGCCACCGGACTGTGGAGCCGCTGGCTCGCGCCCCCCTGGGGCGAACAGGTCGGCCGCACCGAGCCCGGCTGCGACCCGCGCCAGCGGGCCTGCCGGGTCGATTTCGGCCACGGCCGCGCCCTGCAGGTGCAGGCCCGCCCCGAATCGGCCGCCCCCACCGCACCCCTTCAGCTCGAGGTGCGGGCCCTGGGCTTCGAGCCGCGCCAGGTGAGCGTGGACCTGGACGGCGCGACCATGAACATGGGCCCCAACCCCACCCGGCTCGTCCCCCAGGCCGACGGCCGCTGGAGCGGCCGCACCGCCCTGAGCGCCTGCATCAGCGGGCGCATGACCTGGGTGATGACGGTGCGCGCGGCCGCGGGCGGCGGCACGCAGGTCGGCCGGCTGCGCTTCGAGTCGGGCGACTGACCCGGCCGTGGCGCGGCGACCTCCGACCGCCGGCGCTCAGTTGGCCAGCAGCTGGGTGCGCGCCGCGGTGGTGATCGCCACCACGCAGGGGTGCGTGACGCGGCGCTCCACCGAGATGGCGTAGAACTCCTCGATCAGCTCGTCGCTGCGGCCGAGCACCTCGACGCCGTACTGGGCGCAGGTCTCCGCCTCCAGCACGGTCGGCGACATGAACACGCCGCGCCCTTCGGCGCCGAAGGCCTTGAGCAGCGCGGCGTCGTCGAACTCGCCCACCGCACGGGGGCGCAGGCCGCGCTCGGACAGCCAGAGGTCCAGGCGCTGGCGCATCGCCGCCGCGCGACCCTGGATGAGCATCGGCGCGCCCTCCAGGCAGGCCGGGAAGTCGCCCTGCAGCCGCTGGCGCAGCGCCGGAGCGGCAAAGAAGCTCATCGCCGTTCGCCCCAGCGCGTGGTTGAAGGCGCGCACGCTGGTGCGCCGGCTCATCGGCTCGTCGGCGATCACCAGGTCGAGCCGGTGCACCGACAGCTGGCCCAGCAGGTCCGCGAGCTTGCCCTCGTGGCAGATCAGCCGGACCGCACCGGCGGGCGTGGCCGCGCCGTGCTCCGGGGCGGGCTCGAGGGCCGGCTCGAGCAGCCGGTAGGCGATCGCCTTGGGCACCGCATCGGCAATGCCGACGCGGAAGTCCAGCCCCTCGTCGCCGCCCTGGGCACGCCCCAGCACCGCCTCGAGCTCGGCCCCGAGCGAGAAGATCTGGTCGGCGTAGCGCAGCGCGGTGCGGCCCTCGGCCGTGAGCTCGAGCGCGCGCCCCTGGCGGCGCAGCAGCCGGCAGCCCAGCCGCTGCTCGAGCAGCTTGATCTGGCCCGACAGGGTCTGCGGCGTCAGGTGCAGCTGCTCGCCTGCGCGCAGCACACCGCCGGCCTTGGCGGTGGCCCAGAAGTAGTACAGGTGCTTGAAGTTCATCGGCGGCGACCTTCCTGTTTCGAAATTCTCGAAACGACAGGTGCGTTAATTCGACTTTACGCGAAGTGGCCGCGCCGTTATCTTCGGCGCTTCCGAAATTTCGGGGCGGTGTCGCGACACCGCCCGCCGTTCATGGACTTCCTGCTCGATCCGAACCTCTGGATCGCCTTCGCAATGCTCACCGCCCTGGAGATCGTCCTGGGCGTGGACAACATCATCTTCATCTCCATCCTGGTGGCCCGCCTGCCGGCGCACCTGCGCGACAAGGCGCGCCGGCTCGGCCTGGGCTTCGCGATGCTGTCGCGCCTGGCGCTGCTGTTCTCGCTGAGCTGGGTGATGGGGCTGAAGGACGACCTCTTCCACGTCTTCGGCCAGGGCATCAGCGGGCGCGACCTGGTGCTGCTGTTCGGTGGCCTGTTCCTGCTCTACAAGGCCTCGCACGAGATCTTCGTCGAGGTCGAGGCACGCGAGCAGGACGGCCCGCCCGCCACCGACGCAGCGGTGATGAAGGCCGCCGGCAACCGCCTGTTCTGGGCCGTGATCGGCCAGATCGCGGTGATCGACATCGTCTTCTCGCTCGACTCCGTCATCACCGCCGTGGGCATGGTCGACCAGATCGGCGTGATGGTCGCCGCCGTCGTCACCTCGGTGGCCGTGATGCTGGTGGCGGCCAGGCCGATCGGCGAGTTCGTCGACCGCCACCCCTCGGTGAAGGTGCTGGCGCTGGCCTTCCTGGTGATGGTGGGCATGGCACTGACGGCCGAGGCCTTCGAGATGCACATGCCCAAGGGCTACATCTACGCGGCGATGGCCTTCTCGCTGGCGGTGGAAGCCCTGAACATCCGCTCGCGCTCGAAGCGGCTGGCACGCCGGTCGGCCCAGGCCGCCACGCCGGAGGCTGACGATGTCTCGCCCGCGCCGGCCACCCCGCTGTGAACCGACCACCCGGCCCCACTGCACGACACCCCGAGCTTCGCCCTTTCCCCCGACCGACCCAACCCGGAGTCCGACGATGAGCACCCCCCTGTCGCAAGCGACCCCCTACTACGGTGGGCATGTCCTGTCCGCTGCCGAGCGCAACCGCGTGCTGCGCAACACCTACTGGCTGCTGGCGCTGTCGATGATCCCGACCGTGCTGGGTGCCTGGATCGGCGTGTCCACCGGCCTGGCCCGGGCGATGTCGCCGGGCGTGGGACTGGTGGTCTTCCTGGTCGGCTCGTTCGGCCTGATGTTCGCGATCGAGAAGACCAAGAACTCGGCCGCCGGCGTGCCGGTGCTGCTGGCCTTCACCTTCTTCATGGGGCTGATGCTGTCGCGCCTGATCGGCGCGGTGCTGGGCCTGTCCAATGGCGCCAACCTGATCATGCTGGCCTTTGCCGGCACCGGCGGCGTGTTCTTCGCGATGGCCGCACTGTCCACCGTGATCAAGCGTGACCTGAGCGGCATGGGCCGCTGGCTCTTCATCGGCGCGATCGTGCTGATGGTGGTCGGCATCGCCAACGTCTTCATCCAGTCCAGCGCGCTGATGCTGGCGCTGTCGGTGCTGGCGGTGGGCATCTTCTCGGCCTTCATCCTGCACGACCTCAAGCGCGTACGCGACGGCGAGGAGACCAACTACATCACCGCCACCCTGGGCGTCTACCTGAGCCTGTACAACGTCTTCCAGTCGCTGCTGGCCATCTTCGGCCTGACCGGCGGCAGCAGCGACGACTGACGCCTGCTGCGGCAGGGCCGGGCCCTGCCGTCGGTGATTCCCTCAGCGAGACGCCGGCTGCGCAAGCGCCGGCGTCTGCGCTTGTGCGGACGGCGCGGCGTAGAGCTGCGCGCCCACCGTGACGAGGCCCACGGCCAGGGCGATCTTGATCAGGTCCTTCAGGTTCACGGTCGGTCTCCGAATCGGCGCCCCGCTCCAGCGCGGGGGCATGCCGTGCATCCTGCCCGGCCGCCGCGCCGCAAACCTTGAACCGGTTCAGGATCCGGTGAATCCGGGTGGCGGCACCGGCTTTTCTTGATCCGCATCAACTCCGAACCGACGCGGCGGCGCCCGCTCATGCAACCCACTGCACGAACTCGTCGACCGACGGGCGACCCTGCGGCGGCTTGACGCGCGTGGCCGTGCCCAGGCTGACGAAGCACAGCGCCAGCTCCCCGGCCTGCAGCCCGAAGGCCTCGCGCAGCACCTGCGACTGCAGCGCCCGCCCGCTCGACAGCCCGCTGGCGAAGCCGCGCGCGTGGGCGGCCAGCAGCAGGTTCTGGATCGCACAGCCCAGCGAGACCAGCCGCTCGGGCGGCGGCACGTCCGGCTGCTCGGCACGCAGGTCGGCGATCGCCAGCAGCAGCACCGGGGCCCGGAAGGCCTTCTCGCGCGCCTGCTCCAGCTGGGCGGGCTCGGCCTGCGGATCGCGCTCGCGCAGCGCCGCGGCAAAGCACTGCGCCAGCCGTTCGCGCGCGGACGGACCGAGGACGAGGAAGCGCCAGGGGCGCAGCCGCTCGTGATCCGGCGCGGCGGCCGCGCAGGCGAACAGCGCGCGCAGCGTGGCCGCATCGGGGCCGGGCGCCTCCAGACGCCGTGGACCGATGTGGCGGCGGGTCTGGATCAGCGTGTCGCAGAGTTCGGCCAGCGGCAGGGCGTCCGGGTGTTCCATGCGGTGTTCCTTCGTCAGGGTGGCCGATCGGGCCGGCCGCCGGGATCAGCGCGGCGGCGCCGACCCCGCCGCGCCGGGCGGTGCGGGGGCCGCCGCGCGCGGGTCGAGACCCTGCGCCAGGCTGGCCAGCGCATGCTCGAGGGTGACCCGGTCGGGCGAGCCCGGCGCGGACTGGTCACGCAGGGCTGTGAAGGCCTCGCGCGCGGCGGCGACATCCCCCTGGTCGAGGGCGGCCAGGCCGGCCAGCATCAGCACCCCGGGATGCTGCGGCGCCAGTGCGCGGGCATGCTGCAGCAGCGCCCGGCTGCGCGCGTCGAAGTGGTCGCCCGCGGCCAGCATGCGCACCTCGATCCAGTCGACCAGCCGGTTCGGATCGCGCTGCCAGGGCGTCGCGCTGCCGTCGGCGCCCTGCGCCAGCAGGCCGGCCGGGCCGGTGATCGGCGCCGCGGAGGCCCCGGCAGCAGCACCGGCAGCCGGCTCCGGCGCGGCCCGGTCGGCCTGCTCGAAGGCCTCGGCCGCCTCGGCGACGCGGCCCATCACCTTGTAGCTGTGGGCCAGCATCAGCCAGCCCTCGACGTCGGCCGGGTCACGCCGCAGACGCGCGGCCAGGCGCTCCACCATGCCCTCGACCTGGGCCACCGAGCCCGTCTCGCGCTCGCCCGGGTCCAGCGCACGCGGCTGTCCCAGCCCGGCGTACAGCGCCAGCGCCACCAGCGGCACGCCCAGGGCCAGCGCCAGCGGCTGCGCAGCCGGCGCGGGGCCATCACCGGCCGCGCCGGCCGACCCGGGGGCCCCCGCGGTGGCCGCGCCGGTACGGCCGGCGCGCAGCAGGCTGAAGGTGAGCAGCGCCACCAGCCCCAGGGCGGCCACGGCAAAGGCCCAGAACTCCGGCTGCCCGAGCAGCGTGGGGGTCGTCTTCATCGTGACTCTCCGTCGGTCGCATCGGCCGCTTCGGCCCGCTCGCCCGGCCCGCCCGGGGCCCGGCGGGACTGGCGCCACAGCACCCCGGCGCCGAGACCCAGCAGCAATAGCGGCCCGACCCAGAGCAGCCCGGTGCGGGCGTCCAGCGGCGGCCGGTAGGTCACGAAGTCGCCGTAGCGCTGCACCAGGAAGTCGAGGATCTGCGCGTCGCTGTCGCCGGCGGCCATGCGTGCGCGGATTTCGCGCTTGAGGTCCTCGGCCAGCGGCGCGTGCGAGTCGGCCAGCGACTCGTTCTGGCAGACCAGACAGCGCAGCTCGCTGGTCAGGGCCATGAAGCGGTCGGCGTCCACGGCCTGCCACGCCGCCTGCGATGCGGCGGCCACAGCGGGCAGGGCCGCCGGACCGGCCGCGCTGACGGCACCGGGCACGGCCGCGCTCAGCGCGGCCAGGGTCAGCAGGCCGCAGCGCAGCCGCGACGCGAGGCGGCTCACGAGCCACCTCCCGGGGTTGCGGCGTCGAGCAGCGGCAGGATGCGCGTGCGGATCACCTCGGGCGTCAGCGCGCCGATGTGCTTGTGCACGATCACGCCGCGCGCGTCGATCACGAAGGTTTCCGGCGCGCCGTACACCCCCAGCTCGATGCCCAGGCGACCGTCGGCATCGACCAGCGAGGTGTGGAAGGGATTGCCGCGGCGCGCCAGCCAGGCCTGCGCGTCGCCCGGCCGGTCCTTGTAGTTCAGGCCGACGAGCTGGTCGCCGCGGCCCTGCGCCCGCAGCTGCGCGGCCAGGGCCAGCAGCGCCGGATGCTCCTCGATGCAGGTCGCGCACCAGGATGCCCAGAGGTTGATCACGCGCGGCTTGCCGGCCCACTGCGCCGGGCCCACCGGCGTGGGGTCGCTCAGCTGCGGCAGCGCCATCGCCGGCCAGGGCTTGCCGATCAGCACCGAGGGCAGCTCGCGCGGGTCGCGGCCCATGCCCACGGCCAGCAGCAGCAGCAGCGCCAGCACGGCGGCCAGCGCAGCCCACAGGCCCCAGCGGGGCCGCTTCGGCAGCGCGGCGCAGGCGGCGGGAGAGGTCGGCAGGTTCATGGGGTCGGTTCCGGCAGCGGGGCCATCGGGTCGAGTTCCGGCGGCTGCGGCCGCGACGCCGGGGCCGGTTGCACGCGCCGGTAGCGCCGGGCCGCGGCAGCCCAGAAGCTGCCCAGCGCCATCAGCAGCACGCCGCCCCAGATCCAGCGGATGAAGGGCTTGAACTGCACCCGCACGCTCCAGGCGCCGGAGCCGTCGCCGATCTCCTCGCCCAGCGCCACGTAGAGGTCACGCGTGAAGCCGGCGTCGATGGCCGACTCGGTCATCGGCATGCCCGAGCCCACGTAGGCGCGCTTCTCGCTGAACAGTTGCCGCGGCGGCTGCCCCTCGCAGGCCAGGCGGAAGCGGCCGGCACGCGACTCGTAGTTCGGCCCCTTCAGCGCCCCCATGTGCTCGAACTGCAGGCTGCAGCCGGCCAGCTCGTGCCGGTCGCCGGGCGCCAGGCGCACGTCGCGTTCGATGCCGTGGCCCTTCACCATGGCCACGCCGACCACGAAGGCGGCCACGCCCAGGTGCGCCAGCACCATGCCGGCCGGCCCGGCCCCGAAGTCGCGCCAGCGGCCGTGGCGCAGCCGCCGCGCCGCCCAGTGCAGCGTCGAGACGGTCACCCCCAGCGCCAGCAGCAGGGCCAGCAGCACCGGCACCGACCAGGATCCGTAATGCTGCTGCAGCAGCCCGGGCAGCACGACCGCCGCCAGCGCCACCGCCGCCAGCGTGGGGCCGAAGCGGCGCAGCAGCGGCGCCTCGTCGCGGCCCCAGTGCAGCCAGGCCGCCGGCAGCAGCAGCGCGGCCATCGGCAGCAGCAGCGGCGCCATCACGGCATCGAAATAGGGGGGCCCGACCGAGATCTTGCCCAGGTTCAGCGCGTCCAGCGCCAGCGGGTAGAGCGTGCCCAGCAGCACGCTCGCGCAGGCCACCACCAGCAGCAGGTTGTTCACCGCCAGCGCGCTGTCGCGCGACCAGGGGGCCGCCGGGGGCTGTTCGCGCAGGCCCTCGGACAGGCGCGCGGCGGCGCGGGCATACAGCGCCAGGCTGCCCAGCAGGGTCACGGCGATCAGCGCCAGCATCACGCTGCCACGGCGCGGATCGGAGGCAAAGGCATGCACCGAGGTGAGCACCCCGGAGCGCACCAGGAAGGTCCCCAGCAGCGACAGCACGAAGGCGATGATCGCCAGCGCGGCACTCCAGTGCACGAACCGGCCGCGCTGTTCACGCGCGGCCAGCGCATGCAGCAGGGCCGCCAGCGCCAGCCAGGGCATCAGCGAGGCGTTCTCGACCGGATCCCAGAACCACCAGCCGCCCCAGCCCAGCTCGTAGTAGGCCCACCAGGAGCCCAGCCCGATGCCCAGCGAGAGGAAGGCCAGCGCCGCCGCGGTGTAGGGCCGCGCCCAGCGCGCCCACAGCCGGGTGGCCTGCGGCGAGGCCGGCGCCCACAGCAGCGCCAGCGTCATCGCGAAGGGCAGCGCGGTGCCCACATAGCCCAGGTAGAGCAGCGGCGGGTGCAGCACCAGTCCGGGATCCTGCAGCAGCGGGTTCAGGCTCTGCCCCTCGGCCGCGCCCGGCAGCAGGCGCACGAAGGGGTTGGAGGTGAACAGCACGAAGCCCAGGATGGCCAGCGACACCAGCCCCAGCACCCCCAGCACGCGGGCGGCGTAGACACGGTCGTGCCGCTGCAGGCCGGCCTGGGCGGCCGCACTCCACAGCGCCAGCACGAAGCCCCAGAGCAGCATCGAGCCCTCGTGCCCGCCCCAGACCGCGGCGATGCGGTAGGCCAGCGGCAGGCTGCTGTGGCTGTGCTGCACCACGTAGACCAGGCTGAAATCGTGCTGCACGAAGGCCCAGGCCAGCGCCAGCATCGCAGCACCGCTGCCGGCCAGCTGCCAGCCCATCGCGGCGCCGGCCAGGCGCGGCTGCACGCGCGGCCCCAGCCCGGCCCAGGCCTGCACCGCCGCCGCCAGCCAGGCCAGCATCAGCATCAGGTGGCCGAGTTCGCCGGTCACGGCTTCACCTCGGGCGAGGAGGCGGCCGACAGCGTCGCGGCGGCCGCCGCGGAGGCCGCCGCGGCCTGTGCGGCCCCCTGCTTCAGCGCGTCGTGCACTTCCGGCGGCATGTAGTTTTCGTCGTGCTTGGCCAGCACCTCGCTGGCCACCAGGCGGCCCGAGGCGTCCAGCCGGCCCTGCGCGATGGCCCCCTTGCCGGCGGCGAAGAGGTCGGGCAGCACGCCGTCGTAGACCACCGGCACGCTGTGGGCGTGGTCGGTCAGCACGAAGTTCACGCGCAGGCTGCCCGGCTCGCGCCGGATCGAGTCGACCTGCACCAGCCCGCCCACGCGCAGCGCGTCGCGCCCCTGTGCCGCACCACCGGCCAGCTCGGTGGGCGTGAGGAAGAAGACCAGGTTGCTGCGGAAGGCGTTGAGCAGCAGCGTCGCGGCCACGGCGGCCAGCACGCCCGCGCCGATCAGCAGGACGAGACGGCGGCGCCGCGGCGTCCAGGCGCCGCGGGCGTGGGCCTGGGGAGGAAGGGGGGCATTCATCGCAGGGTCTCCGCGTTGCGGCGCGTCAGCAGGCGTTCGCGACGCGCGAGCAGCCACCACTCGCCGGCCAGGGCGAGCAGGCAGATCGCCAGGGTGGGCCAGACGTACAGGCCGTGCCGGCCCATGCGCAGGAAGCTGGCCAGATCCGGCCACCAGGGCGTGAGAAAGGACATCAGGGCATCAGGCACGGGCCGCCTCCCGGAGAGGGCCGGAGCGGGCCGCGCCGGTCTCGGCCGGCAGGTCGGCGGGCTCGGCAATTTCGTCGCGCAGCTGCTGCAGCCAGCGGGCCTGCGCCTCGCGCTCGGCGATGATCAGCTGCACGCGCTTGAAGGCGGTCGCGCCGGTGTAGGCCCAGGCGGCCCCCACCATCAGCAGCAGTGCGGTCAGCATCTGCGGCGCCATGCTCGACTGGCCGGGCGACAGGCTGGCGCCCTGGTGCAGGGTATTCCACCACTTCACCGAGAAGTAGATCACCGGCAGGTTCACCGCCCCGAGCAGCGCCAGCACCGCGCAGGCGCGATCGGCGCGCGCGCTGTCCTCGTTGGCACGCAGCAGCGCCAGGTAGCCCAGGTAGAGGAAGAACAGCAGCAGCGACGAGCTCAGCCGGGCATCCCAGACCCACCAGGTGCCCCACATCGGCTGGCCCCAGAAGGCGCCGGTGACCAGGCTGAGCAGGGCGAAGACCGCCCCGGTGGGCGCCAGGGCATGGGCCATCATCGCCGAGGCGCGGGTATGCCAGACCAGCCCGACGAAGCTCCAGAAGGCCATCGCCGCATAGACGAGCATGCTCATCCAGGCCGCCGGCACGTGCAGGTAGAGCAGCCGGTAGCCCTCGCCCTGCACCGCATCGGCGGGCGTGACCCCCAGCCCCAGCCAGAGTCCCGGCAGCAGCAGCAGCAGCGCCAGCCAGAGCAGCGGGCGCACCAGCCGGCCGGCCAGCGCGTGCAGGCGCATCGGGCTGGCAAAGTAGAAGATCAGGCGGGCAAACATCGCGAACGACCTTTCCGGATGTCGTGACGGGGTTCTCAGGCCTCGGTGGCGCTGCGCAGCGCCAGCGCACCCAGCAGCGGACAGACCAGCGCCGCGGCGGCCAGCATCGCGCCGAGCAGCGACAGCTCGGCCATCGCCGGGCGGCCGGCCTGCGCGGCATGCACCGCCATGGCACCGAACACCATCACCGGTGCGGCCATCGGCAGCACCATCAGCATCGTCAGCAGGGCCGCGCCGCGCAGACCGGCCGCCAGCGCCGCGGCCACGCTGGCCAGCGCCACCAGCACCGCCGTGCCCAGCGCCAGCCCCGCCAGCAGCGCCCCGAGCGCCGCGGCGTTCAGGCCGAACTGCAGCGCCACCAGCGGCGCCACCAGCAGCACCGGCCCGGCCGCCAGCAACCACTGGATCGCCATGCGCGCGGCCACGATCAGCGCCAGCGGCAGCCCGACCGCAGCGCTGGCGAGCACGCACTGGTCCAGCCAGCCGCTCTTCAGGTCCTCGTGGAACAGCCGTCCGGTGGCCAGCAGCACCGCCAGCAGCGCGGCCACCCAGAGCACCCCGGGGCCGAGCTGCAGCAGCGTGGCCGGGTCCGGCCGCAGCGACAGCGGGAAGAGCGCGGCCACCATCACGAAGAAGCCGGCATGCCAGAGCAGGTCGGCGGGGCGCTGCACCGCGGCCAGCCATTCGCGCCGCGCCACCGCGCGCAGCGTGGGCCCCCAGGGCGCCGCGGGCGCCGGCAGGTCGCGCGAGGCCGACAACGCCGGCGGGACGGCCGTCTCCGGGGCCACGGGCAGGCTGCTCACGATGCGACCCTCCGGGCGCCGCGCTGCGGCCCGAGCCAGAGCACCTCGCAAGCCGGAAAGCCCGCCGGCAGCGCCTGGTGCGAGCTGAGCAGCAGCGCGCCGCCACCGGCCAGATGGGCCTGCGCGGTGACCGCAAGCCAGTCGCAGCCGGCGCCGTCCAGCGCGTCGAAGGGCTCGTCGAGCAGCCACAGCGGCCGCGGCTGCAGCGCCAGCGGCGCCAGCGCCAGCTTGCGGCGCTGGCCGGCCGAGAGCTGGCGCACCGGCCGGTCGGCCGGCAGGGCCCAGCGCTGCAGCCAGCCGCGCAGCGCCGCGTCGTCCAGCGCCGCGGCGCCGGCCAGGTCCAGCCAGAGACGCAGGTTCGCCAGTGCCCCCAGGTCGTCGGCCAGCGGCGTGGCATGGCCGACGAACCACAGCGGCACCGTGCAGCCGCAGTCGCCCAGGGCCGGCCGGCGCAGGCCGGCCAGGGTGCGCAGCAGCGTGGTCTTGCCACAGCCGTTGGGCCCCTGCACATGCAGCGCCTGACCGGCCTGCAGCGCCTGCCCCAGCGGCCCCCACAGGCGCAGCCCCTGGCGCTCGCCCACCAGCTGGTGCATCGTCAGCAGGGCCGTGCGACCGGCCGGGCCGGCCGACGCCTCGGGTGCGTTCACATCGTCCTCACTGCGCCTGGTAGCGGGCCAGCCGGCCGGGGTCGGGGATGAGGATGTCGCGCTTGTCGATCTCGATCAGCCCGGCGCCCTCCAGCTCGTGCAGCACGCGCGAGAAGTACTCCGGCGTGAGCGACAGCCGCGAGGCGATGGTGGCCTTGCTCACCGGCAGCGACACGCGCAGGGTCCGGCGCGGCCGCGCCGCGGCCAGATCGTCGGCGTCCAGCGCCCCCGGCACGGTGACCTCGGCGTTCAGGCTGCCCAGGCCGTGCGGCGCATCCAGTTCGCCGGGCATGTCGCGCAGCAGGTAGCCGATGACGCGCTGCAGCCCGCTGTGCAGCGCATAGGCCTGCACGTCGTGCACCAGGCCATGCAGGCGCCGGGCCATGCCCGCCATCATGCGCAGTGCGAAGCGCGGGTCACGCTCGATCTCGCCCACCACCGCCGGCTTGCCGACGGTGAGCAGCAGCGTATCGGTGAGCGCCTGCGCGTTGATGATGTAGGGCTTGTCGGTGAACATCAGTGCCTCGGCGAAGGACTGCCCCGGCCCGACCAGCTCGATCACCTTTTCCTGCCCGGCCGGCGAGATGCCGAACAGCTTGACCTGCCCCATCACGGTGACGTGGAACTCGTCGCAGGGCTCGCCGACGCGGAAGACGTTGTCGCCGCGGGCCAGCCGGCGCACGCGGCAGCCGTCGGCCAGGCGCCGCAGCTCGATCGGCGTCATCTCCTGGAACAGCGGCAGCACCGACAGGTACCGCGGGACGTCGAAGCTCCTCGCTTCCATCGGGACAGTCTCCATGCATATCCGAGCAAAATACTCGGGCGAATGGATTGTCGACAGCCGCCCCCCGCCCGGCCTTGACGCGGGTCAAGAACGCACCGGAGTGATTCGCCCAGATACCGGGGCCGGCATCCGCCTGTCAGGGGGCGGACCGCACCTCGAAACGGCGCTGGTCGACCTGGGTCGTGACTTCGCCGTCGCGCAGGTACAACGGCACGAAGACCCTCAGCTGCGACACCTCGGGCACGCGCAGTTCGGCCGACAGGGTCACCACGCCGCGCGGCTGCGTCACGCGCACCAGCGCGGCGGCCAGCGGCTGCTGCCCGGGCGGTCCTTCCTGCACGCTCAACGCCAGGGTGGCCGACGCACCGGGCTGGACGTAGGCCACCTCGACCACCACGCGCAGCCGCTGGCCCGGCTGCAGCGGCTGCAGCGGCGACGGGTGGATCGACAGGATCCGCACCGAGGCCTCGTCCTGCGGCACCGCGGCGGCCTCCACCGCATCGGCCAGGCGCCCGGCGGGCGGCACCGGCCCCGCCGGCAGCCCCTGGGCCCGCACCGCCCCGCAGCCGCCCAGCAGCAGGGCCGCGACGACGGCGGCGGCGGCCGCGCCCGGCCACCCGCACCATCCCCCGGGCGGCCGGCGCACGGTCCGGCGAGCCGATCGGGGAAGCGCTCCGGCCGGCGCCGGCGCGCGCATGATCGATACATCCTGTTTCATGCACCCGAGTCTGCCGCGCCGGGCTGCGACGGTGCGGGCGTCCCCCCCGGGTCGGACGAGCTGCCACCCCGCGAACGGCGGTGACGCCGTCGCCGGGCGAGCCGCTCAGGGCGAGCGGGTCAGCTGCACCGGTTCGGCCGGCGCCCCGCAGGGCCCCTGGGCCAGCATCGGCTGCAGGGCCGGCACCAGCGCCTTGAGCAGCTGCGAGGGCAGCGCGCTGGTGAACTTGTAGCGCGCCGCGTGGGGCTCCTGCACGTAGGCCATCATCGTGCCGTAGTAGCGCTCGCCGATCACGAAGGCCAGCGTGGCGGTGCGGTTCACCACCCGCGAGGAGAGCAGCACGCCGCCGCGGCCGTACACGTCGAAGCGGTGGTCGCCGGTGCCGGTCTTGCCGCCGATGGGCACCGGCGTGCCGTCGGGCAGCTTCAGCGCGCCGCGCAGCCGCCCGGCGGTGCCCTGGTCGACCACGTCGAACAGGGCCTCGCGCACGACCTGGGTGACCTCGGCGGGCAGCACCCGCTCGCCCTGCGCAGGGCGCAGGTCCAGCCGCGTCTCGAACGGCGTGCCCTGCGCGAAGTGCAGCGAGGTCACCCGTGCCACCGGCAGGCGCAGCCCGTCGTTGACCAGGATGCCCATCAGCTCGGCCAGCGCCGCCGGCCGGTCGCCGGAGGCCCCCAGTGCCGTTGCGTAGGAAGGTGTCAGCGCGTCGAAGGGGTAGCCCAGGCGCTTCCAGCGCCGCTGGATCTCCTGGAAGCCCTCCTGCTCGAGCAGGCTGCGGATGCGGGTGTCCTGGGCACTCTTGTGGCGCGTCTTGAACAGCCAGGTGTAGACCTCCTGGCGCACCGCCGGACTGGCGGCGATCACCTCCGACAGCGTCGCGCCGGGGTGGCGGCGCAGGTGCCCGACCAGCCAGAGCTCGAGCGGGTGGATGCCGGCGACGTAGCCGCGGTCGTCCAGGTTCATGGCCGCCGGCGCGTACTGGGCCAGCAGCGACTCGGCCGTGCGCGGCTTGCCGCGTGGCGCCGGCTGCCCCGGCCGGGGCCGTGGCGTATAGGCATCCAGGAAGGCCTGCAGCTGCTCGGGACGGGCCTCGGGCTCGAAGGTCAGGAACACCGCGGCCAGCTTGGCCTGCGTCGGGCGCACCCGCTCCATCAGCAGCGCCACCGCCTCCTCGGGCGACTTGCCCTGGTAGCGGGCATGGAAGCGCGCCAGGTACTCGCGCCCCTCCTTGTCGGCAAAGCGCGCCAGGTACTCGCGCCGGCGTGGATCGTCGGGGTTGTCCAGCCAGTCGATGTCGGCCCCGGCGCGGCGGTACATGAAGTGGTGCACCACCTCGCGCATCAGGCGGATGAAGGGCAGGTTGACCGAGCGCCGCATCGCTTCGCGCAGGTCCATGATGCGCCCGTTGTCGTCGGGCTCGAAGTTGGCGAAGGTGTGCAGCCCGCCGCCGGTGAAGAAGCCTTCGTAGGGGCTGGCGGAGAAGCGCCGGTCCATCGCCGCACCGAGCATCGCGCGCAGGCTGCGGTCGGACGCACGCAGCAGGTACTCGCGCGCCCACTGGCCGAGCCGGTCGCGGCTGTGCACCGGCTCGGCACGCAGCGCCTGGGCACCGAGCCCGGCCCAGCGGCCGTGCAGCTCGGCCACCAGCTCCAGGTAGGTCACCAGGGTGCGCAGCTTGGCGGTGGAGCCCAGGTCGAGCCGCGCGCCTTCGTTGATGTCGAAGGGCTGGTCGACGCTGTCGGTCTGCACCCGCAGCAGGTTGGCGCCCGGCGTGCGCTCGAACAGCGTGAAGCTGAACTGCAGTGGCGCCGGGTCGTCGGCCTCGCCGAGCAGCCGGAAGCCCACCAGCCCCGCCGCCCGCGCGCCTTCCTTCGTCGACAGGCTGCGCAGCAAGGCGGTGGCGGTGCGCTGGATGTCACCGTCCAGGGTACCGCCCGCGCTCAGGTCGAGGCGGTCCAGGTCGTAGGCGCGCGGCACGTCCAGCATGGCCGACAGGCGGGTGCGCGTGGCCGTGCTGGCCTTGCGTTCGACGAAGGACACCGGCTCGCGCGGCGGCGCCTGCGGGCGCACACGCAGCGGCTGCGCCAGGGCGGCGTCGCGCAGGGCCGCATCGATCAGGCCGGCGCCGGCCATCACGCGCAGGTGGGCATCGACCAGCGCGCCCAGGTCGGCCACGCCGTCGAGCAGGTAGTACGAGGGCCGGCGCTGCGCCACGAACAGCGCCAGCACCTGCTTGAAGGCCAGCGCCCGCTCGGCCAGCGGCAGGGTCGCGGCCTGCGCATCGTCGGCCAGCAGGCGGTCCATCTCGGCAATGTCGCGGCCGAACCAGGCCCACAGGCCATCGCCGATGCCGTTGACCTCGCCGAAGCCGGCCCGCGCGGCCAGCGGCACGGTGTTGAGGTAGTCCAGCACGATCTCGCGCCGGCGCGGCCGGGTGTCCTCGCCGCGGCTGTAGGCACGCAGCGTGGCGCTGGCCATCTGGCGCAGCTTCTCGGCGGCCGAGTCGGTGCGCCCGTCGGGCGAGTGGCGGTACTTCTCGATCTGCGTGGCCAGCGTGCTGCCGCCGCCGGCCGAATGGTCGTCCAGCACGCGGCGCAGCGCCTGGTCGACCACGGCCTTGCCGAAGCGGTCCCATTCCACCGCCGGGTTGCGCGTGGGCGGCACCTGCGGGTCGAGCAGTTCGCGGTTCTCGATGAACAGCAGGGCATCGCGCATGCGCCGCGGAATATCCTCGAAACGGGCGTAGACCCGCTCGGGCGTGCGCACCGCGTACATCGGCTGGGCACGGCAGTCGCGCAGCGACAGGCCGGCCTGCGACTTCTCGCGGTAGATCGGGAACAGGCCATGGTCGGCCAGCGCCTGCATGCGCGGCGAGATGCGTGCCTGCTCGGTCACCGCAAAGCCCTGCCCCTGCAGCCGCTCGATCATCCTGGGCAGCAGGTGATAGCCGAACCGGCGGTCGTAGGGACCGTCACCCGGGAAGCGGATCGCGTCGCTGGGACCGGGCTGCAGCGTGTAGTTCAGCTCGCTGGCGATGCCGCTGGCCAGCCGCGCCTGCAGGGTCGACGTCTGCACCTCGTGCAGCACGGCCCAGCCGCCCGCCCCCAGCAGGGCCAGCAACGCAGCGGCGGCCACGGCGCGCCGCAGCAGCGGGCGCCGGGCGGCCGAGGCCGCCGTGGCAGGCGCCGTCGCGGCGGCCGCGGCAGCGGCCACCGCATCGCTGCCGGGCGGGCGGGCATGGGTGGGCGCGCTCACCGGCGCATTCACCGGTGCAGCACCCGCCGGGACGGCCGGCGGATCGGCAGGGGCAGGGGCCGGCGCAGCCGCCGTCGGGGCGGCCGGGGACCCGGCCGGCGCAGCGCCGGCCGCGGCGGGAGGGCGCGGAGATTCGGGCAAGGTCAAGGTTCACTCGCAGCAGAATCCCGATCTTGCCGAAGCTCGGGATCCCCTGCCGGGGACAGCAATGCCGTCAAGATAGCCCTAGTCCGACGATCGGCGCCGTCCTTTGTGCACGGCAGGCCGCTTCCTGGAACATCCGGTTGCATTGCCGGCCGGGCAGACGTGCAGCGTGGCGCGTTCGCAACCGCAGCGCGTGCCCCGGCCACACCCGCGACCTGCAGGGCCGTGGCCGGGCCGCACACTTCCTTGACATTTTTCGAGCAGGATACGGGGGTGACCTCCTCCAGCCCGCTCCACCGACTGATCGTCCCGGCCACTGTCCTGTTGCTCGCCGGCCTGCTCACCGCCTGCCAGGACTCCCCCGGCGGAGGAGGCGCAGGTGCGGGCGCGGGTGCGGGTGGAAACGGCGCCGGCGCGGCCAGGCCGGGCGGAGGTGGCGGTGGCGGCGGCGGGGCGGGCCCGGGGGCCGGCAACCGCCCCGAGGTCGGCGTGCTGCGCGTGACGGCACAGGACGCCCCGCTGATGGTCGAGCTGCCCGGCCGCCTGAGTGCCAGCCAGGTGGCCGAGATCCGCCCCCAGGTGACCGGCCTGGTGCGCGCGCGCCTGTTCACCGAGGGCAGCGTGGTGCGCGCCGGCCAGCCGCTGTACCAGCTGGACGCGGCCAGCTTCGAGGCCGAACGGGCCCGCAGTGCCGCGGCCCTGCAGAAGGCCGAGGCGTTGCTGGCCGCCGCCCGGGTGAAGGCCGCGCGCGACGCCGACCTGCTGCGCGTGGACGCGGTGAGCCGCCAGGTGGCCGACGACAGCGCCGCCGCGCAGCGCCAGGCCGAGGCCGACGTGGCCGTGGCGCGCGCCGCCCTGGACGCCGCACAGGTGCAGCTGGCGCGGGCGCGCATCACCGCGCCGATCGGCGGGCGCATCGAAGTCTCCAGCGTCGGCACGGGCGCCCTGGTCACGGCCAACCAGGCCGCCGCGCTGACCAGCATCGTGCAGCTCGACCCGATGCACGTGGACATCGTGCAGAGCAGCAGCGAGATCCTGGCGCTGCGCCGCCAGCTCGGCGCCGACGCCGAGGCCGGCCGCAGCCGCGAACTGCAGCTGCGCCTGGAGGACGGCAGCCTGCATCCCTACCCGGCGCGGCTGCAGTTCAGCGGCGTCACGGTCGACCGCGGCACCGGTGCGGTGACGCTGCGCGCGGTGGTCCCCAACCCGCAGGGCACGCTGCTGCCGGGCATGGTGGTGCAGGCCCGGCTGCAGGCTGGCGTGGACCGCGGCGCGCTGCTGGTGCCCCAGCAGGGCGTCAGCCGCGGCCCCACCGGCGAGGCCACCGCGCTGGTGGTGGGCGCGGACGGCAAGGCCGAGCGCCGCCGGCTCGAACTGGCCCGCGCGGTGGGCAACCAGTGGCTGGTGACCCGTGGCCTGCAGGAAGGCGACCGGCTGATCGTCGAGGGCCTGCAGCGCGTGCGCCCGGGCCAGGCGGTGCGGCCGGTGCCGGCCGGCTCGCCACCGGGTGCGGGCCGGGCCGCCTCCGGTGCCGGTGCCGGTGCCGGTGCCGGTGCCGGTGCCGGTGCCGGTGCCGGTGCCGGTGCGGCGTCGGCGGGAGCGGGATCGGGGGCGGCCCCGGCCGCCTCGGCGGCGTCCGCCGGCCCGGCCGCGCAGCCGCCGGCCTCGCGCTGAGTCCCCGGAGCCCCGCGCCATGGCCGCCTTCTTCATCGACCGCCCCATCTTCGCCTGGGTGCTCGCCATCGTGGTGATGCTCGCCGGCGCCGCCGCGACACTTTCACTGCCGCTGGAGCGCTACCCCGACATCGCGCCCACGCGCATCACGATCAACACCGTCTACCCCGGCGCCTCGGCCCAGGCCATCGAGGACTCGGTGACCCAGATCATCGAGCAGAACCTCAAGGGCATCGACGGCCTGATGTCCATCGAGTCCTCCAGCAGCGCCGCGGGCACCGCCACCGTGCAGCTGGGCTTCGTCGCCGGCACCGACCCCGACACCGCGCAGGTGCAGGTGCAGAACAAGGTGCAGCAGGCCCTGTCGCGCCTGCCGCAGGCGGTGCAGGCGCAGGGGGTGCGGGTGACCAAGGCGGGCAGCGAGTTCCTGATGGTGGTCACGCTCACCAGCGACGACCCGCAGGTCAGCTCCGGCGACCTGGGCGACTACCTCTCCAGCACGCTGGTGGACATCGTCAGCCGCATCGAGGGCGTCGGCGATGTGTTCGTCTTCGGCTCCGGCTACGCGATGCGCATCTGGCTGGACCCCACCCAGCTGCAGCGCTACGGCCTGGTGCCCGGCGACATCCGCAGCGCGCTGCTGGCGCAGAACACCGAGGTCTCGGCCGGGCAGATCGGCGCCCTGCCCTCGCCGCCCGGCCAGCGCCTGACGGCCATCGTCACCGCGCGCGCGCGGCTGCAGACCGCCGAGGAGTTTCGCGCCATCGTGCTGCGCGTGCAGCCCGACGGCTCCGCGCTGCGCCTGGGCGACGTGGCCCGCGTCGAGCGCGCCCGCGACAGCTACGTCACCAACATCCGCAGCAACGGCCGCACCGCCGCGGGCATGGCGATCTACCCGGCCAGCGGCGCCAACGCCCTGCTGGCCGCCGATGCGGTGAAGGCCCGGCTGGCCGAGCTGGCGCCCTTCTTCCCGCCGGGCATGAAGGCCACCGTGACCTTCGACACCACGCCCTTCGTGCGCGTGTCCATCGAGGGGGTGGTCAAGACGCTGATCGAGGCGGTGCTGCTGGTCGTGGCGATCATGTACCTGTTCATGCAGAACCTGCGCGCCACGCTGGTGCCGGCCATCGCGGTGCCGGTGGTGCTGCTGGGCACCTTCGGCGTGCTGGCGGTGGCGGGCTACTCGATCAACACCCTGACCATGTTCGGCCTGGTGCTGGCCATCGGCCTGCTGGTGGACGACGCCATCGTGGTGGTCGAGAACGTCGAGCGCCTGATGCGCGAGGAGGGCCTGTCCCCGCGCGAGGCCACCCGGCGCAGCATGCGCGAGATCAGCGGCGCGCTGGTGGGCATCGCGGTGGTGCTGTCGGCGGTGTTCGTGCCGATGGCCTTCTTCGGCGGCTCCACCGGCGTGATCTACCGCCAGTTCAGCATCACCGTGGTCAGCGCCATGCTGCTGTCGGTGCTGGTGGCGATGAGCCTGTCGCCCGCGCTGTGCGCCACGGTGCTGAAGCCGGTGGCCAAGGGCGAGCACGCCGCCCACGGCGGGCCGCTCGGGCCGCTGCTGGACCGCCTGTTCGGCGGCTTCAACCGCGGCTTCGACCGCTTCACCGAACGCTATGTCGGCCAGGTCGGCTGGCTGACGCGGCGCAGCCGGCGCAGCCTGCTGGTCTTCGCGCTGCTGATCGCCGGCACCGCGGCGCTCTACAAGAGCCTGCCCACCTCCTTCCTGCCCGACGAGGACCAGGGCGGCCTGCAGATCCAGGTGCGCATGGCCCCGGGCGCCACCGCCGAGCGGCTGGAAGGCGTGATGAGCAGCGTCGAGGCCTACCTGGCTGCGCAGCCGGAGGTGCAGTTCTACAACCTGGTGCGCGGCGCCGCCGGCGACCAGGGCTCCGGCCAGGGCTTCATCCGCCTGCAGGACTGGTCGCTGCGCCCGGCCCAGGCCCAGAGCGCCGCCGCGCTGGCCGAGCGCTTCAGCCGCGAGCTGGGCCAGCGCGTGCGCGACGCCAGCATCTTCGTGGTGCAGCCACCCACCGTGCGCGGCCTGGGCGGCAGCGCCGGCGTGCAGCTCTTCCTGCAGGACCTCGGCGGGCTGGGCAGCACCGCCCTGGCCGACGCGCGCGACCGGCTGATCGACGCGGCCGCCGAGCGCCCCGAGTTCCGCCGCCCGCGCACCAACAGCCTGACCGAGACGCCGCAGCTGGCCATCCGCATCGACGACCACCGCGCCGGCATGCTCGGGGTGAGCACCGCCACGGTCAACGAGACGCTCTCGATCGCGCTGGGCGGGTCCTACGTGAACGACTTCATCGACCGCGGCCGGGTCAAGCGCGTGCTGCTGCAGGGCGATGCCGCCTGGCGCGCCGAGCCCGACAGCCTGCGCCACTGGTACGTGCGCAACGCCGCCGGGCAGATGGTGAGCTTCTCGGCCTTCGCCAGCGCCGAGTGGGTGAGCGGGCCGCGCCAGCTGGTGCGCTACAACGGCAGCCCGGCCTACGAGATCCAGGCCGACATCGCCCCGGGCGTCAGCTCGGGCGCCGCGATGCGGGCGATGGAGGAGCTGCTGCGCGACATGCCGCCGGGCATCGGCTACGAATGGTCCGGCCGCAGCTTCCAGGAGCGCCTGTCGGGCCAGCAGGCGCCGCTGCTGTACGCGGTCTCGCTGCTGTTCATCTTCCTCTGCCTGGCGGCGCTGTACGAGAGCTGGTCGGTGCCCTTCAGCGTCATGCTGGTGGTGCCGCTGGGCATCTTCGGCGCGCTGGCGGCCAGCCACCTGGGCGGCCAGGCCAACGACGTGTTCTTCCAGGTCGGCCTGCTCACCACGGTGGGCCTGAGCGCCAAGAACGCGATCCTGATCGTCGAGTTTGCCGAGACCCTGCGCCTGCAGGGCCTGGGCCTGCTCGAGGCCACCCTGAAGGCCTGCCGTCAGCGCCTGCGGCCGATCCTGATGACCTCGCTGGCCTTCGGCATGGGCGTGCTGCCGCTGGCACTGGCCAGCGGCGCGGGCTCGGGCTCGCAGCGCGCCATCGGCGTGGGCGTGCTGGGCGGCATGATCAGCGCCACCGTGCTGGGCATCTTCTTCGTGCCGCTGTTCTACCTCTGGGTGAAGTCGCTGTTCACCCGGCGGCCGCGCGCGCCGCAGGACGCGGGCACCTGACGGGACGGCCCGCGGCGCCGCGCCGTCTCGGACCCGCGGCCCGCCGGGCCCGCCGGCCGGGTGGGTCCGTCAGGCCGCTGCGGCGGCCGCCTCGCCCCGCTCGGCCGCCACCAGGCGGTCCAGGATGCGCCGCGCGTGTGCGCCGCCGGCGTCGATGTTCAGCGTCATCAGGCGACGCTGCGGCCAGGTCTGCAGGTTGAGCTGCTGGCGCTCGAGCATCTCGCGGTCCTCGGCGAAGATGCGGCCCTGGCCCTCGCGGATGCGCGCCGTCAGCTCGGCGTCGCCGGGGCGGAAGCGCCGCGCCATGCCCCAGAAGTACCAGATCGAGCCGTCCGCCTCGGGCGTGATGAAGTCCACCACGGTGGCCGCGGTCTTGGCCTCCAGCGGCGCGTGGAAGCCGCCCCGGCCGGCCAGGGCGACGCCCACGTCGATCATCACGTGGCTGGGCGGGCTGAAGCGGCAGATCTGCCAGCGGTCCACCGGCTGGTCCGGGTCCATGCCGTTCATGCGCATGGCCATCTGCCAGAACGGCGGCGCCTGGATGCCCGCCATGTGGCGCTGCGTGATCACGCGGTCGCCCTCGCGGTGGGTCTCGCAGGGGGTCTCGTCGATCTCCGACTGGCCGATGCTGGTGGCGTGCACGTAGGTCTCGTGCGTCAGGTCCATCAGGTTGTCGATCATCAGCCGGTAGTCGCAGGCGATGTGATACATCCCGCCGCCATGGGCCCACTCGGGGTTGCCGGACCACTCGAAGTCGGGCAGCTGCGCCGCATCGGCACGGTCCGCATCGCCGGGCCAGACCCAGACGAAGCCGTGCCGCTCCTGCACGGCGAAGCGGCGGATCGGCGCGAAGCGCTCGACCCGCTGGCCAGGCATCGACAGGGTGCGGCCGTCGCAGCCCATCACCAGGCCGTGGTAGCCGCAGACCAGCTCGCCCTGGCAGACCCGCCCGAGCGACAGCGGCGCACCGCGGTGGGGGCAGAAATCCTCCAGCGCGCAGACTTCGCCCTGCGCATTGCGGTAGAACACCATGCGTTCACCACAGATGCGCCGCCCCAGCGGCCGGCCCTCGACCAGTTCGTCGGGGGTGCAGGCTACGTACCAGGCATTCATCGGAAACATCGTCGCGCTCCTCGCGGCGGCGCCGGATCGCCGTTCGATCCACCTCGTTCACCGCCATCATTGGATCCAATTAGAGCATCATGATTTCTGATTCACAAGACAATGACGACGAAGTGGATCCAATCGAGTCCGAGCAGGCCGCCTCGCCCAGCCTGGTGGCGACGCTGCGCAAGCTCATCATGGACGGGCGCTACGCCGCCGGCAGCCGCATCGCCGAGATCCCGGTGGCCGAGGCGCTGGGCGTGTCGCGCACGCCGGTGCGGCTGGCCTTTCGCACCCTCGAGCAGGAAGGCCTGCTGGAGAAGACCGGCAAGCGCGGCTACACCGTGCGCGCCTTCTCCGAGGCCGACGTGCTCTGCGCCCTCGAGGTGCGCGGCGTGCTCGAGGGCCTGGCCGCACGCCGACTGGCCGAGCGCGGCGTCGGCGCCGAGGTGATGGCCGCGCTGCAGGCCGCGCTGGCCGAGGGCGAGGCCGTGCTGGCCAAGGGCTGGCTGGAGGAGGCCGACATCGCCGCCTGGAGCGCGCTCAACGAGCGCTTCCACCGCGCCATCGTCGGCGCCACCGGCAGCCGGGTGATCGGCGATGCGATCGCGCGCAACGACCACCTGCCCTTCGCCTCGGCCGACTCGCTGGTGATCGACCGCCACGCCCTGGGCGCCGAGTTCCGCAAGCTGCAGCTCGCGCAGATGCAGCACCAGCTGATCGTCGAGGCGCTGGCCCAGGGCGAGTCGGCCCGGGTCGAGGCGCTGATGCGCGAGCATGCCTACATCGCGCTGCGCTACGGCCGCCTGTTCGGCCTGGCGGTGCGGCTGGCGCCGCCCGGCAGCAGCGCCTGAGCCCTGGCGCGCACGCAGCCGGCCGCCCGGGCGGCGCGCCAGGGCGAGCTGCATCAAGAAACCTCCTCCGCTTTCGAGGTCTTCCCCGAGGAAATCGGTGCGGGATCAGGCGAAAATCACGCTCCTGTGCGGGGTGGACGGCGCCCCGTCACGGCACCCGCCGTGCAACTGATCCCCTGCCGGGGGCCCCCGGGTCGGCCCTCGTGAAAGTCGAAGATGAAACGTTTGGATGATTTCCGCATGCGCCTGGGCCGCCACGAGCTGGTGCCCATCATGATCGGCGGCATGGGCGTGGACATCTCCTCCGCCGATCTGGCGCTGGAGGCCGCCCGGCTGGGCGGTGTGGGACACATCTCCGACGCGATGATCAAGACGGTCACCGACCGCCGCTACAAGACCAAGTTCGTCAAGGCCAAGCAGGCGCTGTACAAGTACAACGTCGACTCGCCGGACAAGTCGCTGGTCAAGTTCAACCTCGCCGACCTGGCCGAAGCGACCCGGCTGCACGTGCAGCACACGATGGAGCGCAAGCGCGGCAGCGGGCTGGTGTTCATCAACTGCATGGAAAAGCTGACGATGAACGCCCCGCGCGACACCCTCAAGGTGCGCCTGGACGCGGCGCTGAACGCAGGCATCGACGGCATCACGCTGGCCGCCGGCCTGCACCTGGGCTCCTTCGCCCTGATCGAGGACCACCCGCGCTTTCGCGATGCCAAGCTGGGCATCATCGTCTCGAGCCTGCGCGCGCTGCAGCTCTTCCTGAAGAAGAACAGCCGCCTGAACCGCCTGCCCGACTACGTCGTCGTCGAAGGCCCGCTGGCCGGCGGGCACCTGGGCTTCGGCATGGACTGGGCGCAGTACGACCTGGCCACCATCGTCGCCGAGATCGCCGCCTGGCTGAAGGCCGAGCAGCTCGACATCCCGCTGATCCCCGCCGGCGGCATCTTCACCGGCAGCGATGCGGTGGGCTTCCTGGAAGCCGGCGCCGCGGGCGTGCAGGTGGCCACCCGCTTCACCGTCACCAAGGAATGCGGCCTGCCCGACGACGTCAAGCAGGAGTACTTCAGGGCCGGCGAGGACGACATCGAGGTCAACCAGATCTCGCCCACCGGCTACCCGATGCGCATGATCAAGTCCAGCCCCGGCATCGGCGACGGCATCCGCCCGAACTGCGAGGCCTACGGCTACCTGCTCGACGCCACCGGCAAGTGCGCCTACATCACCTCCTGGAACCGCGAGGTGGCCGCCCACCCGGGCGCCAAGCGGGTGCAGGTGTTCGACAAGACCTGCCTGTGCACGCACATGCGCAACTTCGAGATCTGGACCTGCGGCCAGCTCACCTGGCGGCTCAAGGACACCACGGTGCGGGCGCCCGACGGCAGCTACCAGCTGCTCAGCGCCGAGCATGTCTTCCGCGACTACCAGTTCAGCACCGACCACCGCGTCCACCTGCCCGAGCCAGCGGTGGCCGAAGCCGCGGCCTGAGGCCGATCCCCCGCGCCGACCGGCCCCGCCCATGGCAGCGCGCCGCCGCTTCCGCAAGCGTGCCGGCCAGGCCGTGAGCGCGGTGCAGCTGGCGCTGGACACCGAGGGCTTCGCCTACCGCAAGTGGGGCGCCGAGCAGCGCTGCAAGCGCGGTGACTGGCTGGTCGACAACGGCGGCGAGGTCTACACCGTCGACGCCGCAGTGTTCGCCCGCACCTACCGGCCGGTTGGCCCGGGCCGCTGGGTCAAGGTGACCCCGGTGTGGGCCGAGCCGGCCACCTGCGCCGGCAGCCTGCCCACCCATGAAGGCCGCTCGCACTACGAAGCCGGCGACTGGCTGGTGGCCAACCAGCCCGACGGCGGCGACGCCTACTGCATCGAGCGGGCGACATTCGAGGCCCTGTACGAGCCGGACGACGAGCCCGCCGCCCCACCGGCCCCGCCCGGCGATCCGGCCGGCCCCCCCGGGTAGGCGGCAGCCTGCCGCGTGTCCGGCCCGACGGCGCTGGCGGCAGCGCCGCTGCAGTCACGCTGCCACCAGCGCCGCCGCAGCGATCCCGCCCTCGCCCGCCGCCGGGTTCAGCGGGGCAGCCCCGATACCTCCGCGAAGAAGCGCCAGATCTCCTCTTCGGCCACCAGGGCCTGCGAAGGCGACTCCCTGCCCCGCCGCCCGCGCTGCGCACCCGGCCAGCTGTGCCCGCCGGCCTCGGTGACGCACAGCCGCACCGGGGCCGAAGGGGCCGTTGCACCCCCTGCGCCCCCAGCGGACCCGGCGGCAGCCGCAGGCACGCGGGCCGGGTAGGTATCGCACCAGGCCCCCGGGCGGTTCAGGCTGCGCAGCGGCTGTGCCTGGCTGCGGTTGCGCCGCTGCCAGCGCGCCACCGTCTCGGGCACCGACAGGTCGTCCATGCCCGGCCGGCGGCCCTGCACCGCATCGGACCCCACGCCGCCGTCGAAGGGCACGCGCAGGTCGTTGCGGGCATGGATATGCAGCACCGGCACCGGCCGGGCAGGCCGGCAGTCGACGTCGGCCAGGGCCTCGGTGCCGGCCACCGCGGCGACGGCGCGAAAGGTCTCGGCCATCTCGCAGGCCAGCCGGTAGCTGAACATCGCGCCGTTGGACATGCCGGTGGCGAAGATGCGCCCGCCGTCCACCGGCAGGCGGCGCTGCAACTGCCCGAGCAGCGCGCGCACGAAGCCCACGTCGTCGCTGCCCAGGTCGCGCGCCGCACCGCAGCAGCCGCCGGCGTTCCAGGTGGCCAGCCGGCCGCTGGCAAAGCGGCTGAACCCATTCGGAAACACCACCACGAAGCCCGAGCGCTGTGCCTGCCCCATCAGCCCGTAGCGCCGGTCGTCGGCCATGAACTCCGCATGCCCGCCGCCACCGTGAAAGGCCAGCACCAGCGGCACCGGCCGACTCAGGTCCAGCCCGGCGGGCACATGCACGAGGGCGCGCCGGACCAGGCCGCCATGTTCCAGGTTCAGTTCATGGGTGCCATGCCGATAGGAGTCGGCTGCCGCCAGGGGCGCCGACAGCGCTGCCCACAGGAGGGTGGCCAGGCGGACCATGGACCGAAGGGAACGCCGTGTGTGCATGTCGACCAGCCTAGCGCATGGCGGCAGGCCGGACCGATGCATCGGAACCCATCCGGGCCCCGCGCCTGCCGCCCTCGCGCCGCGGCCCCACCGAGAAAACGTGAAGCGGCACGCTGCCGATGCAGGCCCACAATGGTTCACGCCACCACGCCCTGTCATCGTTCGATGGCGCGAGGACTGCCATGCCCCAGCTTCCGATGCCCCTCTTGCGCGCCCGCAGCTTCGCGTCGATCGGCCTCCTGGCCACGCTGACCCTGGCCGCCACGGCCGCGGCGGCGTTCGACTTCACAGGCCGCAAGACCCTCCTCGCGGTGACCGCCGACGGCGCCCGCACCCCGCTGGGGACGGTCGATTTCACCCCGTCGGCCGGCACGCCCACCACTTTCCGGCTTGCGCTGAAGGCCGAAGCCTTCACCGACCACTTCCTGTCGATGCGCGAGTTCAAGTGCCTGAACGCAGCCCAGGAAATCAGCTGCCACGTCCCCTACCCCTATCCGAACCCCGCCACCGTGGGCCCCGGCCAGCTCGCCTGGCTGGAGCACAGCCTGCTGTTCCTCTTCAAGAGCCCGTCCGAGTTCGGCGCCAGGCTCTGGAACGGCGTCTACTACGAATTCCGGGAGCAGGGCGCGGCGCTGGTCGGCACACCCCGGGCGGTCGACCTCAACGAGATCTCCGCGCCCCCGCGCGATCCGTCGGTGCCGCCCTTCAGGAAAGCGTTGCGTCACGACATGCCGGCGCAGGCGCGCTGGCTGCGGGAGCTGGTGATCGAGTAGGCGACCACGAGGCGGTCGCGGCACTGCAGGTGCTGACACCGCCCACCGTAAGGTGTTGCCCTGAGAACTCAAGCTGTGCGGGATTTCGTCATCGCCCCACGCTCTCCACCAACACCGCCATCCCCTGCCCCCCACCCACGCAGGCCGAGGCAATCCCCCAGCGCCCCCCACGCCGCTGCAGTTCCTTGGCGACGGTGACCGTCAGGCGCACGCCGGTGGCGGCGAGCGGGTGGCCCAGGGCGATCGCGCCGCCGTTGACGTTCAGCTTGTCGCGGTCCAGGCCGAGTTCGCGTTCGCAGGCGAGGAGCTGGGCACCCTGGGCTTCGTTGATTTCGATGAGGTGAATGTCCGCCAGCGTCAGGCCGGTCTTGGCGAGCAGGGCGCGGATGGCGGGGGCGGGGCCGATGCCCATGATTTCGGGCGGGACGCCGACCGCGGCGGCGGCGGCGATGCGGGCGAGCGGTTGCAGGCTGCGCTCGCGCACCAGCCGGCCGCGGGCCACGACGGCGGCGGCCGCGCCATCGACCAGCGCGGCGCTGTTGCCGGCGGTCTGCACGCCGCCCGGGTGCACCACGCGCAGCTTGGCTAGGGCCTCGACGGGGGAGGGGCGCGGGTGGGTGTCGGCGCTGACCGTGCCGATCTTGGACGGGATCTGGATGCCGCGGGTGGCGTAGCCGGGCAGCTCGAAGCGCTCGCTGGCGACCGGGCAGATCTCGGCGGCCAGGCGGCCTTCGGCCTGGGCGGCCAGGGCGCGGGCGAAGGACTGGGCGGCGAAGGCGTCCACCTCCTCGCGGGTGATGCCGTACTTCTTCGCCAGGTTCTCGGCGGTGGCGATCATGTCGATGCCCGGGGCCGGGTCGATCAGCGCCTCCCGCATGAAGTCCTTGAAGCCGACCTCGGCGCCGAGCTTGAAGCCGGTGCGGTGGGTGAAGGCGGCAATCGGGTTGCGCGTCATCGACTCGGCGCCGACGACCAGCGCGCTGTCGGCGTAGCCCAGGCTGATCTGGTCGGCGGCCTGGCGGAACAGCTCGAAGCCGGTGCCGCAAATGCGCTGGGCCATGATGGCCGGCACCTCCACCGGCACGCCGGCGTAGAGGCCGACGTGGCGAGGCAGGCAGAAGACGTCGAAGTCCGACGGCGCCATCGAGCCGGTGATCACCGAGCCGATGTCCGCGGCGGGCAGGCCGCTGCGGGCGATGGCCTCGCGCGCGACCTTGATGCCCAGGTCGGTGGCGGAAATGCCGCCGAAGGCGCCGCAGTAGTCCACGAAGGGGGTGCGGACGCCGTCGACCAGCCAGATGTCGTCGAAGGTGGCGGCAAAGGCCATGGTGGGTCTCCTCGGTGCGGGATCAGATTCGGGATCAAAAAGGCCCGCGCGCGGCGGGCCAAAGGGCAACTCAGGTCGGGCCGGCTCAGTGGGCCTTGGGTGCAGCGCGGACCGCTTTGGCCAGGCCGCCCCAGGTCTCGCTGAAGATGCCGGGGTCCATGATCTTCACGTCCTTCATGATGGGCTGGAAGGCCATGTGCGCGAGCACGTCGCGCTCCAGGTCGATGCCGGGGGCGATCTCGGTCAGTTCCAGGCCGTCCTCGCGCAGGTGGAACACGGCGCGCTCGGTGATGAAGAGGACGTTCTGCTGGCGCAGCGCGGCGTCGTGGCCGTTGAAGGTGACCTGCTCGACGCGCTCGACGAACTTCTTGGCGCGGCCTTCCTCGAGGATCTCCAGACGGCCGTCGCCGATCTTCAGCTTCACGCCGCCGGCGGTGAAGCTGCCGCAGAACACCAGGTTCCTGGTCGAGCGGGTGATGTTGATGAAGCCGCCGCAGCCCACCGGGCGGCCGCTGAACTTGCTGACGTTGACGTTGCCGTGGTGGTCGACCTGGGCCAGGCCGAGGAAGCTGGCGTCCAGGCCGCCGCCGTCGTAGAAGTCGAACTGGAAGCTCTGCTCGATGATCGACTCGGCGTTGTAGGCCAGGCCGAAGTCACCCAGCTGCGCGGGCACGCCACCGTTGACGCCGGACTCGATCGACAGCTTGAGCAGGTCGGCCACGCCCTCTTCGGCCGCCACGGTCGGGATGCCGGCGGGGATACCGATGCCGAGGTTGGTGATCGCGCCCGGGCGCACCTCCAGCGCGGCGCGGCGGGCGATGACCTTGCGTTCGTCCAGCGGCATCGGCTCCAGGTGGCCCAGCGGCACACGCACGTTGCCGCACAGCGCCGGGTTGTACTGGGTGGCGATGGTCTGCATGTGGTTTTCGGGCTGGGCCACGACCACGTAGTCGATCAGGAAGCCCGGTACCTTCACCGCCTTGGGGTGCAGGCTGCCGGCCTGCACCACCTGTTCGACCTGGCAGATCACCACGCCGCCCCAGCGCTTGGCGGCCTGGGCGATGGAGAGCTGCTCCAGCAGCACGCCTTCCTTGTCCAGCGTGAGGTTGCCGTTCTCGTCGCAGACGGTGCCGCGGATGATGGCCACGTCGATCTTGGGCGAGCGGTAATACAGCCACTCCTGGCCGTCGAACTCCACCACCTTGACCAGGTCCTCGGTGGAGGCGCTGTTCATCTTGCCGCCCTCATAGCGCGGGTCGACGAAGGTGCCCAGGCCCACCTGCGTCAGCAGGCCGGGCGACTTGTTGGCGATCTGGCGCGTCAGGTGCGACAGCGAGCCCTGCGGGAAGTTGTAGGCCTCGACCTCGCCGTCGAAGACCATCTTCATCATCTCCTTGCCGGTCTGGCCGAAGTGGCCGGCGACGACGCGCTTGATCATCCCCTTGTGGGCGAAGTGCTTCATGCCCGCCTCGCCGGAGTTGCCCACGGCGCCGCAGGCCCAGGTGCTCACCATCTGCGGGTGGCCGGTGGCCAGGAAGTGGCGCTCCAGGCCCTGCAGGATCTCCTCGGGCAGGCTGGTGACGGCCAGGCCGCCCAGGAAGATGGTGGCGTTATCGGGGATCAGCGGGCCGACCTGGTCGGCGGTGATGACTTGCATGCAGGGCTCCGTGCGCCGGGGGACGCGAGGGGAAATCGGATGTGAGACTCAGTGGCCAGGATGGGCTGACGGCGCGCGGCGCACGATGTCGCCCAGGCCGCCCCAGGTCTCGCGGAACAGGCCGGCGTCCATCAGCTTCACGTTGCGGACGATGGGCTGGAAGTCCATGTGCGCCAGCACGTCCTTGTGCAGGTCGACGCCCGGGGCGATCTCGGTGAGCTCCAGGCCCTCCTCGCGCAGGTGGAAGACGGCGCGCTCGGTGACGAAGACGACGTTCTGGCGGCGCTGGGCGGCGTCCTCGCCGTTGAAGGTGATCTGCTCGACCTGGGTGATGAACTTCTTCGAGCGGCCTTCCTGCAGGATGGTCAGCTGGCCGTCGCCGATCGCGAGCTTCAGGCCCCCTGCAGTGAAGCTGCCGCAGAACACCAGGTTCTGGGTCGAGCGGGTGATGTTGATGAAGCCGCCGCAGCCCACCGGCCGGCCACTGAACTTGCTGACGTTGATGTTGCCGCGCGCATCCACCTGCGCCAGGCCGAGGAAGCTGTAGTCCAGGCCGCCGCCGTCGTAGAAGTCGAACTGCGCGCTCTGCTCGACCATCGACTCGGGGTTGTAGGCCTGGCTGAAGTCGCCGCCCTGCGCCGGCACGCCGCCGGTGACGCCGGACTCGACCGAGAGCGTCAGCAGGTCGGCGATGCCCTCCTCGGCCGCCACCGCCGGCACGCCCGCCGGGATGCCGATGCCCAGGTTGGTGATGGCGCCGGGGCGCAGCTCCATCGCGGCGCGGCGGGCGATCACCTTGCGCTCGTCCAGCGGCAGCGGCTCCAGGTGGCCCAGGGGCACCTTCACATCGCCGCTGAAGGAGGGGTTGTAGACCGTCGAGATGGTCTGCATGTGGTTCTCGGGCCGGGTGGCCACCACCACGTAGTCCACCAGGTAGCCCGGCACCTTGACGCGCTTGGGGTGGATCGAGCCGGCCTCGACCACGCGCTCGACCTGGCAGATCACGATGCCGCCGCAGCGCCGCGCCGACTGGGCGATGGCCAGCTGCTCGAGCAGCACGCCCTCCTTGTCGACGCTGATGTTGCCGTTCTCGTCGGCCAGCGTGCCGCGGATGATGCCCACGTCGATCACCGGCGTCGGGTAGTGCAGCCACTCCTCGCCGTTGAACTCGACGAGCTTGACCAGGTCCTCGGTGGACGCGGCGTTCATCTTGCCGCCCTCGTAGCGCGGGTCGACGAAGGTGCGCAGGCCCACCTTGGTCAGCAGGCCGGGGGTGTTGGCCGCGATGTGGCGGGTCAGGTGCGAGATCGAGCCCTGCGGGAAGTTGTAGGCCTCGACCTCGCCGGCGTGCACCATCTTCATCATGTCGGGCCCGGTCTGGCCGAAGTGCCCGGCAATCACCCGCTTGATCATGCCCTTGTGGGCGAAGTGCTTCATGCCGCCGTCGCCCGAGTTGCCGATCGCGCCGCAGGCCCAGGTGGTGACCTGCTGCGGGTGGCCGGTGGCCAGGAAGTGGCGCTCCAGGCCCTGCAGCACCTCTTCGGCCAGGCTGCCCATGCCCAGGCCGCCGAGGAAGATCGTGGCGCGGTCCTTGATGAGGGCGCCGGCTTGGTCGGCGGTGATGATCTGCATGCGGGGCTCCAGGCGGTTCGGTCTGACGGGGAGAGGCGGGCTTGGGTCAGCGGGCGCTTACTTGACGCGGCTTATTGGGTGCAGCTCATTGGGCGCGGCTGTCGGTCACGCGCAGCACGCAGGCCACGCCGCTGTCACCGGCGGCGCAGCCGGTGAACACGCCCACGCCGCCGCCGCGCAGCACCAGCTCCTCGACCAGCTCGATCACGCCGCGCAGGCCGGTGGGGCCCTGCGGGTGGCCCCAGATGATGGAGCTGCCGTAGTTGTTCATCTTGCGCCAGTCGAAACCGGTGTCCTTCGCGAAGGCCAGGTCGTTGACGGCGAAGGGGTTGTGGGTCTTGACCGCGTCCACGTCGGCCATCGTCAGGCCGGCATGCCTGAGCGCGTTCAGCGCGGCCGGGGCCGGGGCCATCGGCATGTGGGCCTTCTCGACACGGGCCTGGCCGAAGCCGAGCAGCTCGATCTCGATGCCGGCGTCCATCGACACCTCGCGGGCGATCTCGCGGGTGGTGACGATCGCGCCGGCGTTGCCGTCGGCCGGGTGGGTCTGGGCCCCGAAGGTGATGGTGCCGCCCTCGCGCACCGGCTTCAGGCGGGCCAGGCCCTCGGCGGTGGTCGGGAACACGCCCTCGTCGGCCGACAGCGCGCCGCTCTGCTTGCGGAAGCCCGAGTCGAAGATCGGCGCATCGACCATGTAGCGGCGCTGGAAGGCGCGGTCGTGGGCCAGCGCGGCCTGGTACTGCTCGAAGCGGTGCAGCTTCAGCTCGTGCTGCATCGCCAGCGTGACGCCGTACTTGGCGGCCACGTTCTCGCCGGTCTCCAGCATCGCCTTGCCGGCATAGGGGTCGGCGGCGAAGTTGTCCAGCGTCCAGCGCTCGGTGATGCCGTTGCCGCCCGGCGCGGTGGCGTCGGGGTAGTGGACGATCGGGCCGTTGGACATGCGGTCGCACATCACCAGCAGGGCGCAGGAGGCGGTGCCGCCGTTGATTTCCTGCGTGGCCATCTGCAGCGAGCGCACGCTGGTGGCGCAGGCCTGCTGCACGGTCGGGCCGGCGACGCGGTCGATGCCCATCATGCCGGTCAGCCAGGGCAGGCCGTAGAAGCTGCCCTTCTGCGGGTTGGTCAGGCCCAGGATGCCCAGGTCGATGCGATCCATCGGGAACTTCTTCGCCTCCAGCACGCCCTTGCCGGTGATCGCCGCCAGGCGCACCGAGTTCAGGTTGGCGAGCGAGCCCTGCCACTTGGCAAAGGGCGTGGACCAGTAGACACCGTAGGGCAGGAAGGCGGACATCGGGGACTCCGGGGGGGACGCGGCAGAACGGGGGCGCAGGAGGTGCAAGGCCGTTCACCGGCCTCGCGCGGGCAGGACCGCCGCGGCGACAGGCGCCAGGGATCCTGTGGCTTGATAGTTTATTTCATGAATCACTTGGCAGATCCCCCTCTAGGGAAAACCCGATGTGAACCGAGATCCTATTGCGTGCGAGCCGCGCCACCTGCATCATTGTGCACCTCAAGATAATTCAGGCAAGTAAGCAAATCGTGGCACCTCGGTGACACAGGCCCGCTGCCCGGATGCCCTGTCCCCTCGGCCCGCCCCTCCCTTTTCGCGTTCCTGCCCGCCCGCCATGAGCCACTCCGACGCCCCCGTGTTCGAACCCGTCACCGGCCTGCTGGCCAGCCTGGACCTGCTGGAGATCTCCCAGGCCGGGGCCGTCCTGCATGTGCGGCTGAACCGGCCGACCAAGCGCAACGCGATCAACGACACGCTGATCGCCCAGATCCACACCACCTTCGTGAACCTGCCGGCCGATGTGCGGGCGGTGATCCTCAGCGGCGCGGGCGAGCATTTCTGCGCCGGGCTGGACCTGTCCGAACTGGTGGAGCGCAACACGCTGGCGGCGGTGCTGCACTCGCGCGGCTGGCACGCGGCCTTCGAGGCCATCCAGTACGGCCGTGTGCCGGTGATCGCGGTGCTGCACGGCGCGGTGGTGGGCGGCGGCCTGGAGATCGCGGCGTCCTGCCACATCCGCGTGGCGGAGGACTCGGCCTACTTCGGCCTGCCCGAAGGCCAGCGCGGCATCTTCGTGGGCGGCGGCGCCTCGGTGCGCGTGCCGCGGCTGATGGGCACTTCGCGCATGATGGACATGATGCTCACCGGCCGGGTCTTCGACGCCGACCAGGGCGAGCGCTACGGCGTCGTCAACTACCGCACCGCCGACGGCGAGGGCTTCGCCAAGGCGGTGGCCATCGCCCGCAAGATCACCAGCAACGCGCCGATGACGGCCTTTGCGGTGATGCACGCGCTGCCGCGCATCGCCGAGATGTCGCCCAGCGAGGGCCTGTTCGCCGAATCGCTGATGGCCTCCGTGGCCAGCAACACGCCCGAGGCCCAGGACCGGCTGCGCGCCTTCCTGGAAGGCCGGGCCGGCAAGGTCGTGAAGGAGGGCTGAGCCCATGAGCGCTGCCCGCTTCCGCGAAGCCCACGTCGGCGGCTGCACCGAGGCCACGCTGGAAACGCGTGCCGACGGCACGCAGGTGCTGCGCTCCACCGAGGCGCTCGGCTGGCACCCGGAGAACCTGGGCGACCTGCTGGCGCAGTGGGCGACCGAAGTGCCGGAGCGCACCTTCGCCGCCCGCCGCGCCGCACGGCCCGACGGCACGCGCGGCGACTGGGTCCGCATCAGCTACGCGCAGATGCTGCAGCGCGCCCGGGCGCTGGGCCAGGCCTTCGTCGACCTGGGGCTGTCGCCCGAGCGGCCGATTGCCATCCTGTCGGACAACGACCTGGAGCACCTGTCGATCATGATGGGCGCGATGTGGGCCGGCGTGCCCTTCGTGTCCGTCTCCTCGGCGTACTCGCTGATCTCCACCGACTTCGGCAAGCTGCGCCACATCCTGGGCACGGTCACGCCAGGGCTGGTGTATGCGTCGGACGCGCGCTTTGCCCGGGCGATCCAGACCGTGGTGGCGGCCGATGCCACCGTGGTGCTGGGCGAGGGGCAGATCGAGGGCCGCGCCACCCGCTCGTTCGCCGAGCTGCTGGCCACCGCGCCGGGTGCGGGCATCGACGCGGCGCATGCGGCGATCACGCCCGAGACCATCCTGAAGTTCCTGTTCACCTCGGGCTCGACGAAGACGCCCAAGGGGGTGATCACCACGCACCGCATGCTCTGCGCCAACCAGCAGATGCTGCGCCAGTGCATGGCCTTCCTGGCCGACGAGCCGCCGGTGCTGGTGGACTGGCTGCCCTGGAGCCACACCTTCGGCGGCAACCACAACCTGGGCATCGTGCTCTACAACGGCGGCACGCTGTACATCGACGACGGCAAGCCCACCCCGAAGGGCATCGCCGAGACGATCCGCAACCTGCGCGAGATCCCGACCACGGTCTACTTCAACGTGCCCAAGGGGCTGGAGGAGATCGCCCGGGCGATGGACGGCGACGCGCAGCTGCGCCAGACCTTCTTCTCCCGCGTCAACGCCATCATGTTCGCCGCCGCCGGCCTGTCGCAGGCGGTGTGGGACGCGCTGGACGCGCATGGCGAGGCCACGGTGGGCGAGCGCATCCGCATCCTCACCGGCCTGGGCATGACCGAGACGGCGCCCTCGTGCACCTTCGTGGTGGGCACGCATGCACGCTCGGGCTACATCGGCCTGCCCTGCCCGGGCGTGGAAGTGAAGCTGGTGCCCAACGCGCAGGACAGCGGCAAGACCGAGGTGCGCTTCCGCGGCCCGAACGTCATGCCCGGCTACTGGCGCGAACCGCAGAAGACCGCCGAGGCCTTCGACGACGAAGGCTTCTACTGCACCGGTGACGCGGTGACCTTCGTCGACCCGACCGACCTGAGCCTGGGCCTGCTCTTCGACGGGCGCATCGCCGAGGACTTCAAGCTCTCCACCGGCACCTTCGTCAGCGTCGGTCCGCTGCGCGCCAAGGCCGTGGCCTACGGCCACCCCTGCGTGCAGGACGTGGTGGTCACCGGGCTGAACCGCGACGAGATGGGGATGATGGTCTTCCCCCGGCTGGGCGACTGTGCCGCGCTGGCCGGACTCCCCGCCGATGCGGCGCCCACCGAGGTGCTGCACCACCCGGCGGTGCGGGCCTTCTTCCAGACGCTGTGCAACCGCCTGGCCGCCGAGGGCACCGGCAGCGCCAACCGCGTGGCGCGCATGCACGTGCTGGTGGAGCCGCCCTCCATCGACCACGGCGAAGTCACCGACAAGAACTCGATCAACCAGCGTGCGGTGCTGACGCACCGCGCCTCGCTGGTCGAGGCGATGTACCAAGGCCCCGCGGCCGATCCCTGGCTCATCCTGCCCGTCAAGGGCTGAGCCGAACGCAGAGAACCCGACAGGAGACCCGACATGCAGATCCAAGGACAAGCCGCCCTCGTCACCGGTGGAGGTTCCGGCCTCGGCGAGGCCGTCGCCCGCGAACTGGCCCGCCTGGGCGCCAAGGTGGCGGTGCTGGACGTCAACGAGGCCGGCGCGCAGCGCGTGGCCGCGGAGATCGGTGCGGACCGGGCCATGGCGTGCCAGTGCGACATCACCGACAGCGCCTCGGTCACCGCGGCGCTGGACGCCGCCGAGGCCGCGCACGGCCCGGCGCGCATCGTGATGAACATCGCCGGCATCGGCACGGCCAAGCGGGTGATCGGCAAGGACGGCTCGCCCGCCCCGCTGGAGGACTTCGAACGGGTGGTGCGCATCAACCTGGTGGGCACCTACAACATGATCCGCCTGAGCGCCGCGCGCATCGCCAGGCTGGAAGCGCTGGAAGATGGCGAGCGCGGTGCGATGGTCTGCACCGCCTCGGTGGCGGCCTTCGACGGCCAGGTCGGCCAGGAGGCCTACTCGGCCTCCAAGGGCGGCGTGGTCGGCATGACGCTGCCGCTGGCGCGCGACCTGGCACAGCACGGCATCCGTGTCTGCACCATCGCCCCGGGCCTGTTCGCCACGCCGCTGATGAAGACCCTGCCCGAGCCGGTGCAGCAGTCGCTGGCCGCCTCGATCCCCTTCCCGCCGCGGCTGGGCAAGCCCGAGGAGTTCGCCGCGCTGGCCTGCCACATCGTGACCAACACGCACCTGAACGGCGAGACGATCCGCCTGGACGGCGCGTTGCGCATGGCGCCGCGCTGACACCTCCGGCGCGCCCTTCCGGGCCGGCCCCTATGGCGGCCCCGGAACCCGCACGGCACAGTGCCGCCCCACCGGCCCCCCACCCATTTCCCTCCCCCACGCTTTCCCCACGCGCCCTCCAGGAGACATGACGATGACCCCCACGTTCAAGACCCTCGCCGCCGCCGCACTCGTCGCCCTCGCCGGTGCCGCGCAGGCCGACATCACCATCGGCGTGAGCCTGCCGCTGACCGGCCCGGCCAGCGGCCTGGGCATCCCGATGAACAACTACATCAAGCTCTGGCCGACCAGCATCGCCGGCGAGAAGCTCAAGGTGGTCGTGCTCGACGACGCCACCGACCCGACCAAGGGCGTGCAGAACGCCAAGCGCTTCGTCAGCGAGGACAAGGCCGACATCGTCATGGGCTCGGCGGCCACGCCGGTGGCCATCGCCATGGCCGGCACGGTGGCCGAGGCGCAGACGCCGCACTTCATGTTCTCGCCCGCGGTGCTGCAGGCCGGCAAGGACGAGTGGGCCTTCCGCCTGCCGCAGTCCAACGCCGTCATGTCGCACGCCATGCTGCAGCACATGAAGAAGCAGGGCATCAAGACGGTGGGCTTCCTGGGCTACACCGACGCCTACGGCGAGAGCTGGCTGAAGGACTTCCAGGCCGAGGCCGCCAAGATCGCCCCGGAGATCAAGATCGTCGCCACCGAGCGCTTCCAGCGCTCGGACACCGCGGTGACCGGCCAGGCGCTCAAGCTGGTGTCGGCCAACCCGGATGCGATGCTGATCGTCGCCTCGGGCTCGGGCGCCGCGATGCCGCACAAAGCCATCGTCGAGCGCGGCTTCAAGGGCAAGATCTACCAGACCCACGCGGCAGCCTCGCGTGACCTGGTGCGCGTGGGCGGCAAGGACGTCGAAGGCGCCTACGTGGTCTCCGGTCCGGCCGTGATCGCCGAACAGCTGCCCGACAGCCACCCCTCCAAGAAGATCGCGATCGACTTCGTGCAGAAGTACGAGAAGGCCTACGGCCCGGGCTCGCGCAACCAGTTCGCCGGCCATGCCTACGACGCCGTGCTCGTGCTGGAGAAGATCGTGCCGATGGCGCTGAAGAAGGGCAAGCCGGGCACTCCGGCCTTCCGCGCCGCGCTGAAGGAGGCCACCGAGACGATGGGCCGCACCGTGGTCTCGCACGGCGTGCTGAACTACACCAAGGACAACCACTGGGGCTTCACCACCGAGACCGGCGTGGTGCTGAAGGTGGTCAACGGCGACTGGAAGGTCGAGTGACCCTCGCCCGCCCCTGATCGGTCGCATCGGCGCCCGGTCCCGATCCAGCGGCCGACCGGCCGGGGGGCGGGGCGCCGGCGGCAGCCTCCGCAGCGCGGAGTGCCGCCCTCACGCGATGTCCCGGCCCCCATGGGGGGCCGCCCCCCGGCGTCGCCCAGCCCGACGGAATCCGCATGGACTTCACCATTGCAAGCATCCTCACGCTCGACGGCGTGACCAACGGCGCGATCTACGCGCTGCTGGCCATGGCCACGGTGCTGCTGTTCGCGGTCACCCGCGTGATCTTCATCCCCCAGGGCGAGTTCGTCGCCTTCGGGGCTCTCACCCTGGCCATGCTGCAGATGAAGCAGGTGCCCGGTACGGTCTGGCTGCTGCTGCTGATGACGGCGGTGGCTGCCGTGCTGGAGGTGGTGCAGGCCCTGCGCCGCGGCGAGAGCGCCGGTCGCTGGCTGCGCAGCCTGGCACGCACCGTGGTCTACCCGGTGGCGGTGTCGCTGATCGCGATCTGGGCCGCGCCCCAGGATCTGCCGCTGTGGCTGCAGGCGCTGCTGACGCTGGCGCTGGTGACCCCCTTCGGCTCGCTGGTCTACCGGCTGGCCTACGAATCGCTGGCCGATGCCACCGTGCTGGTGCTGCTGATCGTCTCGGTGGGCGTGCACTTCGCGCTGACCGGGCTGGCGCTGCTGTTCTTCGGCGCCGAGGGCTTCCGCAACCCGAGCTTCTGGGACGAGCGCTTCAGCGTCGGTGCGCTCACCCTGTCCGGTCAGGCCGTGATCATCTTCCTGGCCACGCTGGCGCTGATCGTGATGCTCTGGCTGTTCTTCGAGCGCAGCCTGTACGGCAAGGCGCTGCGCGCCACCGCGGTGAACCGCCTGGGCGCGCGCCTGATGGGCATTTCCACGGCCAACGCCGGGCGGCTGTCGTTCACGATGGCCGCCTTCATCGGCGCACTGTCGGGGCTGCTGATCGGGCCGACCACGACGATCTTCTACGACAGCGGCTTCCTGATCGGCCTCAAGGGCTTCGTGGCCGCGGTGTTCGCCGGCCTGTCGAGCTACCCGCTGGCGCTGGTAGGCGCCTTCGGCGTGGGCATCCTGGAGGCTTTCGGCTCGTTCTGGGCCAGTTCGTTCAAGGAGGTGATCGTGTTCACCTCCATCCTGCCGGTCCTGCTGTGGCGTTCGCTGCGCGACCCGCACAGCGACGAGGAGTGATTCAAGTGAACGCACGCCGCATGGTTTTCTTCGGCAGCGCCGCGCTGCTGGCCCTGCTGCCGCTGGTGGGAGTGCCCGAGTTCTGGATCACCCAGCTCAACTACATCGGCCTGTTCGCCATCGTGGCGCTGGGCCTGGTGCTGCTGACCGGGGTGTCCGGGCTGACCTCCTTCGGGCAGGCGGCCTTCGTCGGCCTGGGCGCCTACACCTCGGCCTACCTGACCACCGCGCACGCGGTGTCGCCCTGGCTGACGATCTTCGTCGCGCTGGCCATCACCATCGTGGTGGCGCTGGCACTGGCGGCGATCACGCTGCGCATGTCCGGGCACTATCTGCCGCTGGCCACCATCGCCTGGGGCCTGTCGCTGTACTACACCATGTCCAACATGGAGTTCCTGGGCAAGTACGACGGCATCCTGGGCGTGCCGGCGATGGAGTTCTTCGGCATCAGCCTGTCGTCGGGGCGCAGCTACTTCTACCTGATCTGGGTGGTGGCGCTGCTGGCGGCGGTGGCGGTGATCCACCTGCTGGACTCGCGCACCGGCCGGGCCATCCGCGCCCTCAAGGGCGGGGTGACGATGGCCGAGGCCATGGGCATCTCCACCTACAGCTACAAGGTGCTGGTGTTCGTGCTGGCGGCCATCCTGGCCTGCATCTCGGGCTGGCTGTTTGCGCACTTCCAGCGCACCGTCAACCCCTCGCCCTTCTCGATGGCCAAGGGCATCGAGTACCTCTTCATGGCGGTGCTGGGCGGGGTGGGCAACGTCTGGGGGGCCTTCGTCGGCGCCGGCCTGGTCAAGATCATCGAGGACCAGCTGCAGGTGCTGCTGCCCAAGCTCTTCGGCGGCAGCGGCAACTACGAGATCATCGTCTTCGGCATCGTGCTGGTGGTGGTGCTGAAGTACGCGCCGCAGGGCCTGTGGCCCTTCGTCGAGAAGCTGGGCGGGCGCTGGATCCCGGCGCAGCGCCGCCTGCGCGACTGGGCCGACGCCGCGCCGCTGGAAGAGCGCAGCAAGCCCCAGCGCGGCGAGCTGCTGCTGGACGTCAAGGAGGTGCGCAAGGAGTTCGGCGGCCTGGTGGCGGTCAACGACGTGAGCTTCACGATCCGCGCCGGCGAGATCATCGGCCTGATCGGCCCGAACGGCGCGGGCAAGTCGACCACCTTCAACCTGATCACCGGCGTGCTGCCGCTCACGCGCGGACAGGTGATCTTCCGCGGCCAGGCGGTGGGCGGCCTGCCCTCGCGCGAGATCGCCCGGCGCGGCATGAGCCGCACCTTCCAGCACGTGAAGATGCTGCCGGAGATGACGGTGCTCGAGAACGTGGCGCTGGGTGGCTACCTGCGCAGCCACGCCGGCGTGGTCCAGGCCATGCTGCGGCTGGACCGCGACGAGGAACGCCGCCTGTTCAAGGAGGCCGAGCGCCAGCTCGAGCGCATCGGCATGAAGGAGCAGATGCACGAGCTGGCCGGCAACCTGGCGCTGGGCCCGGCACGCCTGATGGAGATCGCCCGCGCGCTGTGCACCGACCCGGCACTGCTGCTGCTGGACGAGCCCGCCGCCGGCCTGCGCCACAAGGAGAAGCAGGCCCTGGCCACGGTGCTGCGCCAGCTCAAGGCCGAGGGCCTGAGCATCCTGCTGGTGGAACACGACATGGACTTCGTGATGAACCTGACCGACCGCATCACGGTGATGGAGTTCGGCACCAAGCTGATCGAGGGCACGCCCGACGAGGTGCAGGCCAGCCCGGCGGTGCGCGCCGCCTACCTCGGCACGGAGCACTGAGCCATGAGCATCGCGAACCCCAATGACCTGCTGCTCGATGTGCGCGGCCTGCATGCCGGCTACGGCAAGGCCGAGGTGCTGTCCGGCCTGAACCTGAAGCTGCCGCGCGGCTCGGTGGTGACCGTGATCGGTCCCAACGGCGCGGGCAAGTCCACCACGCTGAACGCGCTGATGGGGGTGCTGCCGTCGAAGGGCGAGATCACCTTCGACGGCCAGCCGCTGGCCGGCATCACCCTCGAGGAGCGGGTGATGATGGGCCTGGCGCTGGTGCCGGAAAAGCGCGAGCTGTTCTCCACCATGCCGGTGGAGGACAACCTGGTGCTGGGCGGCTACCGCCAGATGCGTGCCGGCAACGCGCAGTGGCGCGACCAGCTCGACCGCGTCTACGCGCTGTTTCCCCGCCTGAAGGAGCGCCGCCTCCAGCTGGCCGGCACGCTCTCCGGTGGCGAGCGCCAGATGCTGGCAGTGGGCCGCGCGCTGATGAGCCAGCCCAAGGTGCTGATGCTCGACGAGCCCAGCCTGGGCCTGGCGCCGCTGGTGGTGCGCGAGATCTTCCGCATCATCGAGCGGCTGCGCGAGACCGGCGTGTCGATCCTGCTGATCGAGCAGAACGCCCGGGCCGCCCTCGAGGTGGCCGACTACGGCTACGTGCTCGAGACCGGCGCCATCGGCCTGGAAGGGCCCGCTGCGGAGCTGGCCGAGGACGCGCGCGTCATCGAGACCTACCTGGGCAGCAAGAAGAGCTGAAACGCACCGAGATCACAGGCCATGAGCACGTACATCCCTCCGCTGGAGGACATGCAGTTCGTCATCGAGCAGGTGCTGGACGCACCGGCCTCCTGGCGCGAGCAGCCGGCCTTTGCCGAGCTGGATGCCGACACGGCGCGCGAGGTGCTGGCCCAGGCGGGCCGCTTCGCCGCAGAGGTGCTGGCGCCGATCAACGGGCCGGGCGACCGGCAGGGCTGCCGCTGGAGCCCGCAGGGCGTGAAGACGCCCGACGGCTACCCGCAGGCCTGGCGGCAGTTCGTCGAGGGCGGCTGGCCGGCGCTGGCCTGCGACCCCGAGGTGGGTGGCCAGGGGCTGCCGAACCTGCTGAACGCCGCGCTGTTCGAGATGCTCTGCGCGGCCAACCACGGCTGGACGATGTACCCCGGCCTGCTGCACGGCGCCAGCGAGGCCATCCAGGCCACCGCAGTGGGCGAGCTGCGCGAGCGCTACCTGCCCAAGGTGGTCAGCGGCGAATGGCTGGCGACGATGAACCTCACCGAGCCGGCCGCGGGCAGCGACCTGGGGCTGATCCGCAGCCGTGCCGAGCCGCTGGAGCCGCGCGCCGACGGGATCATCGCCAACGGTGACCGCATGGCCATCTCCGGCCACAAGATCTTCATCTCCGGCGGCGACCAGGACATGACGGACAACATCGTCCACCTGGTGCTGGCCCGCCTGCCCGATGCGCCGGGCGGCACGAAGGGGCTGTCGCTCTTCCTGGTACCCAAGTTCCTGCCGGACGGGCGCCGCAATGCCGTGTTCTGCGACGGCATCGAGCACAAGATGGGCATCCACGGCAGCGCCACCAGCCAGATGCGCTTCGAGCGCGCCGAGGGCTGGCTGCTGGGCGAGCCGCATGCCGGCCTCGCGGCGATGTTCCTGATGATGAACGCCGCACGCCTGCATGTGGCGATGCAGGGGCTGGGCCACCTGGACGCGGCCACGCAGAAGGCGCTGCGCTACGCCCGCGAGCGGGTACAGCTGCGCGCACCCCGACGCCCGGCCGACGCGCCGGCCGCGGGCGGCCCGGACCTGATCGAGTGGCATCCGGCGATGCGCCGCATCCTGCTGTCGCTGCAGGCCCAGACCGAGGGCGCACGCGTGCTGGCCTACTGGATCGGCGTGCTGCTGGACGAGTCGCACCAGCACCCGGACGAGGCGCGGCGCCGCCGCGCGGCCGACCTGGTGGCGCTGCTCACGCCGGTGGCCAAGGCCTTCCTGACCGACCTGGGCCACCGCGGCGCCGACGAGGCGCTGGGCGTGTTCGGCGGCTACGGCTATGTGCACGAATACGGTGTGGAACAGCACGTGCGCGACAGCCGCATCGCGATGATCTACGAGGGCACCAACGAGATCCAGGCCATCGACCTGGTGATGCGCAAGCTGCTCGATTCGCCGCGGCGCAGCGACGCCCTGCTGGCCGAGCTGGAGGCCGAGGCCGCCGCCTGTACCGCCGAGGGTCTGACGCTGGAGGCGCAGGCCCTGACCGGCCAGGTGGCCGCCCTGCGCGCTGCGCTGGCAGCCCTGCAGGCGGCCCGCGCGGCCGACCCGGAGGCCCCGCTGCGCGTGGCCGACGATGTGCTGCACGGCCTGGGCCACACCCTGCTGGCCTGGGCCTGGGCGCGCAGCTCGCGCTGTGCGCCGCGCCACCCGGATCCGGCGCGGGCCACGCGCAAGCGCGAGGTGGCCCGCTTCGGCCTGCAGTGGCTGCTGCCGGCGGCGCAGTGGCGCTGGCAGCGCGTGCAGGACTGGGCCGTGCTGCCGCTGCCCTGGGTGCGGCCTTGAGCCCGCTTCCGGGCGACGAGACGGCGCGGTCAGCTCGCCCCGGGCGGCGCGCCGCCGCCCGTGCCCCCGGCCTGGACGAGGGGGCACTGGGCGGCGTGCTGGGCTATCACATCTCGCAGGCGTCGGTGACCACGCTGGAGCTGTTCGGCCGCCATGTCGGCGAGCCGCTGGACCTGCGTCCGGTGGAGTTCTCGCTGCTCCTGCTGCTGCAGGCCAACACGCAGGTGACGCCGAAGCTGCTGGCCCAGGCGCTGGCGCTGTCGGCCCCGAACCTGACCATCCTGCTCGACCGGCTGCAGGAGCGCGGCCTGATCGAGCGCGTGCGATCCGAGGCCGACCGGCGCTCCCAGCATGTGCTGCTGACCCCCACGGGCCTGCAGCTGGCCGAGCGCTGCGTGGCCCTGTGCGGCACGATGGAGCTGGAGCTGGACGACTGCCTGACACCCGGCGAGCACCTGCTGCTGATCGAGCTGCTGCAGAAGGTGGTCCGGCACGGCCGGCGCAGCTGAGGGGCGGCCCGCGCACGCGTGAATTGCGGGGCAGCGGGCCCGCTGCTCCGGCCTTCAGCCCGGCCGCGCAGCGTCGATAGTGCGACAGCAGGCGTGAGACTCCGACCCGGCGCTCCTGGCGGGCGCGCGGGGACATCTCGTCCACGGGGGGCCTGCCGCAGTACCGAGGTTTCGCATGTCCGCATCTTCCTTCTCCAGCCAGGCCGTGTTGCGCGCCCGGCGCCAGCATCAGGTGCCACTGGTGGCGGCCTGGATCTCCGCCGTCGTGGCCATCGGGCTGGGCTGGCAGGCCGACGAACTGCTGCTCGGCCTGGTCGGCGGCGTCGGCCTGGCCGGCGCTTTCACGCTGGCCACCCTCGCCCATCCGGTCGCACGCGCCACCGCCTGTCTCGCCGGGGTCGTGCTGATGTCGCTGGTGGGGCTGCACATCCATCTGGCGCGCGGCGCCACCGAGATCCACTTCGGCGTGTTCGCGCTGCTGGCCGCCCTGGTGGTCTACCGCGACTGGCTGCCCATCCTGGTCGGCGCGGTCACCATCGCCGCCCACCACGCCGGCTTCCTCTGGCTGCAGCAGAGCGGCTTCGGGGTGTACTGCTTCACCCAGCCCACCTTCGCGGAGCTGGTCAAGCACGCCGCCTACGTGGTGGTGGAAGCCGGCCTGCTGATCTATCTGGCCGACCAGATGCGCCGGGATGCGCGGCGCTTCCTGGACGTCGAGTCGGTGGTCGACGCGGTGCGCATCGAGGGCGAGCGGGTCGACCTCGGCGGCGTGACCCGCCTCGAGGTGCGCGCCAGCCAGGCCCGCAAGCTGCAGGAACTGCTGAGCAGCATCCAGCAGCTGGTGCAACGTCTGAACGGCTCGATCCAGTCGATCACCCTGGCCACCCGCGAAATCGCCAGCGGCAACCAGGACCTGTCGGCGCGCACCGAGCAGACCGCCAGCTCGCTGCAGCAGACCGCCAGCTCGATGGAACAGCTCACCGGCACGGTGCAGCAGACCGCCGACTCGGCCCGCACCGCCAACCAGCTGGTCGGTACCACCGCGCAGTCGGCCCGCCACGGCGGTCAGGTGGTGGCCCAGGTGGTGGCCAACATGGCCGACATCACCACCTCGAGCCGGCGCATCGCCGAGATCATCGGTGTGATCGACGGCATCGCCTTCCAGACCAACATCCTGGCGCTCAACGCCGCGGTGGAGGCCGCCCGTGCGGGCGAACAGGGCCGCGGCTTCGCGGTGGTGGCCGGGGAGGTGCGCTCACTGGCGCAGCGCTCGGCCAACGCGGCGCGCGAGATCAAGAGCCTGATCGGCGCCAGCGTCGAGAAGGTGGAGTCGGGCAGCCAGCTGGTGCAGCAGGCCGGTGCGGCGATGGACGAGATCGTCGCCGGCGTGCAGCGCGTCACCGACATCATCGGCGAGATCAGTGCCGCGGCCACCGAGCAGAGCCACGGCCTGGCGCAGGTCAACGGCGCGGTGACCCAGCTCGACCAGATGACGCAGCAGAACGCCGCCCTGGTCGAACAGAGCACGGCCGCGGCCGAAAGCCTGCGCGAGCAGGCCGAGCAGGTGCGCGAGCTGATCGGCCGCTTCGAGTCCACGCCCGCCTGAGCGGGGCCGCCCGCGCCGCCGGGCCCGCCGCCCGGCCTCAGGCGGCCAGGAAGTGCTGCCGGTAGTACAGCAGCTCGTCGATCGACTCGTGGATGTCGGCCAGCGCGGTGTGCTTCTGCGCTTTCTTGAAGCCGTCCACCAGGCCGGGCTTCCAGCGCCTAGCCAGCTCCTTGAGCGTCGAGACGTCGACGTTGCGGTAGTGGAAGAAGTCCTCCAGCTTCGGCATGTAGTTGGCCATGAAGCGGCGGTCCTGGCAGATGCTGTTGCCGCACATCGGCGACTTGCGCGCGCTGACGTAGCGCATCAGGAAGGCCTTCACCTCGGCCGCGGCGGCCTCCTCGTCGATCGTCGAGGCGCGCACCCGGTCGATCAGTCCGCTCTTGCCATGGGTGCCCTTGTTCCAGGCGTCCATGCGGTCGAGCACCGCGTCGCTCTGGTGCAGCGCGATCACCGGCCCCTCCACGCGCAGCTGCAGCTGCGCGTCGGTCACCACCACGGCGATCTCCAGGATGCGGTCGGTGGCCGGATCCAGGCCGGTCATCTCCATGTCCACCCAGATCAGGTTGAGGTCGTTCTTGGCGAGCAGGGCTTCGGGCGGGTTCGGCGTCTCGGTCATCGGCGGCTCCAGCAGGGGGCGGAATTGTCCCATGCAGCCCCCGCCGCACGGCAGGGCGACAGGGCTTCGGCGAGAATCCCGGCATGACTTCGCTGACCGTGACGATCGTCTTCGCCGCCGCCCTGCTGCTCAAGCTGGGCCTCGAGCTCTGGCTGATCGGTCGGCAGGTGCGCCATGTGGCGCGGCACCGGGAGGCGCTGCCGCCTGCCTTCGCCGGCGTGGTAAGCCTGGAGGCGCACCGCAAGGCGGCCGACTACACCCTGGCGCGCCAGCGCCTGCAGGTCATCGCCCTGACCTGGGGCGCCCTGGTGCTGCTGGGCTGGACCCTGCTGGGCGGCCTGGATCTGCTCAATGTCTGGCTGCGCGACGCCCTGCTGCCGCGCTGGGGCGAGATGGGCTACCAGCTCGCACTGCTCACCGCGGTGAGCGTGATCGGCGCCGCGCTGGACCTGCCGCTGGACCTGTGGCGCACCTTCCGGCTCGAGCAGCGCTTCGGCTTCAACCGCATGACCTGGGGCCTGTGGCTGCGCGATGCGGCGATGGGCGCGCTGCTGGGCGCCCTGATCGGGCTGCCGCTGGCGGCCCTGATGCTCTGGCTGATGGCCGCCGCCGGCGGCCTGTGGTGGCTCTGGGCCTTCGGCGTGCTGGCCGGCTTCACGCTGCTGATGCAGCTGATCTACCCGACCTGGATCGCGCCGCTGTTCAACAAGTTCCAGCCGTTGGCCGACGCGGCACTGGCCGAGCGCGTGCAGGCGCTGATGCAGCGCTGCGGCTTTCGCGCCCAGGGGTTGTACGTGATGGACGGCAGCCGGCGCTCGGCCCATGCGAACGCCTATTTCACCGGCTTCGGCAGCAGCAAGCGGGTGGTCTTCTTCGACACCCTGCTCGCCCGCCTGAGCCCCGGCGAAGTCGAAGCCGTGCTGGCCCATGAGCTGGGCCACTTCCACCACCGCCACGTGCCCAAGCGCCTGGCCACGGTGATGGGCATCTGGCTGTTCAGCCTGGCCCTGCTGGGCTGGCTGATGAACCAGCCGGCCTTCTACGCCGGCCTGGGCGTGCAGCCGAACCTGTTCGCCCCGAACCACGCCCTGGCGCTGCTGCTGGTGGTGATGGCCGGGCCGGTGTTCGGCTTCTTCGTCGGCCCGATCACCGCGGCGTTGTCGCGCCGGCATGAATTCGAAGCCGACGCCTACGCCTGCCGGCAGGCCGCCGGGGCGGATCTGCGCGCCGCGCTGCTCAAGCTGTACGAGGACAACGCCTCGACGCTCACCCCCGACCCCCTGTACGTGCGCATGTACTACTCGCATCCCCCCGCCAGCGAACGCCTGGCGGCGATGCCGGCAGCCTGACGCCGCGGCCCGCCGATGCAGCGCCCCGCCGACCTGGACACCGGACTGGTGATCGCCGGCCATGGCCGGCACTATCTGGTGCAGACGCCCGAAGGGCGCGAGCTGATCTGCCACCCCCGCGGCAAGAAGAGCGATGTGGTGGTGGGCGACCGCATCCGCTGGGCCCCCACGCATGGTGACGAGGGTGTGATCGAGGGCCTGGAGCCGCGCCGCAACCTGCTCTACCGCCAGGACGAGTGGCGCACCAAGTCCTTCGCCGCCAACCTCGACCGGCTGCTGATCCTGGTGGCCGCCGAGCCGGTGTTCAGCGAGCAGCAGCTCGCGCGCGCGCTGATCGCCGCCGAACAGGCCGGCATCGAGGTGCTGATCGCGCTGAACAAGATCGACCTGACCGAGGCCGCCGCGACCGCGCGCGAGCGCCTGGCGCCCTACCGGGCCATGGGCTACGAGCTGATCGAAGTCGCCCTGAAGCCGCGCGGGCCGGACGGCGAGCCCGATGCCCGCCGCCAGCTGGCCGAGCGGCTGGCCGAGGGCGCCACACTGGTGCTGGGCCCCTCGGGCACGGGCAAGAGCACGCTGGTCAACCTGCTGGTGCCGCAGGCCGCGGCGCTGACGGCGGAGATCTCCACCGCGCTGAACTCCGGCCGCCACACCACGACCCACACACGCTGGTACTGGCTGGACGAGGCGCGCCGCGGTGCGCTGATCGACTCGCCGGGCTTCCAGGAATTCGGCCTGCAGCACATCGACCCCACCGAGCTGCCGCGCTGGATGCCCGACCTGAACGCGCATCTGGGCAGCTGCCGCTTCCACAACTGCAGCCACCTGCACGAGCCTGGCTGCGGGGTGCGCGCCGCGCTGGAGCGCGGCGACATCGCGGCCTCGCGCTACCGCATCTACCAGTCGCTGCGCGAGGAACTGAGCCGGTCGAAGTGGTGAGCCGTGCGGCTCAGCCGAGCAGGTTGGCCAGCGACAGCAGTGCGAGCAGCAGCATCCACAGCACCACGGCCCGCCAGACCAGCCCGACCACCGAACGCAGGTGGCCCAGCTGCGGGGCGGCCCCCGGCGTGCTGCCCTCGGCCTGCGGATCGGCGCTCATCCCGCCGGCCTGGAAGCTGCGCCCATGGTCGGGCTGCATCTCGGGCGCCGGCGCGCCGCCGAGGGCCACACCCACCGCCCCGGCTGCCGCAGCCAGCAGCACGCCGTCGTTGCGCTGCTTCCAGAGGCCGGCATGGTTGCGCCAGCAGTCCACCGCCTCCTCGAAATTGCCGACCACGGCAAAGCCGGCTGCGGTGAGCCTTGCGGGCACATGGTCGACCCAGGCGAAGGCGGCCTGCGAGCGCTGCATCAGCCCCAGATTGGTCGGCGCGCCCAGCACGTGGCTCTTGTACGACCAGTAGCGCGCACAGAACTCCGCCATGCGGTAGAGCACGGCGCCGGTCGGGCCCAGCCCCAGCGCCGAGCCCAGCACGAACCAGAAGAACACGCCGAAGACATGCCGGTGCGAGGCCAGCAGCGCATGCTCGATGACATGGCGCAGCACCTCGTTGCGCGGCAGCTCGCTGGCATCCAGGTGCCGCCACTGCTGCAGCAGGCCGCGCGCGGCCTCCTCGTCACCGCGTTCCAGCGCTTCGCGGATGTCGGTGAAATAGTGGCTGAACTGCCGGAAACCCAGCGTCAGATACAGCACCACCAGGTTCCAGGCCAGCGCCAGCAGCACGCTGAAGTGGAACAGCAGCGCAAAGACGGCCCAGACGATCACGCAGGGCACCGCGACGCTGACCACCCAGACCACCCAGGCGTGGTGCTCGCGGCCGGCATCGAAATTGCGGCCGGTCCAGCGTACCCAGGCCACCAGACCCTCGTGGACCGGATTGCCATGCGGGAGCGGCCGAAGTTGTTCGACAAACAGGGCCAGCAGAACCGCGAGAAAGCTCATGTCGGGATGATAGCCGGCGCCCTTCGCGTCCACGCAGGCCGACCGTGCGGCTCGGACGGCTGACGGTCGATCCTCAGGCGCTCAGGAAGCGGTAGAAGTTGCGCAGCATCGCGGCCGTGGCGCCCCAGATGAAGTACTCGCGCGCCTCGGCACCGCCGGTCCAGGGCATCGAGAGGAACTGGCGCCGCCCGATTGCACCGGGCAGCTCCACCTCGTGACGGCGGTGATGCGCCGGCGTCATCAGGAAGGTCAGCGGCACCTCGAAGACCTCGGCGACTTCGAAGGGGTCCGGGGACAGGTCGAAGCCGGGCTCCACCAGGGCCACCACCGGGGTCACGACATAGGCCGTGACCGTGGTGTAGGCCGGCAGGCAGCCGATCACCTCGACATGGCGTGCGGGCAGACCGACCTCCTCCTCGGCCTCGCGCAGGGCGGTGCGCACAGGATCGCCGAGTTCGTCGTCCTCGGCGCGGCCACCGGGAAAGCTGATCTGCCCGGCATGGTCGTGCAGATGATCGGTGCGCCGGGTCAGCAGCACCGCCAACCCCTGCGGACGCTGCACCAGGGGCACCAGCACCGAGGCAGGCCGCAGCGCCCGCCCCTCCAGACGCCCGCCGTCGCCGGGAAACTCGGGCTGCCAGTCCAGCGGCGCAGCAAAGCGCCGGCGCAGCGCGTCGGCCGTCAGCCGGGGCGCCGGCACGGCAGGCAGATGGGCATCCTGCGCCACCACGGGAATGGCGCGCGGGTCACGGATCAGCGCGGGACGGGACATGGCGCCAGCATAGGGCCAAAAGCAAAGGGCCGTCCGGTGGACGGCCCTTGCGGGCGCTGGCAGAAGGCATCCTGCCGTGCAGTGAGGCCGCTCGCGCGACCCTTCGCTTCGCTCAGGACAGCTTTTGGCGGATGCCGAAAGCTGTACGGCCTACGATGCAGGCCGGGCCGCTCGCGCGACCCTTCGCTTCGCTCAGGACAGCTTTTGGCGGATGCCGAAAGCTGTACGGCCTGCGATGCAGGCCGGGCCGCTCGCGCGACCCTTCGCTTCGCTCAGGACAGCTTTTCCTTGATGCGGGCGGACTTGCCGCTGCGCTGGCGCAGGTAGTACAGCTTGGCACGACGCACGTCGCCACGGCGCTTGACCTCGATGGAGGCGATCAGCGGGCTGTAGAGCTGGAAGGTCCGCTCGACGCCCTCGCCGCTGGAGATCTTGCGCACGATGAAGCTGCTGTTCAGGCCGCGGTTGCGCTTGGCGATCACCACGCCTTCGTAGGCCTGCACACGCTTGCGAGTACCTTCGACCACGTTGACGTTGACGATCACGGTATCGCCGGGCGCGAAGGCCGGGATGGTCTTGTTCAGCCGAGCAATCTCTTCCTGCTCGAGTTGACGGATCAGGTCCATTCGAATCACTCCTAGGGATCGTGCCTGCACCCGAGGCGACCGGTCGGACCGGATCGCCGCGCTGCATCGGGCAGCAGTGCGTCGGGGCTGCCAGAAGCGGCAGCTCGACGCGAAACCTTCGGTTTCGGCCAGGCAGAGGATCAAAACCGCGGATTATAGCGTCGGATCTGCGGCCAGTTGCTGCAGCCAGCGCTCGTCGTCCCGGTCGAGCTGGCCCGCGCGACGCGCCGCCTCGATCAGCTCGGGGCGGCGGCGGGCCGTCAGCGCCAGTTGCCGGCGGCGGCGCCAGCGGGCAATCTCGCCGTGGTGGCCCGACAGCAGCACCGGCGGCACCGGCTGGTCGGCCCAGCATTCCGGCCGGCTGTAGTGCGGGCAGTCGAGCAGCCCGTCGGAGAAGCTGTCCTGCTGGTGCGAGGCCGCATCGTTGAGCACGCCCGGCTGCAGCCGGGTCGCCGCGTCGATCAGCGCCAGCGCCGGCAGTTCGCCACCGGAGAGCACGAAGTCGCCCAGGCTGATCTCCTCGTCGACATGGCGATCCAGGAAGCGCTGGTCGACGCCCTCGTAGCGCCCGCACAGCAGCAGGGCTCCGCTGCCGGCCGCGAAGGCCTGCACGCGCCGCTGTGTCAGCGGCACCCCGGCGGGGCTGAAGTAGATCAAGGGCGCGCGCTCACGGCCGTCGCCGCGTTCGGCCCGGATGGCCGCCACAGCCCGCTCGAGGGGCTCGGCCAGCATCACCATGCCGGGCCCGCCGCCGTAGGGGCGGTCGTCGACGCGGCGGTAGTTGTCGCTGGCAAAGTCACGCAGCGGCCAAAGCCGCACATCGACCTGGCGCGACTCGAAGGCGCGGCGGGTCACGCCGACCTCGAGGAAGGGCCGGAACAGCTCGGGAAACAGGGTCAGGACATCGATGCGCATGCACACTCCTGCAGCCCGCCCCGAGGGGGTCTCAGTAGTCGGCTTCCCAGTCGACCAGGATGCGCCGCTCGGACAGGCGCACCTCGTCGATGTAGGCGGCCACGAAGGGAATCAGGCGCTCCTCGGGCGCGGCCGCCTTCGCACGCGCGCGCTTGCCGGGCGAGGTCGACGGCTCGGCGGCCGGGGCCTGCCCCTCGGTCGCCGCGGGCACGGGCGCCAGCACCCTCAGCACGCTGTGCGCGCCGGTGTCGAGCAGGTCGGCCACCTGGCCCAGGCACTCGCCGCGCCGGTTCACCACGTCCAGGCCGATCAGGTCGACCCAGTAGTACTCGCCCGGCGCGGCGGCCGGAAAACTGGCCCGGGAGACGAAGACGCGCGCGCCCTTGAGCGCTTCGGCGGCCGAACGGTCGGCGATCTCGCCCGCGGCGGCCACCACCCCGTCGCCATGCTCGCGCACCTGGGTGATCTGCAGCAGGCGCGGCAGCACCGGCGCCGCGGCGGGCCGGGGCCGGCCGGCCGGCGGCTGCAGGAACCAGCGCCGCGAGGCCAGCAGGGCCTTGGGATCACGTGCGTAGGGCTCGACCCGGATCCAGCCCTTGACGCCCCAGGCGTCGCCGATACGGGCCACCTCGACCGCATCGTCGGGCCAGGAAAGGTCGTCGTCGTGGGTGCTCATGAGGGGGGCAGGAAAGGGGATCCAGGAAGCAGAACGGGGCCCACAGGCCCCGCGCTTCGTTCGCGCCGGTGATACACACCGGCAGCGGTTCGGACTCAGGCCGCCGGAGCGACCTTGGCACGGGCCTGCTTGACCAGGCGCAGCACCGTGGGCGACATCTGAGCGCCATGGGCCACCCAGTGCTCCAGGCGGTCGAGCTCGATGCGCAGGCCTTCGGCCTGGCCGGCGGCCACCGGGTTGTAGAAACCCACGCGCTCCAGGAAGCGGCCATCACGGCGGTTCTGGCTGTGCGCAGCCACGATGTTGTAGAAGGGGCGCTTCTTGGAGCCGCCGCGTGCGAGTCGAATCACGACCATGATGTTTCCTTGATCACCAACGTTCAGTGACCCACCCGACCAGGAGACACTCAGGCCAGCAGATCAGTTATGGAAGCCGCCGCGTCGGGCCTGTCGGCCCTGCGCTCGCAGCGCTTCCTCGCGAAGAGTTCCAGCCCCGTTAGATACGTGCAGCGTACGCCTGGGGCGCGTTCTGCCGTCACCGGAAACCGGCGAGTATAGCCGCAAGCCGGCCGCCCGCAAGAACTCACAGCAGCTTCAAGCTCAGCATGTAGGCGCCGGCCGCCACGGCGGCCGAGGCCGGGATCGTGAAGATCCAGGCCCAGACGATGTTGCCGGCCACGCCCCAGCGCACGGTCGAGGCGTTGCGGGTGGCGCCGACGCCGACGATCGCCCCGGTGATGGTGTGCGTGGTCGAGACCGGGATGCCCAGGCCCGTGGCGATGAACAGCGTCATGGCCCCGCCGGTCTCGGCACAGAAGCCGCCCACCGGCTTGAGCTTGGTGATGCGCTGCCCCATCGTCTTGACGATGCGCCAGCCGCCGAACATCGTGCCCGCGCCGATGGCCAGGTAGCAGGCCCAGATCACCCAGCTCGGTGGCATCTTGTCGCTGGCGGCCACATAGCCGGAGGCCACCAGCAGCATCCAGATGATGCCGATGGTCTTCTGCGCATCGTTGCCGCCATGCCCCAGGCTGTACAGGCCGGCCGACACCAGCTGCAGCCGCCGGAACCATCGATCCACCCTCAACGGGGTCGTGCGGCGGAACAGCCAGGCCACGATCACCATCAGCAGCGAGCCGAGCAGGAAACCCAGTGCCGGCGACACGAAGATGAAGGCCACGGTCTTCCAGATGCCCTGGCCGACCAGGGCGGTCAGGCCGGCCTTGGCGGTGACCGCGCCGACGATGCCGCCGATCAGCGCATGCGAGGAGCTCGACGGGATGCCGTACCACCAGGTGATCACGTTCCAGGCAATTGCCCCGATCAGGGCACCGAACACCACGTGGTGGTCGACGATGCCCGGCTCGACGATGCCCTTGCCGATCGTGGCCGCCACCTTGAGCTGGAACACCGCAATCGCGACGACGTTGAAGAAGGCGGCGAACAGCACCGCCTGCTGCGGCTTGAGCACGCCGGTGGACACGACGGTGGCGATCGAGTTCGCCGCGTCGTGAAAGCCGTTCATGAAGTCGAAGGCAATGGCCAGCAGCACCAGCAGCGCCACCGTCCAGAAACCGACCTGCACCATGTCCATGGCGAAGGCCCCGCTCAGGAGTTCTCGAGGACGATGCCCTCGATCAGGTTGGCGACATCCTCGCACTTGTCCGTGATCGACTCGAGCTGCTCGTAGATGGCCTTGAGCTTGATCAGCTCGCGGATGTCGGCCTCCTCGCGGAAGAGTTTGGACATGGCCGAGCGCATCACGCGGTCGGCATCCGACTCGAGGCTGTCGATCTCGCCACAGGTCTTGACGGTGGCCTCGGCCACCGCATGCTTGGACAGCTGCGACAGCAGCGACACCGCATGGGCGACGCGCTCGCAGCACTTCACCGACAGATCGGCCAGACGGTCGACCTCCTCGGTGACATGGCGCACGTCGTACAGCGCCAGGGTCTCGGAGGTATCCTGCAGCAGGTCGAGGATGTCGTCCATCGCGTTGATCAGCGAGTGGATCTGCTCGCGGTCGATCGGCGTGATGAAGGTCTTGTGCAGCAGACGGTTCACCTCGGCGGTGATCTTGTCGGCCGCGTGCTCGGCCCCGTCCACCTCGGCGGCGTACTTCTCGCGCAGGATCGTGTCGCCGTAGTGGCGGATCAGGGACTGGAAGGCGCGGGAACCCGCGACGATGGCCTGAGCATGGGCGTCGAAAAGCGCGAAGAAGTTGCCTTCGCGCGGCAGCAGCTTGCCGAACAGCATGGGGACTCCGGTGAAGCGCGAACCCGCGGCGTTCCCCCGCGCAGCGCCCTGCGCAGCGCCGTTGTCACCGGAACGTCATGAATTCGTCACAAACGAAGCCGCGAGTTTATCCGCTCGCCCGCCCCGCTCCGCAGCCACCCGCCGCCCACAGCCCGGACGGTTCGTCGACCAGGCGCTCGATGCGCTGCGCCGCGGTGGCGGCGATCAGTCCGGCCAGCGGCCCCTGCCCCGGCCAGTGCAGACCGGGGGCCAGTTCGTGCAGCGGCTGCAGCACGAAGGCGCGCAGATGGCCGCGGGGATGCGGCAGCGTCAAGCCGGGCCGCTCGAGACAGAGATCGCCGTACAGCAGCAGGTCCAGGTCGAGGGTGCGGGGCGCATGGAAGTAGGGCCGCTCGCGACCGTGCCGGGCCTCGATGCCGAGCAGGGCCTGCAGCAGCGCCCAGGGGTCCAGCGAGGTGTCGAGTGCGGCCACGGCGTTCAGGTAGTCCGGCCCGCCCGCGTCCACCGGTGCGCTGCGATACAGCGAGGAGCGGCCGCGCAGGTGCACGCCCGGCAGCCCGGCCATCGCCTCGCAGGCCGCCTCGAGCGCGGCGCGCGCGTCGCCCAGGTTGGCCCCCAACCCGATGTAGGCCCGACAGGGCGCCTGCGCAGCGGCTACGCCGGATGCGGCAGCGCAGACCCCGGTCGCCGCCAGGGCCGCGGCGCCCCCGGCAGCCGGCTGGCCGGGGCGACCGCCCTCAGTCGTCACCGCCGTCGCCGGCCGGGGCGGGCGCCGTCGCCGCCCCGCTGCCGCCTTCGCCCGCCGCGGCCCCCGCCGGCTTGCGGCGACGCCGCCGCTTGCGCGGGCCGGCGGCCCCGCTCGCCTCGGCTGCTGCAGTCTCCGGCACGGCCGTGCTGCGGCGCTGCTGGTCTTCCTGACGGGCCGCCTCGAGCAGGCCGTGGCGATCGGGCGCCGCGGCCGCGGCATAGCGCTCCCACCACTGCACCAGCGCGGGATCGGCTTCGCCCGCCTCGGCACGCAGGGCGAGGAAGTCGAAGCCGGCGCGAAAGCGCGGCTGCGCCGACAGCGCCTCGGCGCTGGACGGGGTGCGCCGCTCGAAGCGCGGCTGCATGGTCCAGATCTCGCGCATGTCGGTGGCCAGCTTGCCACGCCCGGAGATGTCGCCGATGCGCGCGTCGAAGACCTGGTCGATGGCCTGCAGCAGCGCCGGCATGGCCGGCTCGCCCTGCGCACGCAGCCTGTCGCGGCGCTTGACCACGTCGTGCCAGAGCATGCAGGCAAGCATGAAGCTGGGCGCCACCGGCCGGCCGTCCTGGACACGGCGATCGGTGTCCGACAGCGCCAGGTGGATGAACTTCTCCCGCCCGTCGTGGCGGTGCGCGTCGTCGAGCACGGCATCCAGGATCGGGAAGACGCCGCGGTGCAGCCCCTGGCGACGCAGCTCCTCCAGGCTGGCCAGGGCGTGGCCGGTCTGCAGCAGCTTGATCATCTCGTCGAACAGCCGCGAGGCCGGCACGTTGCCCAGCAGGTCGGCCATGCGCAGGATGGGCGCGCGCGTGGCCGGCTCGATCGCGAAGCCCAGCTTGGCCGCGAAGCGCACCACGCGGATGATGCGCACCGGGTCCTCCCGGTAGCGCGTCTCGGGGTCGCCGATCATGCGCAGCAGGCGCTGCTTCGCGTCCTCGATGCCATGGTGGTAGTCGACCACGATCTCGCGCTTCGGGTCGTAGTACAGCGCGTTGACGGTGAAGTCGCGCCGCGCGGCATCCTCGTCCTGCGGACCCCAGACGTTGTCGCGCAGCACGCGACCGCTGGCGTCGACCACGTGGCTCTTGCCGGCCAGCTCACCCTTGGAGGTCTTCTCGTTGCCCTCCACCTGCTCGGCCGCACTGGCATCGAGGTAGGCGCGGAAGGTGGAGACCTCGATCACCTCGTGCTCGCGCCCGCGCCCGTACACCACGTGCACGATGCGGAAGCGCCGGCCGATGATGAAGGCGCGCCGGAACAGGGCCTTGACCTGCTCGGGCGTGGCGTTGGTGGCGACGTCGAAGTCCTTCGGGCGGTGCCCGAGCAGCAGGTCGCGCACCGCACCGCCGACGATGTAGGCCTCGAAGCCGGCGTCCTGCAAGGTGGTGACGACCTTGACGGCACGCTCGTCGAGCAGCCTGGGGTCGATGCCATGCTGCTCGCGCGGCACCTCGATGCGCTGTCCGACGGCGTGCCGGCCACCCGCGTCCTGGGCGTCGGGACGCCGCAGGCCCAGTCGCCCGGCAATGCGCCCCCCCTGGCTGGCCTTGCCCAGCAGTTTGTCGATGAAGTTCTTGATCATTGAATCAGTCGAAGAGCCGCAGTATGCGCCAGCCGCGCTCGAGGGCGATGGCTTCGAGCGGCGGGCTCGGGTTGGTCGCGACCGGCTGGGTGGCCAGCTCCAGCAGCGGCAGGTCGTTGATCGAGTCGCTGTACACGACGATCTCGGCGAAGTCGGCACGCCGGCGCCCGAGAGTGGCCAGCCAGTCGTCGACGCGCTGCACCTTGCCCTCGCGGAAGGTCGGGGTGCCGCGGATGCGGCCGCTCCAGGCGCCGGTGGCCTCGCGCTCGAGCTGCACCGCCAGCAGGTGCTCCACGCCGAAGGCCGCCGCGATCGGCGCCGTGACGAATTCGTTCGTGGCGGTGACGATGGCCACCAGATCGCCGGCCGCCTGATGCTCGCGCACCAGCGCCTGGGCCGATGCCCGCATCTGCGGCTGCATCACCTCGCACATGAAGCGTTCGCGCTCGGCCTCGGCCTCGGTGACCGGCCGGCTGCGCCACACCGAGGTGGCGAATTCGACGTAGGCCGGCAGGTCCAGCGTGCCGGCCAGGTAGTCGGCGTAGAAGTCGTCGTTGCGCGCGCGGAAGGTCTGGGCGTCGGCCCAGCCGATGTCGACCATGAAGCTGCCGAAGGCATGGTCGGAGTCGATCGGGATCAGCGTGCCGTCCAGGTCGAACAGGCACAGTCGGGGTCCGGCATCGGCCGGTGGAGGCTGGGAGGTCATGTCGTCTCGTCGTCGGACAGCACCTGCCGCACCAGCGGCAGGGTGATGGCACGCTGCGCGACCAGGGCCTGGTGGTCCAGACGGTCGAGCAGTCTCATCAGGTGGCCCATGTCGCGGGCGCTGCGGCGCAGCAGGTAGTCGAGCACCTCGTCGCCCAGCAGGACGCCGCGGCGGTCGCCCTCGCGGCGCAGCAGGGCACGCACCTGCGCCTCGGTGGGCGGATCGATCTGGTAGACCAGTCCCCAGCCCAGCCGGGTGCGCAGGTCGTCGCGCAGCGGCAGGTCCACCGGCGGCAGCCGCCCGGCGGCGATCACCGGGATGCCGCAGGCGCTGGCCTGCACGAACAGGCTGAAGGCGGCCTGCTGGCGCGCAGCGTCGTAGCGATCGCAATCGTCCAGCAGCAGCAGGCGAACGGTCTCGTCGAATTCCCAGGGCAGTCCGGTGCCCAGGTCGAAGGCGGCCACCTTGTCGCCCTCGGCCTGGACCAGCCCGGCCGCCGCACGCAGCAGGTGCGACTTGCCGCAGCCCGCCGGGCCCCAGAGGTACAGCGGCGCTGCGGCGCTCGGCGTGGTCAGGGCCTCGCACAGCTGCGGCCACTGCGCGTTGCTGCCGGGCAGGAAGTTGTCGAGCCGCCACACGGGCGCGGGCCCGAGGGCCAGCGGCACCTGGCGCATCGGCATCGGCAGGGGCGGCGCATCGAAGCGGTCGAGGTCAGCCATGCCGCAGCCCTCCCGGCCCTGCGTGGGCGCCGGCTCCGACACGCCAGGACGCGAGCTGCCTGCGCCCGCACCCGCCAGGCATCCGCGCACTGGCCGGCCCGCCCCCCCGAAGAGGCTGCCCCCAGAGCGCCGTGAACGCAAACACGTCAGCCCGCGGTGCCATACAGGGGGCTCGACAGGTAGGCGCTGCGCAGGCGCCGCAGGGCCACGAGGGCGAGGGCGCCTGCCGGCAGGGCCAGCAGCACGCCGACGAAGCCGAACAGGTGACCGCAGGCCAGCAGCGCGAAGATCACCGCGATCGGGTGCAGCCCGATGCGCTCGCCGACCAGCCGCGGCGTGAGCACGAAGCTCTCGAGCAACTGGCCCAGGCCGTAGATCAGCGCCACGGACAGCACGCCGTACCAGCTGGCGAACTGCAGCACGCCCGACAGCAGGGCCAGCACCAGCCCGAGCCCGAAGCCCAGGTAGGGGACGAACACCGCCAGCCCCGTGAACACACCCACCGGCAGCGCCAGATCGAAGCCGGCCAGCGCCAGCGCCAGCGTGTAGTAGGCCGCCAGCAGCAGCATCAGCCAGAGCTGCCCGCGCAGGTACTGGCCCAGCAGCGTATCGCACTCGGCCAGGTACCCCTGCACGGCCGCGGCATGACGCGGCGGCACGAAGGCCTGGACCCGGGTCACCAGCTGGGGCCAGTCGGCCAGCAGGTAGAACAACACCACCGGCAGCAACACCGCATTGCCCACGATGGCCAGCACGAAGCTGCCGCCGATGCGCGCCGAGCTCAGCGCGGCGGCGAGCCAGTCTTCCAGATTGGCGCTGAGGTACTTGACGACGAAGGCCTTGATGCTGGCCACATCCAGCGCCACCGTGATGCCATAGGACGCCAGCCAGGGCGCCAGGCGGTCGTTGATGCGCGCAGCCAGCACGGGAATCTGCTCGCGCAGCAGCGGCAGTTCGCGCGAGAGGATGGGCACGATCAGCAGCAGCACCCCCAGCGCAGCGGCCACCGCGGCCAGCTCGACCAGCGTGACCGCCAGCAGGCGCGGCAGCGGTCCGCGCGGACGGGCCAGGCGTTCGACGGCCGGGTGCAGCGCGTAGGCCAGCACCGCCGCGGCCAGGAAGGGCATCAGCACCGGCGCCAGCAGCCAGACCAGGGCCAGCAGCGCGAGGGCCACGGCCAGCCAGGCCAGCCCGAGGCGTTGGGCAGGCGTCAGGGTCATGCGGGGCAGTCGGCGCGATCGGACATCGGCAAGCGTCGGTTGGGCAGGTCCCGCGGCAGCCGGCGCGGGCACAGCGCCGCCGCGACAGGGAGGCGGGCCTGCATTCTAGGAAACGCGGTGCAGCGACATCGGTGCGGCTCAGTGCCAGCGCGGCGGGCCCGCGTCCAGCAGGGCCTCCAGGCGGGCCGTGATGCGCCCCCGGTCGCTGGCCTGGGGCACGCGGCGCAGGTACTCGCGCAGGTCCGCGATGGCCGCTTCGGTCTGCCCGAGCTGCGCCAGCGTCTCGCCGCGATCGCGCCGCCAGTCCCACTCCTCGGGCTGCAGCAGCACCAGCCGCTGCTGCACCTGCAGCAGGCGAGGCAGGTCGCCCTCGTGCCGGTGGATCGACGCCAGGTTGCGCAGCATGCGCGCCACGATCTCGCGCGGCGGTGCCGGTTTCAGGAACAGCGCCAGCGGGTCGCCCACGCGGCCGGCAGCCTCGAAGCCCAGGCCCTCGCCCGCATCCAGGTAAGGCTCGAGCCGCTCCTCGAGTTCGCCGCGCGACAGCGACTGGCCGGTCAGCGGATCGACCACGGCATCCCCCAGCGGCAGGCTGAGCTTGACCAGGAAATGCCCGGGAAAGGACAGCCCCTGCGCCTTCAGCCCCACCTGCGCGGCCAGCTCCAGGTAGATCACCGCCAGGCTGATCGGAATGCCCCGGCGCGTGGCCAGCACCTCGTGCACATGACTGTTGGCCGGGTTGTAGAAGTCGTTGACATTGCCGGCGAAGCCCAGCTCCTGGAAAAAGTAGCGGTGCAGCGCGCGCAGCCGCTGCAGCGCGCTGGCGTCCTGCGGCAGCCGGGCCTTCAGCCGCGCCGCCAGGCGGTCCAGATCGGCCAGCACGCCCTGCGTATCGAGCCCGGGATCGTCGGCCTGGGCCACCGCGATGGCCGCCTCGGTCAGGGACAGGCTGTCGTCCTCGGCGACGAGGGCGGCGAAGTAGTCCAGGGGCGTCGGCGCGGTCCAGTCCATGCGAAGAGTGTATCGGCTGGCACGGCCTGCCGTGGCCTCACCCCTTGCGCAGGAACTGCCGCAGCGGCAGCCCCAGCGCCAGCAGCACCGCGAAGTAGGCCAGCGCCGATGCCGCCAGCACCGCGCTCAGCCAGCCCACCCGCAGCAGGGGCGCGGCACGCAGGCCGATCCAGTCGATGCCCTGCGCGGCCCAGGCCATGCCGGCACCCATGACCGCGCAGGCCAGCGCGATGCGCACGCCGAAGCCCAGCCAGCCCGGTGCCGGCCGGTAGCTGCCCCGCCGCCGCAGGCCCACGAGCAGCCACAGCGCGTTCACGCAGGCCGCCAGGCCGATCGACAGCGCCAGGCCGGCGTGGCCGAGCGCGGGCACGAAGGCCAGGTTCAGCAGCTGAGTCAGCACCAGCACCACCACGGAGATCTTCACCGGCGTGCGGATGTCCTGCCGCGCATAGAAACCCGGCGCCAGCACCTTGACCGCCACCAGGCCGAGCAGCCCGGCGCCGTAGCCGCGCAGCGCCAGCACGGTCTGCGCCACATCGTGCGCGCCGATGCGGCCGTAGTGGTACAGCACCGCGATCAGCGGCTCGGGAAAGACCAGCAGCGCCACCGCGCAGGGCGCCGACAGCAGCAGCACCAGGCGCAGCCCCCAGTCGAGCAGGCCGGAGTACTGCTCCTCCTGCCCCGCGGCCTGCGCCGCCGACAGCTGGGGCGTCAGCACCACCCCCAGCGCCACGCCCAGCAGGGCAGTCGGGAACTCCATCAGCCGGTCGGCATAGGTCAGCCAGGACACCGAGCCCGCCGGCAGGTGCGAGGCGATCTGCGTGTTGATCAGCAGCGACAGCTGCGCCACCGAGACGCCCAGCAGGGCAGGCGCCATCTGGCGCAGGATGCGGCGCACGCCCGGATGCGCCCAGGCGCGGCTGAGCGCGCCCAGGCCGATCGACAGACGGGGCATGACCCCGGCCCGGCGCAGCGCCGGCACCTGCACGGCCAGCTGGACCAGCCCGCCGGCCATGACCCCCAGGGCCAGCGCGTAGATCGGCGGCCAGCCCCAGGCCTCCAGGCGCGGCGCCAGCCACCAGGCGGCCGCGATGACCGAGAGGTTCAGCAGCACCGGCGTGGCCGCCGGCACCGCGAAGCGCTTCCAGGTATTGAGGATGCCCGCCGACAGTGCCACCAGCGACATGCAGCCGATGTAGGGGAACATCCAGCGCGTCATCACCACTGCGGCGTCGTGCGCCTCGGGGCCGAAACCTGCCGCCATCAGCCAGACCAGCACCGGCGCGGCCAGCACCCCGGTGGCGCTGGTCAGCAGCAGCACCCACAGCAGCACCGTGGTGACCGCGTCGATCAGCCGCTGCGTGACCTCGTCCCCCTCGGTGGCCCGGCTGGCCGCCAGGATGGGCACGAAGGCCTGCGAGAAGGCACCCTCGGCAAACAGGCGGCGCAGCAGGTTCGGGATGCGGAAGGCCACCTGGTAGGCGTCGCTCAGCGCGGTGGCGCCGAAGGTGGCCGCAATGAGCTGCTCGCGCACCAGGCCGGTGACGCGCGACGCCAGCGTGAGCAGGGAAACGACGGAAGCGGCGCGCAGCAGGTTCATGCGAAGGCAGACAGGACAGCGGCCGCCTCGGGGCGGCCGCGGGCAGGCCCGCTGTCGGGCCGATGCGCGATTATCGACCGCGGCCGACCGACCGGAAGCGCTGGTGCGCGCATCGACTGCACAACGCAGCCCGGAAGCGTGGTAGACTCGCCGGCTTTCCACCCGGACCTCGCACACACATGGCCACCGCTTCCAAAGCCAAGAAGAAGACGGTTCGCATTGCCTCTGGTCGCAAGCGTGCCCGTCAAGACGTCAAGCTCAACGCCGCCAACACGGCGCTGCGCTCGAAGTTCCGCACCGCCGTCAAGAGCGTGCTGAAGGCCGTCGCCACCGGCGACAAGGCCAAGGCCGGCGATACCTTCAAGTCTGCCCAGTGCGTGATCGACTCGATCGCCGACAAGGGCATCTTCCACAAGAACAAGGCCGCCCGCCTGAAGAGCCGCCTGTCGGCCAAGGTGAAGGCGCTGGCTGCCCCGGCCGCCTGACACGCCGGTTCCCGGGTGGCGATCGAAAAGGCCCGCACTGCGGGCCTTTTTCATGCCCGGCTGCCGGGGCGGCTGCCGAGCCACCCCGGCAGCGTCAGGCCTTGTCGGCCGCGCTGGTGAAGGCGTCGGCAAAGAACTGCTCCTCAGGCAGGGCACAGCGGGCCAGGAAGTCCCGCCGCGCACTCTCGACCATGACGGGCGCCCCGCAGGCGTAAACCTCATGGCCCGAGAGGTCCGGCCAGTCGGCCATGACCGCCTCGTGCACCAGCCCGCAGCGCCCGGTCCAGGCATCCTCGCCGGCAGGCTCGGAGAGCACCGGCACGTAGCGCAGCCAGGGAAGCTCGGCCACGGCAGCCTCGACCCAGTCGTTCAGGTACAGGTCGGCACGGCGCCGGCAGCCCCAGTACAGCGTGGCGGGCCGCTGGCTGCCGCGGATGCGCAGTTGCTCGACGATGGCCTTGATCGGCGCGAAGCCGGTGCCCGAGGCCAGCAGGATCAGCGGGCGATCGCTCTCCTCGCGCAGGTAGAAGCCGCCGTAGGGACCCTCGGCGCGCAGGATCTCGCGCTCCTTCATCGCACCGAAGACATGGTCGGTGAAGACGCCCCCCGGCATGTGGCGCAGGTGCAGCTCGATGCGCCCGGGCAGCGTCTGCGGCGCCGTGGCCATCGAGTAGCTGCGGCGCAGCCCGTCGGCCAGCAGGAACTCGATGTACTGCCCGGCGTGGTACTGGAAGGCCTGGTTGGCCGGCAGCTGCAGGGTCATCACGATCACGTCGGGCGCACGGCGCTCGAGCGACTGGACCCGCATCGGCAGCTTGACCACCGGAAACTGGCCGGCCGCACTGACCTGGCGCGACTCGATCACGCAGTCGCTCAGCGGCACGGCGCAGCAGGTCAGGACGGCTCCGGCGGCCTCTTCGGCGTCCGTCAGGGCCTTGCTCTGGTGCACGCCATGGCGCACCTGGCCGACCAGCAGTCGGCTCTTGCAGGAGCCGCAGGCGCCGTCCTTGCAGCCGTAGGGCAGGCCGATGCCCTGGCGGATGGCCGCCGCCAGCAGGGTTTCGTCAGGCTGGGCCGAGAATGTGCGCCCGGCCGGCTGAACGATCACGGAGAAAGTCATGTCCCCAGGTTCCCGTCGAGGTTCCGATGTCAGAAGTCGGCATTGTGCCCGCCCCGCGTGTGCCCCCCGCCTGTCGCCGCCGGCCGCCCTGCGCCGGCCCCGCCTGCTGGTGATCGGCTGCGGTGATGTCGGCCAGCGCGTCGTGCGCCTGCTCGGCGGGCGCTGGCGCATCCGCGCCCTGACCCACCAGCCGACCTCCGCGGCCGCGCTGCGGGCCCTGGGTGTCACCGCCCTGCCCGGCAACCTGGACCAGCCCGCCAGCCTGCGACGGCTGGCCGCGCTCGCCCCGCGCGTGCTGCACCTGGCTCCGCCGCCCGGCCAGGGCCACAGGGATCCGCGCAGCACGGCCCTGCTGCAGGCGCTGTCGCGCAGCGATCAGGCCCGCCGGCTGGTCTACGGCAGCACCACCGGGGTCTATGGCGACGCGGGGGGCGCCTGCTTCGACGAAACCCGTCCGGTCGCCCCGGCCACCGACCGGGCAAGGCGCCGCGTCGACGCCGAACGGCAGCTGCGCGCCTGGGCCGCCCGGCGCGGCGCCCGCGCGAGCCTGCTGCGCATCCCGGGCATCTATGCCTTCGACCGGCCCGGCGGCGATCCGCGCGAGCGGCTGCACCGCGGCAGCCCCGTGCTGCAGGCCCGCGACGACGTCTACACGAACCACATCCACGCCGACGACCTGGCGCGCGCCTGCCTGCGGGCCCTGCTGCGCGGCGCCCCGCAACGCGCCTACCATGTCTGCGACGATGCACAGTCGAAGACGGGCGATCACTTCGACCGGATTGCCGCGGCCTGCGGCCTGCCGCCACCGCCGCGCATTGCGATCGAGGAGGCGCGCCGCACGATGTCGCCGATGCAGCTGAGCTTTCTGGGCGAGTCGCGCCGGCTGCTGAACCGACGCCTGAAGCAGGAGCTTCGGCTGGCGCTGCGCTACCCCACGGTGGAGCAGGCCCTGGCCGCGCTGACCGCTGCAGGCGGGTCGGCCCCCTCCCCGCTGTCGATGCTCAGCGACGCCGGCCGCGCGACGTGAAGGGTGGCTGGCCGCGCCAGTAGCGGATCATCAGCCAGCCCCCCAGCATGCCGCCCAGGTGGGCGAAGTGCGCGATGCCGCTGCGCCCGGCCAGACCGGAGAGCAGTTCGATCACCCCGAACACCACGACGAAGACTTTGGCCTTCATCGGGATGGGCGGAAACAGCGGCATGATCGTCCGGTCGGGGAACATCATGCCGAAGGCCAGCAGCACCGCGAACAACGCCCCCGAGGCCCCCAGCGTGGGACCGCCGGCGGGCACGATCAGCGCGAAGATCTGCTGGGCCACTGCGCCGGCCAGTGCGCCGGCGATCAGGTAGTGGGTATAGCGGCGGCGTCCCCAGATCGTCTCGATCTCGGCGCCGAACATCCACAGGCCGAGCATGTTGAAGAACAGGTGCAGCATGTCGCCATGCAGGAAGGCATAGCTGAGCAGCTGCCAGGGCAGGAAGTGTCCGGAGCCGATCGGCCAGAGCGCCAGCAGCCCCTCCATCCAGGGCCCGAACAGCAGCTGGGCGCAGAACATCGCGACGCAGGCCAGCATCAGGGCCTTGGTGATCGGGGGAAGCTGCGGCATGGAGAAGCGGGCTCGTCGACGGGGCCGGCGGTCACCGGCGTGAGGGCGCAGCGCGCTGGCTGCTCGGCGCTGCCGCCGCAAGGCGGCAGGCAATCGCCCGGGCATATGCCCGACCGCATCCCTTTCCTGGTGCCGGAGGCCGGACTCGAACCGGCACGCCGTATGAGGGCGGTGGATTTTGAATCCACTGCGTCTACCGATTTCGCCACTCCGGCAGGGAACCGGGCGCTGTCAGGCCGCGGGGCGCGATTATGGCATGGGCTCTATGAGAAAGAGCCCGATCGGGGGTCCTGAGCGACGAAAGACAGCACTGTCGAGACAGTCGGTGGTTGCGTCCGGAAAGGCCTCGCCGTGACGCATCTAATGACACAGTTTGCCCAGCATCGCACCATGTCCTTGACGGACAGCGTGGTCATCAACCTGCCCCGCCCGAAGGAGGGGAGGCAGACGATCCGGGACAGCAAGGTGCCGCACCTGCTGCTGGTGGTGGGGCCCCGTAGCCGGACGTTCTACATGCATGCGACCGCGCGAGGCCGGTCCTATCGGGTCAACCTCGGGCGCGCCCCTGTCCTGAGCGTCGACGATGCCCGCCGCGCTGCCGTCGACGCCCTGCGCGACGTGTGGGCAGGGGTCGACCCTCGGATCAGCCGGACGGCGGCGGTGCCCACGCTGCGCGAAGCGCTGCAGGCCTACCTCGGCCGCGGGACGATGCGCCCTGCCAGCGTGCGCGACTGCAGGGGCACCCTCGAGCGTCACGCTGCGCCCTGGCTGGACAGGGTGGCGACGTCGGTCGACCCCGCGGGGCTGGCTGCAGCCTACAAGGGACTGTCGACCCGCTCGCCGGCGACAGCGGCGAAGCTGCTGCGGCACCTCGGTGCCGTGCTGCGCCACGCGGCTGCAGCCTGCCCGGCGATCGATCCCGAGGTGGTCACGCGAGCCCGGGCGCTGGCCGGGGGTGCCGTGGCAGTGGCGCCCCGCGATCGGCTCATCCCGGACGCACTGCAGGGCGCATGGTTCGCGGCCCTGCAGGGCGAGGCCGAGCCCGTGCGCCGCCTGCTCTGCGCCCTGGCCCTGACGGGGTGCCGGCGCGAGGAACTGCGCGACCTGCCCGCCGCAGCGTGGTCCCCGGCCGCAGACAGCTTCACGATCGGCCAGACGAAGACAGGGCGGCCCCACACCCTTCCTGTCACGCCTGCCCTTGTCTGGGCCCTGGGTGACAGCCTGCCCGAGGTGAGCGAGTCCACGCTGCGGGGCGCTTACGAGCGCATCGGGCGGGCCATCGGGCAGGAGTGGAGCCCGCACGACCTGCGGCGCGGCTTCGCCTCGATCGCGGCGCGTCTCGGCGTGGATGAACTGCAGATCAAGCGCCTGTTGAACCACGCAGCCACAGGGGTGACGCAGCGGCATTACGTCAGGCTCGGCGCCGACGACGTGCGGGGGGCGCTCGAGCGTGTACAGGCGCACCTGCTCGGGCTGTGGGGGGTGACAGCCTGAGGTCCGGGCCCTGACAGGTGGGTGGCCCCCGCGAAGCGGGGACTGTCAGGGGTGGACTGTCAGGGCGGGTGCAGGACAGTGGGTGGTGGCGGGCGGGTTTCGGCCTGGCTGGCGCTGCTCGGTCTGCTCGAAGCTGATGGGGTGCAGGCCGGCGGGCCGGACAGAATCGGCGCGGCGGGGGCCTAATCTCGACTCCGAGGGGCCTGCAGGCGAGATTGATTCGAGGGGCTCGGTAGCGACGACGTCGAAATCGAGCCCGTGATAATCTCGCCGACGTCACGGCACGCACTGGGATCGCCACCTAGTCCGAGCGTCGCTTCTCCCCGGTTCCGGCGCTGCGCCGTGACCCTCTACGGACCGGGATGAACTGGGGAAACTCCATGATCGCCCTTCTAAGGTCCGTGCAGGATAAGACTGCACCGGAAATGCTCTCGCGCGCCTCGGTGGCCTATCTTGCCGCATCGGATGGGGTTTTCAGCCCTGAGCCTGAACAGGTGGCGGAGATGGCCCGGATGATCGACAGGCTTGTGGAGCGCGGGACCCTGAAGACCACGATCAAGACCTATGAGTCGAAGAGCTGGAACCATTACAGGGTTTTCGACGCAGGTCGCGGGGAATGGGTCGAGGTGCAGCGCATCATGGGGTCGACGCCGACGGAGCGGGACGTCCCGCAGGGTGCCGAGATGGTCCCCCACTACCGACATGAAGAGTTCCTGCGTGCCGAAGACGTCGGTTCCGCGCTGTTGACGCTCGGTGAGCGTGGCGAGGCCCTGTGTTCCGTCGACCTGCTGGCCTGGCTGGCGCTGCATGGTGTTCGTCTTCCGAAGCGGGGCCGACAGGTTGAGGTGGCGCGCCCCGACGACCAGTCGATAAAGCTGTCTGCGCTGGGCAGGGTGCTCGAAGGCGAGTATGGGAAGTGGGTTTTTGCCGCGGTTAAGCCGAAACTCGACCATGCAGCGGATTATCCCTGGCTTGCGGGCTGCAAGGCAGGGCACGGCAAGTTCTGGCGCAGTGCCACCATTCAAGCGCTGGAACAGCAAGGACTGCTGCCCCGGCGCGTCAAGTCCTCGACCCCGGCGCAGCCTCTAAGAGCTGTCGGGTAGGGTTTCTGCAGGTTCCTGCGGGAATCTGCAAAACCCGGTCATGTCGGCGACCTGACGGGAAGAATTCGGCCATCTTGAAACCGGAGGTGGCCGGAATGGCTGAAGTCTCGAAACTCACGCTCGAAACGAGTGAAGTCGCCCGCCTGGCAGGGGTGACGCCCGATGCGGTAGCGCTCGCAGTCCGTCGAAATGGTTCGTTCCGGGGTATTAGTCCCCGACGGGCTGCGAATGGGCGGGATCTGATCTGGCCGGCCGATGAGGTCCGCTTCTGGCTCGGAAGCAGGCTTCCGAGCCTGCCCAGCGGTGCCTGGGAGCTGGCGGGCCGGATGGTCGGGAAGGTCGACGCCCCAGTCGACGCCCTGCTGCAGGCCGGCGCGACCTTGCTCGACAGCCGGGGCTTTGCGAAGTCGGGGCAGCGGGTGCCCGAGCTGCTCGCCGACGTGCGCGACGTGGCTGCACTGGTACGGGCGGGGGTATCTCGGATCGAGTGGGCGCTCTCGGACGAAGGCCAGATGAAGCCGGCCGACTGGCAGGCGCTGCGGGGCCTGGCCGAGGTGCTGCGCGAGGCCGGCGACGACGTGGCCCGGCTCGCCGACTGGGCCCCTGTCGGGAATGGGGGTGCAGCATGAGCCCGTTCCTCGATACCGACTTCGCCCCCCTCGACAGCGAGCGCACGGCGCAGCAGGTGCGCGTCCTGGAAGCGCTGAAGCAGGGTCCCCGGACCACGCTCGAGCTGCGCCAGATGGGTGTGGCGAACTGCGCCGCCCGGGTGCTGGAACTGCGCCGGCAAGGCTTGGACATCCTCACAGCGCGGGCCGGCCGGTTCGCCTGCTACGTCCTGCGCGGAGGTGCGACGTGAAAGGCCGCCTGACCCTGTTCACCTCGCCCGCCCTGCTCGCCAAGCGCTGGGAGTGGGTCGACGGCGAGGCCAAGAAGACGACCGCGGCGCAGATGACCTCGGGCAGCTATGAGGTACTGAGCTTCGACAGCGTGTCTGCGCTGGTCGACATCCTGCGCGATGTGTCGACAAAGCAAGCGCTTTGCGCCTCGATCCCGCTGGATGGCAGCGAGTCTGGCGCGATCACGACCCGGGCTGCAGCCGGTGACAGGCCGGGTGCCTTGACGCGGACGAAGGACTGCTTCGCCCTGCCCAGTGGCCCGGGGATCGGCTTCATCGATTGCGATGAAGCCGGCATCTCGCGGGATCAGCTCTTCGACATGCTCTTCGAGGCCGCACCTGCGCTGCGGGATGCCGCGATGCTGTGGCGCCCCTCGGGCTCTTCGCACATCTTCCACGGCGACCAGGACCTTACGGGCCTGCGTGGACAGCATGTGGTGGTGCCGGTCGCCGATGCGTCGGACTGGCCCCGAGCGCTGAAGGTCATTGCCGCCCGGCTCTGGCTGGCAGGACATGGCCGAGTCAAGGTCAGTTCGGCCGGCGCCCTGCTCGAACGCTGCCCCGTCGACCTCGCGGTGGGGGAAGCGGCGCGACTGCTCTTCGTGGGGGGCTCGCATTGTGAGCCCCCCCTCGAACAGCGGCGCGGCGACGTCGTGGTCAGGCCGGGCGGATGGCTGGACAGCAGGGCGTCGATTGCGGACCTGAGCAGCGAGGAAGCAGGAAGGCTCGAAGGCCTCATTGCACAGGCGAAGGCTGCGGCTCTGCCTGAAGCGCAGCGCCTGCGCGAGTTGCATCGGGCCTCGACAGTCGGTCGCCGCGTGCCCGAGCTGATGCGAGCAGGCTGCAGCGCCAGCGAGGCGGAAGCGCGCATCGGTGCAGCCTGTGATGCGGCGCTCGCCGGGGTACTTCTTGGCGACTTCGAACTGTCTGTGGTGGGGCAGGATGGCCGGTGCACCTTGGTGACAGTGGGGCAGGTGCTGGCCGATCGGGATCGGTGGCACGGCGCGACCTGTCTCGACCCCCTGAACCCCGAGCATCGCAGTGGTTCGCCGGACGCGGTCCTGTATCTGCACGAAGCGTCGCCGGTGCTGTTCAGCCTGGACGATGGCGGACAGATCTACAGGCTGCGGGCGCAGCGGGTCAGGGTCACCGCTGTGGCAGGAGGAAGGGACGACGTCGTGCAGCAGCTTGCCGCTGTGGTCTCGGACCTCGATTGCGTGTTCCACGCAGACGGTTCTCCTGTCGTGCTGGTCAACGACCGCCTTGTAACCCTGACCCGGGCTCATCTCCTGAACCTGCTGGGGACCGCTGTTGCCTTCTTCCGGCAGACAGGGCGCGGTGTGGCGCCCGCAGACATCCCTCCCGATCTGGCCGACCTTGTCTTGAGCCACCTCGCAACCTACTAGGAGCAAAGCATGCCGCTCAAACCCCTTACTGCCGTTCTCGACCTGCCCTTCGCCACCCCGGACGGCAGGGTCATCACGAAGCCGGGCTATGACCGTGACAGTGCGATGTATCTCGCCCTGGATCGGCACTGGTCGCCGACAGTGCCTGTGCGGCCCAGCAAAGACCAGTTGCGCGCCGCGCTGGTCGACATGCTGGCGCCGTGGTCGGGTTACCGGTTCACGTCGCCGGACGATGCCGCAGGACTTGTGTCTGCGGTGCTGTCTGCCCTGTGCCGCCCCGTCCTGCGCACCTGCCCGGCCGTGCTCTTCGACGCAGCGCAGCAGGGCAGCGGGAAGACGAAGGCAGCACTAGCTTTGGGGGCGCTGGTCGAAGGTCGCATCCCCGGGATCGCCACCCTTCCCGCTGGCGACGAAGAGGTGCGAAAGATGCTGCTGTCCTATGGTGTCGACCATGCGCGCAGCCTTTGCATCGATAACCTGATCGGGCATGTGAAGAGTGCCGCGCTTACGGGGATGTTGACCTCGGGCCGGCTGTCTGGTCGCGTGCTCGGGTCTACGAAGACAGTCGACATCGCCGCCCACTTCCTGCTCACGCTCACGGGAAACAATGCGTCGGTCGACGCCGACCTGCTGCGCCGCACCGTCTGGGTCCGGATCAACGCCGGGGACAGGCCTACGCACCGGAGCTTCGAGTTCGACCCTGTGGAAACAGCCCTGCAGCTGCGCAGGCGCATCGCTGTCGCTGCCTGCACGCTGTGGCGCGGCTACTTCGAGGCCGGCGCGCCGACAGTGGTTCGGGGCGATGCCGGCGGGTTCTCGGACTGGAACAAGCTGTGCCGACAGCCTGTGCTGTGGTTGGCCCGGGAAGGGCTGGCCGACAGCCTGCCTTGGGGGGTGGGCGACCCGGCCGCGTCCATGCTCTCGGACGCATCGGCGACCGACCCCGAGCTGGGCACGCTGGGCGACCTGCTCGAGGCCCTGGAGGAGTGCAGCGGCGGACAGCCGTTCACCGCAGTCGAGGCGCAGCACTGGTTCCGGATCGGGGCCAGCCGCAGCGACAGGAGTCCCGAGGGTCGGGTGCACTCCGCACTGTGGGACTTGACGAAGCAGCGCGAGCTGTCGTCGCAAAGCATCGGCCGGGTCCTGCTCAACCGCCGGGACCGGTCCGTCGGCGGGCTGTGCTTGCGGGCTGGCGCGAAGCGTCAGGGAAGCCTTCTTTGGGCCGTAACCCGGTCCACTCACTGACCTGTCGCCGACTTTTGGGGGGCTGGGGGGATAAGGGGGATATTTCCAATCAAGTCTACCCCCCTATTCATTGTTTCCCGTATTGGTTGAAAACATCCCCCGCATCCCCCTATCCTCACATACCCCGGGGGTATAGGACACCAAAATGAACGAATCGGAAGCCGAAAACACTGGGCCCGCCCGCCCGCCTGAGACTGTCAGCGAGCGCGGATCGGCCTACCTGCTGGCCCTGACGATGGGCAGCGAAGGCCTGCCGCCGGCCGCGGCCCTCGAGGAACTGAGACAGCGGGTTGCCCGCCTGCGCGACCCGACGTCGCCCGCGGCCCTCGAAGAGCTGTCGGGGCATCTCCCCCTCCTGGATGCGCTCTGGCAGCGGATGGCGGCCGAGGCGGTGCGCGCCAAGCGCCCGGATGACCGCGCCCGCCTGCTCAGGGCAGCGCTGCATGCGCAGGCCGCCTACGGACGTACCGTCGCCCTCCTGCACGGCCTGGAGCTGCAGCGCCGGGGTCTGGCTGCGGTCTCGGTCGGCAGCAGGCCCGGACGCGCCCCGTCCCTCGGGCATGACGGCGGGGGCAACCCCGACGACCTGGAGGCGCTGCCGTGACCAGACCCGGACAGGACAGCGGGGACGGCAACGTCCACCCCACCGGCGGGCCGGTGCCCGGGGTCGGGGTCGGGGTCGGGCAGCGGGTCGGGGTCGGACAGCAGGGCGAGCAGTGCGGGCGGGCCGAGCAGGGCGAACAGCGCCAGCAGGCCGGCGACGTCCACGTCCACCCCACCAGCAGCCCGCAAAGACAGGCGAGGGTCTCCCGCCGCAGACAGCACGAGGCTTTGGTGGCGGTGTTCCGCTACCTGTTGACTGTCCACGACCTTCTCGACTGGTCGCCCCGCTGGGTGCCGAGAAGGCCGCCCCTGACCTCGCGCCTACCTGGGGACAGGGATAGGTCGACGGGGAAGTTTGGCGAGGCTGAAATTTCGTCTGAGGCGCGAGGGCAATCGAGAAGAGAGAGGGGCGGCTAGAAAGTCACCCCGTCGACCCCTTCCCCCTCGCTCGGCCTGCCTGTGGTGGGGTAGATTCCTGGCTGTGGACGCGCATCTAATGACGCAATCACCGTCCCCGGCCGGTCCACAGGGGAAAAAAGTCAATCGTCACAAGGACTTAGCGCATCTTTGCCCGCGCTGCACAGTGGATTTTGAATCCACTGCGTCTACCGATTTCGCCACTCCGGCAGGGAACCGGGCGCTGTCAGGCCGCGGGGCGCGATTATGGCATGGGCATTCCGCCCTGCAGCGGCCGGCAAGGCTTGCTGCGACAATGCCGCAGCAGGAGATGACATGGTGCGCTACAAGACTGTGGAAGACGTGATCGGCGCCACGCCGCTGGTGCGGCTGCAACGCCTGCCCGGGGCAGCGGCCGAGGCGCGCGGCAACGTGCTGCTGGCCAAGCTGGAGGGCAACAACCCGGCGGGCTCCGTCAAGGATCGCCCGGCCATCGGCATGATCCGGCGCGCCGAGGAGCGTGGCGACATCCGGCCCGGCGACACCCTGATCGAGGCGACCTCGGGCAACACCGGCATCGCGCTGGCCATGGCCGCGGCGGTGCGCGGCTACCGCATGCTGCTGATCATGCCGGAGGATCTGTCGATCGAGCGCGCCCAGACGATGAAGGCCTATGGTGCGGAACTCATCCTCACCCCACGGGCTGGCGGCATGGAGTACGCCCGCGATCTGGCCGAGCAGATGCAGCGCGAGGGCAAGGGCCGGGTGCTCGACCAGTTCGCCAATGCGGACAACCCGCGCATCCACTACGAGACCACCGGCCCGGAGATCTGGCGCGATACGGAGGGCCGTGTCACCCATTTCGTCAGTGCGATGGGTACCACCGGCACGATCACCGGCGTGTCGCGCTACCTGAAGGAGCACAACCCGCAGGTGCGCATCGTCGGCGCCCAGCCCGCCGAGGGTTCACGCATCCCGGGCATCCGAAAATGGCCCGAGGCCTACCTGCCGCGCATCTACGACCCGTCCTGCGTCGACGAACTGCAGCTCGTCAGCCAGGCCGATGCCGAGGACATGGCGCGCCGGCTTGCCCGCGAGGAGGGGCTGTTCGCCGGCATCTCGGCGGCCGGCGCCTGCTGGGTAGCGCTGCAACTGGCGCGCCGGCTCGAGAACGCCACCATCGTCTTCGTGGTCTGCGACCGGGGCGATCGCTATCTGTCCACCGGCGTCTTTCCGGCCTGACGCGGCCTCGGCCGACCCGAAGCGGCCGGTGGTCGGACGCGGGCGGCATGACGAGCTCCGTCATGGTGCGCACCGCGGTGCATGCACCTGATTGAAGCGGTCACGGCCGTTGGCGGAGTCGGTCCAGGCCCGTCCGGGGCGCAGCCAGGCTCGTCCTGAGCCCGCGGCCGGCCCGGCGAACGCCTCGGGATCGCGGCACCGAGGCCTTCTCCCCCGTGGGTGCGGGGGGCCCCTGCCGCCTGGCGCGGCCGATCTGGCCCCGCATCTGCATCGTCCTGCCGCCCGGGGCCCGCGCCCCGGATCGCACCCTTGTGGTGCCCTCGACGGACGATGCTCATATGACCGAATGGATCGATCTGGCTTGGCTGGCCGTCTGCTGTGCCCTGGTGTTCTTCATGCAGGCCGGCTTTGCCCTGGTCGAAGGCGGCCTGTCGCGGGCCAAGAACGCGATCAACGTGATCATGAAGGTCTACCTGGGGACCTGCTTCGTCGGCCTGCTGTTCTGGCTGGCGGGATTCGGTCTTGCGTACGGCGACAGCCTGGGCGGCTGGATCGGCACCAGCCAGTTCGCCCCGACCGGACAGACCAGCCTGCAGGCCATGACCCTGCTTTACCAGGGCATGTTCGCGACCATCGCGGTGTCGATCGTCTCCGGCGCTGTCGCCGAACGCATGCGCTACGGCACCTATCTGGCCTTCGCCTGCCTGTTGGGCCTGGGGGTCTATCCCGTCTACGCCCACTGGGCCTGGCATCCCCAGGGTTGGCTCAAGTCGCTGGGATTCATCGACTTCGCCGGCGATGGCGCCGTGCACACGGTGGGCGCCGCCGCAGCGCTGGCGGGCGTCTGGGTGCTCGGCCCGCGGCTGGGGCGATTCGGCCGTCAGGGCGAGGTGCGCGACATCCCGGGCCACAACCTGCCGATGGTGGCGCTCGGCGGATTCGTGCTCTGGCTGGGCTGGTTCGGCTTCAACGGCGGCAGCGTTGCGGGCGTCGCCTCGTCGAATCTCGGCACGGTGCTGCTCAACACCCACCTGGGCGCCTGCGCCGGCGGGCTGGGTGCGCTGGCCTTCATGCGCGGCACCGGCCGTCCCGTGCTGCTGTCGGCCACGATCAACGGCAGTCTGTGCGGGTTGGTCTCGATCACGGGCGGTGCCGGCAGCATGAGCCCGGTCGGCGCGGGGATCGCCGGCCTGATCGGCGGCGCCCTGTGCACCTGGGGCGCCGAATGGATCCGTCGCCGCCGCATCGACGACGCAGTCGACGCGATCGCCGTGCACGGGTTCGGCGGCGTGTGGGGCCTGCTGGCGGCCGGTCTCTTCTTCGAAGGCGACTGGTTCGATCCGCAGCGGGTGGCCGTGCAGGCCCTCGGCGCAGCGGTGGCGTTCGGCTTCTCGCTGACACTGTCGTACCTGTTGCTGCGGGGACTCGACCGGCTGATGGGTCTGCGCGCGCCCACGCTGAACGAACAACGCGGCCTGGACTACACCGAGCATCACGAACTCGGCTATCCGGAGTTCCAGGAAGCCCGTGGCCGCCTGAACATGGAGTCCTCGACGTGAGCCGCGCCGCCCATCGACGTCGTGCCGCCCGCGCCGCGCTGGTGCCGGTGCTGGGCGAGGCCGCTCTGCCGGATGTGCTGACCCTGCTGACGGCACAGGCCGGCACCCAGGAGGACGGCATCGGCGCGGTGATCGCCTTCATCGATGCCGTCGCCGCGCGCCACCTGCTCGATGCCGGGACTCGCAAGCGCCTGTACACGGCCTATCACGAGGCTCTGGCTCGGCCGGATGCCGAACTGCCTGCAGACCCGGCACCGGAAACGGACCTGCGCAGAAGCGCCTGGGACGCCGAAGCGGTACGCGGGATGGCCCCCCCGATGCCCGCGCCTCCGACGGCGGCCGCCCCGGCGACGACGCCACCAGTCGCCTCACCGTCTCCAGCCGCGCCACCGGCGCCGGAGCCGCCGGCCCGATCCCGAGAGGAGGCCGCAGCCAGCGAGCCGCCGGCCGAGACACAGGTGTTCGCCGCCCTCATGCGGGCGGCCCTGCAGGCCGCTCAACAGTCCCATCCGGCCGCCCTGGAAGAGCTGCGCGACAGCGCCACGGCCATGCTGCCGCGGCTGCGCGGCGGGCCACGCCTGCGCGAGCAGCTGCGCAGCGCCTGGTCGCAGGCCGGGCAGGCCGACTGGCTGATTCTCGGCTCGGCCGCCAGCCTGGCGGAGATCGTCGAGCAGTTCTACGTCGCACTGTGCGAGACGCTGGGCCCGGTCGAGGCCGACCGGCTGCTGACCGAGGCAGTGCGGGAAGCCGGCCGCGTGGAAGCCGCCAAGCGCTTCTCGCCGCGCCGCCTGGTCTGACCGGCCCCCCGCATCGGCCGCACAGGCGCAGGGCGCGCCGCCGAACCGGAGCGCGGCCCTGCAGGCCCACGGTGGGCCGGTCGTCCCGGATGCTGCCCGCCTGTGCGAGCGGCGCGGCGATGGTCTGGCCGCCTCAAACCGGCGACAGTCGCCCGAGCAGTTCGCCTGCGGCGAGTTGCTGGGCCGCGTTGCCTTCACGCTGCACGGCCTGCAGCATCAGTCGGGCGGCCTCGCTGCGCCCCACCTCGAGGCTGGTGCGCGCCATCTCCAGCTTCAACGCGGCCTCGCGGTGACGACCGTCGTCGAGATCGGGCACCACCAGGCTGCTGTCCCCTGAGCGGACCAGCTCGGCCGCGGGACGCAGCGTCTCGACCGTGCGCGCTGTCTCGACGCCGGCCTGCGACACATCGATGAGCTTGGGCCGGGAGGGGCGGCGCACGCCGTTCTCGTCGTAGAAGCTGGAAACGACCGAGTCGGTGAAGCGCTGCTGCTCGCGGTCGCGGCGCCGCCGCTGCCAGAGCAGCCAGGCGCCACCGCCCAGTGCGACCAGGAGCAGGTAGGGCAGCCAGCGCACCCAGCCCGAGCCGTCTGCCGCGGGCGCAGGCCCGGGAACAGGCAGGGCAGCGGAGGCCGGCTCGGCGGTGATCGCCGGGGCCGAGGCCGGCTCGGCGGCAACCGCACTGGCCGCAGGCGCGGCCGGTCGATCGGCCGCGGGGCTGGAGGCCGGTGCCGGCGAAGCGGGAACCGGTTCGATGGCGGCGGAGGAGCGTGCGCGCGCAGCCGAATCGGCCGACGCGGCCGAGGCCGTCGCGGTGGCTGCGCCAGACGCGCCCCCGACCGGCGGTGCGGCCGCAGGCACCCCCGGCAACGCGGAACGAGCAGGCCCCGGGCCCTTCGCATCGGACGGGACTGCGCGCGCGGGCAGCACGGGCAGGGGCATCGGACCCGTTGCGCCGGGCTGCAGTGCCAGGCGATGCTGCTCGACCAGGCGCGCAGCCGGTCCGGACGGCTCGGCCAGGATCTCCGCTGCAGAGGGCAGCCGCAGCGCCACACCCACCCGCAGACGGTGCATGTTGCCCTGCAGGAAGGCCTCCGGGTTCAGGCGCAGCAGGGCGGCCATGACCTGCGGCCGGCTTGCGCCGGCCGGCAGCGGCAGACGGGCCGCAAGGTTCCAGAGGTTGTCGCGCGCCACCGTCGCGGGCAGCGCCGCGGCATCTGCGGTTTGCGCAAGGTCGGCAGCAGCAGGCTGGGCCTGCGCATGCCCCCCCATCAGCGCCAGAATGGCCAGGGCGACAGCGGTCGGCAAGCGGTGGTGGGGCATGGTCGGAACAGCTGGGGAGTCGGTCGGCAGGATCAGCGCATGAGCGTGTCCATCAGGTCGATCATGAACTCGGTGTCCTCCTGGGCCTGGGGCTCCCAGGCCGTCAGGCCCAGCGCCTCCAGCACCCTTGCGCCGCCCTCGGCCCGGCCGTCGTGCATGCCCAGCAGCAGCTGCGTCAGGCGCTCGCCATGTTCGCGCATGCGCGGACCGGCCATCAGCACGTGACGCACGACGCCGATCTGGCTGGTCACCAGCGGTCGCAGCTGACGGCGGATCGGCGCGCTCAGGTCGTCGAAGGCCTCTTTCAGGAAGAAGCCGCAGTCGGCCTTGCCGAGCAGCAGGTGCTTGGCCACCAGGACGTAGCTGCCGACCTGCTGGGTCACGACGTTGTCGCGCTTCAGGTCAGCCGGCTCGAGCATGATCATGCCGATCAGGTTGACGTCCGGATCCCGGGTCACGGATACCCGCAGACCGGGGCGAAAGTCTTCCACGCACTGCACCGGGGACTCGGCCGGGACCGCGATCACCGCTTCGTCGGGGCGCTCGGCCGGCGCCGCCAGGGCGACGAAACCCTTCTCGCGCACCAGCATCGCCGCATCGTAGGGATTGGCGTAGATCAGATCGACCTGGTCGGCTGCGATGGCGCGGCGCTGACTGTCGAAATCGTCGTAGAGCTCGAGGTGGATGCGCACGCCCAGCTGCCGCTGCAGCCAGGTGTTGAACACGTACCAGCCGGCGATGTGGTCCGGCGAGAAGTCCGGGCTGACGGTCAGCTGCAGCGTCATGGCCGCCCCTCCTCGGCACGCATGCGCGCATAGAGATCGATGCACTCGCGCACCCGGGTGAGCGACGGCTTGCGGCGCACCGAGGTGTAGCCGATCACGCGGCCTTCGCGCACGTTCGGGATGGCGGTGGCGAAGACCCAGTAGTAGCTGCCGTCCTTGCGCAGATTCTTCACGTAGCCTTGCCAGGGCTCGCCGCGGCCCAGGGTGTCCCAGAGGTCCTTGAACGCCGCGGCCGGCATGTCGGGATGACGCAGGATGTGGTGCGGCTGGCCGATCAGCTCCTCGCGCGTGTAGCCCGACATGTCGACGAAGGACTGGTTGGCATGCGTGATGATGCCGGCCGGGTCGGTACGCGAGACGATCAGCCTGCCCTCCGGGTAGGGCACCTCGAGGTCGCGCACCTGGACCCGCCGCTGGCTGCCGTCGTGATGACGCAGCAGGTATTCGCGCGGCTCGCCGGCGCCCGGCGCCGACGCGTCGTGATCGTTCATGACGTGGTGTTCCCTGTGGGCCCGGGCTCAGATGACCTTGCTGATGGCGTCGGCGGCACGCTTGACGTCCAGGAAGATCAGGCCCAGGCGCGCATTGGGCTTGCACAGTGCGGTCAGCACGGCATCCGGGCCGGCGTGGGTCATCAGGACATAGCCCTTGTGACCCTTGACCAGCACCTGCTCGAGTTCGCCGCGGGCCAGTTCGCGGGAGGTCCGGTCACCCAGGGAGAGCATGGCGGCGCTCATCGCGCCCACGCGATCCTCGTCCATGCCGGCCGGCAGCATCGAAGCCATCATCAGGCCGTCGGTGGAGAGCACGGCGGAGGCCTCGATGTCGGCCGTGGAGCCGTTGAGTTCGCTCAGGATGGAGTTCAGCAGGTCAGCGCGCATGGCAGATTCCTTGTGCAGAGGGTCGAAGAGGTCGGGACTCGGGAAGCAGTGGACAGGGGCGTCGGATCGGCAGGCAGGCGCGGACTCAACTGCGGCTGCCGTAGCGGACCCCGAGGGTCCACAGCAGGGTCGTGAAGGCCTCCTGGTTGAAGCGCGGCAACCCGCCCACCACCAGGATGAAGTAGTCCTCGCCGAAGTAGAGCGGCCAGAAGCCGATCTCGCTGTAGCCGCTGGCGTTGACCATGCCCCAGCCGTCGCTGCGCAGGCGCATGTTGCCGTGCAGCAGCTTCGAATGGCGTTCATGCACCGTGGCCAGATCGGCCCCGAGCGCGGCCAGCTCCTCCGAAGTTTCGTGGGCAAAGCCGGCCGTGCCGAGATACAGGCCACGCTTTTCTGCCAAGATGGCACGACCTTCGTCGGAAAGTTGCGCCAGCAGCGGCGGCAGGAGCGCCTCGATGCGCTCGGGCGGCACCGCCACGCGCACCGGCAGGCCCTGCACGAAGCCGGAAGACTGCAGCCGGTAGACGAACTCGAGGGCGTCCTGCTCGCTCAGTCCGGTCCAGTCCTTCAGCAGCTCGGTGGTCAGACGGGGAGTCTCCGACTCGCGCATGAGCCGCTGCAGGAAGGCCCGGGCTGGCTCCGGCGTGGGCCGGCTGGCGGCGTAGTAGGCCCCGGCCGGCGTCGGATGCAGATAGAACTCACCGGTGAGCGTGTATTGGTCCATGGCAGCGCCTTGGCAGGACGGGCAAGCCGGGAGCGGCCCGCCGCATCGGGATCAGAGGGTCGGATCGATGGACAGCAGCAGGGCCTGGATCAGCATCGAGACATCGTCGCGACGGCGTGCGTCCACCTCGAACACGGGCGCCGACAGATCCATCTCCTTCATCTGCCGTACGTACTCATCGATGGTCGGCGAGGTCTGGCTGTCCATCTGCGTGACGCCGACCACCAGCCGGGTGCTCTCGATGAAGTCGCGAAACGCGCTGACGTAGAAGCGCATGTCCTCGAAGGGCGCCGGCCGGGTGTTGTCCAGCAGCAGCACCAGGCCGATCCCGCCCTTGGTCAGGATCTCCCACATGAAGTCGAAGCGCTCCTGTCCGGGCGTGCCGTACAGGTGCACCTTCTCCTTCGGGCCGAGGCGGATCATTCCGTAGTCCATCGCCACGGTGGTGGCCGGCTTGCGCCGCGTGGTCATGTCGGAAGCCTGCTCGTCCGTGCGGATGGGCTCGATGTCGCTGATCGACGCGATCGCCGTGGTCTTGCCCGCGCCGACCGGGCCGGTGAAGATGATCTTGTGGTCTGTATGAGCCATGGGTGGGTCCCGGAACGCCTGTCGGGGCGCCGTCTTCGAGTTCGTGTCAGCGGTGCAGCCAGCCGAGCAGCCGGGTCAGCAGACCGCGGTTGCGCGCCACGCGACGTTGCGCCCGGCGAACGTGACTGCCGTCCTCGGTCAGCAGGTCGAGTGCCGAGGCGGCGTTGTAGAAGGCGATCACGTGCCGCTGCGCGATGCCCAGCGTGGCCGCCGTCTCGACCAGGGAGGCGCCCCTGGCGGACCACATCGCCGCGATCCGGACCGCATGCGGAATGGCGGTCAGGCGGGTGAGATTCGGCCAGTGCCGCAGGTAGATCGGGCGCTGCGGGTCGGCCTCGATGGGCAGGCGACCGACGGCGGTCAGCAGCCCGGCACGCCAGAGCAGATCGTCCAGCCGGCGCTGGCCCTGCGGGTGCGGCGTGTGCGTCTGGATGGCCGCCTGTTCCTGGCGGTTGAGGGTCCGGGTCTTTGGCCGCCGCCCCAGCGGCGTGGCGAACAAGGACTCGAGCCGGTCGGCATCGAAGTCGCACAACAGCAGGTTGCGCGTGGTGTCCACCACGATGCGGCCGACCGAGCACTCCAGCTGCGTCGGAACCTGCCACTTCGATCCCACCAGATAGGCCTCCCGCAGGGCGCTGACCAGGTGCACCTCGGGGTCGTAGCGCAGCTCGGGATCCTCGGCAAGCTCCTGCACCGAGCGGTCCGCGGCCAGACCGCAGAACCGCGCCTCGTTGGCCTGTGCCTGGGCGGCCAGGACGCCCCCGAGACGCACGCGTGTCGACGCCGGATCCTCGGACTGACTTTGCGACGCCGGGGCGGAGTCGGCGGGCTCGCCCGGTTCGACCGGCTCGGGCTCTCCTGCCTGATCCGGGACCCGGACCGGCTGCGCTGCGACGCCGGACGCCGCCACGGTCGGGTCGGCCGGCGCGACGACCATCGGTGGGACGACCGGCACCGACGACGGCAACGGCGCCTCGACGGCCGGCACGATCAAGCCGGCGTCGACCGCGGCCGCCACCTCGGCGGATCGCTCGGGCGGCGCGGCAGGCGCTGTGGCCGCGCCGCGCTCCTGAGGTGAATGCGCCGGCCTTGGGGGCATCGGCGCCGTTGGCAGGCCCGCGCTGGAGCTTCCCCCCGGCGCCCGTGGCGACGCGCTCGGCGAAGCCGCCGCGGTGCCGCCGAAGAAGCGGCGCAGCAGCCCGCCCAGCCCACCGCGTCTGGGAGAAGACTCTGCAGTCGTTGCTGCCAAGGGATGCAGCTCGCCCACGGCCGATCGGACCTCCGGCTGCCGGTCGGATGGGCGCGGCGACACAGCCTCGTGTTCGACATGGCGCCGCGCTGCGTCGACCGGCGCCGCAGCGTCTGGCTGCCGAGACGGCGCACTGGACGCCCGAGGAATCTGCGACGCAGGCGGATCATCCGCGGCCGGCGAGACGCCCCTCGCAGCGTCGCGGCCCCCGCCCTCGGCGGCAACGGGCACCGGAGTCGGCAGCCCTGCCAGCGCCTGGGCAAGTTGCGCCGCAGCGGCATCCGCAGGGTGCTGCGCCACCGGTGGAGAGTCCGGCACCGCAGATGCCGACGGCAGGCTGCCCGCAGCGACCGTCGGAACGGGCGCCCGACCGGCATGGATCTGTGCGGCCGCGGCCAGGAGGGAAGCCGGCGTCACCGGCTTCTGTACCCACACCGCCCCCTCCACCGGCTGCTGCTGCACCGACAGAGCGATGCCGGGAGATCCGGTGCGGGCGTGGAACGCCAGCCAGCGCTGACGCGATTCGAGCGTGTCCTGATCGAAGATGGCGGCCTCGGCCTGCGCTTCGTCGACGGGCAAGAAGCTGCTCCGGCCGGTGCTGCTGAAGAAGAACTCCAGCACGGCCTGGGTGCGCGCGGGCAGCGACAACATCACTACCTTCAGTCGCGTCTGATGCTTGGGTGCTTCCACGTGCAAGGTGCTCAAGGTCGGATCGGCAGAAAGGAGGCCATGCGGGGGTCAGTCCCAGGCCGGCGGCAGCGCACCGTGGCGCTCGCGCAGCCGAGCCTGCATCGCCTGCCGGCCGTCGCTGTCCCGACTGTGGTGGTAGATCGCCAACAACTCCCGCGTGGCGGTCTCGTCGAGAGGGTCGTCGAGCAACACTTCCTCCAGCAGACGCCGCGCGCCCGGCAGATCGCCATGGTCGAGCAGCGAGATGGCTTCGTCGACCCGGGAGGTGGTGACCACCGCGATGCGCTCATGCTGCACGGCATGGGCGCTGCCCAGCACGGCGGTGTCGAGCACCGCCCCGGTTCCCGACGGCAACAGCGCATTGCGCGCCAGTCCGTCGTCCAGATGGGCCTGGAGGAAGCGCAATTCGTCGGCCTCGATGGCGTCCTGGGCCGCGTCGAGCATCAAGCGCCGCAGTTCGCGCCCTCTCGGCCCCAGGGCCAGGAAGAGGTCCAGCAGCGCCCCGAAGGCCCTGCCGTGCATCCCTGGCTGGCTGGCCACCAGGACGCGCCGCACCTGTGCCTCGACATCCAGCGGGTCGCGTGCGACCAACGCGCTGAAATGCCGCCAGGCCGACTGCAGGTCTCCCCCGTATCCGACATCGAGCGGACCGCCCCGGCTGTAGGTGAACACCGTGTCGAGAAAGCCGCCCGGCAGCGGGGAAAGGTTCGACGCTGCGTTCATGGTCGGGCAGAACCTTGCGCCTGGCTGCCGGCCGCATCGCACAAGCTCGATGCGAAAGTCACTGGGTACCTCCCACCGGCTTGTGCTTGATCAGGTGCCCCACGATCTGAGCCCCCACCTGCATCTCCAGGGCGCCGTAATGAACATCGCCCCAGATTCTGGCGTTCGGCCGCACATCGACCAAGCCGGTGGCGTACACCGTTCCGCGGATCTCGCCGTAGACGATCACGTGCGAGACGCGCACGTCACCCTCGATGCAACCCTGGTCGCCGATCGTCAGAGTCCCGGCGTCGACACGGGCCACGCTGACATCCCCGGTCACCCGCCCGTCGATGCGCAGGCCACCGGTGAAGATCAGATCGCCCTGGATGCTGGCATCGGCTCCGATCAGGCAGTCGATGCGTTCCTGCAATGGGTCTCCGCGCTTCTTGCTGCGTCCAAAAAGCATGCTGCGTCGCTCCTGGGGCGTCGAAGAGGGGGTCGAGGGGCGGGTCAAGTTCATGCCGGTGAGTCCTTGAATGGCGACGCGACGAGGGCGGAGGGTCTGACGAGGAGATCCATGGCACCGAGCTTGGCTTCATGTTATCCACGCCCTCACGCGTTCTCCGGCCTCTACGGGCATGCACCCCACGAACGCGGGAAGGACTGCCACCAAAAAATCCCGCTTATGTGCAGATGCCCGCGCAAAGCCCGCCGAGTCCCCTGTGGGGACATGCCGGCACTGGCCCAGGCAGCGAGCCAGCTCCTGTCGGGATTACAACCGGACAGCCGATCCGGCACCACGGGCACGCTTGTCGGGTCAGCGCAGCCATCCTCGGGCACCCATGGACGGGCCGGCACGCAGGACGGCGCCGGCAAGCTCATCGCCCGAGCTCCCGCCTGCCCTGAACAGGGGCCCGGAAGCGGATGAGCCGCCACCGCGAAATCACGATCGCGGGGCGGCCGGCCCCGGGATCGATGTCAGCGACCGGGCAGTCGCCCCTGGACACCCTCGACCAGAAAGTCCATCAGGGCGATGTCCTCGTCGCGCATGCTGCCGGCCGTCTGCCGGATGCCCCCCTCGTTGTCGATCAGCCGACCGGAAAAGGGCTGCACGCGCCCAGCTGCGATTGCGCGCTCCACCTCGACCAGCTGGAACCGCAGGGCCTGCGGGACGCTTTCGGCAAACGGCGCCAGACGGACGACACGCTGTCGCAAGCCCCCCCAGAAAGGCTCCGGCCCCCAGGTTCCAGCGATCACCGCCTCCGCCACCTGGGTGTAGTAGGCCCCCCAGTCGTGAACGACGCTCGTCAGCTGGGACTTGGGAGCGATATGCCGCAGGTCGCTCTGGTAGCCCAGCAGCATCACGTGACGCTCCTCTGCCAGCTGGGGCACTGCGGTCGAGCCGCAGTGATAAGTCAGGACATCCGCCCCCTGGTTCACGAGTGACAGTGCAGCGTCACGTTCGCGGGCAGGATCGAACCACGCGTTCAGCCAGACCACCCGGACCTGCGCTTTCGGGTTTGCCGCGCGCATTCCCAGTGTGAAGGCATTGATGCCCTGGATCACCTCCGGAATCGGGAAGCCGGCCACGTACCCGGCTACAGCACGGCGCGACATGCGTCCGGCCAGCATGCCGGCGAGATACCGCCCCTCGTAGAAGCGCGCGTTGTAGGTATTGAAGTTCGGCGCACGCTTGAACCCTCCTGCATGCTCGAACACCACGCCGGGGTTCTCTTGGGCGACGCGCAGCGCGGCCTCCTGATAGCCGAAGCTGGTCGCGAAGATGAGGTGATGTCCGCGGGCGACGAGATCGCGGAAGACCCGCTCTGCATCGGGCCCCTCCGGAACGTTCTCGACGACGGTGGTTTGCACCTTCTGCCCCAAACGACGTTCCATGGCCAGACGCCCGAGATCGTGCTGATAGCTCCAGCCGGCACTGCCCACGGGACTGACGTAGACGAACGCCACGCGCAGCGGCAGTCGCAGGGGCGCCTTGATCGGCGCGGGCACCGAAGATGAGGCCGCAGCGACCGGTATGGCATGGGCGGCCATGAGGCCGGAAACGGCACCAGCAAATGCGCGGCGAGTGAGGTTTTTGTACATGGTGTTCCTCGACATGGCCCCGTAATGGATGAAGGACGGAGCGCGCACGGGGCAGCGCGATCCTGAAACAGGCAGACTCCGAAGCAGCGACGAGTACGAAGAAATGCCTTTCGATCCCCCAAAAGCTCAAGCCCCCTGGCAGCGGATAGCTGAGGGGGCTGGAGGGGATAGGAGCCTGACGATGACCTACTTTCACACGCGAGTGCGCACTATCATCGGCGCTGAGGTGTTTCACTGTCCTGTTCGGGATGGGAA
>JAKLLA010000032.1 GCA_023150375.1 Burkholderiaceae bacterium
TACACTTCTTTCCGTGAGCGTTTGTAGGCTTCTCACCTTCAAACGCCCACGCTTATCGGCTGTCAATTTTTAAAGAGCATCGCTTTCGCGAAACCGACTCTCGTCGGCCGCCGCCATCATCACCAACCAACGCAAGCAACTCTTGTTTGCTTGCTGTTGTTTGCGTCAGCAATCAGCAGCGAAGACAGAAATTATGTTCTAAAAACTTAACCCTGTCAACCGGTCGGTTATTCGATCCGGATTTCGTAGCAGCCAACAACTTCAGCCACTCGTCCACCCACATCACCAACCCCGAACCCAGCAGACCAAGTCAACTTCCGTCGACCTACTCAACCGCCAGATCCGATCCGCCACCGCCGCCCTCAACAACCAGGGCATCAGCAGCGAAGCCCTAGACTATAACCAGATAACGGAGGAGTGACAAGGGGTCAGGAGAGAAATTTCTCACCGATCCAGCGCCTCGTCCAGAACTTCGACCCAATGCCGCACCGGCGTCGACGTGCCGGTCTGGAGATGCTGGATGCAACCGATATTGGCCGAGACGACCACCTCAGGACGCAGCTCGGACAGGGCCTGGAGCTTGCGATCCCGCAGCGCAGAAGACAGGTGGGGCTGCAACACGGAATAGGTGCCCGCCGATCCGCAGCAAAGATGACTCTCCTGCGAGGCGACGCTGACCTCGTAGCCCAGGCTTGCGAGACTGGCCTCGACGCCGCCGCGCAGCTTCTGACCATGCTGGAGGGTGCAGGGGGGGTGGTAGGCCAGGCGAGGAAGCCCGGCACTGTCCTTGCTGCGCGCCAGCACCCGCGGCCCTAGCGCCGCCACGATGTCGGGCAGCAGTTCGGACAGGTCCCGGGCAACGCTGGAGATGCGTCGAGCCTTGTCGGCGTAGGCCGGGTCGTGGGACAAGGCATCGCCATACTCCTTGATCATCAGACCGCAGCCGGAGGCGTTGACGACGATGGCCTCGACGGACGACGCCCCCGCCAGCCCCTCCACCAGGGGCCACCAAGCGTCGATGTTGCGCCGCATCTCGTCGAGCGCGCGGTCGTGGTCGCCGAGGTGGGCACGCACCGCGCCGCAGCAGCGCACCTCCTCGGCGACGAGGGTCTGGATGCCGCAGGCGTCCAGAACCCGGGCAGTGGCACTGTTGATGTTCGGCGCCAGGCTGGGCTGCACGCAACCGAGCAGCATCAGCACCTTGCGCGGGTGCGTCCGCGTCGGCCAGCGATGGGACCGCTCGTGCATCGCCTGGGGCGGTCGCGCCGGCACCTTGTCCTTCAGCACGCCCGGCAGCAGGGGACGTACCCACTGCCCCAGCTTCAGCGCCGGGCCGAACAAGGAGGAGGTCATTCCCTCACGCAGCATCCAGCGCATGCGCTGCTCGGAGGCAGGACGGTCCACCTTGGCGTCGACCACCTTGCGCCCGATCTCGACGAGCCTGCCGTACTGCACGCCCGACGGGCAGGTGCTCTCGCAGTTGCGGCAGGTCAGGCAACGGTCGAGATGCGTCTGCGTCTTGCGGGTCGGCTCGGTCCCCTCAAGCACCTGCTTGATGAGATAGATGCGCCCGCGCGGGCCGTCGAGTTCGTCGCCCAGCAGTTGATAGGTCGGGCAGGTCGCGGTGCAGAAGCCGCAGTGAACGCAGCGACGCAGGATCGCCTCGGCAGCCTCTCCGTCGGGCGTGCCGCGAAATTCGGGGGCAAGTTGGGTTTGCATGGGGCGGCAGGAAGAGGCAGATGGAGCCGGTGCGGCAGCAGCCGCGAACTTCAGAGGTCCGGATAGAGACGCCCGGGGTTGAACACGCCGTCCGGGTCGAAGGCCTGCTTCAGTTCACGGTGGATCTGCGCGAGTGCCGGGTCGAGTGGTGTGAACACGCTGCCCGATGTCCCCAGGACGGCAGACTTGTCCCTGGCGCGAAACAGGGTTGCATGCCCGCCCACCTGGGCGGCCAGAGCCCGGACCCGCTGCGCGGCTTCCCGGGTGACCCACCAGCGCTGGGCACCGCCCCACTCGATCAGCTGCTCGCCTTGCAGGGGCAGCGGTGCGCTGCCTGCCGGCAGGCAGATGCGCCAGAGTGCCGCGCCGTCGGCCAGCGAGCGGCGAGCCTCGACGAAGAACTCGTCGGTCTGGTCGCGCATGCCGTTCCAGAACCGCTGGGCCAGGAAGGGGTCGATCACCTCGCCGCCGAGCCGGGCGATCGCGCCGTGCACGGCGGCCGAGGCTCCGGCCAGCCGCAGCACCAGCGCCCCCTGCCACCAGGCACTCGCGTTCAGCGGCCAGGGCTGCCCGCCCAGGGCCTGCAGGCGCTCGATCGCGGTGGCCTCGTCGCAGTCGAAACGCAAGGTGGCGCTGGCCGGCGGCTGCGGCAGCACCTTGATCGACACCTCGCAGATCACGCCGAGCACACCGAGCGAGCCCGCCAGCACACGCGAGACATCGTAGCCGGCCACGTTCTTCATCACCTGGCCGCCGAAGGTCAGCAGTTCGGCCTTGCCATCGAGCAGGGTGGCACCGAGCACGAAGTCTCGCACGCTGCCCACCGACGCACGCGACGGGCCGGCCAGGCCGGCCGCCACCGCGCCGCCGATGCTGCCCCCGCGCTGACCGGGACGCTCCGGATCGGGGTAGCGCGGCGGCTCGAACGGCAGGTACTGCCCCCGCTCGGCCAGCGCGGCCTCGACCTCGGCCAGCGGCGTCCCGCCACGGGCGGTCAGAACCAGCTCGCTGGGCTCGTAGCTGCTGATGCCCGACAGCTCCCGGGTGTCCAGGGTCGCGCCACGCAGCGCCTCACCGTAGAAGGTCTTGGTTCCGCAGCCACGGATGGCCAGCGGCGTGCGCGCGTCCCGTGCAGCGCGCACTTGTTCGACGAGGCTGTTCAACGCCTTGCTCATGAAGAGGATCTGGTTCGTTCGATCGCGCTGCCCGACTCAGAAGCGGGGCAGCTCCGCAAAGGGCAGCAGGCCCTTCCTGACATGCATCTTTCCGTATTCCGCGCAGCGGTGCAGGGTGGGAATCACCTTGCCCGGGTTGAGCAGTCCAGCCGGATCGAAGGCGTGCTTGACCGCGAACATGCGTTCGCGCTCCTGCGGCGAGAACTGCACACACATCGAGGCGAGCTTCTCGACGCCCACGCCATGCTCGCCGGTGACCGTGCCGCCCAGGCGCACACTGGTCTCGAGAATCTCCGCCCCGAAGGCCTCGGCGCGCGTCAGTTCGTCGGGCTGGTTGGCATCGAAGAGGATGAGGGGGTGCAGGTTGCCGTCGCCGGCGTGGAAGACGTTCACGCAGCGCAGGCCGTAGCGCGACTCCATCTCGGCGATGGCCGTGAGGATGTCGGCCAGGCGCTTGCGCGGAATGGTGGAGTCCATGCACATGTAGTCAGGACTGATGCGCCCGCTGGCCGGGAAGGCGTTCTTGCGACCGCTCCAGAACCGCAGGCGCTGCGCCTCGTCGCGGCTGACCTCCAGGCGCGTGGCACCGCAGCCACTGAGCACCTCGGTCATGCGCCGAATTTCCTCGTCCACCTCCTCGGGCGTGCCATCGCTCTCGCACAGCAGGATCGCCGCGGCTCGCAGGTCATAGCCCGCCTGCACGAAGCTCTCGACCGCCGCGGTCATCGGCCGGTCCATCATCTCCAGGCCGGCGGGGATGATGCCCTCGGCGATCACCTGGGCCACCGCCTCGCCGGCGGCCTGCACCGATGGAAAACTGGCCATGATGCAGCGCGCCAGCTGCGGCTTGGGCACCAGCTTGACCGTGACTTCGGTCACCACAGCCAGCATGCCCTCGCTGCCCACCACCAGGGTGAGCAGATCCAGACCGGGCGCATCCAGCGCCTCGGAGCCAAAGGTCACCGCCTCGCCGTCCATCGTGTAGCCACGCACGCGCAGCACGTTGTGCAGCGTCAGACCGTACTTCAGGCAGTGCACGCCGCCAGAGTTCTCCGCCACGTTACCGCCGATCGTGCAGGCGATCTGGCTGGACGGATCGGGCGCGTAGTACAGACCATAGGCCGCGGCCGCCTCGCTGATGGCCAGATTGCGCACGCCGCACTGCACCCGGGCCGTGCGGCTGCGGCGGTCCACCGACAGAATGCGGTTGAAGCGCGCCAGCGACAGCGTCAGGCCCATCGGATGCGGCATGGCTCCCCCGGACAGTCCGGTGCCGGCACCTCGGGCCACCACCGGCACCTCCAGGCGCCGACAGGCACGCAGGATCGCGGCAACCTGTTCCTCGCTCTCCGGCAGGGCCACCGCCAGCGGGCGCTCGCGGTAGGCCGTCAGGCCGTCGCACTCGTAGGGGGTGGTTTCCTCGTCCTGCCAGAGCAGCGCGCCTCGCGGCAGCAGCGGCTGCAGGGCCGCCACCACCTCGGCCTGGCGCTGTCGCCGCGCCTGCGCATCGGGCCGCGACGACGCGGCTGCGCCGGCAGCAGGCGGGCTGGGGCGCACGGACCGGTCGCCCACGGGGGGCGCCGGCGCGGCGACCGTGTCGGGCGGCAAGGGGGCATTCATCGGATCGCAATCTCCTGAGGCGGTCATCATGCAGCGGCCCGGACGCGGGACCGACAGCCGGCCCTCCGGTCACGCATCGGACACGACCAGCCGAGACTGTACTGCCCTGCAGGCTCGCCCGAGCCGCGGGGTGATGCGGCCGAGGGGCGAAATTCCTGCCGAGGCACGGCGTCCGGGGTCCGGTTCAGTCGCGCAGGAACAGCGTCAGGACGCCGGTGTAGCCGTGGATGCGATCATGCGCAATCTCGCCGGCAGCGAAGAAGCCCACCAGCGGCACCTCGCCGAGCGCGTGTCGCAGGATCTGCAGCTCGGCCGACGGCCCGCCGAAATGCGGCCCGCCACGACCGGAGCAGCTCACGTAGATCGCACCGGCCACACGGTCCTCGGGACGCAGCGGACGCTCGTCGCCCAGGGCATCCAACTCGGCCGGGCAGAGCTCATCGCGCAGCTCGGCGGCAATGCGCACCAGATCCAGCCGGGCCGCCTGCACATCGCGCCGGCAGAAGGCCAGCTGCATCCCGACCTCGACACGCTCGGCCACCGCCACGCCGGCACGGGCCGGATCCAGCCCGATCAGGTGCCGCACGCGGGTATCCAGGCCGAATCGACCCCGGTGCACGTTGTCCCGCTGTCCCGAAGCGTCGGTCAGGCCGACCAGGGTACCCCGCAGCCTCGGCACCGCCTCGGCGGGTCGATCGAGGCTGACTCCCAGGTCGCCCAGCAACAGGGGCAGCGCCGGCTGGCCGTCCAGGGCGAGCACCACGTTGTGCTGCGCGGCGGTGATGCGACGCTGCGGCCCGACCGGCTGGCAGCCCTGGGTCAGGCGCGAGCACAGCGCCACGGACGGCATGAAACCCACCCCCGAGATGCCGCCTTCGACCACGCCGCGCTGCGGATCGTCCGCCGGGGCACAGATCTGCACGTCGCGCCCGCGTGAAGCGCACAGCCCGCCGAACAGATAGCCACCCGTGCAGCGCTGCGCGAGCTCCTCGATCAGTTCGGCCAGATCGGCCTGACGCGGATCCGCATGCACCAGCGCCGTCTGCACCCGTGCCGGCGGCAGCGGCCGGGCACCGTGAAAGAGCAGGTAGTCCTCGCGCGGCAGGCTGCCGAGCATCAGCACAAGCGCAGGCTCGTCGAAATACTCGACGCCGCTCACGGCAACCCCGATGCCGACACAGCCGACCCAGTCCACACCCGGCCAGCGCTGGCGCAACTCCTCCACCAGTGCAGGCGCGGCCGCCGCATGGTGGTCGGTCAGGTAGATCCAGCCCAGCGTCGGCTGCTGTCCACTGGCCACGACCTGCGCCTGCAGGGGGGCCGCTGCCAACGCCAGGGCCATGTGCGCATCGGGATGGGCCGCGTGGCCCACGAGGAAGGCCGGCAGGCTCATGGCTGTCGCACGCAGCCGATCGGACGTGGTGTCACGTCAGCCGCCGGCGCCTGGCTTGGCCGCCTTGCGCGGTGCCGCTTTCTTCGCCGCCACGGCGGTCTTCTTCGCGGCTGGCCTCGCGGCCGAGGGCGCCGCCGTCGCGCCTGCGCCGGCCTGGCGCACCGATCTGGCCCCGGGCGTCGGCACCGGCCGGGGGACGGCCTGCACCACGGCCTCGGCCGCCGCCTTCACCGTGTCGACCGCAGCGGCCGCCATCGGCTGCGCCTGCGCCATCGCTTCGGCGGCGGCGTCGCTGGCCGCCTTGGCGGTTTCGCTGGCCGCCACCCCGGCCGCCTGCATCGCCTGGGTCGCCTGGCTGGCAGCCTCGCTGGTGGCCTGCATGGCCTGCGTGGCCAGCTGGGTGAACTGCTGTGTCAGCGCCCCCCACCACTGCATCGGGTCGACCGCGCCTGCGGCCGCCCCCTCGGTGCGCGGCGCGTCGTCGCTGCCCGCCGCGGGCGGCGGCTCGGCGGCGGCAGGCGCGGGCGCTGCCGCTGCCCCGGCAAAGACCTCCGGCACGCGGATCTTCAGCGCTTCGCTCAGGTCGGCCATCGACACGTTCATGCCCTGCAAAGCCGACAGCGTCATGCGCTGGACCTCCATGGCCTGAATGGTGGCGGAGATCATGCGCGCGTTCTGCTCCAGCCAGAACTGCACGGTGCGCAGTTCGGCAATGCGCCGCTCCAGTTCGGCCGGATCGAGCACCGGGGCGATCCACTGCCCCATCGACGGCAGGCTGTGCCCGGCGTTCTTGACCAGCCCCTGAAGGAAATCGAAGCCGGGGACGAACTTCGAGAACGCATCGGAATAGGCCTGGGCGTAGCTGCTGGTGTCGGTCACGTGGGGTCTCCTCGAGGGGTCGTGGGGCGGCGCGATCCGATCGGGTGGGGATCGGCCGACCGATTGTGCCGGTGCGCTCTCGCGCTGTCACCGGCCGCCCGGGTCGGGCGGCCGCGCGCGGGGCTCAGATCGGCAGCCAGGCCTGCTCGATCGCCCCGCACAGGCTGCTGCCATGCGCGCCGATCAGCTCCAGACGCACCCGGTCGCCTTCGCGCAGGGGGGCCAGTGCGGGCAAGGGCTGGGCCAGCGTGGCTTTCGCCGCCCGAGCCCGGCGCGCCCCCGGGGCGGCGGCGCCCGTTCCCGCGGCCGGCAGGACGGACGCCTGCCGCAGCGCCGCGCGGCGCGCCCGCCAGGAGGCCACCGGCAGCCCCTGGACGGCACCGACGAGGCCGGCGCCGATCAGCATCCCGGCCCGCAGCGGGCGCTGCCTGGCCAGCTGCGCGATCAGCATGCCGAAGTCCTGCGGCAGATCTGCAGCCGTCTCGCCGCAGCCCCAGGAGCGATCGTCGACCCGAACCTCCAGGCGGACGGCCGGCCGGCCGCGCTGCCAGTCCCCCCCGAGCTCGTCGAGCGTGACCGCCACGGGCGCGCAGCTGGTCCAGCCGCCGATGCCGCCCGGCTGGCAAAGCGCCGCCCCCTCGTCGCCGGCGGACCACAGACTCCAGTCGTTCACCAGCGTCAGCAGCCGCACGCCCTCGAGCGCCTGGGCGGCCGTGACGCCCGCCTCGACATCGCCGACCACGACCGCCAGTCCGGCACGGAACTCCGGCCATACCGCCGAGGCATCGAGGCCGCCGAGAGGAAAGAACACATCGTCGCAGGGACCGAGCAGAGGGTCGCTCGGTCGCATGACGATCTCGCCGGCATCGCCCTCCCCTGCCCTGGCAGGGGCATCGGCACGGCCGAAGGCGCGCGGCAGGGGTGCCATGCACATCTGCGGATCGAAGGCAAAGGCGTGGCGGGCCTTGCCATGGTTCAGCGTCTCCGACAGGTCCTGCAGCAGCGGTGCCAGGAAGTTCCAGTCGTCCAGCACCTGCTGCAGCCGGGTGGCCACGCCGGTGGCGTAATGCGCCAGGCTGAGATCGTGGGAGACGACCACCAGCTGGCCGTCACGGGAGCCGTCCTTGTAGGTGGCGAGTTTCATCGTCGCAAGGCGATGCCGCCGGGGAAGGCGGCTGCGCAGGGCAGAAGGCGAGGGGGCGGCATTGTAGATTTCGCGCTTCGGCCCGAGTCCCGTGCCGTTCTCCACCCACACGCACCATGTCCGACCCTCTCGCGAGGCCGTCGCCCCGAACGGATCACTGGCCGACCCGCTGGCGGCGGCTGCTGCCGCTCGGGTTGGCCGTGGGCGCCCTGCACCTGTGGCTGCTGCCCGACCTGCGTCCGGCTCTGCCGGACCCGCTGCCCGCCCAGCGCCCGGTTGCGCCCGCGGGACACCCGGTGGCCGTGCTGCCGGCCGCTCCACCGCCGCTGCCGCCACTGCAGCCGATGCCACCGTCGGCCACGCCTGCCGCGGCAGCCCCGGCGGCGATGCAGACCGAGGCGGCATCGGCCGCCGCCGCCCCCCGCCCGCTGCCTGCCGCCAGCACCGCGGTCCACCGCGCCCGGCCGACAGCCGTCGCGCCGGCCGGCTCGGCAACCGTCGCGAGACCGGCCTCGGATCCCGCCGCCGCATCCGCTCGCTCCACGCCCCCAACGCACGGGCGGGAGGCCACCGGGCCGGCGCAGGCCCAGGAGGCGGTGCCGCCGAACTGCCCCGCGATCACCCGCGCCGATCTGCCGCCGCCGGTGCAGGTCGGCTACCGCCTGCAGCGCGGGCACATCGAGGGAGAGGGCACGCTGCGCTGGACCCACGACGGTGAGCATTACCGGCTGCAACTCGACAGCGAGGTGCCGCTCGTGGGCCGCCTGCTGCGCCAGCGCAGCGAGGGTGGCTTCGATGCCTGCGGCCTGGCCCCGCTGCGCCACACCGAGCGGCGCCTGGGGCGCAGCGAGCGGGCTCTGACCTTCCTGCGCCCACCGCCGGGCAGCAGCGCCGGCCCCGGCGAGCTGCGTGCCTCGTCCCGGGTGGGCCACCTGCCCCTGCTGCCCGGCCTGCAGGACCGCCTGAGCTGGCTGGTGCAGCTCGCCGCGCGGCTGCAGGCGGGCGCTGCCACCCCTGGCGAGCAGATCGCACTGGACGTGGCCGCGGTGGGCGGCGACGTGCAGCACTGGCGTCTGAGCCTCCTGGCCCGGGAGACGGACGGCCTGCTGCGCCTGCGCCGCGAACCGGAAGAGGCGCACGACACGCGTGCCGAAGTCTGGGTCGACCCCGCGCGATCCCATTGGCCGGTGCGCGTGGAACTCCACGAGGCGCGCGGCGATCCACTGCTGCTGCAGATGACCACCTGGGAAATGCCGCCACGTTGAGGCGACCGCCCCTTGAAAGCCGGCCGCCTGCGCCCACTGTCCTGTCCAGGAGGTCGTCACCATGCAGATGCTGTACAACTCGGAGCACTTCGCCGTCGTGCAGATCGAGGTGCCTGCGCCCGGGTCCGAACCCGCCACGGGGCGCAGTGACTGGCTGGCACGCGGGGGCTACGAGATCGTCGACAAGCAGACACGGCGGGGCGTCTTCCTCGATGGCGCGCTGGCCGAGCGCTTCAAGGCCGGCGTCGAGGAGCTCGTGCGACGCTCGCCCAGTGCCGAAGAAATCGACGAGTACCTGGCCGGCTACACCGGGCTGGCGCAGAACCCGGTCGTGCTGCACTGAACCGCCGCGCGGCACGCAGGTCCGGCAGGTTGTGACACAGCGCGCACCTGCGGGGGGCACGGCAGCCCGTCGTCCCCCCGGCCTCGGGCCGCTGCCTAGAATCGGCGCATGAACCCCGCAGCGAATGCCTCCGACCGCCCCTACACCCGTGCCGCCCAGTTGCCGGCACTGATGCGCCAGCGCATCCTCGTGCTCGACGGCGCGATGGGCACGATGATCCAGCGCTACAAGCTCGGCGAGGCGGACTTCCGCGGCGAGCGTTTCGCCGACCACCCCACCGACCTGAAGGGCAACAACGACCTGCTGGTGCTGACCCGCCCGGACGTGATCCGCGAGATCCACGCCCAGTACCTGGCTGCCGGCGCCGACCTGATCGAGACGAACACCTTCGGCGCCAACCGCGTGGCGCAGGACGACTACGGCCTGGGCGAGCTCGCCTACGAAATGAACGTCGCTGCCGCCCGGCTCGCCCGCGCCTGCTGCGACCAGTACACGACCGCCGACAAGCCCCGCTTCGTGGCCGGCGCGCTCGGCCCGACACCGCGCACGGCCAGCATCAGCCCGGACGTCAACGACCCCGGCGCGCGCAACACCAGCTTCGACGAGCTGAAGGCCGCCTACCTCGAACAGGCGCGCGGCCTGCTCGACGGCGGCGCCGACCTCTTCCTGGTCGAGACCATCTTCGACACGCTCAACGCCAAGGCGGCCATCTTCGCGCTGGAAGAGCTGATGGACGAGACCGGCGAGCGCCTGCCGGTGATCATCTCCGGCACGGTGACGGATGCCTCGGGGCGCATCCTGTCGGGCCAGACCGTCGGGGCCTTCTGGCACAGCGTGCGCCACGCCCGGCCGCTGGCCATCGGGCTGAACTGCGCGCTGGGCGCCACGCTGATGCGGCCCTACATCGAGGAGTTGTCGAAGATCGCAGGCGACACGGCCATCTCCTGCTATCCGAACGCCGGCCTGCCCAATCCGATGAGCGACACCGGCTTCGACGAGACGCCCCCGGTCACCGGCGCGCTGATGGAGGAGTTCGCCCGTGACGGCTTCCTGAACATCGCCGGCGGCTGCTGCGGCACCACGCCGGAGCATATCCGCGCCATCGCCGAACGGGTGGGCCGCTACCGGCCGCGCTGCGCCGGGCAGGGCCTGTTCACCGAACTGGCTGCGGCCTGAACGGCGCCGGGAGCGCCCCCGCTCAACGCTCTAGCAGGCGCAGTTCGGTGTGCCCCCCGCTGCTGCGCTGCAGGGCGGCGAACCTCCCGGGCGGCACCCCCTTCATGACCAGATAGTCGCGCACCGCCGCCGCCCGCTCGCTGCCCTGCGCAGCCGGTGCGCGCGCATCGACGGGCCCCAGGATCTGCAGCGACCAGCGTGCCTGGCGTCGCAACGCCGGGGCCACCCGGTCCAGCAGCGCCGCCAGCGCCGGCCTGACCGCCACCCGCCCCGCCTCGAAGCCATGCGGCTGTGACACCACCACCTGCAGGACCCGGGCCATGCCCTGGCCTGCCGGCTCGCGCCAGTGGAACTGCACGGGGGTGCCGGCGAAATCCTGTTCCAGCCGATCACGCAGGTCCGCCAGCGTCATGGTCTCGTCGACGGCGCTGCGGTCCCGGCGTGTCGCACAGCCGCCCAGGGCACAGGCGGTGGCCGCTCCCAGCAGGACGTGGCGTCGCCTCACCACGCCGCACTGCGGGGCAGGCCGGGGGTCGGCCGCCGGATCCATCGACCTCGGCCACCAGACAAAATGGGAGAAATTCACAGTTCGCATCGGCCGATTGTGATCCAGCCGCCACCGCTGCGGTCTCCCGGGTCTCCCGGCGCTTCGTCCGGGTCCGGCCCTACATACAATGCAGGCCTTTCCCGAGGGGCGTTGCAACGGTGCCCGGATGGCTGTCATCCGCGTGCCGCCAGGCTCGGGGCTCGGCAGGTCGGCGTGCACGCACCGGCACCTGCCTTCGCAACGACGCTCACCCGGCCTGGTCAGGCAGCGCGGGTGAGCCGTGCCGTCCGGCCTGTCCGGGGTCGTCCGTATCGACGCCGTCCCGACACTGCCCGCCCATGACCGACCACGCCGCCGCCCCGTCCTCGCCCGCCCCCGCCGCCCCTCCGCCGATGCGCCTGTCCGGCCTGGAGCCGGTGACCATCGGTGCGGGTTCGCTTTTCGTCAACGTCGGCGAACGCACCAATGTCACCGGCAGCCGGGTGTTCGCCAGGATGATCCTGGCCGGCGAGTACGAGAAAGCCCTGGCCGTCGCACGCCAGCAGGTGGAAAACGGCGCCCAGATCATCGACATCAACATGGACGAGGCCATGCTCGACAGCAAGGCCGCCATGGTGCGCTTCCTGAACCTGATCGCCGGCGAGCCCGAGATCGCGCGCGTGCCGATCATGATCGACTCGTCCAAGTGGGAGGTGATCGAGGCGGGCCTGAAGTGCATCCAGGGCAAGGGCATCGTCAACTCGATCTCGCTCAAGGAGGGCGAGGCCGAGTTCAAGCGCCAGGCCCGGCTGGTCAGGCGCTACGGCGCGGCCACCGTGGTGATGGCCTTCGACGAGACCGGCCAGGCCGATACCTACCAGCGCAAGATCGACATCTGCGCGCGGGCCTACCGGATCCTGGTCGAGGAAGTCGGCTTCCCGCCCGAGGACATCATCTTCGACCCCAACATCTTCGCCATCGCCACCGGCATCGAGGAGCACGACAACTACGCGGTCGACTTCATCGAGGCCACGCGCTGGATCAAGCAGAACCTGCCGGGCGCCAAGGTCTCGGGGGGCGTGTCCAACGTGTCCTTCAGCTTCCGCGGCAACGAGCCGGTGCGCGAGGCGATCCACACCGTGTTCCTCTATCACGCGATCCGCGCGGGCCTGGACATGGGCATCGTCAATGCCGGCATGGTGGGCGTCTACGACGACCTGGAGCCGGTGCTGCGCGAGCGGGTCGAGGATGTGGTGCTCAATCGGCGCAAGGACGCGGGCGAGCGCCTGATCGAGATCGCCGAGTCCGCCAAGGGCGCGGCCAAGGACGACAGCGCCAGGCTGGCCTGGCGCGGCACGGCCGACGCGCCGGCGAGCGTGGAGGATCGACTCAGCCACGCGCTGGTGCACGGCATCACCGACTTCATCGACGCCGACACCGAGGAAGCCTGGCGTGCCATCGAAGCCAAGGGCGGCCGGCCTCTTCACGTCATCGAGGGTCCGCTGATGGCGGGCATGAACATCGTCGGCGACCGCTTCGGCGCGGGCAAGATGTTCCTGCCGCAGGTCGTGAAGTCCGCCCGCGTGATGAAGCAGGCCGTGGCGCACCTGCTGCCCTACATCGAGGCCGAGAAGAAGGCGATGCAGGAGGCCGGCGGCGACGTCAAGCCCAAGGGCAAGATCGTCATCGCCACCGTGAAGGGCGACGTGCACGACATCGGCAAGAACATCGTCACGGTGGTCCTGCAGTGCAACAACTTCGAGGTGGTCAACATGGGCGTGATGGTCCCGTGCCAGGACATCCTGAAGAAAGCCAAGGAGGAAGGCGCGGACATCATCGGCCTGTCGGGCCTGATCACCCCCAGCCTGGAGGAGATGCAGCACGTCGCCGCCGAGATGCAGCGCGACGAGTACTTCCGGGCCAAGGGCACGCCGCTGCTGATCGGCGGGGCCACCTGTTCACGCGTGCACACCGCCGTGAAGATCGCGCCGAACTACTCCGGCCCGGTCGTCTACGTACCCGACGCCAGCCGCTCGGTGGGCGTGTGCTCGGACCTGCTGAGCGACGAGCGCGCTGCCCGGTACATCGCCGAGCTGAACGCCGATTACGACCGCGTGCGCGAGCAGCACGCGAACAAGAAGACCACGCCGCTGGTCACGCTGGCCCAGGCCCGCGCCAACAAGACGCCCATCGACTGGGGGGCCTACACGCCGCCCGCGCCGAAGTTCATCGGCCGGCGCGTCCTGCGCAACCAGGACCTGGCCGAGCTGGCCGCCTGCATCGATTGGACGCCCTTCTTCCAGACCTGGGACCTGGCCGGCAGGTTTCCGGACATCCTCCAGGACCCGGTGGTGGGCGAAGAAGCCGTGCGCGTGTTCAGCGACGGCAAACGCCTGCTGCAGCGCCTGATCGAAGGCCGCTGGCTGCAGGCCAACGGCGTGATCGGCCTGTGGCCCGCCAACACGGTGGACGACGACGTCATCGAGGTCTACACCGACGAGTCGCGCAGCGAGGTGCTGCTGCGCTGGCAGCCGTTGCGCATGCAGACCGAGCGCCCGGTGATCGACGGCGTGCCACGCCCGAACCGTTCACTCGCTGATTTCGTCGCACCGAAGGGCACCAAGCCCGACTACATCGGCCTGTTCGCCGTCACCGCCGGCCTGAACATCGAGAAGAAGGAAGCCCAGTTCCAGGCCGACCACGACGACTACAGCGCCATCATGCTCAAGGCCCTGGCCGACCGCCTGGCCGAGGCCTTTGCCGAGTTCCTGCACCAGCGCGTACGCACCGAGTTCTGGGGCTATGCGCCGGACGAGGCACTGAGCAACGAAGACCTCATCCAGGAGGCGTACCGCGGCATCCGCCCCGCCCCCGGCTACCCGGCCTGTCCGGACCACTCGGTCAAGCGCGCGATGTTCGAGGTGCTGGACGCCGCCGAGATCGGCATGGGCCTGACCGAGAGCCTGGCGATGACGCCGGCCGCCTCCGTCAGCGGCTTCTACCTGGCGCATCCGCAGGCGACCTACTTCAACGTCGGGAAGATCGGCGAGGACCAGCTGACGGACTACGCGGCACGCACCGGGTCGATCGACGAAGAGGCGCGGCGGGCACTCGCGCCGCTGCTAGGCTGAGTCTGCCCGGTGGCCGTTGTGGCTGCCGCCCGGCGCTCGCGCGCCTTCACATCGCTGCGCGATGTGAGCGTACGCCGCAATCTCGTCCTCGCTCACGCGAGAACCTGACGGGCCCGTTGTGGCTGCCGCCCGGCGCTCGCGCGCCTTCACATCGCTGCGCGATGTGAGCGTACGCCGCAATCTCGTCCTCGCTCACGCGAGAACGAGATTGTCCCGGTGGATCAGTTCGGGCTCGTTGGCGTAGCCCAGCAGCCCCTCGATCTGCGAGGAGGGCTTGCGGGCGATGCGGCGGGTCTCGCTGGCGGTGTAGTTGGCCAGGCCGCGGGCCACTTCGGTCCCGGCGGGTGAGCGCACGGCGATCACGTCGCCGCGGGCGAATTCGCCCTGCACCTCGACCACGCCGATGGGCAGCAGGCTCTTGCCCTCGTCACGCAGCTTGACCACCGCGCCGTCGTCGACCACCACCGCGCCACGCAGCTGCAGGTGGTCGGCCATCCACTGCTTGCGCGCAGCCACCTTGGCGGTGGTCGCCACCAGCAGCGTGCCGATGGACTCACCCGCCACGAGGCGCAGCAGGGCCTCCTTCTCGCGGCCCCAGGCGATCACGGTGGAGGCGCCGCTGCCGGCGGCGCGCTTGGCTGCCAGGATCTTGGTGATCATGCCGCCCTTGCCGATGGAGCTGCCGGCACCGCCCGCCATCTGCTCCAGCTCGGGTGTGCCGGCCTGGGCCTCGTGGATGAACTGGGCGTCGGGGTTCTTGCGTGGGTCGGCCGAGTACAGGCCCTTCTGGTCGGTCAGGATGACCAGCACGTCGGCCTCGACCAGATTGGCCACCAGCGCCCCCAGCGTGTCGTTGTCGCCGAACTTGATCTCGTCGGTGACCACGGTGTCGTTCTCGTTGATCACCGGCACCACGCCGAGCTCCAGCAGCGTCAGCAGCGTGGTGCGCGCGTTCAGGTAGCGCTCGCGGTCGGCAAGGTCGGCGTGGGTGAGCAGCACCTGGGCGCTGCCCAGCCCCTGCTCGCGCAAGGACGTCTCGTAGATCTGCGCCAGGCCCATCTGGCCGACCGCGGCAGCGGCCTGCAGCTCATGCACTTCCTTGGGCCGGGTCGCCCAGCCCAGGCGCTTCATGCCCTCGGCGATCGCGCCGGAGGACACCATCACCACCTCGCGTCCCTGGCGCACCAGCGCGGCCAGCTGCACGCACCAGGCGTGGATCGCCTCGGCGTCCAGGCCGCGGCCCTCGTTGGTCACCAGGCTGGAGCCCACCTTGACGACGATGCGGCGGGCGTTCTTCAGGATGTCACTCATGGCGGTCAGGCAAGGCAGCGTCGGTCCGGGCAGGCCATCTCGGCGCCCGGTCAGCGAAAGCGGGGGTCGTCCGACGGCGGCGCGGCCTCGTCCGCCGGCTCGATGAAGCGCACGTCCGGCTCCTCGATCGGCGGCGCGTTCAACGCCGCCACATACTCGTAGAGGGCGCGCACCAGCGGCTCGCAGCCTTCGCGCGTGAGGGCCGAGATCTGGTACACCGGCCCCTTCCAGCGCAGGCGCCGGACGAAGTCCTTCACCCGCGCGGCACGCTCCTCGGCGGGGACCATGTCCAGCTTGTTGAGCACCAGCCAGCGCGGCTTCTCGTACAGCGCCTCGTCGTACTTCTTCAGCTCCTTGACGATGGCTTTGGCCTGCGCGACCGGGTCGACCGCGTCGTCGAAGGGCGCCATGTCGACCAGATGCAGCAGTACGCGGGTACGCTGCAGGTGGCGCAGGAAAAGGTGGCCCAGGCCGGCGCCTTCGGAGGCGCCCTCGATCAGCCCCGGTACGTCGGCCACGACGAAGCTCTGGCTCGGTCCCACCCGCACCACGCCGAGGTTGGGGTGCAGCGTGGTGAAGGGATAGTCGGCGATCTTCGGCCGGGCATTGGAGATCGCCGCGATCAGGGTGGACTTGCCGGCGTTGGGCATGCCCAGCAGGCCGACATCGGCCAGCACGCGCAGTTCCAGCTTCAGCGCACGCGCCTCGCCGGGCCAGCCGGGCGTCTTCTGGCGCGGCGCACGGTTGGTGCTGCTCTTGTAGTGCAGGTTGCCGAAGCCGCCGTCGCCGCCCTTGGCGAGGATGATCTTCTCACCGTGGGTGAGCAGTTCGGCGAGTTTCTCGCCGGTCTCGGCATCGCTGATGATCGTGCCCACCGGCATGCGCAGCGTGATGTCCTCGCCGGCGGCGCCGAACTGGTCCGAACCGCGGCCGGCCTCGCCGTTGCGGGCCTCGTGGCGCCGCGTGTAGCGGAAGTCGACCAACGTGTTGAGGTTGCGATCCGCCACGGCGTAGACATGGCCACCGCGGCCGCCGTCCCCCCCGTCGGGTCCGCCGAAGGGAATGAACTTCTCGCGCCGGAAACTGCTGCAGCCGGCGCCGCCATGGCCCGCCGCCACGTCGATGGTGACTTCGTCGACGAACTTCATGTCGCTACTCCTGGCTGCCCGGCAGGGATGGCGACTGCCACCCGTCGAGCACCGATCCTGCGGCCGGGGCCGCCCTCAACGCAAAAAGCCCCGGTGGACCGGGGCTCCTCATGACCCGGCCGAAACCGGGCGGCGAGCAAAGGCTCAGACCGGCGTGATCACGACAGTCTTGCGGCTTTGCGGGCCCTTCACGGCGAAGGACACCTTGCCGTCGACCAGCGCGAACAGGCTGTGGTCGCGGCCCATGCCGACGTTCGGGCCGGCGTGGAAACGGGTGCCGCGCTGGCGCACGATGATCGAACCGGCGCTCACCAGCTCGCCACCGAAGGCCTTGACGCCGAGCATCTTCGGCTGGGAATCACGGCCGTTCCGCGTGGAACCGCCGCCTTTTTTCTGTGCCATCTTTCAGCTCCTTGGATCGTGAGGGGTCTGCCGATCAGCCCAGCACCGCGCCGATTTCCAGCTCGGTGTAGTTCTGCCGATGACCCTGGCGCTTCTGGTAGTGCTTGCGACGGCGCATCTTGAAGATGCGGACCTTGTCGTGCCTGCCATGCGCCACCACCGTGGCCTTGACCGTTGCGCCTTCAACCAAGGGCGTGCCCACCTTCAGCTCCGCGCCGCTTCCCAGCGCCAGAACCTGGTCGATCACGATCTCTTGGCCGACTTCCGCAGCAATCTGTTCTACCTTGATCTTCTCGCCGGCAGCAACCTTGTATTGCTTGCCACCGGTTTTTATGACCGCGTACATATCAGCCTCTTTCACTACCGACACCCGGGCTGCCCCGGGACTCCAACCGCCGGCCGCCCTCGGCCCGATGAGCGCATGCACGCCCGGCGTCGCACTTCGCCTCGGCACGCGACGCACACACACGATGCAGCCTCGCGCCAGACGAAGCTTGCGATGCTACCACAGCAAGCTCCCGAAGGAACCACCGATCGACACCCCGCCAACCAGCGTGCGGCCCGCGGGCTGCGCGGCAGCGCGGCAGCTGCGACCAAGTGTGACAGCGTTCCTATAATCCAGCCTTTCGTGCCGCCGCCCCCTTCGGGCACGGGCCGTCCACGCCGTTCCATCCTCCGTGAGTCTCGCCGCCGTCTCCGCTCCTCAAGCGCCCCCTTCCGTCCAGCAGCTGATGGCCCCGGAGATGGCGCAGGTCGACGCCGTCATCCAGCGCCGGCTCGCCTCGGAGGTGGTGCTGATCAACCAGATCTCGCACTACATCGTCAGTGCCGGCGGCAAGCGCATCCGGCCGATGCTGGTGCTGCTGTTCGCGCGTGCACTCGGTTTCGAAGGCGCGCAGCGTTTCGAACTGGCGGCCACGGTCGAATTCATCCACACCGCCACGCTGCTGCACGACGACGTGGTCGACGAGTCGGCCCTGCGGCGCGGCCGTCAGACCGCCAATGCGCTGTTCGGCAATGCCGCCAGCGTGCTGGTGGGCGACTTCCTGTACTCCCGCTCCTTCCAGATGATGGTATCGGTCGAGCGCATGCGGGTGCTGGAGGTGCTGGCCGACGCGACCAACGTGATCGCCGAGGGTGAGGTGCTGCAGCTGCTCAACATGCACGAGCCGGACATCTCGGTGGACGACTACCTGCGCGTGATCCGCTACAAGACCGCCAAGCTCTTCGAGGCCAGCGCGCGACTCGGTGCCGTACTGGCCGACAGCCCCCCGGCGGTGGAAGAAGCCTGCGCCAGCTACGGGCGGGCGCTCGGCACCGCCTTCCAGCTGGTCGACGACCTGCTGGACTACGAGGGCGCGACCGCCGAGCTGGGCAAGAACGTCGGTGACGACCTGCGCGAAGGCAAGCCCACGCTGCCGCTGCTCTATGCGATGAGCCACGGCACGGCCGAGCAGCGTGAACTGATCCGCCACGCCATCCAGCACGGCGAGGTCGAACGCCTGCCCGAGATCATCGCCATCGTGCGCGACACTGGCGCTCTGGAAGCCACTCGTCGCGCCGCGCGCGAGGAGGCCGCCAAGGCCGCCGTACAAATTTCTTCACTACCCCCTTCCATCTTCAAGGAAGGCCTGCTACAGTTATGTGTTCAGGCTGTTGAGAGAAAGACGTAAGTCACTCGACGCAGCAAACGGGGTGTAGCTTAGCCTGGTAGAGCGCTACGTTCGGGACGTAGAGGCCGGAGGTTCGAATCCTCTCACCCCGACCAAAATTACCTTGTAAATCAAGGACTTGCAAAGCCCCGCACCGCGGGGCTTTGTCGTTTCAGCAGGCGTTAGTGGCAGATTAGTGGCAGACAGGCCGCTTGCGACGCAGATGGCTAAACGACGAGACCTAGACCTTGCTCCTCAACCAACTGGAGCAAGTCCATGGCCTCTATCGAGAACCGTTCCCGCTACGTCGTCTCCGTCCAGAACCGCGACGACCTCACCAAGACCTTCGCCTTCAACCGCGAGGCTGCGCTCAAGCAGTACATCGCCGACCTGAAGGCTCAAGGCTTCAAGCCCAAGCTGTCCCGCACCAACGACGCCTACGTCGTTCGCATTCGCGAGGCTGGCAAGCCCAAGCAGACCCTGACCGCCAGCAGCGAGCAGGAAGCCATCGATATCAAGCAGCGCATCGAGGTCGAGCGCCGCACTGGCCTGTTTGTCGACTACGCCAAGGGCCGCAGCGTGACGTTCGCCGACCTGCTGGCCCGGTACCTCCGCGAAGAGTCCCCCCGTCACAAGGGCTTCGAAGTCGAGGGCTACATCATCAACGCCATGCTGACCGATGCCGGCCTGCCGCGCGTAGACCTGGCCGAGGCCATGGCGGCCCACAAGAACCCCCACCCTCGCCATGCCGGCAAGACCTTCAGCCGTCGCAAGGGCAAGTCGGTCCGTCTGCCTGCGCCGACCACCTGCTTCATCCGCAAGCCGTTCGCAGACGTCGTCCCGGAGGACATTAACGACTACATCGACGACCGTTGCCAAGCCGTCGGACAGGACACTGTGGACCGGGAAGTCGACCTGTTCTCGGCCGTGTGCAACATCGCCATCGACACTTGGCGCATCCCGGTGGCCAAGAGCCCGATGGACGGCGTGCGTCGGCCTCGCTACTTCAACGAGCGGGACCGCCGACTCAAGGGTGACGAGGAAGAGCGCCTGCTCGATGCAGCCTTCGATGAGGATGCCGAGAAATGCATCGAAGCCCGCCTTGAGGAGCTGATGGCCGAAGAGCGCGCGCGCTCCCTGGGGGCCTGCTCAGGGTATGCACGCAAGAACATCGTCAAGCAAGCGCGGCGTCACCATCTGCCTGAGGCGAAGAGCAGCTACAAGCACATCCCTTGGATGGAAGCCTTCATTCAGTTCCAACTGATGACGGGCGCGCGCCGCAGCGAGACCATGTCCATCACTTGGAAGGACGTTGACCTGGAGGGGCAGACGGCTTTCATCGCCGAGACCAAGAACGGCCGGCCCCGCAAGCTCGCGCTGCGCAAGGACTTGATTGAGCTGCTGCTTGAGCTCCCGCACCGTGAGGGGCCCCTCTTCCCGATGAGCGTGGACGCCCTTCGCAAGGCATGGAATCGCATCTGCACAGCCGCTGGCCTCGTGGGCGACGACGAGCTGCGCATCCACGACCTGCGACACGAAGCCATCTCCCGTGTTGCCGACGCCGGGGGACAACTGCCTGGCGGGTTCTCGCTGGTAGACCTGCAGGCCTTCAGCGGGCATCGGGACACTCGGATGCTGTTGCGCTACACGCACCTGTGCATGCCCAGCCTTGCGAAGCGTCTGGACCAGGCATTCGCGTCTTCTTCGGAAACCACGCTGCATCGTGGTCGGCGTCGACTCAAGCGTGGAGCTGAGCTGACCGTTGCCGAGCTGGTTCGGGCCACCGCACTGCCCACGGCCGCTGATGCGATGCAGCCGCCCACCTTGCCGGACAACGTCATCATGTTCCCGCTGCGGAAGTCGGCCTGACCCCGTGACGTCAGAGGCCTGGCCGATTGCCACAGCAGTCGGCCAGGCCGCTCTTCTGGGCTGGGGAATAAACGGCGGTTCTAGACGGTGCACCTCAACCACAGAGATGCACCGTGACCACTGAATTTCGACCCCTGACCAAAGAATGCGTCGCCGACGTTCTGGGTGTCTGCGTTCGCACCATCGACAACTGGGTCAACGACGGGACCCTCATCGCGCCGCGGAAGCTTGGGAGTCGTCCCTACTGGCACCCACGCACCTTCTACGCCTGGCTGGACCAGGCTCTTTCGGCTCCGCCGGCCAGCGAGAACTCGGACGCCTCAGACACCGCGACGGGCCACCACGCCCCCAAGGCCCCACCCTCCCCGGCCAAGAGCAAAGCTGCGGTATCCGGCAAGAGTGAGTCCGACGCGATTCGTGCCCGGGACAGAGCGAAGCTCGACGCGCTCCTGGGCTGAATTCCGAGCAACTCCGCGACTTCAGTCGTCTTTCATGGAGAGGGGCGCTCGCGGAACCAGCCCGCCCTCTGCCCGTCATCCCCGACCCGGTAGACCAGTTCGAACAGCTTGGACTCGCTGAGGACCTGCGGCCAAGTGCGACAGCCGTACTTGCTTGGGGTCTGGTCGGGATGGTGCTGGGCCATCCACTCGCGAGCCCCGTCCAATCGGGTCCAGCCGTCCTCGGACAACGCTTCGGACGCCTCGCGCAGCACTCGAACGATGCCGGTCTGCGGCCAATCGAAGCTTCCATCAGGCGCGATGCCATTCACCACCATGTCGTTGAAGGCATCGGTCTGAGCGAAAGCGGCCATGTGCGCTCGCGCCTCGTCCATGGTCTTGACCCACCCGACCAGTTCGTTGTGGAGGTGGTCGATGCGCTGGTAGCAGTGTTCGAGGTGGCGCAAGGCAGCCTCGCAGCCCGGGTCGCTCCAGAGGTCGAATCGCTCGATGAAGTGGTGCACCAGTTCGTTGCGCATCGCGACCAGCTCCTCAATCTGAGCTCTGACCTCGGCGAGCCGCTCAGGCGCCATGGTCATGCGGTAGCTGATGGCCATGGAGATGCGGTCGGTCGGGACCTTGTCCTCCGGGAGCAACTCGCGCTCGAATCCATCCGGCACCGCGTAACTCTCGAAGAGGGACTTGACCAGCGTACCCAGGGTCCTTTCTGAGAACTTCTCCAAGTTCGCGGCCCGCTGGGCTTCAAGCGTGTCGGCAGGTCCGGCCAGTTCGTGGTGGGCCAGCAGCGTCTTCATCAGTCGCTCGTACTGCTGCAAGCGCAGCATGCACCGCCCCAGCCAACGCTGGACGTCGAGCTGGCCTTGGGGTCTAGGTTGGTCGGTCATCGCGTCAGTGTTCCATGGCGGAAGTGCTCGGCCGGTTGGGCCTATGCAACCCCAGCCAGAGTTTCGGAAAATCAGAAATACCGCCTACCACCGCATCGAGAGCTCCTCTGTTTCTGATTTACCGAAATTCTAGTTGATGACACCGCCAGAACCGCCTATGATTTCGGAATAGCAGAAACTCTTCGCTTGAAGCCCGTTCCAAAAGCCCCGCCACTGAAATTCCGAAATGACCGACTCCGCCACCCGCCGACCGACCCTGCTCCAGTCAGCCCCTGACCTGGGCCCGGTCGTGCGCGAGCGCCGCAAGTCGCAGTCGCTGCGCATTGACGATGCCGCTGGCCTGCTCGGCGTGTCCGTGGACCTCATGTCTCGGCTCGAAAACGGCCAGGGCTCCGTGCGCCTGGACAAGGCCTTGGCCGTGCTCGATGGCCTGGGCCTCACGCTCATGGTGCTGCCCAAGGAGCACCCATGGGCGCGCGAGGCGGCCTCTTCAAGCGGCTCTGGCGGCTCAGACAGCTCGTCGGTACCTACCGGCGCCTCGAAGCCATGAGGGGCTCGCCATGACCAATGCATTGCATGTCTGGGCCGACGAGGCTCGTGTCGCCACCATCGAGCACGAAGGGCGCGACGACCGCTGGGGCCTGAGCTATGCCGAGCCCTGGGTCGCCAACGCCCAGGCCTACCCGCTGTCGCCAGCACTGCCCCTGGTGCGCCCGGCGGCCGACTACGCGTCCGCATCCATCAAGCGCTTCATCGAGCACCTGCTGCCCGAGGGGCGTGCCCTGGACGTGGCCGTGGCCTACAACGGTCTGGCCAAGACCAACGTCTTCGGCCTCATCTGGGCGCTTGGCGCCGAGACGGCGGGCGCCCTGCGCTTCACCGGGGATGCGAACCCGCCACCCTCCAACGCCGAACCCATCCTGCGAGAAATCCCCCTCCAGGAGCTCGACCAGCGCATCGCCGAACGCGAGCACGTGCCGCTGACGGTGTGGGACGGCAAGGTGCGCATGTCGGTGGCCGGCCTGCAAGACAAGCTGCTGGTCTACCTCGACCGACCACTGCAGGAGGGCGGGCGACTGTTTCTGGTGGACGGGCAGCGACTGGCCTCCACGCACATCCTCAAGCCCGACACCGGCAACCCGCAGACGCCGCACCTGGCGGTCAACGAGCACTTCTGCATGTCGCTGGCCCGCCGCATGAAGCTGCCGGCCGCTGAGGTGAACCTGTTGCGCACGCCCCGCCCGGTGCTGGTCGTGCGCCGCTTCGACCGCGCAGTCGAGAACGTCGGCGGCCAGCCACGGGTTCACCGCCGGCACATCATCGACGCAGCCCAAGCGTGCGACCTGCCCGTGACCTACAAGTACGAGCGCAACCTGGGCAGTGCCGAGGCGGTGCGCCACATCCGCGACGGCGTGAGCTTCGAACGATTGTTCGGCTGCGCCGACCTCACGGCCAACAAGGCGGCCACACGGCTGGCCATGCTGCGCTGGGCACTCTTCCAATTCTTGATTGGCAACAGCGACGCCCACGGCAAGAACTTCTCATTCTTCGTGCGCCCGGGCGGCCTGCTGGAGCCCACGCCATGGTACGACCTGGTCAGCGTGCTGCAGTACGACGGCTTCGACACCGAGCTGGCCATGGCCTACGGCGACGTCTTCAACCACGCCGAGGTCTCGGCCTTTGCCCTGGCCGATTTTGCTGCCCGCTGCGGCGTCGACCGCAAACTGATGCGACGCGAGGGCCAGCGTCTGGCGAAGCTGGCCACGGTGGAAGCCGCGGCACAGGCCCAGGCGGCCGACTACAAGGTAGAGGCCGAGCAGGCCTTCGTGCAAGGCATCGCCGACTTCGTGGCTCGCCAGGCCGACCGTCTGATGCAGTTGGTCACCGACGCGGCGCGCTGGAAAGACGAGTACCTCTGACGGACGAAAGAAGCGGCCCCCGCAGCTCGCGCTGGCGGGGGCCGAAATCATGATTCCGAATGGGCCTGCGCCACGCGTCGCGAGCCTGTGTTCTTCTGCCTTGTTACCCCGTTACCTCAGTAGCGACAGAAGAAGGCTTGCCAATCTTGGCCGCCTCAAAGGCCAGGATGAGCAGCGTGCCGGTAGGCTTGCCCTCGCGCGACAAGTAGAAGTCTGCCTTCAACTTGCCAGTCACTTTCACGAAGTCGCCTTTGTCGAACTGCGGCTTGGCGTCCTTCATGACCCTGACGGTGTACCAAGTCGGCTCTGTGTCGACCCCGCGCTGGCTCTCAGCCAGGCGGAATTCGACGTAGCTCTTGTTTGGAGCAGACTTGCTCTTCTTCAACTCGGGCTGGGTGGCGACGTTGCCGAATACTTGCATGCGTTGTCCTTGGGTTGCGGCGCTGCGGATGCATCGCCTGCTTCGTATAGCGAACGCATGCATGCAGGTCATGCGAGTGACGACTCGCTTGGCGGCAGCCCGGTGGGACCATTGCCACCAACGAGTGGTGAGGCCGGCCGTGTCCATGTGCCGAGAGGCAATGGGCGACGGTACGGCAGCTCGTTCTCTTCAAACCACCCAGATGGCGTGATGCCACCACGGCCGTCAAGCCGCACTCGCGGCAAGTTAACGGGCAGAGCCTGCACCAAGACGTACCCGGCCAGCACATCCACCAAGCGGCTACCAGCACCTAGGCGCTGGCTGATGGTCTGCTGCACCTCGTAGACCCCGTTCGCCCTCCGACGAAGTCGGCGAACGCCTTCCTCCAAGGGTCTGCCCGCCGTCTCCGTGACCAGACGGTCCAGCGCCGCGATTACGCGTGCATGAATGCGGTCGGTCCGTGTCAGCACGACCACTCGCCGCAAGGGTGCCTTCAGCTGAGTGTCTGCGCCCATCGAGAGTACGAGGGAACGAAGAGCTGCAGCCCGGTCAGAGCCTCTTGCACTACGGTCAACCTCGAACCACGTTATGCCGTCGGCTTCGATGGCGACGGCATCCGGCCGGAGCGACCTTGTCTGCTGGCGGCCCTTAACTTTGGTGCAGACAGTCAGTAAGCCCTTTGCAAAGCCCCTCGCCAGCTTCTGTGCCAGTTCGTTCTCGGTCATCGCATGCAGTCCCCGGGCCTCGGCGCAGAGCACAAGGAACTGGGCCCAGAGGCGGTGCTCAGGATTCGTCATGTCGGTAACCCGCCGCACCGACGCGGACGCTGCGTGGCCCCTCTCCTGAATCCATGTCACGCCTCGCTGTGTCAGGCCGTAGACGGTCATGAAGCGGTCCGTCCGATACCTGGCAAGCAACTTCGCCTTGACGAGGCCGCGCATCGCACGCTGGGCAGCGCTGAGCGCAGCCTTGAATGGGCGCTCCGCGAAACAGTGCACGGCGACGTCAATCGTCCGCATGACCCTGAACCGGTCCGCCAGAAGCAGCGTTCTCAGCCAAATGACGCTCTGCAACTCGCGCGCATGCACTGCGTTTGTGAGGCCCCGGCGGGGCGTACGTTCGGTACCGTGGGCTCGTCCATCGTGGCCTGTGGTGTCCGGCATCTCGCCCAGGGCTTGATGCGCCTCCGTCCCCGCGGCAGCGTGTTCATGCGGCTCTGACGCGCCGCGGGTATCGTCGTGGTAGTTGTTCATGCAGCAGGCTCCAGTCGAGGGTTGACCGACCACCCGTGCGCTGACGTTCAGCATCGTCAGGCTCTTGGCCAGGTCTTCCTTCGTCTAGCAACTGGCCGCGCATGGCGCTGCCCAGCTGCAAGACCCAGCACACCTCGCGAGCCGCAGGCGCTTGGCTCTGCCCAAGGACCGGTCGCACGCGACCGCGCGGGCGTGGGGCCTTGGGTCTTCTCCCCGCGCAATCGCTCGGGCGCCAGGGGGCACCCGTCACCCGCGTCTTCGTCGCGACGTCCATCGATGCCGACCGTCCTGCAGCCGGCTGGCGCCGGTGCGAAACCGCCGCCGTCCCCAGAACGCATTCTTCGAAGCCTAGAGTTCTCCCAGGGACGGCGAGCCCAACTGTTCTTCCGGCAAGCCGTGCCATCCGGGCTGCCCCGCCCATCAGTCTTGCCTCGAGGCAAGACCGATGAGCGGGGACCCCGCGCCCGACGAAGCACAACGCGCGGCGCGCGTCGTGCGGCGCCATCGGGAGGCTTGCGCTGGCACGGCGGCGGTTTCGCACCGCCCGCCGGCCCAGTCGCGAGCAACTGTGTCCTCACTACTGACCGCTCGATGCCGGTTGTGACTCACATACGCAGCAGACCGACCACAAGGCAGCGGCCTGGACGGCCGCCCGTCCTCCGGCTAGTCATCACCCAAGAGCGGACGTCAGCGCCCCTCGGGCCAGTCGTACCAAGGCTCTTCGTCCAAGGGAGGCCAGCCCTCACGTGCCCCTGTTGCTACACGTCGCTGCAACAGCACTGGAGCGCACGATGATTCTGAAGAACGACGCCGGACGGACGTATCTCTACCGCAGCCGCTGGGTCCCCAAGGGGCCCGGCGTGCCACACGGCTACTCCACGCAGGAGTACGTCGGTGCCGTCAGCGCGGACGTCGAGTCGCTTCCTGAGACGCTCGCTGCTGAGCTCACGCCAGAGGAGCGACAGCAGCTTGAAGACCGGTTGTTCACGCCTCGTCGGCGTGCCCGTGAAGAAGCCGAGCGCCGAGCGGCGGCACGCCAGGTGGACCCTCGTTGGCGTCTCGAGGAGGCTTTGAGGCTGGTCCGTGAAGCCGCAGAGCTCAGCGAGCGACGACCCGTCGAGGCTGCCACAACTGCGCGGCTCATCGAGGCATTGCGCTCGGTTCGAACACCTGCTCCCATCTCATCAGGGGAGCCGGCGTCTCAACACCCCCTGGTTCCTGCCCTACGTGCCATCCGCACAGCCACCCAGGCCGTCCGTTCGGGAGAACTCGGGCGCGCGCCCGACCGAGCTGTGCGAAACACCAAAACGTACCAGCTCTGGTCCGACCTGTACGACGCCACCTGCGGGGAGACAGCAAGCCTCCTGCGTGCGCTGCAGGAAGCCGGCTTCGTCAAGTCGCGCCGCAGCTGACTGGGTAGACGTCATTGGCGCGCGCCAAGTAGAGGTCGTCGCGCTGAGCGAGCTTAGCGAACTCAGCCTTCCTGCGAACACCGTCGAGCGCTCCCTGGATGGTGTCGGCATGGAATGCAACTTCGCCATTGCGAGCAATGAAGCCCCGCCGCACGTTCACCGCGTAGCCACGAGCACGTTCAGCCCAGGTCGCTCGGAAGAGCTCCAAGCACTGTGGAGCGGCCATCTGCAGCGCGTTCAAGGTCAGGAAGCCATCCACGTTGGCCAGACCGCGCTTCAGTACACGAGTTCGCCAGTCAGTCGGCACCGTGATGAAGTGATGGTCCTCGTTCGCGCGCCAGCCCTTGACGGCGCCAAGGTGCGTAACCCAGTTCGGGCGGACCTCAATCCTGTATCCGACCTCGGACGGGTCATCGGTGAGAGTCACCTTGAAGCTTGTTCCGCCTGGAGCACCGTGGCGGACGCAGGATTTGGCCGCCGCAATGACGGCAGCCACGCGGATGCCACGGAGTCGTTCATGCAGGTTACGACTGATGACCGCCAGCGGTGGACGCTCGTCGCTCGGCGCGAAGAACCAGTCCTGCAAGCCAGGCATCCGCCGAAACGCGCCGGAAAGCACGCGGAGCTGTCGCAGGTCGGCGATTTCGTCGATGCGAGCCCGCAGCGCAGCCACGGTGGCATCGGACGATGAAAAGCCGTTCTTGCGCAGCACGAGCTTGGCGTGCTTGTTCGAGGTGAGCTGAAGGTGCATTGACGCCAGACGGCTCAGCTGCGCGTGATTCGGCTGCAGGCGGGAAACGGGGGCGTTGCAGTGGGTGTCAGGGTAGACGTAGATGAAGCGCATGTCTGTTCTGCTTGATGCGTAGCGACGTTGCTACGCGGCAGTACAGAACTCCGTGTTTAGCCTTTTCCCGCAATCGCCCGCTGTATCCCGGTGTCGCCTGATTCAGTCCAGTTCGACAGCTTGTCCTGGGCAACCGAACCGGCGGTAGCTATACAAAGGGCATGCATGTGCATGCGCTTCTCCAGGAACCTGAAAGACATGAGTGCATTCAAGAATCGTCATCCACCCGGCTCGCAGCGGAAGCCCCACCTTCATTCCACCGCTGAGGCCTTCGAGTCGAGCGAAGAACGAGTTCTTCGGCTCTACCAGCAGTCAGAGGGCCCATTGCTCGCTTGGCTACTGGATGAAGCAAGGCGGCGCGGCCAGACCATTGGCGAGATGGCCTCCGCCCTGGGCGTGACGCACGGCTACATCAACCAGTTGCGGAGCGGTCTTCGCAAGGTAAATCAAATCAGCCGGGAGTTCGCTCTCAGCTGTGCGGGCTACCTCGGCGTACCGCCAATCGTGGTGAAGGTCCTCGCGGGGCACATCCCGATGAGCGACTTCATCGCCCCGCAACAGTCCGAGGAAGACGCTGTCAGCCGTGCGTTTGAGCAGATGCTTGCGGACCCGGGGTTCAGAGCGGCAGTTCCCATGTCGCTCAGCGGGCTCTCGCACGATGCGAAGAAGGCTCTGGTATCGCTCTACGCCAACACGCTCGGGCACGACGTGCTGGGATTGCGGGAGATTCCAGCAATGCTGCGGTGGGTCCAACGGGCAGCCATGATTCACGATGAGAGCGAGGGCGCGGCTTACCGCGGGCATCGTGACGTCGTCAACGGGTAAAGAAATCAGTGACTTGATTCGGCGGCGGGCTCCTTGGGGCTTGCCATTGGGTTGAGAATGTGACGGCGCGCATTCAACGCGTGCTTATTCGAAGGCCGCACCCAACAGGGTGTGGCCTTTCTTTTTGGAGAGCGGCTGTCACGACGCGACTCAAATTCAGAAGAGACGGGGTTTCCATTCCCCTACCTTGACCCCGTGTTGCAAACTGTTGCAATTTCACCGTTCAGGAAATAGTCGTTTGCAATCAATTGCTTAGATGCGAACACCTCTAGCCAGCGGGGCAAAAATAGGTTGTTTCACTGGATTTATCTGGAGCGAGGTGGAGTTGGTGACTACACGAGTTGCGCAGATTGAAAGCCAATCTGCCAAACAACCGACACAAAGCAACTTGGAGTTCGAAAATGACAGATATTCAAAGCCTCGGAAACAACGCCCGAATTGACCTTGACCTCTTTAAGTCGCTACTCATCGCCAAGGGCTGTGAGTACCTAATTTCTTGGCGTTGGAGCGGGCGCAGCCGAAATGGTCTGCTTCAAATACTTAAAGAGGGTGAGTGCATCGCTGTATTTGAGTTCTACCGCAACACTTCAATTTGGGGCGAGAGCGACCGCCGCTTGTACCGCCTGCGCACCGGCAGCGCTCGCCACCGCGCCGTCCAAGACGCAATCCGGTACCTCGCAAACTAATCCACGGAGAATCATCCTCCCCGGCAAAGCCGGGGCTCCCAAGCAGGCGCCACTGCGGTCGAGCCGTTCAGCGACCGCGGAATCGCTGCGAATGGGCATGTGTGTCGTGTATCCGTTGCATTTCATGAGGATGGACGAGTTCACTCCTTGGAGCCCGCGTCCTTCTTTGCCTGCACGCGAGAACTTCGCCGATGGATAAAAGCCTCTCCTAGACGGCCTGCTGCGGACAGCTGGTGTCAGCAGCGGGCTCCAGCGGACATGACCGGTCGTCTTCTGCGCCCAGCCTTCTGACCGGTGCTGAGGATGACGACGATGACGATTCATCGACTCCTGACGCTGTCTGAACTGGCAGCAATCCTTGGGCGCAGCCCCGAAACCGTACGCCGAGACCTTCGGCGCAACCCCCAAGCCGTACCCCCTCGCTGCTCCATCGCTGGTACTCGCCAACTCCGGTGGCACGAGGCTGACGTCCGCGACTGGCTTGAGCTCCAGCGTGCCCCCAGCGGTGCGGGAGGTCGTCAATGAGGTCGACCAGCTTGAGTCCCCTGGGCCTGAAGCTCGATATCGCCGGAGTTCTGGAGAACCCTCCGCCCGAACTCGACTTCGTCCTGCCGGGGTTGCCGGCGGGTACTGTCGGCATGCTCAATGGTGCTGGCGGCGTTGGAAAGACGATGTTCGAGCTCCAACTCGCCGTCGTGCTGGCCGCTGGCCTGCCGTGGCGTCTCGCGCCGCTGTCGGCACTCCTGGACTTCGATGAGGAGCGCAGTCCAGAGCGCGTGCTGCTGCTATTGGCCGAGGAGTCCCGTGCCGTGGTATGGAGACGGCTCCACGCCGTCGTGGCGCACATCGTGCGATGTGGGCTGTTCGATTCCGGTCTGACGGCCACCGAACTGAAGGCCCGCCTGGATGAGAACCTGGTGATTCATGCCCTCGCCGGTTCGCGGCGCCTGCAACTGCTGGACGAAATGCTCCAGGCGGGCGAGGACTACCCGGCGCTCAAGGGTGCAGCCGACGGCGCCCGCTTGGTCATCGTGGACCCCATCCGGCAGCTCCATGTGGCAAACGAAAACGAGTCTGGTGCCATGAGCGCGCTTGTGTCGGTGCTGAAGCAGCTGGCTCACGATACGGGTGCCGCCGTGGTGTTCGCTCACCACGCCAGTCGTGCCGCTGGCCAGTTCGGGTTCTCAGAGTCGGCTGATGCGTCCCGCGGTTCGACAGCGCTCGTTGATGACACGCGGTGGGTGGTCACGCTGTCGGAGCCGAGCCGGGACAGGCTGAAGAGCTTCGGAGTGGCCGACGGTCAGCCTGAAGGCTTCGCGGTGCTGAGCGCGGCAAAGATGAACTACATCGCCAGGCCCGCTGCCGCACTCCTCAGTCGGGAGCTGTCGGGTGTGCTGTGTGCTCACGAGCGTGTGCCGAAGGCCGAGCGGATGCCGACGAGGAGCCGGCAATGAAGCGTGCCAGTGCGAATCAGTCCGCCGTGGCGTGCCTGGACCCGGCCGTGGGGCTGAGTGCGCTATTCCGGCCGCTGGGCAACGTCCGGCGTAGGCCTTCTCTGGATGTGTCCTACGACCTCGGCGACGGACGGACCCTCCGGTTCAGTGCCCGCGAGGCCCTGGGTGCGCGAGAGCAGACCACGTTGCTGGCCGTCCTCTCCCTCGCCCGCAAGTGGCCCAGGACCGATGCCGAGTTCACGGTTCTCGACCGACCATCGAACTTGGAGCCCAGCGTGTCGTTGCTCCAAGCGCTGGGCGGTCCCGCAGTCACGGGCGAGGCCGCGACGGTCATGCTCAGCTTCACCTGGACTGCACTGAACCAGCGCTGTGGGGTGGGTTCGGGCGGGTCAGCCGGCGACGTTCAACGAGAGTGTTTGCGGCGTCTGTGCGAAGTCGTGGTCTGGGAAGAGGCCGGGCGACGCCGGGTGACCGCGCAGTCTTACCTCATGGTCTGGCTGCTCGGCGACGACAAGCGCGTTCATGTGGTGCTGAACACCCGGCTCGCTGCTGCGTTCCTCGGAGCCCAGTACGTGCAGGTGCCCCTGGGTGAGCGGAACGCGCTCTCGACGGACGTCCAGAAACTCAGCCACGCGTTCCTGTGCACCGCGGTTCGACCGGACGCCAGCTTACGCATCTCGCCCGCTGCCCTGGTCGCCCGCCTGTGGCTTGACAACGATGCCGCCCCCGAGGGGACTCGTCGGCGCCGTTTGCGGGATGCGCGCCTGGCTCTCCAAGCGATTGGTCGCCTGGACGGTTGGCACGTCATTTGGGACGGTGGCGTCGCCACGGTGCGCCGTCAAGCCTCGGTCGACGTTCGCGCTCCGACGACTCCGCGCTCGGTGGCAGCGTCTGCTCGCGAACGGACAAACGGAGAAAAACTCAATAACGTCAAGGACTTGTCGCTTGCGGACGTATCCGGACTATTCAAGTAGGGAAAGACTGGTGTCCAGGGAGCGGCGGGCGGTGGGAAGGCCCGCCGCGGCTCTCCGAGGTCGTTACCTCGTTACCCTGGTTACCGCAGAACTGTGGCAAGAGACGAAAAGGGGCAGCCGCTGGCTGCCCCTTCATCAATCAAGCCTACGGCTTCGTCAGTGCAGCGCGAAGCGCCCTATCAGTTCTGAATCGGCCGACCGTCCTCATCACGCAGCGCATCGCTGCGCAGTGCACACCCGGCGAAGAAGTTCATGAGCTCGACCGGAAACGGACCTGCCGTAGTCAACATGGCTCGAACATCTTTCGGCTTCGGCAGCCGTTTGTCGAAGGGCAAACGCTCCGCAGTGGTGAGCCAGACCGCCGCCTCGATGAGTTCCTCCGATGACGCGGCGTCGCTCCCCGAGGGACCGTCGAGCGGCGCCGCCAGGCGCTGTAGGTTGTCGCTGGCCTCGGCACACAGGTAGAGCATGCCAACCACAGGCATCGACGTGCTCTCCACGGCGATGAGGAATCGCCGCCGTTCAAGCCCTTCGCGCAGCCAGGCTGCGCCGTCGGGCGTCGAAAGAGGCACTGCCCAGCGGTACTCGATGCCCTCGGCCTGAGCCGCGATGAGCACCATGGGGCTGCTCGTGGCCTGTGTGAGCGTACCGATGCGCATGTTGTTGCTCCGCCCGACTCGGGTCAGCCGCAGCACATCGTCGTACGACAGCTCCGAACGGATGACGTAGCCGCGCTCACGACAACTCTTGTGTACCTGGGCGGCATGCTCGGCCCACTGGCTGGGCGTCAGCAACTCTGAGTACCTGGCGCGGTAGGCCACCTCGGCGACCTGGTCCAGCACATCTTCGGCCAAGGCCGACTTCACTTCTTTCATTTCACGTGTCCTCGAAACATGGGGGTTCTGAGACACGTGTAGCGACGTCGAGCCCGAGGGTCTTAGTCCTCCGTAGGCGACGCCACCGCGCTGCGCGACAGCAAACTGCGCATTTCCAACCGTTGGAAATGCGCAGTTTCAGGAAGCGCCCTGGGCTCCTCGCGCTGTGGGGTAGGCGAACTCTCGGACCAGCGTCAGCGCGGCCGACACGTCCTCCACGGTGGCCGCCCCTACGGGAAACGCGGCGAACAGGGTCGGGCGACCGCAGAAGGTCACGGCGGGGTCCGCGACCACTCCCACCGTGGCGCCGCGCCCGTGCAACGCACGGTCAAGCGCTGGAAGGAGCCGCCGACGTAGGCGTTCGAGTACTTGGCGACCATCCTCTGGCCAGCCGTCGCCGGCATCGGCCGCCTGGAACTCTTGCTCGATGACGGCGCAGACCTGTCCGTTGACGATGGCCGGGAATGAGTTCTCTGGGTCAATGCACAAGCCCTGAACCTGCTCTGCCAAGCCCTGCGGCAAGTCGCCCAGCGGGCGCCAGCCCGTCGAGGGTCCAGACGGCGGCTCGTCGTGAAGCGCCTCGTAGCGCCACAGCAGCTCTCCATGGGCCGTGTGGGCCAGGAATCTGAGAGGTTCTCGACTGGGAGACCCGGGCAGGAAGTTGCTCATCGTCCTGACATCCTATGGCGAGTGGGTCGCCCGGCAAGTTCTCTGCCGCAGTAGCGCGGCCACCTTCACGTGAGCCGTTTGATTACGTGGAAACCCTTGCTCGCGGCCGTTCCGTCAAAGGATTCGATTAAGCTTGCATTCCGCAAGCGTTCTACTTACAGGAGCGTGCCGATGGCCGCCAGCAAGTCAGAAGTCGTCAGTGTTCGCGTTGAACCGCACATCAAGGTCGCCATGCAGGCGGCTGCAGAGCGGGAGATGCGAAGCCTGGCCAACATGT
>JAKLLA010000010.1 GCA_023150375.1 Burkholderiaceae bacterium
GGCGACGACGCGCTGTACGGTCAGGCGGACCACGATTCGCTGCTGGGCGGAGAAGGGCACGACACGCTCGACGGTGGGGCGGGCAACGACACGCTGGTGGGCGGCAATGGCAACAACCGGCTGGTCGGCGGAGCTGGCGACGATCTGTACGTGGTGAGCTCGGCCACGGACGTGATCGTCGAGGCGGTGGGCCAGGGCACGGACCGGGCGTGGGTGGGGGTGAACTACACCCTGGGCGCCGGGGTGTCGGTGGAGTCGGTGACGCTGACGGGCGCGGCCAACCAGTTCACCGGCAACGAGCTGGCCAACACGGTGTGGGGCAGCGGCCTGGCCGACACGCTGTCGGGCCAGGGCGGCGACGACGCGCTGTACGGTCAGGCGGACCACGATTCGCTGCTGGGCGGAGAAGGGCACGACACGCTCGACGGTGGGGCGGGCAACGACACGCTGGTGGGCGGCAATGGCAACAACCGGCTGGTCGGCGGAGCTGGCGATGACCTGTACGTGGTGAGCTCGGCCACGGACGTGATCGTCGAGGTGGCAGGCCAGGGCACGGACCGGCTGTGGGCGGGGGTGAACTACACCCTGGGCGCCGGGGTGTCGGTGGAATCGGTGACGCTGACGGGCGCGGCCACGCAGTTCACCGGCAACGAGCTGGCCAACACGGTGTGGGGCGGCGGTGCCGCCGAGATGCTGTCGGGTCTGGGCGGCAACGATGCCCTGAACGGGGGCGCCGGCAACGACACGCTGTCCGGTGGAACGGGCCACGACACGCTGAACGGCGGAGCCGGCAACGACCAGTTCGTGTTCGACACGGCGCTGAATGCGGCCACGAATGTCGACCTCGTCACCGACTTCTCGGCGGGCGACCTGATCGTGCTGGACAACGACGTCTTCACGGCGCTCGGAGCGGCGGGTGCCCTGGCCCCGACCTCGTTCTACAGTGCCGCCGGCATGACCGGAGCGAACCTGGTGGGCCAGACCGCCGGCGTGTACTACAACACGACCAACGGGGCGCTGTACTACGACGCGGACGGCTTCGGCGGTGTCTCCGGAGTCCAGTTCGCGACGCTGGGCAGCAAGCCCGTGCTCTCCGCCACCTCCTTCGTCGTCGGGGAGTGAGGCGCGCTGCGCCGTGGCCACCGCGCGGCGCAGCACTGCCCGAGCGGGGGCGGGCTTCCCATCGGCGCCCCCGGGGGGTGGCTATGATGCGCCACCCGGCCGGGTGGCCATGGGGGCGACGGCCGACCTGAGGGATGACCCGTGGGTGCGGCCGGTCCGTCCGCCCCGTCCCGGCTGCGACCTCGCGCATGCCCGCCCATCTCCTCACAGTCTTCATCAACGGCAAGTTCACCGCCCAGGCGGTGACGGGCGTGCAGCGTGTCGGGCAGGAACTGCTGCTCGCCCTCGATCGTCGGCTGGCCGCAGCCGAAGCCGGGTGCGACGACCTGCGCTGGGTGCTGCTCTGTCCGCCCCGGGCCCGGCCGCCCCATCTGGAGCGCATCGAGGTCCGGCACACCGCGGGCGGCTCGCGGTCGCTGCACCTCTGGGAACAGGCCATCCTGCCCCTGGCGGCGCGGAGCGGCCTCCTGCTGAATCTGGCCGGGACCGGCCCTTGGCTGGTGCGCCGACAGGCAGTGCTGCTGCACGATGCGGCCGTGTTCGACCAGCCGCAGGCTCACACCCGCGCCTTCGTGCGCTGGTACCGCAGCCTGTTTGCCCGTCAGGCCCGCTCGGCGCGCCCTTTGTGCGTGGTCTCGGAGTTCTCGCGGGATCGCCTGGGTGAACGGCTGCGCGTGCCTGCCGAGCGCTGGCAGGTGATCCATCCTGGAGCCGATCACCTTGGCCGGGTGCAGTCGGACCCCCGCATCCTCGATCGGCTCGGGCTGGGGCATCGGCCCTATTTCCTCGCTGTGGGCAGTGCCAATCCCGGCAAGAACCTGCCGGCACTGCTGCAGGCCTATGCCGCCCTGCCGGTGTCGAGGCCCGCACTGGTGCTGGTGGGGGGCGGCAATGCGCGGGTGTTCGCCGCATCGGCCGAGGCAGAGAAGGACCCGCCCGGCGTGCTGCGTGCCGGGCGCCTGGACGATGCGGCGCTCAAGGCCCTGTACCAGCAGGCGCTGGCGCTGCTGTTCCCCTCCCTGTACGAAGGCTTCGGCCTGCCGCCGCTGGAGGCAATGGCCCTGGGCTGCCCCGTGGTCGCGGCGGATGCGGCCTCGCTGCCGGAGGTCTGCGGCGACGCGGCACTGTATGTCGACCCGCGTTCGCTGCCGTCGATGACGGCGGCGATGCAGCGCATCGTGGCCGATCGGGCGCTGTGCGAGCACCTGCGCGCGGCGGGCCGGGCCCGCGCGGCCGGTTTCACCTGGGACGCGGCGGCACGCCGGCTGTGCGGGCTGCTCGTCGGGGAGGTGCAGCCATGAAGGTCCTGCAGGTCAGCAAGTTCTATCCACCCCACCTCGGGGGCATCGAGACCGTCGCGCGCGATCTGGTCCACGGTCTGACCGGCCTGGGCGTGCAGGTGGACGTGCTGTGCGCCAACAAGGCCTGGCGCCAGGTCGACGAGGTCGATGCGCAGGGGGGGCGCGTGACGCGTGCCGCGTCGCTGGGCATGCTGCTGTCGACCTCCTGTGCCCCGGGGCTGCCCGGGCTGCTGCGCCGCAGCCAGGCCGACTACGACATCGTCCATGTCCACATGCCCGACCCGCTGGCGGCGCTGGCGGTCTGGTACGCCCGGCCGCAGGCCCGGGTGGTGCTGCACTGGCACAGCGACGTGGTGCGCCAGCGGTTCGCCCGGCATGCCTACGAGCCGCTGCAGCGCTGGATCCTGCGGCGTGCCGACGCGGTGGTCTGCACCAGCCAGGACTACGCGACCACTTCCGTACCGCTGCGACCCTGGCAGCACAAGGTGCATGTCGTGCCGATCGGACGCCCGGCGCCCGACCCGGCGGATCCCCGCCTGGTCGGCGAGATCCGGCGGTGCTACGGCGGGCGTCGCATCGTTTTCAGCCTGGGGCGGATGACCCATTACAAGGGCTACGAGGTGCTCGTGAAGGCGGCACGGGCCCTGCCACCCGATGTGGTGGTGCTGGTCGGCGGCGGCGGGCCGGCACTGGAGCGCTACCGCCAGCTGGCCCGCGAGGCGGGGGTGGACGAGCGTGTGCACTTCATCGGCCCCGTCTCGGCGACCCGGCTGGAGGCGCACTTCGCGGCCGCCGATGTCTTCTGCATGGCCTCCACGGTGCGCGCGGAGGCCTACGGTGTGGCGGTGCTGGAAGCGATGGCGCGTGGCGTGCCGGTGGTGGCCACGCGCATTCCGGGCTCCGGTCTGAGCTGGCTGCACCAGCACGACATCACCGGGCTGTCCGTTCCGCCGGGGGATGCCCAGGCCCTGGCCGGGGCGATCGGCGACATCCTCGGCGACCCGGCCGCGCGTGCACGCTATGCTGCCGGCGCCCGGGCGCGCTGGGCCCAGGGCCTGACGGACCGGGCGATGTGCGAGCGTACACTGATGCTGTACCGCTTCCTGCTGGACGGTGCGTTGCCGCGGCCCGCCGCCCTCTGAGGCGAGGGCCGGTCGAGTCCATTCCCTCACCCCGTCGGGACCCCTGTTTGAAGATCCTCCTCGAGATGCGGCCCGCGCTGGACGGGCACGCCGGCATTCCGCAGGAAGCACGCCTGCTGTTCCGCGGCCTGAGCACCCTCGACGACCTGCAGGTCGACGGCCTGCTGCAGAGCAGCGGTCGGGTGATCGCGCGCGGCCTGCCACCGCCGGACGATGCCCGGGCTGCCCGCCTGAGCACCGACCGGCGCATCCACCTGCAGTCGCGCGTGGTGATCTCGCTCAAGCACAGCGACCCCTTCCGCCGCTCCGAGCGCTGGGTCCAGCAGTGGCGGCAGTCCCTCACGCCCAGCGGCATGATCCTGCGGCGCCTGCTGGGGCGCCCGGAACCCCTCGGTGTCTTCCAGGCCGAACTGTTCCAGGACTTCGTCTGGCGCGACCTGTTCGCGCGCACCCTGCCGGTGGAAGACCATCCCGTGGTCACGCGCTCGCGCTTCCGGGTTTCGCGCGTGCCCTGGAACGCGATGCACCTGGGCGGTCTGATCACGCGCCGCCTGGGCCGGACGGTCTATCCGCGGCTGGATACACGGGGCTACGACGTCATGATCGCCGAGACGCCCTATCCCGGCGACGTGATGGCCGGCACGCAGATGGTGGTGCGCTACCACGATGCCATTCCACTGCTGATGCCGCACACCATCACCGACAAGGCCTTCCATCAGGCCGCGCACTACCACGCCCTGCAGCGCAACGTCGCCAGCGGAGCCTGGTTCGCCTGCGTGTCCGAGTCGACCCGGCGCGACCTGATCAGCATCTTCCCCGAAGTGGAGCCGCGCGCCGTCACCCTGCACAACATGGTGTCGCACCACTACCATGCGCAGGAGGATTGTTCACCCGAGCGCATCCACGAGATCGTGCGCACGCGGCGCAACACCGGTGTCAAGGGGGTCGAGCCGGATCCCGCGCGCTGGGCCACTCGTCCGCTGGACTACCTGCTGATGGTCTCGACCATCGAGCCGCGCAAGAACCATGCGACCCTGCTGTCGGCCTGGGAGCAGCTCAGGGTGGAGCGCTACCCCGACCTGAAGCTCATCATCGTGGGCGGCATGGGCTGGGACCACGGGCCCATCGTCAAGCGCTTCGCGCCCTGGCTGGCGCGCGGCGAGGTGCAGTTCCTCGAGGAAGTGCCCGCGGCGGAACTGCGCCTGCTCTACCGCCACGCCCTGGCGACCGTGTGTCCGAGCTACGGCGAAGGCTTCGACTTCTCCGGCGTGGAGTCGATGCGCTGCGGCGGGGCGGTGGTGGCCTCCGACATCGGGGTGCACCGCGACGTGTTCCAGGATGCGGCCGAGTACTTCAACACCTACTCGCCGCAGGATCTTGCCGCGGCGCTGGTGCGGGTGATCGACCCGGCCGACCCGCTGGCGCTGCATCGCCGGGAGGCCCTGATCGAGCGCGGCCATGCCGTCTCGGGGCAGTACGTGCCCGATCGGGTGTTGCCGCAGTGGCGGGAGTTCCTGCTGAGCCTGCCACGCCGGCCCAACTGAGTCACGGGGGGCGGCGGGGGCTTCAGTCGGCGTTCCAGCGCACGCAGCGGCCGCTGTTCAAGGCAGCCTCCAGCCGCGCCAGAACGACGGCATGGCCGGCATCGTTGAGGTGGATGCCGTCGCCGGCTGCGTAGGCCGTGGCGATCCGGCCCTGTGCATCGGCCAGCGCATCGTGGAGGCGGACATGGCAGGCTCCGGCCAGTGTGGCCAGCCGTCGGTCGACCTCGGCCAGTGTGGCCTGCTCGGCCGCGGAAAGCGCGTCGCGCGGCTGGACCCCGAGCACCAGGGTCGCTGCGCTGGCCGCGGCGGCGGCTGCGCGCAGCGCCTCGAGGTTGGCCACCGTCTCGCCGGCGCTGTAGCCGCCGGCCGTGTCGTTGGTCGGGAAGGAGAGCAGGACCAGCCGCGGTCCGGCCGCCAGCGCGCGGGTGATGTTGTGCGCCTCCAGCGGTGCCGGGCGCTCCGCGGGCGGCAGGGTTCCGCTGGGCATCGCCTGCCAGGTGGTCAGGCCGCCGATGGCCAGGTTGTCCAGGGTCACGCCGCGCAGCTCGGCGATAGCCTTCAGCCGCGCTGCCCATCCCTGCCCGGCGCCGGCACCCTGGCCTGCGGCCGTGGACGAACCCAGCACGACCCAATGACCCGGGGCGACCCGAGGGGGGAGCGGGGCGGGCCGGTCGCCAGCGTCGTGGCCACCTCCCCCGCCACAGCCGATCAGGAGCGAAGACAGCAGCAGGGTGACAGCGGCGAGCAGGCAGTTCATGGGAGGTCGCAGCATCGGGGCCGGGGAAGCGTCGCCGCCGGGCACGCCAGGGGCCGCGGCAGGCGGGGACCCGCGTGGAGCCGGATCGTCGGCGAGTATCGCCGCAACGCCTCGACCGCGCAGACATCGTCCGCGGTGGCGCGGTGGCTCGGCTACCATCCTGCCGGTCGCCGGCCGCGGATGCCGGCATCACATGACCGGAACGTCTGTTCGTGATCAAGAGCCTTCTCCATACAGTCAAGGGCAGCCTGCCCCGGCGGGACCCGCAGCGCAGCGGGTTCATCGATGTGCGCCAGTTGATCGCCGAGCTGAGCGACGACGAACTCATGGCGAGTGCGGACGCCTACTTCGCACCGATGCAGCTGACGAGCGAGCAGTGCCGCAAGCCCTACTCCAATCCGGCCGACGCGGTCCACCTGACCCGCCACATGAGCCTGGTGCTGGAGGCTGCGGACCTGTTCCGGGGGGCGCGAGTGATGGAGCTCGGCTGCGGCACCGGCTGGCTCAGCATCGGCATGGCGCAGATGGGCTGCGAGGTGACCGGCGTGGACATCTCCGCCGCGGCGGTCCGGCTGGCCGGGCAGGTTGCGCAGCGCAGCAGCGTGCATCCGCCGGGGCGGGTCGAGTTCCTGACCTACGACGGCAAGTCCCTGCCGCTGGCCGATGCGAGCGTGGACCGCATCGTCTGTCACGATGCCTTCCACCATGTGCGGGACCAGGCCGCGACGCTGCGGGAGTTCGCCCGTGTCCTGCGCGACGGGGGGCGCGTGGCCTTCATCGAACCCGGTCCGCACCATTCCCGGACCCCGCAGTCGCAGGCCGAGATGGCCAACTTCAAGGTCATCGAGAACGACGTCTGCATGGAGGAGGTGACGCGTCATGCGGTGGCGGCCGGGCTGGAGGCGCCGCAGATGCTGATGCAGTTCCAGCAGCCCTTCACCCTCGGCGTCGAGGAGTTCAACGCGTGGGCGAAGACAGGCATCCCCAGGGAGCGGGCGGCGCAGCTGATCGGCATGCTGCAGTCGCAGATGACCAACGGGCAGTGCTTCTTCATCTACAAGGGCCAGCCCACGCGGGACAGCCGACGCGCCGACGGTCTGGCCGCGCGCCTGCAGCGGGTGTCGGCGCGGCGGGTGCCGTACGGCAGCGGCTGGGGCATCGAGCTGGCGGTCGATGCCGTCAACACGGGCACGCGCAGCTGGATCGCGGCCACGCTGCCGGCCGGCCAGGTGAATCTGGGCGTGCACGTGCTCGGGCCTCGCGGCGAGTTGCGTGACAACAACTACGCCCGCTTGCGGCTGCCTCGCGGCCCGGTGGCGCCAGGTGAGAGCGTCCTGATCGAAGGCGTGGTGCGCGAGCCGTCCGACGAAGCCTATACGCTGCGCCTGGACCTCGTCGCCGAGATGGTGGCCTGGTTCGCCGACCTGGGCCAGACTCAGCCACTGCGTCTGGGCCGCGACGAACTCTGAGCGTCGCGTCGAAGCTGCCGGCGGGCGCCAGCGCGTCCGAGGTCCGACAGGCTTCTAGGTGCGCCGACGACCCAGCAGGCCCTGCAGCCCGTCGATCAGCCGGCGCGACCAGGGCGGGCTGTCCGCAGGCGGCCCGGCCGGCGCAGCCGGGGCCGATCCGGCGCACGACGTGGGCGCAGCAGCCGCCTGCGCCACCGGGGCAGGCGGCCCGTGGCGGCCCCGCCGGGCCTTCTCCAGCATCGACAGGGTCAGCGGATCGGCCGGATCGAACTCCAGTGCCCGTTCCAGCGATGCGACCGCTGCTTCCCAGTCCTGCTGCAGGGTCTTGACCAGCCCGCGGGTCCGGTGCGCCAGCATGTGGCGGTCGCGCAGCGCCAGCGAGCGTTCCACCAGGACATCGGCCACTGCGAGCCGACCCCGGCGGGCGCAGAGGTCGGCCAGGACCTGATAGTAGGTCGTGGATCGGCGCCGCTGGCGGCGCCGATCCAGTTCGGGCGCCGGTCGGTCGGCCACCACCGCACGGATCCAGGGCGCGAGGTGGCCGATGTCGCTGAAGAACTGGGTCGTCGGGTGGCCGGTGAACGGAACCCGCAGGAAGCGGGCCGCCTGGAAGTGCGGCCGCAGGCAGGCATCGATGAAGCGGCGATCGATCGCCTCGTACGGATCGTAGGCGATCACCGCCCGGCACTGCGGCGCACGCTGTCCTTCGAAGGGCTCGTGCAGGAATGCCGCCCGTTCCTGCCAGGCCTTGTTGCCGTACACCGGGTGCACCGAGACCCGCGGCGACAGCGCGATCACCTCGGCGTCCAGGTCATGCGCGTAGTACAGCGCGGCGTAGGCACCGAGGCTGGACCCATAGGCCAGCACCCGTTCGGGCAGATGCAGACAGGGCCGCACCGCTGCGGTGAAGGCCTCGCGCGACAGCGGCTGGTAGAAGTGCTCGGACTTGCGGCGCACCGCGATCACCTGCGCGCCCAGGCGCAGCAGGAAGTCCACCCCGAACGCCGGCCTGGGGACGAGGTGCATCAGGGGATCGAAGGTGATCACCAGCGGCCGGGATTCGCCGCCCGGCGGGTGATGCCATTCGATGCGGCTGTGCTCGTCTTCCAGCAGGATCCGCGGTTCCGCCTGCGGGACGACAGGGGGCTGGGCCGTGCCCTGCGGCACGGGGGCCTGGGCGGCGCGACTCATGGCACGAGCGTCGCGCAATCGAGCAGCCAGCCCAGTTCACGCGCATCGCTGCTGGCCGCGCTGGTGCGGGCCGGCACGAAGCCGGGCGTGCAGCGCAGATGCCAGTGCTGGGTCTGTCCCGCAAGGGCGGGGACTTCGATCCGCCAGGTGAAAGGGCCCCGCCGGGCGACCCCGGTGCGCTGGACGACACCGTCCGGGCCGACCGCTTCCAGCTGCAGCGGGCCGATCTGGGCGCCTTCGTGCCGGCCGCGCAGCAGCAGCGTGGCCGGCTTGTCGCTGCGCAGGCGCAGCGAAGCCTGCGGCGGCATCCAGCCGTCCGGATGCACATCGGCGACGCAGTCGCGGGTGGCCAGCTGCACCGCCCGATCCTGCCGCCAGCGCCGCAGGACCGCATCCGCCTCGGATGGCGCCAGCCAGCCGCGGGCCTCGTGCAAGGTGTGTACCAGACGCACCGACAGCGTCGGCTGCGCACCGTCGGGCAGCTGCCGGCGCAACTCGTCGGCATAGGTCAGCAGCCAGTGTGCAGGGGCGGCCCCCAGATGGCGGTGCACCACCTGCAGCCCCTCCAGGGCCACGGTGCGGCGCTGGCTGAGCGTCAGGCCCTGATCGTGCAGGCGGCTGCTGGCCAGCACCTCGTCGACGAAGCCGATGCGGCCTTCGAATCGCGCGAAGAGCCTGAACCAGAGGTCGTAGTCGAAGGCCGTGCGCAACGCGGTGTCGAGCGCACCGATGGCCTCGATCGCCTCGCGCCGCAGGAACATGGTCGGCTGGCAGACGGGACAGCCATCGGCCCAGGCCTGGCGAGGCAGGTCCGGCCGGCCCGTCGGGTACCGTCCGAGGGGACGTCCCTCGAGATCGATGTGCTCGCCCTGCCCGTACACCGCGACGTGCTCCGGCCGGGCAGCCAGATGTTGCAGGGCCCGGGCCAGCGCGCCCGGGCGGTAGAGGTCGTCGGAGTTCAGCCAGCCCAGGACCTGGACATCGGGGTCGGCCAGCGCCTTGGACAGCGCGCGGTTGATCGCGTCGGCCGGCCCGGCGTCGGGTGCACTGGCCCAGACCAGGCCCGGGTGCCGACGCGCGAGCCGTTCCAGCACGGCCTGGGTGTCGTCGTCGCTGGCGCCGTCCTGCACGTAGATCCGCAGGCCTTCGACGCCCTGATCCAGCACGCTGCGCAAGGCCGCTTCCAGGAACCGGGCCTGGTTGCGCGTGGGCATCACCACGGCCACGCCCCGGTGGGGGCTCGCCCAGGGCCCGCTCATCGGCTCGGGGCCGTCGCGCCCGCCGGTTCGCGCGCCGCAGGTGCCCCGGTCTGCCGGCACAGCGGCCAGACGGTCTGCACATAGGCCAGGCGCGCGGCAGCATCGGCCCGGGCGATCTGCTCGCGCGACAGCGGCGTGAACCCCGCGTCGAAGAGTGCCGGCTGTGCCGGGTGCGCCGCACAGACCAGCCCGTCGAAGGCGCTGGTGTGCAGGTCGAAGTCCGACGACAGCTCGATGCGGTAGCCCGCCCGCCGCAGTGTCGCTTCGACCTGCGCATGCAGGTCCTGCGAGTGGGTGGAGACGAACAGCCGCGCGATGCGCCCGGCCGCCAGCCCCCGGGCGCAGCCCTCGAGCATCTCGCCCTCCCAGCCCTGCACGTCGGCGTGCAGCAGGTCCAGCCGCTCGATGTCCGTGTCGGCCATCCAGGCGTCGACCTCGAAGCGGCCGCGGCCTACGAAGTCCTGCAGGAAGCGACCGGACAGGCCATTGGCCTCGAAGTTGCGTTGCCCGGCCGCCAGCCGTTCGGTTTCGGGTTCGACCATCGTCACCCGGGCGTCGGGCCGTCGCGATTTCAGCCACATCGAGTAGTGCGCCCAGTAGGCACCCAGCTCGAGCATCACCGGCGCTGCTCCCGCCAGCGTCAGCCATTGCTGGAAGGCCAGTTCCTCCAGGGGTTCGTGCACGCCGCGGTTCAGCGCCAGCAGGTCGCTGAAGTCACCGTAGTAGGCCCCGGGACCTTCGATGCGCACGCGCAGTCCCGCATGGGTCCAGACCCAGCCGTCCTCCACCAGGCCCGCCCTCGGGTGGCGCTCGATCAGCAGGTTCAGCGGATCGGCGATCACCTCGCGGAAGCGGCCGCGGAAGTCGGCGGCATCGGCCTTCGGGATGGGCGCCACGACAGGCGCCGCGCCGGCGGACCGGTCGATCGGCAGGGAAGGGAGCGTCATGGGGCGGATTCAGGGGCAGGAACCGGCAGCAGGTCGGCCAGGGCCGGTGGCGTGTCCAGGCCGCAGGCCTGCAGGTGCTGCGCCATCCGCCCTGCCAGCTCGCGGCGGCGCGCATCGTAGCGCGACAGTGCGGGCAGCATGTGGCGCAGCAGTGGCCCCGGATCGTCGGCCGGCAGATCGAGCCAGTCGGGGGCGGGCAGATGAGGCAGGGACATCGTCTCGCAGAGTTGGGCCGTGCGCTCGTCGTGGGTGAGCACCAGCGCCGGAGTGCCCGACTGCAGCGCCGCCATGTTGCCGTGCAGACGCATGCCCAGGCAGAGGTCGAAGCGGCGCATGTGCAGCAGCCAGTCGTCGAAGGCGCTGAAGTACACCCCGGCACGGCGCAGATGCCGCGCCAGCGTCGCGATGCCGGCTTCCATGCCGGGAAAATGGTGCAGCGAGTACTCCACCGGCAACTCGGCCGTCTCGCGCAGCAGGAAGGCCAGCAGCGGGAAGTCCTGCACCACGTAGGTGGCCGCATGCGCCTTGATCAGCTGGTACTGGCGCCGGAACAGGTCGGCCGAGAAGGTGTAGCCACCACTGTACTCGGTCATGCACAGCGCCAGGTCGGCCCAGCCGGCCCCTTCGTCCAGCAGGACCTGCAGCCGCTGCGCCAGGCGTGCGCCGAGGTCCGGGGCCGGATGGATGAAGTTCGACGGGCAGCCGGTGACCACTGCCTGCCGGTAGCCCATCTGCTCCAGGATCGCGGCGGTCTGTTCGTCGCGCACCGACATCGACGGCGAGCTGCCGGCCAGCTGCGCCAGGAAGCGCTGCGTCCACGGGCCCAGCGCCTCGAAGCGGGTGTCGGCCGGCAGCTGGCAGCCCAGCCCGAAGGGCACGGTGCGCACGCGTGACGACTGCAGACTCTCGAAGCGTTCCTGGTTGGCCTGCTCGTGCTCGGGCGACAGGCCGATCCAGTTCGAACAGGCCATCAGCACCGCGGTGTCGGGCGCGACCAGATCGTTGAGCAGGGCGAAGGTGCCGGCCTGCGCCTGCGGGAAGAAGCGCTGCGTGAGGGCGTAGCGAAAGGCGAAGTTGCCGGCGTTGTTGCCGTTGCGCCGATCGATCTCGGCAGCCGGCAGCAGGGCCGCGCCGTCGATCGCGTGGCGGTCCTGGAGGTCGAGGATCCACATGGTCAGGCCTCGGAGCGGGGGCGGTAGAGCTCGCGGTGCAGCCGGCGCAGGTGGCGGGTGGACCATTCGAAGGCGTTGTCCGGCGCCCGGCTGGTCAGCAGCAGCCAGCCGTAGAGCTGGACGGCACGACGAAACCGGCGCGCCACCAGCGCGTCGTCGGCCATCTGCAGCACGGCCTCGCGCATGGGCCGGGCCTGGCCGAACAAGCGTTCGGCGGTGAGCTGCTGCCAGCGCTGGAAGGCCGGATCGGCGGCGACGGCGAACAGTGCCTCCTGGTGGGCACGCAACTGCAGCCCGCCCGACAGCATCAGTGCGCCGTCCGGGATGCCATGTTCGAGCCGCTCGAGCTCGACGAGATAGACCGCGCGCAGCAACCTGAACCCGCTGCGCACGACCTGCTCGGCCCGGCTGATCGGCAGGCTGCTCATGTCGCGCCCCTGCGGTCGCGGCGTGACCCCTGCCACGGTCTCACGGCGCTCGTGCCCTTTCCCGGGCGGAGCATGCGCTGCGTTCGCAGCAACTGTGCGCAGCGGTTCATGCCACCTCCAGCATGTCCAGGTCGGCGGCCGACCGGGCCACGATCCCGCAGGGGCTGTCGCCGTCGGCCAGGGGCAGTCGGGACCGCTTCGGGTCCGCGTACAGGGCCTGCATGCTGCGTTCGATCGCGAAACGGTCCGCGGGTGCCCTGCGCAGGTGGACGGTGCAGGCCAGCCGGTCGAAACCCGGGATGTCGCGGAACTCGCGCGTGGCCCGGATCTGGGTCGTCAACGGGCGCAGGCGGGTCTCGTGGAGGCGGCGAATGCGCTCGTCGCTCCAGCCGGGGGCGTGCAGCAGCACCAGGAGGCGGTGGCTCACGCCGATGGACTGGCCCAGCGCGCAGTCGGCCAGCCGCAGCGCGGCCTCGACATCCTGGTCGAGCGGGACGATCACGTTCACCTGTCCCTTCAGCACGATGCCGCTGTACTGGAGGTCCTCGATCGCCCGCGGCGCTGCGGCTGCGCTGTCGCCTGTGCCGGCGCGCTCGCGGTCGGCCTCGGAGGTGCTGTAGTTGTTGTGGATGCCGTAGCGCGCGCAGATCTCCGCCACCTCGCGTTCCGAGCGCAGCGGGTCGCCGTGCTCGATGCCCGTGCCGTTGAAGTAGTACAGGCCGATCGGCGTCGGGTAGAGCTTCAGCGGGCCGACGTGATGGGCGATGCGGCACCAGAAGTCGTAGTCCCCGGCGATGCGGTAGCGCTCCTCGAAGCCGCCGATGTCGCGGTGGACGCTGCGGCGCCACATCGGCTGGGAGCCCACGTGGTTGCCGATGCGCAGCTGCTCGAGGCTGTAGTCCGGCCAGCCCCAGGACCGCACCGGCTGGTGATCGGCGAAGGGCTCGTTCGGAATCTCCGAGAGGTACTGGGCCGGGTAGACGAGCTGCACCTCGGGTTCGGCGTCGAGGGTCTCGGCCAGGCGTTCGAAGAAGTCGCGGCGATGGCGGTCGTCCAGGTTGGCGTTGCTGAGGTAGCGCGAACGCGCACCGCGTGCAGCACGGTTCCAGGCCCGGTAGAGCGATTCGCGTTCGACGGTGCGCAGGAAGCGCAGGCCGCGCGTGGCGCGCACCCGCGGCAGCACGAGCTCCCGCTCGCCCCCGGGCGAGGCACTGTCGATCAGCAGCACCTCCATCCTGCCGGCCGCCAGCTCGGTCTGGTCGGTCAGGTCGTCGAGGCAGCCCTGCATGAACGCGGCACCGTTGTAGATCGACACCAGGGCCCCCGAACGCAGCGGCTCTTTGCCGAAACGCAGGCCCCGGCCGGTGATCTCGTCGGGGTGGCCGTCGATCAGGCGTGCCAGCCAGTCCGCGCGCTCCTCGGGGTGGGCATCGAACAGCAGGGGCTCGAGGGTCGGGTCGGACCAGTCGAGCGGCCGCTGGGCGTGCAGCAGCAGGCACTCCAGGAAGGTGCCCGACTGGGTCGAGCCGCCGCGGGCGGCCGCGCGCGCCTTCAGTTCGGCGGGGGCCCGGCCGGCCGCTTCGCGCAGTTCGGGCAGCCGCGCGAGGCAGGCCTGCAGCTGGCGTGCGATGCCCATCGGGGCCTGCGGGTCCAGCGTTTCCACGAGATCGCCGTAGACCTCCTCGTTGATCGGGGATCGCCAGGTCAGCGCCGGCGTGCCGCACAGGAGGGACTCCCCCGGCGGCAGCCCGAAGCCTTCGATCGACGAGGGGTAGAGCGTCAGGGCCGCCCCGGCATAGGCTGCCGGCATCTCCTCGTCGTCCACCGACAGCCGGCGCACCTCCCAGGCGCCGAGATGCCGCTCGAGCTCCGGCTCCAGGGTCCAGACGTCGCCCCAGTCGCCGCCGCCGAGGAACAGCAGGGGCCAGCGTGCCGGCAGTTCCGGCTGCTGGCGGGCCAGTTCTCCGAGGGCCTGGCACACCGCCTCGACGTTCTTGTAGCCGCGGTAACCGAAGCGCTCGCCGGCGAACAGCAGGTAGGGGCCGCGCAGCCCGTGGCGGCGCCGGAAGGCCGTCACGGCAGCGGCTCCCGGGGGGGCGAAATGGGCCGGAAAGGCGTTGTGGGAGACGTAGACCCGCTTGCCCGTCGTGGCCTCGGGGTAGAAGCGCAGCAGGTCGTCCGCCGTCGTGCGGGAAATGCAGAGGTAGGCGTCGGCATAGGCGATCGCCGCCCGCTTCTCGGCCCACTCCGGATCCAACCCGCAGTCCGGATTCATCCGCTCGGGGATGCAGTCGTGCATCAGCAGCAGCGCAGGCGTGCGCAGCGGCCGCGTGTAATAGGTGGAGATGAACAGCGTGGCCCGCTGCTCGTCGCAGGCCTGCTGCAGCAGGGCAGGGTCGTCCGTGCGGCCGTGCGCCGGCACGGTGAGCACGCGGTAACGGTCCAGGATCTGCTGCGGCGGCGCGTGTGCGGCGCCCTGGCGCTGCAGCAGCACGAAGCGGTCGGCAAAACCCAGCCGTGCCCAGTCGCCCAGCAGTCGGTTCCAGACCTGTGCAATGCCGCTGCGCGCGTACTGGTAGAAGATCAGATCCACCACGATGCAGGCGCCAGCGCCGACCGCGGGGGCGGCGGCGTCCTGGGCGCAGGCGCCGGGCATCGCCACCACGACCGGGGGCGCAGGCGCCTCGTCGCAGGTGGTCAGCTCACGCACGAGCTGCGCTTCGCCGAGGCTGCCGCCGGCCCAGTCCAGCAACTGGCGCACCCGGGTGGCCGCGTCGTGCCGACGGCTGACATGCCGGAAGGCCGCCTCGACCCGGGTGGCCATGCCATCACCATCGGCCTGACCCTCCCGGATCGCGCCGAGCACCGAATCGGGGTCATGGCGATCGAAGGGGAGGTAGAGGCTTTGCGGCAGCACCATGGCCGACCGTTCTCCCTCGGGCGGTGCCTGCAGCAGCAGGCCTCCGCAGGCGATCACCTCGAAGGGGCGGCAGGTGAGGCTGTCCGAGACCGACGGAAGGTTCAGCTGCAGCGCGAAGCGGTTCAGGTCGGCGACGTAGCGCCCGATCATCGTGCGCCGGTCCAGCTGGTCCGAGGGCAGCAGGTCCTCGATCAGGGCCTCGGGGGCGCTTCGCAGCCGCTCGGCGATGCGCTCGCGGTCGGCGTAGGGGCTGCTGCCCATGAACTCGAGCCGCTTGCCGCGGAAGAATGCACGCGGATCGCGCTGTGGCCGCGGCCGCTCGCGCCGGAACACCGAGAGGTCGGCACAGAAGGGGAGGAAGGTCACCGGAAGGCGCAGTCCCAGCCGGCGCAGCAGCCCCACATCGCTCTCGTGGTTGCACGCCAGGTGGGTGGCCACCTCTGCGGCGGACAGCACGGCGGTGTCGAACAGACGGGCCAGTTCGGCGTCGCGGCGGATCCAGTCGGCGGCGAGATGCTCCTGCAGCAGGCCGATGCGCGGCCCGGGCCAGGCGCGCAGCGCATCGCGCAGGCGCGCGTCCTGATGCAGAGGCTGCGAATGCCAGTCCAAGCCGCACAGCAACAGGGGGTCGTGACAGCGCTGCGCCAGCAACTCGAACAGGCCGCCGTCGTCCTCCACGGCGCCGGCCCCCCAGGCCGCCCGGGGTTGTACCAGCCGGACCTCGTGCCCGAGGGCTCTCGCACCGTGAACGTAGCTTTCCAGGGAACTCCAGCCATGCTGCCCGGTGGCCTGGCCGACGACGACGATTCGCATGCAGGTAATGCTAACAGGCCTACCCTCGGGGGAACCCGGGGTGGGCGAACCCTGCGTCCTGCCGGCCGGCCGATGCAGGGCGAGCTTCCCGGCCGATCCCGGGCGGGGCGGACCGGATGCGGATCCTCCGCGCCCGTACACTGGCGCCATCCAGCCAAGGGAGGGACACGATGTCCTACAACCATCAGCATCTGGCCTACCACCGCCTGGCGCGCTACCTCCGCTTCGACGGGCAGCGCATCCTGGAGATCGGCGGCAACGACAGTGCGGAGTCCGCGATGCCTTTCGTGCAGGCCGGTGCGGCCGAGGTCGTCGTCAGCGGGCTCGGCCATGTGCACCGGGAAGGCCAGGATGCCAGCCGCTCGATCCGCATCGTCCGGGCCGATGCGCACAAGCTCCGCGATGTCTTCGGAGCGGCCAGTTTCGACATCGTCTACGGGCTGTCGGTGATCGAGCACATCCCCATGCTGTCCCACTTCCTGGAGCAGGTGTTCCACGTGCTCCGGCCGGGGGGATTCGCCTTCTTCGAAGGCGATCCGATCTGGACCAGCCCGCGCGGGCATCACGTCTGGGTGCAGAGCCCCAGCGGGAATTACTACTTCTCCCAGCCGGCGGGCACCCGGTCGATCAATCCGATTCCCGACTGGGGGCATCTGACGATGGACCGCGATGCGCTGGCGGCAGTGATCCGGCAGCGGCACCCGCAGGTGCCGGAGGCCGACGTCGGCGCCATCTGCGACTACGTCCACGCCGGCCCGGCCATCACCCGGCTGTCGCATCGTGACATCGCCCTGTCTTTCTCTAACGCACCGTTGGTGACGTTGCATCTGGTCACCAATTCGCTGGACGTGCCGCCCGACATCGCCACCGAACTGAGGCGGCGCCACGGCGACGGCAGCGACTACGGCATCAGTGCGATGCAGTACGTGCTCTGGAAACCCCGCTGACGCACGGCCGGCCTGTGCGCCCGTGCCGAAGGGCCGGGCTCAGTGGGCTGTCTGGCGACAGTCGGGCACGTCGTCGCGCGGAGGGCCGGCGGCCGCAGCCGCCGCCCAGCGGGCGCGCGTGCAGCGCATGCGTGCCCAGGGCAGGCGGGGGAAGCCTTCCCGCAGTGCCGGCGAGTCCTCGAGGAGTTCCAGTGTCGCGAAGTCGCGTTCGTGCATCGGGGGACCGTCGGCAAAGCGAAGCAGCCGGGCGTCGAAGAGCCGGTCGACCTGCAGGTCGCGCCCGGCACTGCCGTGGAAGTGCAGGGCCGGGCCGTCGAAGACCGCGTTGCGGCGGGCGACGTTGCCCAGCGGGCGACCCGGTTCGAGGTCGAGCAGGCGGGCCAGGCCAGGGTAGCGGGCGTAGGCAGCACCCTGATAGGGCACCTCATGCAGCCGCTTGCGCAGCAGTCCGGCAGGGTCGTCGGTCTGGGCCTTCTGCCAGGTCAGACCGCGGTCGTCGAGGTGGATGGCCGGCGAGCTGCCGACGAAGAGGTTGCCGTCGACCAGGTTGTCCCGGCCACCGCCGAGAAACACGGCCTGATCGACCCGGACGAAGACGTTGCCTTGCACCGTGATTCCGCTGGCCTGGTCGTCCAGGTAGATCCCGCGGGAACCGTGCAGGCCGGGTCCGCGGATGTCCTGCAGGACGTTGTGGCGGATGACGGTGCCGCGTGCCGTCCAGTCCATGCCGGTGTAGATCGCGCCGACGTCGCCGGTCTCGGTGGCGAGGCCGGCCAGTTGGTTCAGCTCGATCAAGTGGTCGTTGCCGAAGAACAGGATGCCGACATGGGGTCCTCCCTCGATCAGGTTGCCCCGGAGGATGTTGCCCGCGCCGCCGACCAGCAGTGCGGGCCGGTAGGTGCGCACCCAGCGATCGAACTGCCGGATCCGGTTGCCGGAGGCCTCCAGGCGGCCTGGGGTCAGCGTCGTCCGGTCGCCCCCCCAGAGCTGGATGCCGCCCTGGCCGGTGGCATGCAGGTCCGAGTCGAGAATGGCATGGTCCACCCCCGACAGCCTGGCGCCCAGCAGACCGGCATGGCGAATCTCCAGCCGTTCGAGGCGAACGTCCTGGCCACCTTGTACCTCGACGGCATCACCGCGCGCGCCTTCGACCACCAGATCCCGGATGCGCAGGTGGCGGGCGCCCTGCACGCTCAGCACCGTGGCGAGCCGGGTGAGCTGGACGGCCTCGCCCGGGCCGGCTGCGGGCAGCCAGAGGTAGAGCTGCCGGGTCGTCGCGTCGAGGTGCCATTCCCCGGGTGAATCCAGCGCGGCAGCCAGCCCCGCGACCCGCACGCGCTGGTCGGCCAGTGGTCCATAGGAGGGCGGCCCGCCCCGCAAGGCGAGGACGCCCGGCGTCCCGACCGGGCCGTCCATCGGGATCCATTCGTCGGCCCAGTCCTTGCCCCAGTAGCCATGTGCCCACGCGCCGGTCTCGCCCTGCCCGTCCAGGGCTTCGGATCCTGCGGCGCTCAGGCGGACGCGATCGGGCTGGAGCACCTCCGCCACCCGGGCGAAGCCGCGGTTCGGCCACGAGGCCAGGCGCAGGTCCCTGCCAGGCAGGAAGGGCTCGGAGCCCGGCGCCACGCGTGCGTGGCCCTGACCCTGGCGCACCTGGAGCACCGGCAGCACGGCATCGACGGGCAGGGTGAAGCGGGTGACATGCGGCCGAGCCTGTTTCGGCAGGTTCACCGGATCGTCGTCGCCCACCGCGCGGCCGGGGCCCAGGGCGACGGCCCCGCTGAGCACGGTGGCGCGGCCGGGCGCGCCCTCGATCACCACCGGTGCGCCCAGGCGGCCGCTCGAGCGCGCCGTGAGCATCAGGGGGCTGCGCAGGTGAAATCGGCCCGGGGGCAGCCTGACGATGGGGCCGGGCGCTGCGCCGACGGCGGCCGCGGCCGCCTCCTGGCGGGCGGCGGCGGTTTCGATTGCCCTGGCCAGCGCCGCGCTCGGGTCCGCGACGAAGATGGCGGCCGGGATCTCGACGACCACGGGCGCGTTGTGGCGCTCGTCGGCGCCACCGGGGACCGGGACGCTGCCCAGGAGCAGGGCCAGCACTGCGGCCCCGGCCAGGCTGCCGACCCGTTGGCCGTCAGGCCGGGGCGTCGTCCGGCCCATCGGCACGCCCGATGTCCTGCAGATGCGTTTCCAGCGGAATGCCGATCCTGCCGAACACCTCGATCCAGTGCCTTGCCAGCCGCGATCTCGCGCGGTCGAAGCTGGCCGCATCGAAGGAAATCGCTGCCAGGACCTCGTCGATGGAGGGGATGCCGCGCAGGAAGACCGTCGAGTCCAGCGAAGGGATGCCCATCAGCCGGACCAGTTCGGAGGTCCGGGCGTCGTGGCTGAGCACGACGCCGGGCCGGCCGGCGGCAAGCGTGGCCATGTTGCCGTGGAAGCGATGCCCGATCGAGAGGTCGAACTTGCGCATGTACTCGATCCAGTCGGGCGCGCTGAAGAAGACCCGGCCGTGCTCGCGCAGGTACTGCAGGGCCTGCTCCGGGTCCAGGTCGGGGGCCATGGTGCGCAGCTGCCAGCGCAGCCCCTCGGCTGCCTCCGGACGCGTCGTCCCGGTGGCAGCCTCGAGGGCCAGTTCGCCCCCCGACTGCTGGATGTAGGTGCCCTGCATGCTCCGGATCCAGGCGAACAGGCGCTGCTCGGTGGCCAGCATGTCCGGCTTTCTGAAGATGTTGTAAGGCGCTTCGGCCAGCATGGCCAGCCTCACTCCCTGGGGCTGTCGGCGCAGCCGTGCCAGCGTGCCTTCCAGGCGTCGGCCCAGATCCGCCTGCCTGGACAGCATGAACGAAGGGCAGCCGCTGACCTCTGCCCGTTCGATTCCGAGCAGCCTGGCGACCTCCTGCGAAAACTCCCCGCGCACGCCGACGTAGACCGACTTCTCGGCGAGCAGTCTGCACATGCGCACGACCGAGGCGTTCCTGCGCAGCGCCTCGGCCGTGCTGTGCGGGTCCCCGGAACGGTCGGCCTGGGCACCGAGCCCCATCACGACGAAGGGCTTGTCGATCGTCTCGATCCAGTCGTTCATCCGGTCCCAGTCGGCGTCCTGGCGCAGGTGATTGGCCGCCGGGAGCACCAAGTAGTCCACCGCCGAAAGCAGCGAGTCCCGGCCCAGCCAGACGGGATCCTCGCCCAGGGCGAAGTTGTAGACCTCGGCGCTGTCTCCCAGCATCTGCCGGACGGCCAACTGGAAGACGAAGTTGCCGGTGTTGGCCCCGGCAATCTCCAGGGAGCGGCCGAGGCCGAGCTGGACGGCGTTCGTGACGAATCCGGCCGAGCCCAGGATCGCGACTCGTTTCGGGGATGGCGACATCGGAACCCTTGCGCTACTTTGCATTACTGCTTGCACAGCGTGTCCTGGCGGACACCGAGGTGGTCGAGGATGATGGCGCGCTCCTTCGCGCCGTCGACGTCGTGGCGACGATTGTGCGATTCCGGATTCACGAAGTAGCGCCCGAAGGCCTGCGGTTGCAGCCAGAAGCGTTCGCCGGCCTGGGCGCACTTCAGCCAGAAGGCCCAGTCGGCGCTGGTGCCGTAGCGGGCTTCGTCGAAGCTGCCGTAGCGATCGTGCAGCGAGCGTCGCCACACCGGCATGCAGTGCATGATGTTGTGCGAGCGGACCGTCCCGTCGGGGTTGCGGGCGTAGAGTTCATCGAAACCGAACTCCCGCTCGCCGAGGTCGGCGAACCAGACTTGGTTGGGCAGCAGGTCGAACCAGCTCCCGGTGGCCTCGGCGAACACCGCGCTGATGCTGCCGGCCGCACCCGCCAGATGGGGCCGCGCCTCCAGCGCCTCGACGAGCAGCCGGGTGTGCTCCGGGCTGCGGCGGTCGTCCAGATTGGCGTTGCCGACGTAGCAGCCGCGGCTGCGTTCGATGGCCAGTTGCCAGCAGGCGTAGAGGCCGGGATCCTGCGACAGTGTCACGACATCGAACAGCCGGCGCACTTCCGGGTGGTCGCGGAAGAACCGCTCGAGCGCCTCGCTGTCGCGGCCGTCGGTGTTGGCATCGATCAGCACGACCTCGCCGTCGGCGGCCAGGGCCGCCTCGGCCACGTTCTCGAGGTAGCCGGGCAGGAAGGCGCCGCCGCGGAACAGCGAGGTCACCAGGCTGACGCGGGGGCGATCCAGGCCCACCAGGGCGGGCGCGGCGGGGCGGGCCTGCTGCAGGTCGGCCAGGAACGGCGTGACGAGCCGGCCTTCCTCGCTCCAGACGTCCAGGGCGCGCAGGAAGCCCGTCAGCGCTGCGTGCGATTCGGGCTGCTGATCGCGCAGGCAGGCGATCAGGCGCCGGGTGTCGGCTTCGTCGCAGGCGCCGTCGAGGTCGCAGCGCATCTGCGCCACCCCGGAGTCGGCCGTCGGCCAGGCCATCAGGTCGTGCATGCGATCCGTCCAGGCCCGGCAACCCTGGCGTTCCAGCAGTGTCAGCAGGGCCGCCGGATCGGCCGGGCGCAGCAGCACCTGGGGCCTTGGGGCCAGCTGCGCATCGAAGGTCGTGTCGTCGATCTCGAAGAACAGCCCGCGCAGGCCGAAGTGCCGCTTGTAGTGGGCCAGCACGCGTCCCAGGGGGCCGCCGAGGTCCTGCGCGCGCAGCCGCAGCACCAGTGCGGTGTGGTCGGTGTTGCCGAACAGCGGCCGCAGCAGGTGCAGCCAGATCAGGCCGGACAGCCGGGCGCGCGGCGCCGACAGGTCGAGCACCAGGAACTTGGGTCGCCAGTCGACGAGGAACTGCCGGTCGTCGACGATGTGGGCCTGCGCCAGCGTGCACCAGGGGGCGCCGTTGAGGGGGTCGCGGTCGTCGTTGCGGGCGCGCTCGTCCCGGTAGCGAAGCTCGATGAGCTCCTTGTCCCGGGCATGCTTCTCCGACGAGGAGTTGAAGCGCGGGTCGTGCAGGTGGAACACCCGGACGTCGAGGCAGGGATTGGCCCAGAGGTAGCGCTGCGAGCGGCCGATCTGCTGGTTGATGTAGGAGTCGCAGTGGAAGGAGCCGATCTCGTAGTCGAGCCGGAAGTCCGGCCGGAAGGGCACGCGGGCCAGCCAGGCGTCGGCCGAGAAGGTGTTCGGTACGCCCGACTCGAGGCGGATCAGCTGGGCGCGGGTCGCTGCGGCATCCAGGTCCCAGCGGCTGAGCACGTAGACATGGTCGTCTCGGGCTGCCGAAGCCAGGTCGGCCAGCGATGCGTCGAAGACGACGTCGGCGTTGGCCACGGCGAACAGCGTTCCGTCCGCGCAGAGGCCCTGGAGTGCGAACAGCTCCTCGAAGGTGGGCCGGCGATCGAAGGGGATCAGGGTCAGCCGGCCGGGTGACACGCTGCGCTGCCGGCACAGGCTCTGCAGCGCGAGCTGGAAGACGCCGCAGCGCGACTCGTACATCAGCAGGAGCCGTTCGACCGCGCCCAGATTGAGCGTGATGCAGGCCAGGTACTCGATCAGCCGCAGCAGGTTGGTCTCGTCGTAGACGCTGGTGGCGAAGACGGTCCGCGGCGCCGGCGTGGCGGGCCGCAGCAGGCGGGCCTGCACGCGCTCGGCGAGGGCGTCCGCATGCGCGGCGGCGGAGGCGGCCACGGACTCGGCGTCGACCCGCCACCAGCTCGTGCCTGCGTCCGGCCCGGCCGCCAGGGACGGTTCCAGCCGGTCCAGATCGGTGCGGGGCTGCAGGCCCAGCCAGCCTGCGAGTTCCTCGACCAGCCGCGCCGACACGCGCAGGACCTGCGGCGCGACCGTGGGCGACTCCCCGGGGTGCAGGCCGTCGTCGGCCAGCAGGACGAGCATCTCGGCGCACTCGGGCTTGTGGCGGTGCAGCAGGCCCAGGGTCTTCTCCACCGCCCGACGCCAGGGTTCGTCCTTTGCGCTGATCAGGTGCAGGCCCCGGCCGCACTGCAGGGCGGTGATCAGGCTGTCGATCCGCCCGTTGCGCTGGGCCTGCTCGAGCAGGCGGGCGAACTCGAGGCTGCAGGAGGTCGACCAGAGGGAGGGCGGCAGGAGGTCGCCGCGCCAGGTGACGAGCTGGCGCATCGCCAGCACGCGGGCCAGGTGCCTTTCCTCCGCCGCAGGCTGCGCGATCGTGGTGAGGCGTTCGCCCTGCCAGCGACGCGGCGACAAGACCTGCAGGCGGTAGTCCTGGGCGGCATGGTAGGCAGCCCATTCCAGGCTGGTGAGCTCCCCGTACTTGTTGACGAGGTTCTCGTGTTCGGCAGGCGAGAAGCGCCCCAGCACGAGCGCCCGGGCCACCGACTGGTTCTCCAGCCGCAGCGCCTCCTCCTGAGGCAGGTGCGTCAGGCTGTTCGGCGCGAGCAGCCGTCCGGCACGCCCCAGGCTGCCGGACAGGCGTGCGTACAGGTCCGAGTCGTCCCAGCCGTAGGTGAGGATGCGTTCGTTGTAGTACCCCACGGCACGCAGGTCGGACTTGAAGGCGCCGAAGCTGCCGTTGACGTAGCGCTGGTCCGGTGCGCCGGCATCGACCGCCGCCTTCCAGAAGCCGCGCACGAACTCGCCGGGGCCGAACCGGTTGCGGGCCAGGAAGTCGGGAGCCAGCGCGATGTCGGCGTCGAGCTTGAACACCACCTCATGGCTGGCCAGGCGCAGCCCGACGTTGAAGGCGTGGGTGAGGATCCAGCGCGGCTCGTCGTCGATGCGCACGACCTTCAGCCTGGGATCCTCGATGTGCGCCAACTGGGGCCACAGGGGTTCGCGCGAGGACCAGTCGACGACGATGATCTCGTCGGCCCCGCTGGCCAGCCAGGACGGCAGCACCTTCAGCAGGTTGGCCTCGCGGTTCATGCAGGCTCCGACCAGGGAGATGCCCGGGCGGGGCTCGGCCCGGTCGCATTGCAGCAGGGTGCGCGCGCCCAGAGGCTCCCGGCCGAGGGCCGCCGCAGCCCGGCGTCGCAGGGCCGCATGCAGCGCGGCCGACGTGGCCGGCAGGGGCGCCGGATCGATGCGATCGAGCAGTTCGATCGCGTCGGCGTGCCGGCCGACCTCCAGGGCTTCGCGGGCCGCCTCGAAGTGGGCGGCCAGGGTTCGAAAGGTCATCGTATCGTTTCCGGATTCAACGCTGGCGCTCGTACCAGTCGTCCCACTGGGACTCCCGGCGCACGTAGCCATGGGCGCTCAGCAGCGTGCAGATGCGCTCGCGATCGGCGCTGTAGTTGTGTTCGACGGTCAGCAGGCGGATGTTCCACCGCTCGAAGGGGAAGGTCGACAGGATCGCGAGTTCGCTGCCCTCGGTGTCGATGCTCAGGTAGTCGATGTCGCGCGGCGCCCCGAGGCGCTGCAGCATGTCGTCGAGCGATTCGGTCGTGAAGCGCACCCGGTTCGCCGCATCGGCGTAGTAGGCCTTGCGCCGTCCGGCATGCAGATCGCGCTCGATGTCCTGCACCATTGCGCCGAATTCCTCGGCGAGCACGAACTCGACGCTTTCGCCGCTGCGCGGCCCGATGCAGGCGTTCGTCACCTGGCAGCGCCGGTTCTGCTGCAGCCTGCCGAAGTACTTGGGATTCGGCTCGGCGCAGATGCCCTGCCATCCGCAGTGCGTCTCCAGCAGCCAGGTGTTGCTCAGCAGCACACCGTCGGTGGCGCCGAACTCGACGAAATAGCCGCCTCGCTTGTAGTCGCTGCGCTCGAGGACCCAGAGATCCTGGCCGAGCTGGGAGGTCGAGGCGGCCTTCAGGCGCTCGCGGTCGGCGTCGTGCGGCGCTTCGGGCTGGGCCGGGGCGGCCGGCCTGCCTGCGCCAGGCGACAGTGCCTGCGGCTGGCGCTGCAGGGCCAGCGCAAGTTGCTGCTGCAGCAACTCGACCTCGCTGCGCAGCATGGTGATGGCGGCGTCGAGGGCGACCGGGCGCTGCACTGCCTGGCCGACGCGGGATGCCCGCTCGCCCAGCAGAGCGGCCGCCTGCGGCAGCAGGCCGAGCGAGGCCATCTCGCGCACGGCGCGGGAATGGGCAGCCGTCGAGGCTTCCGGGTCGCCGGTCAGCTGCAGCGCGGCGCTGAAGTGGTGCTCGATGCCCGGCGTGCTGTCCTTGAGCGCCGCGATGCGCCCGAGGCTGTTGTGCACCCCCGAGACCAGCAGCCGTGCCGCCAGCTGGGCGTCGCAGCCCCACCGCAAGGCGCGGCGGAGGTGGAACTCCGCCCGGGCACGGTCGTCGCGCTGCAGGTGGGCACAGGCCACCAGCAGCGAGAGCCGTTCCTTCTCCGGGTGGGCTTCGACCTGGGCGTCGTCCAGCGCGCAGAGCAGGCCCCAGTCGCCCGCCAGCCACTGGGTGGTGGCCCGTCCGAGCGGAACCGGACTGGCCGTCGGCGCGGCCATGCCGGGCAGGGGCTCGAGGGCGGTGGTGGTCGCTGAGGGGTTGGGCCGGGTGGGTTCGCGGGGGCCTTGGCGCTCGATGTACTGGCGTCGGTGGGACAGGCTGGTGCGACGGCGCAGGAACTTAGAAGTTCTTTTCACGGATCAGCACTTCCTTGATGAGATCCAGCTGTGCTTCCGCCCGGAGGATTTCCGCATCCATGAGGCGCTGGCGCGCATCGCGGTCGCCGACCTCGCGCTCGAGGCCCTCGGCACGGGACTTCGCGTCGGCGGCCTCGCGCCGGGTCAGGTCGAGCTCGCGGCGCAGCCGGTCGAGCTCCGACTCGAGAGACTCCAGCTCGGCCTTCAGGCTCTGCGCCCACTTCGCGTTCTCCCGGTGCCAGTGCGCCTCGGTGTCACGCTCCTTGCCGAGCTGGGCGACCTGCTGTTCCAGACCCTGGCGCTGCTGGCGGTCGGACTCGGCCTGCTGCTGCGCCGCCAGCAGTTCGGCCCGCGCGGACTTCAGCTCGGTGTCGAGGGTGCGGGCCCACTTGGCGTTCTCCTCGTGCCAGAGCTTCTGCTGGTCGCGTGCCGCGGCGGTGCTGGCGAGTTCGGCCGCGAGCTGGCGAGCCTGGCCTTCGGCGGTCTCGAGGCGGGCGATCAGGCCGGTGGCCTCCTGGAAGGCGGCCACATCCCGGGCGTCCAGGCGGGCGCGCAGGTCGTCGGCCTCCTGGGCGGCCGCGCGGGCCTGCGCACGGGCCTCCTCGAGCGAGCCGGACAGCTGCGCCAGCTCCTGCTCCAGCGTGGCCTGCGCCTGGGCGGTCTGCTCCAGCCTGGTCAGGCGGGCCTCGCGGTCCTGCAGATCGGCAGCCAGCCCGCGTGCCCATTTGGCGTTCTCTTCGTGCCAGTGCTTCTGCTCGTCGCGCGCTGCGGCGGTGGTGGCGAGTTCGGCCTCGAGGCGGTGAACCTCGTCCTCGGTGGCCCCGAGTCGGGCGCGCAGTTCGTCGGTCACCCGGCCGGCCGCGCGAAGCTGGGCCTGGGCCGCCTCCAGGGCGGCGGACAGGTGCGACCGTTCCTGTTCGAGAGCGGCCTTATCGGCCTGGGCCTGCTCGGCCTGCTCCTGCGCGGCTTGCCCGAGCATGGCCAGGCGGGCCTCACGGTCCTGCAGCTCGGCGTTCAGCCCGCGGGCCCACTTGGCGTTCTCCTCATGCCAGAGCCTTTGCTGGTCGCGCGCCGCGGCGGTGCTGGTCAGTTCGGCCTCGAGGCGGCGGACTTCGGCCTCGGCCGCTTCCAGCCTGGCGAGCAACCCGGCAGCCTGCTGGACGGCCGCGGCCTCGGTGGTGGCGAGTCGGCTGCGCAACTCGCCGGCCGCCTCTGTGGCCGTCTGCGCCTGGGCCAGGGCGGCCTCCAGGGCGGCAGACAGCTGTGCCCGTTCCAGTTCCAGCGCGGCCTGCTGGGACAGGGCCTGCTCGGCCTGCGCCCGGGCGGCCTGCTCCAGCGCGGCGAAGCGGGCCTCACGTTCCTGCAGCTCGGCGGTGAGCCCACGGGCCCAGCGAGCGTTCTCCTCGTGCCAGTGCTTCTGCTGGTCGCGCGCTGCGACGGTGCTGGCGAGCTCGGCCTCGGTGGCCTGCAACCGGGTGGTCAGCCCGGCGGCCTCCTGGGCGGCGCTGCGGGCCTGGGCCTGGGCCTCTTCCAGGGCGGCGACCAGCCGCGTCCTGTCCTGCTCCAGCGCGGTCCGCTGGGCCTCGGCCTGGGCAGACTGTGCCTGGTGGCGGGCTTCCCGGTCCGCCGCGTCGCGTCGCAGAGCCTCGAGCTCGCCGGCCAGGCTCCGTACCTCCAGGGCCTGCCGATCCAGGCTGCCCCAGGTGCATTCCCAGAGTGGCCGCCGCGTCGCGGTCGCGCGGGGTTCCATCGAGAAGTGCGCGGCCTGCAGCCAGTTCCAGGCGGCGTCGAAGGGGTGCCCCGCGCCGCCCTCGAGGTGGCGACCATGCAGGACCACGTGGTCGAAGCGGCGCACGCGCTCTTCACCGAGGGCTTCCAGGAGCGCCATCTCCTGGCCCGGCACGTCCAGCACGAGCAGCGTCGCGGGCTGCGCGCGCGGCAGCAGTCGATCCACCAGCGTGGCCACCGGGACCGAGGGCAGTTCGACGGCCGGCAGGGGGCGCAGCCGAGGGTAATAGGCCTCCAGTCCGCGGGCATCGAGCGGTCCGTTCAGGGGGCGCAGGGTGTGACGGTGCCAGGTGAGGTCGCCGCCCTCGGGGCTGACGGCCTGGGCGATCACTTCCGCGCCAGGAAAGCCCTTCATCGCGGCCTCCAGTTCCCTGGCTGCTTCGAGGTCGCCTTCGACCAGGTGCAGCCGCTGCGGCTGCAGCGGCGTGTAGGCGTCCGCCAGGCCGATGTGCCCGGCGCCGATGTGCAGGACGAGGAACCACGGGTGCCGGGGAAGGCGGCGAAGGCAGTCGAGGACGGTGCTCATGCGGGCGTGGGGCAGATCAGGATCGGGCCGTGATGCGGCCGAGGACGCGGCGGGCGACGCCACGAACACGCAGACTCCTTCCCGCGGTACGCGCGTCGCGCTGCAACGCCAGGATCGCCGCACCGATCCGTGCCGGAACTTCCGGCTGTGCGGCCACAGCGGGCAGGGTGTCGAACAGTGCGGTCAGGAGGTCGCGGTCCAGACCTGGCAGGCCTTCCAGCCAGGTGCGGGTGGTGGAAGTGTCGATCCCCGGCCCGAGCGGCAGGAGATGCTCGGCACAGTAGCGCCCGTCCTCCTGGCAGGGCCAGGAGGCCAGGGGTGCGGTGGTCCCCTCCGGCAGACACCACACCAGCGCGCCGCCAGCGCCCGCGCGCCGGGCAGCGCGCCACTCGAGCCGCCAGCGCTCCCAGGAGCGTGTGCCGAAGACGAGGTCCTCGAGATGGATGTCCAGCCCCTGATCGGTGACTGTGCTGCGCAGGGCGGCGTAGCGCAGGCGTGGCGGCAGCGCCGCCAGTTCGAGGCAGAGGCGGGCAGAAATGTCGCGCCAGTGCGGATGCAGATGGGCGCCTTCGTCCGTGCGAAGCTCGCGCGCCAGCAACGTGGCCAGGCCCACGACACTGCGCCAGTCGGCCGGGGCCATCTGCATCAGGGGGGCATCCGGACGGCGGTCGGCTGGCAGCAGGATCATGAACGGGCGCCCGTTCTCCGTGCCGGTGGGCTGCCACTGGGTCAGCGCAGGGCGCCCGTCGGCAGCGGGGAAAAAGACCAGGCCGGGGTGACCCTGGTGCTCGACCAGACGCACGCCGACGTCGTCGAGGGTTCCGGTCGGACAGAGCCAGCCCTGCAGGGAGAAGGAAAGCTCGCGGTGCGGGCCCTCGTCGCGCACGTCGAGCAGCTCGATTCCCGTCAGCTGCACCGCGGTGGCGGCGTCGGCCGGCCCGGCGGTCGAGGCACTCTCCAGGCCCGCGAGGGCGGCGTCGAGCTGGTCGGCCAGCCGCTCGCTGCGCAGGTTTGCCTCTTCGAGTTGCGCGCCACGTTCCTGCGCGGCCTGCTCGGCCAGACGCCACTTCTGCCGGGCCTCGGCCAGCTCGGCCTCGCCTTCGGTCAGGCGAGTGCGCAGGGCATTGACCTCCTGGACCAGCGCCTCGTCACGACGCTCGTGCAGTTCGATGGCCGATCGGGATGCCTGCAGGCGCTGGCTCCATTCAGCCGCTTCTTCCAGCAGCCGCTGCGCATCGACGCGGCAGGCGTCCAGCTGCGCCTGAGTGGCGGTCAAGGCCTGGGCGAGCCCCTCGGATCGGGTCTGCAGCGCCTCGATCTGGCCATTGCGTTCCTGCGACTGCTGCTGCGCCTGTCGCAACTGCCGAAGTATCTCGAGACGTTGCTGGTCGCTGTCGGCCAGACGAGCCTGAAGGGTGTCGGCTTCTCGACGCAGGCCGTCGGCCACGCGCGCCTGTTCCTCGCCCTGTCCACGAGCCGCCAGCAGTCGACGGTGCAGCTCCTCCACTTCGCCGGCATGCCGCTCGGCGAGCGCCTGCCGGTCGGTGCGCGCCTGCTCGATCTCGGCACGGGCCCGGTGCAGCGACTCCTCGAGGTCGCGCCGGGCCCGGGCCTCGCGGGCAGCCTCGGACGCATGGGCGGTGGTGGTCTGCTCCAGTCGGGCATTCGAGGCGTCGAGCTGGGTCAGGGTCTGCTCGAGCTCCTCGTGCGCCTGCCGCTGCTGCAGCCGGGTGAGTTCGAGCTCCTCCTGCAGGGCCCGATGGGCGGCCTCCAGGCGCTGCTGCTGCTGCGATTGCTGCGCGAGATCGCGCCGGGCGGCGACCTGCTGTCCGAGCATGCCGGCGAGCTGGTCGAACGAGGGCAGGGGATCGAGCTCCGGCTCCGCGCTCGACAGCGGCCGGCAGCAGGCCGACAGCTCCTCCCAGAGCTGCTGCAGCAAGGCGTCGTGCGCCACGGTCAGGCGGGCCAGGGGCAGCGCCGCGGGGGCCGGCAGTGGCGGCGGGCTGAAATCGGGCAGGGATCCGGTGCTGCCGCCGAGCCGTCCTCGCAGGTACTGTGTGGCGGCCTGCGGCGCGTCGAGAACCTCCTCGGCAGCGAGCAGCAGGCAGGACGTCGGGTCGGTCTGCAGGTGCGCCAGCAGGGCCTGGGCCGCCCGAATCCAGCGATCACGCGCCTCACGGAGGTCCTCGCCCGCCTCGGCTGCCTCGGCCAGGGTCCAGGCCGGCGAGGCGACGAAGGCGACCCAGGGGGCGTGCGGATCCGGATCGGTGTTCAGGGCTCCGGGCCCGTCGGATCCCGCGGCCGGAGCCAGTACCCCGGCGGCCAGGGCGGCCTGGGGGCCGCCGACCGTCGTCACCTTGGGACCGGGCCGACCGGCAGCAAGGCCCAGGCAACCTTCGGGGGCATCGATCATCAGGTCAGCAGGATTCATGCCGCTCGTTCTCACAGGCCAAGTGCGATGCGGGCCGCCACCGCGATCTGGTAGATGATCTGAGTGATGCCTCGGGTGACCTCGATGCTCTTGGTCTCGATCCTGGGCAGCACCATGATCTCGTCGCCAGGCTGCATGCGGGCCTGGGTCGCGTCGGCCACACTGCCGTCCTGTCGGAACACGAGCACGCGGGCCTCGTCGGCTCCCTGGGTATACCCGCCGGCCTGTCGCACGTAGGCAGCCAGGTCGGCCGACGGGTCGTAGATCAGGGCATTGGGCACCATCACCTCGCCGCCGATCATCACGAGATTGCTGCGCTCGGGAACGCGCAGGACGTCGCCATCCTCGAGCAGGGTGTCGGCGGCGCCGGAGGCACCGGCCAGCACGACCTGTCCCTTGGGCTGCACCTGCCGGGCCCTCTGGATGAACTCCAGCAGCTGCTGGCCTTCCTTCTGGCGCAGCGTGGCCTCCTCGCTGGTCGCGCTGCGCCCGGTCAGCGCATAGGTCTCCAGCCCGCGCAGGGAGGTCTCCATCAGCTGCTTCTGCCGTTCGGCCACCGATCGGCGGAACAGCTGCACGGCGCCGATGTTCGCCTGCGGTGCCGGGCGCAACCGCTCCATCGCGTCCTTCAGGCGTGCACCGTAGGGGAGCACCAGGGTGCGCTCGCTCAGGTTCGCGCCTTCGACGCGGACCAGGATGGTGCCGGGGTACTTGTCGGAAGTGAGGGTGAGCTCGTCGCCGTCCTCGATCGTCACGGAGGCGGCCTGCTCGATCGGGTAGTACTCGCTGCGCCGCTGCGGCCCGCGCTTGCGCACCACGCTGAGATGGGTCGCACTGGGCAGGGGCCGGGCGATGTCCAGCAGCGCACGGGCATTGCTGCTGGGCGCTTCCATCTCGAAGAGGTAGGGGTTGAGGACCTCGCCGGCCAGCAGCACCGTGTGGCGCCTGGGCGTGACGACGATGGTGTCACCGTCCTGCAGTTGCAGGGGCTCGATCATGCCGTCGAGCAGGAAGCGGTAGAGGTTGACCTTCGCCCGCGGCTGGCCGCCCCGCAGGACCGAGACCGCCAGGTAGCTGCCCCGATCGGGGTCGATCCCGCCGGCGCGGTCGAGGTAGTAGAGCACCGAGTCGGAGGACAGGCCGGGATACAGGCCCGGGGCGCGCACATAGCCGGTGACGTAGATCTTCACCGGCTGTGCCGCCTCGAGGGTGGCGTAGACGCCGACGTTGGCGCGGAAGGTGCGCTTGACGTGCGCCTCCACACGCTCGTTCAGATCGGCATTGCGCACGCCCTGCACGCGCAACGGACCGAGGCTGGGGACGAAGAGGTTGCCCTGGGCGTCGACGACCTGGACCGCTTCGTGGTTGAAGGCCCCCCACATGCGCAGGTGCACCCGGTCGCCCACGGCGATCTGGTAGTCCGGGTTGAAGCCGGTGAAGGCCTCGCTGGCGAAGCGGCCGCTGAACATCTGCGAGCCGAACACCACCGGCTTGCCGGCGCGCGACGGGTCGGGGGGCAGCGGGCCCGGCAAGACCGCAGGCGTGGCGCGGCTGGGGCCGGCGCCGGCGGCGCGGGCGGCAGCCGCAGCCTCCGCGACTGCGCCTGCCTCGGCGAGCGACTGCGCCGGCGAGGCGATCGGGAAGGCCATCGCGGCCAGCATCGCCGAGGCGCACAGGGCCCGGCAGATCAGGGGGTCAAGCAGGGACATTCGAACTCAATCCTGATGCTCCCGGACGATCGCGAAGACCAGCCGGAGAATGGCAAACAGTAGCACGCAGACGGTCAGCAGCGTCGCCAGGTTGTAGGCGCGCAGCGGGTACTCGGCCGTCTCGGGCAGCGTCGGGGGTTCGACGACGACCAGGCTCTTGATCTTGCGGGTCGCGTCGATGCGGGCGTTCTCGACCGCCGCCAGCGCCAGCTTGTAGGCGTCCTGGGCGAACTGGGCCTCGAGCTGCAGGGCCTGGAAGTCGGCAGCCAGCACGTTCAGCCGTTCTCCCTGGCGGTTCTCCGCGGTGGCGCGGCTGCGCTCGGCGGCGATCTGCGCGTCCAGGGCCGACAGGCGGGCCCGCAGGTTGCGGACCTGGTAGGCATCGTCCTTGAGGTAGGTCAGCAGGCCGTTCAGCTCCGCCTCGAGCCGCGAGCGGGTGGCCTGCAACTCGGCCGCCAGCGCGCCCGTGCTGGCCGCCTGAGCCGCCGGGTCGATCAGGCGGTGGCGGGACTGGAAGGCCAGCAGCTTGTTGCGGGCGGCCTGCAGACGTTCGGTGGACCGTCCGAGTTCGCCTTCGGCGAAGGCCATGCGCTCGCGGGCGATGCGGTGCGAGGTCTCGTTGACGAAGCGCTCGCATTCCTCGAGGATCGCCCGGTTGACCTGCTGGGCGAAGGCCGCGGTGAATCCCTGCGTGCGCACCTTGAGCAGGGCGGAACGGTCGTCGAAGGAGATCTCCACGCGCTTGCGGAAGTAGGCGACGAAATCCTCCCGCGAGGCCGTGGGGCGCAGTTCGAAGGGCAGATCCAGCCCGGCATCGGCGAAGTGCGCGCGCAGCCCGAGCCGCTTCTCGAGGGCGTGCAGCAGCACCTGCGAGTGGATGTAATCCTTCAGGTGGAGCGTGTCCTCGTGGGAGGCCGGCGTGATGCCCGCGAGCATCAGGGCCGCTCCCGGAACCCCCCCGCCGTCCCCGCCGGACTGCCGCACCGAGACGATCGACTCGCTGACGAAGCGGTCGGCGGCGATCGCAGCGAGGTACAGGGAATACAGCAGCAGCGGCAGGACCAGGACGAACCCGGCCAGTCGACGGGTGGACAGGTGGACGAGACGTCGGATCATGTCTTGACGAGGTTGCCGTGGTAGGCGCGGATGCCGGCATCGACATCCTCGTAAACCTGCACGTGGCCGGCATCGACATGCACGACGACGTTGCAGAACTGGCGGATGTCGCTCATGTTGTGCGAGGTCAGGATGACGTTGGCGCGTGCCAGACGCTCGAGCAGCACGGCCTTGCTCTTGGCCTTGAACTGCGCATCTCCGACGGCCATCACCTCGTCGATGAGGTAGTAGTCGAAATCGAAGGCCATGCTCATGCCGAAGGTGACGCGCGAGCGCATCCCGGAGGAGTAGGACTCCATCGGCAGGTCGAAGTAGTCGCCGATTTCCGCGAAGTCCTGGACGTAGTGGACCAGGCGGCGCAGGTCCTGTCCGTGGAAGCCGTGAATCCGGGCGACGAACGACACGTTCTCGCGCGCGGTCAGGGCAGGCAGGAATCCACCCCCGAGTGCCACCGGAAAGGAGATGCGTGCATCGGTGCGGACTTCGCCCCGGTCCGGGGTGTCGATGCCTCCGAGCAGCCTGAGCAGCGTGCTCTTGCCGGCCCCGTTGCGTCCGATCAGCCCGATGTTGGCGCCCGGAGGAAAGGTGAAGCTGAGGTCCCGGAAGACGTAGCGCCGGCCGTGCCGGGTCGGGTAGGACTTCGTCAGCTCGCGAAGCTCGAGCAAGGGGGCCTCCTCAGCTTCTGACCAGTGTGTGCCGCTGGGCACGATAGAGCGACAGGCCGAGCGCGATCGTCAGCAGCATCGCCAGGACCGGATACATCGTCTCGATGCCCTCGGTCGGCACGTAGGCCGGGATGAAGGCATGGCGCTGCAGTTCGATCAGGTGGATCAGCGGGTTCCACAGCAGTGGTTCGATGTACTCGCGCGGCAGCATGTCGACATGGAAGATCACGCCCGAGGCGAAGTACAGCGGCAGCATGGCCATGCGCACCAGCGACCTCGCCCTCGGGCGCTCGTGGGTCAGGATGGCCACCAGGGTGCCGAAACCGAAGCCGCTGCCGATCAGCAGCAGATTGACGAGGATCACCACCAGCAGGTTGGCGGGTGCCACCCCGTAGCCCAGCCAGCCCAGCACGCCGAGGGTGAAGGCGTAGACGATCAGGTTCATGCCCGCCTCGACCACGGCCCGGGCCACCAGGACGTCGATCGGCTTGACCTGCCGATAGCCGTAGAGACCGCGATTGGCCTCGATGCCGTCCATCAGGCGGTTGGCGAGGTTCTGGAACAGGAAGAAGGGGATCAGGCCGGTGGCCAGGAAGATCGGGTACTCGTAGGAGACGTTCGGATTGCCCGACACCACGCCGAGGATGGCGACCAGCAGCAGGGTATGCGCCAGCGGCTCGATCAGCGTCCACACGGCGCCGACCCACTGCCCGCCCACTCTCGAGGTGGCCTCCCGGATCACCAGCGCGAACAGCACCTCGCGCTGAACGTCCCAGGCGCTGCGCCTGCCGCGCGCGGGCCGGACGGCGTCAGTCGACTCCAGTGGCGCGGCGGTGGGGTTCATCGTGGGCGGCAAGGGCTTGGGTCCAGCCAACGGACAGCCGGCGGGGACAGACTTCGAAGCCCTGCATTCTAGGGGGTGGCCTTTTCAGATCCAGCCCGAAGCCGCAGAACCGTGCGGCCGCGGCGGCCAGCTGGGGCTGCGGCGCCGCGATTCGTGAACTACGTCCGGTTTCCCGGCCGATCCGGCCGCCCGTCGCCCAACCCCAGCAGCTGCGCCACCACCCCCACCGCGATCACCTCCGGCTCCTTGCCGACGATGCCCGGCAGTCCCGCGGGGCAGGTCAGGCGGGCGAGCTGTGCGGGCGTGAGGCCGCGTGAGCGCAGGCGGTGCTCGAAGCGGGCCCGCTTGGTGGCGCTGCCGATCAGGCCGCACCAGCGCAGGTCGTCGCGGCGCAGGATGGCCTCGACGATGCGCAGGTCCAGGTCGTGGCTGTGCGTGAGCACCAGGAAGCAGGCCTGCGGCGGGGCGAGGGCCACTTCGGCCTCGGGGGAGTCGACGGCCAGGCGCTCGAGGTGGGCGGCGTCGGGGCCCTCGCCGGGGGGAGGAAAGGCGTCGTCGCGTTCGTCGATCCACTGCACCCGGCAGGGCAGGGTGGCGAGCAGGTGGGCCACGGCGCGGCCGACATGGCCGGCGCCGTGCAGTTGCAGGAAGAAGCGTTCGGCGGGGGAGGCCCAGGCCGCCAGGCTCTCGGGGCTCAGGCGTTGCAGCCTCAGGGTGACATGGCCGCCGCAGCACTGGCCCAGCGCGGGCCCGAGGGGAAAGGCGAGTTCGACCGGTCCGGCGGCGCCGGCGGCCAGCAGGGCGCGCGCAGCCTCGAGGGCCTTCCATTCGAGGTGGCCGCCGCCGATGCTGCCGGCGCGGGTCTGCGCGGCCACCAGCATGTGCGTGCCGGTCTCGCGCGGCACCGAGCCGCGGTGGGCAACGATGGCGACGTCGATCGCGGCCGTCCCGGCGGCCAGCCAGGCGCGGGCGGTGTCGGCCAGCGGACCGGACGGCTGCGCCGGGCCGGAGGACGGTTCTGCGCGCGGGGGGGCGAGCTGCCGATCAGCGCGCGCGGTCGTCGCGGGGTTCATCCGATCGTGTCGGGGGGCGCGGCGCCGCCCGGTGTGGCAGGCGAAGGCCCTGCCTGCACCGCATCCAGCGCCTCCAGCACGGCTTCGGGGGTGGCCGGGGCACGCAGTGGCGGCACACAGCCGGGCGGGCCGGCGGCGGCGATGGCGTCGCGGATGGCCAGGAAGGCGCTGAAGGCCAGCAGCAGCGGCGGCTCGCCCACCGCCTTGCTGCGGTGGATGCTGTCGGCCAGGTTGCGGTTGTCGAACAGGCGGGTGTGGAACTGCGCCGGGATGTCCTGCGCGGTGGGGATCTTGTAGGTGCTGGGCGCGTGGGTCAGCAGCGCGCCGGTCTGCGGGTGCCAGACCAGTTCCTCGCTGGTCAGCCAGCCCAGGCCCTGGACGTAGGCGCCCTCGATCTGGCCGCGGTCGATCGCCGGGTTCAGTGAGGCGCCCACGTCGTGCAGCAGGTCGGCGCGCAGCAGGCGCGTCTCGCCGGTCAGGGTGTCGATCATCACCTCGCTGACGGCCGCCCCATAGGCGAAGTAGAAGAAGGGCCGCCCCTGCAGGCGCTCGCGGTCCCAGTGCAGGCCGGGGGTGGCGTAGAAGCCGTCGCTCCAGAGCTGCACGCGCGCCTGCCAGGCCTGGTTCACGAGTTCGGCGAAGGGCAGGCGCAGCGCGGCGGCGTCCCCGCTGGGGATCTCGACGAAGCCGTCGGCGAAGCGCACCGTCTCGGGGTCGCGGGGCGCGGGCGCCGACCCGCCGCCCTGGGGGCGGCCGGGGGCCGCGAGCGCGGCACCGCGCTGCAGCGCGAAGGCGGCCAGGCGCTGGCGGATCCGGCGCGCGGCGTCCTGCGCGGCCTTGCCGTTCAGGTCGCTGCCGGTGGAGGCGGCGGTGGCCGAGGTGTTGGCCACCTTGTGGGTGTCGGTGGCGGTCACGCGCACACGCTCGAAGGGCAGGCCGAGTTCCTGGGCCACCACCTGCGCCACCTTGGTGTTCAGGCCCTGGCCCATCTCGGTGCCGCCGTGGTTCACCAGCACCGAGCCGTCGGTGTAGACATGCACCAGCGCGCCGGCCTGGTTGAAATGGGCCACGTTGAAGCTGATGCCGAACTTCACCGGCGTGAGCGCCAGGCCCTTCTTGAGCACCGGGCTGGCGGCGTTGAAGGCATCGACAGCGGCGCGCCGCTCGGCGTAGCGGGCGTCGGCGGCCAGCTGGTCGACCAGCGGGTGCAGGATGTTGTCCTCGACCACCTGGCCGTAGGGCGTGACGTTGCGCTCGCCGGCGTCGCCGCGGGCCGGGTCCGGGCTGGGGCCGTAGAAGTTGACGCGCCGCACCTCCAGCGGGTCACGGCCGAGCTGGCGGGCGATGTCGTCGAGGATGATCTCCACCGCCAGCGCGCCCTGCGGGCCGCCGAAGCCACGGAAGGCGGTGTTGCTCTGTGTGTTCGTGCGCGCGCAATGGCCGCGCAGGTCGACATGCGGGATCCAGTAGGCGTTGTCGAAGTGGCACAGCGCCCGGGTCATCACCGGCGGGGAGAGGTCGGTGCTGAAGCCGGCGTTGCAGACCATCTCGACCTCGGCGGCCAGCAGGCGCCCCGCCGCGTCGAAGCCGACCTGCCAGTCGAAGTGGAAGCCGTGGCGCCGGCCGGTGATCAGAAAGTCGTCGTCGCGGTCGGGCCGCAGCTTGACCGGGCACTGCAGCCGCTGCGCCGCCAGCGCGGCGATGGCCGCGAACAGCGCCGACTGCGATTCCTTGCCGCCGAAGCCGCCGCCCATGCGCCGGCAGCTCACCTGCACCTTGTGCACCGGCAGCTGCAGGGCGTGCGCGACCACCTGCTGCATCTCGCTGGGGTGCTGGGTGGAGCTGTGCACCAGCAGTGCGCCGTCCTCCTGCGGCAGGGCGTAGGCGATCTGCCCCTCCAGGTAGAACTGCTCCTGGCCGCCCAGGCGAAAGCGGCCGGACAGGCGCTGCGGTGCGGCCGCCAGGGCCGCCCGGGCGTCGCCGCGGGCCAGCCGCATCGGCGGCACCACGTACTGCCGGCGGGCGTGCGCCTCCAGCGGGTCGAGCAGCGCTGGCAGCGCCTCGAGCTGCAGCACCTGGCGGGCCCGGGCGGCGGCGCGCCGGGCCAGCTCGCGCGTGCGGGCCACGACGGCGAAGACCGGCTGGCCCAGGTAGTGCACCTGGGTGTCGGCCAGGATCGGGTCGTCGTGCTGGATCGGGCCGCAGTCGTTCGCACCGGGGATGTCGGCCGCGGTCAGCACCGCGACCACCCCCGGCAGCGTGCGCAGGGCGTCCAGGTCGATGCCGAGCAGCCGGGCATGTGCCAGCGGCGACAGGCCCAGCGCGACGTGCAGGGTGCCGGCGGCCTCGGGGATGTCGTCGGTGAAGGGCGCCGCGCCGGCCACATGCAGGTGCGCGGCCTCGTGGGGCAGGGGGCGGCCGACCGTCATGCGGGCTCCCGGGGGGTCGCCGGCGCGGGGCGCAGGCAGGTCATCGTCGCGGGCAGCGGGTCCACCGGCCGGGTTTCCAGCCAGAGCCGACGCAGCAGCTGGCCGGCCACCCGCATCCGGTAGGCAGCGCTGGCGCGCAGGTCGTCGATGGGCTGGAAGTCCTGCGCCAGGGCCGCCACCGCCTGCTCCAGGTGGGCCTCGTCCCAGGGCTGGCCGAGCAGCGCGGCCTCGGCCCGGGCGGCGCGCTTCACGGTGGCGGCCAGGCCGCCCCAGGCCAGCCGCAGCGCGGCGACGCGGCCGGCCTCGTCCAGCCGCAGCGAGAAGGCGCCGCAGACCGCGGAGATGTCGCTGTCCCAGCGCTTGGCGATCTTCCAGGCCCGCACCTGCGTGCCGGGGGGCGGCCGCGGCACGCGCAGGCGCTCGACGAACTCGCCGGGCTGCAGCGCGTTGCGCAGGTAGCCGAGGTAGAAGTCTTCCAGGGCCAGCTCGCGCTGCTGCTCGCCGCGGCGCAGCCCCAGCCGCGCGCCCAGGGCCATCAGCACCGGGGCGCCGTCGCCGATCGGTGAGCCGTTGGCGATGTTGCCGCCCAGCGTGCCGGCGTGGCGCAGCGGCGGCGCGGCGAAGCGCCGCCAGACCTCCTCGAGCGTCGGCACGGCCGCGGCGAGCGCCGCCCAGGCTTCCTCGAGGCGGGCGCCCGCGCCGATGTTCAGCCCGGTGGCGTCGACCTCGATGCGGCGCAGTTCGGCCACCTCGTTGATCGACAGGAGGCTGCCCAGGTCGCGGAACTGCTTGTTCACCCACAGGCCGATGTCGGTGGCGCCGGCCAGCAGCCGGGCCTCGGGCAGCGCCGCGCGCAGGCGCGCGAAGGTCTCCAGGCGGCGCGGCGCCAGAAAGCGCTGGCGCGGGGCGGCCGGATCCGTCGGGTCGGCCGCATCCGGCCCTTCGTAGACGAAGGTGGCGTCGGCGTCGTCCTGCGCAGCGCGCTCGCGCAGGGCCTGCAGGGCGGCCACGACCGGCGCGCGGTCCAGCGGGCGCGGCGGCTGCAGCTCGGTCATGCCGGCGGCGGCGTCCAGCAGCGGCCGGTAACCGGTGCAGCGGCAGAGGTTGCCGGCCAGCGCGTCGGCCAGGCCCTCGCGCGGCAGGGCCGGTGCCCCGGCCAGACGCTGTTCGTAGAGCGCTGCCAGCGTCATCGCGAAGCCGGGGGTGCAGAAGCCGCATTGCGAGGCGTGCTGCGCCACCAGTGCCTGCTGCACCGGGTGCGGCTGCGCGGCCGCGCCGTCGGCCAGGCCGAAGCCGGCCAGGTCCTCGACGGTGAAGACGGCCCGCCCGTCCAGGGTGGGCAGAAAGGTCAGGCAGGCGTTGACGTTGCGCAGCCGCAACCCGCCGGGCGCCGCCGCGTCGAGCTCGCCCAGCAGCACGGTGCAGGCGCCGCAGTCGCCCTCGTTGCAGCCCTCCTTGGTGCCGGTGGCGCGCTGCGTCTCGCGCAGCCAGTCCAGCAGGCTGCGGGTGGGCGGCACCGCGCGGATCTCGTGCACCGCGCCGCGCCAGAACAACCGGATCGGGCGCGGCGGCAGGGCGTCGGGCGGGCAGGGCAGGGTGTCGGTCATGGGGCGCTTCACGCGGCGGCGGGCCGCTCGCCGGCTGGGGTGAGCACGAACCATACTCGCCCGCACCGCTCCTGCCATACGAAACGGGTCATGACTGGCATCACAATACGCACATGGTGAACCGGGCGCTTTTCGACAAGACTGAGCTGCATCTCGTCCGGGTCTTTCACACCTTGATCAGCGAATCCAGCGTTTCCCGTGCCGCCCTGCGGCTGTCGAGCACCCAGCCGGCGGTGAGTGCCCAGCTGCGCCGCCTGCGCGAGCTGATCGGCGACCCCCTGCTGGTGCGCTCGGGCACCGGCATGGTGCCCACCGAGGTGGCGTTGCAGCTGCTCGAGCCGGCGGCCACGCTGCTGCGCAGCGCCGAGCAGCTCTTCGGCGGCAAGGTCGGCGTGCGCGCCTTCGACCCGGCGGCCGCGGAGGTGGAGTTCCGCCTCGCTGCCAGCGACTACCTCGACCCCGGCTTCCTGCCCGCGCTGGTGACCCGGCTGCGCCAGGCCGCGCCGAACGCCCGCGTGACGGTGCACGCGCTGTCGGCCGACTTCGACTACCGGGCCCGGCTGGCGCGCGGCGAGCTCGACCTGGTGATCGGCAACTGGCTCGAGCCGCCCGGCGAGCTGCACCTGGGCCGGCTGTTCGCCGACGAGGTGGTCTGCCTGGTGGCGGCCGACCACCCGGCGGTGCGCGAGCCGCAGCGCTGGACGCTGCCGCGCTACCTGGAGGCCGACCATGTCGCGCCGACGCCGCTGCATGCCGGCGCGGCCGGCGTGATCGACGAGCAGCTGGCCCGCCAGGGGCTGGCCCGGCGCATCGTGGTGCGCAGCCCGCACTTCGCGCTGGTGCCGGCGATGCTGGCGCGCAGCCGCCTGGTGCTCACCACCGGGCGGCGTTTCTGCGAGCGCCATCTCGGCCGGGCGGACCTGCCGCCGCTGGCCATCGTGCCCTGCCCGGCGGCCTTTCCGCCGATGGTGTACTACCAGCTCTGGCATGAGGTCAGCCACGCGGCGGCCTCGCTGCGCTGGCTGCGCGAGACGGTGCGCGATGTGGCCCGCGCCTCGGTCGGGGATGGGGCCGGCGCGGCGGCAGGGGCGGGGGAGGCGCGATGACGAACGGACGGCCCGAGCGCATCGCCCTGCGCGGCGACCTGCTGGACTTCACCGCCGACCCCGGCTGGGGGGCGCCGCGGCCCGACCACCCGGGGCTGCGCTGGCGGCCCGACCACTGGCTGCTGGTGCAGGGCGGGCGCATCGTCGGCTGCGAGTGCGCCGCCGCCCTCACGCCCGGGCCGGACTGGCACTGTGTGGACCACCGCGGCCGGCTGATCCTGCCCGGCTTCGTCGACACCCATGTGCACAGCCCGCAGCTCGATGTGATCGCCAGCTACGGCAGCGAGCTGCTGGACTGGCTGAACACCTACACCTTCCCGGCCGAGCAGCGCTTTGCCGACCCGGCGGTGGCCGAGGCCGGCGCGCAGACCTTCGTCGACGCCCTGTTGCGCCACGGCATCACCGCGGCGGTGGTCTTTCCGACCGTGCACGCGGTGTCGGTGGACACGCTGTTCGCGGCGGCCCAGGCGCGCGGCATGCGGCTGATCGCCGGCAAGGTGCTGATGGACCGCCATGCGCCCGCGGGCCTGTGCGATGGCGACGTGGCGAGCACCGAGGCGCTCAGCCGGGCCCTGATCGCGCGCTGGCACGGCCGTGGCCGGCTGGCCTATGCGCTGACGGTGCGCTTTGCCCCCACCAGCACACCCGCCCAGCTGGCGATGGCCGGCCGCCTGCTGGCCGAGGTGCCGGACCTGTACCTGCAGACCCACGTGGCGGAGAACCGCGCCGAGGTGGCCTGGGTGGCCGAGCTCTTCCCGGCGGCGCGCAGCTACCTGTCGGTGTACGAGCAGGCCGGCCTGCTCGGCCCGCGCTCGGTGCTGGCGCATGGCATCTGGCTGGACGAGGCCGACCGGCGTCTGCTGGCCGAGCGCGGCGCGCAGATCGCGCACAGCCCCAGCTCCAACCTCTTCCTGGGCAGCGGGCTGCTCGACTGGCCGGCGCTGGAGGCGGCCGGGGTGCGCGTGTCCATCGCCACCGACGTCGGCGGCGGAACCTCGCTGTCGCTGCAGCGCACCCTGAGCGATGCCTACAAGATCCAGGCGCTGCGCGGGGTGCGTCTGACCGCCTGGAAGGCCCTGTACGCGGCCACCCGCGGGGCGGCCGAGGCGCTGCAGCTCGGCGCGGAGATCGGCTCCTTCGACCCGGGCTGCAGTGCCGACCTGGCCGTCTGGCGCTGGGCCGAGGGGCCGGTGGCGCTGCACCGCGACCGCCTGGTGCGTGACTTGCATGAACGGCTGTTCGCCTGGATCACCCTGGCCGACGAACGTAACCTGGAGCGCGTGTATGTCGCTGGACAAGTCCGCTGAGGCCGAGCGCGCCCTGCCGCGCCTCGAGCTGCGCGGCATCGGCAAGCAGTACCCCGCCGTCAAGGCCAACGACGGGGTGAACCTGTGCGTGGCGCCCGGGCAGATCCACGCGGTGCTGGGCGAGAACGGCGCGGGCAAGTCCACGCTGATGAAGATCATCTACGGCGCGGTCAAGCCCGACGAGGGCGAGATCCTCTGGGACGGCCGGCCGGTGCAGATCGCCAGCCCGGCGCAGGCGCGCCAGCTGGGCATCAGCATGGTCTACCAGCACTTCTCGCTGTTCGATACGCTCACCGCGGCGGAGAACGTCTGGCTCGGGCTGGACAGGTCGCTCGGCCTGGCGCAGGTCACCGAGCGCATCCGCCAGGTGGCCGGCGAGTACGGGCTGGATGTGGACCCGCTGCGGCCGGTGCATTCGCTGTCGGTGGGCGAGCGCCAGCGCGTCGAGATCGTGCGCGCGCTGCTCACCGACCCCCAGCTGCTGATCCTGGACGAGCCCACCTCGGTGCTCACCCCGCAGGCGGTGGAGCGCCTGTTCGTGACGCTGCGCCGGCTCAGTGCCGACGGCTGCGCCATCCTCTACATCAGCCACAAGCTCGACGAGATCCGCGACCTCTGCCACCACTGCACCGTGCTGCGCGCCGGGCGGGTCACCGGCGAGGTGGACCCGACGCGCGAGAGCAACGCCAGCCTGTCGCGGCTGATGATCGGCGCCGAGCCGCCGCAGCTGCAGCACCGTCCGGCCCGGCTGGGCGAGGTGGCGCTGCAGGTGCAGGGGCTCGACCTGCCCAAGGCCGACCCCTTCGGCACCACGCTGGCGGACATCGGCTTCGCGCTGCGCGGCGGCGAGATCCTCGGCGTCGCCGGGGTCTCCGGCAACGGCCAGCAGGAGCTGATGGCCGCGCTCTCCGGCGAGGACGCCCGCGCGCCGGCCGGCTCGATCCGCCTGTTCGGCCAGGACATCGCCGCCGCCTCGCCGCGGCGCCGGCGCCGGCTCGGGCTGCACTTCGTGCCGGAGGAGCGCCTGGGCCGCGGCGCGGTGCCCACGCTGTCGCTGGCGCACAACCTGCTGCTCACCCGCACCGAGGGCGTGGGGGCCGGCGGCTGGCTGCGCATGGGGGCGATCGAGGCGCAGGCGGCGCGCCTGATCGAGCGCTTCAAGGTCAAGGCCGGCGGCCCGGGGGCGGCGGCCAAGTCGCTGTCGGGCGGCAACCTGCAGAAGTTCATCGTCGGCCGCGAGATCGACGCCCAGCCGAAGCTGCTCATCGTCAGCCAGCCCACCTGGGGCGTGGACGTGGGCGCGGCCGCGCAGATCCGCGCCGAGCTGCTGGCGCTGCGCGACGCCGGCTGTGCGCTGCTGGTGGTCAGCGAGGAGCTCGAGGAGCTCTTCGAGATCTGCGACCGGCTGGTGGTGATCGCGCAGGGCCGGCTGTCGCCGTCCATCGACACCCGCGCGGCGAGCATCGAGCAGATCGGCATCTGGATGTCCGGGCTGTGGGACGAGCCGACGCGGCAGGCCGAGCCGGCCACCGCCGCCGGCTGAGGGAAGGGCCAAGCTGCCATGTTGAAACTCGAGTTGCGGCCGCAGCCTTCGAAGGCGATGTCGCTGCTGTCGCCGTTGATCGCACTGGTGCTGACCGTGCTGATCGGCACCGTGCTGTTCTCGGCGCTGGGCAAGGACCCGGTGCAGGCGCTGCAGGTCTTCTTCGTCGAGCCGGTGAAGAACGGCTACGCGCTGTCCGAGCTGACCGTCAAGGCGGTGCCGCTGGTGCTGATCGCCCTGGGGCTGGCGCTGTGCTTCCGCTCCAACCTCTGGAACATCGGCGCGGAGGGGCAGTTCATCCTCGGCGCGCTGGCCGGCGGCTGGGTGGCGATGCAGGCCGATGCGCAGACCTCGCGCGGCATCGTCGCGCTGATCCTGCTGGCCGGGGTGCTGGGCGGCATGTGCTGGGCGGTGCTGGTGGCGCTGCTGCGCGACCGCTTCAACGCCAACGAGATCCTGGTCAGCCTGATGCTGGTGTATGTCGCCGACATGCTGCTGAACTGGCTGGTCTACGGGCCCTGGAAGGATCCGCAGGGCTACAACTTCCCGCAGACCATCACCTTCCTGTCGTCCACCAGGATTCCCAGGCTGGTGGAGGGCTGGCGCATGAACATCGGCGTGCTGGTGGCGCTGGCGGCGGTGGTGGCCTTCACGCTCTTCCTGTTCCGCACCTACCGGGGCTTCGCGCTGCAGGTCGGCGGGCTGGCACCGGCGGCGGCCCGCTATGCCGGCTTCTCGTCGCGCACGGCGCTGTGGACCGCGCTGCTGGTTTCCGGCGGCATGGCCGGCCTGGCCGGGGCGCTCGAGGCGGCCGGCCCGCTCGGGCAGCTCACGCCGCATGTGCCGGTGGGCTACGGCTTCGCGGCGATCATCGTCGCCTTCGTCGGCCGGCTGCATCCGGTGGGCATCGTCTTCTCGGCGCTGCTGATGAGCATGTTCTACATCGGCGGCGAGCTGGCGCAGTCGCGCCTGGGCCTGCCCAAGTCGCTCACCGGCGTGTTCCAGGGGTTGCTGCTGTTCTCGCTGCTGGCCTGCGACACGCTGATCGCCTACCGCATCCGCTGGAGCCGGACGTCATGAACGAGATCGCGCTGCTGCTGGCCGCCACCCTGAGCGCGGGCACCGTGCTGGCGATCGCCGCGCTGGGGCTGCTGCTCAACGAACGGGCCGGCATCGTCAACCTCGGCGCCGAGGGCATGATGCTGGTGGCCGCCATCGCCGGCTTCGCCACCGCGGTGCACACCGGCAGCGACCTGCTGGCCTTCGCTGCGGGCGCCGGTGCCGGCGCGGCGATGGCCGCGGCCTTCGGCGGGCTGGTGATCTGGCTGAACACCAATCAGTACGCCACCGGCCTGGCGCTGAGCCTGTTCGGCGGCGGCTTCTCGGCTTTCGTGGGCATCGCCTACACGCAGGAGAAGCTGGCCGAGCGGGTGCAGTACGCCCTGCCCGTCCTGGCCGACCTTCCCTTCGTCGGCCCGGCGCTGTTCCGGCAGCATCCGATGGTCTATGTCGCGATGGCGCTGGCCGCGGCGCTGGCCTGGTTCCTGTACCGATCGCGCGCCGGGCTGGTGCTGCGCGCGGTGGGCGAGTCGCCCGAATCCGCGCATGCGCTGGGCTACCCGGTGCGGCGCATCCGCCTGGCCGCGGTGATGGCCGGCGGGGCGCTCTGCGGACTGGCCGGGGCCTACCTGTCCGTCATCTACACCCCGCTGTGGGTGGAGGGCATGACGGCCGGCAAGGGCTGGATCGCGCTGGCCCTGACCACCTTCGCCACCTGGCGCCCGGCACGCGTCCTGCTTGGCGCCTACCTGTTCGGCGGCGTGACGATGCTGCAGTTCCACCTGCAGGGCGAGGGGGTGCAGATCGCCAGCCAGTTCCTGACCATGCTGCCCTATCTCGCCACCATCGTGGTGCTGGTGCTGATCTCGCGCAACCCGGCGTGGATCCGCGCCAACATGCCGGCGTCGATCGGCAGGCCCTTCCACCCCGGCGGCTGAGTGGCTGCCCATAATGACCCGCTTCGACCCGCTTGCCCGGCCCGGTGTGAGGGTTCTCACGCCGGGCGGTGCCGAATCTTCTCTGCCCTGTGACGTTCTCCATCCCTGACCAAGGAGTTCCCATGACCCTGATCGCCAAACGTGCGTTGCTCAAGCTCTCCGGTGGCGCCGCGCTGGCCGCCGTGGCCGTGCTGGCCGGCTGCGGCAAGAAGGACGAAGCGCCGGCGGCCCCCGCCGCAGCGCCCGCATCGGCCGAAGCTTCGGCTGCGGCCAAGCCCGAGCCGCTGAAGGTGGCCTTCGCCTACGTCGGCCCGGTGGGCGACGCCGGCTGGACCTTCGCCCACGACAACGCCCGCAAGGCCGTGCAGGCCGAGTTCGGCGACCGCATCGTCACCACCTTCGTCGAGAACGTGCCCGAGTCGGCCGACGCCGAGCGCGTCATGCGCGACCTGGTGGGCCAGGGCAACAAGCTGATCTTCGGCACCACCTTCGGCTACATGGAGCCGATGCTCAAGGTCGCGGCCGACCACGCGGACGTGCGCTTCGAGCATGCCACCGGCTACAAGACGGCCGCCAACATGCGCACCTACGACAGCCGCACCTACGAGGGCGCCTACATGGCCGGCGTGATCGCCGGCAAGATGACCAAGTCCAACGTGCTGGGCGTGGTCGGCTCGATCCCCATTCCCGAGGTGATCCGCAACATCAACAGCTTCACGCTGGGTGCGCAGAGCGTGAATCCGAAGGTGAAGACCAAGGTGGTCTGGGTCAACAAGTGGTTCGATCCGCCCAAGGAAGGCGAGGGTGCGGCCAGCCTGATCTCCGGCGGCGCGGACGTGCTGTTCCAGAACACCGACTCCAGCGCCGTGCTGCAGAAGGCCGAGGAGAAGGGCAAGTACGCCTTCGGCTGGGATTCGGACATGAGCAAGTTCGGCCCCAAGGCGCACCTGGCCTCGGCGGTGATCAACTGGACGCCGTACTACAGCAAGGCGGTCAAGGAAGCGCTGGACGGCAGCTGGAGCACCGGCAGCCAGTGGTGGGGAGTCAAGGAGGGCGCGATCGACCTGGTGTCGATCTCCGACGCCGTGCCCGCCGAAACGCGCGAGCAGCTCGACAAGATCAAGGCCGGTCTGAAGGACGGCAGCTTCGTGATCTGGAAGGGTCCGATCGTCGGCCAGGACGGCAAGGAAGTGTTGGCCAAGGATGCCGTCGCCGACGACAAGTTCCTGGGCGGCATCAACTTCTACGTCAAGGGCGTCGAAGGCAAGGTTCCCAGCGGCAAGTGAGCCCGCGCCTCCCCGCCCGGCAAGGGCGGGGGAAAGAGCCCGCAGTGTGGCGCGCTTGCGCTATACTCGCGGGCTTTTCCGTCTTTGGCTGCACGGGAAAGAGCGTGACTCGCCCGCGAGGCACGCGTGCCGGATGCCCGAGAGGCCGCCCTTCATAAGCGGCGCCGACGGTGACGGCTGCAGCCGCAAACCCCGCAAAAGAAAGTTTTGCCATGAAGACCTTCAGCGCCAAGCCGGCCGAGGTCGTGCATGAGTGGTTTGTGATTGACGCAACGGACAAGGTTCTCGGACGGGTGGCCAGCGAAGTCGCCCTCCGCCTGCGCGGCAAGCACAAGGCCATTTACACGCCTCACGTGGACACCGGTGACTTCATCGTCATCGTCAACGCGGACAAGATCCGTGTCACGGGCAACAAGGCCGAAGACAAGGTGTACTACCGCCACACCGGTTACCCGGGCGGCATCCGTGCCACCAAGTTCAAGGACATGCAAGCCAAGCACCCGGGCCGTGCCCTGGAGAAGGCCGTCAAGGGCATGCTGCCCAAGGGTCCGCTGGGCTACGCGATGATCAAGAAGCTGAAGGTCTACGCCGGTGCCGAGCACCCGCACACCGCTCAGCAGCCCAAGACGCTGGACATCTAAGGAACGGCCATGATCGGTGATTGGAACTACGGCACGGGCCGCCGCAAGTCGTCGGTGGCGCGGGTCTTCATCAAGAAGGGCACGGGCCAGATCAAGGTCAACGGCAAGCCGCTGGAGCAGTACTTCGGCCGCCAGACCTCGATCATGATCGTCAAGCAGCCGCTGGTGCTGACCAACAATGTCGAGGCCTTCGACATCCAGGTCAACGTGCACGGTGGCGGTGAGTCCGGCCAGGCCGGCGCGGTGCGCCACGGCGTGACCCGCGCGCTGATCGACTACGACGCGGCGCTCAAGCCGGAGCTGAGCAATGCCGGCTTCGTGACCCGCGACGCGCGCGAAGTGGAGCGCAAGAAGGTCGGTCTGCACGGCGCGCGTCGCCGCAAGCAGTTCAGCAAGCGCTGATCCTGCCTGGGGCCCCGCCGCGCGCGTGGGGCCTGCAGTCTGCAAAGCCGGTGCCCCTGGGTGCCGGCTTTGTCGTTTCAGGAGCGCCTTGCGCACCGCCTCGGGCGGTCCGCATCTGCGCGACATCAGACCCGGCGCGCCGTGCATCGTGTATGGTGCGCGCCTTGACTCATACGGGCGCGGCCGGCCGGGCGCGCCTCGCTGGACTCGGGATCGCATGCGTTGGAAGTTGTTACGTCGCCGCCTGTCGGTGAGCGCCCCCCGTGTGACGGTGCGCAGCCGGTTGCCCTGGCCGCTGCGCTGGATCGCTTTCGCGCTGGTGCTGGGTTTCTCCGGGGCGCTGTCGCTCTGGGCCTTCGAGTTCGGCCGTGACATCGCCGGCCTGGATCGCAATGCACAGGAGGAACTCGTCCAGCTCCGCGAGGAACTGGCCCGGCTGCGCGGCGAGCATGAACGCGCCGTGTCGATTGCCAATTCCGCCGAAAGCCTGCTGAAGACCGAGCGTGTCGCCCAGGAAAGCCTGGCGGCCCGCGTGAAGGCGCTGGAGGCCGAGAACCTGGCCCTGACGCGTGACCTGGGCTTCTTCGAGAAGCTGATGCCCTCTGGCGGAGGCGGCAACCGCAGCATGTCGCTGCGCGGCCTGCAGGCGACCCCGGAAGGGGCCGGCAAGCTGCGCTACCAGGCGCTGCTGACCGCTTCCGCGGGGCGTGCCACCGGCTTCGTCGGCCGCTACGAGGTGCAGCTCAGCGGCACGCTGGAAGGGCGCAACTGGAGTCTGCGCAGCAACGACCCGGCCCTTAGCGTAAATCTCAAACAGTATCAACGCCTGGAAGGCGTGATCGACCACCCTGCTGCAGCCATGGTAAAACAGCTGGAAATCCGGGTGCTCGACGGCAGCGGCAAGGTGCAGGCCAGCGAGGTGGTGCGGCTGTGAGCCGACCTCGCGGCATGCTGCTGTCCGACGAGCCCTTCGGCGTGCCGATCCTGCGGACCGGCGCCCCCGACCTCCTTCGTTCAACCTCAGGAAGCTCTTGTCATGTTCGGATCGTCCAAGAAACAGCCCTCCATACGCAGCCTCATCGGTGAGGGCACGGTCGTGCAGGGCACCCTGCGCTTCAGCGACGGTCTGCGCATCGACGGCGAGGTGCAGGGCGACGTGGAGGCCAATCCGGACGACACCAGCATCCTGGTGATCAGCGACAAAGCCAAGGTCGTCGGTACGGTGAAGGCCGGGCATGTCATCATCAACGGTACGGTGATCGGTCCGGTGGAATCCAACCATCTGCTCGAGCTGCAGCCGAAGGCGCGCATCCAGGGGGACGTGCGCTACGAGGCGCTGGAAATGCACCAGGGGGCCACCATCGAGGGGGCCCTGCAGCGCATCACCTCGGCGGCCGTGGCGGTGGAGGACAAGCCCCCTCTGAAGCTGCTGGCGGCTGCCAACGAGAAGAAGTGATCCCGGCCGGGCGGGACGGCCGCCTCCGGGCGGCCTGCCCCCAGCCGATCATCTGACCTGTCCCTGCGCTTGAGGAGTTGCACATGAGTGCCGTCGCACAAGATATCGTCACCGAAATGCCCGCCCCGATTCTCTTCACCGACAGTGCCGCGGCGAAGGTGGCCGATCTGGTGGCCGAGGAAGGCAACCCCGACCTCAAGCTGCGCGTCTTCGTGCAGGGCGGCGGCTGCTCGGGCTTCCAGTACGGCTTCACCTTCGACGAAATCGTCAACGAGGACGACACGCAGATGAGCAAGAACGGGGTCACCCTGCTCATCGACGCGATGAGCCTGCAGTACCTCGTGGGTGCGGAGATCGACTACAAGGAAGACCTGCAGGGTGCGCAGTTCGTGATCAAGAATCCGAACGCCACCACCACCTGCGGCTGCGGTTCGAGCTTCTCGGCCTGAGTCGCTCCCCTGCTTCCTCACGCTGCGGTCCGGCCGCGGTGGGGAGCCGATGACACAGCCGCCTGCGGGCGGCTGTGTCGTTTCGGGCCAGCCCGAATCAGGCTGGCCAGCAGGCGCCGAGGATGCGCGTTCCCCGTGCGCCGGTGACGGCCGGGTGGCTGCCGGTCTGGCGTTCCACATGCTGCCGCGCCAGCCAGGCGAAGGCCGCCGCCTCCACCTGCAGCGGTGGCAGGCCCCGCGCAGCGCTGTCGACCACCGCTGCAGCGGGCAGCCGGCGGGCCAGGCGCCGCATCAGATCCGCATTGAGTGCACCGCCGCCGCAGACGATCACTTCGCTGCAGTCCGGCTGTTGCTGCAGGATCGGCGTGGCGATCGTCGCGGCGGTCAGCTCGCACAAGGTTGCCTGGATGTCGCGTGCATCGGCCTGACGCCCCCAGGCGGCCAGTCGCTCTTCGAGCCAGCCGGCGTGGAAGAGGTCGCGGCCGGTGCTCTTGGGGGGTGGCAGGTGGAAGAAGGGTTCGTCGAGCAGCCGCTGCAGCAGCGTGTCCAGCACCGCGCCGCCGGCGCTCCAGTCGCCGTTCGGATCGAAGGGCATGCCGAGGTGTTGCTGCACCCAGTGATCGAGCAGGGCATTGCCGGGGCCGCAGTCGAAGCCGCGCAACGGCCCGTGGCCTCCGAGCAGGGTGACGTTGCCGATGCCGCCGATGTTGACCACGCTGCGTGGTCGACCGTCGCGACCGAACACCGCGGCATGGAAGGGCGGCACCAGCGGTGCCCCCTGGCCGCCGGCGGCCACATCGCGGCTGCGGAAATCCGCGACGACGTCGATGCCACAGAGCTCGGCCAGCAGCGCTGGCTGGTTGATCTGGACGGTGTAGCCGCTGCCGTCGTACTGCCCTGGCCGGTGCCGGATGGTCTGCCCGTGGGCACCGACGGCTCGCACGGACGCGGGAGGTTCGCCCGCCAGCAGGGCCTGGACGGCCTGCGCATAGGCCCGCGCCAGAGCATTGGCCGCCAGGGCCGACCTGTGCACCTCGTCGGCGCCGCTGTGCTGCAGGGCCGCCAGCTGCGCGCGCAGGTCGGCGTCGAAAGGCAGGTGCACATGCCGCAGCACACCCTGCCAGACGCCGTCTGCCGAAAAGCTGCACAACGCACCGTCCACCCCGTCCAGCGAGGTGCCGGTCATCAGGCCGATGTAGCGCGCCGCAGCCAGGCGATCACTCCATGCGTGAGGCGGTCAGGCGCTCCAGCGGCCCACCGGCGATGGCGAGCCGGGCCTGTGCCTCGGCGGCAGTGGCCTGGAAGCGCGCCCGCGCCGCGGCGCTGATCTGCATCGCCTCGGAGCTGCGCGCGATCTTCATCGGGTCCACATGCTGGCCGCCGACCTTGAACTCGAAATGCAGGTGCGGCCCGGTGGCCCAGCCGGTGGCGCCGACGGCGCCGATGTGCGAGCCCTGCTCGACGCGCTGACCCTGGCGAACGTCGATGCGGCTGAGGTGGGCGTAGACCGTGTTGCGGTTGCCGCTGTGGCGCAGGACCACGACCTTGCCGTAGCCGTTCTGCACCCCGGCGAAGTCCACCGTGCCTTCGCCCACCGCGCGCACCGGCGTGCCGGTGGGCGCGCCGTAGTCGACGCCCAGGTGGGCGCGCCAGGTCTTGTGGATGGGGTGGAAGCGCATCGCGAAACCGGAGGTCACGCGCGAGAAGGCCAGCGGCGAGGACAGGAACAGGCGCAGCTTGCTCTGGCCGTCCGGCCCGAAATAGGCGCCGCGCTGATCGCCTTCCTGGAACCAGATCGCCTCGTGCGACTGGCCAGCGTTCAAGAAGCGCGCCGCCAGCACCCGGCCGCTGCCGGAATTCCAGGTCACTGGCTCGCCGTCGGCCAGCAGGGTCTCGTAGACCACCGAGAAGCTGTCGCCCTTGCGCAGCTCGCGGCGGAAATCGATGTCGGCGCCGAAGATTTCGGCCAGCTGCATCGTGATCGCGTCGGGCAGGCGGGCTTCGTCGGCTGCGGCGAACAGGCTGCTCTCGATGCGCCCGGCGCCCAGGCGAACGTCGCGCTCCAGGGGGCGAAGCTCGCTGCGGGCGCTCAGTCCGTCGGCATCGCGGGTGACGGTGATACGGTTGAAGTGCGTGGTCGACTCGGCATCGGGGGCCGGGCCGCGCACCACCAGTTCGGCCAGTCGGCCGCCGCCGGGTGCGTCCTCGCTGCGCACATGAACCAGCTTGCCGGCACGCCCGCTCAGGATCGTGCGGGCCACCGGATCCTCGCGCAGGAAGCGGGCCGCCTCGGGATCGTGCAGGCCCAGGCGTTGCAGCAGGCTGTCGGCGGTGTCGGAGCTGCGCGTGAGGTCGTTGCGGTGCAACTCGAGCGCATGCTCGTCCAGCGCCTGCAGCTGGTCGGTCAGGTGATCCAGCGCGATGGGTTGATCGATCAGCACGGTGGACTGCGGCGGGCTGTCCAGCGTGGTCAGGGGTGCGACACCGAAGGCAGTGACGGTGCTGCCCAGCAGCAGCGTCATGACGGCCGCGCTGATGGCGCGGGGGTGGTGGCGCAGGGCCAGCTCGGCACGGGCCATCCAGTTGCGCGCCATCGCGCCGGAAACTTGAAACAACACTCTGGATACTGCTAGAGGGCGGCCGCGGCCGCAGCGGGTCGGTCGACCCGGGAGGCAGAGCGCCCTGAGGCGGATCTGCCGCGGAGCCGGTGCGGGGACGACGCCGGGCGTGCAGAAGCAACGCTCTAGAATCCACACCGTGTTCAGGCCGGCGCAGTATAACCATGCGCTCCGGCGTTACAAGCGTAATAACCTGTAGCCGCTTTCCGCATGTCCCAGCTGTCCTCCTCCGTGACCGGCGCCGCGTCGCTGCCCTCCGACCCGCCGCTGAGCGACACGCTGCGTCACGCCCTGGAGGTGACCCGCCGCGGCTGCGATGAGCTGCTGCCCGAGGCCGACTGGATCCGCAAGCTGCAGCGCAGCGAGGCCACCGGGGCGCCGCTGCGCATCAAGCTGGGGCTGGATCCGACTGCGCCGGACATCCATCTGGGCCACACCGTGGTGCTCAACAAGCTGCGCCAGTTGCAGGACCTCGGGCACACGGTGATCTTCCTGATCGGCGACTTCACCTCGATGATCGGCGACCCCTCCGGGCGCAACAGCACCCGTCCGCCGCTGACGGCCGAGCAGATCCAGGCCAACGCACAGACCTACTACCGTCAGGCCAGCCTGGTGCTGGACCCGGCGAGGACCGAGATCCGCTACAACTCCGAGTGGTGCGATCCGCTCGGCGCGCGCGGCATGATCCAGCTGGCCAGCCGCTACACCGTGGCGCGCATGATGGAGCGCAACGACTTTCACGACCGCTTCAAGGCCGGCAACCCGATCGCGGTGCACGAGTTCCTCTACCCGCTGATGCAGGGCTACGACTCGGTGGCGCTGAAGAGCGACCTCGAGCTCGGCGGCACCGACCAGAAGTTCAATCTGCTGATGGGGCGGCACCTGCAGCAGGAGTACGGCCAGGAGCCGCAGTGCATCCTGACCATGCCGCTGCTGGTGGGACTGGACGGCGTCGAGAAGATGTCCAAGTCCAAGGGCAACTACATCGGCATCAGCGAGCCGGCCAACGACATGTTCGCCAAGATCCTGTCGATCAGCGACGAGCTGATGTGGACCTACTACACGCTGCTGAGCTTTCGCAGTGTGGCCGAGATCGAGGCCCTGCGTGCCGAGGTGGCGGCCGGGCGCAATCCCAAGGACGCCAAGGTGGCGCTGGCCAAGGAGATCACCGCGCGTTTCCACGGCGCCGCGGCGGCCGATGCGGCCGAGCAGGACTTCGCCAACCGCGCCAAGGGCGGCATCCCGGACGACATCCCCGAGGTGAGCCTGTCGGGCGCGCCGCTGGGCATCGGCGCGCTGCTGAAGTCCGCCGGGCTGGCGCCCTCCACCAGCGAGGCCAACCGGCTGATCGACGGCGGCGGTGTGCGCATCGACGGTGCGGCGGTGAGCGACCGGGGCCTGAAGCTGGACCCTGGCTGCTACGTGGTGCAGGTGGGCAAGCGCAAGTTCGCCCGCGTGCAGCTGGCCTGACCGGCTGCCGCCGGCCCGCCCCGTCCTGGTTCTTCGCATGTCCATCGGTGCCTACCTGAAGCTCTCCGTGGCGGTGGCGCTGGCCACCATCGCGCTGAAGACCGGAGCCTGGTGGCTGACCGATTCGGTCAGCCTGTTGTCCGATGCCCTCGAATCGCTGGTCAATCTGGCCGGGGCGATGTTCGCACTGGCGATGGTGACCCTGGCCGCCCAGCCGGCCGATGCCAAGCATCCCTATGGCCACCACAAGGCGGAGTACTTCTCCAGCGGCTTCGAGGGCGTGCTGATCCTGGTGGCCGCGCTGGCCATCATCTGGACGGCCGTGCAGCGCTGGCTCGATCCGCAGCCGCTGCAGGCCCTGGGGTTGGGCCTGGGGCTGTCGGTGGTCAGTTCCCTGCTCAACGCGGCGCTGGCCTGGGCCATGCTGCGCAAGGCGCGCGAGCACCGCTCGATGGCGCTGGAGGGCGACGCGCGCCACCTCTTCACCGACGTCTGGACCTCGGCCGGGGTGGTGGCCGGCCTGGTGGCGGTGCATTTCACCGGCTGGATCTGGCTCGATCCCCTGCTGGCCATCCTGGTGGCGCTGAACATCCTGCGCGAGGGGGGGCGGCTGGTATGGGCCTCCGCAGCCGGCCTGATGGACCACGCCGTCGAGCCCGAGGTGCAGCAGCAGATCCACGCCGTGCTGGCCGGCTTCGACCATCGCACCATCCGCTTCGACCATGTGACGACCCGGCGCGCCGGCCAGCGCCGCTACGTCGACCTGCACATGCACATGCCCGCCAGCTGGAGCCTCGGGCGGGCGGCCGCGCTGCGCGGCTCGGTGGAGCACGCCCTGATGAGTGCCGTGCCGGGCCTGCGCGCCACGATCCAGTTGCTGCCGATGGACGTGGAGACCCACTTCAACGACGTGCACGATCCGCTGTGACGCCACTTTTTCCGGCCCCGGCAGCCGACGCCCGCGCCCTCACTCGGCCGTCCACCGCGTCCAGGCCGGGCAGCCTGTGCTCTGGAGCGCCTACATGATCGCCCTGCTGCAGCGGGTGCGTGAAGCCTCGGTGTGGGTGGCCGGCGAGCGCATCGGTGCGATCGACCAGGGCCTGCTGGTGCTCGTCTGTGCCGAGCCGGCCGATGGGCAGCCGCAGGTACGGCGGCTGGTCGACAAGCTTCTGAAGTTGCGCATCTTCGCCGACGCCGAGGGGCGCATGAACCGCAGCCTGCAGGACGTGGCGGGTGGACTGCTGATCGTGTCGCAGTTCACGCTGGCGGCCGACCTGAGCGGAGGCAACCGGCCGAGCTTCAGTGCGGCCGCACCGGCCGAGCAGGGGCGCGCGCTCTACGAGGCGGTGCTGGCGTATGCGCGCGAGCGCCATCCCGTCGTGCAGGCAGGCCGTTTCGGTGCCGACATGCAGGTGCATCTGGTGAACGACGGTCCGGTGACGCTGCCGATGCGCATCGGCTGACCGCGCCAGAACGGAAAACGCCGCAGGGCGTGCGGCGCTGGTGTCGAGGGAGGGCGCTGGCCGCGTCCTCGCAGAGCTCGGACTCCGCCTGAGGCGTTCGCAGGTGCATAGGCACCTGCTCTCGTCCTCAGTCGGCCTGGCTGGCCGCGTCCTCGCAGAGCTCGGACCCCGCCTGAGGCGTTCGCAGGTGCGCAGGCACCTGCTCTCGTCCTCAGTCGGCGTACACGTTGGCGGCGCGGATGGCGGCGCCCCACTTCTCGATCTCGGCGGCGACGAACTTCTTGTGCTCGGCGGGATGCACGCGCGCGTCGGTCACGACGACGGCGCCGAGCGCTTCCTGCTTCTTGATGAAGTCGCTGTCCTTCAGGGCCGCCTTCAGGGCGGCGTTGACCTTCTCGACCACGGCCGCCGGGGTGCCCTTGGGTGCGTAGAGGGCGTGCCAGATCGATACGTTGAAGCCCTTCAGGCCCTGGCTGTCCAGCGTCGGCAGCTTCGACAGGGCCGGCGTGGCCAGCGGCTTGAGCGTGGTGACCGCGAAGGCCTTGACCTTGCCGGCCTCGATCTGGCCGGTGGTGTTGGTGGTCTGGTCGCACATGATGTCCACCTGGCCGCCCAGCAGGTCGTTCATCGCCGGGGCGGTGCCCTTGTACGGCACGGTGGTCATGTCCACGCCCACCTGCTGCTGGAACAGCATGCCGCACAGGTGCGAGGCGGCGCCCAGGCCGGCGTTGGCCAGATTGATCTTGCCCTTGTTGGCGTCGATCCACTTGCGCAGTTCGGCGTAGTTGTTGGCCGGCAGGGTCGAGCGGCCGATCAGCGTCATCGGCACGTCGTTGATCATGCCGAGATACTCGAAATCGTTCAGGGTGTTGAAGGCCAGCTTGCGGTACAGGCCGGGCGAGGTGGCCATGCCGATGTGGTGCAGCAGCAGGGTGTAGCCGTCGGGGGCAGCCTTGGCCACCTTGGTGGCCCCGAGCGTGCCGCCGGCGCCGCCGATGTTCTCGATCACGACGGTCTGCTTCAGCTGGGCACCGATGGCTACGCCCAGGTCACGGGCCACCTTGTCGGTCGGCCCGCCCGCCGCAAAGGGCACCACGACGGTGATCGGCTTTTCCGGGTAGCCCTGGGCGAAGGCAGCAGTGGCAAGCAGGGTGGCGGCAGCGGCGGTCAGCAGTTGTTTCATCGTGGCTCCGGGCGGATGTGGGGCTGTCGGGGGCGGCAGCACGCGCAGCCGCCGACCACCGGGGTCGGCCGCCGCGGGTGCAGCCAGGGTGAGCCGATGGTAGGCAGACAACGGCCCCGGACCATCGCGGTAACTACGTAATTTCGCCGCCCGACCTGCGCGGCGGAGCGTCCTACTGCAGGCTGCGCTGGTCGGAGATGACCTTGCCGTCGTTGGGCAGGCTGCCCGGCGCGACCAGCCGCACCTCGGCGCGCAGCTTGGTGACGTCGCGTACGCTGCCCGCGAGGGCCTCGGCCAGCCCCGCCGGGGCGTCGGCAGCGGCCTCGACCAGCAGGGTCATGCGGTCACTGGCCATCTCGCCTTCCACGACCAGGCGGCCGCGGCACGCTTCGGGATGCCGGCGCAGCACCTCGGCCACCTGAGAAGGGTGGACGAACATGCCGCGTACCTTGGTGGTCTGGTCGGCCCGGCCGAGCCAGCCGCGGATGCGCGGCGCGGTGCGGCCCGTCGGGCAGGGACCGGGCAGGATGGCCGAGAGGTCGCCGGTGCCGAAGCGGATCAGCGGATAGTCCGGGTTCAGCGTGGTGACCACCACCTCGCCGACCTCTCCCTCGGCCACCGGGTCGCCGGTGCCCGGGCGCACGATCTCGACGATCACGCCTTCGTCGACCACCAGCCCTTCGCGGGCCTGCGTCTCGTAGGCGATCAGCCCGAGGTCGGCGGTGGCGTAGCACTGGAAGCCTTCGATGCCCCGCTCGCGCAGCCAGTCGCGCAGCGAGGGCGGGAAGGCCTCGCCGCTGACCAGGGCGCGGGTGATGCTGCGCATGTCCGCGCCGCTCTCGGCGGCCTTCTCGACCAGGATCTTCAGGAAGCTGGGCGTGCCGGCGTAGGCTTGCGGACGCAGCTCGGCGATGGCCTGCAGCTGCAGTTCGGTGTTGCCCACGCCGCCGGGAAAGACGGCGCAGCCCAGCGCGTGCGCGCCGGTTTCCATCATCGAGCCGGCGGGCGTGAGGTGGTAGCTGAAGCTGTTGTGGATCAGCGCGCCGGGCTGGAAGCCGGCGGCGCGCATCGCGCGCGCGAGCCGCCAGTAGTCGGCGCCGCTGCCTTCGGGTTCGTAGATCGGGCCGGGGGACTGGAACACCCGGCGCGCGCCCCGGGAGACGGGCTGGCCGGTCCAGCCGATCGCGGCAAAGCCGCCCAGCGCATCTTCGGCGCGGCGGGCCTTCTGGCGCTCCAGCAGCTCGCTCTTGCGTGTCACCGGCAGATCCGCCAGCGCGGCGCGGCTGGTGACCGCGCCGGCATGCACACCGGCCAGGATCTGCGCGAAGGCCGCACTGTGGGCCTGGGCGTGCGCGATCTGCGCCGGCAGCGCGGCCATCAGGGCGGCCTCACGTTCGGCGGGGGAGCGCGTTTCCAGCGCGTCGAGGGTTGTCTCACTCATCGTCGTCGCTCCAGGCGCTGAGTTGTTTCTTCAGATGGATCACGAAGTCGCGCAGCTCGGCGCTCGATTTCAGGGTCCGGGTGGGCTGCCACTGCGGCGAGCCCCGCGAGGGCTGTTTGACCACCGCGGCCTCGATCGCCCCGGCGGCGACCGCGGCACGCGCGATCACCGAACCGCGCCGCTCGAAGCGACCCTCGCGTTCGGTCAGCCCCGCCTCGCGCAGATCACGCCGCAGCCGCTGCAGCGCCTCGTCGGGTTTGAACGGCGGCGGCGCAAATCCCCATTCTTCTGACATCGAATCCATCTCCACGGAAAGCGGTCTTTCGCCAGCGACCACCGTGGATCCGGCTCTGCCGGTCCACTGGAGGTGCCCCCTCGAGGGGGCGCGCGTCAGCGCGTACGGGGGTGGGTCAGGCCAGCCAGCGCTTGCGGCGCTTGTAGGACTTCACGTCCTTGAAGCTCTTGCGGTCGCCGCCGCCCATGCCGAGGTAGAACTCCTTGACGTCCTCGTTCTCGCGCAGCGCCTTGGCCTCGCCGTCCATCACGATGCGGCCGTTCTCGAGGATGTAGCCGTAGTCGCTGTAGCGCAGCGCGATGTTGGTGTTCTGCTCGGCCAGCAGGAAGGTGACCCGTTCCTTGGTGTTCAGGTCCTTCACGATCTCGAACACTTCCTCGACGATCTGCGGCGCCAGGCCCATCGAGGGTTCGTCGAGCAGCACCATCTTCGGGTTGCACATCAGCGCGCGGCCGATCGCGCACATCTGCTGTTCGCCGCCCGAGGTGTAGGCCGCCTGGCTGCTGCGGCGGGTCTTCAGGCGCGGGAAGTAGTTGTAGACCTTCTCCAGCGTCTGTGCCACTGCGGCCTTGCCGTCGCGGCGGGTGTAGGCGCCGGTCATCAGGTTTTCCTCGATGGTCAGGTGGGCGAAGCAATGCCGTCCTTCCATCACCTGCACCACACCGCGCTCGACCATGTCGGAGGTGCTGAGCTTCTCGATGCGCTCGCCGCGCAGCTCGATGCTGCCCTTGGTGACTTCACCGCGTTCGCCGGCGAGCAGGTTGCTCACCGCGCGCAGGGTGGTGGTCTTGCCGGCGCCGTTGCCGCCGAGCAGGGCGACCACCTTGCCTTCGGGCACCTGCAGGCTCACGCCCTTGAGCACCAGGATCACGTGGTTGTAGATGACCTCGATGCCGTTGACGTTCAGGAGGGTGTTCTGGCTCATGGGGGGACCTCGTGATGCTGCCGATGCATCGCTCTTCGAAGCACGGCGCGCCGTGTTTGGAGGAGCGCAGGGGCGGGTGGGGGGGCTGGGAGCGTCGACCGCGTCGCAGCCCCCCGACGGTCCGGCCTGCAGGCCGGACCGGTTCGTCCGGCAGGAAAGGGTCCTCAGGACTCTTTCCTGTCCGGTCTCACCCCTTGCAGTCCTCGGGAGTGCGGCGGGTCAGCTTCTTCTCGGCGCCGTACTTCTCGGCCGAGGCCTTCACCAGCGGACGGATGATCTGGTCGTCGGCCTGCAGCCAGTCGGAGGCCCAGACGAACTTCTTGCCGTCCCAGGTGTGCACGCGGGCCCAGTTGGCGCCCAGGTGGTCGGCGCAGCTGGTGGAGACCGGGCGCATCACGCCCTTGAAGCCCAGCGCATCGAGCTTGGCCTGGGTCAGGTTCAGGTTCTCGTAGCCCCAGCGTGCCTGCTCGCCGGTCATGACCTTGCCCTTGCCGTACTTCTCCTGCGCGGCGCGTACGCCTTCGGTGGCCAGCATCGCGCCAACCACGCCACGCATGTACAGCACGCTGCCGACTTCCTCCTTCGGACCGCTACCCTGGCCCTTGGCGTGCACCTTCTCGAGGATTTCCTTGACCACTGCGGACTGCGGCTCGGCACCGTGCTGCATCATCACCGCGCTGTAGCCCTTGGCGGCTTCGCCGACGTCACGCAGATCCGGCTCGGCGCCCGACCACCAGGTGCCGAACATCTTCTCGCGCGGATAGCCGGTGGCCACGGCCTCCTTGATGGCGGTCGGGGTCATCACGCCCCAGGTCTGCATGACCACGAAGTCGGGGCGCTGCTGGCGCACCTGCAGCCAGATGGCCTTCTGCTCCACACCCGGAGCCGGCACCGGCAGCAGCTGCAGCTCGAAGCCGTGCATCTTCGAGCGCTCCTGCACGATCGGCAGCAGCTCCTTGCCGAAGGCCGAGTCGTGGTAGACCACGGCGATCTTCTTGCCCTTGAGCTTGTCCCAGCCGCCTTCCTTCTTCGCGATGTGCTGCAGCAGCGCATCGCCGGCCAGCCAGTAGTGGCCGATGAGCGGGAAGTTCCACTTGAACATGTTGCCGTCGGCGGTGTCGCTGCGGCCATAGCCCGAGGTGATCAGCGGAATCTTGTCGGCCGGCACCTTGTCGGTGAGCGCGAAAGTGATGCCGGTGGACAGGGGCTGGAACACCGTGGCGCCGCCGTGCTTGCCCTTCAGACGCTCGTAGCACTCCACGCCGCGGTCGGTGGCATAGGCGGTCTCGCACTCCTCGACCAGGGTCATGACGCCGTTGATGCCGCCGCGGGCATTGACCAGCTTCATGTAGTCGTTGTGGCCGTTCGCCCAGGGCGTGGCGTTGGGCGCCACCGGACCGGTGCGGCCGGACAGCACCGGGAAGAACTGCTGCTTGGCCTGCGCGAACGCGGCCGGCGCGGTCAGGAGCGTGCCGGCACCGGCGGCCGCCAGGGTTGCGGCGAGGGCCAGGGACTTCAGTTTCATGTCTGCCTCCAGGATGAACAGTGCACTCGACGGTGCGGGGTGAGAACTCGGGAAACGCTTCGGCGTGCGCCGGTGAGGACCGGGTCTACCCGGGGACGACGCCCCGGTGGCCCGCAGGACTCAGTGGGGGAAGGGCCACAGGCGCAGCTTTTCCTTGCCGATGGACCACAGCCGGGCCAGGCCATGCGGCTCGACGATCAGGAAGAAGACGATCAGGCCGCCGAAGATCATCAGCTCGGTGTGCGCAATCGCCGCGGTGCTGATCGTCACGCCGGCCAGCTCGCCCAGCGCGGGCAACAGCTGGTTCAGGATGATCGGCAGGATCACGATGAAGGCCGCGCCGAAGAAGCTGCCCATGATCGAGCCCAGGCCGCCGATGATCACCATGAACAGCAGGCGGAACGACAGGTCGATCGAGAAGGCCGCCGGCTCCCAGGAGCCCAGGTGCACGAAACCCCACATTGCGCCGGCCACGCCGACGATGAAGGAGCTGACCGCAAAGGCGGTGAGCTTGGCGTACACCGGGCGGATGCCGATCACCGAGGCGGCCACATCCATGTCGCGCATGGCCATCCATTCGCGGCCGATGTGGCTGCGCACCAGATTCTTGGCAGCCAGCGCGAACACCACGACGAAGGCCAGGCAGAACAGGTATCGGGCCGTCGGCGAGGTCAGGTCCAGGCCCAGCACGCGCAGGTCGGCCACCGACACCGTGCCCGAGGTGCTGTTGTTGGTGAACCAGCTCACCCGCAGGAAGGCCCAGTCGAAGAAGAACTGCGCCGCCAGCGTGGCCACGGCCAGGTACAGCCCCTTGATGCGCAGCGACGGGATGCCGAAGAGCACACCGGCTGCCGCCGAGCACACCCCGCCCAGCAGGATCGCGATCACCGGCGAGAGGCCCTCGACGCGCACGAAGAAGTTGTAGGCCGCGTAGGCGCCCACCGCCATGAAGGCGCCGGTGCCCAGCGAGATCTGGCCGCAGTAGCCCACCAGGATGTTCAACCCCAGGGCCGCCAGCGACATGATCAGGAAGGGGATCAGGATGGCGCGGAACATGTACTCGTCGGCCAGCAGCGGCACGCCGAGCACCGCGAAGGCCACCAGCAGCGCGATGCCGAAGCGGTCCTGCGCGATCGGGAAGATCTGCTGGTCGCGCTGGTAGCTGGTCTTGAACTGGCCGTTTTCACGATAGAGCATGGTATGTCTCGCTGAAACTTAGTCGCGAAGGCCGGCCGCCGGGCCGCCCCAAGGCCGGCGCTCCCCCTTGGGGGGGCGCGAACGAAGTGAGCTGGGGGGCTTCATACACGGTCGATGATCTTCTCGCCGAACAGGCCCTGCGGCCGAACGAGGAGGACGAACAGCACCAGCACGTAGCCGAACCAGATCTCGATGCCGCCGCCCAGCATCGGGCCGATGAACACCTCGGAGAGCTTCTCGCCCACACCGATGATCAGCCCGCCGATGATGGCGCCGGGCACCGAGGTCAGCCCGCCCAGGATCACCACCGGCAGCGCCTTGAGCGCCACCAGCGACAGCGAGAACTGCACGCCCAGCTTGCTGCCCCAGATCACGCCGGCCACCAGGGCGACGAAGCCGGCGACCGACCAGACGATCACCCAGATCCGGTTGAGCGGAATGCCGATGGACTGGGCGGCCTGGTGGTCGTCGGCCACTGCGCGCAGCGCCCGGCCGGTGGAGGTGTACTGGAAGAACAGCGACAGCACCACCACCAGTGCGGCGGCGATCACCGCGGCGTAGAGGTCTTCCTTGTTCACCAGGATGCCGCCCTGGAAGGTGCTCTCCAGCAGGAACATCGGGTCCTTGGGCAGACCGATGTCGATCTTGTAGATCTCGCTGCCGAACAGGGTCTGGCCGAAGCCGTCCAGGAAGTAGGTGATGCCCAGCGTGGCCATCAGCAGCGTGATGCCCTCCTGGTTGACCAGCTTGCCCAGCACGAGCCTCTCGATGGCCCAGGCCACCACCACCATCAGCGCCATCGCGGCCGTGAAGGCCAGCAGGTTGCCCAGCAGCTTGCTCTCGAAGCCCAGCAGGGCCGGGAACCACTCGGAGAAACGCGCCATGGCCAGTGCCGCGAACAGCACCATGGCCCCCTGGGCGAAATTGAACACGCCGCTGGCCTTGAAGATCAGCACGAAGCCGAGCGCCACCAGCGAGTACAGCATGCCCGTCATCAGGCCGCCGATCAGTGCTTCGATGAAGAATCCCATGTCGCGATCCCTGTTCAGTGGCTGGTGCCGAGATAGGCACTGATCACGTCTTCATTGCTGCGCACCTCGTCGGGGGTGCCGTCGCCGATCTTCTTGCCGTAGTCCAGCACCACCACGCGGTCGGAGATGTCCATCACCACGCCCATGTCGTGCTCGATCAGCACGATCGTGGTGCCGAACTCGTCGTTCACATCCAGGATGAAGCGACACATGTCCTGCTTCTCCTCGACGTTCATGCCGGCCATCGGTTCGTCCAGCAGCAGCACCTGCGGCTCCATCGCCAGCGCGCGGCCCAGGTCGACGCGCTTCTGCAGGCCGTAGGGCAGACGACCCACCGGGGTCTTGCGGAAGGCCTGGATCTCCAGGAAGTCGATGATGTGCTCGACGAAGGCGCGGTGCTCGCACTCCTCGCGCTCGGCCGGGCCCCAGCGCAGCGCCTGCAGGAAGAGGTTGCTCTTCATCTTCAGGTTGCGCCCGGTCATGATGTTGTCGATCACGCTCATGCCCTTGAACAGCGCCAGGTTCTGGAAGGTGCGCGCCACCCCCATCTCGGCGACCTGGCGGCTGTTCATGTGGCTGAAGGTCTGGCCGCGGAAGGTGATCTTGCCTTCCTGCGGGGTGTAGACCCCGTTGATGCAGTTGAGCATCGAACTCTTGCCGGCACCGTTCGGGCCGATGATGGCGCGGATCTCGTGCTCGCGGACGTTGAAGCTGATGTCGGTCAGCGCCTTCACGCCACCGAAGCGCAGGCTGATGTTCTGGACGTCGAGGATGACGTCGCCGATCTTCTTTCCGTCGCTCATGCTGCAGCCCCCTTCACGGCCGGGAAGGTCTTGGCGTCGACGATCTTCAGCGTGGCCGAGACGCTGCCGCTGCGCCCGTCCTCGAACTTCACCGCGGTCTCGATGAACTGCTCGGACTTGCCGCCGTACATCGCGTCGACCAGCACCTTGTACTTGTCGTTGATGAAGCCGCGCTTGACCTTGCGGGTGCGGGTCATCTCGCCGTCGTCGGCGTCGAGTTCCTTGTGCAGCACCAGGAAGCGGCTGATCTGGCTGCCGGCCAGCAGGCTGTCCTGCGCCAGGTCGGCATTGACCTTCTCGACGCATTCGCGGATCAGCTCCAGCACCTGCGACTTGGAGGCCAGGTCGGTGTAGCCGGCGTAGGGCAGGTTGCGCTTCTCGGCCCAGTTGCCCACCGCCTCGACGTCGATGTTGACGAAGGCACAGACCTTCTCGCGCCCGTCGCCGAAGGCCACCGCCTCCTTGATGTACGGGAAGAACTTCAGCTTGTTCTCGACGTACTTGGGCGCGAACATCGCCCCGTCGTTCGCGCCGCCCTTGATGCGGCCCACATCCTTGACCCGGTCGATGATCTTGAGCTGTCCGGACGCGTCGATGAAGCCGGCGTCGCTGGTGTGGTACCAGCCATCCTCGGTCAGCACCTCGGCGGTGGCGGCCGGGTTCTTGTAGTACTCCTTGAGCAGGCCGGGCGACTTCACCAGGATCTCTCCGTTGGGCGCCAGCTTGATCTCCACGCCCTCGATGGGCACGCCCACCGTGTCGGCGCGCACCTCGTGGTCGGGCTGCAGGCAGACGAACACCGCGGTCTCGGTCGAGCCGTAGAGCTGCTTGAGGTTGATGCCGATCGAGCGGTAGAAGGTGAACAGGTCCGGGCCGATCGCCTCACCCGCCGTGTAGGCCACGCGCACCCGCGAGAAGCCCAGCGTGTTGCGCAGCGGGCCGTAGACGAAGAGGTTGCCCAGCGCGTACTTGATCGAGTCGACCAGGCCGATCGACTTGCCGTCCATGCGGGCCGGGCCGACGCGCCGCGCCACGTCCATGAAGGCGTGGAACATCTTCTTCTTGAGGGCGCCGGCGTCCTCCATGCGGATCATCACCGAGGTGAGCAGGCCTTCGAAGATGCGCGGCGGGGCGAAGTAGTAGGTCGGTCCGATCTCCTTGAGGTCGATCGTCACCGTGGCGCCCGACTCGGGGCAGTTCACCACGTAGCCGCAGACCAGCCACTGTGCGTAGCTGAAGATGTTCTGGCCGATCCAGGCCGGCGGCAGGTAGGCCAGCACCTCGTCGCGCTCGCTCAGCTGGTCGAACTTCGCGCCCGCGGCGGCCCGGTCGATCAGCGAGCGGTGCGTGTGCACCACGCCCTTGGGGTTGCCGGTGGTGCCGGAGGTGAAGAACATCGCCGCCACATCGCCGGGCGCGCTGCGCTCGATGGCCTGCTCGAGAAACTCCGGATGCTGTTTCGCCCAGGCGCGCCCCTGCTCGATCAGCACATCCAGCGACGCCAGTCCCGGCTCGTCGTACTTGCGCAGACCGCGCGGATCGTCGAACCAGATCCGGCCCAGCAGCGGGCACTGCTCGCGGATCTCGAGCAGCTTGTCGACCTGCTCCTGGTCCTCCACCACCGCGAAGGCCACCTCGGCGTTGTTGAGCGGATAGACGAATTCCGCGGCCACCGCGTCCTGGTACAGCGGCACGGGAATGGCGCCCAGACACTGGGCGGCCAGCATCGTGGCGTACAGGCGCGGCCGGTTCTCGCCGACGACGATCAGGTGCTGGCCGGCCTGCAGTCCGTTGGCTGCGAAGCCGCCGGCCAGGCCGCGCACCATCTCCAGCAGGTCGTGCCAGTTCAGCGTCTGCCAGATGCCGTATTCCTTTTCACGCAGGGCCGCGGCCTGCGGACGCCGGCGGGCGTGGTCCAGCAGCAGGCGCGGGAAGGTCGTGTTCTGCACCGCGGGTCTCCTCCGGGCTGGCGGGATGTCGGAGCGGGGATCGCTCCATGCACCAGCACGATGGGCGAATGCTAAGCGGTTGTTTGACGTCAGGTTGTCGGCCTGACGACAATCCTAGGGTCTGCCCGGAAAGGACTTTCCCCGGGATGCCGGGACCGGCGCGTCGATTCGCCGGCCCGTGGAGGGACATTCGGGCCGGTCGAGGCCCGCCGCCTGATCCTGGTCATGACCGATTCCGCCCGCTCCTGCGATCCCGCGCCTGCGCCGCGCGACACGCCGCTGCGCCGCCGTGCCCGTGCGCCCACGCGTGCCGAGGTGGAGATGGTCCCCTGGCTGGCCGTGCTGGGCGAGGACGAGCGCCGCCATGTGCTCGAGCACCTGCAGGTGGCCGATGCCGAGGTCGGCGAGTTCGTCTGCAAGATCGGCCGGCCGGCCAACTTCTGGTTCGGCGTGATCGACGGTCTGCTGAAGATGAGCAACGACAGCAGCGGCAGCGTGGCGATCACCTACACCGGCGTGCCGCCGGGCGCCTGGTTCGGCGAAGGCACGCTGCTCAAGCACGAGACCTACCGCTACAACATCGAGGCGCTGCGGCGCAGCACCGTGGCGGGGCTGCCGCTGGCCAGCTTCGACTGGCTGCTCTCGCGCAGCATCCCGTTCAACCGCTACGTGATGCTGCAGCTCAACGAGCGGCTCGGCCAGTTCATCGCCGCGCGCGAGACCGATCGCCTCGGCGATCCCGACAGCCGCGTCGCGCGCAGCCTGGCGGCCCTCTTCCACCCGGTGCTCTATCCGGGCGTGGGCCAGCTGCTGCGCATCACGCAGCAGGAGCTGGGCTATCTGGTGGGGCTGTCGCGCCAGCGGGTCAACGTGGCACTGCGCGCCCTGCAGGCCGCCGGGCTGATCCGCATCGAGTACGGCGGCGTGCGCGTGCTCGACCTGCCGGGGCTGCGCAGCTTCCGCGCGCCATGACGCGGGCGAGGCACCCGCGCGGGGCCTCGCCTGCACTGCCTCAGTGCACGAAGCCGATCGGGCTGCGCTTGCCGCTGCCGCCCGCATCGGGCAGGTCGGCCACCTCGATCGTGGTGCGCCGCGCCAGCTTGGCGTTGCCGAAGGCCGTCATCCAGGCCCGGCGCATCTCGCGCGGGGCCAGCTCGGCGAGGCTGTCGAGCACGTCGTCACCCGGCATCTCGTCGAAGCGCCGTCCCCAGTCGTGGGCCGCGCGGATGCCCTGGTACAGGCGCAGCGCGATGCGCCGGGCCGCATCGCGGTCGGGCATGCGCACCTCGTAGACATTCATCCGGTTCAGGATGGGCTCCGGAATCTGGCGTTCGTCGTTGGCCGTGGCCACCCAGATGACCTGGCTGGCGTCGATCGGCACCTCGGCGAACTCGTCGATGAAGGCATGCGCGGTGTCGTGCTCGAGCAGGCTGTACAGCGCGCCCAGCGGGTCGTAGGCGTGCTCGCCGCCGGCCTTGTCGATCTCGTCGACCACGATCACCGGGTTGGCGTACTGGCCGTCCACCAGGGTTTCGAAGACCTTGCCGGGCCGGGCACCCTTCCACTGGCTGGAGGCGCCGGAGAGCACCCAGCCCGCGGTCAGCGAGCTCATCGACAGGAAGCCCATGCCGGTGCCCAGCAACTGCGCCATCTCGCGGGCGAAATGGGTCTTGCCCACGCCGGGCGGCCCGAGCAGCAGGATCGGCGTGATCTCCAGCGCATCGCGGCTGTCCTCGCAGAGTGCGAGCTGGCGCTTCACGTCGTCGAGCACCGGGTGGAAGTTCGGCAGCGTGTCGTAGAGGTGGTCCATCACCGGCAGCCCGCTGGGCTTGACCTGGAAACGCTCCGGTCCCTTCTCGAGCATGCGCTCGTAGGTCGCGCGCAGGTGCTCGTGCTCCTTGGGCGGCAGCTTGGTCAGGCGCTTCTCCACCTCGTCGACGCGGTAGAGGGGGCGCATCTGGGCGATCGGGATCGCCGAGGGCGAAGTGCATACCAGGTCGGTACTGATCGGACGGCTCATGCGGACCTCCTCGGGGCGTCGGGCGCGGGTCGAAACCATTGCAGCAAAGCTTGCCAAAGCCGACCGGCGGAAGTAACCGGGGAATCTCCCGCATCCGCAGGGATGGGGGGCCCGGCTGCGTCACGCTCGGCGGCCCTGCGTGCCATGCATCGCGCATGCCAGCGCCCCGGCTCTTCGCCAGGCTTGAACGGTCCACCGGACCTTTCAAGTCCGGGCTCAGCCCCCCTCGAGGGGGAGCGGCGTCAGCCGCTTCGGGGGGGGCTATTTCACCCAGGTGTTGAGCTGGATGATCGGCAGCAGCACCGCCAGCACGATCAGCATGACCATCGCGCCCATCACGACGATCAGCAGGGGTTCCAGGATCGTGGCCAGCTGCATCGCGCGGCGCTGTACCTCGGCGCCGAGCTGGGTGGCGGCGCGCTGCAGCATCGTGGGCAGCTCGCCGGTCTGCTCGCCCAGGCGCGAGAACATCGCCAGCAGGCCGGGGAAGCGCTTCTTGGCCGCCAGCGCGGAGGCCAGCGGGGCACCTTCGCGCACCTGCACCAGGGCCTCCATGGCGTCGGCGCGCATCGCGGTGTTCGACAGGGTCTCGGCCGCGGCCTGCAGGGCCTTGAGGATGGGCACGCCCGAGCCGGCCAGCATCGCCAGCGTGCCGGCGAAGCGCGCGGCGTTGTAGCCCCGCGCCAGCCGGCCCAGCAGCGGCAGGCGCAGGAAGGCCGCGTCCAGGCGTTCGCGGGTGGCCGAATTGCGGCGCATCAACAGCAGCAGGCCCACGCCGCCGGCCAGCGCCAGCGCGAGCAGCCAGCCCCAGTGGCGCACGAAGTCGCTGATCGCCAGCATCGCCACGGTCAGGAAGGGCAGGGCGCGCTTGCCGCCGGCAAAGACCTGCGCCACCTGGGGCACCACGTAGGTGACCAGGAAGATCACGATCACGATGGCCACGCAGGAGACGATGGCTGGGTAGAGCGCCGCGCCGACCAGCTTGGCCTTGAGCGCCTGGCGCTCCTCGAGGTCGTCGGCGAGCTTCTCGAGCACCCGGCCGAGCTGGCCGCTCTGCTCGCCGGCGGCCACCACCGCGCGGTAGACCTCGTCGAACTCGCGCGGGGCCGCGGCCAGCGCGCGGGCGAAGGTCGAGCCGGCGTTCACCTCGGCGCGCAGGTGGGCGAGCAGCTCGCGCTGGCGCGGTTCCTCGGCCTCGTCGGCCAGGGCGGTCAGGGCACGTTCGAGCGGCAGGCCGGCGCCGACCAGGCCAGCGAGCTGGCGCGTCCAGATGGCCAGCGTCGTCGCGGTGAAGACGCGCCGGCCGCGGCGCAGGGCGGCCGGCCCGCCGCCTGCGGCTGCGTCGCCTGCCACCGGCTGCACGTCCAGCGGCACGAGCGCGCGGGCGCGCAGCTGGGCGCGCACGGCCTTGGCGTTGTCGCCCTCGAGCAGGCCGGTCTGGGTCTTGCCGGCGGCGTCGAGCGCTTCGAATCTATAGGCAGGCATGGCGGGGCCGCATCATCGCAGAGCCGTTGCCCGCCGCCGGGCCGCGCCGAGGCGGGCAACGGCCTCCTCGGGGGGACGCGAAGGCGCGCCGCGACAAGCCTGGGAGCCGGTCATTCGCGCGTGACCCGCAGCAGTTCTTCGACCGAGGTGATGCCCTCGGCCACCAGGCGTTCGCCGTCCTCGCGCATCGAGCGCATGCCGGCGCGCCGGGCAGCCGCAGCCAGTTCGGCCTCGGGGGCGCGCTCGTGCACCCGCGCGCGCAGCGCCTCGTCGGCCACCAGCAGCTCGTAGATGCCGCGCCGGCCCTTGTAGCCGCTGTGGCCGCAGTGCTCGCAGCCGATGGCCCGCCAACGTCCCGTCTCGTCCTGACGTTTGCACTTCGGGCACAGGCAGCGCACCAGCCGCTGCGCCAGCACGCCCAGCAGGCTGGAGCTGAGCAGGAAGGGCTCGATGCCCATGTCGGTCAGCCGGGTCACCGCGCTGGGCGCATCGTTGGTGTGCAGCGTGGCCAGCACCAGGTGGCCGGTCAGCGAGGCCTGCACCGCGATCTGCGCGGTCTCGTGGTCGCGGATCTCGCCGATCATGATCACGTCCGGGTCCTGCCGCAGGATGGCGCGCAGGGCCTTGGCGAAGGTCAGGTCGATCTTCGCGTTGACCTGGGTCTGGCCAATGCCGGGCAGCTCGTATTCGACCGGGTCCTCCACCGTCAGCACGTTGGTGGTGCTGGTGTCGATGCGCCCCAGCCCGGCGTAGAGCGTGGTGGTCTTGCCCGAGCCGGTCGGGCCGGTGACCAGCACGATGCCGTGCGGCTGCTGCAGCAGGCGCTCGAAGCGCGAGAGCGTCTGGCCGGCCATGCCCAGGCCTTCGAGGGTGAACTTGGCCTCGCCCTTGTCGAGCAGGCGCAGCACCGCGCGCTCGCCGTGCACGCCGGGCAGGGTGGACACGCGCACGTCGATCGCCCGCCCGCCGATGCGCAGGCTGATGCGCCCGTCCTGCGGCAGGCGCTTCTCGGCGATGTCCAGCTCGGCCATGATCTTCAGGCGCGAGATCAGCGCGGCGTGCAGCGCCTTGTTGGGCTGCACCACCTCGCGCAGCGTGCCGTCCACGCGGAAGCGCACCGCCGAGCTGCGCTCGTAGGGCTCGATGTGGATGTCGCTCGCGCCGTCCTTGGCCGCCTGCGTCAGCAGGGCGTTGAGCATGCGGATGATGGGCGCATCGTTGGCGGCCTCGAGCAGGTCCTCCACCGCGGGCAGGTCCTGCATCATGCGGCTGAGGTCCACCGCGCTCTCGACCTCGCCGACCACCGCCGCGGCGCTGGACTCCCCCCCGGCATAGGCCTGGGCGATGCGCTGCGCCAGGCGCTCGGGCTCCTCGTGCTCCACCGCGTCGACCGCGTAGAGGCGCTGCACCTCGGCGATGGCCGTCAGGCTGGCACCGGCCGGGGCGGTCCACAGCAGCAGGCGGTGGCCGTCGTCCTCGAGCAGCAGCTGCTGGGCCTTGGCCCAGGCGTAGGGCAGGGGGTGGCGCATCGTTCGTGCCGATCCGGGCTCAGCGGCTGGCCGCCGGAGCCGGGGCGGGTGCCGGGGCGGAGGCGGAGGGAACAGCCGGCCGCGGCGGCAGCAGCGGCGACTCGTTGATGCCCAGCACCGACGAGGGGCGCGGCTGGCGGGCCTGCTGCTGGGCGCGGATGGCCTCGTAGCGGTCCAGCGTCAGCGCATCGGCGTCGGCCTGGGTGCGCATCACCACCGGGCGCAGGAAGACCAGCAGGTTGGTCTTGACGCGCTTGCGGTTCTCGCTGCGGAAGAGGTGGCCGAGGAGGGGGATGCTGGCCAGCCCGGGCACCCGGTCCTCGCCGTCGCTGTACTCGTCCTTGAGCAGGCCGCCCAGCACCATGATCTGGCCGTCGTCGACCACCACGGTGGTCTCGATGGCGCTCTTGTCGGTGGTGGGGCCGTTCGACGAGGAGGTGGTGTTGGCCACCACCGAGGAGTTCTCCTGGTAGATGCCCATGCGCACCGTGCCGTTCTCGCCGATCTGCGGGCGCACCCGCAGCGTCAGGCCGACGTCCTTGCGCTCGACGGTCTGGAACGGGTTGGTCGAGCCGCTGCCGCTGCCGGTGTTGGTGAACGAGCCGGTGACGAAGGGCACGTTCTGGCCGATGACGATCTTGGCCTCCTCGTTGTCCAGCGCCACCAGGTTGGGCGTGGAGAGGATGTTCGCGCCGGTGTTGGTCTCGAGGAAACGCGCCAGCGCGCCCAGCGTGTAGATGCCGTTGATGGCCTGCAGCAGCCCGACGTTCAGGCCTGCGGTGGGCACGGTCAGCGTGCCGGAGATGCCCTGGGTGGACAGGTTGACGATGTTGTTGCCGCTGCTGCCGCCGACGTTGTAGTTGGTGCCGGCGAACAGGCCGTAGTTGTCGCCCCGGCGCCCCAGCAGGCCCTGCCACTGGAAGCCGAACTCGGCGGCCTGCTGGGCATCCATCTTGACGATCATCGACTCGACGTAGACCTGCGCGCGCCGCGCGTCGAGCTGCTCGATCACCGCGCGCAGCTGCCGGTAGGCCGGCTCGGGGGCGCTGATGATCAGCGAGTTGGTCGCCGGGTCGGCCTGGATGAAGCCGCCGGTGGAGGGGGCGGCGGCGGCGTTGACCGGAGCGGTGGCGGCGCTGGACAGCCCGCCGCTGGTGGCGCCCGTCGCGGCAGGGGCCGCGGCCGGCGCGCTGGTGGGGCTGCCCGTGCCGGCCGCGGCGCCGCCCGCCCCGCTGCTGCCGCCGGCCGCGGCGCCGTAGGCGGCGCGCAGCACCTGGGCCAGGCGGGTGGCATCGGCGTTCTTCAGGTAGACCACGTAGATGTTGCCGGCGGCGCTGCCCCCGCTGGCCGGGCGGTCGAGCTTCTCGACCACCGCGCGCACCTGGGCCAGCCGGGCCGCACTGGGCGCGCGCAGCAGCAGCGCGTTGGTGCGCGCATCGGCCAGCACCGACACCGCTCCGCCGGCCCCGCCGGGGGCGGCGGCCACCGCGCTGCTGTCGGCAAAGCGCTGCACGATCGGCGCCAGGTCGGCGGCCACCGCGTGCTGCAGCGGCATCACTTCCACGTCGGTGGCGCTGGGCACGTCCAGGGCGGCGATGATCTTGCCCAGGCGCTGCAGGTTGTCGGCGTAGTCGGTGATCACCAGGCTGTTGTTGCCCGGGTTGGCGTTGATGGTGTTGTTCGGCGTGATCAGCGGACGCAGCACCGTGACCAGGTTGTTCACGTTCTCGTGCTGCAGTCGGAAGATCTGCGTGACGATCTGGTCGCCGCGGCGTACCACTTCGCCCACCGACACCGCGCCGGTCTGCAGCTTGGCCTCGGCCTCGGGCACCACCTTGAGCAGGCCGGCCACGTCCACCACCGCGAAGCCCAGGCCGCGCAGCCCGGCCAGGTAGTTCAGGAAGGCCTCGCGGGTGGTCAGCGGCTGCTCGCTGTACAGCGTCATCGTGCCCTTGACGCGCGGATCGACGACGATCTGCCGGCCGACGATGGCCGACATTGCCCGCGAGACGGCTTCCACCTCGGCGTTGACGAAGTTCAGGGTCACGCTGTCCTGCCGGGCCCGGGTGGGCTTGGCGCGCTCGCCCGGCTGGGCCAGCGTGGGCAGCGGGGCTGCCATGGCCAGCGAGGCGGCGAGCAGGGCGGCGACGGCCCGGGGGGCCGGGCCGGGGCCCGTGGGGCGCGCGGGGCGTTGGCGCTGCGTCATGGTCATCCGATCGAGAGCAGGGACCGCGCGCCGTCGCGCCGTCCGATGATGTTGAGCAGGTTGTTCAGGGCGGCCTGGTCGGCCTCGGCTGCACGCGCCTCGCCGCGCAGGCGCAGCCCGCCGGCGCCCCACTGGCCGCTGCCGCTGAGCTGCAGGGCCCCGTCCAGCGTGGTCAGGTCGACCGTGGCGGTGCCGGGGCGGGCCGGATCGCCCACGATCGACAGCCGGTAGCTGCCCAGGCGGGGCAGCGTGGACAGGCGCGACGAGAGGTCGCGCAGCTCCAGGTCGAGCCGGCCCTGCAGGGCAAAGCGGCCGGCCACCCAGTCGAAGGTCAGGCCCTGCGCCGCCATGCGCAGCGCGCCGCCGGGCTGCAGCGTGTTCCAGGGCGTGCCCAGCCCGACCAGCCAGGCGGCCGGCCAGTGACCCACCCAGTCCGGCGAGGCGCCTCGGCCGGGTTCCAGGCGGGCCTGCAGGCGGCCCCAGCCGGGCTGCAGGTTCAGCACCCACTCGCCGTTCAGGCTGCCCTCGTGCTGCAGGCCCAGGCGCAGCGCCGCACCGGCAGGGGCCAGGCTCCAGCGCAGCCGGCCGGGCAGGGCGCGCGCCTCGCGGCTGCCGGTGCCGGCGGTGAGCACCAGCACGGCGTCGCCGCGCCAGAGGCTGCCGCGGGCATCGGCGAGCAGCAGGTGGCCGCCGCTGGCCGCCTCGACCCCGGCGGCCAGCCAGCGCGCCGGGGCGGCCAGCACGGTGGCGAGCAGGGCGCCGCAGACCGCACCGGCGATGGCCCAGCGGCGCGCCCGCGCGCCGGCCGCCCCCCAGCCCTGCTCACCAGGTTCCCGGCGCGGGCGGGACCCCGGGGCGGTGGGGCGAGGACGGCGCAGGGCGGGCAGGCGCAGCATGGACGCGGCCGGTTCAGAGCGCACGCGGCAGTGCGAGCACCACGCTGCCGCTGTAGCCGCTGCCACTGCGGGTGAGCTGGGCCTCCACCACGCGCGCCCGCGCAGCGCCCCGCACTTCGCCGAGCCAGTCCAGCAGGGCGAGCGGTTCGAGCGCGGTGAGCGTCACGGTGGCCTGGTCGCCGACCCGGTTCAGCCGGGCCTTCTCGCCCAGGCGGGCGGTGGCCGCCTCGAGGGCTGCGCCGGACTGCTCCGGCGTCACGGGGGGCTGGGCGCGCAGTTCCCGGGCCTCGGTGGCCAGGCTGCGCATGCGGGCAAGCTGTGCCTCGAGCGCGGCGCGCTGTGCCGGTGCCTCGCGCAGCACCTGCCAGGCCGGGCGGATGCCCAGGCTCCACAGCAGCAGCAGCGCCAGGGCACCGCCGGCCAGCGCCAGCCCGATGCGCTCACGCGCGGCCAGTGCGCCCCAGCGCAGCGCGGCGGCTTCGCGCAGCGGGGCCAGGGTGGCCAGCGGCGAGGGCCGGGATCGGCTGCGGCTCATGGCCGGCCTCCGCGGCCCGGCTGCAGGCTGATGCGTCCGTCGGTGGCCTCGACCCGCCAGCCGGAGGCTTCCAGTCGCTGGCGCAGCGGTTCGGCCTGCGCGGCCTGCAGGCCCGGCGCGGCCAGGGTCAGCTGCCGGCCCTCGTAGCGCAGGGTCTGCACCGGCAGGTTGTCGGGCCAGGCACTGGCAGCGGCCTGCATCAGCACCTCCAGGTCGGCATCGCCGGCGCGGCCGGCGGCGGCGCGCAGCGCCTCGTTCTCGCGCTGCATCTGCAGCGGTGCGTCCAGCACCGCGCGGACCTGCGGGTGCGTGCTGCGCAGCAGCTGCAGCATCTCCTGGCGCTGCGCGGCGAGGTCCTGGCGCTGCACCCAGGCCCAGGCATTCAGGCCGAGCACTTGCACCAGTGCCAGTGCGGCCAGGCCCCAGCGGGCCGGGCGCCAGGCCGGGGTGAGCCACTGGCGCCAGCCGTCGCGCAGCCAGGCCAGGCCGCGGTGCCGAGGGGCCAGGTCGAACTGGCGCAGGTTCCAGCCGCCCTGGGCGGCGGCCAGCAGACGTTCGGCCAGCGACTGCACCGGCACCGCGCGGCCGAGCCAGCGCTCGGCCGTGCCGGCCAGTGCGGCGCTGGCGCTGCACTGCAGGCCCTGCGGCAGGGGCACCGGCAACAGCGCGCGGGCGGCGCTGCCCTGCAGCGGCCAGGTGGCACAGCCGCCGGCATGGCTGAAGGTGACCTGCCCGGCCTCGTCGTCGAACAGCGAGGAGCTGTCGCCGTCGGGCAGCGGCCCGCTCACCGGCGCGTGCACATGCAGGCGCGGCCGGGCCTCGTCCGGCCAGGCGATCGGCACCACCCGCTCGAGGGGCAGCCCGAGCGCTTCCATGGCGGCGATCTCGCCGGCCAGCCAGGCGCGATCGCAGGCGGCCACCCAGGCGGCCTCGCCGGGGCGGGCTGCGGGGTCCAGGGCCAGGTGCAGGCCCTCGCCGTCGTCGAGCAGCTGCTCCTCGAGCAGGCCGGCGAGCGCGGCGCGCAGCCGGGCGGCCGGCGCGCGCGGGCAGGTGATGCGGTGAAAGGCCAGATCCGTCTCGCCCACCACGGCCAGCACGCTGGCCGCCCGGGGCAGCAGGGCGGCGGCGCAGCGCCCCTCGGAGGACAGCGTGCGCCCGTCCGGGCTGAGCACCCAGGTGTATTCCGCCGTCCCGGGCGCGTGCGGCGCAGCCGGGGTGGCGTCCTGCGCCGTCAGGCGGGCGCGGGCGGGCAACTGGAGGATCAGCAGACTCATGAAAGGTGGGGCCGGGCCGCGGAGATTGTAAGTGTGCCCCCCTCGAACGCGAGACGAATCAAAGACTTACACATCATTGTTGCAGTGGCGTGGCATTTGTCCGTGGCCCTGCACCGGCGGGGGATCCGTCGGGCTGCACCGGCACGCGGCGGCTGCGCAGGATGCGCACGTCCCGGTCGCGGCGCTCGAGCAGCGACTGCTGCGCCACCGCGAGCTGTTCCAGCCGCATCATGCCGAAAACCTCGAAGTAGGAGGAGCGCAGATCCACGCGCTGCGGCTCGAGCGTCGGCAGGGCCTCGCCGAGCAGGCGGCGCGCCTCCTCGAGGTTGCGCAGCGGGCTGCGCTGGCGGGCCAGCACCAGGCGCTGTGCCGCGGCCAGATCGACGCCGGGCAGCACGGCGGCGATGGCCTCGCGTCCGGCGGTGTTCAGATTCAGCGGGGTGGGTTGCGGCAGCAGCACCACGTGGGGGGCCAGGCGCTGCAGCGTGGCCTCGTCCAGGCCGAGCCAGACCAGCTGTTCCACCCGGCTGGGCGGAATCGGCGTGTCGCGGGGGCCGGCAGTGTCGGCCTGGCCTTCGGCGGCCTCGCCGCTGCGGTCGCTGGCGCTGCGGCGCAGGCCCTCGGCCAGCGCATCGGCCACCTGCGCCGGCAGGCCGAGCAGGTCGCAGAGCCGGCGCAGGCTGGCCAGCTCGGCGGGTACCACCTTGCCCTGCTGCAGCAGGTTGCGCAGGTTGTAGCGTGCCTGGGCGTCCTCGATGCGCCCGGACAGGAAGGCGTCCAGCCCCTCCTCGACGCTGGCGTTGCGGTCGCGGTCGGCGGCCAGGAAGGTGGACAGGCGCGCCTCGGCCAGCGGCACCGCCCAGGGCTCGCCCAGGTGGTCCTCCCGGCCGGAGCGGGCGTCCTCGCGCAGGATCAGGCGTGCCCAGTCCAGCGCACCCTGCAGGATCCACTGGGCCTGCAACTGGGCGCGCTCGGCGGCCTCGACCTGCACGGCGCGCCACTGCTGCCACAGCATGCCGCTGGCCAGCGTGGCGATCAGCGCCACGGTGACGATGGCGGTGAGCAAGGCGGCGCCGCGCTGCGACCGGGCCGTCCGCGGCCTGCCTGAGGGCGGGGCGGGCAGGCGGGTCGACCGGCAGGCGCCGCCTGCGGGGGGCCGTCCGACGGCGGGACGGCCTGCAGACCCGGCGGCGCTCATGGTGGCGCTCATGGCGGCAGCAGGCGCAGGTCGCGCGTGATCGTGGCAGGGCTGCCCTCCGGGCCGGGCTCGGCCAGGTCGAGCACCAGGCGCACGCCGTCGGGCAGGGCTTCGCGCGGGGCCGCCGGCGGTGCGGGGGCCTCGCCGGTCGGGGGGGGCTCGCCCGCGTCGGCGCCGGCCAGGTCGCCGCTGGACTGGGCGTTGCGCCAGGCGCTGCTGCTCTGGTCGTAGAAATAGAGCTGCCAGGCGGACAGCCCGTCGAGGGCGGACAGGCTGCCGGCCTCGTCGCCGAGCAGCTGGTGCGAGCGCATGAAGGCCTCCTGCAGCGGCTCGAGGCCGCGCAGCGCCGGGCTGGCCCAGCGGGTCAGCGTGCCGCCGCGCAGGGTCCAGACCACCAGCTGCACGCCGTCGCCCTGCAGCCGGGTCAGGCGCAGGCTGGCGCCGTCGAAGTCCAGCGCGGGCATGGCCTGGGTGTCGGCCACCTGGCGCAGGTCGGCCTCCCACTGCGCGAGCACCGACTGCAGGCGCAGCAGGCGGTCCAGCCGCTGCTGCGTGGCGTCGCGGCTGCGCATCAGCAGGTCCACCCCCTGCCAGGCCATGCCGGCCATCAGTGCGAGCACGAACAGCGCGACCAGCAGCTCGACCAGCGTGAAGCCGCGCACCGCGCGGCGCCGCGGGCCCGGCGGTGCCGGGCCGCGGGCGGGGCCTCCCGGGGGGGAGGCGCCGAGGGCGCTTCGGGGGGGCGTCACGTCAATTCCGGGGCAGCACGGTCGACAGCTGCAGCAGCGGCAGGCCGGCCTCGTCGGCCACGCGCACATCGACGCGGCGGAAGTTGGGGTTCGGCGTCGGCCGCACCGCCAGCGTGAGCGGGAAGCGCCGCCCGACCTGCTCGCAGTCCAGGGTCGAGTCGCCCACCGGCGGGAACTGGCGCTGCAGGCGCAGGCCGGTGAGCAGGTTGTCGGCGCACCACTGCGCGGCCAGGGTATCGCCCAGGCGCTGGGTGTTGGCCGCCAGTGCCGCCGAGGCCTTGATGCCGGCAGCCAGGCCGACGGCCACGATGGCCAGCGCCACCAGCACCTCGATGAGCGTGAGGCCGGCCTGGCCGGTGCGGGGCGGGGTGTCAGCGCGACGGCACATCGTCGGCATCGAGTTGCACGGCGAAGGGCGCGAGCCCGTCGGTGGCCAGCACGCGCTGCTGCGTGCCCAGGCGCAGGCGGATGCGGCGCGCCTCGATCATCGGTTCGGGCCCGAGCGGAATCGCCCGCTGGCCGGGCGGCAGCTCGACGGCGATCGCCTGCGCAGGATCGCCGCCGCCGTCGTCGAGCCAGCGCGTGGGCAGGTCGTGGCCGGGCGGCAGCCCGGCGAAGTGGAAGTCGCCCGTGCGGCCGTCGGCCCCGGCCGGGCCGGGTTGCGGCACCCAGGCCACCGCCACCCCCAGCGAGCGGGCCTGGGCCCGCCCGGCCTCGAGCAGCTGGACCAGCCGCTGCGCCTCGCGGTCGAGGCGGCTGGCCGCCGGGTCCGGCACCGCCAGCGCCACCACGGCGCTGGCCAGCGCGATGATCGCGACGACGATCAGCAGCTCCAGCAGGGTGAAGCCACCTGCCGGCCGTCTCGATGACAACCGCGACCGCCGCCGCAGGGCCACCGGGGGCTCACTGCCAGGAGCCGAGGTCGGCATCCTTGCCTTCGCCGCCGGGCTGGCCGTCGGCGCCCAGGCTGAAGACGTCCACCTCGCCCTTCACGCCCGGGTTGGCGTACTGGTAGGGGCGGCCCCAGGGGTCGTTGGGCAGCTTCTCGAGGTAGGGCTTCCAGTTCGGCGGAATGGCACCGGCGGTGGGTTTGGCCACCAGGGCCTGCAGGCCCTGCTCGCCGCTCGGGTAGCGCTGGTTGTCCAGCTTGTACAGCTTGAGCGCCTGCATCAGGTTGTTCACGTCGGTGCGCGCCGCAGTGACGCGCGCGTCGTCGGCGCGGTCGAGCACATTGGGCACCACCAGCGCGGCCAGCACGCCGATGATGACCAGCACCACCATCAGCTCGATCAGCGTGAAGCCGCGCAGGCGCACAGGTCCGACGGCGGTGCGTGGCAGGGCGGAAGAGGGGGGGAGCAGAGTCTTCATCGACACGGTGGGTGCGGTTGGCGGGGCCTGAAGGGGCCGGCCCGGCCCCGTGGCGGTCGATGATAATGCGCCGATCATGGCAGCTCGTTGGACCGCTTGGATCGTCTGGGCCGCGCTGGCCGGCAGTGTGGTGGCCTGGGCACTGCACCTGCGTGGGCGGCCCGCCCCGGTGCCGGCCCATGCCGAGACGGTGTCGCTGCAGCAGGCCGTGCAGGGCGATGTGCGGCGGCTCTTCGCCGTCGCCGCACCGGCTTCCGCCGCCGCGGTGGAGGCCGCCCCCGAGGCCGCCGGCCGCTTCCAGGTGCTGGGCGTGGCGGCGGGCGCGCGGGGCTCGGTGGCCGGCTGGGCGCTGATCGCGGTGGATGGGCAGGCGGCCCGCGCGGTGGCCGTCGGTGAGCCGGTGGGGCCGGATGGCTGGATCTTGCAATCCGTCACCACATCGCAGGTGTCGCTCGGCCCGCGCGGGGCCGCGCCGGCGCTGCAACTGGCCCTGCCGCTGCTGCCGCCGCCGCAGACGGGTTCGCTGCCGGCAGCGGGGGCCACCGCTGCGGCGCCTGCTGCGGTGGCGCCGCTGCAGGGCCCGCCCGGTGGAGCGGCGATGCGCCCGGGCAGCTGGCCGCAGCGCCCCGCGCCGGGCGAAGCGGTGCGTCTGGGTGTGCCGGCCGACGCCAACGGCATGCCTCAGGCCCCGGGCGGCGACGGCTCCCCCCCGGTCGAGCGCTGACCTGCGACGCCGGGCCGGGGCTCAGCGGTCCTCGGGCAAGGTGACGAATTCGCGCCGCGGCGGGGCCGGCTCGCCGGCGGTCGAAGGGTTCGGCACCGGCAGCGGCTCGACCACGTCCACCACCTCGCTGAGCAGGGCGGCGGCGGCGTCGACCAGCGGCCAGCTCAGCGCGATGCCACTGCCGTCCAGGCTGTGCATGCCCAGCGCCAGCAGCGCCGTGCTCTGGAAACCGGCCAGCACCGTGTCCAGACCGGCGTGCTCGGTGCTGCGGCAGAACACGGCATAGTCGGCCACCGGCCCGGCGATGTGCGAGGCGACGATCAGCGCCGCGCAGGCGGCCATGCCGTCGACCATCAGCAGGTGGCGTTTCTCGGCGGCCTTGAGCATGGCGCCGACCATCATCGCGGTCTCGAAGCCGCCGAAGGCGGCCAGCACCTCCACCGGGTCCTCGACGTGGCCGTGGCGGGTCTGTGCCGCCTGCAGCAGGGCCAGACTGTGTTCGAGGGCCAGGCCGTCCATGTCCGGTCCGGCCTGGACCAGCTCGCGCAGCGGCAGCCCGGTCAGCCGCGCGATCACCAGCGCGGCGGCCTGTGGCGAGCCCACCCCCAGTCCGGCACAGCCCAGCACGTTGCCCGGCAGCGCGTCCGCGATCTCCATGCCGGCGCGGATCGCGGCGTTGACCTGATCGAGCGTCATGGCCTGGGCGACACCGCAGTGGCGGGTGCCGTGGGCGATCTTGCGCGCCAGTACACCGGGGCGCGGCGGCAGCGGGGTGGCCAGACCGCAGTCCACCAGGTGCAGCGTCAGCCCGGCGCGGTGCGCGAAGACCGGCAGCGGCACACGGCTTTCGAGGATGTCGTCGACCTGCTCGGCCGTGCTGCGCGCCTGCGCGGTGGCCAGGTCCACCGCCAGCCCGTGATCGCCGGCGAAGACGAGCAGCTGGGGCTGGCGCAGCCGCGGGCGCAGCTGGTTCTGGATCAGGCCGATGCGCACCGCCAGCGGCTCGAGCTCGCCCATGCGTCCGGCCAGACCGGCGCGGCGTGCCAGCTTGAGCTGCAGGGCCTGCTCGAGCGAGGGGCGGGCAGTGGGGGCGATCAGCGGCGGGTGGTCGGCAAGCATCGTGCGCAGCGCGTTCACGGAAGGAAGCGGGGCGGCCGGACAGCGCCGGACGCGCATCCCCGGGGCGCGCGAAGCGCCGCCGGGGCCTGCCATTGTGCGAGCCGACCGGCTCGCGCACCATGCCACGATGTCACGCCGCCGCCCCTGCCGCGCCAGCGGCGGCGCGGGCGCAGGATCTCAGCGCAGGAAGAGCCGGTAGACCGGGTTGTTCGTCTCTTCCACGCAGGGGTAGGCCAGCGTGTCGAGGAAGCGGCGGAATTCGCCCCGGTCGGCGCGGGGCACCTGGATGCCCACCAGGATGCGGCCGTAGTCGGCACCCTGGTTGCGGTAGTGGAACAGGCTGATGTTCCAGTCCGGGTGCATGCTCGAGAGGAAGCGCATCAGCGCCCCGGGCCGCTCGGGGAAGACGAAGCGGAACAGCCGCTCGTCGTGTGCCAGTTCCGATCGCCCGCCCACCAGGTGGCGCAGGTGGCTGTTGGCCAGTTCGTCGTGGGTCAGGTCGACCGCGGCGAAACCCTGCTCGCGAAACAGTTCGGCGATCTGCGCCGACTCGCCGCGACCGCGCGTGCTCAGGCCGACGAAGATGTGCGCCTGCTGCACGTCGCTGATGCGGTAGTTGAATTCGGTGACGCTGCGCGGGCCGATCAGCTCGCAGAAGCGCTTGAACGAGCCGCGCTCCTCCGGGATCGTCACCGCGAACAGCGCTTCGCGGGCCTCGCCGACCTCGGCGCGCTCGGCCACGAAGCGCAGGCGGTCGAAGTTCATGTTCGCACCGCAGGTGATGGCCACCAGCGTCTGGTCGCGCGCTCCGCTGCGCTCGACGTACTGCTTCAGGCCGGCCAGCCCCAGCGCACCGGCGGGCTCGAGGATCGAGCGGGTGTCCTGGAAGACGTCCTTCATCGCCGCGCAGACCTCGTCGGTGTCCACGCGGATGTACTCGTCGACCAGCACACGGGCCAGCCGGAAGGTCTCCACACCCACCTGCTTGACCGCCGTACCGTCGGAGAACAGCCCGACATCGGCCAGGCGCACCCGCTTGCCGGCCTGCACCGAACGGATCATGGCGTCCGAGTCGGCGGTCTGCACCCCGATCACGCGGATCTCCGGGCGCACCGCCTTGAGGTAGGCGGCCACGCCGGAGATCAGCCCGCCCCCGCCGATGGCGACGAACACCGCGTCGATCGGCCCCTGGTGCTGGCGCAGGATCTCCATCGCGATGGTGCCCTGGCCGGCGATCACGTCCGGGTCGTCGAAGGGGTGCACGAAGGTCAGGCCTTCGTCGCGCGCCAGCGTCACGGCGTGCTCGTAGGCATCGGTGAAGCTGTCGCCCTGCAGCACGACGTCGCCGCCGAGTGCGCGCACCGCGTCGATCTTCACCTGCGGGGTGGTCACGGGCATCACGATGCAGGCCCGGCAGCCCAGGCGCCGGGCCCCCAGCGCGACGCCCTGGGCGTGGTTGCCGGCCGAGGCGCAGATCACGCCGCGCGCCAGCTGTTCGGCACTGAGCTGCGCCATCTTGTTGTAGGCGCCGCGCAGCTTGAAGCTGAAGACAGGCTGGTTGTCCTCGCGCTTGAGCAGCACCTGGTTGCCCAGCCGCGCCGACAGGCTGCGTGCCGGTTCCAGCTCGGTCTCGCGCGCCACGTCGTAGACCTTGGCGTTGAGGATGCGCTGCAGGTAGCGGGTCGCCATGGCGGCCTTGCGGCTGCGCGCCGAGGCCGCCTTGGCACGCGGGCGCGGGGCGGTCGGGGTGCCCGCAGCGCCCGGTGCGCTCGCGGCGGCATCGGGTTCCGGGGCGGAGGGCGATCGGGGACGGCGCGCGGCTGGCGACATGGTGCTCGGACGGTGGATCGGGGAAACCGACCATCATAAGTGAGCACCCCGGCGCGCCCGAGCGACTCGGCTCCCGGGCACGGCGCGGGGCGTGCGGACCGGGCGGGCCAAAAAAAAACCCGGGTGATGAAACCCGGGCTGAATCCACCTGTTGAGGAGGGTGGAGGAGACAATCGGTGGAACCGCTGCGCAGAGCCGGGGTGTGTCTGGATTGACAAACCTGTCTCGATGCGTTTCGCGTCCCGTGGCCGCAGTATAGCGAGGCTCATGGTGCAATGCAACGACGGGGCCTGCCGCCGCTGCGCACAATAGCGGCCGGATGTCGCGGCAGTTCCGTCGCGCCGGCACCGAGGCTGAGTCCAGGCGACCTGCTCGGGGCTTCTTTCTACTTCTGCGGGACTTTTCGCATGGAATGCACGATCGACTGGATGCCGGCCTCCGGCATGGCCTTCAGCGCCGAGACCGGCAGCGGCCACCTCCTGACGATGGATGGCGCCCCCGAGGGCGGCGGGCGCAATCTGGCGCCGCGGCCGATGGAGACCCTGCTGGCCGGCGCCGGGGCCTGCACGGCCTACGACGTGGTGCTGATCCTGAAGCGCGGCCGCCACGCGGTGCTGGGCTGCCGGGTGAAGGTGCAGGCCGACCGGGCCGAGACCGACCCGAAGGTCTTCACCCGCGTGGTGATGCACTTCGTGGTGAGCGGCCGACAGCTGCCGCCGGCCGCAGTGGAGCGGGCCGTGCAGCTGTCGCACGACAAGTACTGTTCGGCGATCGCGATGCTGGCCAAGACCGCTCAGGTCGAAACCCGCGTCGAGGTGGTCGAGGCGCCCTGACGGGGCGGGGGCGTAGCGCCACAACGCCTGGGCTGCGGCGCGCGCCCCTCAGATCCGGTGCGCCGTGGTGGTCATGACCTTCGCTGCAGCGGCCATCGCCCAGCGCAGCGGTGCGGGCGGACGCCGCCCCCCGGCCGCCGCCGCGCTGTCGGCATGTGCGGCCTCGTCCTCGCGCATGCGTGCCACGATGGCGCGCGAGGCGGCGTCGGCCGCGGGCAGCCGGTCGAGGTGAGACTGCAGGTGGGCCTCGACCTGCCGCTCGGTCTCGATGACGAAACCCAGCCCCCGAGCCGGGGCGGCCCGCCCGGCCACCCAGCCCAGCGCGAAGGCGCCGGCATACCAGAGGGGATTGAGCAGCGAGGGGCGGCTGCCCAGTTCGGTCAGGCGCTGCTCGGTCCAGGCCAGGTGGTCGATCTCCTCGGCGGCGGCCTGGCGCAGCTGCCGGCGCGTCGCTTCATCGCGGCAGCTCAGCGCCTGGGCGGTGTACAGCGCCTGGGCGCAGACCTCTCCGACGTGGTTCACGCGCATCAATGCACCCGACAGCGCCTGCTGCTCGGGCGACAGTTCGGCCGCTTCGTCCTGCGGCGCAGGCAGCGGTCGGGGTCGCGCGGCGTGGTGGCGGCCCCACACGGTGCGCAGGGCCTGGTCGACGGTGCTGAACAGCAGGTCGGTAGCGGTCGGCATGATTCGGCGGGCGGTTCGAGGAGACGATGCGTGCGGACGACAGTCGGCCCTTCGGCAAGGTGCTGCCGGGCCGATTCATCGCACTTTAATGAACGGGGTCGGCCGTTTCGGCGGCCGCCGCCGGCGGTGAAAGCGAATGTTGCAGCAGGGCAACGGTCCGGGTGGGATTGTGGTTACCCAGCTTGGCAATTCGTCAGGGCGTCTGGTGGAATACCGCCAGCTTCCGAAGAGGAGGTCGGCCTGAAACGGCGCTGCTGGATGGGTGAATGTCCGCAAAGCAGGCTCCACTCGGGACAATGTGTTCAACCTAGGAGATCGTTTGATGAAGAAGTCTTTGCTCGCTCTGGCAGTGCTGGGCGCTTTTGCGGGTGCCGCTTCGGCCCAATCCTCGGTGACCCTGTACGGCCGTGTGGACCTGTCGGTGGCCAAGAACGCCGGCTCGGCCGACAAGGTCATCCAGAACGGCTCCGGCAGCCGTCTGGGCCTGCGTGGTTCGGAAGACCTCGGTGGCGGCCTGGCCGCCGTGTTCAACATCGAGCACCGTTTCGACGCCGACACCGGTGTGCAAACCAGCAAGGACACGGCGTCTTACAACGCCACCACTGGTAAGGTGACGGTGAACTCCGGAAAGTTCTGGTCTGCTCGTTCCTTCGTCGGCCTGAAGGGCGGTTTCGGCCAGCTGGTGCTGGGTCGTGAGTACACCACCGCCTTCCTGGGCTCGCAGCTGGCGAACGACCCCTGGGGCTGGGATACCGTCGCGACCTGGACCGGCACCAGCGGCATCACCGGTGGTGGCATCGCCAAGGTCCGTAACGACAAGTCGATCACCTACAACCTGACGGCCGGTCCGGTCAGCTTCGGTGCTCAGGTGGCCGAGTCCCAGCCGGCTGCCGGCCTGGTCAACAAGCCGATGAACCTGTCGCTGGGCCTGGGCATGGGCGCCTTCTCGGCGAACCTGGGCTACGAAATCACCGGTGAAGAAGCGGCCGAGAAGGCCAAGGTCCTGACCATCGGCGGCAAGGCCAAGTTCGGCATGGTCGGCGTGGGCCTGTCCTACACCGACGGCACCAAGGCCAACGGTGACGACGTCAAGGGCTACATGGGCACCGTGACCGCCGATGTCGGCGCCGGCCAGATCCGCTTCGCCGCCGGCCAGCGCGAGACCGCCGATGTCAAGGACATCAGCCTGATCGCCGTGGGCTACCACCACAACGTCAGCAAGCGCACCACGCTGTACGTCGACGTCGCCAACAACAGCAAGCTGAACAGCGAGAAGTCGGCCTACAACCTGGGCGTCAAGCACAACTTCTGATGATGTGGGGCCATCGCCTTCGACGATGGCCCTCGTTACGGAATGAAGCCACCTTCGGGTGGCTTTTTTCATGGGTGGGGCAGCACTCGGGGCAACGACGGGATGAACTGGCAGAGGATTTCTGGCGTGAGCCGTACGCTCGCGGGGAGTGGCCTGGCGGCCGGGGTGGCTTGGCTGATGGGCGGTTGTGCGCTGCCGGTGGCCGACTCCGCCGTGCCGGCGCCGGCGAGCGCCGAGTGGCGGGCCGTGCCGCTGCCCGGCAAGGCGGCGACGCGCTATGTGCGCACCTCGCTGGACGGTCGCAGCGTGCTGCATGCGCGCGCCGATCGCTCGGCCAGCATGTGGCGGCATGTGCTGCGGGTCGAGCCGGTGGGGCTCGGCCGCCTGCACTTCAGCTGGAAGGTGCCTCGCCTGATCCCCGGTGCCGACCTGAGTCGGCGCGAGGGCGACGACACGCCGGTGCGGCTGGTGCTGGCCTTCGACGGCGACCGCCAGCGGCTGTCGATGCGCGAGCGCATGCTGTTCGATCTGGCCGAGTCCCTCACCGGCGAAGCGCCGCCCTATGCGACGCTGATGTACGTCTGGGATCCCCAGGCGCAGCCCGGCACCGTGATCCCGGCGCCGCGCAGCGATCGGGTGCGGGGGCTGGTGGTGGAGTCCGGACCGCAGCGTCTGGGCCGCTGGCTGCACTACGAACGGGATGTGGCCGCGGACTTCCAGCAGGTGTTCGGCGAGGCGCCGGGCGCACTGATCGGCGTGGCGGTGATGACCGACAGCGACAACACCGGCACGCAGGCAGAGGCCTTCTACGGCGGCATCGAGTTGCAGATCGAAGGCGGCCGTCTGCGGTTGCTCTGAATCCTCGCGCCGGCCGGGCCGGCGCGGGGCGACCGGTCAGCGCTGCGGTGTGGCGCGGCGGGCGGCGGCGGACGCGGCGGCGGCAGGTGAGGCCGTCGTGATATCGCCGTGCGCGCCTGCCCGGTCGGTGGGGGCTGCCGCAGCGGGCGGCAGGTAGAGCGGGCCCTTCTGGCCGCAGGCGCCCAGCAGCAGGGGGAAGAGGCCCAGGGCGATCACCCTGCGGGGGCTCCACCGGGCGACACGGTCGGCCGCGGCCGACGACGCTACACTGACCGCTCTTTTCATCTCGATCATTCTATTGCGCATGACTGCCCCGAACGACCCGCCTGGCGCCGCGACGCCGCTCAGCGATGCGCAGTACCGTGCCCTGGCCGAGCGCGTGCTCGGCGCCGTCGAGGCGACGGTGGACGCCTGGCTGCAGGACGATGTGATCGACATCGACAGCCAGCGCACCGGGGGGCTGCTGGAACTGGCCTTTCCGGGCGGCAGCAAGATCGTCCTGAACACCCAGCCGCCGCTGCAGGAACTGTGGCTGGCCGCGCGGGATGGCGGCTACCACTTCCGCTTCGTCGAGGGGCGCTGGTGCGACACCCGCAGCGGCGAGGACTTCTTTGCCCGCTTGTCAGCCTGTGCCTCCGCGCAGGCCGGACGACCACTGCGCTTCATGTCCGCCGACTGAGCCGCGGCGGTCAGTTGCGGAACAGGTCGAGGATGCTGCGCCGCTCGTCCGGACTGGGCGCGGCCGGGGCGCTGGCCGCCGGGGGATCGTCCAGGCCGAGCGCCTCGATGCCGCCACCCTGGGTGTACTCCTCGTAGCGCCAGTCGCCGCCGATCTGCACCAGCCCGTCCGGCACCGCGTACTCGCTCACGGGCAGGCCACGCAGCGCAAAGCCCATGTAGTCGATCCAGACCGGCAAGGCCAGGCCGCCGCCGGTCTCGCGGTCGCCGAGCTTGCGGGGCTGGTCGTAGCCGATCCAGACCACCGCCACCAGCCCGGGATCGGGCCCCTGGTAGCCGGCGAACCAGGCATCGATGGAGTCGTTCGTGGTGCCCGTCTTGCCGAACAGGTCGCTGCGGCGCAGGCTGGACTGGGCCCGCGCGGCGGTGCCGGAGCGTGTCACCTCCTGCAGCAGGCTGTTCATCACGAAGGCATTGCGGGCGTCGATGGCGCGCTGGGGCGGGGCCTGTGCGGCGTCGGGTGCGCGCGCCAGCACCTTGCCGTGCATGTCCGTGATGCGCAGGATCAGCCGCGGCCGGACCTGCCAGCCGCCGTTGGCGAACACCGCGTAGGCCTGCGCCATCTGCAGCGGCGTCACCGTGCCGGCCCCCAGCGCCATGGTCAGGTAGGCCGGATGCCGTGCGGGCTCGAAGCCGAAGCGCGGGATCCACTGCTGCACCACCTCCGGGCCCACCGCCTGCAGGACCCGGATGGACACCATGTTCTTCGACTTCGCCAGGCCGCGGCGCAGCGACATCGGGCCGTCGAACTGGCCGTCGTAGTTCTTCGGCTCCCAGGGCTGGCTGCCGGTGCTGCCCGCGTCGAAGAACAGCGGGGCATCGTTCACCACGGTAGACGGCGAGAAGCCGTGTTCCAGGGCCGCCGAGTAGACGAAGGGCTTGAAGCTCGAGCCCGGCTGCCGCCAGGCCTGCGTGACATGGTTGAACTTGTTGAGCTGGTAGTCGAAGCCGCCGACCAGCGCGCGGATGTCGCCGCTGTGCGGGTCGAGGGACACGAAGGCGCCCTCCACTTCGGGCAGCTGCAGCACCGACCAGCTGCCCCGGGGGCTGCGCTGCAGCCGCACCACCGAGCCGCGGCGGATGCGCAGGCTGGAGGCGGCCTGCGGTTTCAGGGCTGCGCCCACCGCGCGCAGGCCCTCGGGGCCGATGCGCAGGCCCTCGCCGCTGCGCAGCAGGGCGGCGACTTCGCGCGGGGAGGCCTCGGTGACGACGGCGGCCACCAGGTCGTCGTGGTCCGGGTACTCCTCCAGGGCCTCGGCCACCCGGGTGTCCAGGCTCGCCGCATCGGCGGGCAGGTCGACATGGCCCTCGGGGCCGCGGTAGGGGCGGCGTCGCTCGAAGTCCAGCAGCGCGCGCCGCAGTGCCCGGTAGGCCACACCCTGGTCGCCCGAGCGCACTGTCAGGTGCACCTGCAGGCCGCGCGTGTAGGCATCCTCGCCGTACTGCCCGACGACCAGCTGGCGCACCGTCTCGGTGACGAAGTCGGCCGGTTGCGTCACCGGCCGGGCGGCGCGGTACTGCAGCGGCTGTGCGAGGGCGGCATCGCGCTGGGCCGCGTCGATGAAGCCCTGCTCGGCCATGCGCTCGAGGATGTAGCGCTGGCGCTGCACAGCCCGCTTCGGATTGACGATGGGGTTGTAGGCCGACGGTGCCTTCGGCAGGCCGGCCAGCATCGCGGCTTCGGCCAGGCTCAGGTCGGCCAGCGGCTTGCCGAAATAGACCTCGCTGGCGGCGGCAAAGCCATGCGCCCGCTGTCCGAGGTAGATCTGGTTCATGTAGACCTCGAGGATCTTCTGCTTGCTCAGCAGGCGCTCGATCTTCAGGGACAGCAGGATTTCGTAGATCTTGCGCGTCAGCGTCTTTTCACTGGAGAGGTAGAAATTCCGCGCCACCTGCATCGTGATCGTCGAGGCCCCCTGGCTGCGCACCTCGCGCAGGTTTTCCAGGGCCGCGCGCAGCGCACCGCGGTAATCCACGCCGCCGTGCTGGTAGAAACGGGCGTCCTCGATGGCGAGCACCGCGTCCTGCAGCACCTGGGGAATGCGTGAGATCGGCACGTAGTTGCGGCGCTCCTCGCCGAATTCGCCCAGCAGCACGCCGTCGGCCGAATAGATGCGCATCGGCAGCTTCGGTCGGTAGTCGACCAGACTGTGCACGTCCGGTAGCTTGGGGTAGGCTGAGGCCAGCGCAATGCCCAGCAGCAGGAGGGCCGAACATGCCAGCGTCAGTCCGCCCAGCAGCAGCCAGCCCAGCACACGCAGCGCAGTCCCCACGCCGGCCGGCAGGGCTCGGGGGGGCGCTGGGGCCGCGGGCCCGGGGGAATCGCTCATCGGAAGTGGTCGGCAAAGGCGAGCCGGATTATAGAAAGGCCCCGCTCACGATCCGGTACGCTGCGAACCGTCGGTCGCGGGCTCTACCGGGGCATGATGGCATCCTGGGGCGGTCGCCCGCGTGTTCCGTTTGCAACGTGGGAGGAGTGACAAAAATGGAAAAGTCTTTGTGCATCAAGCACTTTGTTGCTAGCATTGAAGTAACTTATTAACAGTCCGTCTGCAGCGGGTGTGGACCATTGGGGAAACGCGTGAGCTTTCTTGACATCCTGTTGGGTCGCAAGCATGCGTCGCTGATCGGACTGGATATCAGCTCGTCGAGCGCCAAGCTGGTCGAGCTGGGCCAGACCGCTGCCGGCGAGTACGTGGTCGAGCGCTTTGCCAGCGAGCCCTTCGAGAAGGGCTGGATCACCGACGGCCAGATCGAGAAGTTCGACGAGGTGGCCGAAGCGGTGCGCCGGGTGGTGGCCAAGAGCGGCACGCGCACCAAGCAGGTCGCGATGGCGATGCCGCAGTCGGCCGTGATCACCAAGAAGATCGTGCTGCCCGGCGGGCTGCGCGAGGAGGAGCTGGAGCTGCAGGTCGAGGCCGAGGCGAACCAGTACATCCCCTTCTCGCTCGACGAGGTGAGCCTGGACTTCTGCATCATCGGCCCGGGTTCGGACGTGATGGGCGACGTCGAGGTGCTCATCGCCGCCTCGCGCAAGGATCGCGTGCAGGATCGCCAGGGCCTGGCGGAGGCGGCCGGGCTCAAGCCGGTGATCCTGGACATCGAGTCGAACGTCTCGCGCCTGGCCATCGGGCGGGTCATCGCCACCTTGCCCAACGAGGGGCGCGACGCCCTGGTCGCGCTGTTCGAGATCGGCGCCGACACCACCAGCCTGAAGGTGCTGCGCGACGAGGAGATCCTCTACGACCGTGATCAGGCCTTCGGCGGCGCCCAGCTGACCCAGCTGATCTCGCGCCAGTACGGCCTGTCCTTCGAGGAGGCCGAGCACAAGAAGCTGGCCGGCGACCTGCCCGAAGACTACGAGAACGGCCTGCTGGCGCCCTTCGTGGACAGTCTGGCGCAGGAGATCGGGCGGGCACTGCAGTACTTCTTCACCAGCACGCCGCACCACAAGGTGCACTACGTGATGCTGTCGGGCGGTACCGCGACGCTGCCGGGCCTGAAGGACCGGGTCACCGAGCTGACCGGCTTCGCCTCGATGGTGGTCAATCCCTTCGAGGGCATGAAGATCGGCTCCGCGGTGCGCGAGAGCAAGCTGCGCCGCGAGGCGTCGTCCTACCTGACGGCCTGCGGACTGGCGATGCGGAGGTTCCTGCAATGATCCTGATCAACCTCCTGCCTCACCGGGAAGAGAAACGCAGGCGCCGCAAGCAGGCCTTCTTCGTCGCGCTCGGCCTGGCCGCACTGGCCGGCCTGATGGTGGTGGGGGCCTGGTACGTCGTGCTGCTGGAGATGACCCACCTGCAGCAGGCGCGCAACGAGTTCCTGCAGTCCGAGATCCAGCGGCTGGAAGGCCAGATCAAGGACATCGCCTCGCTGAAGTCCGAGATCGAGGCGCTCAAGGCGCGGCAGAAGGTGGTCGAGGACTTCCAGATCGACCGCAACATGCCGGTGCACCTGCTCAACGAACTGGTGGCGCAGACGCCCGAGGGCGTTTACCTGAGCACGATCCGTCAGGACGGCCAGGGCGTCGCGGTCAGCGGGGTGGCGCAGACCAACGAGCGGGTGTCCGAATTCCTGCGCAACACCGCCTACCACGCGACCTGGCTGGAGCGGCCCGAGCTGGTGGAGATCAAGGCCACCCAGGTCGGCGCCGGCGGGCAGGCCCGTGAGGCGCGCCGGCTGTTCGAGTTCTCGGTCCGGCTGACGCTCAAGCGTCCGCAGGATCTGGAGGCGCAGGCGGCGGCCGCACGGGCGTCGGAGGCGGCGTCGCGTCCGGCCGGCGCGCCCGGTCCGGCGGCCTCGGCCTCGTGAAGGAGCGGCGATGGCCACGACACGCAATCTGAACATCGACCTCGAGGCCCTGCTGGCCGACGCGACCGGACAGTTCCGCGATCTCAACACCGCCGAGCCGGGCCAGTGGCCCCTGCTGCCCAAGATCGCTGCCTGGCTGGTGGCCGCCGTGGTGATGGTGGTGATCGGCTGGTTCGGCATCGTCTCGCCGGCCACCGAGGAGCTGGCCGCCGAAGAGGCCCGCGAGCTCGAGCTCAAGGACCAGTACCGTGCCAAGCTGGCCCAGGCGATCAACCTGGACGAGCTGCGCAAGCAGAAGCTGCAGGTGCAGGAGTACGTGACCCAGCTCGAGCGGCAGCTGCCCGGCAAGGCCGAGATGGACGCGCTGCTGTCGGACATCAACCAGGCCGGCCTGGGCCGGGGTCTGCAGTTCGAGCTGTTCCGCCCCGGCCAGGTCATCGTGCGCGACTACTACGCCGAGCTGCCCATCGCGGTGCGCGTGACCGGCCGCTACCACGACATGGGGGCCTTCGCGGCCGACATCGCCAACCTCTCGCGCATCGTGACCCTGCACAACCTGACCATCACCACCGCCGGCAACCCCAACCCCGCCGGCCTGCTGTCGATGGAGGCCACGGCGCGCACCTACCGCTATCTCGACCAGGCCGAGATCGAGGAGCGCCGCAACGCCGAGGCCAAGGCCCGTGCCGCCAAGCGTTCGGGAGAAGGCCAATGAGCCTGCGACCTGCCCTGACCGCGCTGCTGGGCGCCCTCGCCCTGACCGCCTGCAGCAGTCCGCACGAGGAGCTGCAGGAGTGGATGGATCAGCAGCGCCGCGAGGCCAAGCCGCGCGTGTCCCCGCTGGTGCCGCCGCGCCGCTTCGACCCGCAGCCCTACACGGGCGCCCAGGCAGTGGAGCCCTTCAGCACACAGAAGCTGCAGGTGGCGCTCAAGCGCGAGACGCAGGAGCCCAACTCCCTGCTGGCCGCCGAGATGCGCCGTCGGCGCGAGCCCCTGGAGGCCTATCCGCTCGATGCGCTGACGATGGTCGGCAGCGTCAGCCGGCGCGGTGCGCCCAGCGCGCTGATCCGGGCGGACAATCTGCTGTATCAGATCAAGGTGGGTGACTACCTCGGCCAGAACTACGGCCGGGTCACCCGGATCACCGAAACCGAGATCGTGCTGCGCGAGATCGTGCAGGACACCGTCGGCGAATGGGTCGAGCGCACGAGCACGCTGACGCTCCAGGAGCGTCCTCAGGAGAAGGGTCGATGAAGCACATCGAGGACAAGGCGGCCCAGCGCCGCGGGCGCGCGGCGCAGGCAGCGTGGCTGCTCGCCGGCGCGCTGCCGATGCTGGCCTGGGCGGATCCCGCCATCCAGGCCGTCCAGGGCGCTCAGCAGGGCGGCAATGAGGTCGTCCGCATCGAGCTCAGCGAACCGCTGGCCGCGCTGCCCCGGGGCTTCGTGCTGCAGACGCCGCCGCGCATCGCGCTGGACCTGCCGGGGGTGTCGAACGCCAGCGGTCGCAACGCCCAGGAGCTGAACCTGGGCAACCTGCGCTCGGTGGCGATGGCCCAGGCCGGCGATCGCACCCGGGTGGTGTTCAACCTCAAGCAGGCGACCCAGTACCGTGCCGAACTGCAGGGCAAGACCCTGGTGGTCACGCTCGAGCCGGTGCCGATGGCCGCGCCCGCCGTGGCGGCCGACCGGCCCGCCCAGGCCGCCGCGGCGGCGGCGGCCAGCGAGCCGGTGCATTTCGCCGAGAGCCAGAACGCCCAGGCCGAGCGCATCCGCGACGTCGACTTCCGGCGCGGCCGCGACGGCGCCGGCCGCGTGGTGGTCGAGCTGCCCAGCACCCAGGTGGGCGTGGACATCCGTCAGCAGGGCCAGAACCTGGTGGTCGAGTTCCTGCGCTCGCAGCTGCCCGCCAACCTGCGCCGACGCCTGGACGTCACCGACTTCGGCACGCCGGTGCAGGCCGTCTCGACCGTGCAGGTGGGCGACCGGGTGCGCATGACCGTCGAGCCGCGCGGTGCCTGGGAGCACAGCGCTTACCAGACCGACAACCAGTTCGTGCTCGAGGTGCGTCCGCAGAAGGTCGACCCCCAGAAGCTCACCGCCGGGCCGGGCTACAACGGCGAGAAGCTGTCGCTGAACTTCCAGAGCATCGAGGTGCGCTCGCTGCTGCAGGTCATTGCCGACTTCACCAACTTCAACATCGTCACCAGCGACAGCGTGACCGGCAGCGTCACCCTGCGCCTGAAGGACGTGCCCTGGGACCAGGCGCTGGACATCATCATGCAGGCCAAGGGCCTGGGGGTGAAGAAGTCCGGCAACGTGCTCTGGGTGGCGCCCAAGGACGAACTGGCCGCCAAGGAGAAGCAGGACCTCGAGGCCAAGGCCCAGGTGGCCGCGCTCGAGCCGTTGCGCACGCAGTCCTTCCAGCTCAACTACACCAAGGCCGAGGAAGTGGCCAAGGGCCTGACCGGGCAGCAGCTCGGCAGCGGCGGCGGGGGGAGCAACAGCACCCGCATCCTGTCGCCGCGCGGCAGCGTGATCGCGGAGATGCGCACCAACCAGCTCTTCGTCAGCGACATCCCGGCCAAGCTCGAGGAGATCGGCCAGCTGATCTCCAAGATCGACGTGCCGGTGCGCCAGGTGATGATCGAGGCGCGCATCGTCGAAGCCGAGGACACCTTCGGCCGCGCGCTGGGCGTGCGCCTGGGCGGCAACGACCTGCGCGGCGTCAACGGCGGCGTGCCGGGCTGGCGCGCGGCGGGCAGCAACCGCATCGCGGTGGGCGGCAACTACGCCTCCATCGGCGACACCACGCTGCAGACCTCCAGCGCATCGGCCTTCACCGACACCCAGTTCGTCGCCCTGCCGGCCAACACCAGCTCGATGGGCGGCGCCACCGCGGCGACCTTCGCGCTGTCGCTGTTCGGGGCGGCATCGAACCGCTTCCTCAACCTGGAGCTCTCCGCGCTGGAGGCCGAGGGCAAGGGCAAGCTGGTGTCCAGCCCGCGCGTGATCACGGCCGACCAGGTCAAGGCGCTGATCGAGCAGGGCACCGAGCTGCCCTACCAGACTGCCACCTCGAGCGGTGCGACCGCGATCTCCTTCCGCAAGGCCAACCTCAAGCTGGAGGTCACGCCGCAGATCACGCCCGAGGGCAACATCATCCTCGACGTGGACGTGAACAAGGACAGCGTGGGCCAGCAGACTGCCGCCGGCTACGCGATCAACACCAAGCACGTGAAGACCCAGGTGCTGGTGGAGAACGGCGGCACGGTGGTGATCGGCGGCATCTTCGAGACCACCGAGACCGAGTCCGTCAACAAGGTGCCGCTGCTGGGCGACATCCCCTACCTGGGCGCGCTGTTCCGCAACAAGACCCGCGCGGCCAACAAGACCGAACTGCTGGTGTTCCTGACGCCCAAGGTGATCACCGACCGCAATGCGGCGGCGCGCTGAGGCCGGCCTGAACCCACACGGGAGCAATGAGATGAGGTCCATTTCCTGGGCGGCGCTGGCCGCCGGGCTGACGCTGGCGCTGTCCGGCTGTGGCGGCGGCTCGGATGCCGGCTGCAGCGTCTACGACAGCAGCTGCGGCGGCAGCGGCATCGAGAATCCTCCCGTCACCGAGGGCGGCAACGTGGCCACCTCGGCGGCCGGCACCGTCGTGCTGTCGCTGTCGAACAGCACGATCAGCGCCTCGTCGCCCGGCACCGTCACGGCGCTGGTCAAGCGCAACGACGGCACGCCCGTGGTGGGGGCGGTGGTGACCTTCGCGGTCAAGAACAGCTCGGCCACCGTCAGCCCCGAGCGGGTGATCACCGACGCCAGCGGCAGCGCCTCGACGACGCTGCTGCCGGTTGCCGGTGCCCTGGGGGCGGATTACGTCACGGCCAGCGTCGACATGACCACCGAGGTCAAGCTGTCGACGCAGACGGCCTTCACGGTCAATGCGGTCAGCGTGGCCCTGACCGGTGTGGGCGCTGCACCGACCACCGTGGACGCCTACGGTGCCGCGGTGCTCACCGTCGGCGTCAGCGGGGCCTCCTCCGCGGCACCGGTCACGGTGAGTTTCTCGTCCACCTGCGCCACGGCCGGACGGGCCACCATCTCGCCGGCCAGCGTCACGGTGACCGGAACCACGGCCACCGCGACCTACCAGGACCGCGGCTGTGCCGCGGGTGACCGGGTCAACGCGGTCATCACCGGCACGGCGCAGCAGGGCAGCGTGGAACTCGCGGTGCGTGCGCCCTCGGCGCAGTCGCTGGAGTTCGTGTCCTCCTCGCCCGACAAGATCTGCCTGGCCGGCAGCGGCTGCTCGGCCTCGTCGGTGGTGTCGTTCCGCCTGCGGGATCAGTTCGGCAACCCGATCCAGCAGCGCAACGTCGCCTTCACGCTGGACGCCGCCGTGAGCAACGTCGCGACCCTGTCCACCCCCGAGGCTCCGACCGATGCCGACGGCATCGCGCGGGTCTCGGTGACCGCCCGGAACACGCCCACGCCGGTGCGCGTGCGCGGCACGGTGACGCTGGACGGCGGCGGCACGCTGAGCACGGTGTCCAATGCGCTGGCCATCAACGCGGGCCTGCCGACCCAGCAGTCGGTGAGCTTCTCGGCCGCGGTCTACAACGTCGACGGCTGGGAGAAGGACGGCACCGAGAGCGAGGTGCGCCTGCAGCTGAGCGACCGCTTCGGCAACCCGGTGCCCGACGGCACCTCCATCAGCCTGGTCACCGAAGGCGCCAGCGTCATTCCGGCGCGCTGTGTCACGGCAGACGGCGTGTGCAAGGTCAAGTTCGTCAGCAGCAACTTCCGGCCCACCGACGGGCGGGTGGCGGTGATCGCCTATGCCCAGGGGGAGGAGTCCTTCGCCGATGTCGACGGCAACAATGTCTACAGCGCCGGCGAGGCCTTCGGCGACCTCGGGCCGGTGTTCGTCGACAAGAACGAGAATGGCCTGCTCGACGCGGCGCTGGGCGAATACCTGACCGGCTCGGTCGCGGACGGCGTCTGGAGCGGCAATACCTACGTGCGGCTCGGGCGGACCTTCATCCTGGCCAGTTCGGGCATCGCGCCGCGCCTCTTCGCGGCGACGGGGCGGACCTGCACCAGCTCGGGCCTGGCGCCGTTGACCTTCCAGCCGCGCACCGCTGCCTGCCGCCTGTCGGCCAGCTTCTGCCTGCGCGACGGCAACACCGGCGCCGACGGCATGGGGGGCAACCCGGTGCCCGCCGGCGCGACCCTGGCGCTCAGCACCAGCGCCAAGGGCGCCAAGGTCAGCGTCGATGCCTCGCCGGTGACGTCGGTGGCGCTGGCGCCCACCGCCCATGTGGTGACGGTCGAGCTGGAGGACTGCAGCAAGGCCCTGGAGGCCCCGGGTGCGCTGGACCTGACGGTTAAGATGCCGGCCGGCCAGACCTACACCTACCAGATCGGCAACATCAACTGAGAGGTCGGCCGGCCCCGTTGACGACCTCCTCTTCTCCTTCGCCCCAGGCCACCGGGCCCGCCGACGACTCGGCGCCGCCGAAACTGGCGCGCAGCGTCAGCCTCGTGGCGATGCCCGGTGCCGGCAAGTCCACCGCCGGGCGCCAGCTGGCGCACGCCCTCGGGGTGCCCTTCGTCGATGTCGACCACGAGATCGAGCGGCGCATCGGCCGCACGATCCGCGCCTTCTTCGAGAGCGAGGGCGAAGCGGCCTTTCGGGACCTCGAGCAGGAGGTGCTGGCCGAGCTGCTGCAGCGCCCGGGACAGATCCTGGCCACCGGGGGCGGCGCGGTGCTGCGCCCGGCCAACCGTGCGGCACTGCGCCGGCACAGCACCGTGGTCTATCTGCGTGCTTCGCCGGAGGAGCTGTTCCGGCGCCTGCGCCACGATACGCAGCGCCCGCTGCTGCAGGTGGCCGACCCGCTGCGGCGGCTGCGCGAGCTCTACCGCGAGCGCGACCCGCTCTACCGCGAGACGGCGCACTACCTGATCGAGACCGGCCGCCCCTCGGTGGCCACGCTGGTGAACATGATCCTGATGCAGCTCGAACTGGCCGGCCTGATCGACGCGCGCCAGGTGCCCGCCCGTGTCGGGGCGACACCGCTGGCCTGAAGCCTGGCGCGGCCGGGGCGCCGCTACACTGGCCGGATGTCCACGTCCTGCACGCCTACGGCCGGTGGCCGCTCCGAATCTCCCGCTGGCACGCCATCCCTCCCGGGCGAAGGGGTCCGCCGCATCGTCCCCGTCCAGCTCGCCGAGCGCAGCTACGACATCCTGATCGGCTGCGGCCTGCTCGACGATCCGGCCAGCTGGGCCGGCCTGCCGGCCGCGGCCAGCGCCCTGATCGTCAGCAACACCACGGTGGCGCCGCTGTACGCCGAACGGCTGGAGCGCGCGCTGGCCGGCCGGCATCGCCGCGTCCTGCACCTGGCGCTGCCCGACGGCGAGGCCTACAAGACCGCCGCGGTGCTCGAGACCGTCTACGACCGCCTGCTCGGCGAGGCCTGCGACCGCAAGACGGTGCTCTACGCCCTCGGCGGCGGCGTGGTGGGTGACATGACCGGCTTCGCGGCGGCCTGCTACATGCGCGGGGTGCCTTTCGTGCAGGTGCCGACCACGCTGCTGGCGCAGGTCGACTCCTCGGTGGGCGGCAAGACGGCGATCAACCACCCGCTGGGCAAGAACATGATCGGCGCGTTCTACCAGCCCGTGCGCGTGGTCTGCGACCTCGACACCCTCGACACCCTGCCCGACCGGGAGCTTAGCGCCGGGCTGGCCGAGGTGATCAAGTACGGCCCGATCGCCGATGCCGCCTTCCTGGACTGGATCGAGGCCCATCTGGACGCCCTGCGCGCGCGCGACAAGGCGGCGCTGGCCCATGCGGTGCAGCGCTCCTGTGAGATCAAGGCCCAGGTGGTCGGCTGCGACGAGCGCGAAAGCGGCCTGCGCGCCATCCTCAACTTCGGTCACACCTTCGGTCATGCCATCGAGGCCGGGCTGGGCTACGGCGAATGGCTGCACGGCGAGGCGGTGGGCTGCGGCATGGTGATGGCCGCCGACCTCTCGGCCCGCCTGGGTCTGGTGCCGGCGGCCTTCGTCGATCGCATGCGCCGGCTCTGCGAGCGTGCCGGTCTGCCGGTACGCGCGCCCGCGCTGGGCACGCCGCGCTGGCTGGCGCTGATGGGGCTGGACAAGAAGGCCGAGGGCGGCGAGATCCGCTTCGTCGTCATCGACCGGCTCGGCAGCGCCCGCACCCAGGCGGTGCCCGAAGCCCTGCTGCGCCAGGTCATTGCGGCCCACGGCGGCGAGGCCTGAACCGCATGGCCATGCTCGGCGGGCCGCTGGCGCCCTATGCGAGCGATCCGGCACAGGGGCGCGGGCGGCGCCATCCCGAGGCACCGGCGCCCACGCGCAACGACTACCAGCGCGACCGCGACCGCATCGTGCACAGCACGGCCTTCCGGCGGCTGGTCTACAAGACACAGGTCTTCCTCAACCACGAAGGCGACCTGTTCCGCACCCGGCTGACGCACACGCTCGAGGTGGCGCAGTTGGGCCGCTCGATCGCCCGCTCGCTGGGGCTGCACGAGGACCTGGTCGAGGCCATCGCACTGGCGCACGACCTCGGCCACACCCCCTTCGGCCACGCCGGCCAGGACGTGCTGCAGGCCTGCATGGCCGCGCACGGCGGCTTCGAGCACAACCTGCAGAGCCTGCGCGTGGTCGACGTGCTCGAGCAGCGCTACCCGGCCTTCGACGGGCTGAACCTGACCTTCGAGACGCGCGAGGGCATCCTCAAGCACTGCGCCCTGCGCGTGGCGCGCTGGATCGAGCAGCACGAGCCCGGTGGCGTCGGCGCACGCTTCCTGGCGCGCAGCCAGCCCAGCCTGGAGGCGCAGCTGGCCAACCTGGCCGACGAGATCGCCTACAACGCCCACGATGTCGACGACGGCGTGCGCTCCGGCCTGATCACGCTCGGACAGCTCGGCGACCTGCGGCTGATCGCGCGCTTTCGCGACGAGGCGCTGGCCGAGTACCCGGCGCTGGCGCAGGGGCCGCAGCGCCGCCTGCTGTTCGAGACGCTGCGGCGCATGCTGTCGGCGCAGGTCTACGACGTGATCCGGCACACCCGCACGGCCCTGCAGCAGCATGCCCCGGCCGACGCGCAGGCGGTGCGGCAGGCGCCGCCCCTGGTGGGCTTCAGCGAGGCGATGCGCGCGGACAGCGCCGAGCTGAAGCGCTTCCTGATGCGCCGGCTCTACCGCCACCCGGTGGTGATGGACACCACCGAACGGGCCAAGCGGGTGCTGCGCGAGCTGTTCGAGATCTACGTCGACCGCCCGCAGGAGATGCCGGCCGACTACGCCGCATCGCCGCTGCGCGAGCGGGCGGTGGCCGACTACATCGCCGGCATGACCGACCGCTTCGCGATCCGCGAGCATGTGCGGCTGACCGGCACCCGGCTGTTCAGGAGCACCGACTGAGCCACCGGCCGCCGCTGCGGACTCATTCGGCCGGCAGGAAGCCCTCGATCGACAGGTAGCGCTCGCCGGTGTCGTAGTTGAAGCCCAGCACGCGCGCGCCGGCGGGCAGCTCGGGCAGCTTCTGCGCGATCGCCGCCAGCGTGGCACCGCTGGAGATCCCCACCAGCAGGCCCTCCTCGCGGGCGCAGCGGCGCGCCATCTCGCGCGCCGGCTCGGCGTCGACCTGGATCACGCCGTCCAGCAGCGCGGTGTGCAGGTTCTTCGGCACGAAGCCTGCGCCGATGCCCTGGATCGGGTGCGGCGAAGGCTTGCCGCCGCTGATCACCGGCGAGGCGGCAGGTTCCACCGCGAAGACCTTCAGCTGCGGCCAGGCCGCCTTGAGCACCTGGGCGCAGCCCGTGAGATGGCCGCCCGTGCCCACGCCGGTGATCAGCGCATCCAGCCCCTCGGGGAAGTCGGCCAGGATCTCCTGCGCGGTGGTGCGCACGTGCATCGCCACGTTGGCCTCGTTCTCGAACTGCTGCGGCATCCAGGCGCCCGGGGTGGCGGCCACCAGCTCCTGGGCCTTCTCGATGGCGCCCTTCATGCCCTTCTCGCGCGGGGTGAGGACGAACTTCGCGCCGTAGGCCAGCATCAGGCGACGGCGTTCCACGCTCATGCTGTCGGGCATCACCAGCACCAGGGTGTAGCCCTTGACCGCAGCCACCATGGCCAGGCCGATGCCGGTGTTGCCGGAGGTGGGCTCGACGATCGTGCCGCCGGGCTGCAGCGCCCCGCTGGCCTCGGCCGCCTCGACCATGCCCAGTGCGATGCGGTCCTTGATCGAGCCGCCGGGGTTGCTGCGCTCGGACTTCACCCACACCTCGTGGCGATCGCCGAACAGGCGGTTCATGCGGATGTGCGGCGTCTGGCCGATGGTGGCGAGGATGTTGGCGGCTCTCATCGTGGGGCTCCAGGCAGGGGGCGTTCGAAAGGCGGGGACGGCCCGGTGGCCTGCGCCTGCGCGGGCCCGGACCGGTCTCGTGGGATCCGGGCCGGATTCTGGCGCAGCCCGCTGCCCGGTGGCGTGGACAATCGGCCGGACGACCCGGGGTTGCCCCCCTCGATGCCCGCGGCGCGTCGCTGCCTTCACCGGAATGCCCCGATGGCCCGTCTTCCCCGTCTCGCCCTGGCCGGGCTGCCGCACTACCTGATCCAGCGCGGCCACAATCTTCAGCCGGTCTTTCTCGACGACGAGGACCGGCGCGTCTACCTCGCGGCCCTGGCCGAGTCGGCCGGCACGCACAAGGTGCAGCTGCTGGCCTACGGCCTGCTCGACGATCAGGTGCATCTGCTCGCGGTGCCGCCGCAGGCCCAGGCGCTGAGCCGCATGCTGCAGTCGCTCGGTCGGCGCTACGGTGCGGCCTTCAACCGCCGCCATGGCCGCAGCGGCACCCTGTGGGACGGGCGCTTTCGCGCCACCGTGGTGGATCCGCAGGCGCACCTGCTCGACGCGATGCGCTGCATCGAGCAGGCGGCGCAGCTGGCCGGCCTGGTGGCCGCCGCGGCGCAGTGGCCCTGGTGCAGTGCCGGTCACCATCTCGGGCGGACCCGCTGCGCCTGGCTGACCGATCCGCCGCTTTACTGGGCTCTGGGCAACACCCCGTTCGAACGTGAGATGGCCTGGCTGCGACTGCTCGAGGAACTGCTGCCCGAGGCGCTGCGGCAGGGCTTGTTGGCGGCGGTCCACAAAGGCTGGGTGTTCGGGTCGGGCGCGTTCGTTGCTTCTCTGGGCGACGCGTCGGCCCGGCCGCTGCGGCCACGTCCCCGTGGTCGCCCCCGGCAGGCCCCGGATCGGGGCGAAAACGGCACGCCATGAACCAGGCCGGTGCATTTTCGATGTCTCGCCCGATAAGACTGTCCCCTATATTTGACTCAGAAGATTTCTGACTTCCTTTAATGGAGTCTGACCCCATTTGTTTTTCCTTGTCGCGTTTGCTGCGCTGCAGTAGATTGCGCGGGTTTTCCGCCATTTGCAGGAGTGCGCCATGACGCCGGCCGCCTCGGGAGCTGTCTCCCACGATCCCAGCCAGACGCTGTCCGACCATGAGGTCCTCGAGCAGGCCCGTCGGCAGGGTCTGTACGATCCTCGCCACGAACACGATGCCTGCGGTGTGGGCTTCGTGGCCGACATCAAGGGTCGCCGTGCCCATGCCATCGTCGAGCAGGGCCTGAAGATCCTGGAGAACCTCGACCACCGGGGGGCCGTCGGGGCCGATGCCCTGATGGGCGACGGTGCGGGCATCCTGATCCAGATCCCGGATGACTACTTCCGTGCCCAGATGGCCGCGCAGGGCGTCAGCCTGCCGCCGCCGGGTGAGTACGGCGTGGGCATGATCTTCCTGCCCAAGGAGCACGCCTCCCGTCTGGCCTGCGAGCAGGAACTCGAGCGCGCGGTCAAGGCCGAGGGCCAGGTGCTGCTGGGCTGGCGCGACGTGCCGGTGGACCGCGACATGCCGATGTCTCCGGCCGTGCGGGCCAAGGAGCCGGTGATCCGCCAGATCTTCATCGGCCGCGGTGCCGACGTGATCGTGCCCGACGCGCTCGAGCGCAAGCTCTACGTGATCCGCAAGACCGCCTCGGCGGCGATCCAGCGCCTGCATCTCACGCACAGCCGCGAGTACTACGTGCCCAGCATGAGCTGCCGCACGATCATCTACAAGGGTCTGCTGCTGGCCGACCAGGTCGGCAAGTACTACCTGGACCTGCGGGACCCCGCCTGCGTGTCGGCGCTGGCGCTGGTGCATCAGCGCTTCTCGACCAACACCTTCCCCGAGTGGCCTCTGGCGCACCCGTACCGGATGGTGGCGCACAACGGCGAGATCAACACCGTCAAGGGCAACTTCAACTGGATGCGCGCCCGTGAGGGCGTGATGGCCTCCCCGGTGCTGGGGGCGGACCTGAAGAAGCTCTACCCGATCAGCTTCGAGCACCAGAGCGACACGGCCACCTTCGACAACGCGCTCGAGCTGCTGACGATGGCCGGCTACCCGCTGGCCCATGCGGCGATGATGATGATCCCGGAAGCCTGGGAGAACCACGAGCTGATGGACGAGCGCCGCCGTGCCTTCTACGAATACCACGCGGCGATGATCGAGCCCTGGGACGGCCCGGCGGCCATGGTGTTCACCGACGGCAAGCAGATCGGTGCCACGCTGGACCGCAACGGCCTGCGCCCGGCGCGCTACATCGTCACCGACGACGACCTGGTGGTCATGGCGTCCGAGTCCGGCGTCCTGCCGATCCCGGAGAACCGGATCGTCAAGAAGTGGCGTCTGCAGCCGGGCAAGATGTTCCTGATCGATCTCGAGCAGGGCCGCATCGTCGACGACGAGGAGCTGAAGAACCAGTACGCCTCGGCCAAGCCCTACCGGCAATGGATCGAGAACGTGCGCATCAAGCTCGAGGCCATCCCCGCCGGGGAGGCCGCGCCGCTGCCCGCCACCGAGTCGCTGCTGGACCGCCAGCAGGCCTTCGGCTACACCCAGGAGGACATCAAGTTCCTGATGGCGCCGATGGCCGCCAACGGGGAGGAGGGCATCGGCTCGATGGGCAACGACAGCCCGCTGGCCGTGCTGTCCGACAAGAACAAGCCGCTGTACAACTACTTCAAGCAGCTGTTCGCCCAGGTCACGAACCCGCCGATCGACCCGATCCGCGAGGCCATCGTGATGTCGCTGGAGAGCTTCATCGGCCCGAAGCCGAACCTGCTGGACATCAACGCGGTGAATCCGCCGATGCGCCTGGAGGTCCAGCAGCCCATCCTGGACTTCCAGGACATGGCGCGGCTGCGCACGATCGAGCGCCATACCGGCGGCAAGTTCAAGCCCTACGAACTGAACATCGTCTATCCGCTGGTCTGGGGCCGCGAGGGCGTCGAGGCCAAGCTGGCGTCGCTGTGCGCCGAGGCGGTGGATGCGATCCGCAGCGGTCACAACATCCTGATCATCACCGACCGGGCGATGAACCGCGAGCAGGTGGCCATTCCCGCCCTGCTGGCGCTGTCGGCCATCCACCATCACCTGGTGCGCGAGGGCCTGCGCACCACCGCCGGCCTGGTCGTGGAGACCGGCTCGGCGCGCGAGGTGCACCACTTCGCGGTGCTGGCCGGCTACGGCGCCGAGGCCGTGCATCCCTACCTGGCGATGGAGACCCTGGCCGGGATGCACCAGGACCTGCCGGGCAACCTGTCGGCCGAGAAGGCGATCTACAACTACGTCAAGGCCATCGGCAAGGGCCTGTCGAAGATCATGTCCAAGATGGGCATCAGCACGTACATGTCGTACTGCGGCGCCCAGATCTTCGAGGCCATCGGCCTGCAGAAGGACTTCGTCGCGAAGTACTTCCGCGGCACGCCCACGCAGGTCGAGGGCATCGGTGTGTTCGAGGTGGCCGAAGAGGCCATCCGCAATCACCGCGCGGCCTTCGGCAACGATCCGGTGCTGGCCGACATGCTGGAAGCCGGTGGCGAGTACGCCTGGCGCGCGCGTGGCGAGGAGCACATGTGGACGCCCGATGCGATCGCCAAGCTGCAGCACAGCACGCGCTCGGGCAAGTTCGACACCTACAAGGAATACGCCCAGATCATCAACGATCAGAACCGGCGCCACCTGACCCTGCGCGGCCTGTTCGAGTTCAGGATCGATCCGGCCCGGGCGATTCCGGTCGAGGAGGTCGAGCCCGCGGCCGAGATCGTCAAGCGCTTCGCCACTGGCGCGATGTCGCTGGGCTCCATCTCGACCGAGGCCCACTCCACGCTGGCCATCGCGATGAACCGCATCGGCGGCAAGAGCAACACCGGTGAGGGCGGCGAGGATCCGGCGCGCTACCGCAACGAGCTCAAGGGCATCCGCATCACCGAGGGCACCCGGGTGTCGGACGTGGTGGGCAGCAAGGTGATCGCGGCCGACTACGTCATGAAGGACGGCGACAGCCTGCGCTCGAAGATCAAGCAGGTGGCCTCGGGCCGCTTCGGTGTCACCACCGAATACCTCGTCTCGGCCGATCAGATCCAGATCAAGATGGCCCAGGGCGCCAAGCCGGGCGAGGGCGGCCAGCTGCCAGGCGGCAAGGTCAGCGAGTACATCGGCTTCCTGCGCTACTCGGTGCCGGGCGTGGGCCTGATCAGCCCGCCGCCGCACCACGACATCTACTCGATCGAGGACCTGGCGCAGCTGATCCACGACCTGAAGAACGCCAACCCGCGCGCGGACATCAGCGTCAAGCTGGTGTCGGAAGTGGGCGTGGGCACGGTGGCTGCGGGCGTGGCCAAGTGCAAGGCCGACCATGTGGTGATCGCCGGGCACGACGGCGGCACGGGTGCTTCGCCCTGGTCGTCGATCAAGCACGCCGGCACGCCCTGGGAGCTGGGCCTGGCCGAGACGCAGCAGACCCTGGTGCTCAACCGCCTGCGCGGGCGCATCCGCGTGCAGGCCGACGGCCAGATGAAGACCGGTCGCGACGTCGTCATCGGCGCGCTGCTGGGCGCCGACGAGTTCGGCTTCGCCACCGCGCCGCTGGTGGTGGAGGGCTGCATCATGATGCGCAAGTGCCACCTGAACACCTGCCCGGTGGGTGTGGCCACGCAGGATCCGGTGCTGCGCGCCAAGTTCTCGGGCAAGCCCGAGCATGTGGTGAACTACTTCTTCTTCGTGGCCGAGGAGGCCCGCCAGATCATGGCGCAGCTGGGCATCCGCAAGTTCGACGACCTGATCGGCCGCTCGGACCTGCTGGACACCAAGAAGGCCATCCGCCACTGGAAGGCCGCCGGCCTGGACTTCAGCCGCGTGTTCCACCAGCCGGTGGTGCCGGCCGACGTGCCGCGCCTGCACGTGGCCACGCAGGACCACGGCCTGGACCGTGCGCTGGACAGGAAGCTGATCGAGAAGTGCCGACCGGCCATCGAGCGCGGCGAGAAGGTGCAGTTCATGGAGGACGTGCGCAACGTCAACCGCTCGGTGGGCGCGATGCTCTCGGGCGAGCTGATCAAGCACCGGCCGGAAGGCCTGCCCGACCAGACCATCTTCATCCAGATGGAAGGCACCGGCGGCCAGAGCTTCGGCGCCTTCCTGGCTCCGGGCATCACCTTCTACCTGATCGGCGAGGCCAACGACTACACCGGCAAGGGCCTGTCGGGCGGGCGCATCGCGGTGCGTCCCTCGATCGAGTTCCGCGGTGACGCGGCCAAGAACATCATCGTCGGCAACACGGTGCTGTTCGGTGCCACCAGCGGCGAGGCCTTCTTCCGCGGCGTGGCCGGCGAGCGCTTCGCGGTGCGCCTGTCGGGTGCGACGACGGTGGTCGAGGGCACCGGCGACCACGGCTGCGAGTACATGACCGGCGGCACCGCGGTGGTGCTGGGCCGCACCGGCCGCAACTTCGCGGCCGGCATGTCCGGCGGCATCGCCTACGTCTACGACGAGGACGGCCAGTTCGCCGGTCGCTGCAACACGGCCCAGGTCGCGCTGGAGAAGGTGCTGCCGGCGGCCGAGCAGGAGAAGAGCGTCGAGCTGGCGATCTGGCACCGCGGCCAGACCGACGAGGCCCTGCTCAGGAAGCTGATCGAGGACCATCACCGCTGGACCGGTTCGCTGCGCGCGCGCGACATCCTGGACAACTGGAGCGAGGCGCGCGGCAAGTTCGTCAAGGTCTTCCCGCACGAGTACCGCCGCGCCCTGGGCGAGATGAACGCGGTCAAGGAGGCCGACGAGACCATCGCCCGTGCCAAGGGCGAGGCCGGTGCCGACGGCAAGAAGGGCGGCAAGAAGGTCGCGGCGAAATGACAGCCCCCGCCGCGGTGCGCCGCGGCGATCCCCGAGGGGTCGGCCGCCGGTTCCGGGACTGCCCGGCCGGCGCCGGCCGACCCTCCACCGAATACCGCTGAAGAGAGAGCTACATGGGCAAGGTCACAGGTTTCCTGGAATTCGAGCGCCTCGAGGAGGGCTACGAGCCGGTCGACAAGCGCCTGAAGAACTACAAGGAATTCGTCATCGGCCTGAATGCCGAGCAGGCGAAGGTGCAGGGCGCGCGCTGCATGGACTGCGGCACGCCGTTCTGCAACAACGGCTGCCCGGTCAACAACATCATCCCGGACTTCAACGACCTGGTGTACCGGGGCGACTGGAAGAACGCGATCGCGGTGCTGCACAGCACCAACAACTTCCCCGAGTTCACCGGCCGCATCTGCCCGGCGCCCTGCGAAGCGGCCTGCACGCTGAACGTGAACGACGATGCGGTGGGCATCAAGTCCATCGAGCACGCCATCATCGACCGGGCCTGGCAGGAGGGCTGGGTGCTGCCGCAGCCCGCCGCGGTCAAGACGGGTCGCAAGGTGGCCGTCGTCGGCTCGGGCCCGGCCGGCCTGGCTGCGGCGCAGCAGCTGGCGCGCGCGGGCCACGAGGTGACGGTGTTCGAGAAGAACGACCGCGTCGGCGGCCTGCTGCGCTACGGCATCCCCGACTTCAAGCTCGACAAGGGCCACATCGACCGCCGCGTCAAGCAGCTCGAGGCCGAGGGGGTGATCTTCCGCACCAACGTGCTGGTCGGCGACCTGCCCAAGGGCAGCAAGGTCACCAGCTGGGCCAAGGAGAAGATCGGTGCGGCCGACATGCTGGCCGGCTTCGATGCCGTGCTGCTCAGCGGCGGCTCCGAGCAGAGCCGTGACCTGCCGGTGCCGGGCCGCGATCTGGCGGGCATCCACTTCGCGATGGAGCTGCTGCCGCAGCAGAACAAGGTCAACCACGGCGGCAAGGTGAAGGATCCGATCCGTGCCGACGGCAAGCATGTCATCGTGATCGGCGGCGGCGACACCGGCAGCGACTGCGTGGGCACCTCCAACCGCCACGGCGCGGCCAGCGTCACCCAGTTCGAGGTGATGCCCATGCCGCCCGAGCAGGAGGACAAGCCGCTGGTCTGGCCCTACTGGCCGATCAAGCTGCGCACCTCCTCCAGCCACGAGGAGGGCTGCCAGCGCGAGTTCGCCATCTCCACCAAGGAATTCGTCGGCGAGAACGGTCGCGTCACCGGCCTGAAGACCGTCCAGGTCGAGTTCAAGGACGGCAAGCTGATCGAGGTGCCGGGCACCGAGAAGACCTGGAAGGCCGACCTGGTGCTGCTGGCGATGGGCTTCGTCCACCCGGTGGCGACCGTGCTGGAGGCCTTCGGCGTCGAGAAGGACGGGCGCGGCAATGCCCGTGCCAGCACCGAGATCGACGGTGGCTACCGCACCAATGTCGACAAGGTCTTCGTTGCCGGCGACATGCGCCGCGGCCAGTCGCTGGTGGTCTGGGCGATTCGCGAAGGGCGCCAGGCGGCCCGCGCGGTCGACGAGTACCTGATGGGCGCGACGACGCTGCCGCGCTGATCTGCAACCTCCATTCCCGGATGCACAGGCCGCCCTCGGGCGGCCTGTGGCCTTCGGGGGGGGCGGGGGGGCGACTGCGACGCAAGCCCGTTGCGACTGGCACGGGCAGAAGACCTTCTTTACCGGATGGAATCCATGCGGACCCTGATGGTGACGGCTTGCGTGCGAGAATCTGCCGCATTTCCAACTCCGGCCGGATACGGTCGGGCCCGGTCGGCAGCCGGGCCTGCAGCGTGAGCCCGGCGTGCGGCCCTTGAGTTCCGACACTCTGATCGAGATCGACCATGTCAGCTTCGGCTACGACAGCAGCCGGTTGATCCTCAACGACCTGAGCCTGCGCTTCCAGCGCGGCAAGGTCACCGCGGTGCTGGGCAACTCCGGCTGCGGCAAGACCACGCTGCTGCGGCTGATCGGCGGCGTGCACGCGGCCAGCCGCGGCCGGGTGGTGTTCGACGGCGAGGTGGTCGACGTGCGCGACCGCGACCAGCTCTACCGGCTGCGTCGGCGCCTGGGCATGCTGTTCCAGTTCGGGGCGCTGTTCACCGACCTGACGGTCTACGACAACGTGGCCTTCCCGCTGCGCGAGATGACCGACCTGCCCGAGCGCATGATCCACGACATCGTGCTCATGAAGCTCAACGCGGTGGGCCTGCGGGGGGCCGCGCCGCTGAAGATCAGCGAGGTTTCCGGCGGCATGGCACGGCGCATCGCGCTGGCGCGGGCGATCGCGCTGGACCCGGAGCTGATCATGTACGACGAGCCCTTCGCCGGGCTCGACCTGATTTCGATGGGCGTGGCGGCCAAGCTGATCCGCACCCTCAACGACGTCACCGGCGCCACCTCGCTGGTGATCTCCCACGACGTGCCCGAGTGCATGGCGATCTCCGACTGGGTGGTGCTGATGGCCGGCGGCGGGCGCCTGGTCGCCCAGGGCACGCCCGAGGAACTGATGAACTCCACCGACCCCGAAGTGCGCCAGTTCGTGCGCGGCGAACCCGACGGCCCGGTGAAGTTCCACTACCCGGCCCCCGACATCGCCGACGATTTCGGCCTGGCCGCCTCCGGTGCGGGAGTTCGCCGATGAGCTGGATCGCTGCGCTGGGCGCGCGCGCGCTGGCCATGCTGGGCGGCTGGGGGCGGGCGGCGATCTTCTTCGTCGACCTGCTGGCGGCCCTGCCGGCGGCGCTGCGGCGCTTCTCGCTGGTGGTGGTGCAGATCCACGCCATCGGCAACCGATCGCTGCTGATCATCCTGGCCTCGGGCATGGCGGTGGGCTTCGTGCTCGCGCTGCAGCTCTACAACACCCTGATCACCTTCGGTGCGGCCGAGTCGCTCGGCCTGGTGGTGAACCTGTCGCTGGTGCGCGAACTCGGCCCGGTGGTCACCGCGCTGCTCTTCGCCGGCCGCGCCGGCACCTCGCTGACCGCCGAGATCGGCCTGATGAAGGCCGGCGAGCAGATCGCCGCGCTCGAGCTGATGGCGATCGACCCGCGCCAGCGCGTGCTGGCGCCGCGCTTCCTGGCCGGCGTCATCGCGATGCCGCTGCTGGCCATCCTGTTCTCGGCCATCGGCATCCTCGGCGCCTGGCTGGTGGCCGTCGGCCTGATCGGCATCGACGCGGGCAACTTCTGGGCCATCCAGCAGAACGCGGTGGATGTCTGGCGCGACGTCGGCAACGGCGTGGTCAAGAGCGCCGTGTTCGGCGTGATCTGCACGGCCGTGGCGCTCTACCAGGGCTACGAGACCGAAGCCACGCCCGAGGGCGTGGCCTACGCCACCACGCGCACGGTGGTGATTTCTTCGCTGGCGGTGCTGGGGATGGACTTCATCCTCACCGCTCTGATGTTCTCGACCGGGCGCTGAGGCGGCCCGCAGCGCTTTCCGGGAATCCAACCCATGTCCAAACGCAACCTCGAGATCCTGGTCGGCCTGTTCGTGCTGCTCGGCCTGGCCGCCCTGGTCTTCGTCGCCCTGAAGGCGGCCAACCTGACCAGCTTTTCCAACGGCGCCACCTACACGCTGACCGCGCGCTTCGACAACATCGGCGGCCTCAAGCCGCGCGCACCGGTGCGCTCGGCCGGCGTGGTGGTCGGGCGGGTCACCTCGATCCGCCTGGATCCGCAGACCTTCCAGGGTGTGGTCAGCATGGAGGTGCAGCGTGGCTACGAGTTCCCCAAGGACACCTCGGCCAAGATCCTCACCGCCGGCCTGCTGGGCGACCAGTACATCGGCCTCGAGCCGGGCGGCGACGAGAAGAACCTCGCCGCCGGCGACGTCATCACGCAGACCCAGTCTGCCGTGGTGCTGGAGAACCTGATCGGTCAGTTCCTGTTCAACAAGGCCGCCGAGGCCGGCAGCGGCGGGGAGGCCGCCAAGCCGTGAGCGGGATCCTGCCCCGGCTGGCCCGCCTGGGCCTGGCGCTGCTGCTGGCCGCCGGCCTGGGCGCCTGCGCCACCGCACAGCGGCCCGATCCGCTCGAGTCGGTCAACCGCAAGGTCTTCGCCTTCAACGATGCGGTCGACCGCACGGTGCTGGTGCCGGTGGCGACGGCCTACCGAGACACCGTGCCCGCACCGGCGCGCGCGAGCGTGACGCACTTCTTCGCCAACCTGCGCGACGTCTGGTCGGCAGTCAACCTGCTGCTGCAGGGGCGGCCGGCGGACGGCTTCTCCGACCTGCTGCGCTTCGGCACCAACACGGTGTTCGGCGTCTTCGGCCTGTTCGACGTGGCCACCGGGCTGGGGCTGCCGCGGCACGACGAGGACTTCGGCCAGACCCTGGGCAAGTGGGGCGTGCCGCCGGGTGCCTACATCGTCTGGCCGCTGCTGGGCCCTTCGACGCTGCGCGACTCGCTGGGCATGCCGCTGGAGATGCAGGTCACGCCCGAGGTCTGGGTGCAGGCCGAGGCGGGCCGCTACGCGCTCACCGGCCTGCGCGTGGTGAACACCCGGGCCAACCTGCTGCAGGCCAGCCGCATGCTCGACGACCTCGCGCTGGACAGGTACACCGTGCTGCGCAATGCCTACCTGCAGCGCCGCCGCAACCTGGTCTACGACGGCAATCCGCCCGAGGAGGCCCCGGCGGAGGAAGAGCGCTGGGACCTCGACGAGGAGGCCGCTGCCGTGCCGGCTGCCGCTGCGGCGGCTTCCGCGCCCGCTTCGGCACCGGCAAGGCGTTGAACGATGCCGCCGCGGCGAAGTCCCACCCGGGCCGCCGCAGCCGGTGCGCGCGACGGTGCGCAGTGCACCGGCGCGCGCCGCGTTCCGTTAAGGTCGCACGGCCGGGTGCAGCGCGCCCACCGTGCCATGTCGCCGCAAGGCGAGTACGAAAGGTGAAAGTCCATGTTCCGACGTTCCTGGTTCCGAGTCCTGGCGGCTGCCGTCGCCGCCCTGGCCACCCCCTGGGCGATGGCGCAGACCACCCCGGACGCCCTGATCAGGCAGGTCTCCGGTGAGGTCATCGAGGCCGTCAAGGCCGACAAGGCCATCCAGGCCGGTGCGGTGCAGCCCATCATCGTGCTGGTGGACAGCAAGATCCTGCCGCACGTGAACTTCCAGCGCATGACTGCCTCGGCGGTGGGCCGCCACTGGCGCCAGGCCACGCCCGAGCAGAAGGCCAAGCTGCAGGCCGAGTTCAAGACCCTGCTGGTGCGTACCTACGCCGGTGCGCTCACCCAGGTCAAGGACCAGGTGGTCGAGCTCAAGCCGATGCGCTCGCGTCCCGAGGACACCGAGGTCATCGTGCGTTCCGAGGTGAAGGGCAAGGGCGAACCGATCCAGCTCGACTACCGCATGGAGAAGGCCGGCGACAGCTGGCGCATCTACGACGTCAACGTGATGGGCGTGTGGCTGGTCGAGAACTATCGCGCCAGCTTCGCGCAGGAGATCGGCGCCTCGGGCATCGACGGTCTGATCGCCAAGCTGGCCGAGAAGAACAAGGGCAGCGCGCCCTCCAAGGGCTGAGGTGGGCATGATCGCCCTGCCCGAACGCCTCACCCACCGCGAAGCCGAGGCCACGCTGCAGCAGCTCTGCGACGCCCTGGATCGCCAGCAGGCGGGCGAGCCCTGGGGGGTCGACGTCGCGCCGCTGCGGCAGTTCGACTCCAGTGCGCTGGTGGTGCTGCTCGGCCTGCGCCGGCATGCCGATGCCCGGGGCCAGGTCTGCCGGCTGACGGGCGTGCCGCCGCGGCTGGGCCAGCTGGCGCAGGTCTACGGTGTGCGCGAACTGCTGGCGCTCGATGCCGCATCCCCGTCGGCCGCTCAGCCGCCGGTGCTCACGTAGCGCTTGTTCTTCAGGTTCTTCTTGATTTCCTGCAGGCGCGGGCGCAACTCGGGGCCCAGGCGCAGCGCCACCGCGGTGGTGAGGATGTCGATCATCACCAGGTGCAGGATGCGGCTGACCATCGGGCTGTAGCGGTCGTAGTCCTCCGGGTGGTCCACGGCCAGCACCACCTGGCACTGCTGGGCCAGCGGCGTGCCGCCGGAGGTGATGGCGATCGTCGTGGCGCCCTTGCGCTGGGCCACCTCGGCCGCATCGATCAGGTCGCGGCTGCGCCCGGCGTTGGAGACGATCACCACGCAGTCGCCCGGGCCGAGCATGGTGGCGGCCATCAGCTGCATGTGGCCGTCGCTGTAGGCCACCGCATGCGCGCCCAGCCGGAAGAACTTGTGCTGCGCGTCCTGGGCAACGATGCCCGAGTTGCCCACGCCGTAGAACTCCACCCGCCGGCCCTGCTGCACGGCCGCCGCCAGCGCCTCGATGGCCAGCTCCACCGCATGGCCGCCGGCCTGGTTGCGGTACTTGAGCAGCGCGCTGACGGCGTTGTCGATCACCTTGACGACCACGTCGGCCGGCTTGTCGTCCTCGTCGACCGCGCGGTGCACGAAGGGCACGCCCTCGTTGACCGTGCCGGCCAGCTTGAGCTTGAAGTCGGCCAGCCCGTCATAGCCCACGCTGCGGCAGAAGCGCACCACGGTGGGTTTGCTGACATGGGCCCGGTCGGCCAGCTCGGCCACGGGCAGGCTGGCGAAGTTGCGCGGATCGGCCAGCACCAGCCGGCCGACTCGTTGTTCGGCCGGCGACAGGGCGGGCAGGGAAGCGCGGATGCGGTCGAGCATGGACATTCCATCGGCGGCGGGAGCGCCCCGCGGCGGCCGCCCGGCACAGCGCTGCGCGGCAGCCTGCGAGCGTAGCCGATCGGCCGGCGGGCTCAACGCTGCCATGGCGACGGTTCGGGGCAGGCCCGGGTCACAGCTCCTCGCTCCAGGCATTGCCGTCGCGCGCCACCAGGGCGCTGGCCGCCGCCGGGCCCCAGCTGCCCGCGGCGTAGCCGCGCGGCCCTTCGCCATGCTGCTCGCGCTCGCGCTGCCAGGCCTGCAGCACCGGCTCCACCCAGCGCCAGGCCTGCTCCTGCTCGTCGCTGCGCACGAAGAGGTTGAGCCGCCCGGCGATCGCGTCGAGCAGCAGCCGCTCGTAGGCGCCCACCCGGTCGGTGGGGAAGGCGCGGTCGAAGTCCAGGTCCAGCGACACCGGTGCCAGCGCCTCGCCCACCCCGCTGCCCTTGGCCGCCAGCAGGCGCAGCTCCAGGCCGTCCTCGGGCTGCAGCTTGATGACCAGCTGGTTGGCGCGGTGCGCACCGGGGAAGATCGGGTGCGGCACGGGGCGGAAGTTGACGACGATCTGCGCATCGCGGGCGGCCAGCCGCTTGCCGGTGCGCAGATAGAAGGGCACGCCCGCCCAGCGCCAGTTCTGCACCTCGGTGCGCAGCGCGACGAAGGTTTCGCAGTGGCTGTCGGCGGGCACTTTCTGCTCGTCGCGGTAGCCCGGCACCGCCTGGCCGGCGATGCTGCCGGCGCGGTACTGGCCGCGCACCACGTCGCGCGCCACGCTCTCGGGCGTGAAGGGCCGCAGCGACTTCAGCACCTTGAGCTTCTCGTCGCGGATCGCGTCGGCATCGCCGGTGGCCGGCGGCTCCATCGCGATCATCGTCAGCAGCTGCAGCGCATGGTTCTGGATCATGTCGCGCAGCGCGCCGGTGCGGTCGTAGAAATCGCCGCGCGTGCCCACGCCCAGGCTCTCGGCCAGGGTGATCTGGATGTTGGCGATGCTCTCGCGCCGCCACAGCGGCTCGAACAGCGCGTTGGCAAAGCGCAGCGCCGACAGGTTCTGCACCGAGGGCTTGCCCAGGTAGTGGTCGATGCGCAGCGCCTGGTTTTCGGTGAAGACCGAGCGCACCACGCGGTTGATCTCCTGCGCGCTGGCCAGATCGTGGCCGAGCGGCTTCTCCAGCACCACGCGCACGTGCGGCGCGTTCAACCCGGCGCGGCCGAGCTGCTCGCAGATCACCGGGAAGAGGTGCGGGCTGGTGGCCAGGTAGAGCAGAACGGTGGCGGCGCCGCGCTCGCGCAGGTCCGCGGCCAGCCCGGCGTAGTCGTCCGGCTGGGCCAGATCCATGCGGCGGTAATGCAGCTGCTCGGCGAAGCGGGCGAACTCCTCGTCGGTGGGGCGCTTGGAACTCTCCACCTCGGCGAAGCGCTCGGCAATGAACTGGCGGTACTCGGCATCGCTGCGCTCCTCGCGGGCCACGGCGAGGATGCGCCCCCCCGCCGGCAGCTTGCCGTGCCGGAAGGCCTGGAACAGCGCGGGCATCAGCTTGCGCCAGGTGAGGTCGCCGGTGCCGCCGAAGAAGACGAGATCGAAGGACATGGGAGGACTTTCTCGGGGAGGAGCGGGGTCGTTCGGCGGCGCTGCCGGGCTGCGCCGGGCGTCCGGCGGCGCGGGGACAGGGCGATGTAACCGAATTACAATGTAGATGATGGATTGGTTTCTTCCTGCGGTCAACCGCCGCCATCGTCGAGGCCCGTCTGGCACGGGCCGTGCAAGACCGCACCGCCGCGGTGACTGTGCGCTGGTGCCGGTGCCCGACGGCCGGCCGGCTCGGGTTCTAATCCGGGGCAACCATCACCTCTGCCGGGCGCGCGCGGCGCGCCTTCTGCCATGAACCAGCTCGACCAACTCAAGCAGTCCACCGTCGTCGTCGCCGACACCGGCAACTTCCGCCAGCTGGCCGCCTTCGCGCCGCGCGATGCGACCACCAACCCCTCGCTGATCCTCAAGGCGGTGCAGCAGCCCGAGTACGCCCCGCTGCTGGCCGAGACCGTGGCGGCGCACCGCGGCGAGCCGCTGGAGGCGCTGGTGGACCGGGTGCTGGTGCGCTTCGGCATGGAGATCCTGCAGGTGGTGCCCGGGCGGGTGTCCACCGAGGTCGATGCCCGACTGAGCTTCGACACCGCGGCCACGATCGCCCGTGCGCGTCGCTTGATCGCCCTGTATGAAGCACAGGGCGTGCCGCGCGCGCGCGTGCTGATCAAGATCGCCGCCACCTGGGAGGGCATCCAGGCCGCCCGGGTGCTCGAGCGCGAGGGCATCCACTGCAACCTGACGCTGCTGTTCGCCTTCTGCCAGGCGGTGGCCTGCGGCGAGGCCGGCGTGCAGCTGATTTCGCCCTTCGTCGGCCGCATCTACGACTGGTACAAGAAGCAGGCCGGCGCCGCCTGGGACGAGGCGGCCCATGCCGGCGTGAACGACCCGGGCGTGCAGTCGGTGACGCAGATCTACACGTACTACAAGAAGTTCGGCATCGCCACCGAGGTGATGGGCGCGAGCTTCCGCAACGTCGGCCAGATCCTCGCGCTGGCCGGCTGCGACCTGCTGACCATCAGCCCGGAACTGCTGGCCCAGCTGCAGGCCGCCGAGGCCCCGGTGCCGCGCCGCCTCGACCCCGAGGCGGCCCGCGCCGCGCCGATCCACGCGGTCAGCTACAACGAGGCGGCCTTCCGCTTTGCGCTCAACGAGGACGCGATGGGCGGCGAGAAGCTGGCCGAAGGCATCCGCGCCTTTGCGGTGGACGCCGGCAAGCTCGACGCGCTGATCCGGGCGGCCTGATCCGCGCGTCCCGGTCCGCCAGGCCGCCGCCTGCGCCCTTCCATTGCCCCGGGGCCGCCGCGCCGGCCCCTTGTCCGCCCAGGAGAGTCCGATGCTCGCCCCCCGCTGTGACCAGACCCCGGCCTGGAACGCCCTGGCCACCCACTTCGACCTGGCCGGTCGGCCGCTCGACCTGCGCGAGGCCTTCGCCCGGGATGCGGGCCGTGCCCAGGCGCTGAGCCTGACGGCGCCCGAAGTCTTCGCCGACCTGAGCAAGAACCTCTGGGATGCCACCAGCCGCAGCCTGCTGCTGCAGCTGGCGCGCGAGTGCCGGCTGGAGGCGCGCCGCGACGCGATGCTGGCCGGCGAGCCGGTCAATCCCACCGAAGGCCGCGCGGTGCTGCACACGGCGCTGCGCGCACCGAAGGGGCAGGGGCCCTTCTCCGACGAGGTGCACGAGGTGCTCGACCGCATGCTCGCCTTCGTCGAGGCGGTGCGCGCCGAGGCCGGGGCGCCCGACGGCATCCGCCACATCGTCAACATCGGCATCGGCGGCTCGGACCTCGGCCCGCAGATGGTGGTGCCGGCGCTGGACGCCTGGACCCATCCGCAGATCCAGAGCCACTTCGTCTCCAACGTCGACGGCCACGACATCGTGCCGGTGCTGCGCCGGCTCGATGCGCGCCGCACGCTCTTCATCGTCGCTTCGAAGACCTTCACCACGCAGGAGACGATGGCCAACGCCGAGGTGGCGCGGGCCTGGTTCCTGGCCCGCTACGGCGAAGGCGCCGAGGCGGCGATTGCGCGGCACTTCGTCGCCACCACCACGAACATCGAAGCCGCAGCGCGCTTCGGCATCACCACCACCTTCGGTTTCTGGGACTGGGTGGGCGGGCGCTACTCGCTGTGGAGCGCCATCGGCCTGCCCATCGCCCTGGCCATCGGCGCGCAGGCCTTCCGCGACCTGCTGGCCGGCGCGCATGCGATGGACCGGCACTTCGCCCACGCCCCGCTGGAGGCCAACCTGCCGATCCAGCTTGGCCTGCTGGACGTCTGGTACCGCAACTTCCATGGCTTCACCAGCCGCTCGGTGGCCCCCTACCACCAGGGCCTGAAGCGCCTGCCGGCCTATCTGCAGCAGCTCGAGATGGAGAGCAACGGCAAGTGCGTCGATGTGGACGGTGCGCCGCTGCCCTACGGCACCAGCCCGGTGGTCTGGGGCGAGGCCGGCACCAACGGCCAGCACGCCTATTTCCAGATGCTGCACCAGGGCACGGATGTCATCCCGGTCGAATTCATCGCCGTCAGGCACGCCGAGTACGGCCCGGCGCCCCTGCCCGAGGCGGTGCGCGCCGGCCTGGCCGACCAGCATGCCAAGCTGCTGGCCAACTGCCTGGCGCAGGGCCAGGCGCTGATGCAGGGCAAGACCACCGAGGAGGCGCTGGGCGAGAAGGCGCCCACCGCGTCGAAGTCGCTCGGCGCGCTGACGGTGGCGCGCCACCGCACCTTCCCGGGCAACCGGCCGAGCACGACGCTGCTGCTCGATCGGCTCACGCCTGCGTCGCTGGGCGCGCTGATCGCGCTGTACGAGCACCGGGTCTGGGCCAGCGGCGCGCTCTGGGGCCTCAACAGCTTCGACCAGTGGGGGGTCGAGCTGGGCAAGGCGCTGTGCAGCCAGCTGCTGCCGCGCTTTGCGACGGGGGATTTGTCCGGGCTGGACGGCTCCACCGCCGCGCTGCTACAAAGGCTGCGTGCCTGACTGTCCCTCCCGAGGAGATGCCGCGATGAAGCCCTCGTACCTGATCTTCGACTTCGGCGGCGTGCTGTTCCACTGGAATCCGGTCCGGTTGCTGGCGCAGGTGCTGCCCGGGCGGGCGAACACGCCCGAGAACGCCATGCTCTGGAAGGACCGCTTCTTCCAGGGCTACACCGGCGACTGGGGCGCCTTCGACGCCGGGCTGATCGACATGGCCGAGACGGTGCGGCGCATCGCCGTGCGCACCGGCCTGGCGCCCGACGAGGTGCAGGCGGTGATGGACGCGGTGCCCGACGCGCTGGCGCCGATCCCCGAATCGGTGGCGCTGCTGCGTCGCCTGCGCGGGGCCGGCCATCGGCTGTACTTCCTGTCCAACATGCCGGCACCGTTCGCGGCCCATCTGAGCCGCACGCACGACTTCCTGCGCGCCTTCGACGACGGCGTGTTCTCTTCCGAGGTGCGTCTGGCCAAGCCCGACCCGGCGATCTTCGCGCTGGCGCTGCAGCGTTTCGAGATCCCGGCGCGCAGCGCGCTGTTCATCGACGACCACCTGGGCAATGTCGAGGCGGCGAACCGCTTCGGCCTGCCGGCGCTGCTGTTCACCGACGCACAGCGGCTCGAGCGCGACCTCGCCACGCGGGGCCTGCGGCTCGGTTGACGGCCGCCCCCGGCCGGCCGTCCGGCAGCGTCACGGCCGTGCCAGCCAGCGCTCCACCAGCCGCACCCAGAGCGTGGCCCCCAGCGGGATCAGCGCGTCGTTGAAGTCGTAGTTCGGGTTGTGCAGCGTGCACGGGCCCAGGCCGTGGCCCTGTTCGCGGTGGCCGCCGTCGCCGTTGCCGATCATGAAATACGCGCCGGGGCGGGCCTGCAGGAAGTAGCTGAAGTCCTCGGCGCCCATGGTCGGCTCGAAGGCCAGGGTGTGGTCGGCGCCGACCAGCTCGGTCATCACGCCGCGCACGAACTCGGCCTCGGCAGGGTGGTTGATCGTGGGTGGGTAGTTGCGGTGGAACTCGAAATCCACCTCGGCGCCGAAGGCCGCCGCGGTGTGCTGCGCGATCTCGCGCATGCGCTGCTCCACCAGGTCGAGCACCGGCAGCGTGAAGGTGCGCACCGTGCCCTGGATCTCGGCGAAGTCGGGCACCACGTTGGTGGCCTCGCCGGTATGGATCATCGTCACCGAGAGCACCGCGGCGTCGGTGGGCTTCTTGTTGCGCGTCACGATGGTCTGGAAGGCCTGCACCATCTGGCAGGCCACCGGCACCGGGTCGATGCCGTTGTGCGGCAGCGCGGCATGCGAGCCCTTGCCGCGGATGGTGATGCGGAACTCGTTGCTCGAGGCCATGATCGGCCCGCTGCAGATCGCGAACTGACCGGCGGCCATGCCGGGCCAGTTGTGCATGCCGAAGATCGCCTCCATCGGAAAGCGCTCGAACAGGCCGTCGGCGATCATCTCGCGCGCGCCGCCGCCGCCTTCCTCGGCGGGCTGGAAGACCAGGTAGACGCTGCCGTCGAAGTCGCGCTGCGCGGCCAGGTGCTTGGCCGCGGCCAGCAGCATCGCGGTGTGGCCGTCGTGGCCGCAGGCGTGCATGCGGCCCGGGTGGCGGCTGGCGTGGGCGAAGCGGTTGTGCTCGGTCATCGGCAGGGCGTCCATGTCGGCGCGCAGCCCGATGGCCCGGGGGGAGCTGCCGTGGCGGATCACGCCGACCACGCCGGTGCGGCCCAGCCCGCGATGCACCTCGATGCCCCACTCGGTCAGCCGCTGCGCGACCAGCTCGGCGGTGCGCAGTTCCTGGAAGCACAGCTCCGGATGGGCGTGCAGGTCACGGCGGATCGCGGTCAGCAGCGGCGCATCGGCGGCGATCGAGGGCAGGGCGGTCATTCGGTCGGTCTCCGGGGCGGTTCTCGGGCGTCGGTTGCCCAGCGCCGGATCTTATCGTTGCCCCGTTGCCCCCGTGCCTGGCGCGGCAGGGCGGGGCGGGCCCGGCCGCCTCGTGCCATCATTCCTGCATGAGCACCGCCGCCGCTGCCGCCGATCTTCCCCTGCGCCAGGTCCATGCCGCCTGCCCGCACGACTGCCCGGACACCTGTGCCATCCGGGTCACGCTGCAGGGCGAGCAGATCCTGCGCCTGCAGGGCGACCCGGACCACCCGCCGACCCACGGCGCGCTGTGCACCAAGGTGTCGCGCTACGCCGAGCGCCTCGGGCATCCCGAGCGGGTGCTCACGCCGCTGCGGCGCGTCGGGCCGAAGGGGGCGGGCCGCTTCGAGCCGGTGAGCTGGGACGAGGCGCTGGACGACATCGCCGCGCGGCTGGCGGCGATCGCGGCGCGCGATCCGCAGGCCATCGTGCCGTACAGCTACGCCGGCACGATGGGCTTCGTGCAGGGCGAGGGCATGGCCGCACGCTTCTGGAACCGGCTGGGCGCCTCGCGGCTGCACCGCAGCATCTGTGCCGAGGCGGGCGCCACCGGGCTGGCGCTGACCTACGGCGCCACGGTGGGCATGCACCTCGAGCACTTTGCCGAGAGCCGGCTGATCCTGATCTGGGGCAGCAACTCGATCGCCTCGAACCTGCATTTCTGGACCTACGCCCAGGCGGCCAAGCGCGCCGGGGCCAAGCTGATCGCGATCGATCCGCGTTGCAGCGAGACGGCGCAGAAGTGCCACCAGCACCTCGCGCTGCGCCCCGGTACCGACGCCGCGCTCGCGCTGGGCCTGATGCACGAGCTGATCGTGCACGACTGGCTGGACCACGACTACCTGGACCGCTATGTCGAAGGCTGGCCCGAGCTGCGCGAGCGCGCGCTGCAGTGGCCGCCCGAGCGTGCGGCCGCCGTGTGCGGGCTGAGCGTCGAGGAGGTGCAGGGCCTGGCGCGCGACTACGGCACGCTGGCGCCGGCGGCGATCCGCCTGAACTACGGCATGCAGCGGGTGCACGGCGGTGGCAACGCGGTGCGGCTGATCGCCCTGCTGCCCTGCCTGGTGGGGGCCTGGCGACAGCCTGCCGGCGGGCTGCTGCTGTCGGCCTCGGGCTGGAACAAGCCGCTGCGCAATCCGGCCTACGCCCATCCGGAGCTTCTGGCCGGGCGGCAGCCGCGCACGATCAACATGGTGCGCATCGGCGATGCGCTGCGGGCGATGCCGGGCGATGCGGTGCTCGACGGCGGGCCGCGCATCGAGGCGCTGGTGGTCTACAACAGCAACCCGGTGGCGGTGGCGCCCGAATCGGGCCAGGTGGCGGCCGGTTTCGCGCGCGAGGACCTCTTCACCGTGGTGCTGGAGCATTTCCTCACCGACACCGCCGACCACGCCGACTACGTGCTGCCCGCGACCATGCAGCTCGAGCACTGGGACGTGCACGCCAGCTACGGCCACACCTGGCTGCTGATCAACGAGCCGGCCCTGCCGCCGCGCGGCCAGGCCCGGCCGAACACGCAGTTCTTCCGTGAGCTGGCCGCGCGCCTGGGCTTCGACGAGCCCTGTTTCCGCGACGACGACCTGACGCTGGCGCGCCAGGCCTTCGGCCCGGCGGTGGACTTCGAGGCGCTGCGGCGCGACGGCTGGGTGAAGCTGGACCTGCCGCCGGCGCCCTTCGCCGAGGGCGGCTTCTTCACGCCCAGCGGACGCGCGCGTGCCTGCGGCCCTGGCCTGCCGCTGCCCGACCACCTGCCCAACCACGAGTGCGCCGAGTCCGACCCGGCCCTGGCGGCGCGCTACCCGCTGGCGATGATCTCGCCGCCGGCGCGCCACTTCCTGAACTCCACCTTCGTCAACATTACCAGCCTGCAGGCCATCGAACGCGAGCCGCTGCTCGAGATGCATCCGCAGGATGCGGCCGCGCGCGGCATTGCCGACGGCGACGCGGTCTGTGTCTACAACGACCGGGGCCGCTACCACTGCATTGCCCGCGTCGGCCCGCAGGCCCGGCCCGGCGTGGTCAACGGCCTGGGCGTGTGGTGGCGCAAGCTCGGCCGGCGCGGCACCAACGTCAACGAGCTGACCCATCAGCGCCTGACCGATCTGGGCGAGGCGCCCTGCTTCTACGACTGCCTGGTGCAGGTGGAACGCGATGCGGCGGTGCCCGCCGGGTCGGAAGGTCGCGCGGCATGAGCCGGCCCGCGCCGCGCGTCGGCGGGATGAGGGTGCGGCGGACCCGCCGGGCGCCGGCGCTGGCCGCGCTGCTGCTGGCGCTGGGCCTGGGCGGCTGCGCCCATGTCGAGTACTACTGGCAGTCGGCCAGCGGCCACCTGGAGCTGCTGCGCGCGGCCCGTCCGGTGGACGACTGGATCGCCGACCCGGCCACGCCGGCCGACCTGCGCGAGCGGCTGCGCCTCAGCCAGGGCCTGCGCGACTACGCCTCGCGCGCGCTGGCGCTGCCGGACAACGCCAGCTACCGCCGCTACGCCGACCTGAAGCGCCCGGCCGCAGTGTGGAACGTGGTGGCCACGCGCGAGCTGTCGCTGGACCTGAAGGCCTGGTGCCATCCGGTGGTGGGCTGCGTGGGCTACCGCGGCTACTTCGAGCGCCCCGAGGCCGATGCGCTGGCCCGGCAGCTGCAGGCCGAGGGCTGGGAGACCTACGTCTACGCGGTGCCGGCCTACTCGACGCTGGGCAAGCTGCCCGGGCGCTGGTTCGCCGACCCGCTGCTCAACACCTTCATCGGCGGCTCCGAGGTGGATCTGGCGCGGCTGATCTTCCACGAGCTCAGCCACCAGGTGGCCTACGCCGACGACGACACGGTGTTCAACGAGTCCTACGCCACTGCGGTGGAGCGCCTGGGCAGTGCGCAGTGGCTGCGCTCGCTCGGACGCGAGGCGCTGCTCGACGCCACGGCGCAGCAGGACCGGCGGCGCGACGAGTTCCGTGCGCTGGCGCTGCGCACCCGCGCCGAGCTGGTGGCGCTCTATGCCGGCCCGGCGGGCGAGGCCGACAAGCGCAGCGCCAAGGCCGGGATCCTGGCGCGCATGCGCGCCGCGCATGCCGCGCTCAAGGCCGGGCCCTGGCAGGGCTACGCCGGCTACGACCGCTGGTTCGAGTCGGCCGGCAATCCCCAGCTGGCGATCCTGGGGGCCTACAACGAGCGGGTCGGCGAGTTCGAGCGGCTGTTCGAGCGCCTGGGGCGCGACTGGCCGCGCTTCCACGCCGAGGTCCGGCGGCTGGCCGGCCTGCCCAAGGCCGAGCGCGACGCGCAGCTGGCGCTGCGCTGAGCATCCGGCTCAGAAGCCGAGCGAGGCCAGCAGGTCGTCGACCTCGCCCTGGTCCTGCACCACGTCGGTGCGCCCGGTGGCGTCGACCACCGGGCCGTGCAACACGCCCGGGTCGACCTTCTCGCGGTGTTCGGGCGGCACGACCTGCACCAGCAGCTTGACCAGGTTGGTCTCCAGCTCGTTGGCCAGATTGACCACCTTGGCCACCACCTGGCCGGTCAGGTCGTGAAAGTCCTGCGCCAGCATGATGTCGGTGAGGTGCTGGTCGATGCGGGCCGTGGCCGCCTCGACATCGTGCACGAAGTTCAGCACCGCGCCGCTGGCCACGGCCTTGACCGGATCGCGCACCAGCGCCTCGGCCAGGGCTCGCGTCTCGGTGGCGATATGGTGATGCTCGTACTTCGCCTGGTCCACCGAGTTCAGCACCTTCTCGGCCGCGTCGCTGGTCTTGCGCACGATGTAGTTCAGGCGGCTGCGGGCGTCGGGCAGGCCCTCGGTGGCGACCTTGAGCTGGGGCATCACGCCCAGCTGCTGCATCGTGTCGTGCAGCAGTCGGGTGATCGCGCCGATCTGCAGGAACACCGTGTCCGGCGTGGCCGGTGTTTCGGAGGAGACGGTCACGGAGGCGGTGGCGACGGCTTCGGCGGTCATGGTCGGCTCCCTCAGGCGGTGGCGCCCAGCTTCTGCATGATCTTGGTGACCTTCTCCTCCAGCGTGGCCTTGGTGAAGGGCTTGACGATGTAGCCGGCCGCGCCGCTCTGGGCGGCGAGCACGATGTCCTCCTTGCGCGCCTCGGCGGTGACCATCAGCACCGGCAGGTGCCGTAGCGACTCGTCGGCCTTGATGGCCTTGAGCAGCTCGAAGCCGGTCATGTTGGGCATGTTGATGTCGCTGACGACGAAGTCGAAGCGGCCGCTGCGCAGCATGTTCAGCGCCACGGCGCCGTCCTCGGCTTCCTCGACGTTGTTGCAGCCCATCTCCTTGAGCAGGCCACGCACGATGCGGCGCATGGTCGAGAAGTCGTCGACGACCAGGAACTTGAGGTCGGTAGAGGCAGTCATGTGCGCTCCTTGGCGGATCTGAAAAAGGGGGCCGGGACGGGATGGTCCCCGGGTTATCGGTGCGGAATCGGCGGACTTGACGCCCCGCCGTCGGGCGGCTCGGCTTCCTCCTCCTCGACCGGGGCGTCGCCGGACTGGAAGAAGCGTTCCTCCGCATCGCGCGTCATCACGATGATGCTGATGCGGCGGTTGATCGGGTCGAAGGGGTCCTGGCGGGTGAAGGGCACGCTGGCGGCCAGCCCCTGCACCCGCAGGATGCGTGCGTCGTCCAGCCCGCCGGCGAGCAACTCGCGTCGGGAGGCGTTGGCGCGGTCGGCCGAGAGCTCCCAGTTGCTGTAGCCCAGGCCGCTGCCCATCGGCTGCGCGTCGGTGTGGCCCTCCAGGGTCAGGCGGTTGGGCACTTCGGTGAGCACCGAGCCGATGGCGCGCAGGATGTCGCGCATGTAGGCCTGCACCTCGGCCGAGCCGCTGTCGAACATCGGCCGGCGCTGGTCGTCGACGATCTGGATGCGCAGGCCCTCGCGGGTCATGTCCAGCCGCACCTGCGACTTGAACTCGGCCAGCTTGGGCGAGTTGGCGATCACCTCGGCCATCTTGTCCTTCAGCTCGCTCAGTCGCGCCTGCTCGGCCTTGCGCTGCTCGGCCTTGAGCGCCTTGAGGTTGTAGGTCTTGCGCTCGCGCTCGATGTCGCCCTTCTTGACCTGGCCGCCCTGGCGCGACAGGTCGGTGCCGCCGCCCTTGATCAGCGAGGAGGCGTCGCCGGCGCCGGAGCCGCCACCCATCAGCGCCACCTTCAGCGGCGACTGGAAGTAGTCGGCGATGCCCTTCTTGTCGCCCTCGGTGGTCGAGCCCAGCAGCCACATCAGCAGGAAGAAGGCCATCATCGCGGTGACGAAGTCCGCGTAGGCGATCTTCCAGGCGCCGCCGTGCGCGGCGTGACCGCCCTTCTTGATCTTCTTGATGATGATGGGCTGGAGCTTCTTGGCATCACCGGCCATGGCGCTCTCCCGTCCGATCGGGGTTCATGCTGCGGCGGCTCACTTCTTCTTGAGGTGCGCTTCCAGCTCGGCGAAGCTGGGGCGGTCGCCCGAATACAGCACCTTGCGGCCGAACTCGATGGCGATCTGCGGCGCGTAGCCCTGCATGCTCGCGAGCAGCGTGCTCTTGATGCACTGCAGTTCCTTGCCGGCCTCCTCGACCTTCTGTTCCAGCAGGCCGCCCAGCGGCTCCACGAAGCCGTAGGCCAGCAGGATGCCCAGGAAGGTGCCCACCAGCGCCGAGCCGATCATGCCGCCCAGCACCGCCGGCGGCTGACCCACCGAGCCCATGGTGTTCACCACGCCCAGCACCGCGGCGACGATGCCGAAGGCCGGCAGGCCGCCGGCGAGCCGGCCGATGGCGGCCACCGCGGCATGCTCTTCCTGGTGATGGGTCTCGATCTCCTGATCCATCAGGCTCTCGATCTCGTGGGCATTCAGGTTGCCCGACACCATCATGCGCAGGTAGTCCGTGATGAACTCGGTGACATGGTGGTCGTTGCCCACCGCCGGGTACTTCTGGAAGATGGCCGAGCTGTGCGGGTCCTCGACGTCCTTCTCGATGGACATCAGGCCTTCCTTGCGCACCTTCTGCAGCAGGTCGTACATCAGCGACAGCAGCTCCATGTAGCGGGCCTTGTTGAACTTGCTGCCCTTGAAGCAGCGGCCCAGGCCGGCCATGGAGGACTTAATCACCTTCATCTGGTTGTTGGCCAGGAAGGCGCCCGCGGCCGCGCCGAAGATCGTGATGAACTCGAAGGGCAGTGCCTTCAGGATCACGCCGATGTTGCCGCCGTGCACGATGTACACGCCGAAGATGCAGCCCAGGGCCACGAGCCAGCCGACGATGACGAACATGGGGTTGCTTTCCGGATCAGGGGGCTGCCCCGCATGGCGGCGCGGCGCACCCGGGGAGGGGAGTGTTTTTCATATCGGACGCGGCCGGCATCGACTTGAGGGCGAAAATTTCAGAAATGCGCGCCGTCGGCGCGGCGCCGACCGGTCGGCGGCATCAGCGCTGTGCGCCCGTGCCGGCCGGGGCGTAGACCCACACCGGGCGGCCGTCCTCGTGCTGCAGCAGGGCGTGCAGGCGCAGGCCGGGGACGCGGAACTCCAGGCTCACCAGCCAGCTGCCCGGACGCATCTCGAGGCGGGCCTTGTCGGCCGCGCGGGCCATGCTTTCCGGGCGCTGGAAGAGGTAGACCAGATCCTGGTCCTGCCAGCGCTGGCGCCACATGTCGCCACGGCGGATGCGCGCCCACGGGCAGCGCAGCGCGGCCAGGGCGCGCAGCGGCCAGCTCCACTCGATGCCTTCGAAGCTCGCCTGCGGATAGACCCGGCGCAACGCCTGCAGACCGTGGCCCAGGCCGCAGCCGGCGTCCAGCACGCGCGCACCATCCGACAGCGGCGCCACCTCGGCCAGTCCCGTCAGGGCGTCGGCCGGGGTCGGAAAGAAGGGCGCGTCGCGCCAGGCGCGCAGCGGGTAGGCCAGCGCCAGCAGGGCCAGCGGCAGCAGCCAGGCCCAGCCGGGCAGGCTGCCCAGCCAGGCGCCACCGGCCAGTTCCGCGGGCTGCCGAAGCGCCGCGCCGTGCAGCAGGGTCTGCAGCAGCAGCGAAAGTGGAAAGCCCGCGGCGACGAAGGCCGTGCGCCAGCGTGACTGCCCGCCGGCGGCCAGCCACAGGGCACTGCCCAGGCCCAGCAGCAGCGCACTCAGGGCCGCCACCGAGGCGGCCTGCCCGGCGGCCTGCAGGCCAAGGTGGGTGGCCCAGCAGGCTGTCCAGGTCAGCAGGGCCGGCAGCGGCCAGCGCCAGCGGGCGCCGGTCGGCGCAGCGGCGGGCGCTGCGTCGGCCGCGGGTGCATCGTTGGCGGCCCCGTCGGCCAGCAGACGCAGGCGGCGGCCGCCGCGGCGCGGCTGGGCGCGCGATCGCGCGGATGACGGCTGGGTGCGGGGTCGGGCCATGGCGGGGAGGGGGCAGGGGAGGTGGGGGGGCGGATGCGGGCGATTCAGAGCAGCGCCAGCAGCTGCTCGGGCTGGGTGCGCACCTTCACGGCATCGGGCGCCACGGCGCCGGTGACGGCCCGGGCCGCCTGCGCGGTATCGCGCAGCACCGGGGCGCTCAGGGCCATGCCGCTGCTGCCCACCAGGGCCGCGACCTGGGGCTCGTTGGCGCGCGCTCCGCGCGCCAGCACCACCCCGACCTCGCCGTTGGCCAGCTGCACGTAGCAGCCGGGCGGATACATGCCCAGCGCCTTGACGAGGGCCGAGCCGAGCTCGTCGGGCTGGCCGTCGGCGCCGACACAGGCGCTGCGGGCGGCCGCCAGCGGCGACATCGGAGCGCGGTTGCTGCGCCGGCTGATCTTGGCGGTGTAGCGATCCACCGTACCCAGCAGCCGCGCCAGGCGGCTGGCTGCATCGAGCGCGGCCAGGGGCCGCTCCAGCAGCGAGCGGTCGTGGTGCAGCCGCACGGCCTTGAGCCAGCGTGCGTCCTGCACCCCGGCGGCGGCCAGCAGGGTCGAGGACTGCAGACCGTGGCCGGCGATGCGTTCACGCTGGTCCGGAGTGAGGGGCAGGCGCTGCTTGGCCAGGTTGTCCTGCAGCACCGTGGTGGCCACGTTCATCGTCAGCGCGGCCATCACCAGGCTGTCCACTTCTTCGGCGGGCCAGCCCAGCACCTGGGCAACGCGCTCGCACACCAGCGCGCAGAGCATGGCGTGCTGGCTGCTGTACTGCTCCTCGCTGTGCAGGGCGTGCTGGACCAGCAGGAAGATCGGCGCATGCGCACAGCGCTCGGCCACCGCGCGCGCCTGCTCGCGGGCCTGCTGCACCTGCTCGAGCCAGCCGACCGGCTGGGCGGTGGCGCTGCGCAGCGCGCCCGAGAGCTGCTGCATCAGCTGGTGCCAGCTGTCGGTGAGGCTGTCACGCCGGGTCTGTGCCGGGTCCGCGCGCTCGCGGCGCAGGTTACCGATGGCGATGTGCTGCAGCGAGGCGTTGCTGCGGATCAGGCTGCCCACCGTGCTCTTGAAGCTCGAGCGCCAGCGGTAGGACTCGTCCTCGTCCACGAACAGCCGCTTGCTCTGCAGCAGGGCCAGCTTGGCATCGTCCTGGATCACGGCGCGGGCCGGCAGCAGCAGCATGCCGTTGCCGTCGTACACGCCGAAGGGCAGCGGGTCGCGCAGGCGCAGGTGTTCGGGGGACAGCGGGATGTGGGCCATGGTCGTCATGGGCAGCGAGCGCGGGGATGCCGCGAAAAACTGCAATCGCTATCGACCGATGGCGCCATCGCCTTGAGGGGTCGGGCGCGCAGGGGGCGGGCCCGGGCGGCGTGCCCGTGCAATCTGCCGGCGTGCGGCCCGGCCGCACAGGCGCGGCGGGACCGGCGTGCGCGCAGGCCTGCGCGCGCTGCGGGCCGGCGCTCGGTCAGTGCAGCTGCAGGGCGCCGCTGGCCTTGCCCTTGCCGGCACGGGCGGGCGGGTTGCACAGGCCGCAGACGAAGTGCTTGGCGATTTCGTGCGGGTGGGTCACGAAGTGGCCGCCGCACTTGGAGCAGGGGGTCAGCGTCAGCATGCCGTTGTCGACGAACTTGACCAGGCGCCAGGCGCGGGTCACCGACAGCAGCGGCTCGAGGCCCTGGGCCTGGGTCTGTTCCAGGTACAGCTGGTAGGCCTTGATGACGGTGTCGATCTCGTCGAGTTCGGCCACCTTGTTCAGGTACTCGTGCGTGTTCAGGAACAGGCTGGCGTGGATGTTGGGCTGCCAGGTCATGAACCAGTCGGTGGAGAAGGGCAGCTGGCCCTTGCTCGGCGACTTGCCGGCCACTTCCTTGTACAGGCGCAGCAGGCGCTCGTAGGACAGGTCGGTCTCGGATTCCAGCACCTGCAGGCGGGCACCCAGCTTGATGAGCGTGACGGCGCGGTCGATCTGCTTGGCTTCGGTCAGGATGCTCTTGCTGCGCATGGTGTGTACCCCGGAGTGTCTGGTGTGCGTGGCGTTCGATGGGCCGGCCGGTGCGGTGGCCGCCCGGAATCAGGCGGCTTCGCGATGGCGACCGGCCATCAGGATGCTGGCGTGCAGGCGCGAGACGCTGTCGTTGGCGGCGCTCTTGCCGTGGTTGGTCAGCAGGTTCCACACCAGGTCGTCGTCGCAGCGCATGCGGCACAGCAGCGTGTTGCCCGAGGCGATCTTCATCATCTGCGCCGGCGAGAGCATCTCGATCAGCGTGGCCGTCTCTTCGGAGACGCCCAGACGGAACAGCGCCTGCTCGCGGTCGGCGCGGATGAGGCTCTGCGCCAGCATCAGGTACGACAGGTTGGCTTCGCGGATCTCGGAGAGGATCTGTTCGGTGTTCATGACGGGCTCCTTGCGGGGGTGGAGCGCTGCTTCTTCCCTGCAGCGCCTCGGTCTCAACGTGAAATGAATTGTGAAGAGACGAACTGGCCTGCAACATCAGTTCACTTCCACGCCTTGAGTCCGGCAAACGCCATGCACCGTGTCAGGCAGATTCCTACACGTTGTCGTCCATCGGGAGGGGGCGGCGCGCGCCGGGGGGCGTGCGCGCAACGATCGGGAATCGTCCCGGGGGGGCAGGGCCGGGCCGCCGCGCGGGGCGATGCCTGCCTGGCAGCGCTGTGAAGCGCCTGATCCGGAGTGGGCGGGAGCGGGGCCCCAGTCGCCGCGCGCGCCGCAGGGCCGCAGCGGGCGGGCGAACCTGGGGGCCGCGGCTGCGTCCGTCGGGGCGGGCGAGCTCGGCCCGGCCGGACCGCTGGAGGGGTCAGCCCAGCGAATGGGCCTGCAGCCGTGCGCCTACCTGGCCGATCTGGCTTGGATCGGGCCACCAGGCCGGCCCGGCACCGTGCTGGGCCGGCGTCAGGCGTGCCGATGCGGCGGGGCGCAGCTCGTCGATGGCGCTCAGGCGCAGCCCGGTGTGGCCGACCGACGGCAGCGGCCGGATCGGACGGTCACGCCGGACCGCCGGAGGGGCCGAGCGTGCCAGCAGGGCGTCGATGGAGGCCACCACCCGGGCCATCGCCGGCGGAACCTCGATCGGCAGCTCGGCTGGCACCTGCGCCGGATGGGGCAGGGGCTGCAGCTGCACGAAGGGCAGTGCGAACAGGTGCAGCCAGCAGCGCTCCAGCATCGGGCGGTACAGGGCTTCGCTGCGCAGCAGCGCGTCCAGGCGGGCCAGCGCATCGGGGGCTGCGTGCAGCAGGGCGAGCACCCGATCGTTGCGCACCGCGAACACGCCTTCCGGCGCTGCGATGCCCAGGTCGGCCGAGGCGGCCTGGCCGGCCAGGCCGTGCAGACCGGCCAGATCGAGGAAGTGCGCCAGCAGGTTCTCGCCCGACGCCAGTGCGTGGCGCCGCCGGTAGCTTTCGGCGAGCTGCACGGCATCGGCGTCGACATGCCCGAGGGGGGCCAGCGTCACCGGGCAGAAATGCGCCTGGCGCGGCGCCGCACCGGCGCTCCCGGCGCGCCGCCCCAGCGGCTGGACCTCGGCCCAGAGCGCGGGGCTTGCGAGCTGTGCGCGCAGCGCGGGAGCTTGCCGCAGGGCATCGGCGGGCGCGAAGACGGTCCAGCCCGCCGGATCGAGGTCCGGCGACTCACCCCGGGCAATGCGCGCCGCCAGGGTCTGCAGGTACTGCAGGTGGCTGCCGGCGGCTCCGGTGTCCGTGCGCCAGACGTGCACCCAGGTCGGCGTCGGCCAGTGCGGATCCTCCACCGCGCCAGCCGACTGGCAGAGCTGCACGCGGCAGTGCGCGGGCAGTTCGGCCAGCCAGTCGAGGGCTTCGTCGCGACGGGCGAGCACGAGATCGATCATGGCCGGAGGCTCCTGCAGGGGGTCGGGCACCCGACAGCGGGCGCCATGGCGGCACTCTAGGGTCCGCGTCGCCCTGCCGATCGAGGGAACTGCGCCGGTTTTTCCGTTTCGATCCGCGGCATCGCCGTGGGCGAGCGGGGCCGCGCGGGCCGCCAGGCCCGACCGTGCCGGCTCAGCCGGGCCGGTGGAGATGGGCGCGCAGCACTGCGAGGTTGTGCTCGGCCAGGTGGCTTCCGCGACCGTGGACGCTGCCGTCCAGATCCGGGCGTTCGCCGATCTCCAGGCAGCGTTGCCAGGCGGCCTCGGCCAGCGGCAGCCAGTGGTCGCGGGCCCGACCCGGATCCTGCAGAGCCTGGTCGAGCAGCAGGTCACCGAGCGTGAAGAAGAAGTCGGGCGAGTGCGGCCATGCCTGCAACTGGGATTCGGCCAGTTCCAGCGCCTGCTCGCGTCTGCCGGCCCGGCCCAGACACTGCAGCAGCCGCACGAGCAGCTCATGCCGCCAGGCCGCGCGCGCCGGTGTCGCCGCCCAGGCGCGCGCGAACCAGTCGCTGGCCTCGGCGGCTTCGTCGAGGGCCTGGGCCTCCTTGCCGAGCTGGTACAGCGTGTAGGGGTCGTCGGGCCGCTCCTGCAGGTCGCGCAGCAGCAACGTGCGGTTGCGGTCACGCTTGCCGGCCCGCTGCGGGCCCAGGTAACCGTCGTGTTCGACGTGGAGGTTCAGTCGTCGACGCGGCAGGGGGGTGCAGACCTGTTCGTGGATCCGTCCCTGGTAGCGCGCCTGGCGGGGCAGGAGTCGGGTGATCCAGGCCTGGTGCCGCTGGGCAGGGCCTGCCGGCTGCCCGGCCGCGCCGCTCTGGAAGTTGCTGTGCACGCAGATCACGCCCAGCTGTGGCGGCTGCCGGGTCCAGGGCCGCAGCAGCTCCCCGCCCTGGGTCAGTTGCTCGTCGGCGTCCAGGACGAGGTGCCAGTCGGCGTCGGCAAGCTCGAGGGCCTGATTGCGCGCCTGCGCGAAGCTGTCCGCCCAGGCACGGTGATGCACTTCGGCGCCGGCGGCGCGGGCAAGATCGGGCGTGCCGTCGACCGAGCCGGTATCGAGCACGAGCATCCGGTCGACCCAGGGCCTGGCGCTGTCCAGGCAGCGGCGGATGCAGCGGGCCTCGTCGCGGGCGATCACGACGAGGGCGAGCGTGGGGGTGCGCATCGATGCGGCTGCTGGGCGGCGGGCGCGGGGGACCGGGGCGGTCAGGGCCGGATCAGCCGCACCAGGTGATGCAGCTGGCCGATCGGCGAGCCGCCCAGCACCTGGTTGACCTTGCGGGCGAACTCGGCATCGTGCTGGAAGCGGCGGCAGAACACCTGCACGGTGTCCACCGGTCCCGGTCGGTCGGCCTGCGGGTCGTTTGCCTGCACGGCCAGCATGAAGCGCACGATCCCGTGGCGGGCCACCAGCGCCAGATAGTGCGCATAGGGCGTGGTCATGCCGAAGGGGAAGTTCTCCCGGAACATGTCGTTGAGCAGGTGGTTGTCGAACAGGAACGGCGTGTCGGCCAGACCGGCAGGCAGGCCCTCCAGGCCCTGCGCGTAGGCGGCGGCCATGTCGTCCAGGTGCACCTGACTGCGTCCGTCCCCCTGCGTCAGGCCCCGCCAGATCGACTCCGTGACCCGGTTCTGCAGCGCCGAGGCGACGCGCACGTTCTTGGTGGACCAGAGCTGTCCGTACAGGCGCGCCTGGTTCCGGCGGTCTGCGGCGATGTCGGCAAACTCCCGGCCGATGTTTCCCGAGGCCACCAGTTCCGTGGTTGCGGCGATGCCGGCGGCGACCTGCTCCGGCCGCCCGGATTGCGCGGCCTCGGTGAGCAGTTGGCAGAAGAGCCCCAGCAGGACCAGCCGCTGCCAGAGCGGCAGGTCGGTGGTCTGCATCAGGCCGAAGCAGAAGGTCCGGGCCTCGTCGGCCACCTCGGCGGGAAATCCCGCCGCCTCGGCAGGGAGGGCGGCCGCCGCCGCGGCGGCTTGCCGCACCCGCAGCTCGGTGCCGATGAAGGTCAGCGTATCCGGCCGGGCCAGCGCCAGGCGGGCTGCCTCCGGACAGGACAGGGACAGGGCCTGTTCCCAGCGGTTGCCGATGCGGCGCGTGGCGCGCGGGTAGGAGAAGCAGGTGTCGCTCAGCAGATCTTCGCCGCCGTGTTTCTGCAGCGTGCACCAGCCATCGTCCATCAAGGGGCAGGCGTGGCTGCCATCGACCAGCCGGATGCTGGCGTAGTGGGCCTGTGTGCCCGGCGTGGCCTTCTGCAGGTGGTCGACCAGCCGGACCGGAAAGCCCTGCCGGTCCAGCTTGCGGTAGGTCTGGTAGGAGGCCTTGTCGATCGTGACGCGCCAGCCGGTGCAGCAGTTGTCCCGGCAGTCCGGCCCGGTGCAACGGAAGTCCGCGACGTAGTCGGGCGTCAGTGCCGTCACGGTTCGCACGGGGTGGACGATCTTCGGCAGGGCGGACATGGTGGGGGCGGTGAGCGATCGGACGGCTCAGTCTAGGCAGGCGCCGGCCGGTCGAAGGCCCGAATTGAACCCGGTTCGTGCGGTGCTTGTGCCCCGTCCGGGCGCGTGGGAGGTGACGCCGGGCGCCCGCACGAACTCGCCGTTCCTGCGCCCGCAGATTTCTCTCAAGTCGCGCGCAGCGGGCTCCGATAAGCCTCACAACGGATCGAACAGGCCAGCCGAACGATCCGCAGAGCAGTCGGCCGACTCGAGGGCGCAAAGCATCCAACGGTTGACAAGTAGCACCGACCGACAGTGTGGCCCCGGAGTTTTGCAGGGGTTCGCTGCCGATGTCACTTGAATCTTCAAGTTAGGAGTCCACCATGGGATCGATCAATACCAACGTGATTTCGCTGAACGCTCAGCGCAATACCGCAGCCTCCCAGTCGTCGCTGTCGACCTCGATGCAGCGTCTGTCCTCCGGCCTGCGCGTCAATTCCGCCAAGGACGATGCGGCCGGTCTGGCCATCGCCGAGCGCATGCAGGCCCAGGTGAAGGGCATGAACGTCGCCGTCCGCAACGCCAACGATGCGGTGTCGATGATGCAGACCGCCGAAGGCGCGACCTCCAAGATCGGCGACATGCTGCAGCGCATGCGTGAACTGGCCGTGCAGTCGGCCAACGCGACCAACGGTACCGACGATCGGGCCAATCTGGACGCCGAGTTCCAGGAGCTGTCGAGTGAAATCACCCGCACGCTCGACAATACCAAGTTCAACGGGACCCAGGTTCTCAAGGCGACCACCGACCAGGTTTTCCAGGTGGGTGCCAACAAGGGTGAAACCATCACCGTGAAGGCCCAGGACCTGAGCAGCGGAGATTTGTCCACGGCGATCGGCGGGGATATCACCGATGCGACCAATGCCAATACGGCCCTCGACAATATCGACAAGGCGCTGACGCAGGTCAACACGGCGCGCGCCACCTTCGGTGCGGTGCAGAACCGCTTCGACTCGGCGATCTCGGTGCTGCAGACCGCCTCGGAGAACCAGGCCGCCGCCCGGGGCCGCATCATGGATGCGGACTTCGCCACCGAGACGGCGAACCTGTCGCGTGCCCAGGTGCTGCAGCAGGCCGGCAACGCGATGATCGCGCAGGCGAATCAGCTGCCCCAGCAGGTGCTCTCGCTGCTGCGCTGATGACCCGGCAGCGCGCCTGATGGGCTGTGCCCGTCCTTGCGCCAAGAAGCAGGCCTTTCGGTCTGCTTCTTGGCGTTTTGTCTTGTGTCCGGCTGCACAGAATGGCGGTGTGGAAGTCGGTGTGGCTTCCTGTCCGGCGCCATCCTGGCCGCCGCCCTCGCATTTGGAGTCATCACCATGCCGCAGACGATCAACACCAACCTGGCCTCGCTGAACGCCCAGCGTCACCTGAACGGATCCCAGGCGTCGCTGTCGACGTCGATGCAGCGACTCTCGTCGGGTCTTCGGGTGAACAGCGCGAAGGACGACGCCGCAGGTCTGGCCATTGCCGAGCGCATGAATGCCCAGGTGCGGGGCATGAACGTGGCCGTGCGCAATGCCAACGACGGCATCTCGATGATGCAGACCGCCGAAGGCGGGGTCGGCAAGATCTCCGACATGCTGCAGCGCATGCGCGAACTGGCGGTGCAGTCGGCCAACGCCACCAACGGCACCGACGACCGGCTGAACCTCGACGCCGAGTTTCAGGAGCTGTCCGACGAGATCACCCGCACGCTGGACAACACCAAGTTCAACGGCAGCGCGGTCCTCAAGACCACGGTCGACATGGACTTCCAGGTCGGCGCGAACAACGGCGAGATCATCACGGTCAAGGCCCAGGATCTGAGTTCGGGCGACATCGTCACGGCCATCGGCGGAGACATCACGGACGTGGCCAACTCCACCAAGGCGCTCGACGACATCGACAAGGCGCTGACCCAGGTGAACACCGCGCGGGCCAACTACGGCGCCGTGCAGAACCGCTTCGAATCCGCGATCTCGGTGCTGCAGACCGCCTCGGAGAACCAGGCCGCGGCGCGCGGGCGCATCATGGATGCGGACTTCGCCGCCGAGACGGCCAGCCTGTCGCGCGCCCAGGTGCTGCAGCAGGCCGGCAATGCCATGGTGGCACAGGCCAACCAGCTGCCGCAGCAGGTGCTCAAGCTGCTGCAAGGCTGAACGGTGCCCCCTCGCAGGCGGGGGGGTGAGCCGATGGCGTGCGGCCATCAAGTTCGCGCCCGGCATGCCGATAGATCAATGAACCGGGGGGCTGCACGCCGTCCGGGCGTTGTCTTTCGCCGTGCACATGGAGCCTGATGATGGCCAGTATTTCTTCCGCCGGTCTCGGCAGCGGCATCAACGTCGAGAGCGTCGTCTCCCAGTTGATGGCGGTGGAGCGGCAGCCGCTCGTCCAGATGCAGGCCGAGGCGAGCAAGATCGACGCGAAGATCTCCGCCTACGGCAAGATCCAGAGCCACGTCTCGGCTCTGCGCGATGCGGCGTCGAACCTCACCAAGGCCTCCACCTGGGGGGACAGCCGGGCCAGCAGCTCGGATGCGGCGGTCGTCTCGGCCACGGGAAGCCCCTCGGCGGTGGCCGGCTCCTACAACGTGGCCGTGCAGCAGCTCGCCGCCGGTCAGGCCGTCGCGAGCACGGCCTTCGCGAGCCTCGACTCGACGGTCGGCGCCGGAACCCTCAGCATCGACACGGGCAGCTGGAGCCCCACGCAGGACAGCTTCACGCCCCGGCCCGGGTCGTCCACGATCAATGTGAGCATCAGCGCCGACGACACCCTGGCCGAGGTGCGCGACAAGATCAACAGCGTCGGCGCCGGTGTCACCGCCAGCATCGTGACCGACAGCAGCGGGGCTCGCCTGGTGCTCCGCTCGGGGGCGACCGGTGAATCCAATGCGTTTCGCATCATCGTCGCCGACAGCGACGGGAACGGCGCGGATGCGGCCGGGCTGTCCCGGCTGGGCTACGACCCCCCCTCCGGCGCGGTGGCGATGACGCGCACGCAGACTGCCGCCGATGCCCGCGCGACGATCGACGGGCTGGCCGTGACCTCGGCGAGCAACACCCTGACCGACGTCGTGCCGGGCGTGACGCTCGGGCTGTCCAAGGTGAGCGCGGATCCGGTGGAGGTCCGTGTGACCTCCAATACCGAGAACATCCAGAAGGCGGTGAGCGACTTCGCCACGGCCTACAACGACCTGGCCCGCTACCTCACGACGCAGACGCGCTACGACAGCGCGACCAAGGTCGCCGGTTCCCTGCAGGGCGACGCGTCGGTCAATGCCCTGTATGCCGGCCTGCGCAGCATCGTCGGTGGATCCAGTTCGGCCTCTTCCGTGCTGCGTCGCCTGTCCGACGTGGGGCTCGACCCCCAGCGCGACGGCACGCTGAAGGTCGATACGACGAAGCTGTCGGACAACCTGGCGACCCGGCTTGCCGAGGTTCGCAAGCTGTTCTCCACCAGCGGGAGCCTGGGCGACGAGAGCAGCGGCTTTGCGCAGAAACTGCGCCGCTGGGGCGATACGGTGCTGGGCTCGGACGGGTCGATCACGACACGCTCGGACAGCCTGCGCCGCTTGAAGGACAGCAACGCCGACAAGCAGGAGTTCTTCGAGCAGCGCATGAGCCAGGTCGAGAAGCGCATGCGCGCGCAGTACACCGCCCTGGATACGCAGATGGCGAAGATGAGCGCGCTGCAGAGCTACGTCAGCCAGCAGGTTGCCGCGATGTCCAATCTCGACAACGGCTGATCGCAGCAGTTGTGCTCAAGTTGTCGGCTCCGTCGATCGATAACCTCTCTGTCACCCATCGATCCACACCCGGTCGGCAGCGATCGGTTCATCGTCAAACATCGCACGCGCCATGTTCAGCTCTCCCTTCCAAGCAGCTCCTGGACGGTCCAACCAGTTCGCCAACCTGTACCGGCAGGTCGGCATCGAAACCGGCGTTTCGACCGCATCGCCGCACCGTCTGGTGCAGATGCTGTTCGACGGACTGGGCGAGCAGATCGCGCAGGCCAGGGCCGCCCTGATCGACGGCCGGGTCGAGGCGAAGGGCAGCCACATCGGCCGTGCCGCCCGCATTGTCGAGGAAGGACTGCGCGCCGGACTCGACCTGAAGGCCGGCGGTGAGCTCGCTGCCAACCTGCATGCCCTGTACGGCTATCTCGGGCTGCGCCTGACCCAGGCCAACCTGTACAACGACCCCGCGGCGCTCGACGAGGTCGAGCGTCTGGTGGCACCGCTGCGCGACGCCTGGGCGTCGATCGGCGAGCGCCTGCCCTCCTGAAGAACCCTGTCGTGCGGCCGCGCGGCCGCGCTCCTGCCATGCACGCACCCGATTCCACCCTGTCCCCCACCGCGATGAACAACGCCCTGTTGCAGTACTACGAGGCCATCGAGACCGCCAGCCACGAGATGCTGGAGGCCGCGCGCGTCGGCGACTGGGATCGGGTCGTCAAGCTCGAGGGCGCCTGCGCGGTGCTGATCTCGCAGCTCAAGCATGCCGCCGGCGACTATCGTCTGGGCAGCGAAGAGGCGCAGATCAAGTCCCGCATCATGCAGCGCATCCTGCTCAACGACGCCGAGATCCGTCACCTGGCCGAGCCCTGGCTGGAAGATCTGGACCAGATGCTGGCCGGCCAGCCGCGCAGCGCCCTGCACTGAACGACCGACTGACGGAACCGAACCGTTCCCGGAGACTGCCATGCTCAGCCCGACCCAGGCCGCGCCCCTGTCGGATTCCCCTGGCGGCGCCCTGCCCGGCGCGGGCCTCGCCAGCGAGGAGTTCCGTGTCGACTCGCCTGCCGAAGTGCATGCCCTGCTGCGCCAGTTCGTCGAGGGTGATGTGCCGCTGGCGCTGACCACGCCCGAGGGAACGCACTACAGCACCACGCTGTGGGCGGACGATCCTCAGCGCGGTGTGCTGGTGTTCTCCGCCGATCCGGGCGATCTGCGTGTGCACCGGCTGGTCGAGAGCGACGAGGTGGTGGCCGTGGGCTACCTGGATGCCGTGAAGCTGCAGTTCGATGTGCGCGGCCTGGTGCTGGTGCACGGCCGCGATGCCAGCGCGCTCAATGCCGAGTACCCGCAGGAACTGTTCCGCTTCCAGCGCCGTGGCGCCTTCCGGGTGCGTCCGCTCACCCACGCCCAGCCCACCGCGAAGGTGGCCCATCCGCAGGTGCCCGGCGTGCTGCTGACGCTGCGCGTGCTGGATGTCAGCCACGGCGGTGCGGCGGTTTTCCTGCCCGACGACGTGCCGGCGCTGCCGCAGGGCAGCGTGCTGGCGGGCGTGCAACTCGAACTGGATGCCCAGACCCGACTGACCGTGGCGCTGCGGGTGGTGCACGTGGGCCCGTCGCTGCCGGGCAGCCGTGGGGTGCGGCTGGGCTGCGAACTGCTCGGCGTGGGCAGCGAGGGCACCCGGGCGCTGCAGCGCTACATCGACCAGACGCAGCGACGCCGGCGCAGCCTGATGGCGCTGTGAACCTGCGTCGATCGCGCCCCGGGCGGGGGTGACGACCGCAGCGAGGGCAGCGAGGGCAAGGGGCGGCCCGCGGGCTGCCCCTCGGTCTGTCCGGCAGGTCCTGCCCGGGCGGTGTCGACCCTGTCAGACCTGCATGTTCATGATGTCGCTGTAGGCCTGCACCAGACGGTTGCGTACCTGCAGGGCGGCCTGGAAGCCGATCTGGGCGCGCTGCATGGCCACCATGGTCTGCTCGATGCTGACCGAAGGGTTGTCCAGCGCGACCTCGCGCTGCAGGCCCTGCGCGCTGAGCTGGGCCTGGCTGACGTTGCGCAGCGCCTGCGAGAAGGCCACCGAGAAGTCCTCGCCCTGGCCACTGCCCGACACCGCTGCGGCGCCGCGCTGCGGCGACAGGCCGGCCGCCGCGGCGTTCTCGCGCACCCGCTGGGCCACCTGCGGCATGCCCGCACGGGTGGCCGCGCTGGCAAAGTCGAAAGGTTTGAGCTTGACGTCCATCCTGGCCTCTGGGTGGCGAACGGCATGACGCCACGACGCGCATCCTAGGCAAGCTGGCCGGCGACGAAGGCGCGAACTGCAGGCGCTTGGGCGAGTTGTTCGCCCCATGGCCGGGACGGGGGGCTTCGAATAATGCCGTTCGAGGACTCTGTCTGCGCCGGTGCGCCTGCCCGGCCGCTGCCGCCATCTGGACATGGACAACGCCACCCTGCAACCGCTCACGGCCAACACGGCCGCTGCCGATGCGCCGCCGCCGGGCTTCCTGGCCCGGCTGGCCGCACTGCCCCTGCCGCGCAAGCTGCTGCTGGGCGGTGGCGTGCTGGCCCTGCTGGCGCTGCTGGTCGCGGCGGTGGCGATGAACACCCGCACCGACTACAAGGTGCTGTTCGCCAACCTGTCGGACAAGGACGGCGGTGCGATCGTCGCCCAGCTGGCGCAGATGAACGTGCCCTACCGCTACAGCGAGGGCGGCGGCGCGGTGCTGGTGCCGGCCGAGCAGGTGCACGACGTGCGCCTGAAGCTCGCGCAGGCCGGGCTGCCGAAGGGCTCGGTGGTCGGCTTCGAGCTGATGGACAACGCCCGCTTCGGTACCACCCAGTTCCAGGAGCGGCTGAACTTCCAGCGCGGCCTGGAGGGCGAGCTGGTGCGCTCGATCACCGCGCTGGCGGCGGTCGAGGCCGCGCGTGTGCACCTGGCACTGCCGAACCAGAACGGCTTCTTCCGCGACCAGCAGAAGCCCAGCGCCTCGGTGCTGCTGACGCTGCGCGCCGGCCGTTCGCTGGATCGTGCGCAGATCGCCGGCATCGTGCACCTGGTCTCGGCCAGCGTGCCCGAAATGAATCCCAAGGCAGTCAGCGTGCTGGACCAGACCGGTGCGCTGCTGTCGGGTCCGCCCGAGGGCATGGCCGGGCTGTCCGGCCCGAACGGCATGGACGCGCAGCAGCTGCAGTACGTGCACCAGATCGAGGCGCTTTACACGAAGCGCATCCTCGACATCCTCGAGCCGGTGGTGGGGCGCGACAACCTGCGCGCCCAGGTGAGCGCGGAGGTCGACTTCTCGCAGAGCGAATCGACCTCCGAGGAGTTCCGTCCCAACCAGGGCGGCGAGCCGGCCGCGGTGCGCAGCGCGCAGAGCTCCGAGTCCGGCACGGCCGGCCAGGCGCTCCCCAGCGGCGTGCCCGGAGCCATGACCAACCAGCCTCCGCTGCCGGCCAGTGCGCCCATCGCCGGCCAGGCGCAGGCGATGCAGCCGGCCCAGGCCGGCGGTGCCGGCGGCACGACGCGGCGCGAATCGGTGACCAACTACGAGGTCGACAAGACCGTCCGGGTGACCCGGGGTGCCACCGGCACGGTCAAGCGCCTCAGCGCGGCCGTGGTGGTCAACCACCGCAGCAGCCTGGACAAGAAGGGCAACGCCCAGACCGTGCCGCTGTCGCAGGAGGAGATCGACAAGCTGACCGCGCTGGTGCAGGAAACGGTGGGCTTCAGCAAGGACCGGGGCGACTCGGTGCGGGTGATCAACGCGCCCTTCCAGGCCGACAAGCCGGCCGAGGACGGCACGCCGCTGTGGCAGCAGCCCGAGCTGCAGGAAACCCTGCGCCAGCTGGCCTGGCCCATCGGGCTGGCGCTGACGGCGCTGATCATCGTCTTCGGCGCGATCCGCCCGGTGCTGCGCGAGGCCGCGCCGAAGGAGCCGCCCAAGCTGCTCGACGAGGTGGTGGACGATGCGCAGGAGCTGCCCGCGCTGGTCGATGGCCGCGAAGGCGTCGGGCCGGACGGCGAGGTCGCGGCGCTGGCCGGACCGCAGGGGGGCGATCCGCTGCAGCGCCGCATCGACGAGGCCAAGCGCCTGGCCAAGGACAACCCTGCCGCGGTGGCCAACATCGTGCGCGGCTGGGTGAACCGCGAGGCGGCCTGACGGCTCGCCGCCGCACGCCGACGGAAACACGACCATGGACGAACAAGGCCTGGAAGACGCCGCCATCCTGCTGATGTCACTCGGCGAGGAAGAGGCGGCCGAGGTGTTCAAGCACCTCACGCCCAAGGAGGTGCAGCGCCTGGGTGAAACCATCGCGCGCATGAAGAGCGTGCCGCGCGAGCGTTTCGACGGCGTGCTCGAGCGCTTCCACGAGCAGGCCGAGGCGCACAGCATGCTCGTCAACGACACCGACGAGTACGTCAAGAACGTGCTGCGCAAGGCCCTCGGCGAGGACAAGGCCAACCTGCTGATCGACCGCATCCTGCAGGGCAGCGACATCACCGGCATCGAGAGCCTGAAGTGGATGGACGCCGGCTCGATCGCCGAGCTGCTGCGCGCCGAGCATCCGCAGATCGTGGCCGCCATCCTGGTGCACCTGGAGTTCGACCAGGTCGCCGACGTGCTCAAGCAGATGCCCGATCGGGTGCGCAACGAGGTGATGGTGCGCATCGCCACGCTCGACGGCATCCAGCCCTCGGCGCTGAAGGACCTCAACGATGTGCTGTCGAAGGTGCTGGCCGGCGGCGACCGCATGCGCAAGTCCTCGCTGGGCGGCGCCAAGCCGGCCGCGGAGATCATCAACATGATGGGCTCGGCCCTCGAGGCTTCGGTGCTGGACTACATCCGCGAGGCGGACATGGACCTGGCACAGAAGATCATGGACAACATGTTCACCTTCGACGACGTCATCAAGATCGACGACAAGGGCATCCAGGCCATGCTCAAGGAGGTGCAGAGCGAGTCGCTGGTCATCGCGCTCAAGGGCGCGACGCAGGAGCTGCGCGAGAAGATCTTCAAGAACATGTCCAGCCGGGCGGCCGAGACGCTCAAGGAAGACCTGGATTCGCGCGGTCCGGTGCGCGTGTCGGACGTGGAGACCGAACAGAAGGAAATGCTGAAGATCGTGCGCCGTCTGGCCGACGAGGGCACGATCGTGCTGGGCGGAGGCGGCGATGACCAGTTCCTCTGACCGCGGCGGCGAGCGCCGTCCGCCCGGGCTGTACAGTCGCTTCATCCCGCGCGAGGAACTCGCCGGCTTCGCCAGCTGGCAGCCCGGCAGCTTCGGCGACGATCCTGCCCGCAAGCCACGCACCGCCCCACCGGCGCCCGACCCGGAGTTGCTGCGCCGCCAGGCCGAGGCCGCCGAGCGCGAGCGCGCCCGGCGTGCCGCCGAGGCAGCGGCGCAGGCCGAGGCCGACCGCATCGCCGCCCTCGAGGCGGCGCGCCGGCAGGGCTATCAGGACGGCTACCGCGACGGCACGAGTGCGCTGGAGGCCTTCAAGAGCACCTTCGCGGCGCAGACCGGCAGCCAGGTGGCCAGCGTGGTGCAGCGCCTGCACGAGCAGCTCGACGCCCTCGAGCAGGACCTGGCGCAGCGGGTGGCCGGCATCGCGCTGGAGATCGCCCGCCAGGCGCTGCGCAGCGAACTGCGCCAGCGCCCCGAGACGGTGGTGGCGGCCGCCCAGGAGGCGCTGGGCCTGCTGCTGCGCTCGGCCCGCCAGGCCACGCTGCGGGTGCATCCGGACGACCACGCGCTGGTGGCGCAGGGCTGCGCCGACCTGCTGGCCGCCCGGGGCGTGCAGCTGGTGGCCGATGCGGCCATCGAGGCCGGCGGCTGCCTGCTCGAGTCGGACATCGGCACGGTCGATGCGCAGCTGGCCACGCGCTGGCGCCGCGCCGCGGCGGCCATCGGGCGCGACGACGACTGGCAGCGCAGCGATGCCGCGCTGGCGCCGGAGGTGCGTCCCTCATGAGCCAGGAGCCTGGTCTGCAGCGCTGGAGCGCCTACCTCGAGGCCCTGCACGATTTTGCGGCAGCGCCCTTGCCGCTGGCCTCGCAGGGCACGCTGGTGCGGGTGTCCGGCCTGGTGCTCGAGGCTGCCGGTGTGCGCGCGCCGGTGGGCTCGCTCTGCCAGATCGAGCTGCCCCAGCAGGCGCCGGTGAGCGCGGAGGTGGTCGGCTTCTCCGGCGACCGGGCCTTCCTGATGCCCACCGGCGAGGTGCACGGGTTGGTCAGCGGGGCGCGGGTGCTGCCCTGCGAGACGCCGGTGCAGCCGCCGCAGCTGGGCGGCAGTGCGCATCCCTGGCGGCGCAGCGAAGACCGCTCGCGCCACCTGCCGGTCGGCGCCGGGCTGCTCGGCCGGGTGGTCGATGCCGAGGGCCGGCCGCTGGACCGGCTCGGGCCGCTGCGGGACGTGCATCCCGAGCCGCTGGTGCGCCGTCCGATCAATGCCATGGAGCGCGCCCCGGTGCGCCAGCCGCTGGACACCGGGGTGCGCGCGATCAACGCCCTGCTGACGGTGGGACGCGGCCAGCGCCTGGGCCTGTTCGCCGGCACCGGCGTGGGCAAGTCGGTGCTGCTGGGCATGATGGCGCGCTACACCGAGGCCGACGTGATCGTGGTCGGCCTGATCGGCGAGCGCGGCCGCGAGGTCAAGGAGTTCATCGAGGACATCCTCGGCGAGGAGGGCCTGCGCCGCTCGGTGGTGGTGGCCGCGCCGGCCGATGCGCCGCCGCTCACGCGCATGCAGGGCGCCACCTATGCGACCTCGATCGCCGAGCATTTCCGCGACCAGGGCCTGGACGTGCTGCTGCTGATGGATTCGCTGACCCGCTACGCGATGGCGCAGCGCGAGATCGCGCTGGCCATCGGCGAGCCGCCGGCCACCAAGGGCTATCCGCCGTCCTGCTTCGCCCGGCTGCCGCAGCTGGTCGAGCGCAGCGGCAACGGCCTGGAGGGGCAGGGTTCGATCACCGCCTTCTACACCGTGCTGTCCGAGGGCGACGACCAGCAGGATCCCATCGCCGACGCAGCCCGCGGCATCCTGGACGGCCACATCGTGCTCAGCCGCGAGCTGGCCGAGGCCGGGCACTATCCCGCCATCGACATCGAGAAGTCCATCTCGCGGGTGATGGCCAACGTCGCGCCGCGCCCGCACCTCGAGGCGGCCCGGCGCATGCGCCAGCTGCTGGCACGCGTCAACAAGGCCCGCGACCTGATCCAGATCGGCGCCTACGCGCCCGGGCACGATGCCGAGCTCGATGCGGCCGTGCGTTCCCAGCCCGCCATGCGCTCGCTGCTGCAGCAGGACACCTGGACGCGCGCCACCCTGCCCGAGAGCGTGCAGCAGCTGCGCCAGCTGCTCGACAAGGCCTGACGACACACCATGCACCATCCCAGCCTCCAGCCCCTGCAGCTGCTGCTCGAGCAGGCCGAACGCGAGCGTGACGAGGCCCGGGCCCGCCAGGGCCGCGCCGAAGCGGCTCTGGCCAGTGCCGAGCGGCAGCAGCAGCAGCTGTCGGACTATCGCCAGGAATGCGAGACGCGCTGGACCGAGCAGTTCCGCCAGGGCGTGGCGGTGACGCTGCTGCAGTGCTACCACGACTTCGTCGGCCGGCTGCACGGTGCGGTGGACCAGCAGGCCCAGCAGATCCAGCGCCTGCGGCAGGACCGTGAGCGTGCGGCCGGGCAGACCCTGGCGGCCGAACTGCGCGTGGCCGCAGTGCGCAAGCTGATCGAGCGGCGCAGCCAGGCCCTGCTGCTCGGTGCGGCCAAGCGCGAACAGAAGCAGATGGACGAGATGGCCGCACGCGCCGGCCAGCGGCGCCTGGCCGAGGTGGCCGGCGCCGAGAGCGGCCTGGCCAGCCTCTAGCCTCTGACCGAAGACCCGCCGCCTGGCGCACCGATCCGCACGACCGCCCGAACCTGGAGCCCGACACGATGGCCCTGACCGCTTCGACCCTGGTGCAGGAGACTGCCCGCGCCGACCGTGCCGCCCTGTCCGCGGGGCGTACCGGCCCGGCCGGCGGTGCGGCCGACGCCTTCGCGCAGATGCTGCAGTCTCGGGTCGGCCCGCAAGGTGCCGAGGCCGCTGGCACAGGGCCTTCGGCCGCTGTCCCGATGCCGCAGCCTGCTGCCACGCCCCCGGCCCCATCGGCAACGCTGTCGGCAGACCGGCCGCGCCCTGCGGCGTCCACTGCGCAGGGCGCTTCGACGGGCGAGGGCGCGACGACCGCTGCCGACACCGCGGCCGAGGCGCCTCGGGCCGGCAGCGCGGCGGCTCGCGCTGCAGCGCGTCCGGGCCGGGGCTCTGCGGCAGGCGCAACGGCGACCGCAGGCGACGAGGCCGTGGGCGATGCGCGCGGCGAGGGCGGGCCTGCGCCGCAGACCGCCGTTCCGACCGGCGCGGACAGCCTGGCGCAGTGGTTGATGCAGATCGGCGTGATCCCGGCGTTGGCGGTGGCTGCACCTCCCGCGTCGGGCGGGGCGGCCGGCGGGGGCGAGCCGGTGCCGACGTCCGACGAGCCGGCACTGGCCCTGCTGGCAGGGGGGCGGCCGACCGTCTTCCGCCGACCCGGCGACGATGCCATGGCCATGAGCCTGGGTCGTGCCGTGGCGGATGCGGCCGATGGGCGGGGAGGACCCGTGGCGCCGGATTCACGTGAGCCGGGTGCCGGCGTGGCGTTCGAGCCGAGCCGTTCGATCGACGCGGCCGTCGCGCCGCCCGCGTCCGCGCTGCCGGCCGAACGCTTCGGGGAACTGCTGCTCGAGCAGGGGGGAGGCCTGGCTGGGCCCGAGACTGCTCCGACGCTCGAGGCGGCGGGGCTGGCAGCCTGGTCGGCTGCGCCGACCACCAGCCCGGCCGCTTCGACCGCCACGCCGACGGTGGTCGAGGCGACCCTGTCGCAACCCTTCGACGATCCCGAGGCCCGGGCGGAACTGCTGCTGCAGGTCGGGCGCTTCGTGCGCGAGGGCATCGGCGAGGCGCGCCTGCACCTCAATCCGGCCGAGATGGGCCCGATCCAGATCCACATCGCGATGGATGGCCAGGCCGCGCGGATCGACTTCGTGGCGGCCCAGGCCGCCACCCGGGAGCTGCTGCAGTCCAGCCTGGCGGCCCTGGCCGAATCGCTCGGGGCCGATGGTCTGACCCTGGTGGACAGCCAGGTGCACGCCGAGATGCCGCGCAGCGATGCGGCGGGTGCGCAGACGTCTTCCTCCGGCGGCTCCGGCTTCGGCCGTGGCGGGCCGGGCGACGACCGCGGCCGTTCGGCGCCGCCGCCGTCCGCCGGCCCGGCGGCCCGCGGTACGGGGGCCTCGGAAGGGCCGGTGGCCGCGTCGTCGTCAGTCCGTTCGGCCGCTTCGTCCGGTGCCCCGGCGCTCGACCTGTACGCCTGATCGGGGCGGATACCGCCCGTCGCGCCGGCGGGGCTCCCGGGCGCCGGCCGGGGGCACCGAGGCTGCCTTTCCGTCCGACGCAAGGTCCGGTCTGCCGGGCCTCTGCCCGGCTTTTCCTGCCTTCGCCAGGCGGTCCGCTTCGAATAATGGGCTCCAGTGGTGTCGCGCGGTCTGCAGGGCCGTTGCGACGCAGTCCGCCGCCGAGGTCGGCAGCGGGCGATCGTTCCGCAGGAGTTCCCGATGTCCGCTGCTGCCGCCGCCCCGGCGGGTGATGCACCCGCCAAGAAGGGTTCGAAGAAGCTCGTGATCGTTCTGGTCGCCGTGCTGCTGCTCGTGCTGGCCGGCGGCGGTGCGGCCTTCTTCCTGATGAAGAAGAATGCGGCCGCCGAAGAGGGCGACGAGGCCGCCCTGGAGGAGGGCTCGGCCAAGTCGGCCGCCCACGCGCCTGCGCCCAAGCCGCCGCAACGCAAGCCCGGCACGCCGCCGACCTACGTGCCGCTGGACCCTTTCGTGGTGAACCTGGCCGATCGGGATCAGGACCGCTATGCCCAGATCGGCATGACGCTGGAGGTGGACGATGCCAAGTTCGCCGACGAGATGAAGGCCTACATGCCGGCGATCCGCAACGGCATCCTGATGATCCTGGCGCACAAGACCGCCGCCGAGCTGCTCGAACGCGAGGGCAAGGAAAAGCTGGCCGAGGAGGTGATGCGCGAGGCGGTGCGGCCGATGGGCATCGAGATCGACGCCGAGGACGAGCAGGCCGAGCCGGGGCGGAAGAAGCGTCGCCGCGCGCCGGTCTACAACCCGGTCCAGCACGTGCACTTCTCGAGCTTCATCATTCAATGACGCCCCCCTCCGTTGCGGCCGACGCTGCTCTCCGGAGCGACGCAGGTGGACCGGCGCGGCCGGATCCAGGGCGTCCTCTGGCGGACCGCGTCCTTTCGGCACCCGCGCCATGAACCAGCAGATCCTGTCCCAGGACGAGGTCGATGCGCTGCTGCAGGGCATCACCGGCGAGAGCCAGAAGCTCGAGGAAGAGGATGCGCCCAAGAGCGCCATCCGCGACTACGACCTGGCCAGCCAGGAGCGCATCGTCCGTGGGCGCATGCCCACGATGGAGATCATCAACGAGCGCTTCTCGCGCAACATCCGCGTCGGGCTGTTCAACTTCATCCGCAAGACGCCCGAGGTCAGCGTGGGCGCGATCAAGGTGCAGAAGTACAGCGCCTTCCTGCGCGAGATCGTCGTGCCGACGAACTTCAACATCGTCTCGGTGCGGCCGCTGCGTGGCTCGGGACTGATCGTGTGCGACCCGACACTGGTGTTCGCGGTGATCGATGCGCTGTTCGGCGGCAGCGGCAAGTTCCATACCCGCATCGAGGGGCGCGACTTCTCGCCCACCGAGCAGCGCGTCATCCTGCGTGTGGTCGAGGTGATCACCGCCGAGTACAAGAAGGCCTGGCAGGGCATCTACCCGGTCGAGCTGGACTATCAGCGCTCCGAGATGCAGCCCCAGTTCGCCAACATCGCCGCGCCGGGCGAGGTGGTGGTGACCAGCAGCTTCACGCTGGAGATCGGCTACACCGCCGGCACGATCCACTTCTGCATTCCTTACGCAACGCTCGAGCCGATCCGCGACGTGCTGTATTCGAGCACCCACGGCGATTCGGCCGAACCCGACCGGCGCTGGGTCAAGCTGCTGACGCATCAGATCCAGGCCGCACAGGTGCAACTGGTCGCCGAGCTGGCGCATGCGCCGGCCACCGTCGAGCAGTTGCTCGCCCTCAAGGTGGGCGATTTCATCGAACTGGATCTGGACAAGCTCATCGAGGCCAAGGTGGACGGCGTGCCGGTGCTGCAGGGCCAGTACGGGACCTCGAACGGCCGCTACGCCATCAAGGTCGAGCGCATGCTCGGTGGCCAGAACATGACCTGGATAGGAGAAAGCAACCATGGCGCCTGACGACAACGCGCTCACATCCGACCAGGACGCGATGGCCGCCGAATGGGCCGCTGCCCTCGAGGAACAGTCGCATCAGTCCGGCGACGCCGCCCTGGCGATGCCGGAGCCCGGCGGGGGCTTCGACCAGATGCAGATGGCGCCGGCCGCGTTCGCCAATTTCACGGCCGGCGGCGCGTCAGCGTCGCAGGCTGCGGGCAACGACATCAACCTGATCCTGGACATTCCTGTCCAGCTGACGGTGGAACTCGGGCGCACCCGCATTCCCATCAAGAACATCCTGCAGCTGGCACAGGGATCGGTGGTGGAACTGGACGCGCTGGCCGGCGAGCCGATGGATGTGCTCGTCAACGGCTACCTGATCGCGCAAGGGGAAGTGGTGGTGGTGAACGACCGCTTCGGCATCCGCCTGACCGACATCGTGACGCCCAGCGAGCGCATGCGCCGCCTGTCGCGCGGCAACTGAGAAAGGCAGGCCATGACCGGTGCATCCTGGATGTCGCTGCTGTGGTTCGTCGTCGTGCTGGCACTGATCCCGCTGGCGCTGTGGCTGCTGCGCCGCAGCGGCCTGGCCGGCGCGGCGAGCGGACCGGCTTCGGCCGGCCCGCGCCTGACCGGCAGCCTGATGCTCGGGCCGCAGCAGCGCGTCGTGACCGTCGAAGTCGGTGAAGGTGCCGAGCGGAGATGGCTGGTGCTGGGCGTCACGGCCCAGCAGATCACGACGCTGCACACCCTTTCGCAGCCCCCGCAGGCGGCAACGACGGTCGGCACTTCGACCGGAAGGGCGGCAGGTCGTCAGGCGGGCGCCGGCCAGGCCGTGTCGGCGCCTTCCGGCTTTGCCCAGGTGCTGGCCCGGGTGATGGCGGGTTCGCGTCGGTCGACACGGGTCGGGCGGCCTGCCGCGCCCGTCCCGCCCCGCTCTCCGCAGCCGTCCCCGGGCGTACCGCAGCGGCGCCAGGAACATGGGAGCGATCATCATGTCGACTGACAGGCGCCTTCGGGCCGGGCGTGGTCGCGCCGCACGCCTGGCGCTGACCGTCGGGCTGGTGCTGCTGCCGGGCTGGGCGCTCGCGCAGGCGGGCGGATCGGCCAGCCTGCCGCTGCTGGTCGGGCAGGGCCCGGGCGGCAGCAGCTATTCGGTGCCGGTGCAGACGCTGCTGTTCTTCACGGCGCTGTCCTTCCTGCCGGCGCTGCTGCTGATGATGACGGGCTTCACCCGCATCGTCATCGTGCTGGGCCTGCTGCGTCAGGCCCTGGGCACGCAGGCCTCGCCGCCCAACCAGGTGCTCATCGGGCTGTCGCTGTTCCTGACGCTGTTCGTGATGGGGCCGACCCTGGACCGGGTCTACGAGGACGCCTACAAGCCCTTCGTGGCCAACCAGATCGGCTTCGAGGAGGCCATCGCCCGGGGCGAGGCGCCGCTGCGCCAGTTCATGCTCAAGCAGACGCGTCAGTCGGATCTGGCGCTGTTCTCGCGGTTGGCCAAGCTGGATGCGGCCCAGCCGCCCGAGCAGGCGCCGCTGCGGGTGCTGGTGCCGGCCTTCGTGACGAGCGAGCTGAAATCGGCCTTCCAGATCGGCTTCCTGATCTTCATTCCCTTCCTGGTCATCGACATGGTGGTGGCCAGCGTGCTGATGAGCCTGGGGATGATGATGCTCTCACCCGTATTGGTCGCGCTGCCCTTCAAGCTGATGCTGTTCGTGCTGGCCGACGGCTGGAACCTCCTGCTGGGTTCGCTGGCCGCCAGCTTCGCGGTCTGACTGCCCTTTCCCTGCCATCCCGACATTGCCCGAAGGACGCCCGATGGACGCCACCCAGGTGATCACCCACGGCCAGCAAGGCCTGACGATGCTGTTGATGGTGGCCGCGCCGCTGCTGCTGACGGTGCTGGTCGTCGGCCTGGTGGTCAGCATCTTCCAGGCCGCCACGCAGATCAACGAGGCGACGCTTTCCTTCGTGCCGAAGGTGGTGGCCGCCGTGGCGGTCATGGCGATCGCCGGCCCCTGGATGCTGACCACGCTGGTGGAGTACCTGCAGCGTGTGCTGCAGTCCATTCCGCAGGCAGTGGGCTGACGTCGGTCCGGAAGGCCGCCCGATGCTGACCTTCGACGAGGCCCGGCTGCTGCAGTGGCTCACGCCGCTGCTCTGGCCCTTTCTGCGCACCCTGGCTCTGTTCGGCAGTGCGCCGGTGCTTTCCTCGCGTGCGGTCCCGGCGCGGGTGAAGGTCGGCCTGGCGCTGCTGGTGGCAGTCTCCGCCCAGGCCTCGTTGCCGGACATGCCGGTGCTGCCCCTGGACAGTGCGGCCGCCCTGATGATGGTGCTGCAGCAGGTGCTGATCGGCCTGACGCTGGGCTTCGCCGCCCGGGTGGTGTTCGCGGCCGTGGAGTTCGCCGGCGAACTGGTCGGCCTGCAGATGGGCCTGAACTTCGCAGGCTTCTTCGATCCCGCCACCGGTGGCCAGGGCACGGCCACCTCGCGCTTCTTCACCGCCATCGGCAGCCTGCTGTTCGTGGTGATCAACGGGCATCTGCTGCTGTGCATGGCGGTGCTGCAGAGCTTCCAGTCCTTTCCGGTGAGTGCCGAGCCGCTGAGCTTCCTGCTGCGCGTGCAGCCGCAGGTCTGGGGCAGCGAGCTGTTCCGGCTCGGTCTGTGGATCGCGCTGCCCATCGTGGCGATGTTGCTGTTCGTCAACCTGGTGCTGGGCATCATCTCGCGCGTGGCTCAGCAGATTCAGATCTTCTCCGTCGGCTTTGCGATCACCGTGTCGGTCGGGTTGGTCGGCATGCTGCTGACTCTGCCCCTGCTGCAGGCGCCACTGGTCTCTGCGCTGGAGCGCATGCTCGCGCTGTTCCAATAAGGCACGCACCCTGTGCATGCTGCCGGGGCCGGCGTGGTGCACAGCGCACAGCAGGGGGGCGTCGAGGCTGCCGACGGGCCTTGCCGCGCTGCGACAAGGCCGATAATGCGCCGCCATGGCCCGCATCCTGATCCTTGCCCACGCCCCGCTCGCTAGCGCGTTGCTGGCGGTGGCCAGGCATGCCTTCCCCGAGTGCGCCGCCCGGGCGGTTGCGCTGGATGTGGAACCCGATGCCAGCCCGGAGCTGGTCGAGGCGCGTGCCCGTGCGGCGCTGTCCGCGCTGTTCGAAGGCGATGCCGGTACCGATCGCGGCGGGGAGTCGCTGGTGCTGACCGATGTCTTCGGGGCGACACCGGCCAACGTGGCACAGCGGCTGACCGACGGCTCGAACGTTCGTGTGCTGGCGGGCGTCAACGTGCCGATGCTCTGGCGTGCGCTCAACTACTGCGATCTGCCGCTCGACGAGATCGTGTCCCGGTCGATGATCGGCGGCGCCCAGGGCGTGCTCGCGATCGCGTCGACACGGCCGCAGAATCAAGCCTTCCAAGCGAGTGTCCATGATCCGCAGCACCATCACCATCAGCAATAAGCTGGGCCTGCATGCGCGGGCCTCGGCCAAGTTCACGAAGCTGGCAGGCTCCTTTCCCTGCGATGTCTTCCTGTCGCGCAATACCCGGCGTGTGAATGCCAAGAGCATCATGGGCGTGATGATGCTGGCTGCCGGGCTGGGCAGCGAGATCGAGATCGAGACCAATGGCGAGCGCGAACAGGAGGCCATGGAGGCCCTGCGCGCCCTCGTGAACGACCGCTTCGGGGAGAGCGAGTAGGCCAGCGGCAGGCCGGGCTGCCCCGGAGGGACACTGCAGGGCGTGGCTGCTAGCATCCACGCATGAGTCTTCAGGTCTTCGGGCTGCCCGTCTCGAGGGGCGTGGCAATCGGTCGCGCCGTGCTGGTGGCGTCCAGTCGGGTGGACGTCGCCCACTATTTCATCAGCCCTTCGGAGATCCACGCCGAGCTGCGCCGCCTGCGGCGTGCACGCGACCTGGTCGATGCGGAACTGGAGTCGCTCAAGCGCGACATTCCGGGCGATGCACCGACGGAGCTCGTGGCGCTGCTGGACGTGCATCTGATGCTGTTGCGCGACGACGCCCTCGCCGAGGCCACCCGGCACTGGATCGTCGAGCGGCATTACAACGCCGAATGGGCCTTGTCGGCGCAGCTCGAAGTGCTGGGCCGACAGTTCGACGAGATGGAGGACGAGTACCTGCGCGAACGCAAGGCGGACGTGGAGCAGGTGGTCGAACGTCTGCTGCGTGCGCTGGACACCCGCGCCGACCACCGGCCGGTTCCCCCGGCAGTGCCGGCATCCGACGGTCAGTCGGAAACCCCCCTGGTGCTGGTGGCCAGTGACATTTCCCCGGCGGACATGCTGCAGTTCAAGGGCAGCGTCTTCACCGGCTTCGTGACGGATGTGGGCGGGCGGAACTCCCACACGGCCATCGTGGCCCGCAGTCTGGACATCCCGGCAGTGGTCGGCGCCCGCGAGGCCAGTCGCCTGGTGCGCCAGGACGACTGGGTGATCATCGACGGCGACTCCGGGCTGCTCATCGTCGACCCGTCGCCGATCGTGCTGGACGAATACCGCTTCCGGCAGCGCGAGGCAAGTCTCGAGCGCGAGCGTCTGGCCCGTTTGCGCCACCGGCCGGCCGTCACCCTGGACGGCCAGCGGGTCGAGCTGCTGGCCAACATCGAGCTGCCGGGCGACTGCTCGGCGGCCCTGCAGGCCGGTGCGGAGGGCGTCGGCCTGTTCCGCAGCGAGTTCCTGTTCATGAACCGCGACGGCAGCCTGCCCGACGAGGACGAGCAGTTCGAGGCCTACCGCAGTGCCGTCCTGGCGATGGAAGGGCTGCCGGTGACGATCCGCACGGTCGACATCGGGGCCGACAAGCCGCTCGATCGCATGACCGTCAACGAACTGCGGCATGAGCACACCCTGAACCCGGCGCTCGGATTGCGTGCCATCCGCTGGAGTCTCGCCGATCCGGCGATGTTCGAGGTGCAGCTGCGCGCCGTGCTGCGCGCCGCCGCGTTCGGTCCGGTGAAGCTGCTCTTTCCGATGCTTTCCTGCCTGGAGGAGATTCGCGCGACGCTGGCCTCGCTAGCCCGCGTGCGCCAGCAACTGGATGGCTCGGCGACAGCCTTCGGCGCCGTCGAGGTCGGCGCGATGATCGAGATCCCGGCAGCTGCACTGATCCTGCCGACCTTCCTGCGTCACTTCGACTTCGTGTCGCTGGGGACAAACGACCTGATCCAGTACACCCTGGCCATCGACCGCGCCGACGAATCCGTGGCGCATCTCTACGACCCCTGGCATCCGGCGGTTCTCTCCCTGATCGCCCAGACGATCCGGCAGGCCAGGGCTGCCGGCAAGGGGGTCAGCGTCTGCGGGGAGATGGCGGGCGACTCGGACTTCACCGAGTGGCTCCTGGCCCTGGGCCTGCGAACCTTCAGCATGCATCCCGCGCAGCTACCGGCGATCAAGCAGCGCATCCTGCGCGCCGACACACACCGGCTGCGCACATTGCCAGAGCTTCTGGCCGAATCGGAAGACCCTCGCGCGGCGCTGCGGCGATGGAGCATGGCCCGCCAGCATGCATCGGCCGAAATAAAAGTGGCCTGACCCCTTGTCACCCGTCCGTTATCTGGATATAGTCTAGGGCTTCGCTGCTGATGCCCTGGTTGTTGAGGGGTGGCGGTAGCGGGTCGGATCTGGCGGATGAGTAGGTCGACGGAAGTTGACTTGGTCTGCTGGGTT
>JAKLLA010000033.1 GCA_023150375.1 Burkholderiaceae bacterium
GAAAAGCCCCCCGCCATCGCTTAGCTTGTAGAGCCGCGCCTTCGCCTTGGCGTTGTTGATCCGAGTGGGCGTGAGGGTGTAGTTGCTCAGTCGCATGCGTCGTCTCCCGACACTTTTCAGCCACCTCCAAGTGGAGGAATTTGGGCCGTTTCGGGCCCCGTCTCCCGTCAATTTCCCCTCCAAAATGGCGGGATTTCGTGGTCTGCCGTGAGACGTGCTGAAAAGACGAAGCCCCTGATTTCTTCAACAAAATCAGGGGCTTACGGGGCGTCATGAGACGCCGTGGAGCGAGATCACATGTGGTCGATCACCACCTGCCCGAACCCCGAGCAGGACACCTGGGTGGCGTCGTCCATCAGGCGCGCGAAGTCGTAGGTCACATGGCGGCTGTCGATGGCCGCCTCCATGGCGCGCACGATCAGGTCGGCGGCCTCGATCCAGCCGAGGTGGCGCAGCATCATCTCGGCCGACAGGATCATCGAGCCCGGGTTGACGTAGTCCTTGCCGGCATAGCGCGGCGCGGTGCCGTGGGTGGCCTCGAAGCAGGCGATGCGCTCGGAGAGGTTCGCCCCCGGGGCGATGCCGATGCCGCCCACCTGCGCGGCCAGCGCGTCGGACAGGTAGTCGCCGTTGAGGTTGAGCGTCGCGATCACCGAGTACTCGGCCGGGCGCATCAGGATCTGCTGCAGGAAGGCGTCGGTGATCGCGTCCTTGACGACGATCTCGCGACCGGTGCGCGGGTTGGTGAAGCGGCACCAGGGTCCGCCGTCGATCGGCTCGGCGCCGAACTCCCGGCAGGCCAGGTCGTAGGCCCAGTCCCGGAAGGCGCCTTCCGTGAACTTCATGATGTTGCCCTTGTGCACGATGGTCACGCTGGGCCGGTCGTGGTCGACCGCGTACTGCAGGGCCTTGCGCATCAGCCGCTCGGTGCCCTCGCGCGAGACCGGCTTGACGCCGATGCCCGAGGTTTCCGGGAAGCGGATCTTCGTGACCCCCATCTCCTGCTGCAGGAAATCGATCAGCTTGCGCGCCTGCGCGCTGCCGGCGGGGTACTCGATACCGGCGTAGATGTCCTCCGAGTTCTCGCGGAAGATCACCATGTCGGTCTTCTCGGGCTCCTTCAGCGGCGAGGGCACGCCCCTGTAGTAGCGCACCGGGCGCAGGCAGACGTAGAGGTCGAGCTCCTGGCGCAGCGCCACGTTGAGCGAGCGGATGCCCCCGCCCACCGGCGTGGTCAGCGGTCCCTTGATCGCCACCAGGTGGTCCTGGATGGCCTGCAGCGTCTCGTCGGGCAGCCAGACGTCCGGACCGTACAGCCGGGTGGCCTTCTCGCCGGCATAGATCTCCATCCAGTGGATGCGCCGCGCATCGCCGTAGACCCGCTGAACCGCCGCATCGACCACCCGCCGCATGACCGGGGTGACATCGATGCCGACCCCGTCGCCCTCGATGAAGGGCACGATCGGGTGCGCCGGCACATCGAGCGAGCCGTCCGGACGGGCGCTGATCCTCTGTCCGTCGACGGGCACCTGGATGTGTGAAACCATGAAGCCGACTCCTGTATTCACCAATTGGGGGATGGCCGGCATTCTAGGAGGCCGACCGTTGCGGCCGGTGCACACCTGGGACCGGCCCGGCGCTCAGGCACACCAGGCGGCAATGGGGTCCAGGACCGCGTGCAGCAGCCCCCAGCCGGCGAAACCGGCGATGGTCGCCCCGGCCAGCCGCACCGCCAGCCCGCCGGTGCCGCCCTCGCCGAGCCGGCCCCGCAGCGCGGCGGGCAGCCAGCGCAGCCAGATCGCCGGCCCGAGCAGCAGGCCCAGCGTGCTGGTCAGGCCGAAGGCCAGCATCACCAGCGCCCCCTCGAGCGCACTGGACGCCACCGCCGCCACCAGCAGGGCGGCATGCAGCAGGCCGCAGGGCAGCGCCGGCCAGAGCAGGCCGATGCCCATCGCCTTCACCTCGCCGGGCAGATGCACCTTGCGAGCCACGCCGCTGTCCTGCGGACGGCGCCCGATCTGCTCCATCCAGGCCTCGATGCTGGCCGGCAGGCGGCCGCGCAGCAGCAGCCACAGGCCCATCGCGACCAGGAAGATCTGCAGCCCGACCCAGACCGGCCGCAGCCAGCCCGTGCCGTCGGAGAGCCACTTCAGCCCCGTGACCACCGTGGCCGCCAGCATGCCCGCGGCCATGTAGGCCAGCAGGCGACCGGCCAGCAGGCCCCAGACGGCACGCCCGGGCCGCTGCGGGTGGCACATGCGCGCCGCCGCCGCGCAGCCTGCCCCGCACATGCCCGCGCAGTGGGGCACGCCCGCCAGCCCCATCAGGGCCGCCGTCAGCATCAGGGCCGTGCTCATCGTCTCGTCGTGTCGCTCAGATCACCTTGGAAAAGCGCTCGCGTGCCCGATCGCTGCGCACGTAGCGGTCGAACACCATCGCGATGTAGCGCACGAAGTACCAGCCCAGCGGGGTCAGCTCGAAGCCGTCGGCATCGAGCTTCAGGAGCCCGGCGTCGGCATGTTCCTGCAGCGACTCGATCTCCGCGGCAAAGTAGCTCGGCACGTCGATCAGATGGGCCAGCGCCACCGATTCGTAGCTCAGACGGCCATGACACATGATCGACATGATGACCGCGCGCCGCACCAGATCGTCCCGGCTGAGCGCCAGCCCGCGCACCACCGGCAGGTTGCCGCGCTTGAGCAGGTCGTAGTAGTCGTCCAGCGTCTTGGCGTTCTGGCTGTAGGTGGGGCCCACCCGGCTGATGGCCGAGACGCCCAGCGCCACCAGATCGCAGTCCGGCTGCGTGCTGTAGCCCTGGAAGTTGCGGTGCAGCCGACCCTGCCGCTTGGCCTGGGCGAGCGGATCGTCCGGCAGCGCGAAGTGATCCATACCGATGTACTGGTAGCCGTGCGCGATGAAGCCGGCGATCGCGCGCGAGAGCATGCCGATGCGGTCGCCGCCGCTGGGCAGGATCTCGATGGGGATGCGCCGCTGCGGCTTGAAGCGCGTGGGCAGGTGCGCATAGCCGTACATCGCGATGCGGTCCGGGCGCAGGCTGGCCACCTCGCGCACGGTGCGCTCGAAGCTCTCCGGCGACTGTTTGGGCAGGCCGTAGATCAGGTCCACGTTGATGGAGTGGAAACCCAGCTCGCGCGCCGCGCGCATCAACTCGTGCACCTGGTCGGCTGGCTGGATGCGATGCACTGCCTGCTGCACCTGGGCGTCGAAGTCCTGCACGCCGAAGGACAGGCGATTGAAGCCCAGCTCCTTGAGGTGCGCCAGACGGGCCCGGGTCACCGTGCGCGGATCGACCTCGATCGAGAACTCGCCCTGCGGCAGCATCTGCACGTGCTGGCGCAGCATGCCCATCAGCTGGCTGAGCTCGGCATCGCTCAGGAAGGTCGGCGTGCCGCCGCCGAAGTGCAACTGCGACACCGGCTGCTCGCGCCCCAGCACCTGCGTGACCAGGTCCATCTCGTGGCGCAGCGCATCCAGGTACGCCCCGGCGCGGCCGTGATCGCGCGTGACGATCTTGTTGCAGGCGCAGTAGTAGCACACCGACTCGCAGAACGGGATGTGCACGTACAGCGACAGCGGCCCGCCCGCGCCGGCCACGCCGCCGCTCACACGCTGCTGCAGCGCCTGCTGGTACTGCTCGGGCCCGAAGGCCTCCACGAAACGGTCCGCCGTCGGGTAGGAGGTGTACCGCGGACCGGGAACGTCCATGCGCCGCAACAGATCGTCGTCCAGTCGCGGCATCGCTTCTTGTGCGGTGCAGGCGGCACCCCGCTCGGCCGCAATCACCGTGCTCGATTCTTCCATCCTGCGCACTGTGCCTCGAGACGGCCGATTCATATTGACATAACTCAATCCCAGACGCCGGACGCGGTCGCGCCGACGGAGGCCGGGGATGCCCCTGCGCGGGCCGCACGAGGGCTTCCAACGGCAGGACACGGTGCGATAATTCCTGACATGACGCAAGAAACCGCTCCGCCGTCGCGGCTCGAAGCGCTGAAGGTGGCCTGTTCGGCCTGCAACCTGCGCGAACTCTGCCTTCCCGTCGGATTGTCCGACGACGAAATGATGTCGCTGGACGACATGGTCAGCACGCGGCGCAGCGTCAAGCGGGGTGAGAGCCTGTTTCACGCGGGCGACCCCTTCGCGGCACTGTACGCGGTGCGCACCGGCTTCTTCAAGACCGTCGTCTCGGCATCGGACGGTCGCGAGCAGGTGACGGGCTTCCAGATGGCGGGCGAGCTGATCGGCCTGGACGGCATCAGCACCGACCGCCACAGCTGCGACGCGGTGGCGCTGGAGGACTCGCAGGTCTGCATGATCCCCTACGGACAGCTCGAGTCGCTGTCACGCGAGTTCACCCTGCTGCAGCACCAGTTCCACAAGATCATGAGCCGCGAGATCGTGCGCGATCACGGCGTCATGCTGCTGCTGGGCAGCATGCGGGCGGAGGAGCGGCTGGCCGCCTTCCTGCTCAACCTGACGCAGCGGCTGCAGGCACGCGGCTTCTCCGCATCGGCGCTGGTGCTGCGCATGACCCGCGAGGAAATCGGCAGCTACCTCGGGCTGAAGCTCGAGACGGTGAGCCGCACCTTCTCGAAGTTCCAGGACGAGGGCATCCTGGAGGTCAAGCAGCGCGACATCCGCATCCTCGACCAGTCGGCCCTGCAGCGCGTGGTCAACGGCAGCAGCAGCTGATTCCGGCCGGCCCTGGCCGGTCGATGCGAACGACAAGGCCCCGCGGTGCGGGGCCTTGTCGTTTCAGGGGCGAATACTCACTGCCAAGTCTGGCTCGACAGCTCGCCCTGGCGGGCAAGTCACTTGGCCGCAGGTGCAGTGCCGCCGGTGGCGGCGTGATTGCGCGCCTGCATCGCCGGGGTGTGCGCCGCATCGGTGGTCCCCTCGGGTCCGGCCGAAACCGGCGGACGCTCGAGCACCGGGTCGGGGTTCTTCAGCGCCAGCCCCAGCGTGACGAAGCCGGCGATCACCACCGCCAGCGGCCCGCCGATGACGAGCCAGAGCATCTTCACACGCCACCAGGGCTCGGCGGCAGGGGTGGCGGGGGTGGGATTCGACATCGGAACAACTCCAGCGTGGGGGATCGAGGACCAAGCCTGCCCGATCCCGAAAGCCCGGCTTCGAGCCAGGCCATCAAAGACAACGGACCCCACCGCGCCGCGGAGGAGTCCGGGGTGTCGCCACGCGCGCGGCATGGCGACGAAAACCGGGGCCCGCGGGCCCCGTCCGGTCACTGGACCGTGTTCAGCGCGGTCTTGGCCGGCTTGTTCGACAGGCTCCACACGTAGGCGGCGAGCACACGGATCTGCTCGGGCGTCAGACGGGTGGCGTGCTGCGGCATGACGTTGACCTTGCCGTTGGTGATCATGCCGATCACCATCTGCTCGGTTCCCCAGCCATGCAGCCAGACCTTGTCGGTCAGGTTGGGCGCGCCCAGGGCGTGCATGCCCTTGCCGTCGGCCCCGTGGCAGGCCGCGCAGGCGCCGAACTTCGACTTGCCCAGCTGGGCGGCCACCGCGTTGTGCGGCGCACCCGACAGGCTCAGCACATAGTTGGCCAGGTTCTTCACATCCTCGGGGGTACCGACCGCTGCGGCCATCGGGGGCATGTTGCCCTGGCGGCCTTCGGCGATGGTCTTGATGATGTAGTCAGGCCCCGTGCCGCCCAGCCAGTCGCTGTCGGTCAGGTTCGGGAAGCTCTTGCTGCCCTTGCCGTCCGAGCCGTGGCAGCCCGCGCAGTTGTTGACGAAGATGCGTTCGCCCATGCCCAGCGCCTGCGGGTCGGCCGCGATCTGCTCGACCGGCATGCTGACGTACTTGGCGTAGACGGGCTTCATCGCCTCGGCGGCCTTGGCCTGCTCGGCTTCCCACTGACCCCGGCTGGACCAGCCCAGGGTGCCCTTGTTGGAGCCGAGGCCCGGGTAGAGCGCCAGGTAGAGGATCGCGAAGATGATCGTGATCCAGAACAGGCCCATCCACCAGCGCGGCAGGGGGTTGTTCAGCTCCTGCAGCGTCTCGTCCCAGACGTGCCCCGTGGTGTTGTCGTCCGCCATGGGACGGCGCTTGGCCGCACCCACCAGGACGAGAACGCAGAACGCGATCGAGACAATGACGATGCCTGCGACGTAGAGCGCCCAGCCGCTCGAAATGAAGTCACTCATGCGTGCCTCCGGATTTTGGTTGACCGGCGTCCTCGCCCAGGAAGGGCAGCTGCGCCGCGTCGTTGAAAGTGTGCTGCTTGCGGGTGTAGACCCAGACGGCGATCACCACGAAGCTGCCGAAGGCGATCAGGGTGACCAGACTGCGCAAGTCGTTCAGATCCATGATGGCTCGCCTCCGATCACTTGCCGTGCACGCCCAGGACCTGCAGGTAGGCGATCACCGCCTCCATTTCGGTCTTGCCCTTGACCTCGTCGGCCGCCTTCGCGATTTCGTCGTCGGTGTACGGCACGCCCAGCTTGCGCAGCGCGGCCATGTTGTCGCCGATCTTCACGTTGGCGGGCGCATCGGCCAGCCAGGGGTAGGAAGGCATGTTCGACTCGGGCACCACGTCACGCGGGTTCGTCAGGTGCACACGATGCCACTCGTCGGAGTACTTGCCGCCCACGCGGTGCAGGTCCGGACCAGTGCGCTTGGAGCCCCACTGGAAGGGGTGGTCGTAGACGAACTCGCCGGCCACCGAGATCGGGCCGTAGCGCAGGGTCTCGGCGCGGAAGGGGCGCACCATCTGCGAGTGGCAGTTGTAGCAGCCCTCGCGGATGTAGACGTCACGTCCGGCCAGTTGCAGCGCGGTGTAGGGCTTCAGGCCCTCGACCGGCTTGGTCGTCGAGTGCTGGAAGAACAGCGGCACGATCTCGAGCAGACCACCGACCGAGACGGTCAGCAGCACCAGCACGATCATCAGGAAGTTGCTGGTCTCGATCTTCTCGTGACCACTCACGGCTTGATTATGGCTTGCCATGTGGTTCTCCTTCGGCTCAGGCATGCGCCGGGGTGGGAATCGCGATCGGCTCGACCTTGCCGGCAGCGATGGTCTTCATCACGTTCCAGCCCATGATCACCATGCCGCTCAGGTAGAGCACGCCACCCATCACGCGGATCACGTAGAAGGGGTAGGTCGCCTTGACGCTCTCGACGAAGCTGTAGACCAGCGTGCCGTCGGGGTTGGTCGCACGCCACATCAGGCCCTGCATGACACCAGCGATCCACATCGCGGCGATGTAGAGCACGATGCCGATGGTGGCCACCCAGAAGTGCAGCTCCACGGCGCGCATGCTGTACATCTGCTTGCGGCCGAACATGCGCGGGATCAGGTGGTACAGCGAGCCGATCGACACCAGACCCACCCAGCCCAGGGCACCGGAGTGCACGTGGCCGACGGTCCAGTCGGTGTAGTGCGACAGCGCGTTCACCGTCTTGATGGACATCATCGGACCTTCGAAGGTCGACATGCCGTAGAACGACAGCGAGACGATCAGGAACTTCAGGATCGGGTCGTCACGCAGCTTGTGCCAGGCACCCGACAGGGTCATGATGCCGTTGATCATGCCGCCCCAGGAGGGCGCCAGCAGGATCAGCGAGAAGATCATGCCCACCGACTGCGTCCAGTCCGGCAACGCGGTGTAGTGCAGGTGGTGAGGACCCGCCCACATGTAGGTGAAGATCAGCGCCCAGAAGTGCACGATCGACAGGCGATAGGAATACACCGGACGCTCGGCCTGCTTCGGGATGTAGTAGTACATCATCCCCAGGAAGCCGGCGGTCAGGAAGAAGCCCACCGCGTTGTGGCCGTACCACCACTGCACCATGGCATCCTGCACCCCGGCATAGGCCGAGTAGGACTTGGTCAGGGTCACCGGGATGGCGGCGCTGTTGACGATGTGCAGCAGGGCCACGGCGATGATGAAGGCACCGAAGAACCAGTTCGCCACGTAGATGTGGCGGATCTTGCGGATGCCGATCGTGCCGAAGAACACGACCGCATAGGCCACCCAGACGACGGCGATCAGGATGTCGATCGGCCATTCGAGCTCGGCGTACTCCTTCGAGGAGGTGATGCCCAGCGGCAGCGTGATGACCGCCAGCACGATCACCAGGTTCCAGCCCAGGAAGGTGAACCAGGCCAGACCGGGCATGAACAGCCGGGTCTGGCAGGTGCGCTGCACCACGTGGTAGCTGGTGGCGAACAGCGCGCAGCCACCGAATGCGAAGATCACCGCATTGGTGTGCAGCGGCCGCAGGCGACCGTAGCTGAGCCATGGTATGCCGTTGATCAGCTCGGGCCAGGCCAGCTGGGACGCGACGATCACGCCCACCAGCATGCCCACGATGCCGTAGATCACGGAGGCCAGGGCGAATGCCCTGACGACCCCGTCTGTGTAAACCGGTGTGGCGGCTGCCGCTCCGGACCTCGTACTGATTGCCATCGGTGTGCTCCTTTTGGAAACTTCTCCGTCCTTGCGGGCGGGATTCTTTGTCAAGCGGTTACCGTCCCGATTGATCGGCATCAACCCGATCGGGGTCGTTCCTGAGAATGCGCTCACCCTCGCGGTCGATGTCGTCGAGCTGCCCGGACTTCAGCGCCCAGGCAAACATCACGATGATCCCGAAGACGAGCACCACCGAGAGCGGCACGAGGAGGAAAAGGATCTCCATCGCCGTCCTCAGGCCGCACGTGGCGCCACCGCCACAGTCGTCGTGGAAGCGCCACGGTGCGCCGGGCGAGTCAACCGCAGCGCGTTGAGCACCACCAGCAGCGAACTGGCCGCCATGCCCAGGCCGGCGGCCCAGGGCGGCATCCAGCCCACCAGTGCCAGCGGCACGCAGGCCATGTTGTAGAAGAAGGCCCAGCGCAGGTTCTGCCGCACGATGGCCAGGGTACGCTGCGCCGTTTCGCGCAGCAGCAGCAGGTCGCCGAGCCGGTTGGACAGCACGATGACATCGGCGCGCGCCTGCGCCAGCGCCGCCGCGCTGCCCATGGCCACCGAGACGTCCGAGCGCGCCAGCACCGGCGCGTCGTTGATGCCGTCGCCGACCATCACCACCACGCCGCCGTCGGCCTGCAGGCCCTCGACCGCCGCCAGCTTGTCCTGCGGCGTGCACTGGGCGCGTGCCTGCTCGCCGGGCAGGCCCAGGCGCTGCGCCATGGCCTGCACGCTGGCGGTCTGGTCACCCGAGAGCAGATGCACCGTCACGCCGGCCTGCTGCAGCTGCGCCACGGCCGACTGGGCGTCCGGGCGCAGCAGCTCGTCGAACTCGAAGCGCAGCAGCGGCTGCCACAGGCCGTCGTCGGCCTGCCGGGCCAGCCAGACGGCCGGTCGCAGCGGCGCCGCGCCCACGGCGCCGCACCAGCTGCCCAGGCCCAGGCGCCAGACCCGCCCGTCGGCCCGCCCTTCCAGACCCTGGCCGGGCCACTCGTGCACCTCCTGCCAGCCGTCGGTGTCGCCGATCCCCGCCAACCCCTCGGCCAGCGCGCGCGACAGCGGATGGCGCGACTGCTGCGCCAGTCCGGCGGCCAGCGCCAGCCAGCGCTGCTGCTGCGCCGGCGGCGCAGCCGCCAGCATCTCGCGCTGCGCCAGCGTCAGGCGGTCCTCGGTCAGCGTGCCGGTCTTGTCGAAGACCAGATGCGTGGCACGGGTCAGCACCTCCAGCGAATCCAGCCGCTGCAGCAGCACCCCGCGCCGCGCCAGTTCACCGGCAGCGGCGATCAGCGCCACCGGCGCACCCAGCGACAGCGCACAGGGGCAGGTGACGATCAGCACCGACACCGCGATCCACACCGCCCGGGGCGGGTCGATCCAGGACCAGACCGCAAAGGCCGCCAGCGACAGCAGCAGCACGGCCCAGAGGAAGGGCCCGGCGATGCGATCGGCGCTGATCATGAAGCTCGGCCGCTGCATCAGCGCGCGCTCGACCAGGGCCACGATGCGCTGGTAGCGCGTCTGCGCCCCCAGGCGCGACACCCGCACCCGCAACGGCGCGCCCAGGTTCAGGCTGCCGGCGGCCACCTCGTCGCCGGGGCCACGCTCCACCGGGCGCGATTCGCCGCTGAGCACGGCCTCGTCCACCTGGGTGCGTCCGTCGACCACCAGGCCGTCGGCGGCGAAGGCCTGGCCGACATGCACGCGGATTTCGTCGCCCACCGCCAGCTCCGCCGGCGTCACCCACTCGGCGCGGCCGTCCGGACCGAGGCGCTCGACCGCATCGGGCAGGCGCCGCATCACCGCATCCAGCGACTGCGCGGCCCGCTGGCGCGCCCGGCTCTCCAGCCAGCGCGCCCCGAGCAGAAAGGCGACGAACATCGTCAGCGAGTCGAAATAGACCTCCGCGCCCGCCGGGCCCTGCGGCGAGAAGGTCGCCGCCGAACTGGCCACGAAGGCCACCAGGATGCCCAGCGCCACCGGCACATCCATGCCGATGCGGCGCTCGCGCAGTGCCCGCCAGGCACCGCCGAAGAAGGGACCGGCGGCGAACAGCACCACCGGGATGCTCAGCACCCAGCTGGCCCAGCGCAGCAGCTGCGCCATCTCGTCGCTCAGGTCACCCGGCTCGGCCACGTAGGCCGGCGTGGCGTACATCATGACCTGCATCATGCAGAAGCCCGCCACGAAGAGCCGCCACACCGCCTTGCGCGTGTCCCGCGTGGCCTGCGCCACCGCCTGCGCGCCGGTGTCCGGAAAGGCCCCGTAGCCCGCCGAGCGCACCGCGGCGATCAGGGTGGACATCTTCGTCGCCGACGGATCCCAGCTGACCAGCGCACGCTGGGCCGCGCCGTTGACCTCGGCCAGGCGCACGCCGGGCACACGCTGCAGGGCGTCCTCGATCAGCCCGGCGCAGGCCGCACAGTGCAATCCGCTGAGCAGCAGGCGTGACTGGCCCAGCCGCTCGCCTGCCGAGCCCTCGATCCACTGCGTGTGCGCGGCCAGCGAGCGCTCGTCGTCCACCGCCACCACCTGCGTGGGCGACAGCGCGCGCAGCGCCTCGGGCGGCGCGCGCAGTTCAGGGGGAACGGGAGGAACAGACGACTGACTCATGGATCGACCCGCAATTCCAGCGCGCCGGCCCAGGGGGTCTGGACCGTACGACGACCGCGTTGGGCTGGGCGCCCACCGACGGGCCGCACCGGCCCCTGTGACACCACACCAGTGCGCTATTCTTCACGGGACTCGAACAGCTCAACATGATACCGATCAAGTCTCGACGGACCGTCGGCTTCGTTGCAATGCAGCATCATTTCATCATGCGAGATTCAAGACCCGATCGGGCGGCGGGGCGCATCCCTGCGACGCTGGCCCGCAGTCGCCGTGCGGTCGTCGGCCTGGTCGGCTGCCTGGCACTGCTGCCGGCCCTGGCACAGGAGGCGCCGCAGCAACTGCCCGTCACCGCCCTGAGCGCCGGCATGCACCGCATCACCGCCGAGGTGGCCCGCACGCCGGGCGAACGCGCCATCGGCCTGATGCACCGCAGCAGCATGCCCACCCACCACGGCATGCTGTTCGTCTTCGAAGAGCCTGGCGTGCATTGCTTCTGGATGCGCAATACCCGCCTGCCCCTGTCCATCGCCTTCCTCGGCGACGACGGCAGTGTGGTCAACATCGCCGACATGCAGCCGCACAGCGAGGTCTCGCACTGCCCGAAGCAACCGGTGCGCTACGCGCTGGAGATGAATCAGGGCTGGTTCGCCAAGCGGGGGCTGAAGCCGGGCAGCCGGATCGGCGGACTGTCCGAGGCCGCCCCAGCTCGCTGAGACGCAGAAAGAATAAGCAAAGTACTAATCTGTTCTTTGAAGGAATAAGGGCCGCTCCTACGATGCGCGGCCTATGAAAGTCCGCGACCTCGATCTGACCGACAACCCGGTCAACGCCGAACACCAGGCGCTGGGCCTGCCCCCGGTGGAGCTGGCCGTGACGCACGCCGACGACCATCCGGTGCTGCGCGTCGCGATGTGGTCGGTGGTGCTGCTGCTGGGCGGCGTGACGGTGTTCCTGGGCACGCGCCTGTTCAATCAGCCCGACGGCCAGTCCGGCCTGCGGGTGATCGCCCACGCCCTCGAGAATCCAGCCTTCTGGAGTGCGCTGGCCGTCGGCCTGCTGGCGCAGACGGTGGACGGTGCCCTGGGCATGGCCTACGGCATCACGTCCACGAGCTTCCTGCTGGCCACCGGGGCCAGCCCGGCGGTCGCCAGCGCCAGCGTGCACATCGCCGAGGTGTTCACCACCGGCGTGTCCGGCATCTCGCACATCAAGTTCGGCAACGTCGACCGCCGGCTCTTCCTGCGCCTGCTGCTGCCCGGCATGGCCGGTGCGATCTCCGGCGCCTGGGTGGTTTCGACGCTCGACGGCGACCTGATCAAGCCCTTCGTCTCGGCCTACCTGCTGTGCATGGGCCTGTACGTGATCTCGAAGATCTTCCGCAGGATCCGCACCCGCCAGGAGGAGCCCCGCCACGTGGCCAAGCTCGGCCTGCTCGGCGGCTTCGTCGATGCGGTGGGCGGCGGCGGCTGGGGCCCGGTGGTCACCACCACGCTGGTGGGCACCGGCCACAACCCGCGCATGACGATCGGCTCGGTGAACCTGGCCGAGTTCTTCCTCACCTTCGTCAGCGCCGGCGTCTTCGCGATGCTGGTCGACGAGAACCCCTGGATCACCGTGGCCGGCCTGGTGATCGGCGGACTGTTCGCCGCCCCGCTGGCCGCCTTCCTGACCCGCCGGCTGCACACCCGCGCCCTGCTCGCCCTGGTGGGCACCGTCATCTGCCTGGTCAGCGCGTTCAACCTGTACCGGACCTTCGCCTGAGTTGCCCATGTATCGCTACACCGACTTCGACCGTCAGTTCGTCCGCGCCCGCGCGGCCCAGTACCGCGACCAGCTGGAACGCAACCTGGCCGGCACGCTGGGCGACGACGAGTTCCGCCCGCTGCGCCTGCAGAACGGCTGGTACATCCAGCGCCACGCGCCGATGCTGCGGGTGGCGGTGCCCTACGGCGCGATCTCCAGCGCGCAGCTGCGCAACCTGGCGGCGATCGCCCGCGAGTTCGACCGCGGCTACGCCCACTTCACCACGCGCCAGAACGTGCAGTACAACTGGATCCCGCTGGTGAAGTCCGCCGACGTCATGGACCGGCTCGCCGCGGCCGACCAGCACGGCATCCAGACCAGCGGCAACTGCATCCGCAACATCACCACCGACGCCCTGGCCGGCGTGGCCGCCGACGAGGTGGTCGACCCGCGCCCCTACGCCGAAGTGCTGCGGCAGTGGAGCACGCTGCACCCCGAGTTCGCCTTCCTGCCGCGCAAGTTCAAGATCGCCATCTCCGGCGCGCGGGAGGACCGCGCGGCCATCGCCTGGCACGACATCGGCCTGGAGCTGCGCCGCAACGACGCCGGCGAGGTGGGCTTTCGCGTCCTGGTCGGCGGCGGCATGGGCCGCACGCCCATCGTCGCCAGCGAGATCGCCGCCTTCGTGCCCTGGCAGCAGATCCTGGTCTACCTCGAGGCCATCGTGCGGGTCTACAACCGCTTCGGCCGGCGCGACAACGCCTACAAGGCGCGCATCAAGATCCTCGTCAAGGCCGAGGGGCCGAAGTTCTTCGACGCGGTGAACGCCGAGTTCCGCAAGATCCTCGAGCGCGACCAGGACGGCGCCTCGCAGATCATCCCGCCCGCCGAGCTCGAGCGCATCGCCGCCAGCTTCGTGCGCCCGGCCGAGGTGACCCCGCGCGCCGAGGCGGCGGCCTCCCCCGACGCACCGCTGGCCTACCGCCGCTGGCTCGAACGCAATGTGCATGCCCACCAGGTGCCCGGCTGGCGCGCGGTGAGCCTGTCGGTCAAGCGCGCCGGCCAGGCGCCGGGCGACGCCACCGACGCCCAGCTGGAGGCCGCCGCCGACCTGGCCGACCGCTTCAGCTGCGGCGAGCTGCGCGTCACCCACGACCAGAACCTGCTGCTGCCCTGGGTAAAGTCCGACGACCTCCCCGCGCTGTACGAGGCCGCCCGCGCCGCCGGCTACGCCACGCCGAACATCGGCCTGGTCACCGACATGATCGCCTGCCCCGGCGGCGACTTCTGCGCGCTGGCCAACGCCCGCTCGATCCCGGTGGCCGCCGAGCTGACCGAGCGCCTGGCCGACCTCGACGAGGTCTTCGACCTGGGCGACATCGACCTGCACATCAGCGGCTGCATCAACTCCTGCGGCCACCACCACAGCGGCCACATCGGCATCCTCGGCGTCGACAAGGACGGCACCGAGTGGTACCAGCTCACGCTGGGCGGCTCCGACGGCAGCGACCACGCCCCCGTGGCGGTGCCGGGCAAGGTGATCGGCCCCTCGTTCGCCGCCAGCGAGATCGCCGACGCGGTGGAGGCGGTGCTCGACACCTACCGCGCGCAGCGCCTGGCGGGCGAGAAGTTCATCGACGCCCTGCGCCGCCTCGGCCTCGAGCCCTTCAGGCAGGCGGCCAACGCCTGCCGCACCACCACGGCCCGCCCGGGCGACGCCGCCGAAGCGCTGGAAGCGGTGGCCGCCTGAGCCCCGCCGGCAAAAGACAAGACCTGACCCCATCATGAAGTTCATCGATCCCCATCACGACCGCTGGCACACCGCCGGCGGTGAGGACGGCCCGGTGCCGCACCCGGCGCCGAAGCCCGGCCTGCTGCTGACGCTGGAGCAGTGGCATGCGGTGCGCGACACCTGGCCCGCCGGGCTGGCGGCCGGGCTGCTGCTGGCCAACACGGTCGACGTCGAGACGCTGGAGGCCGACCTGCCCCGCCTGGGCCTGATCGCGCTGCAGTTCCCCAAGTGGGTGGACGGCCGGGCCTACAGCCAGGCGCATGTGCTGCGCACCCGGCTGGATTTCGCTGGCGAGATCCGCGCCGTCGGCGAGGTGCTGGTGGACATGCTGCCGCTGCTGCAGCGCACCGGCTTCGATGCCGTGGCGCTGCGCCGCGACCAGTCGCTGGACGCCGCCGAGCGTGCACTGGGCTTCTTCGCCGGCCACTACCAGCGCGATGCCTGGGAGCGCCGCCCGCTGTTCGCCCGCCCGGCCGACGAGGTCTCCCGGGAGCCGGAGTTCCTGCAGGAAGGCGCCGCGATATGACTGCGAAACCTCCTTCGTCGACCGCCATCGGCCTGTATGCCCGCGCCACCGCCGGCTTCGAGGAGCGGGTGGCCGCCACGCTGCAGATCCTGCGCGAAGCGGCCGCCGCGCACCCCGGCCGCATCGTGCTGGCCACCAGCCTGGGTGCCGAGGACCAGGTGCTGACCGACCTGATCGTGCGGCACCACCTGCCGATCGCCGTCGGCACGCTGGAAACCGGTGCGCTGCACCCGCAGACGCTGGCGCTGATCGGCCGCACCGAGGCGCACTGCGCCAAGCTGTCCGAGGGCGGCCTGAAGATCGAGGTCTACCGGCCCCAGGCTGAGGCCGTGATCCAGTTCGTGCAGCGCCACGGCGACAAGGCGATGTACGAAAGCCTGGCGCTGCGCAAGACCTGCTGCGGCATCCGCAAGCTCGAGCCGCTGGCGCGCATGCTGGCCCACCGCAGCGCCTGGATCACCGGCCTGCGGCGCGAGCAGAGCGATGCGCGCGGCGAGGTGGCGGTGTACGGCCACGACGACCAGGGCCGCAGCAAGGTCAACGCGCTGGTGGACTGGAGCTGGGCCGATGTGTGGCACTACATCCGCAGCTTCGACGTGCCCTACAACCCGCTGCACGACGAATTCATGCCCAGCATCGGCTGCGCCCCCTGCACCCGGGCGATCGCGGTGGGCGAGCCCTTCCGCGCCGGACGCTGGTGGTGGGAGGACGAGAAGGCCAAGGAATGCGGCCTGCACGTCTCCCAGGCCCCCGGCGCCTCGGCCCCTGCCGCCGAAGCGCCCGCCGTCTCCGCCCTGCCCCTGCGTTGAGCCCCCGAACCGGATGCCTGCGATGAACGCCCCCCTGCCCCTGCACCACCTGCTGCCCGAAGTGGACCACCGCCATCTCGACGCCCTGGAAGAAGAAGCGATCTTCATCCTGCGCGAAGTCGCCGGCGCCTTCGAGCGCCCCGGCCTGCTGTTCTCCAGCGGCAAGGACTCCTGCGTCGTGCTGCACCTGGCCGAGAAGGCCTTCAAGCGCAAGATCAGCGGCCCCGGCGAGCGCCCGCGCTTCGCCGGCCGGCTGCCCTTTCCGCTGGTGCACGTGGACACCGGCCACAACTTCCCCGAGGTCATCCAGTTCCGCGACGAGCGCGTCGCCGAGATGGGCGAGCGCCTGATCGTCGGCCACCTGGACGAGTCGATCCGCAACGGCACGATCCGCCTGGCCCATCCGCTGGAGTCGCGCAACGGCCACCAGACCGTGACGCTGCTCGAGACCATCGAGGCGCACCGCTTCGACTGCATGATCGGCGGGGCCCGCCGCGACGAGGAGAAGGCGCGCGCCAAGGAACGCATCTTCAGCCACCGCGATGCCTTCGGCCAGTGGCAGCCCAAGGAGCAGCGCCCGGAGCTGTGGACGCTGTTCAACACCCGCATCAAGCCGGGCGAGCACTTCCGCGCCTTTCCCATCAGCAACTGGACCGAGCTGGACGTGTGGCTGTACATCGCCCGCGAGAACATCCCGCTGCCGAGCATCTACTACACCCACCCACGCCAGGTCTACCGCCGCAAGGGCCTGCTGGTGCCGGTGACCGAGGTGACGCCGCCGGGCGCCGGCGACGTGGTCGAGACGGTGGACGTGCGCTTTCGCACCGTCGGCGACATGACCTGCACCTGCCCGGTCGAGAGCCTGGCGCGCAGCACCGTCGACATCGTCGCCGAGACGCTGCAGGTCACCGTCTCCGAGCGCGGCGCCACCCGCATGGACGACCGTACGTCGGATGCCTCGATGGAGCGGCGCAAGAAGGAAGGGTATTTTTGACGGGCCCCCAAGCTCCCTATCGGTCACTACCCCCCGAGGGGGCCGCTGCGCAGTGGCCCGGCAGAGCCGGCTCCACGCGCAGGGCTTGATGAACACGGAATATCCATGACGATTGAACATCTTGATGCCGGCGAAGAGCTGGCCCACAAGGCGCTGCGCTTCCTGACCGCCGGCAGCGTGGACGACGGCAAGAGCACGCTGATCGGCCGCCTGCTGTTCGACAGCCGCGGCATCCTGGCCGACCAGCTCGACGCGCTGGAGAAGCGCGCTGCGGGCGCCCCGATCGACCTGTCGCTGCTGACCGACGGTCTGGAGGCCGAACGCGAGCAGGGCATCACCATCGACGTGGCCTACCGCTACTTCGCGACGAAGAAGCGCAAGTTCATCATCGCCGACGCCCCCGGCCACGAGCAGTACACCCGTAACATGGTGACGGCTGCGGCCGGCAGCGACGCCGCGGTGGTGCTGGTGGACATCACCAAGCTGGACGTGGCCGCCGCCGAGGTGCCGCTGCTGCCGCAGACCCGCCGCCACAGCCTGCTGGCGCGGCTGCTGCGCGTGCCCACCATCGTCTTCGCAGTCAACAAGCTCGACGCCATCACCGAGGGCACGCAGGCCGCCTTCGAGAACGTGGCGCGCGCGCTGCAGAAGTTCGCCGACGAGGCGGGCATCGTGGTCAAGGGGATCGTTCCGGTGTCCGCGCTGCGCGGCGACAACGTGGCCACCCCCTCGGCCAACTGGGGCTGGTACCACGGCCCGACGCTGCTGCAGATCCTGGAGGGCCTGCCCGTCACCGACGAGGCGCACGACGGCCACCTGCTCGTGCCGGTGCAATACGTGGCGCGTGACGAAGGCATGGGGACTGGCCATCAGCACCGCGTCATGTGGGGCCGCATCGCCCACGGCAGCGTGAAGGCGGGCGATGCCGTGCAGATCTTCCCGAGCGGCGAGACCGCCGTCGTTGCCGCGGTGCGCCACGCCGGCAGCGAGGTGGACGGCTGCACCGCCGGCCAGTCCGCCGGCATCGTGCTGGACCGGCAGGTGGACGTGTCGCGCGGCGACTGGATCTTCACGCCCGGTTCCGCCTCGACGCAGCAGGAGTTCCCGGCCACGCTGGCCTGGCTGGATACCGAGCCCGCCGTGGTCGGCCGCAAGTACTGGGTGCGCCACGGCAACCGCTGGGTGCAGGCGCGCATCACCTCGATCGATCACCGCCTGGACATCCACACGCTCGAGGAGGTGGACGCCCACCAGCTCGGCGTCAACGAGATCGGCCGGGTGCAGATCCAGACCCAGCAGCCGCTGCCGGTGGAGGACTACGCCGTCAACCGCGTCGGCGGCGCGCTGATCATCGTCGACCCGACCACCCACCGCACCAGCGGCGCGCTGCTGGTGGGCGCGGCCGGCCAGCGCGCGGCGTGAGCCGGCGCCGGGCGCATCCTGCCTGCGGCGCGTCCGCGGGCGGCCCCGAGGCCCCCGAACGCGGCTCGATCGCGGCATGATCGCGGCATGGCCCAAGTGATCTTCATCGGCGCCGGCCCCGGTGCCGCCGACCTCCTGACCCTGCGCGGCGCGCGGCGGCTGGCTGCCGCGGACGTGGTGCTCTTCGATGCGCTGACCGACCCCGCGCTGCGCGAGATGGCGCCGCGGGCCGAGTGGATCGACGTGGGCAAGCGCGGCTACGCCCATGCCACCGCGCAGGAGCGCATCAACGAGCTGCTGCGCGAACACGGCCTGCGCCAGGACATCGCCACCGTGGTGCGGCTCAAGGGCGGCGACGCCAGCCTGTTCGGCCGCCTCGAGGAGGAGCTGCTCACCCTGGCCGAGGCCGGCATCGCCTGCGAGGTGGTGCCCGGCGTCACCGCCGCCCTGGCCGCCGCCGCCGCCACGCAGCGCCCGCTGACGCGCCGCGGCAGCGGCCGCAGCGTCAGCTTCGCCACCGCGATGACCCGCACCGGCGACGTGCACGCCTGCCGCAGTGCCGACACCGAGGTGTTCTACATGGCCGGCCAGAAGCTCGCCCACCTGGCCGAGCTGCTGCAGCAGGCCGGCTGGCCCGACGACACGCCGGTGCTGGCCGTCTCCTGCGCCGGCAGCACCGACGCCCGCCACAGCGAGCACCGCCTGGCCGGCCTGTGCGAGGCCAGCGCGGTACACGCCGGACGGCCGACGGTGGTGATCGTCGGCGCCGGTGCGACCGCGGTGCAGGCCTGCAGCGAGCACAGGGACACCACCGGGGACATGCGCTGAATCAATTTCCGACCCCACGGCCGCGGCAGGAATGCGCCTGAAAGTTGCGCGAGGATCCGACCCGCGCCCGTAAAATCGCAGGCTTTGCCTGCAGGCCTCGACCTCGTCCGACCGGCCGCCGCTCCGATTTCCCCAACTCCCGACCCCGAGCTCCCCATGACCCACGTCGTCACCGAAGCCTGCATCCGCTGCAAGTACACCGACTGTGTGGACGTCTGCCCCGTGGACTGCTTCCGCGAAGGCCCGAACTTCCTCGCCATCGACCCCGACGAGTGCATCGACTGCGCCGTCTGCATCCCCGAGTGCCCGGTCAACGCCATCCTGCCCGAGGAAGACGTGCCGGCCGACCAGCAGCAGTACATCGCGCTGAACGCCGAGCTGGCCGCCAAGTGGCCCAGCATCACCAAGCGCAAGGCCCCGTTGCCCGACGCCGACGACTGGAAGAACGTCACCGGCAAGCTGGGCGAACTCAAGCGCTGACCCTGCGCCCCACGCGCCCCCGCACGATGCCGATGGCCCCGGGCGAGCCGATCGAGGCCGACGCGCTGGTCATCGGCGCCGGCCCGGTCGGCCTGTGGCAGGTCTTCGAGTGCGGCCTGCTCGGCCTGCACTGCGCAGTGGTCGACGTGCTGCCCGCCCCCGGCGGCCAGTGCCACACCCTCTACGCCGACAAGCCGCTCTACGACATCCCCGGGCTGCCCGCCAGCACCGGCCAGGACCTGGTCGACCGGCTGTGCCGGCAGATCCAGCCCTTCGCGCCGAGCTGGCACCTGGGCCAGCAGGTGGTCGCCCTGCAGCGCCGCGACGACGGCCGCTTCGCCCTCACCACCAGCGAAGGCACGCAGCTGCTCGGCCGCTGCGTCTTCATCGCCGCCGGCGTGGGCGCCTTCCTGCCGCGCCGCCTGCCCGTCGAGGGCCTGGAGCCCTTCGAGGGGCGGCAGGTCTTCCACCACGAAGCCCCCCCGACCTCCGCCGCAGGCCTGCACCTCGTCGTCGCCGGCGGCGAGGACGAGGCCCTGCAGCGTGTGGCCGACCTCTGCGATGCCGCCGAGCCGCCCGCCTCGCTGACGCTGCTGCACCGCCGTGACCGCTTCGACGGCGCCGACCCCGCGCTGGCCGCCCGGCTGGCCGCGCTGCGCGCCGCCGGCTGCGTGCAGGTGCTGGCCGGCCAGCCCGGCGGCCTGGAGGTGCACGACGGCCGCCTCACCGCCCTGCAGGTCGACACCCCCGAGGGCGGCCCCGTCCGCCTGCCGCTGGACCAGCTGCAGGTCTGCCTGGGGCTCAGCCCCCGCCTGGGCCCGGTGGCCGACTGGGGCCTGGCGATGGCGCGCCGCCAGCTCGCGGTGGACACCGCCCGCTTCGAGACCTCGGAGCCCGGCATCCACGCCGTCGGCGACGTGGTGCAGTACCCGGGCAAGCGCCGCCTGATCGTCTGCGGCTTCCACGAGGCCACGCTGGCCGCCTTCGCCGCCGCCGAGCGCCTGCGCGCCTCCCCCGTGCTGCTCGAATACACCACCAGCAGCAAACACCTGCAGCAACGCCTGGGTGTTCTGCCCGGCGTGACAAACCCGTCATAATCACGCCCGTCCGGCACGGCCGGCCCCGTCATGGGCCGATCCGCCGGGCACTTCGCTAGGGGTGTTGCGCCACCGCCGTACGGGTGGCGCGACTGAGAAAGTCCCTTTGAACCTGATTGAGGTAATCCTCGCGCAGGGAAGCATCTGTCGACGCCGCAGGCCCGCCCGGGCCCTGCGCGGTCCGCGGACCGCCGCCCTGCCATCGCACCGGAAACACGATGGCACCGACCTTCACCCGCCAGGCCTGCCCAGGCCAGCCCGCCCGCCCCGCCCTCCCTGCCCCCGCGGCCCCTGCCCCGGCCCGCACCGCCCATCCGGCACGCCGGCACCGCCCACGGCAGCCCGCCCGCCACGCCCTGGCTGCGGCCGCTGCCGCGCTGCTCGCCAGCCCGGCGCTGCTGGCGCAGACGCCGGCACCGGCCCCCGAGCCCGGCACGGCCGCCCAGGCCGCCCAGGCCGCCCCGGCCGCTCCGGCCGCCGCCCCCGCCTCGGCCCCGGGCGCCGTCCCGGCCGCCGGCGGGGCTTCCACCGCCCGCGCCGACCTGGGCCGCGTCACCATCACCGGCCGCCTGCCCAGTGCCGGCGTCACCGGCTTCGGCGATCAGCCCCTCGCCCTCACCCCCGTGGCCGCCAGCGTGCTCGGCGCCGACGACCTGCGCGAGATGGGCATCGAGCGCCTGGCCGGCATCACCGCCACCCGCGCGGCCATCGGCGACGCCTACAACACCACCGGCTACTGGGACTACCTCAGCGTGCGCGGCTTCGTACTCGACAACCGCTACAACTACCGCCGCGACGGCCTGCCGATCAACGCCGAAACCCGCCTGCCCCTGGCCAACAAGGCCGCCCTCGAGGTGCTGCAGGGCGCCAGCGGCATGCAGGCCGGCACCAGCGCGCCGGGCGGGCTGGTCGACCTCGTCGTCAAGCGGCCCGACCGCGACCTCAGCCGCCTGCGCCTGGACGCCCGCCAGGGCGAGGCCTACGGCGCCGGGCTCGACCTGTCGCGCCGCCTGGGCGAGGCGCGCGAATTCGGCCTGCGCCTGAACCTGGCCGCCGAGCGCCTGAACACCCGCACCGACGCCACCCGCGGCCGTGCCCACCTGGTCGCCCTGGCCGCCGACTGGCGCCTGGGCGGCGGCGCCCTGCTCGAGGCCGAGCTCGAGCACGGCGTGCAGAGCCAGCCCAGCGTGCCCGGCTTCTCGATGCTGGGCGATCGGGTGCCCGCGCCCGCCGACCCGCGCATCAACCTCAACCACCAGCCCTGGTCGCAGCCCGTGCGGCTCGAGGGCGACACCGCCTCGCTGCGCTGGACCCAGCCGCTGGGCGCCGGCTGGAAGGCCGTCGCCCACGGCATGACCCAGCGGCTGCGCAGCGACGACCGCATCGCCTTCCCCTACGGCTGCTACGACGCCGGCGCCGACCTCTACTACGCCGACCGCTACTGCCCCGACGGCAGCTTCGACCTCTACGACTACCGCAGCGAGAACGAGCGCCGCCGCAGCGACGCCCTGGACCTGGGCCTGCAGGGCCGCCTCGAGCTGGCCGGCATGACCCACCAGCTCGCCGCCGGCCTGCTCGCCACCCGCTACCGGCAGCGCCTGCAGATGCAGGCCTACAACTACGTCGGCAGCGGCCGCATCGACGGGAGCGTGATGCTGCCCGCCAGTCCCGAGCTGACCGATCAGAACACCAACCGCGACGAGCGCAGCACCGAGCTCTACCTGCGCGACGCCGTGCGCCTGGCGCCCGACTGGCAGGCCTGGCTGGGCCTGCGCCACAGCCGCCTGCAGCGCGACAGCGTGCGCACCGACGGCAGCCGCCCCACCGGCTACGACGCCCACGTCACCTCCCCCTGGCTGGCCCTGAGCTGGGAATGGGCCCCGCAGCACATCGCCTACGCCAGCTGGGGCCGCGGCATGGAAACCGACGTGGTGCCCAACCGGGCCCGCTACACCAACCGCGGCGAAGCCCTGCTGTCGCGCAGCCGCCAGGCCGAACTCGGCCTGAAGGGCAGCGCCAGCGGCCGCAGCTGGAGCCTGGCCGCCTTCGAGATCCGCCGTGCCCAGACCGCCCCTGTGGGCAGCAACTGCGCCAGCGACACCCCTGGCGGCACCTGCACCGTCGTGCCCGACGGCCTGCAGCGCCACCGCGGCCTGGAAGGCCAGGTCGAGCAGACCCTGGGCGCCTGGAAGCTCGGCGGCAGCGCCATGCTGCTGCAGGCCCGCCGCATCGACAGCCGCAACCCCGCGCTGGACGGCCAGCGCCCCGCCAACGTGCCGGCGCGCAGCCTGCGCGCCCGCGCCGCCTACGACTTCACCGCCGCTGCCCTGCCCGGCCTGAGCGCCGCGGCCAGCCTGGTGCACGAGGGCGAACGCCGCGTCAGCCCCTACGCCGGCGCCGCCTCCATCCCCGCCTGGACCCGCCTGGACCTCGCTGCCCAGTGGCGCCAGACCTCGGGCGCGCAGCGCCTCACCTGGACCGCCGGCCTGGACAATGCCACCAACCGCCGCGCCTGGCGCGAAGCGCCCTACCAGTTCGAGCACATCTACCTCTTCCCGATGGCCGAACGCAGCTGGCGCCTCGGCCTGGAGGTCGACCTGTGAGCCGCACGCCACGCCACCTCTTGCCACCGGCGAAGAAACTCCACTAGAATCGCCGTCTCAGCAAACAGCTGATCCCCGATAGCTCAGTCGGTAGAGCGCCGGACTGTTAATCCGTAGGTCCCTGGTTCGAGCCCAGGTCGGGGAGCCAAATCACTCGAAGGCCCAGAAGCGCAAGCCGCTGGGTCTTCTGTTCGACAGGCCCTGCCCTCCCAGGCAGGTCACCGCGTCGGACACATACCGATCAAGGCGTACACACGCTGTTCCCCGATAGCTCAGTCGGTAGAGCGCCGGACTGTTAATCCGTAGGTCCCTGGTTCGAGCCCAGGTCGGGGAGCCAAAACTCCAAGCAAAACAACGGCTTAGACGCGCAGGCGTCTAGGCCGTTTTTGCTTCTGGTCCCTTTCCGGCCTGCGGAGCGGGCCAGACGTTGGTTGGCGGGTGGGTGCGGGGCATGCGGAAGTGGTTGTCGCGCATGGGAAATCGGCGGGGTGGGTTGGGTGGCCTACGGAGTGCGGGTGATGGCGCTCGCGGATTGGTGGTGGTGATATCGGGCTGCGGGTGCCGGTCGACGGCAAGTAGCGCGGCGGGATCGCCGCCGCTGTTGCCGGGAAGCTGGCGACTGCCAGCGGCCGCATCGTCATGCCGGGGCTTGCGATGCGAGCAGTCTGGACCGGTGGCAGACCGGATAACTGCGGCCCACACCCTGCACGCATCACTGGTCCCTGCGCACTTCTCCGGCCGAGGCAGTGACCTGGACTCTGTCGACCCAGACCCCAGCACACCGTTCACCGCGGGCGTTGTGACTGGCGGCTCTCGACCCTTCAGCGACTCTGACTGGTCCGACTTGATCGCCGCTCAGCGGTCCTTCGCGCGGGCCCCATGCAGCCCCCTGCTAGTGATGGTTGAAGGTTGGGGAGCTACAGAGCTCTAACGCCTCCGTTCCAAAGAGGTCTCAGCGGCCGAACATGAGCCAGCGCTTACCGTCTGGGGTACGCACTACAGGCTGACTGTAGGATTTCCGGATACCGCAATCGCAAGGGCTGTGCGATGCTCGTCATGTCCGTCACAGGAGGGCACTTCTTGAAACCTCTCTCGTTGCGAGCTCACTGACGCGGCAAGATGGAGAGCATGATCACCCCGCGCATCAAGCCCTCGGCCTTCTTCCAGGACCGGCCTGAGGCCGATCTGTTCGTGCAGGAGCAACGCCAAGCCAAGCTGCGGGGCTACGTTGCGAACCTGGCAGCGATGGATGAGTTGATCGACTTCGGTGCGCTGGCCGCAGCGGTGGATGCCAAGTGCCCCCGGGCGGACCGCAGCAAGGGTGGACGCCCGCCGTACCCGACCGAGGTGATGGTGCGCATAGTGTTCCTGCAGTCGCTGTACAACCTGAGCGACGAAGACTGCGAACATCAGGTGCTGGACCGCATGAGCTTCCAGCGCTTTTGCCGGCTCGACGGCCAGTTGCACATTCCTGATGCCCGCACACTGTGGAGCTTCAAGCAGCGCCTGAGCAAGGATGGCCTGGGCGCGCGAGCGATCTTCGAGGCGGTGAGCCAGCAACTGCAGAAACAAGGCTACATCCCGCGAGGTGGGCAGATCGTGGACGCCAGCATCGTGCAGGCGCCCATCACCCAGGTGCGCAGCGAGGAACGCCAGGTGCTCAATGAAGGCAAGGTCCCCGAAGGCTGGAGCACCAAGCGGTTGAGGCACACCGACCGAGATGCGCGCTGGACCAAGAAGCACGGCAAGAGCTTCTATGGCTACAAGGTGCACAGCAACGTGGATGCGCGCTGGAAGCTCATCCGCCGCATCAAGGTGACGGCGGCCAATGTGGACGACGGCCAGACGCTGCAGGCGGTGCTGGACACCACCAACACCCGCAGCCGCTTGCTGGCCGACCGGGGCTATGACGCCCAGGCCAACCGCGAGTTGCTGGCGCGCCATCAACTGCGCGACGGCATCGCCCGACGTGCCAAGCCGGGCCAGGAGGCACGCCAGCGGCTGGAAGCGCGCAACCGCACCATCAACAAGACCAGAGCCCGGGTCGAACACGTGTTTGCCGGGCTGGAGCAGCTGGGCGGCAAGGTGGTGCGGGCCATGACGCTGGCCCGAAACGAACTGGCCATCACGCTCAAGTGCGTGGCCTACAACGCCAA
>JAKLLA010000011.1 GCA_023150375.1 Burkholderiaceae bacterium
GTCCTGTCGGGCGGCCATCAGGCGGCCGTGGTGCCTGCACGGAGCTCTTCGCGCTCTTCAGCATGCGCCCAATGGCGATTGACGTCGGGCGCTCATCGCCATGCGGTCGGTCGCGTGGGATGAATTTCGCAAGGCCGACGCCGTAGATCACGTCCAGCTCGTGGATGTCGGTGGTGAAGCCGGTGCGGTAGGTTTGCGCGCCGGAGCTGGCCGAGTGGCGGTTGTCCCAGCTGTTGCCCTCGCAGGCGATGGGGCCGTGCACCAGGTGCGCCACGTCGACGATGGGCTGCAGCGCGATCTTGGCGCCGTCGAAGGCGCAGCCGCCAGCCGCGGCGCCGGGGGTGAGCTGCTTGGTGCAGCCTTTCTTGCGCTCCTTCTCGCTCTTGGCCTGGTTATTGTCGCAACCGGGCTCGTCGAAGACTTCGGCGATCTTGTTTCGTAGGGAAGCGGACATTCGGAAGGCCCCTCGTGCGGTGTCGGAGGGATCAAGCAAGGCCGATGCCCGGCTCGTCCGGGAGAGGGGGAAATGGAACCAGGGGGAAGGGGGGAGAGAGGGCCCCGTTCAGCCCACCCGCCGCGCTCCGATCGCCAGCAGCCCGGCCATCACGACCACCACGCCCATCGCGGCGGTCAGGGACAGCGCGTGTGCGATGCCGCCGATCAGCGGCGGGCCGATCATGAAGCCGGCGTAGCCGATCGATGACACCGCGGCGATCGCCGCTGCCCGGCTGTAGCCGGGCACGCGGGTGGCGGCGTTGTAGAGGATGGGCACCACGGGTGCCAGGCCGGCGCCGATCAGTGCGTAGCCGGCGATCGCCACCCCCGGGTGGCCGCTGAGCAGCACCACGGCCATGGCCACGGCGGCCAGCGCCGCGCTGGCGCGCAGCAGCCGGCGTTCGGCAAAGCGGGTGCGCAGCGCATCGCCGCCGAAGCGCGCCGCCGCCATCGCGCCGGTGAAGGCCGCATAGCCCAGCGCGGCGACGTCCTGCGTCAGGCCGACCTCCTGCTTCAGGTAGAGCACGCTCCAGTCGTACATGACGCCCTCGGCGCTCATGCCAGCGAAGATCATCAGACCGATCACCAGCAGCCGCCCGCGCGGCCAGGCGAAGTGGGCCTGCGGGGCGTCGTCCGGGCCGTCCGGATGGCTGGCGAGCATGCCGTGTGCGGCGCCGGCCGCCAGCAGGGCCACGGCGGCACCGACGGCGGCCAGCTGCAGCGTGGCGGCCACGCCGGCGCGCAGCAGGGCGCCGGTGAGCGCGGCGCCGGCCATCGCGCCCAGGCTGAACATGCCGTGCAGGTGGCTCATCACGGCGCGGCCGCCCAGGCTTTCCAGCGCCGTGCCCTCGGTGTTGATGGCGACGTCGAAGACGCTCATCGCCGCACCGAACACCCACATGGCCGGCAGCAGCCAGCCCAGCGAGGGCCACCACAGCACGCTGGCGAGCATCGTTCCCATCACCGCGGCCGCAGCCATGCAGGTCCGTCGCACCCCCAGCCTGGCGACGATCCGCCCGGCCGTGAACAGCGCCAGCAAGGCGCCTGCCGCGGCCGTCAGCAGCAGCAGCGACAGCAGGGCCTCGCCCAGTTCGTAATGCTGCTTGACCGAGGGGATGTGCACGCCCCAGGCGCCGGCCAGCAGGCCCAGGGCGGCGAACTGCGCCCGGGTGGCCCAGAGCCCCAGCCCTGTGGAGGAGTCGGTTCGGGGGTTCGGCAGGGGCCGGGCAGGGGGAGTGGGCATCGGAGGATCGCGTTGGGGGGCCGCCGCTCGGCCGCGCCGATGGGGGCGGGCAGATCGCTGCGGTCCTGCCGGCTGCCGGCGCGGATGCCCCGGGCTCGGCCGTCGGCTGCGCAGCGCAAGGGTCAGGCGCCTGCGCTGCCGCCGAGGTCCAGCCAGAGCAGCTCGTAGGGCGCCAGGGTCAGGCCGTCGCGCAGCCGGCGGGCTGCCCCACCGATCAGGTCGCGAGTCGCGTCGGGCTGGGCGCAGAAGACCGCGGCAGGACACGACTGGTGCCATTCGCTGAAGTTGGCCAGCACCAGCACCCGCCGGCCACCGCCTTCCCGGGTGTAGCCCAGCACGCTCGGGTTGCCGCTGCGAAAGCCGGTCAGGGCCCCGCCGGCGAAGGCCGGGCAGGCGCAGCGCTGCTCGATCATGCGCCGCAGCCCCTGGTAGATGCGCTGCGCGGGCGTGCCGGGTTCGCGTCGTTGCGCGTAAAGCGACTCGGCGCGGCGCGGCCGGTGCACCCAGCGGCTGTCGCCGGCCTTGGCTGGATCGTCGAGGTAGCCTGGATCGTTGAGCGTGCCCACCTCGTCGCCCAGGTAGATCAGCGGAATGCCGCCCGCACTCAGCGCGATGCCGTGCAGCAGCAGGATGCGCGCCACGGCGTGCGGGTCGCCCTGCTCCAGACCGGCCAGCGAGGCACAGGTGCCGCTGATGCGGCAGTCACCGGTGGCCGGGTTGTCCTGGAAGGGCACGCCGCGCGCGAAGCTGCCGGGGAAGCGGGCGACGTAGAAGCGGTTCAGGAACTGGCGGTGGTCGAAGCCCTGGATGCCCGCGCGGATCGCATCCTCGTCGGCAAAGGTCCACCCGATGTCGTCGTGGCTGCGCACGTAGTTGACCCAGGCGGTGCCCGCGGGCAGGGCGTGGCGCTCCTCCAGCGCCTGCTGCAGCAGGTTGACCTCGCGGGTGGCCAGGCTGTTCCACAGCAGCGCCATCTGCAGCGGGTTGTAGGAGAGCTGGCATTCCTCGGGCGCGATGTACTTCACCACCTGGTCCGGGTGCACGATGGCCTCGGACTTGAACAGCAGCCCCGGCGCGGCGATGCGGCACACCGCGTTGAAGGCGCGGATCAGCGCATGCGCCTGCGGCAGGTTCTCGCAGTCGGTGCCCAGCTGTTTCCAGATGAAGGCCACGGCGTCCATGCGCAATATCTCGGCGCCCAGGTTGGCGATCGCCAGCATCTCGCCGGCCATGGCGTCGAAGACCGCCGGGTTGGCGTAGTTCAGGTCCCACTGAAAGGAGTTGAAAGTGGTCCAGATCCAGCGCCCGTCGTCCAGCTGGGTGAAGGCGCCCGGGTGCTGGTCCGGGAAGATCTCGCGCAGCGTGCGGTCGTAGGCGTCGGGCAGCGTGCGGTCCGGAAAGATCAGGTAGAAGTCGCGGAAGGCCTCCTCCCCCGCCACCGCCGCACGCGCCCAGGCGTGCTCGTCGGCGGTGTGGTTGAAGATGAAGTCCAGCACCAGGCTGATGCCCTCGCGGCGCAGCGCGGCGGCCAGCGCGCGCAGGTCGTCGATCGTGCCCAGCGCCGGGTCGATCTCCCGGTAGCTGCTGACCGCATAGCCGCCGTCGCTGTTGTCCGCCGGACAGAGGAAGGGCGGCATCAGGTGCAGGTAGGTCAGCCCCAGTTCCTTGAAGTAGGGAATCTGTGCCATCAGGCCGCGCAGGTTGCCGGCGTAGAGTTCCACGTAGCAGACGCCACCGAGCATGCGCTCGGACTGGAACCAGTGCGGCTGCGCCTCCCGGGCGGCGTCGAGCGCGCGCAGGTCGGCGGGCCGTTCGCGCCAGCCCTGCCAGGCGGTGGCGACCACGCGGGCCAGCACGTCGAGGAAGTCCGCCCTTGCCCCGTACACGCCGGCGAGCTCGCGTAGCAGCGCCGGGAAATGACGCACCAGGCGGGCGTCGAAGGCCTCCCAGGCGGCGCCGCGGGCCTGGCGGCCGATCTGGCGGGTCAGGTGTCGGCGGACGTGGCCGAGCGCGAGCTGGACTTGCTGGTCGAGGGAGAGCATGGGTTGGCCCGGCGGCAACTACGGCCGCGCAGCAGAAGCGGTTGCGTCAGCGCAAGAACCTTGTTCAGAAGCGCTTTGAATGACTGTATTCGATGCAGATGAGCTTCACGCTGGGGTTAACACTCATTCATGTTCAAAGCGCTTCGGATAAATTTCAAAGCGCTTTGGATGTGGCGGTGCATGTTGCGATGGCCGCACCGGAGCAAAACCGGTTCGATGCGCCGTGCGGGTGGTATGCCCGTGATGACCCGTCTGAGGAGACTTCCCATGAACAACCTGATCCGTGTTGCCTGCGCCCTTGCTGCCGCTGGCATGGCCGCTTCGGCGGCGGCTTCCCCGATCGACTTCCACGGCTACTTCCGCAGCGGAAGTGGCTCCAGCGACCAGGGGGGCAAGGAGCTGTGCTTCCGCCTGCCCGGCTCGGCGGTGTGGTTCCGCCTCGGCAACGAGTGCGACACCTATGCCAGCCTGACCCTGGCCTCCACGCTGGGCCAGGTGGACGGCACGACCTTCCGGGCCCAGTTCACCACCGCCTACGGCACGCAGCAGCTGGCCAACTGGGAGCAGACCACGCCGGCCTTCCGCGAGGCGTTCGTCGAGGCCCGGGACATCGGTGCAGCAATGGGCGTTGCGGGCCTGAAAGGCGCCACGCTCTGGGCGGGCAAGCGCTTCTACAAGAACCCCGACATCCACATGCTGGACTACACCTACTGGGAGCCGGCGCAGAGTCCGGGCTGGGGTCTGGACAACGTCGACGTGGGCATCGGCAAGCTGTCCTACGCCTGGCTGCGCGCTGGCCAGGCCGACTGGGCCTCGGAGAAGAACGTGGGCCAGTACCAGCCTGGCATCGTCGAGGGGGGCGCCCGGGCCGCCACCTCGCACGACCTGCGCCTGCAGGACATTGCCGTCAACCCCGGCGGCAAACTGACCGTGGGCGTCAACCTGGTGGTCAAGGACAACCGCGACGATGCCGCGCTGGCCGATGGTGGCAACGATGGCCGGAACGGCTTCGGGCTCACCGCCACCCATACGCAGGAGAACGTGTTCGGTCTGGGCGGCTTCAACACGGTGATTGCCCAGTACACCAGGAACGCCACGGCGCTCAAGGGCTTTGCCATCGTGGCCAGCAACGATTCGCGCACCGAGTGGATGCTGGCCGACCAGTGGGTGATCGAGCCGAAGGGCTCGTCACTGACCGCCTCGATGACCGCCGGTCTGCGCCAGTCGGAGGTCAACGGCAGCAAGACGCGCGACCTCTGGGTCGGCGCCCGCCCGCAGTACCACCTCAACAACGTCTGGAGCCTGATGTCCGAGGTCGGTTACCAGCAGGTCAAGCCCGACGGTCAGGACACCCGCACTCTGGCCAAGCTGACCGCAGGCACGCAGTTCTCGATGGGCAGCAGCATCTGGTCGCGCCCGGCGATCCGCTTCTACGGCACCTACGCCAAGTGGAACGACGCCGCCGCCGCGGGCGGCGTGGCCTGCACCGGCCGCGACTGCGGCACCCCGGTCGCCACCTATGCCGGCAAGCGCAGCGGCCTGGGCTACGGCGTACAGGTCGAGGCCTGGTGGTGACCCGCCCTCCACACGACCCCGCATTCATCGCAGCAGCGCTCCGGGCTATGCTGAACGGCAATCCAAAGCGCTTCTGATCATGCTGCATGGTCGGTCGGTGCGCGCCCTGAGCGGCCCGGTCGGCCTGCTCGACTCCTGTCGATTTCTTCGGAGATATCCCATGAAGATCAAGCTGTCCGCACTCTTTGTCGGCACCCTGGTCGCGCTCGGCGCCGGCACGGCCGCCCAGGCGGCCACCCTCACCATTTCCTGCGGCTCGGTGGGTCAGGACTTCGAGTTCTGCAAGAAGCACACCGAAGAGTGGGCGAAGAAGACCGGCCACACCGTCAAGCTCTTCACGCTGCCGCAGTCCACCACCGACCTGCTCGGGCTGTACCGGCAGATGTTCGCCGCCAGGAGCGCCGACGTGGACATCATCAACGTCGACGTGGTCTGGCCCGGCATGATCAAGGACCACCTGATCGACCTGAAGCCCTACAGCAAGGGCGTCGAGAAGGAGCACTTCCCGTCCATCGTGGCCAACAACACCGTGGACGGCAAGCTGATCGCGATGCCCTGGTTCACCGACGCCGGCCTTCTTTACTATCGCAAGGACCTGCTGGAAAAGTACGGCGAGAAGCCGCCCGCCACCTGGGAGCAGCTGGCCGCCACGGCCAGGAAGATCCAGGACGCCGAGCGCAAGGCCGGCAACGCCGACATGCAGGGCTTCGTCTTCCAGGCCAAGGCCTACGAGGGTCTGACCTGTGACGCGGTCGAGTGGATCGCCAGCTACGGCGGCGGCAACATCGTGGACGCCAGCGGCAAGATCACGGTGAACAACCCGCAGGCGGCCAAGGCGCTGACCACGGCGGCCTCGTGGATCGGCACGATCGCTCCGACCGGCGTGCTGAACTACGGCGAGGAGGATGCGCGCGGCGTGTTCCAGAACGGCAACGCCGTCTTCATGCGCAACTGGCCCTACGCCTGGAGCCTGGGCAACGGTGGCGACAGCAAGATCAAGGACAAGATCGGCGTGTCGGCCCTGCCCAGGGGCGGTGAGGGTGGCAAGAACGCTGCCACGCTGGGCGGCTGGCAGCTGGCGGTGTCGAAGTACTCCAAGGAGCAGAAGCTGGCCGCCGAGCTGGTGATGTATCTCACCAGCAAGGAGATCCAGAAGGAGCGCGCGATCAAGGGTTCGTTCAATCCGACCCTCCCGGCGCTGTACAAGGACAAGGAGGTGCTGGCCGCCACGCCCTTCTTCGGCAGCCTCTACGACGTGTTCACCTCGGCCGTGCCGCGCCCCTCCACCGCCACCGGCCTGAAGTACAACGAGGTCAGCGCCGCCTTCTGGAACGCCACCCACGACGTGCTTTCCGGCAAGGAGCCGGCCGAGACCAGCCTGAAGAAGCTCGAAGGCAAGCTCAACCAGATCAAGCGCGGGAAGTGGTGACCCACCCCCGTTGCGGCTGACGCCGCTCCCCCTCGAGGGGGCGCCACCCGCGGACCGGCGAAGCCGGATCCGCGGTGGCCGCTGGATGAACATGGCTCCGCTGCCTAAGAAGCGCCGCGGGGCGAAGTGGTCCGTAGCCGGTACTTGGCGAGCGATCCGTCCTGTTGCCCGATAGCCTGTACATCATGCGCCGCACGACTCGAACCGCCTGGATCTTCCTGGCACCGATGCTGATCACGCTGCTGCTGGTGGCCGCCTGGCCACTGGCGCGCACGATCTGGTTCAGCTTCACCGATGCCAACATCAACGACATCGGCTCGGCCCAGTTCGTTGGCTGGACCAACTACGTCGGCGAATACGGCCTGTTCGCCAACCCCCACAACACCGAAGGGTTCTGGGCCGGCGACTGGGGGGTGTCGATCCGCAACACCTTCCAGTTCGCGCTGGTGTCGGTTGCGCTGGAGACGCTGTTCGGCCTGGGCGTGGCGATGCTGCTGAACCAGGAGTTCAAAGGCCGCACGCTGGTGCGCGCCGCGGTGCTGGTGCCCTGGGCGATTCCGACCATCGTCTCGGCCAAGATGTGGGGCTGGATGCTGCACGACCAGTTCGGCATCGTGAACGCCATCCTGCAGGGCTGGGGGCTGATCGACGCCAAGATCGCCTGGACCGCCGAGCCCGCCTGGGCGCTGTGGACCGTGGTGGCGGTGGACGTGTGGAAGACCACGCCCTTCATGGCGCTGCTGATCCTGGCCGCGCTGCAGACCCTGCCCAGTGACTGCTACGAGGCCGCCCGGGTCGACGGCGTGCATCCGCTGCGCGTGTTCTGGAAGGTGACGCTGCCATTGATCCGCCCGGCGCTGCTGGTGGCGATGATCTTCCGCCTGCTGGACGCGCTGCGCGTCTTCGACCTGATCTACGTGCTGACCTCGAACAACAACAGCACGATGAGCATGAGCGGCTTCGTGCGCCGCGAGATGGTGGACAACGGCTACATGGGCTACGGCTCGGCTGCGTCGACCGCGCTGTTCCTGATCATCGGCGCGGCCACCATCGTCTGCATGCGCCTGTCGCGCATGAAGCTGTCGGAGGACGCATGAATCCCGCCGTCTCCCCCACCGTCTCCTCGCGCCCTCGCCGGCGCCTGCCCGTGGGCCGCATCGCGATCTACCTGCTGGCCGCGCTGGTTACGGTGGTGTCGGTCTTCCCCTTCGTCTACGCCATCTCGACCTCGCTGAAGACCGGCGCCGACCTCTTCTCCATCAGCCTGGTGCCGGCCAGCCCGACGCTGCGCAACTACGTCGAGCTGTTCACCGTGGCCGAGCAGCCCTTCGGGCGGCACATCGTCAACTCGATCCTCGTGTCGGTGGCGGTGGTGGCGCTGTCGATCTTCCTGGGCGTGACGGCGGCCTATGCGCTGGGGCGCATCAGCTTCAAGGGCCGCGGCCTGCTGCTGGGCACGATCCTGAGCGTGTCGATGTTCCCGCAGGTGGCGGTGCTGGCCGGCATGTTCGAGATGATCCGCGCGCTCGGCCTGTACAACCGCTCGCTGGGCCTGGTGCTGCCCTACCTGATCTTCACGCTGCCCTTCACCGTCTGGGTGCTGACCACCTTCATGAAGCAGCTGCCCAAGGAGCTGGAGGAGGCCGCGATCATGGACGGCTGTGGCCCCGCGCGCATCATCTGGGAGGTCTTCATGCCCCTGCTGTGGCCCGCACTGGTGTCCACCGGGCTGCTGGCCTTCATCGCGGCCTGGAACGAGTTCCTCTTCGCGCTGACCTTCGTGATCGACAACCACGAGCGCACCGTGCCGGTGTCGATCTCGCTGATCAGCGGCGCCAGCAAGTACGAGATCCCCTGGGGAAAGATCATGGCCGCCTCCGTGCTGGTGACGCTGCCGCTGATCGGCCTCGTGCTCGCCTTCCAGAAAAAGATCGTCTCGGGCCTGACCGCTGGCGCCGTCAAGGGCTGATCGCCCCATAGGAGTTCCCTGCATCATGAAAGCACCCAACAACGGCTGGTGGCGCGGCGGCGTCGTCTACCAGATCTATCCGCGCAGCTTCGCCGACAGCAACGGCGACGGCATCGGTGACCTGCCCGGCATCACCGCCCGGCTGCCCTACGTGGCCTCGCTCGGAGTCGATGCGATCTGGCTGTCGCCCTTCTTCACCTCGCCGATGAAGGACTACGGCTACGACGTGAGCGACTACTGCAACGTCGATTCGATCTTCGGCACGCTGGCCGACTTCCGCACCCTGCTGGATACCGCCCACGGCCTGGGCCTGAAGGTGATGATCGACCAGGTGCTCTCGCACACCAGCGACCAGCACCCCTGGTTCAAGGAAAGCCGCGCCAGCCGCGACAACCCGAAGGCCGACTGGTACGTCTGGGCCGACCCCAAGGCCGACGGCACGCCGCCCAACAACTGGCTGTCCATCTTCGGCGGCAGCGCCTGGCACTGGGACACGCGGCGCTGCCAGTACTACCTGCACAACTTCCTGACCAGCCAGCCGGACCTGAACTTCCACCAACCGGCGGTGCAGGACGCGCTGCTGGAGACGGTGAAGTTCTGGCTCGACCTCGGTGTGGACGGTTATCGCCTGGACACCGCCAATTTCTACTTCCACGACGCCCAGCTGCGCGACAACCCGCCGCGCGGGCGGCCGACCGGCGAGGATCCGGCGGTCAACTCGCTCAACCCCTACGCCTGGCAGTGGCACCGCCACGACAAGAGCCAGCCGGAGAACCTGGCCTTCCTGCAGCGCCTGCGCGCGCTGCTCGACCAGTATCCGCACACCACGACGGTCGGCGAGATCGGCGACGACGACGGCCTGGCGCGCATGGCCGAGTACACCAGCGCCGGTCCGAACGGTGAAGACCGGCTGCACATGGCCTACTGCTTCGACCTGCTCGGCCGGCCGCACGACGCGCCCTTCCTGCACGCGTTGATGACGCGCGTCGAGCAGGTGATCGGCAGCGGCTGGCCCTGCTGGGCGCTGTCCAACCACGACTGCGTGCGCCTGGCCACGCGCTGGAGCGAGGGCGACGGCGAGCGCGCCACGCCCGGCCTGCTGCGCATCGCCGCGGCGCTGCAGATGACGCTGCGCGGCTCGCCCTGCCTCTACCAGGGCGACGAGCTGGGCCTGCCCGAAGCGGACATCGCCTACGAGGACCTGCACGACCCCTACGGCATCGAGATGTGGCCCGACTTCAAGGGCCGCGACGGCTGCCGTACGCCCATGCCCTGGGTGGCCGAGGCGGCCGACCTGGGCTTCGGCAGCGGGGCGACCCGGCCCTGGCTGCCGCTGGCCGAGCCGCACCGCGCCCTGGCCGTCGATCGCCAGGAGGCCGACGCCCAGTCGCTGCTGCACTTCTACCGCCGCCTGCTGCGCTGGCGCCGCCAGCAGCCGGCGCTCATCTCCGGCACGCAGACGCTGCTGCCGGCGCACGCGCAGGTCTTCGCCTTCGTGCGCGAGGAGCCGGCCAAGGCGGGCCAGCGGGGCCAGCGCCTGCTGTGCGCCTACAACTTCAGTGCTCGCCCGGCCCGCCTGGAGCTGCCCGCCGATCTGTGGGTGGCCAGCCTGTGCAGCGCCAGCGGCGTGGTCGGGGGCCGGCCCGATGCCGAGGGCATCGAGCTGGCACCCTGGGGCGGCCTGATCGCCCACCTGTCCTGATCCGAAGGAGCGAGCCCGCCATGTCCCGCATCGACTTCCAGCGCGTCTGCAAGCGCTACGCCCCGAATCTGCCTTACACCATCAAGGACGCCGACATTGCCATCGCCCAGGGCGAGTTCTGCGTCTTCGTCGGCCCTTCGGGCTGTGGCAAGTCCACGCTGCTGCGCATGGTGGCGGGGCTGGAGAGCATCACCTCCGGGGAGCTGTCGATCGGCGGGCGGGTGGTCAACGAGCTGGAGCCGGCCAAGCGTGGCGTGGCGATGGTGTTCCAGAGCTACGCGCTGTACCCGCACATGACGGTGGCGGAGAACATGGCCTTCGGCCTGCGCGTGTTCGGTGCCGACAGGCTGACCATCGAGAAGAAAGTCAAGAAGGCGGCCGACATCCTGCAGCTCACCCCGCTGCTGGATCGCCTGCCCAAGCAGCTCTCGGGTGGCCAGCGCCAGCGCGTGGCGATCGGCCGCGCCATCGTCAAGGAGCCGGACGTCTTTCTCTTCGACGAGCCGCTGTCCAACCTGGACGCCGCGCTGCGCGTGCAGACCCGCCTGGAGATCGCCAAGCTGCACCATGACATCGGCACCGCCAGCATGATCTACGTGACGCACGACCAGGTCGAGGCGATGACGCTGGCCGACAAGATCGTGCTGCTGCGCAGCGGCGCGGCCGTGCAGGAGCAGGGCAGCGTGGCGCAGTTCGGCTCGCCGATGGCGCTGTACCACCGGCCCGAGAACCTCTTCGTTGCCGAATTTATCGGCTCGCCGAAGATGAACATCCTCCCGGCCACGCTGCTGCGCGCCGAGGCCGACCACGCGGTGGTGCGCGTGCAGGGCGGTGAGCGGGGCGAGGGCGCCGAGATCACCGTGGCGGTGGACGCGCGCCGGGCGCAGCCGGGCGACGCGGTGTCGCTGGGCATCCGCCCCGAGCACCTGCTGCACGGTAGCGAGGCGCCGGGCGCGCCGCTGGCCGCTTCGGTGCGGCAGATGGAGCGCCTGGGCGAGGCCTCGATGCTCTATCTGGACGTGGCGCCGGGCCTGCCGATGGTCACGCTGCGCCTGGAAGGCTATGCGCCGCAGTGCGCCGGCGAGGCGCTGACGTTGCGTCTGCGGCCCGAGCAGTGCCACCTCTTCGACGCGGCGGGCCAGGCCTTCGCGCGCAGCGTGGCGCTGCCGGGCTGAGCATGTCGGCCTGTCGTGCGAGCCGGCGCTGCACGGCCGGGCGGGTGGTTTGCGAGAATCGCTGTCTTTCCAGCCGCCGGGTGGCCCTGCCGTGTCGATCGATCTGAAGCAACTGTCCGCGAGGCTCGGCCTGTCCCAGACGACGGTGAGCCGGGCGCTCAACGGCTACAGCGACGTCAGCGCCAAGACGCGCGAGCGCGTCGCGAAGATGGCGCAGGAGCTGGGTTACCAGCCCAACCTGGCGGCGCGCCGCCTGGCCCGCGGTCAGGCCGATGCGGTGGGCATCGTCTATCCGCTCGACGCCGGCGACCTGGGCGACCCCAACTTCCTGGCCGTGGTGGAGGGCATGTCCGACCGGCTCGGCGCCGAGCAGATGGACCTGCTGATCGCTTCGGCGCGCGAGACCGACGAGCTGCGCACCTACGACCGCCTGCTGCGCGGCGGCCGGGTCGACGGCGTGATCGTCGCGCGCACCCGCGTGAGCGATCCGCGCATCGACTACCTGATCCAGTCGGGCTTTCCCTTCGTGGCCTACGGGCGTGTGGGGGAGCGCATGGACTTTTCCTGGTTCGACTTCGACAACGAGGCCGGCGGCGCGCTGGCCGTGCACGAGCTCGGGCGGCGGGGTCACCGCGACATCGCCTTCGTGCACGCGCCACCGCACCTGAACTTCGCCCGCCAGCGGCGCAGCGGCTTTCTGCGGGCGCTGCGCGAGGCCGGCCTGCCGCTGCGCGAGGAGGCCATGGTGGAGGCCAGCCTGTCGCGCCGTGGCGGCTATGCGGCCGCGCAGCGTGTGCTGGCGCTCGACCCCCGACCCACCGCGATCTTCGTCGACGACAACCTCTGCGGCATCGGGGTGGTGCGTGCGCTGCTGGACGCGCAGGTGGCGATCGGCCGCGACATCTCGGTGATCGTCTACGACGGCGTGCCGCCCGACACGCTGCTGACCGGCCAAAGCATCGCCGCCATCGAGCAGCCCACCGCCTACGAGGCCGGCCGCACGCTCGCCGAGATGCTGCTGCGGGTGATCCGCGAGCCGGCCGCCTCCCCCCAGCACCTGCTGCGCCGGCCGGTCTTCGTCGACGGCAGCTCGATCGGGCCTGCGCCCTGAGCGTGCCGTGCCCGCCGGCGGCAGGGGCGGCGGCGGCCGTATCAGACCCGGGCGCCCGGCAGCCGCAGCGTGACGCGTAGCCCGCCGGCCGGGCTGGGCGCCAGCTCGAGCTGGCCGCCGTAGAGCTGCGCCAGCTCCTGCACGATGGACAGGCCCAGGCCGCTGCCAGGCACCGATTCGTCCAGGCGGGTGCCGCGGGTGAGCACGGCCTCGCGGCGTTCGGCGGCGATGCCGGGGCCGTCGTCGTCGACCTGCAGCAGCAGGGTCGCGCCGGTCGATCCAGCGAGTCCGGTCGGCCCGGGCTCGAGGCGGACCTGCACGCTCACCTGCTGGCGGGCCCACTTGCAGGCGTTGTCCAGCAGGTTGCCGAGCATTTCCTGCAGGTCCTGCGCGTCGCCGGCGAAGGCGATGCCAGGGTCCGGCGCGCCGGCGTCGAGCCGCAGCGGCCGCTCGGCGTGCACCCGGGCCATGACGCGCAGCAGGCCCTCCAGCAGCGGGGCGACGGTGCAGCGGCTGCCGGGCAGACCGGGCAGGCCCGGGGCCGCCGCGGCACGGGCGCGCGCCAGCTGCCGCTCGACCTGGCCGCGCGCCAGCGCGACCTGCTGCTCGATCAGCGCGGGCAGCTCGGCCGCAGCCTGCGGATCGTGGCGGGCCGCCTGGGCGGCCTGCGCCAGCACGGCCAGCGGCGTTTTCACCGCGTGGGCCAGGTCGCCGGCCTGGGCGCGCGCCCGCGCCACGACCTGGGCGTGGCGGTCCAGCACGGCGTCGAAGTCGGCGACCAGTGGCTGCAGCTCCTGGGGAAAGGGCCCGACCAGCCGGGCCGTGCGACCCGCGTGCAGCGCGGCGAGCGCGCGCTGCAGGGCGCGCAGCGGTGCCAGGCCGACCTGCACCTGGGCGAGGGCCGCCAGGCAGAGCAGCAGCAGCAGCGCTGCCAGCGACGCCGCCAGCGTGCCGGCAAAGTGGTCGACGGCCTGCTCGGTCTCGGCCAGGTCGGCCGCCACCATCAGGCGCCAGACCGGCGCACCGGTGTCGCCAGGGGCGTCGGCCGCAGCGGCTGCATCGGCCTTGTGGGCCTTGTGGGCCGCAGCGGCGGGTTCGGCCGGTTCGGCCCGGCCCTGGCGCAGGCTGCGCTCGGCCAGCAGCAGCCGGGTGCCGCCGGGGCCGGCCACTTCGTGCAGGTGCACCGCGCCGTCGCCGATGGGATCGGCGGGGGCCTGCAGCTCGGTGTCCCAGAGCGAGCGCGAGCGCAGCAGGCCGCGCCGAGCGGCGCCGTCGTGCGAGGCCTGGTCGACCTGCCAGTACAGGCCGCTGTAGGGGCGCGACCAGCGCGGGTCGCTGAGCCCGGCCGGATCCAGCCGGGGCTGGCCGGCCGCGTCGAAGGTCAGCCGGGCGGTGAGCTGGTCGAGCTGCGCCGTCAGCAGGGTGGCGAACTGCTGCCGCACATGGTCGCGGAACAGCCCGGCCAGCAGCACGCCGGCCAGCAGCAGCGCGACCAGCAGGGCGACCAGCGTGGCCACCAGCAGGCGCGCGCGCAGCGAGTTCTGCAGAGCCTGGCGCCCTTCGCGCCCGATCATGCGCCGCCCTGCAGCCGGTAGCCCAGGCCGCGCACGGTCTCGATGCAGTCGGGCGGCAGCTTGCGGCGCAGCCGGCCGACGAAGACCTCGATGGTGTTGGAGTCGCGGTCGTGGTCCTGCGCGTAGAGGTGCTCGGTGAGCTCGCTGCGCGAGACCACCTGGCCGGGGCGGTGCATCAGGTAGGCCAGCAGGCGGTACTCGTGGGAGGTCAGCGTCACGGGCTGTCCGCCCAGGGTGACGCGGCCGCTGCGGGTGTCCAGCGTGATCGTGCCGCAGCGCAGCAGCGGCGAGGCCAGTCCCTGGGCGCGGCGGATCAGCGCGCGCAGCCGCGCGAGCAGCTCTTCGGTGTGGAAGGGCTTGGCCAGGTAGTCGTCCGCCCCGGCGTCGATGCCGGCCACCTTCTCGTGCCAGCGGTCACGCGCGGTGAGGATCAGCACCGGCATCGCCAGCCCGGCTTCGCGCCAGCGCTGCAGCACGGTCAGGCCGTCGAGCTGCGGCAGGCCCAGGTCGAGCAGCACGGCGTCGAAGGGCTCGGTGGCGCCCAGGTGCCAGGCGTCGCGGCCGTTGTCGACCGCATCGACGACATAGCCGGCGCACTCCAGGTCGCGGCGCAGCGCGGCGCGCAGCGTCGGTTCGTCCTCGACCAGCAGGATCCTCATCGCTGCCGCCCTCCGGATCGGCCGTTCTTCTGCCGCTGCGAGAGCACTTCACCGCTGCGCGCGTCCAGCGCCAGTTCGAACAGCAGGCCGTCCTGGCGCAGCAGCTTGACCTCGTAGATCCAGCGGCCGTCGTCGCGCTCGAGTTCGACTTCGAGCACCTGGCCGGGGTGGCGGCGCTGCAGGCGCTCGAGCAGCGTGCTCAGCGGCAGCACTTCGCCGGCGCGCAGGGCGGCGCGGGCCCGCTCGTGATCGTCGTCATCGTGGGCCTGCGCCGGGGCCAGCAGGCCCGCCAGGACCAGCAGGCCGGCCAGCGCCCGCGCCGCCACCCGGCCGGCGCGGCTTGCCGGGCAGGGGGGGGCAGGGGCGCAGTTCACCGACATGGCCCGGCATTCTGCGGCCCCGAAGCTGAACGGCCGATGAACGCCGCCTTCAGCTTCGGTTCAATGGCCCGCGCGAAGAATGGCCGGCATCGACCCTCGGGTCTGCCCCATCGCCGGATGCCGCCATGTCCCCCCCGCTTCGCTTCCTTCCCCGGGCCGCTGCCCAGCCACGCACGCTGCTGCTGGCCGCCGCGCTGGCGCTGTGCGCCGCTTCGGCCAGCGCGGCCGACACCGACCCCCTGGCGCAGCAGGCGCGCTTCAGCGCCGAGGCACGCAGCACGGCCGACGCCGCGCGCGGCCGGCTCTTCTTCACCAGCCGGCACGGCGGCGAGTGGTCCTGCGCCTCCTGCCACGGCAACCCGCCGACCGCGCGGGGCCAGCATGCCAGCACCGGCAAGGTCCTCGAGCCGCTGGCGCCGGCCTTCAACCCGCGGGCCTTCACCGACAGCGCCCGGGTCGACAAGTGGTTCGGCCGCAACTGCCGCGATGTGCTCAAGCGTGAATGCAGCGCCGCCGAGAAGGCCGATGTGCTGGCCTGGCTGAACAGCCTGAAGTGATTCCGTCCAGGAGAACACCCATGAGAACCTCCATGACCGTATCGATGCCATCCGGGGCCCGGCGCCTGCGCCCGGCCCCGCGGGTGGGCCTGCTGGTGGCGGCACTGTGCCTGGTCGCCTCGGCCATTCCCACCCAGGCCCAGGCCGACAGCGACCGGCTGATGCCCCGCGTCACGCCCAAGGCCTACGTGCAGGAGTGCGCCGCCTGCCACACCGCCTATGCGCCGGCGCTGCTGCCCGCAGCCTCCTGGCAGCGCCTGATGGGCGGGCTCGAGAAGCACTACGGCAGCGACGCCTCGCTCGACCCCGCCACGGTGACGCAGCTCAGCCAGTGGCTGCAGGCCAACGCCGGCAGCTACAAGCGCGTGCACGAAGTGCCGCCGCAGGACCGCATCACCCGCTCGGCCTGGTTCGAGCGCAAGCACCGCCGCATCGAGCCGGCCGTCTGGGCGCTGCCCAGCGTCAGGAGCCCCGCCCAGTGCAGCGCCTGCCACACCGGGGCCGACCAGGGCCGCTTCGACGACGACGAGCTGCGCTACCCCGCCGGGCTGACCCTGCGCCAGCGCTGGATGTGGCACGACTGAACGGTGACGAACCCTCGACTGCCCGGAGACTCCCCATGAGCACGACCCCCTCCTTCGGCGCCAGCGCCCGGACGCCCCCCTCGGCGGCCGCCCCTGCCGCCCCCGCGCGCACCCGGCGGGTGATCGACGCGCCCACCCGCATGTTCCACTGGCTCTTCGCGCTGAGCTTCACCGGGGCCTACCTGACCGGGGACTCCGAGCACTGGCGCGCCCTGCACATCACGCTGGGCTGGACGATGGCCGGGCTGCTGGCCTTTCGCGTCGTCTACGGCCTGTTCGGGCCGCGCCAGGCGCGCCTGGGCCTGCTGGCGCGCAAGCTGACCGGCGTGATGCCCTGGCTGCGCGCCAGCGCGCAGGGCAGCGCCCTGACCTCGGCGCACTGGCGCCAGGGGCAGAACCTGGCGATGGCGGTGATCGTGGCCACGCTGCTGCTGGCCGTGCCGCCGCTGGTGGGCAGCGGCTGGGCCAGCTACGACGAATGGGGCGGCGCCTGGCTGACCGACGCCCTCGAGGAGCTGCACGAGGCGGCCGGCCAGATCTTCCTGGCCCTGGTGCTGGGCCACCTGGCGCTGCTGGCCGGCATGAGCCTGCTGCGCCGCCGCAACCTGGCCGTGCCGATGCTCACCGGCCGCAGCGAGGGCAACGGCCCGGACCTGGCCCGGCGCAACCACGCCTGGCTGGCCCTGCTGCTGCTGCTGGCGGTGCTGGGCTACGGGGCCTGGGAATGGCAGCGCTCGCCCCAGGGGCTGCTGCCGACGGCCGCCCAGCTGCTGCAGGGCGACGGGGATGCGGGGGACGACGGGGACGACGACTGATCCGGTCGCGGCAGGGCGGGGCTTGCGGACCCGCTGCACGACCCGACGCAGCCGCTGGAGATCCAGCGCACCCTCCACAGCTTCGACCCCTGCATCGCCCGCGCGGTGCACGTCACCGATCCGGCGGGCGAGGAACTCTGCGAGATCCGGGTGACCTGATCGCCATCGGGCCGACGTCGTGCCGGCCGCGGACATCGCCCGCATCCCCGATACTGCGCCCTCGGTGATTTGTCACGCGAGGTGACCAAGATGACAGGCATGGTGGCGTTGATTCTGGGGCTGCTGCTCTTCCTGGGCGTGCATTCGGTGCGCATCTTCGCGCCGGACTGGCGCCTGGCGCGGATCGACCGCTTCGGCGAGAACGCCTGGAAGGGCGGCTACTCGCTGCTCAGTGCGGTCGGCCTGGCGCTGATCGTCTGGGGCTACGGGGCGGCGCGCAGCGCGCCGGTGGACCTCTGGCTGCCGCCGCTCTGGACCCGCCACCTGGCGGTGCTGCTGATGTGGCCGGCCTTCGTGCTGCTGGTGGCGGCCTACCTGCCGGGCACGCAGATGAAGGCGAAGCTGCGCCACCCGATGCTGCTGGGCGTCAAGGTCTGGGCGGTGGCGCACCTGCTGGCCAACGGCCGCGCGGCCGACCTGCTGCTCTTCGGGGCCTTCCTGGCCTGGGCGGTGCTGGACCTGCGCAGCGCGCGGGATCGGGACCGCGCCGCCGGCACGGTCTACCCGGCGGGCCGCAGCGCCCGCGATGCCCTGGCCGTGGGCATCGGCACGCTGGTCTGGGCGGCCTTCTCGTTCTGGGCGCATGCCTGGCTGTTCGGCGTGGCGCCGCTGGGCCGCACGCTCTGACACCGGCAGCGCGGCCGCTCGGCCGCGTTCAGGCGGTTGCGGCCGGTCGCCGCAGGCAGCGCAGGAAGGCGAACTCGAAGTCGTTCGGCGGCGCCGCCCGATGGGTTTCGCGCGCCACCGCCTCGAAGCCGGCGGCGCGCCAGTCGGGGAAGAAGGCATCGGCGTCGGGCACGGCCAGGTCCAGCTCGGTGAGCAGCAGCTCGTCGGCCAGCGGCAGCGCGGCGCGGTAGAGCTCGGCTCCGCCGATCACGAAGACGCGCGGCGCATCGCCCGCCGCGGCGCAGGCCTCGGCCAGGCTGCCGGCGCGGCAGGCGCCGTCGGCCGACCAGTGCGCATCGCGCGTGACGACGATGTTGCGCCGCCCGGGCAGCGGCCGGAAGCGCGGCGGCAGCGATTCCCAGGTGCGCCGGCCCATGATCACCGCTGCGCCCTGGGTGTGGGCGCGGAAGTGCTTCAGGTCCTCCGGCAGGTGCCAGGGCAGGGCGTTGGCGCGGCCGATGGCGCGCTCGCGCGCCAGCGCGGCGATCAGGATCAGGCGGCTCATGGTCGGCGCTCCTGCGGCGTCGGGGGCCGTGGCGGGGTCGATGTGGCGGGCGATGTCGGTGCGGCGGGCGGGCGGCGGATCAGCGCGCTGGCGATGGCGGTCATGATGCAGGCGGCGGCCAGGGCGTCGGTGAGGGTGGGCACCTCGCCGACGATCGCGGTGGCCGTGGCGATGCCCACCAGCGGCACCGCCATGATCGAGAAGGCGCTGGCGCTGGGCGGCAGGTTGCGCGCCAGGCCGAACCACAGCACCTGGGCGTAGCCGTAGTTCAGCAGCGCGCCCCAGAGCAGCGAGGCCCACATCGCGCCGGAGAAGCGCGACACGTCGGGCCAGGGCTCGGCCAGCGCGGCGGCGAGCCAGAAGAAGACGCTGCCGAAGATCAGCATCCACACCGTCACCACCTCGGTGGGCAGGGCGCTGCGGGTGCGCCGCATCATCACCGTGCCGGCGGCCCAGCCCAGCGCGGCCAGCTGCATCCAGGCCACCCCGAGCGGACGGCCGGCCAGCCGGCTGAGTTCATGGAAGGACAGCAGCCCCACCGCGGCGACAGCCGCCACCAGCGAGATCAGCACCCGCGGCCCGAGCCGCTCGACGCCCAGCAGCACGCCGATCAGCACGGTCCACACCGGCATCGTGAAGCCGAGGATGGAGGCCCGGCCCGAAGCCAGCTCCTGCAGCCCCAGGATGGAGAAGAAGTGCCAGCCGATGATGTTGGGCAGCGTCAGCCAGAGCACCGCGGCCCATTCACGCCTCGGCAGGCGCAGGCCCGGGCCACGCCAGATGAAGTACAGCGCCAGCGCCAGCGCGCCGCCGCTCATCGTGAAGGCGCGGAACCACAGCGGTGTCAGCTCCCGCAGCGAGAACTTCATCATCGGCCAGTTGGTGCCCCACATCAGCGTGAGCAGCACCAGCATGCCGAGCTGGCGGGGTTGCAGCATCGTGGCGGGCCGGGCCGGTCAGACCGCCACCGGCGCCTTGATGGCGGGGTGGTGCCGGTAGTCGCGCACCTCGAAGTCCTCGAGCTCGTAGTCGAAGATCGAGGCCGGCCGGCGCCGCAGGTGCAGCGTCGGGTAGGGCAGGGGTTCGCGCGCCAGCTGAGTCTGCACCTGCTCGGCGTGGTTGTCGTAGATGTGGCAGTCGCCGCCGGTCCAGATGAAGTCGCCCACCGCCAGGTCGCACTGCTGCGCCAGCATGTGGGTCAGCAGCGCGTAGCTGGCGATGTTGAAGGGCACGCCCAGGAAGAGGTCGGCGCTGCGCTGGTAGAGCTGGCAGCTCAGGCGGCCCTCGGCGACGTAGAACTGGAAGAAGGCGTGGCAGGGCATCAGCGCCATCTGGTCGAGCTCGGCGACGTTCCAGGCGCTCACCACGATGCGGCGGCTGTCCGGGTTGGTCCGCAGCTGCTGCACGACCTGGGCGATCTGGTCGATGTGGCCGCCGTCGGGCGTCGGCCAGCTGCGCCACTGCACGCCGTAGACCGGGCCCAGGTCGCCGTCCGGGCGGGCCCACTCGTCCCAGATGGTGCAGCCGCGCTCCTGCAGCCACTTCACGTTGCGCCCGCCCTGCAGGAACCAGAGCAGCTCGACGATCACCGCCTTCAGGAAGACCTTCTTGGTGGTCACCAGCGGGAAGCCCTCGCGCAGGTCGAAGCGCATCTGGTGGCCGAACACGCTGCGCGTGCCGGTGCCGGTGCGGTCGCCCTTGGCCACGCCGTGTTCCCAGACGTGGCGCAGCAGGTCTTCGTACTGGCGACGTACCGGACGGTTCGCGGCAGGGGGCGTGATGTCGGTCATGGCGACGGCCGGAAAAAACCGGAGATTCTAGGCGCCGACCCGGGCGCCTGCTCCCACCGGGCCGCGCGGCTGCGGGCTTCGCCGGACTGCGGGGACGGGCCGGTTCAGAGCCCCATGCGCAGCCTGCGCACCCACATGTGCAGGAAGTGCTGGGCCTGCGGGCCGATGTTGGACCACACGCCGCCGATGCGGAAGTCGTGCCCCTGCATGACCACGAACATCACCCGCAGCGTGGCCGGCACCGCCAGCACGCGGCCGGGGTCCTCGAGGTCGGGCACACCCAGGGTGAGCTGCAGGGTGCTGCGAGCCTGGGCGCAGTAGTCCGACTGCAGGCCGATGCCGCTTTCCGAGATGTCGCGCACCTTGGCGTCGAAGTGGCGGCCGTCCGGCAACTCGATGCGCGCCCGCCAGGACACGTTGTAGCGGGGCTCGCGGCGGGCGTCGATCGGCTGGTCGAGTCGGGGCGTGGTCATCGGCGGGGCAGAACGGACGATGGGCGCACGATACACCCTGATACCTGTCCGTGACCTGTCTGTGCGGCATATCGGCTGCTCAGCCGGCGTTCTGTAGCGCAACGGTGTCGAACTGCATCGCGGCCAGCCGGGCGTACAGGCCGCCGCGTTCGACCAGCTCGGCATGCCGGCCGGTCTCGACGATGCGTCCGTGCTCGAGCACCACGATGCGGTCGGCGCGCTGCACCGTGGCCAGGCGGTGCGCGATGACCAGCGTGGTGCGCCCGACCATGGCGGCCTCCAGGGCGGCCTGCACCATGCGCTCGCTCTCGGCGTCCAGTGCGCTGGTGGCCTCGTCGAGCAGCAGCAGCGGCGGGTTCTTCAGGATGGCCCGCGCGATCGCGATGCGCTGGCGCTGCCCGCCCGACAGGCGCACGCCGCGCTCGCCCAGGAAGGTGGCGTAGCCCTGCGGCAGCGCGCTGATGAAGTCGTGCGCGAAGGCGGCCCGGGCGGCGGCGATCACCTCGGCGTCGCTGGCGTCGGGGCGGCCGTAGCGGATGTTCTCCAGCGCGTCGGCCGAGAACAGCGTGCTGTCCTGCGGCACCAGGCCGATGCGTGCGCGCAGGTCCTGCAGGGCCGCCTCGTGCACCGGCACGCCGTCCACCGCCACCGTGCCGGTCTGTGCGTCGTAGAAGCGCAGCAGGAGCTGGAACAGCGTGCTCTTGCCGGCCCCGCTGGGGCCCACCAGCGCCACTGTCTCGCCGGGGCGCACCTGCAGATCGATGCCGTCCAGCGCCGGCGTGCCCGGCCGCGAGGGGTAGTGGAAGCGCACCCCCGTCAGCCGCACCGCCGAGCCGCCCAGCGCCGGCGGCAGCGCCTGCGGCACGGCAGGCTCGGCCACCGGCGAGCGCGCCGCCAGCAGCTCCATGAGGCGCTCGGTGGCGCCGGCCGCGCGCAGCAGGTCGCCCCAGACCTCCGAGAGCACCGCCACGCTGCTGACCAGCAGGATCACGTAGAGCACGGTCTGGCCCAGCTGGCCGGCGCTGCGCTCGCCGCGGATCACCGCCTGAGTACCCTGGAACAGGCCCCAGAGCAGCGCGCCGAAGGTGGCGGCGATGATGAAGGCCACCAGGAAGGCGCGCACCCGGGTGCGCCTGCGCGCGGTCTCGAAGGCCTGCTCGGTGGAGGTGGCGAAGCGCTGGGCCTCGCGCGCCTCCTGGGTGTAGCTCTGCACCACCGGGATGGCGTTGAGCACCTCGGCGGCGATGGCGCTGGAGTCGGCCACCCGGTCCTGGCTGGCGCGGCTGAGGCGGCGCACCCGCCGCCCGATCAGCAGGCTGGGCAGCACCACCACGATCAGGATGCCCAGCACCTGGATCATCACCGTCGGGTGGGTGAACACCAGCATCACCAGCGCGCCCAGTCCCATCACGCTGTTGCGCAGGCCCAGGCTGAGGCTGGAGCCCACGACGGTCTGCACCAGCGTCGTGTCGGTGGTCAGGCGCGACAGCACTTCGCCGGTGCGGGTGGTCTCGAAGAACTCCGGGCTCTGGCGCAGCACATGCGCGTACACCGCGCTGCGCAGGTCGGCGGTGACGCGCTCGCCGATCCAGCTCACGAGGTAGAAGCGTGCCGCCGAGAACAGCGCCAGCGCCGCGCCGACGCCGAACAGCGCCAGGAAGTGCCCGCGCAGCGCCATCACCCTTGCGCCGGGGTCGGCGGCCACCAGGCCCTCGTCGACCAGGCTGCGCAGCGCCAGCGGAAAGACCAGCGTCGCGCCGGCGGCCAGCAGCAGGAACAGCCCGGCCAGCGCGACCCGGCCGCGGTAGGGCCGCACGAAGGGCAGCAGGCCGGAGAGCGAGCGCACCGGGCGCCGGGCGCGTTCGGCATCGGCGCCGGCGGCGCTCAGGCCGGCAGCCAGGGTGGAGGACGAGGAAGCCATGCGGCCAGTGTAGGCAGGCGCGGTGAAAGTCGTGCGCCGGGCCTTTCGGGTCCGGCGCGCCCGCTGTCCGGCCGAGGCTGGTATGGTCGCGCCCGCAGCCTGTCCCACCGACCATGAAGATCTACTCCTGGAACGTCAACGGCATCCGCGCCGTGATCAAGAAGGGCCTGTTCACGCCCTTCGTCGACGCCCACCGGCCCGACATCCTCTGCCTGCAGGAGACCAAGGCCGAGCGCGGCCAGGTGGCCATCGACCTGCCCGGCTACCACGAGGTCTGGAACTCGGCGGTGAAGAAGGGCTACGCCGGCACCGCGATCTTCAGCCGCGCCAAGCCGCTGTCGGTGGTGCTGGGCTTCCCGCCGGAGTTCGCCGGCCGCTGGGAGTTCGGCGACGAGCTGTACGGCAACGCCAACGAGGAAGGCCGCGTCATCACCGCCGAGTTCGAGCACTTCTTCGTCGTCACCGTCTACACCCCCAACGCCAAGGACGACCTGAGCCGCCTGGCGCTGCGCCACCGGCACTGGGACCCGGCCTTCCTGGCCTGGTGCCTGGAGCTGCAGAAGACCAAGCCGGTGGTGTTCTGCGGCGACCTGAACGTGGCGCACACCGAGCTGGACCTGGCCAACCCCAGGCCCAACCGGGGCAAGAAGGGTTTCACCGACGAGGAGCGCGAAGGCTTCCAGCACTTCGTCGACGCCGGCTTCGTCGACACCCTGCGCCTGTTCAGGCAGGGCAACGGCCACTACAGCTGGTGGAGCCAGCGCAGCAACGCGCGCGAGAAGAACGTGGGCTGGAGGATCGACTACGTGCTCGTCTCCCCGGCGCTGCGCCCGGCGGTGGTGGACGCCGCGATCCATGCCGAGGTGATGGGCAGCGACCACTGCCCGGTGAGCGTGACGCTGGATCCGGCCCGGCTGGGCGGCGGATCGAGGGACTGATCGAGGGGCCGACGCCTGGCCAGGCCATGCACCGGCGCGCCGATGCGGCTCAGCGGAACTCGAGGGCCAGCCCCAGGTAGGGGCCGCGGGTGTCGGCCTCGAAGCGGGTGTTCCAGTCGCCCGGGGTGGCGGCGCTGAGCGAGCGGCGCGCCCAGCCCAGGCGCAGCCGCACCGGCTCGGCCAGGGTCAGCGCCAGACCCAGGTCGACCTGTGAGGAGTCGATCGTGTGCCGCATGCCGCCCGACCAGCGGCCCAGCGTGCCGGCGGCGCCGGCCTCCAGTGCCAGCGCCGGCAGGGCCTGCCAGCGCGCGCGCAGGCCGCCGGAGGGGCCGATGCTGTGGAAGTCCCAGCGCCAGGTCTGCGGCGGGTCGGTCGCCAGCGCGCTGGCCCAGCGCAGGCGCGACCAGGCCACGCCGGCAAACCACTGCAGCTGCACCGGGCGGTCCGCGAAGAGCCGGTGGTTGTAGCCGAGGAAGCCCTGCTGCACCGTGGCGCGCTGGCGCAGGTCGAGCGGGCCGGTGAGCAGGCGCGCGTCGCGCACCCGCACCGACTCGCCGTCCGCCAGGTGCTGGCGCGAGGTCGCCCGGTAGCCCTCGAAGCGCGCCTGCAGCCCGCCGGCGCCACCCGGCTGGAAACGCCACACCGCATCCAGCGACCCCGAGGCGACGTCGTTGCCCCGGATGCGCAACGGCTCGCTGCCGCAGCCGCCCAGCAGGGCGGCCGACAGGGCCATCGAAAGGGCCATCGAGAGGGCCTTCGGCTGGGTGGTCGGCAGGACGGTCGGCAGGCCCGCCCCACGGACCAGGCCCCGACGGGTGATCGGCCGGATGTTCATGTTCGCTTCTCCCCTGGCAGTGGGGTCACCTTCGCGCGGTCGGGTCGGCCGGCCCGCGGGTGACGTGGCCGGCATTCTGGCGCGCCGGGCGGTGCTCGGGAGCGGGCGGTGACAGTCTGTTGCCGCTGGCGCGCGGCCGCTACAGCCGCAGCCGGGCGGCGTAGCCGGTCATCTCCAGGTAGCCCAGGCCGACGCGGCGCCCCGTGGCCTCGTCGAGCAGCTCGCTCAGGCCCTCCCAGTAGACCGTGCCGGTGGAGGCACGGCTGTCGAGTTCCTGGTCGTCGGCCAGGGCCTGCACGACGAAGCGGCCCACCGGGGTCTCGACGCGCCACTGCACCGGGTAGCGCAGCGGCTGGGCGTGGCGGCTGCTGGTCCAGTGGCGCAGCGGGGTGAAGCGCAGTGCGTCGGCCGCGAAGGCGCGCGTGACGCCGCCGGCCGGCCGCCAGGAGCCGCCGGCCCAGAGCGTCGCGCCGGCCGGGTGGCCCTCGGGGCGGCGCAGGCGGAAGGCGGTGAGCGCGCTGCCGTCGAAGAGGTTCATGCCGATCCAGTCCCAGCCCTCGGCCTCGGGGTCGAGCAGGGTCTCGCTCCACTCGTGGTCCAGCCAGGCGCGGCCTTCCAGCGGCTGCGCGGCCCCGCCGTCCAGGGCCAGGCGGGCGCGCACGGCCAGCTGCGGCTGGCTGTAGTAGAAGCTGGCCTGCGCCGGCCGCGGGCCCTTGCGCGACCAGCCGGCATCGCCCTGCAGCAGCAGCGGCTGGCGGGCGCTCAGCTCGACCTCGAGCGCGAAGGCGGCGCTGCGGCTGTCGACGCGGCCGAGGTAGCGGCTGGGGTCCTGCCGGGTCGGGTCGAAGCCGCCGGGCGCGCCGCCCTCGCGCTCCAGCGACCAGCGCGTGCCGGCGTGCAGGTGCACCCGGGTGTCGCCGACGGCGGCCTCGGCCAGCCCGAAGCCGGCACGGGCGATGCGCTGGTCGTGGCGCAGCGTCTTCGTCGCCAGGTCGGTGACGGCGGCGTGGGCGAAGACGAGCTGGCGCGCCGCGAAAGTGCTGCGCGAGTCGCGCGCCAGATCGCTGCGCTGGCGGAAGAAGGTGAGCTGGAAGCCGTGGCGCGGCAGCGGCGCGGCGCTGTCGGCGGCCTCGCCCAGCCAGCCGGTGACATACCACCACTCGGTGCGCCAGTCCGGGTGCGCACCGAAGTCGGCCGGAAAGCGCAGCGGCCGCGGCCCGGCGCCGGCGGGCCCGGTGGGCGCTGGCGCCGGCTGCGCCGCGGCGGGCGCGCCCGTGGCCAGGCCGGCCAGGCCCGTCAGGCCCGTCAGACCCGTCATCCCGGTCAACGTCGGCAGGGCCGCGAGCCAGCGGCGGCGCGGCCAGCCGCCGGACGGCGGGGCGTTCGGTGCGTCCGGTGAATTCGGGGCGTTCAGGGGGCTCGGGGCGTTCGAGGGGGGCGGGGTCGGGCTCACCAGTCCTCCTTCACCGCCAGGGCCATCTGCCGGCTGGCGGCGGCGCGGCCGGACAGCCAGGCCGTGCCGCTGCCGGCGGCCAGCACCGCCAGGGCCAGCAGGGCCAGGCGGCCGGCGGGCAGCGACAGTTCCATGGTCCAGTGGAAGCTCTGCGGGTTGACCACATGCACCAGCACCAGCGCCACGGCCAGACCCAGCGCCAGGCCGAGCAGGGCGCCCACGGCGGTCCAGATCGCGCCCTCGGCGGCCACCAGCGCCAGCAGCTCGCCGCGCTGCATGCCCAGGTGCTGCAGCGCGCCGAACTCGCGCCGCCGCGCCAGCACCTGACCGGAGAAGCTGGCCGAGATGCCGAACAGCCCGATCGCCACCGCCACCGCCTGCAGCCAGTAGGTGACCGCGAAGCTGCGATCGAAGATCTGCAGCGACACCGCCCGGATCTCGCCGGGCGTGGCCAGCTCCAGCAGGGCGGGGTCGGGCAGCAGCGCGCGCAGGCTGCGGCCCACCGCCGCGGCCTGCGCGCCCGGGGCCAGCCAGATTGCCAGGTCGTTGACCCGGGCATCGCCGGTGGCCGCCAGCCAGTCGGCGCGGCCGAGCAGCAGCGTGCCCTGCTGGCGGGCGTAGTCGCGCCAGACGCCGCGCAGCCAGACGCTCAGGCGGCGGCCGTCGGGCAGCGGCAGCTCCAGCGTCTGCCCGGGCCGCAGGCGGTGCAGCGCCACCGCGGCCTCGCTGGCGTAGACCGCGCTCAGGCGTGCGCCGGCCGCATCGCGCGGCCACTCGGCATCGTCGAGCAGCTCGCCGACCAGCGGCAGCTGCGGGTCGGCCGGGTCGAGCTCGCGCGCCATCAGGGTCAGCGGCGGCTGGGCCGGGTCCAGCGGCAGGGCCTGCAGGCGCTGCGGCTGCAGCCGCTCGACGCCGGGCAGCGCGGCGGCGCGGCGCAGGAAGTCCGGGCCCAGCCAGGCGGCGTCGGCCTGCTGGGTGCCGGCGGCGGTGCGGGCGTAGAGGTCGGCGGGCAGCACCTGGTCGAGCCAGTGCGTCACCGAGTCGCGAAAGCTCGCCACCATCACGGTCAGCGCCACCGCCAGGGCCAGGCTGGCGACGACGCCGGCCACCGCCACCGTGGCGCTGTGGCGCTGGTCGCGGGCGCGCTCCAGCGCCAGCAGGGGCACCGGCCGCAGCGGCCGCGGCAGCAGGGCCAGCAGCGCGCCCACCAGCGCCGGCACGCAGAGGATGCCGCCCAGCAGCAGCAGCGCCACCGCCAGGTAGGCGGCCAGCGGCAGATCGCCCAGCGGCGGCAGGAAGGCCAGCAGCAGCGCCAGCAGCAGCAGCGCCGGGCCGAGCCAGCGCCGCCCGGTCCGCTCCGGCCCGGCACCCAGGCCCTTGAGCGCCAGCGCAGGGGCCAGGCCGGCGGCCTGGCGCGCCGGCAGCGCCCCGCCCACCCAGGCGGCCAGTACGCCCAGTGCGCCGTACAGCGCCGCGGCCGCGGCCGACCACTGCAGTGGCGGCGCGCCGCCGCCGAGCAGCCCACTGCCCAGGTCGCCGCCCAGCCAGCGCAGCGCCAGTGCCGCCAGTGCCGTGCCCAGCGCCAGGCCCAGCGCCGCACCGAACAGGCCTTGCAGCAGCGCTTCCAGCTGCACCAGGCGCCTGCGTTCGCGCGCGGCCATGCCCAGCACGCCCAGCAGCGCCAGCTGCGGCACCCGCTTGGCCACCGCCAGCGACTGCACCGAGAAGACCAGGAAGGCGCCGGTGAACAGCGCCACCAGCGACAGCACGCCCAGGTTGACCCGGTAGGCGCGCGACAGGTTGGAGACGCGCTGTGCGCTTTCCTGCGCGCTGGCCAGGCGCAGGCGGGCGGCGGGCGGGGCGTCGCGGTCGAGCTGCGCCAGCAGGGCCTGCGCATCGGCGCCGGCGGCCAGGCGCAGGTCGATGCGGCTGATCCAGCCGATGCGGCCGAAATGCGTCTGCGCGCCGGCCAGGTCCATCACCACCAGCGGCGGGCCGTCGGCGGCCACGCTGCCGCCCACGGCCAGGCTGAGCAGGCGCTCGCCGGCCTGCAGCGCGATGCGCTCGGGCAGTCCGCCGCCGGGCGCCAGCAGGCGCTGGGCGGCGGGGTTGAGGAAGACCTGGTCGGGGTCGAGCAGCGCCAGCCGGTCGGCGCCCTCCCGCGGGCGCGGCAGCAGCTCGGGCGCCAGCGCCGGGGCACGCAGGGCGTCGATGCCCAGCACGCGCAGGGTGGCGCGCTGGCCACGCGTCAGCCCGGCGCGCGGCGCACCGGGGGGCGGGGCGGCGGTGAGCGTCTGGGTGTCGATCTCCAGCACCGGGCTGGCCCAGAGCACCTGCGGGTGCAGGGCCGCGCGCGGGTAGGCCGACTCGGCCAGCCAGACGCCGCTGGCCGGGCGCAGCACCGCATCGGGCTGGCCGTTGACGGCCCGCACCGCCTGGCCGAACTCGGCCAGTGCCGAGGCATTGATCAGGTGCACCGAGAAGGCCAGCGCCACCCCCAGCGCGATGGCCAGCACCGCCAGCAGGGTCTGGCCCGGGTGGTGGCGCCACTGTGCCGCCAGCAGCAGGACGAGCAGGCGCGGCTGCCGGCCCGGTGCCGCCTGGGCGACGCTGGCGCGCGTCGGCGCGGTGGGGTCGTGGGCAGCGGGGGGCGGCAGGGCGGGATGGGACATGGCGGGCAGGCCCCGCAGTGTCGCTCAGGACCGGCGCCGCCGTGCCGCGCCGGGATACCCTGAATCCGGGGCCGTGGCGCCGGGTGCGGCCGCAGCACCCGCTCAGGCCGGCACGCGGTAGTGCTCGGCGTGCATCAGGTCGATGCCGCACTCCAGCGTCTGCACCCAGGCGATGAACTCCTGCACTGCCGGACCGACGATCGGCGCGCCGTGCTGCGGCACGATCATCGTGATCGGCAGGTCCGCGACCATCCGGGCCCACAGCTGCAGGATCTTGCGGCTGGACATGTAGCGCTCGTGGAAGGGGCGCATGTAGGGCAGCGCCTCGCGCAGCGAGCGGATCGGCTGGCGCGGATCCCGCCCGAGCGTGACGCCCAGGTCACCCGAGAAGAGGATGCGGCTGGCCGGGTCCCAGAACTGGAAGTTGCCCTCGGCGTGCAGGAAGTGCGCCGGCAGCGCGATGATGTCGCCCAGGCCGACGCGGATGTGCAGGCCGGCGTCGGGGATGCCGACGATGCGGCCCTCGGTCTTGCCCGGCTTGCAGAAGTGCGGCACGAAGCGCTCCCAGACCGTCGAGATGTAGACCTGGGCGGGCGTGCCGGTCATCCAGCGGTCCAGCGAGGCGATGATGTCCGGATCGGCGTGCGAAGCCAGGATGGCCGACAGCCGGCTGGGCGGGAAGTGCTGCAGCATGCCCAGGTACAGCGGGTGATAGGCCAGGTTGCCGCCGGGGTCGATGATCGCCCCGGTGTCGCCGTTGACGAGCAGGAACTGGTTGCTCTGCACCGCCTCGCCGTGCTCGGTGTGCAGGTCGCAGAACATCAGGCGCAGGCAGTCGCCCTGGCGGAACAACTCGATGGGCATGGCGCAGGCCCGGCCGCGACCCCGCGGCGCGGTTCCCGGGCGGTCGGGCAACGGAGAAGCACGGAATGTGACGCATTGCACAGGCCGTCGGCTTGACGGCCGTCAATTTCCTGCCGCCGGGTGCCGCTTCAGGTGTCAGCAGATGTTTCCGTCGGCGCCGCGCCGGGCGTGACCGGCGCGAAGTGCCGCTGCAGTGCAGCGGCGTCGAGCGCCTCGATGCCGTGCGGGGTGAGCCAGACGCTGCGGTCGGCCCGTTCGGTGGCCGCGTGCGCGTGGCTGACGATCAGGCAGGCGGCGCCCAGCGCGCGGGCCTGGCCGACCAGCAGGTCCAGCACCCGTGCGGCGGTGGCCGGGTCGAGGTTGCCGGTGGGCTCGTCGGCCAGGATCAGCGCCGGGCGGTGCACCAGCGCGCGGGCGATGGCCACGCGCTGCAGCTGCCCGCCCGAGAGCTGGCGCGGCTGGCGGGCGCCGAAGCCGGGCAGTCCCACCGCTTCGAGCATCGCACGCACGCGGTGCTCGACCTCCTGGCGGTCGCGCAGGCCCTGCAGCAGCAGCGGCAGCGCGACGTTGTCGGCCACGCTCAGGTGCGGCAGCACGTGGAAGGCCTGGAAGACGAAGCCCAGCTTGGTGCGGCGCAGCAGCGCGGCCGCATGCTCGCCGAGGCGGCCCACGTCGTGCCCGGCGATCGTGATGCTGCCGGCGTCGGCCTGGTCCAGCCCGGCGATGCAGTTCAGCAGGGTGGACTTGCCGACCCCCGATTCGCCCAGCAGCGCCACCACCTCGCCGCGCGCGACCTGCAGGTAGACCTCGTCGAACACCGGCGTGCTGCCGTAGTGCCGGGCCAGGCCGTGCACCTCCAGCAGTGCGGCGGCAGGTCGGGACGCGGCGGGGGCTTCCGGCGACCGGGCGGTGTCGGCAGGCACGGCAAGGCTCATGGGCAGGGGGCCTGCGGCGCGTGGGGGCCGCAGCGCGCCAGCAGTGTAGCCAGCAGCTGCGGATCGTCGGCGTCCAGGACTTCACGCTGCGGCAGGCTGCGCAGCCAGGTCAGCTGGCGTTTGGCGAGCTGGCGGGTGGCGGCGCTGCCGCGCTCGGCCAGGGTGGCCTCGGGCTGCAGGCCGTCCAGGGTTTCCCAGACCTGCCGGTAGCCCACGCAGCGCATCGACGGCAGGCCGGGGTGCAGGTCGCCACGTGCGCGCAGGCGGCGCACTTCGTCGACCAGGCCCTCGGCCAGCATCTGCGCGAAGCGCTGCCCGATGCGCGCGTGCAGCCAGGCCCGTGACCGCGGCTCGAGCGCGATCAGGCGGCAGGGCTGGCCGGCCACCTGCAGCGCGGCAGGCACCTCCGCGCGCTCGAAGCGGCCGCTGTGGAAGCTCGACAGCGGCCGCCCGGCGATCTGCCAGACCTCCAGCGCGCGCTGGATGCGCTGCGCATCGCGCGGCGCCAGCCGGGCCGCCGTGACCGGGTCCACCTGCGCCAGCTCGGCGTGCAGCGCCGGCCAGCCGAGCGCCTGGGCGCGCGCGTCGATCGCGGCGCGCACCGCCGGGTCGGCCGCGGGCAGCGCATCCAGCCCCTCGAACAGCGCCTTGAAGTAGAGCATCGTGCCGCCCACCAGCAGCGGCAGCGCGCCGCGGGCACGGATCTCGCCGACCAGGCGCTGGGCATCGGCGACGAACTCGGCGGCCGAGTAGGCCTGGGTGGGCTCGATCAGGTCGATCAGGTGGTGCACGAACTCGGCCCGCTCGGCCGGCGTGGGCTTGGCGCTGCCGATGTCCAGGCCGCGGTAGACCAGCGCCGAGTCGACGCTGACGATCTCCACGTCGATGCCGCAGGCCCGCCAGGCGCGCCCGAGCGCCAGCGCGGCGGCGGTCTTGCCGCTGGCGGTCGGCCCGGCCAGCGCCAGCACGGGCGGCTCGGAAGGGTCGGTGCGATGCATGGGCCTCCTCCCTTCAGCGGCTGGCGGCCGCTGCCGGCAGCGGGCTGCCGTGCCGGCGCACCAGCGTCCAGCCGACCAGCGCCGTCAGCGTGGCCCAGAAGGCGATGCCCAGCGCCACCGGCTGGCTGCTGCCGTCCAGCGCGAGGCCCAGCCAGCGGCCGATGCCGAAGGCCAGCGCCGCGAGCATGAAGCCCGCCAGGGCCGAGGCGGTGCCGGCCTGCTCGCGAAACGGCCCGACCGCCCCGGCCTGGCCGCAGGACTGGTGCATGCCGTGGCCGAAGGCGATGGCCATCTGCGGCAGCGCGATCGCCCAGACCGCCTGCACGCCGGCCAGCGACAGCGCGCCCATCGACAGGCCGCCGGCCAGCGTGAAGGCGCTGGCGCGCTGGATGGTGCCGGTCATGCCGTGGCGCAGCAGCCAGCGGCGGCAGACGAAGGTGCCCAGCAGATAGGCCAGCGAGCTGGTGACCAGCACCAGACCGTACTGCGCCGGCGACAGGCCGAGCGTCTCGATGTAGACGAAGGGCGAGCCGGCCAGGAAGACGTACAGCGCGCCGTAGGTGCAGGCCGACAGGCTGGCCCAGGCGAAGAAGGTGGGGTGCACGACGATGCGTCGCCAGTTCGCCAGCAGGGTCGGCGGGTGCAGGGCGCGCAGGTCGCGCCGCGGCAGCGTCTCCGGCAGGCGCAGCCGCACGAACAGGGCCACCGCCAGCGTGAACAGGGCGATGAAGGCGAAGGTGCCGCGCCAGCCGAACTGCTGCGCCACCCAGCCGCCCACCAGCGGGCTGCCGATGGCGATCAGCCCCAGGCCCGACAGCGCCAGCGACATCACGCGGGCGCCCTCGTGCGGCTCGTACAGGTCGCGCACCGTCGCGCGGGCCACCACCACCGCGGCGGCCAGGCCCAGGCCCTGCACCACCCGGGCGGCCACCAGCATGCGGATGTCGCCGGCCAGCATCGCCCCCAGGCTGGCGAGCAGGTACAGCGCCAGGCCGGCCTGCAGCACGGGCCGGCGCCCCCAGCGGTCGGCCAGCGGCCCCCAGAGCAGCTGCGCCGCGCCGAAGGCCAGCAGCAGCGCCGACAGGGTGAGCTGCGCCAGATGCATCGGCGCGGCCAGGTCGCGGGTCAGCGCCGGAAAGGCCGGCAGGTAGAGGTCGGTGCTGAGCGGCTGCAGCCCCAGCAGCAGGCCCAGCGCCGCGGCGGCGACCGCGGCACTGGGCCGGGACGGTGGCGCGGCGGGGGAACGGGTTTCGGACATCGGCAAAGCCTAACAGCGGCCGAGCCGCCGCGGCGTCGTGCGATCCACCCAGCGCCCACGGGGCGGTCCGGGGCGGTTCGGGAGCGATTCGGGAGCGACTTGGGCGGGCCCGGCGAGGGGGTCAGCGCGTGGCGCGGCTGCGCACCCGCTCGAGGTAGGCGTGCGGGTCGGGGGGCTGGCCGCTGCGCTGCGAGGCCCAGATCATCTCGCCCAGGCAGTCCATCACCTCGTGGTGGGCGGCGTGCAGCTCGCCGCGTTTGGCGGCCAGCAGCTCGACGGCCTGTCGGATGCCGCGTGGCTGGTCGATCGAGCACTGCTCGCTGATCGACAGGTGCATCGACAGGTGCAGGAAGGGGTTGGTGCGTCCGTCCTCGACGGTGTAGACCGCGGCGAGCGCGGCCTGCAGGTCGGCGAGCTCGGCGTGGTACTCCGGGTGGCGAGCGATCCATTCGGCGGCGAGCGTCTCCATCGGCGAAAGCGGCTCGGCGGCAGCGTGCTTGCGCCAGGCCTCGCAGAAGAAAGTCCGGACGTCGTGCTGGCTGGGGGTGAACATCGCACAATTGTCGCCCCTCGACCCTTCTCCCGCCCGGCGGCGGCCCATGCGCACGTCCACGGCGGCCCGCACGCGATGACTGCCGAACTCGACGCCGCCGCCCTGGCCCAGCTCTTCACCGAGGCCCGCACCCACAACGCCTGGCGCGACGAACCCGTCACGCCTGCGCAGCTGCGCCGCCTGCACGACCTGGCCAAGTGGGGTCCCACCGCGATGAACACCTGCCCGCTGCGGGTGCGCTTCGTGCAATCGCCCGCGGCGCGTGCGCGCCTGCTGCCGCTGATGGCCGAGGGCAACCGCGCCAAGACCGCGGCCGCGCCGGCGGTGGCCGTCCTGGGCCGTGACGTCGACTTCCACACCCGGCTGCCGCAGCTGGCGCCGCACATGGCCGGCGCGGCCGAGCGCCTGGCCGGCCAGCCGGCCGCGCGCGAGGCCATGTCCACCCTGAACGCCGGACTGCAGATCGGCTACTTCCTCCTGGCTGCGCGCGCGCTGGGGCTGGACTGCGGGCCGATGGCCGGCTTCGACGCCGCCGCGGTGGACGCCGAGTTCTGGGCCGGCACGGCGGTGAAGACCCTGGTGATCTGCAACCTCGGCCACGGCGACCCGGCCGGGCTGCGCCCGCGCGCGCCGCGGCTGGACTTCGACGACGCCTGTGCGATCGTCTGAGGCGTCTGGTTCGCCCGGGCCGCGCGGTACGGCGGGGCGGCCCGCGTGAGCGCCGGCTTGCTGGCGGGCGCCTTCGTCACCGACGCCTCCTTCTACGCCCTGGCGCTGCCCGCGGCGCTGCTGATCGGGCTGTCGAAGTCCGGCTTCGCCTCGGGCATCGGTTCGCTGGCCACGCCGATGCTCGCGCTGGCCGTGAGCGTGCCGCAGGCCGCGGCGATCATGCTGCCCATCCTCTGCGCGGCGGACGTGATCGGCCTGTGGACCCTGCGCCGCAGCCCGGACTGGCGCGTGCTGCGCCAGCTGCTGCCGGCGGGGTTGCTGGGCATCGCACTGGGCTGGGCGAGCTTCGGGCTGCTGCCGTCGTCGACCGTGGCAGGCATCGTCGGCGCGGTCACGCTGGGCTTCCTGGCGCTGCAGTTCCTGCGCCCGCCGCGTGCCGATGCGCCGCCGCCCGGGCCGCTGAAGTGCGCCGCGCTGGCGGGGTTCTCGGGCTACACCAGCTTCGTCGCGCACGCGGGCGGCCCGCCGATCGCGATGGCCCTGCTGCCGCGGCGCATGGAGCCGCTGGCCTTTGCCGGCACCACCGCGGTGTTCTTCGCAACCATCAACTTCTCGAAGTGGCTGCCCTACGGCCTGCTCGGGCTGCTCGACCTGCGCAACCTGGCCACCTCGCTGCTGCTGCTGCCCGCCGCCTGGGCCGGCGTGCAGCTGGGCGTCTGGGCGACCCGGCGCATCTCGCCGACCTGGTTCTACCGCCTAATCTGGGGCGGCATGGCGCTCAGCGGCCTGAAGCTGCTCGCCGACGGGCTGCGCGGCGGCGGCTGAAACCTGGCCCCGCCGGCGCGACCACACGGCCCCCGGCCGCTCGCGGGCTCAGCCGCGCAGCCAGATCACCTTGCGCCCGGAGGCCACCCAGCTCTCGTAGTGGCGCGCGTAGACGTCCTCGATGCGGTTGCGCTTGACCTTGAAGGTGGGGGTGACGATGTCGTTGTCCACCGTCCAGGCGCTGGTCACCGCGACCAGGCAGGCCAGCTGTTCGTGCGGGTCGAGCTGGGCGTTGACGCGCTCCAGGTGCTCGGCCAGCGACTGCTCGATCCGGGCGAGCGCGTCGTCCTCGTCCAGGCAGGCCACGGTCTCGGCGTTGAGCATCGCGATGCCCAGCGGCTGGCCGAGGTTGGCGCCGGTGACCACGCAGGCTTCCAGGGCCTCGTGCATGACCAGGCGGTCCTCGATCGGCGCGGGCGCGACGTACTTGCCCTTGCTGGTCTTGAACAGGTCCTTGACGCGCCCGGTGATGCGCAGCAGCCCCTGGGCATCGATGCTGCCCTTGTCGCCGGTGTGCAGCCAGCCGTCGTCGGTGAAGGCCAGGCGGGTCTGCTCGGGTTCCTTGAAGTAGCCCAGCATCAGCGCGGCACTGCGCATCTGGATCTCGCCGTCGGTCGGGTCGATGCGGGCCTCGACGCCCTCGTAGGGGGGGCCGACGGTGCCGATCTGGTCGCGCCCGGGCTCGGTGATGTGCGACAGCGCGAGGTTCTCGGTCATGCCGTAGCCCTCGTTGATGTGCAGGCCCAGGCGACGGTACCACTGCAGCAGCTCCACCGGCATCGGCGCGGCGCCGCCGGCGGCGAAGCGGCAGCGGTCCAGCCCCAGGGCGCCGAGGATCTTGCGCCGCACCAGCGAACCGATCAGCGGCAGGCCGAGCAGGCGCTGCAGCTTCTTCTCGGGCATCTTGTGGTGCACGCCATGCTGGAACTTGACCCACAGCCGGGGCACCGAGAAGAAGATCGTCGGCCGGGCGCGCTGCAGGTCGGCGGTGAAGGTCTCCAGCGATTCGGCGAAGTACAGCCGCATGCCGGTGCGCAGCCAGCCATGCTCGACCAGCACCCGCTCGACCACATGGGCCAGCGGCAGGTACGACAGCATGCGGTCCTCGGCGCCCATCACGATGCGCTTGGTACCCTGCTCGAGCGCGTAGGCGAAGTTGCCGAAGCTGTGCATCACGCCCTTGGGCAGGCCGGTGGTGCCGGAGGTGTAGATGAGGGTGGCCAGATCCTCGGCGGCGCGCAGCGGCTGGCCGTTCAGCGGCTCGTTGCGTGCGCACAGGCTGTCCCAGTCGGCCCAGAGGGCCCGTGCCGAGGCGGGCGACAGCGGGTAGGTCCAGCAGGGCAGCCCGTCCGGAATGCCCGCACTCATGCCCTCCCAGCCGTCGAGCTTGCCGACGAAGCAGGCCTTGGCCTCGCTGTGGTTCAGGATGTGGCGGATCGTGTCGGGCGCCAGCGTGGGGTAGAGCGGCACCGAGACGTAGCCGGCCATCCAGATCGCCAGGTCGCTCATCAGCCACCAGGCGCAGTTCTTCGACAGGATGGCCACCTTCGAGCCCGGCGCCCAGCCCTGCGCGCGCAGGTGGGTGGCCATGCGGCGTACCTCGTCGGCGACCTGGCCCCAGGTGTAGTTGCGCAGCTCGCCCCCGCCCATCGGCTGGGTCAGCGTGAGGCGATCCGGGGCCTCGCGCTCCCAGTGGTAGAGGCGCTGCAGGGCCAGCGCGGAGTCGGGGATGTCGGGCCGGGTCATGTGGGTCTCCTTCCGGTTCGGCGCCGCGCCGCGTGCGCTGCGAGACGGCGCTCGCTGCAGTCTGCACGAGCGGACGTGACCTCGTCGGCGTGAGGTCTGTCACGGTCGATACGATGCCCGTAGCGGGCCGGCGGGCAGCTTGCGCGGGGTCAATGGCGTTCGGTTCCGACCTGGGGGCTGGCGTCTAGAACCGCGCTCCGGTGCCCGGCACGGTGGCACGGCGCGGGCTGCGATCCGACGGTGCGGGGCGTGGCGGGTTGATCGGGCGCAAGCCGCCGGCTGCGTCGGCGGTTCACAGTGGCCGCCATGGACAGCAAAGCTCCCCGACCCAGGCCGCTGCGCCGCCGAGGCGCGGCACGGGTGATCGAAGAAGTCCCGGGCCGCGTGACGATGGACGAGGCGGGCGATTTCAACCACCGGCCCGACGGCTGGTACTGGCTGGCGCCGGACGGTCTGCAGGCCTTCGGGCCCTTCGCGAGCCGGGTCGACGCGCGGGCCGACCGCGACCGCTGGAGCGAGGAGGCGCCGGGCGAGGGCGAGACCCTGCGCGAGGCCGAGGCCGAGATCGGCATCGCCGACTGGATCGACGCGGAGACCGGCGTGCCGGCCGAGGGTCTGTCGCGACCGCACCTCGAGGAGCATTGAGGGGGCCGGTCGGGGCGCCGGCCGCAGTGGCGGACCGGGGGCACGGCGAGGATGCGACACTCGCGTTCCGTCCGACTTCGCTGCCGAACCGATGACCTCGTCTGCCGATCCGACCGCACCGGCCGCTGCTGCGCCTGCCGCCCAGGTGGACCTCCTGCCCCACCCGCGGCTGGACGGCGTGGCGCTGCTGACCCTGTCCAACCCTGGCAAGCTCAACGCCGTCAGCGTGGCCATGTGGCAGCGTCTGCGCGCGCTCTTCGAGGGGCTGGCCGAGCGTGAACCGGCGCTGCGCTGCGTGATCCTGCGCGGCGAGGGCGGCTGCTTCGTCTCCGGTGGCGACATCGAGGAGTTCCCGGCCTTCCGCTTCGACGCGGCGCGGCTGCGCCACTTCCACGAACAGATCGTCGCCCCGGCGCTGGACGCGCTGTACCGCTGCGACATCCCGCTGGTCGCGCAGATCGAGCGCGCCTGCGTGGGCGGCGGGCTGGAGATCGCCTGCCAGTGCGACCTGCGCATCGCCGGGGCGGGCAGCCGCTTCGGCGCGCCGATCGCCCGGCTGGGCTTTCCGATGGCGCCCGACGAGCTGGCCGGCGTGGCCCGGGTCGCGGGGCTGGCCACCGCCGCCGAGATCCTGCTCGAGGCGCGCCTGCTGGACGCTGCGACCGCGCTGCAGCGCGGCCTGGTGCACCGGGTGGTGCCCGACGCCGAGGTCGCCGCCGAGGCCGAGGCCACCGCCCGGCGCATCGCCGCCGGGGCCCCGCGGGCGGCCCGGCTGAACAAGCGCACGCTGCGCCTGGTGGCCGCGCAGTTCCATTTCAGCGAGGCCGAGCGTGCGGCCCTGGCGGCCTATGCCGAGGGTCCCGACCACCGCGAGGGCATCACCGCCTTCATTGAAAAGCGAGCGCCGCAGTTCACCGGGCAGTGACCGGGCGCCCGGTCCCCGGTCTGCCTCCCGCGCAGGCGGCCACTCCCTCTGCGCGCCACCCACCCGTCGCCCCGTCATGACCCAGAACGAGAACCTCTTCGTCGCGCTGCGCGCAGCCTTCCCCGCCGACCTGGACGCCACCGCGATCGAGACCGACGCGGGCGCGCTCTACACCTGGCGCGACCTGGAGCGTGCCACCGCGATGCTGGCCAACCTGCTGGGCTCGCTGGAGATCCCGCCCGGCAGCCGGATCGCGGTGCATGTCGAGAAGTCGGTCGAGGCGCTGCTGCTGTACCTCGCCACGCTGCGCGCCGGCTTCGTCTACCTGCCGCTGAACACGGCCTACCAGCAAGCCGAGCTGGCGTACTTCATCGGCAACGCCGAACCGGCGGTGGTGGTCTGCGCGGGCCGGAACTTCCCCTGGATCAGCCAGCTGGCCTTCGGCCAGGGCGTGGCGCATGTCTTCACGCTGAACGAGGACCGCACGGGCACGCTGCTCGACCGCGCCGCGCACTTCCCCGACACGCACAGCCCGGCGGTGAAGGCAGCCGACGACCTGGCCGCCATCCTCTACACCAGCGGTACCACCGGGCGCAGCAAGGGCGCGATGCTCAGCCACGGCAACCTGCTCTCCAACGCCCAGGTCCTGAAGACCTACTGGGATTGGCAGCCGGGCGACGTGCTGATTCACGCGCTGCCGATCTTCCATGTGCACGGCCTGTTCGTGGCCAGCCATGGCGCGCTGCTCAACGGCTCGAAGATGCTCTGGCTGAGCAAGTTCGATCCGAAGGCGGTGGTCGAGCGCCTGCCGCGCGCCACCGTCTTCATGGGCGTGCCCACGCTCTACGTGCGCCTGCTGCAGGAGGCCGGGCTGACGCGCGAGGCCTGCGCGCGCATGCGGCTGTTCATCTCCGGCTCGGCGCCGCTGCTGATCGAGACCTTCCGCGCTTGGCAGGAGCGCACCGGCCACACCATCCTGGAGCGCTATGGCATGAGCGAGACCGCCATGCTGACCTCCAACCCCTGCCGCGCCGGCGATGGCGAACGCATCGGCGGCACGGTCGGCCCGGCGCTCCCGGGCGTGGGACTGCGGGTGGTGGACGACCAGGACGCGCCGCTGCCGGCCGGCGAGATCGGCCACATCCAGGTGCGCGGGCCGAACGTCTTCGCCGGCTACTGGCGCATGCCGGAGAAGACCGCCGAGGAGTTCACCCGTGACGCCCAGGGCCAGGCCTGGTTCAAGACCGGCGACGTCGGCCGCATCGACCGGCACGGCGGCCAGGACTACGTCACCATCGTCGGGCGCAGCAAGGACCTGATCATCACCGGCGGCTACAACGTCTACCCGGCCGAGGTCGAGGGCTACCTGAACGACCTGCCGGGCGTGGCCGAGTCGGCGGTGGTGGGGGTGCCGCACCCGGACTTCGGCGAGGGCGTGATCGCCTTCATCGTGCCCCGGGCCGGTGCGACGCTGGATGGCGAGGCGCTGGTGGCGACATTGAAGGCGAAGATCGCCGGCTACAAGGTGCCCAAGCGCGCCTTCGTGGTGGCCGAGCTGCCGCGCAACGCGATGGGCAAGGTGCAGAAGAACCTGCTGCGCCAGCAGCAGCAGGGGCTGTTCGGCTGAGGGCCGGCGACCGACGGCGGCCGCCCGCGCCGGTGCCGGTGCCGGTGCCGATTTCACGCCGGCGACCTTTCGATACAGATGCGTCGTGCCGGCTTCAGACGGGCTTCATGCTCGGGCCGGATCCTGTGCCGATCCGAAGCTCCTGAGGCCTGTGTCCGCCTCGTCACCGATGAAGTCCTTCACCCGACTCCGCGCGCGCCCGGCGCTGCGCGTGATCGCGCTGCTGGCCCTGGCCGGCCTGGGCGGCTGCAGTTCGCTGGGCGTGATGCCCTGGGAGCGCGACCTGCTTGCCAAGCCTGCGATGCAGCCCTCGGCCGATGCGCTGTTCAACGCCTTCGACGATCACATCTATTTCAGCAAGGAAGCGGCCACCGGCGGCCGCGGCTTCGGTGGCGGGGGCTGCGGATGCAACTGATGCAGCCTTCCTCCCCTTCGACCGGCCGGGCTCTGGCCGGCGGCAGCGGCCTGCTGGCGGCACTGGCCGGCGCGACCGCGGCGCTGCTCGCGCCGGTGGCGCTGGCCCAGGGCGGCACGACGGCCGAGCGCACCCCCTGGCAGGTCGACAGCGCGCTGCTGCTCTACCGCGAAGGTGCCGGGCGCGTCAGCGCGGTCGAGCCGGTCGTGAGCCTGCGCAGCAGCGACGCGCAGGAGCGCAGCTGGGGCCTCAAGCTCACCTTCGACGCGCTGACCGGCGCTTCGCCCAACGGTGCGGCGCCGCAGCCGGGCGTGCAGACGTTCACCTCGCCCTCGGGCAACCAGACCTACAGCGTGGCCGGTGGCCAGACGCCGCTGGACCCCAGCTTCAAGGACACCCGCGGTGCGCTGGCGTTCAGTCACGAGCGGCCCATCGCCCGCCTGATGCGGCTCAGCCTGGGGGCCAACGCCTCGAGCGAATACGACTTCACCTCGCTGGGCGCCAGCCTGGGCCTGGCGCGCGACAGCGAGGACCGCAACACCACCTGGAGCGCCGGCCTGGCCTTCGAGGCCGACCAGCTGCGCCCGGTGGGCGGTACGCCGCCGGGCCTGCGGCCGCTGACCACGCCCTCGCAGCGTGGCGACAACGGCTCGCGCCGGGTCACCGACCTGCTGCTGGGCGTGACCCAGGTGATGAACCGGCGCTGGCTGATGCAGCTCAACCTCGGCCTGGGCAGTGCCAGCGGAGAGCACAGCGATCCGTACAAGATCCTCTCGGTGGTGGACGGCCGCAGCGGCCTGGTCACCGGCGACGGCTACGTGCACGAGAAGCGCCCCGACTCGCGGCGCCGTACCAGCCTGTACTGGGGCCACAAGATCCACCTGAAGCGCGACATCGTCGACGTCTCCTACCGCTTCTACCGGGACGACTGGGGTGTGCGCGCCCACACGCTGGATGCGCGCTACCGCTGGATGCTCGGCGGCGGCGCCTACATCGAACCGCGCTGGCGCCACTACACCCAGAGCGCGGCCGACTTCTGGCGCGGCTGGCTGGTCGAGGGGCGCGACTGGTCGAGCAGCTCGAGCTCGACAGCGCTGGCGGCCGCCTCGGCCGACCCGCGCCTGGCCGCGTTCAAGGCCGACACCTTCGGTGTGGGCATCGGCTGGCCGCTGACGGCCACCGGCACGCTGACCGCGCGCCTCGAGAGCTACCGCCAGCGCCAGAAGCAGCCCGCCGACGCGCCGGGTGTGCTGGCCACGCTGCCGGTCGCCCCCGGCCTGAAGGCCACCCTGCTGACCGTGGGCTACGCCTTCGACTGGTGATGGGCGAGCTGCTGCCGCCGGCCCGCCTGGAGGTCCTGCCGCAGGGCTGGCGGGGCCGCTTCGAGGCCATGGCCAGTCCCTGCGAGCTGCTGATCGAAGGCGGCGACCGGGCCCTGGCGGCCGCGCTGCTCGACACCGCGCAGGCCGAGGCACTGCGCATCGAGCACAAGTACAGCCGCTACCGCGACGACAGCGTGCTGGCGCGCCTGCACGCCGCCGACGGCCGGCCGGTCGAGGTCGACGACGAGACCGCGCTGCTGCTGGACTTCGCCGCGCGCTGCCATGCGCTCAGCGGGGGCCGCTTCGACATCACCAGCGGCGTGCTGCGCGCGGCCTGGCGCTTCGACGGCAGCGACCGCCTGCCCGCGCCCGAGACGGTGGCAGCGCTGCTGCCGCGCATCGGCTGGCCGCGGGTGCAATGGGCGCGGCCCTGGCTGACGCTGCCGGCGGGCATGGAGCTCGACCTCGGCGGCCTGGGCAAGGAGTACGCGGTCGACCGCGTGCTGGGCCTGCTGCGCCGGCAGCTGCAGGTGCAGGCCGGTTCGGCCGACGCGGTGGCGCTGCTGGTCAACTTCGGCGGCGACCTCGCCGTCGGGGGGCCGCGCGCCGACGGCAGCGCCTGGCAGATCGGCATCGAGACCCCCGCGGGCGCGCCGGCGGTACCCTTGGCGCGGCCCGATGCCGCGGCGCAGCTGGCGCTGCGCGCCGGCGGTCTGGCCACCAGCGGCGACGCCCGCCGCTTCCTGCTGAAGGACGGCGTGCGCTACAGCCACATCCTCGACCCGCGCGACGGCTGGCCGGTGCGCGGCGCGCCGCGCTCGGTCACCGTGGCCGCGCCCAGCTGCATCGAGGCCGGGGTGCTGGCCACGCTGGCGATGCTGCAGGGCCCCGGTGCCGAGGCCTGGCTGCAGGCCCAGGGCCTGCCGCACTGGGTGCTGCGCTGAGCCCCTGCCAACGGCCGAGGGTCGACGGCCCGGCCTGCCTGCACCGGCCCCCTTTTCCTCTGTTCTTCCTTTCTGGAGTTGCCCCGATGTGGACTGCCAAGCGGCCGGCGCGTGCCGGCACCGATTGCCGAAACTTCACCCGTGCCCTGCGGGGCGCGGCGCTGGCCGGCGCGCTGCTGGCGATACCGGGGGCCTGGGCCGCCGAGATCGGCCAGCCGGCCCCGCTGCTGAATCTGCCCGGTACAGCCGGCACCGTGACCCTGCCGGCCAGGGGCAAGGTGGTGCTGGTGGACTTCTGGGCCTCCTGGTGCGGGCCCTGCCGTCAGTCCTTTCCCTGGATGAACCGCATGCAGCAGCGCCACGGCGCGCAGGGCCTGCAGATCGTTGCGGTCAATGTCGATCAGGACCGCGCCGAGGCCGAGACCTTCCTGCGCAAGCTGCCGGCCCGCTTCACCGTGGCCTTCGACAGCAGCGGCGAGACGCCGCGGCGCTGGGGGGTGCGCGCCATGCCGACCTCGGTGCTGATCGGCGCCGACGGCCGTGTGATCGGCCAGCACGCGGGTTTCCGCCCGGCCGACGAGGCCGAGCTGGAGGCGCGCATCCTCGAGGCGCTGGCCGCGGCGCGCTGAGCGACTGGGGCGATGCGCCTGCCATATTTCTCCGCGGTCCGGCTTCCACCTTTTGGGGGTATCGACGGGAAGAAGGGCCCCTTAGCATGAAGTGGTGCACGGACACCGCCTGCGCTGGGGTTCCTGGCGGAGAAGAACATGAAAGTTCTGCTGATCGACGACCATCCCCTGATCCACGCGGCGGTGCGCCATGTGATCGGGAGCATCGACGGCACGATCGAGCTGGAAGGCGCCGAGACGGCCCGTGAGGCCCGCAGCCTGCTGGCCAGCCAGGGGGATTTCGACCTGATCCTGCTCGACCTCGGGCTGGGTGACACCCCCGGCTTCGACCTGCTCACCGAGCTGCGAGCGACCTGGCCGTCCATCCCGGTGGTGGTGATCTCGGGGTCGGAGTGGGCCAGCGACGTGATCCAGTCGATCGACGGCGGCGCGATGGGCTTCGTGCCCAAGCGTGCCAGCACCCAGCTGTTCCACGAGGCCCTGCACCTGGTGCTGTCCGGCGGCATCTACGTTCCGCCGATGGCGATGATGCGTGACGACGGCAGTGCCCAGCCGGTGGCCGATACCGGCCCGCTGTCGGCCGAATCGATGACCGCCGTGGTGGGGTACGACGTCGGGCGCGCGCCCCCTCCCGCAGCGGCGCCGGCCAGCGCGGCGCCGGTGGCACCGCTGTCCGTGGAGGGCCTGGGGCTGACCGTGCGCCAGTGCGAGGTGCTCACGCTGCTGCTGCAGGGCAAGGCGAACAAGGTGATCGCGCGCGAGCTCGGTCTGTCGGTCGAGACGGTGAAGGATCATGTCGCGGCCGTGCTGCGCTGTCTGGGGGTGAACTCGCGCACCCAGGCCGTGCTGGCGGTCAGCCAGATGCAGGAAGGTGGCCGCCAGGCGCTGCGCCCCGTGCGCGGCTGAGCGGCGGCGTCGTGCCGGAGTCGCAGCGAATGGCGCAGGGTCCGGACTCCGCCGCGTCGCCCCGACGCTCTGCCACGCCGGCGGTGGGCCGGCGCAGTGCCCGCCGCCGGCTGCCGGGCGGCGGCGAAGCGGCCGGCGCCGCCCAGCTGGCGGCCGCGGCCGAAGAGGCCCGGCGCGCCCAGGCGTTCTATTTCGCCGCGGCCTGGCACGACCTGCGTCAGCCGATGCAGGCGCTGGCGCTGCTGGCCGAGGCGCTGCAGCGACGTGCGCGCGACGGGGAGGACGCCGAGCTGGCGGCGCGCGTGGCCGAGTCGGTGACCCTGCTGGACGGACTGTTCGCACAGCTGCTGGACCTGGGGCGGCTGGAGGCCGGCGCGCTGGTGCTGCGCCCGCGTGCCTTCCAGCTCGGCGAGCTGTACGACCGGGTGCGCCCGCACTTCGAGCCTGTGGCCTTCGACAAAGGGCTGGCGCTGCGCTTTCGCGGCGCCGCGCAGTGGGTGCAGGCGGACCCGGCCCTGGTCGAGCGCGTGCTGCGCAACCTGCTGGCCAATGCCTTGCGCTACACGCGGGACGGCGGCGTGCTGGTGGGCTGCCGGCCCCGCGGCACGGCGCTGAGCCTGCAGGTCTGGGACAGCGGCGTGGGCATCGAGCCCGAGGCGCTGCCGCGGGTCTTCGACGCCTTCCAGCAGCCTTCCCGCGACGTGGCCGCAGGCGGGGCGGGCCACTGCGAAGCGGCCGGCTGCGGGCTCGGCCTGGCCATCGTGCGCCGGCTCGTGCAGCGCATGGGCAGCCGCATCGAGGTGGCTTCCCGCCCGGGCCGGGGCAGTGTGTTCTCGCTGACGCTGCCGCGTGCCGGTGCGGCGGTGCCCGCGCCGCAGTCGGGGCCGGCCTGAGGCGCGCAGCCCGGGCAGGCGGTCTGCGCCGCTTACAATCGCCGACCGAATCGAAGGGACCACACATGGGCATGGACGATCGCGACGGCAAGATCTGGATGGATGGCAGGATGGTGGACTGGCGCGATGCCAAGATCCACGTGCTGACCCACACGCTGCACTACGGCTGCGGTGCCTTCGAGGGCGTGCGCGCCTACAACACCGTGAACGGCACGGCGATCTTCCGCCTGCGCGAGCACACCGAGCGGCTGTTCAACTCGGCCAAGATCCTGCGCATGAAGATCCCCTTCTCGCTCGAGGAGGTGATGCAGGCCCAGCTCGACGTGGTCCGCGAGAACCGCCTCGAGAGCTGCTACCTGCGCCCGCTGGTGTGGATCGGCTCCGAGAAGCTCGGCGTCAGCCCCCGCGGCAACACCATCCACGCCATGATCGCGGCCTGGGCCTGGGGGGCCTATCTGGGCGAGGAAGGCCTCAAGCGCGGCATCCGCGTCAAGACCTCCAGCTACACCCGCCACCACGTCAACATCACGATGACGCAGGCCAAGGCGGTGAGCAACTACACCAACTCGATCCTGGCCAACATGGAGGCCACCGACGAGGGCTACGACGAGGCGCTGCTGCTGGATTCGGCCGGCTTCGTCTCCGAGGGCGCCGGCGAGAACCTGTTCATCGTCAAGAACGGCGTGATCTACACGCCCGACCTGTCGGCCGGTGCGCTCAACGGCATCACCCGCAACACGATCTTCCACATCGCCCGCGACCTGGGCCTGGAGATCGTGCAGAAGCGCATCACCCGCGACGAGGTCTACATCTGCGACGAGGCCTTCTTCACCGGCACCGCCGCCGAAGTGACGCCGATCCGCGAGCTCGACCGCATCGAGCTGGGTGCGGGCTCGCGCGGGCCGGTCACCGAGAAGATCCAGAGCGCCTTCTTCGACATCGTCAACGGGCGCAATCCCAAGTACGCCGAGTGGCTGAGCCCGGTCTGACCGGGTCGGCCCCGTACGCGCCTATCCTGAACGGAACGCAGCATGAGTGACAACAAGGCAGTGGTGGAAGTGCTCGCCAAGGACCTGCAGGGTCCCGGTGTCGTGTTCTGCCCGAACCCGAAGCAGGCCCTCTGGGCGAACCATCCGCGCGTCTACATCGACGTGGCCGGCCACGGCGAGGGCAAGTGCCCGTACTGTGGCACCGTCTACCGGCTCAAGGCCGGCGAGAAGGTGGGCGCGCACCACTGAACGATGTTCCGCTCCCTGATCATCGCCCCCTCGTCGCTGCGTGAGGCGGTGATGTCCCAGCCGCTGCTGGCCACCCTGGCGCGGCGCGGCGAGGTGCTGGCCGTGGCGGCGTCGCCGACCGTGGCACCGGTGTACCGGGCGATGGGTCGCACCGTCGCCCAGGTCTACGAGCTGGCGCTGCGCGAAGGCCGCATCGAATGGTCGGCGCGCCGTGCCATCGGTGCGGGCTGGCGGCGCCGCTACGACGTGGCCTACGTGCTGTCGGACGACTTCGTCGACACGCTGCTGCCCTGGCTGGCCGGGGTGCCGCGCCGTGTCGGTCACGACGGTGCGCAGCGCTGGCTGCTCAACGAACGCATCGCTGACGCCGCCGGGGAGGCGTCGTCCCCGGCGCGCTTCTTGGCCCTCGCGGCCCAGGCCGACCTGCCGCGTCTGCCGCCGCGGCTGCAGGTGTCGGCCGAGCGTGTGAGTGCCGCCTGCGCGGAGCAGGCGCTGCAGCCCGGACGCTACTGGGTGCTGGCGCCGGGCAGCGACTCGGCGGCCCGGCCGGGCTGGCCGGCTTCGCAGTTCGCTTCCCTGTGCCGGCTGCTGCACGAGCGCAGCGGCTGGCCGGTGGTGCTGCTGGGCGGCGACCGCGAGGCGGCGCTGGCACAGCACGTGGCCACGCAGGCTGTCGGGGTGGACGGACGGGTGCTGGCCGGCGTGGCGGGTCTGGACCGGTCGCTGGCCCTGCTGGCGGGGGCCGCCGGGGCCGTGAGCAACGACAACGGCTGGCTGCACCTGGCTGCCGCGCTGGGTGTGGCGCAGGTCGGCCTGGGTGATCCGCAGCGCTGGCCCGACGGCTCTTTGAACCTGCACACCTGCCTGCTGCCCGGCGCGGCAGCCGTCGACGGTGAGGTCCGGGTGCCGACGCCGTCCCAGGTGCACGAGGCCCTGCTGGCGCAGTGTCGTGCGGCGGCCGAAGGCCATGGCCCGACCGGGCTGCGTGCCGTGCCCCCCGGCGAAGGGGGGGGCGCCGAACCCGAGCGCGTGCGCGCCTGAATGCCGGGCCGAGGGGCCCCCGTAGAATCCGGGCACCATGTCCGTTTCCACTTCCGACCCCGCGGCGAGTGCCGCCGAGTTCGTCCTCACGCTGTCCTGCCCCGATGCCAAGGGCATCGTGCACGCGGTATCCGGCCTGCTCTACCAGGCCGGCTGCAACATCCTCGATTCGCAGCAGTACGGCGATGTGCGCAGCGAGGACGCCACCGGGCTGTTCTTCATGCGGGTGCACTTCGAAGCGCCCGCGCACCTGGCCGATGCCGCCGTGCTGACCAACCTGTTCGGCCATGTGCGCGAACAGTTCGGCATGCGGGTGCGATTCCATCATTTGGCGCGGCGCCCCCGGCTGCTGCTGATGGTCAGCAAGCACGGCCACTGCCTGAACGACCTGCTGTTTCGCTGGAAGAGCGGCCAGCTGGAGGTGGACATTCCGGCCATCGTGTCGAACCACCCCGATTTCGCCGAACTGGCCGCCAGCTACGGCATCGCCTTCCACCACCTGCCGTTGCACCGCGACAGCACCGGCAGCAGCCTGGAGGCCAAGCGGGCCCAGGAGCGCCAGGTCGAGGCGATCTGCGAGCGCGAGGGGGTCGACCTGGTGGTGCTGGCGCGCTACATGCAGATCCTCAGCCCCGAGTTCTGCGAGTTCCTGGCGGGTCGGGCGATCAACATCCACCACAGCTTCCTGCCGAGCTTCAAGGGCGCCAAGCCCTACTATCAGGCGCACGAGCGGGGCGTGAAGCTGATCGGCGCGACCGCGCACTACGTGACCGCCGACCTGGACGAGGGGCCGATCATCGAGCAGGACGTCGAGCGCGTCGACCACACGCTCTCGCCGGAGGACTTCACCGCAGTGGGCCGCGACGTCGAATGCGTCGTGCTGGCCCGTGCGGTGCGCTGGCATGTCGAGCACCGGGTGCTGCTCAACGGCCGCAAGACCGTGGTGTTCCGCTGATGGCCCATCCCCGCCCGCTGCAGGCCCTGCTGCTCGCCACTCCGGACGAGACCGAGGCCCAGTTCTACGAGGCGATGCAGACCGCCGATGTCGAGCGCATGATGGCCCTGTGGGCCGACGACGACGAGGTGGCCTGCGTGCACCCGCAGGGGCCGCGCCTGCTGGGCGCCCACGCGATCCGGGCCGGCTTCGACGAGATGTTCGGCCGTGGCGGCGTCGACCTGCGTGCCGTGCAGGTGCGGCGCAGCGTCATCGGGCACTGCGCGGTGCACCAGGTGCTCGAGCAGGTGCGCGTGGCCACGCCCGAGGGGCCGCAGACCGGCCATCTGATCGCCACCAATGTCTACGTGAAGACGCCGCAGGGCTGGCGCATGCTGCTGCATCACGCCAGCCCGGGCGGTGCGCGCGAGTCGCATGAGCTCGGCGACGCCCCTTCCACCCTGCACTGACACGGCGGCAGCGCCTGGCCTGGGGAGCGCACCCCGCTGGCTGCCCGGCGGGCAGGTGCAGACGGTCTGGCCGGCGCTGTTCTCGCGCCGCCACCGGGGGCCGGCGCCGCGCTACCGGCGCGAGCGCTGGACCACCCCCGACGGCGACTTCGTCGACGCCGACTGGCTCGGCGACGGGGCGCCGGCGGCGGACGGCGGCCCTGCAAGGCCGCTGCTGCTGCTCCTGCACGGGCTGGAGGGCTCGTCGCGCAGCCACTACGCGCTGGCCTTTGCCGACCAGGCCCGGCGCCTGGGCTGGGCCTTCGTCGTGCCGCACTTCCGCGGCTGTTCGGGGGAGCTCAACCGGGCGCCGCGGGCCTACCATTCGGGCGATTTCGAGGAGGTCGACTGGATGCTGCGCCAGGTGGGCGCCGCGCACCGGGGGCCGATCCTGGCCGTGGGCGTGTCGCTGGGCGGCAATGCACTGCTGCGCTGGGCGCAGGAGGCGGGCAGCGAGGCCTCGACCCGCCGGGTCTGCGCGGTCACCGCGGTCTGTGCGCCGCTGGACCTCGCGGCGGCCGGCCGGCGCATCGGCGAGGGGCTGAACCGCTGGCTCTACACCCCGATGTTCCTGCGCACGATGAAGGCCAAGGCGAGGGCCAAGCTGCGGCAGTACCCGGGGCTGTTCGACCTGCAGCGCCTGCAGGCGGCGGCCAGCCTGGAGGCCTTCGACGATGTCTTCACCGCTCCGCTGCACGGCTTTGCCGGCGTGGCCGACTACTGGCAGCGCGCCTCGGCCGCACCGCACCTGGAGCGTCTGCGGCTGCCCAGCCTGCTGCTCAATCCGCGCAACGATCCCTTCGTGCCGGCGCACAGCCTGCCGCGCCGGGCGGGGCGCTTCGTGACGCTCTGGCAGCCCGAGCACGGCGGGCATGTGGGTTTCGCCCAGGGGCGCTTCCCGGGCCAGGTGACCGGCATGCCCGAGGCGGTGACTGCCTGGCTGGCCGGACATCTCCCCATCGCCACCCGGGTTGCCGGCTGAGGCAAGATCTCGCCATGGATGCGATCGTCGAGGCGGCGCTGCGCAAGTGGCCGAACGTACCGGCCTGCCGCGGCTGGCTGGGGCTGGATGCCCGGGGTCACTGGTACCTGCGCGACGCGCAGGTGCAGTCTGCCGGCCCGTTCCCCGCGGCGCGGGGCAGCCGCATCGAGCATGAGAAGCTGCTTGCCTTCATCGGCCGCAACTACGAAGCCGACGGCGAGGGCGCCTGGTTCTTCCAGAATGGCCCGCAGCGGGTCTATGTCGAACTGGAGGCCGCACCCTGGGTGCTCGGGGTGCAACGGCTCGACGAGGCCCGCTTCGGGCTGCAGACCCACACCGGGCTGGACTTCGGCGCGCCGCGGCAGCTCCTGCTGGACGAGCAGGGCCGCCTCTTCCTGGCCGGCGCGGGCGGACTCGGCCTGCTGCGCTCGCAGGACATGGCCGTGGCCGCCGATGCAATCGAGCAGGGCGTCTGGCCGACGCTGCAGGAGGTCCGTTTCGAGGAGCTGCCGGAGCGCTTCGGCTTCCGGCTGCGGCCTTCGCAGGCCTGCTGAGCCTGGCCCGTCGGCGGCCCAGGCCGTCACGGGTGCCAGAAAGCATACAGCCGGCACGGGGCCGGCTGCGGGCGATCCGTCATGGGCCACGATCCCGGGATCGCGGCCGCGAGGCTCACTGGGAGGCGGCCGCCTCGGGCGCCTTCGGCTCCGCGAACTTGGCACCACCGGCGTTGGCCATGTAGACCACGGCACGGCCGATCTCGTAGTCGCTGAAGTCGCCGCCACCCTGGGCACCCATGTTGCCCTTGCCCTTCAGGGCCGAGTTCAGCAGGCTCTCGAAGCCCGCGCCGATGCGCGGTCCCCAGGCGCCGGCGTCGCCGAACTTCGGCGCACCGACCAGGCCGGCGGCGTGGCAGGCGGCGCACTGGGCCTTGTAGACCTCTTCGCCGGTCTTGACCGGGCCACCTTCGAGCTTGATCGTCACCTTGCCCACGGGCTGGATGCGCGCCGCGATCGCTTCGACCTCGGCGGCATCGGCACGGGCGCCGCTGCTCGGGCCCTTGCCCAGCAGCAGGGCGGCGACCACCGCCAGCGCCGTGGCACCGGCACAGATGAGAAAGATCTGCGAGGTCGACAGGCCGACGGGCCCGCCGCGAGAATCGGACGAGTGTTGAGCTTCGCTCATGGGTTCCTCTGGCTGGGGGCGAGGCGCGTGCAAGTTGCGCAAAACCCGCGGATTATAGGCTGCAGGGTCTTTGCACCGGTGTTGTTCGCGCGCAGCGCCGGCGAGCCTGCTAGAATCTCGTTTTCTGCGCGCCCGTAGCTCAGTGGATAGAGTATTGGCCTCCGAAGCCAAGGGTCGCTGGTTCGATCCCAGCCGGGCGCGCCACCCGTCGTGAACCCCCGCAGATCCCGTCGTTTTCAGCCGGGTCAGGCCAGCGTCTGGAAAGTCTGCGGATCCAGCCCGGGTTCGGTTCCAGCCAGGCTCGCCCGTCGACGTCGCCGTCCACGGGCGTTTTTTCTGCGCGCTTCGGGTCGACGAGCCCGCGGATTCGACCCCCGCGCCGCACAGGCCGGCTCCCGCAGCGTCTTTGCTGCCGTGCCTGTGTGACGTAAGTCACATGCTTGCGCCGCTCATCCGGTCCGGCTAGCCTCCTGCGACGTGCCGCACCGGCACGCATGTTCCGAGGAGAGTGTGACCATGGGATTGTTCAGCTTCATCAAGGATGCGGGCGAAAAGCTGTTCGGCTCGGCCAAGCCGGAGGAGGCCGCCCAGCAGGCGCAGGCCGCACCCGACGATGCAGCCCTCCAGGCCCGGGCCGCCGAGGCGAACCGCATCGCCGGCGAGGCGATCGAGAAGTACATCGTGGCCCAGGGCCTGCAGGTGCAGGACCTGAAGGTGGCCTTCGACGGCGCCTCCTGCGAGGCCACCGTGAGCGGCACCGCGGCCGACCAGGCCACCCGTGAGAAGACCTTGCTGTGCGCCGGCAACGTCCAGGGTGTCAAGGGCGTGAACGACGCGATGACCGTACCGGTGCCGGCCGACGCCTCGCGCTGGCACGACGTGGTGCGCGGCGACACCCTGTCGGCGATCGCCAGGACCTACTACGGCAACGCCAACCTCTACCCGAAGATCTTCGAGGCGAACCGGCCGATGCTCGGCCATCCGGACAAGATCTATCCGGGCCAGAAGCTGCGCATTCCGCCGGTCTGACGGAATCGCCCGGCGGGTCCGGGTGCTGCCGCGGTGGCAAGATCGGCAGGTCGACCCACAGCTGCCTGCGATGCCCAAGTCCCGCTTCCTGCCCGATGTGCCGCTCGAAGACTGCAACCCGCGGCGCCAGCCGACCGTCTGGGACCTGATCGCCGCCCGTCCGGCAGGCCGGCGTGACTGCCTGCGCGGCGGTGTGGCGGCCCTGCTGGCGGGCTGCGGGGTGGCGTCTCGGGCTGGGACTGTCACGGATCCCGCCGCCGAGGTGCCCCCCGAGCTGGCCTTCGATCCGCCGGCCGCCGGGCCGCGGCCGGGTGCGGCGGCCGAGCTGGCCCGACTCGGGCGCCGCCTGGGCTTCACCGCGCCGCCGATGGGTGTGACGCAGCCGCTGGCGCTGGCGCCGGGCTACAGCGCCAGGGTGCTGTACCGCTGGGGCGACGCGGTCGGCCTGCCCGGGCGGGTGCCGGTCTTCCGGGGCGACGGCAGCCACTCAGCCGCCGACCAGGCCCTGCTGGCCGGCATGCACCACGACGGCATGGGCTGGTTTGCGCTGGGCGGCGAACGCAGCCCGGCCGAATCCCGCCACGGCCTGCTGGCGATCAACCACGAATACACCGACGAGGCCCTGCTGCACTTCGACGGCATGAAGCAGTGGAGCGCCGAGAAGACCGCCAAGTCCATCGCGGCGCATGGCGTGTCGGTGATCGAGGTGCGCGCCGAGCCGCCGGCGCGGCCGGGCGAGGCGCCGCGCTGGGCGGTGCAGCGACCCTCGCGCTACGCACGTCGCATCACCGCGGCCACGCCGATGCGCATCGGCGGTCCGGCGGCGGGGCACCCGCTGATGCGCACCGCGGCCGATCCCGAGGGCCGCCTGGTGCTGGGCACGCTGAACAACTGCGCCAGCGGCGTCACCCCCTGGGGCACCTACCTGACCTGCGAGGAGAACTTCCACGGCTACTTCGAGCCGCCGGAGGCGCTCGACGCCCACCACGTGCGCTGGGGCCTGACGCCCGACGGACGCTGGCACCGCTGGCACGAGTTCGAGGAGCGCTTCGACCTGCGCCGCCACCCGAACGAGTTCAACCGCTTCGGCTGGGTGGTCGAGATCGATCCCTACGACCCCCAGTCCACGCCGGTCAAGCGCAGCGCGCTGGGCCGCGCGGCGCACGAAGGGGCGACCTGTGCGCTGCTGCGCGACGGCCGGGTGGCGGTGTTCATGGGCGAGGACGCCCGCTTCGAGTACATCTACCGCTTCGTCAGCCGTGACCCGGTGCGCCCGGGCGGCTTCGCCGCCAACCGCGACCTGCTCGACCACGGCACGCTGAGCGTGGCCCGCTTCGACGCCGACGGGCGGGGCCGCTGGCTGCCGCTGCTGCACGGCCGCGGGCCGCTGACGCGCGAGAACGGCTTTGCCGACCTCGGCGAGGTGCTGATCAAGGCTCGCCAGGCCAGCGATGCGCTGGGCGGCACGCCGATGGACCGGCCCGAATGGACCGCGGTGGACGCGGCGACCGGCCAGGTCTACGTCTCGCTGACCAACAACAGTGCACGCGGCCGGCCCGGAGCGCCCGGGGCCGATGCGGCCAACCCCCGGGCGCCGAATCCGCTCGGCCACATCCTGCGCTGGAAGCACGACGGCGACCTTGGCGCGGAGACCTTCGAGTGGGAGGTCTTCGCCCTGGGTGGCGAGGCCGGGGGCGACCCCTTCGGCGGCCCCGACGGCCTGATGATCGATGCGCGCGGCGTGCTGTGGATCGCCACCGATCACTCGCCGCGCGCGCTGCCGGCCGCACCGGGCGAGCGCCTCTGGCTGCCGCGCAACCAGCTGCTGGCCTGCGACCCCACCCGTCCCGGCGGGGCGCAGCCGCGGCGCTTCCTGGTCGGCCCGTACGGCTGCGAGATCACCGGGCCGGTGATGACGCCGGACTGCCGCACCCTCTTCGTCAACGTGCAGCACCCGGGCGTCGATCCGGACGCCACCGGCGCGCCGGGCGATCTCTGGGCCGGCGCCTGGCCGCAGCCGGGGCTACGGCCGGCCTCGGCCACGCTGGTCATCACCAAGGACGACGGCGGGGTGATCGGAACCTGAGGACCTGAGGGCCGGCGCCTCGGAGCCCCCCCCGGCAGCGCCCGCTCCGGGGCGTTGCCGGGCGGGGTCGGCGGCCAGGGCTGCGCCCAGGCGGATGCGCCGCCGGATGCTCAGGCGATCGCGCCGGCCTGGCGCAGGGCGGCCCGTTCGGCCTCCCCGTAGCCCACCCGCGCCAGTTGCTCGTCGGTGTGCTCCCCGTGCCGCGGCGGCTGCTGGTAGACGCCCAGGCGCCGGCCGTCCAGCGTGAAGGGAAACAGCGTGGTCTGCACCGTCTGGCCGGCGCGCTCGCCGTCGGCCAGCACGATGTCGGCCAGGCCACCGGTGGCCTGAAGGTGGGGGTCGTCGTAGAGGTCCTCGGGCCGGCGGATCGGGGCAAAGGGCAGGCCGGCGCCTTCCATGATCGCGGCCAGATCGGCGGCGCGGCGGTGGGCCAGGCGCTCGCGCAGCGTCGGCAGCAGGCGGGGGCGCTCGGCCACGCGCAGGTTGTTGGTGGCCAGCGCCGGGTCGGCGGCCAGGTCCGCCAGGTCCAGCACCTGGCAGAAGACCTTCCACTGCGCATCGCTGACGGCGGCCAGGAAGATCTGCTCCCCGTCGGCGACGGTGAAGACGTCGTAGATCGCCCAGGGGCTCAGCCGCGCCGGCATCGGCGCGGCGGCGCGTCCGGTGACGGCGTACTGCAGCATGTGCTGCCCGACCAGGAAGATGTTGTTCTCGAACAGGGCCGACTGCACCTCCATGCCCCGTCCGGTGATGCCGCGCTGTACCAGCGCGGCCAGGGTGCCGATGGCGCCGAACATGCCGCCCATGATGTCGTTGACGCTCGAGCCCGCGCGCAGCGGATCCCCGGGCCGTCCGGTCATGTAGGCCAGACCGCCCATCATCTGCACCACCTCGTCCAGGGCGGTGCGGTGCTCGTAGGGGCCGGGCAGGAAGCCCTTGTGGCTGACGTAGATCAGCCGCGGGTTCAGCGCCGACAGGCTGGCGTAGTCCAGCCCGTACTTGGCCATCGTGCCGGGCTTGAAGTTCTCGATCACCACGTCGGCGTCGGTGGCCAGCCGCCGCGCCACCTCGGCACCGGCCGGGTGGTGCAGGTCGACCTCGACGCTTTTCTTGTTGCGGTTGAACATCGGGAAGAAGCCGGCGCCGGCGCCCAGCAGCCGGCGGGTGTTCTCGCCGCCGATGGGCTCGAGCTTCACCACCTCGGCGCCCAGGTCGGCCAGCACCATGCCGCAGGTCGGGCCCATCACCATGTGGGTGAATTCGAGCACCTTCAGGCCGGCCAGTGGGCGCAGCGGGGCGGCAGGGACAGTCGGGTCGGGGGTCATGTCGATCGGATCCTGGCGAGCGCGGTCCCGAATCCTGCCACGTGCCGGGCCGAGGTCCGATCCTGGCCGGACCCGCCCTGCATGCATCTCAGCCCTGCTGGGCGAAGAAGCCCTCGGTGTGGATGCGCTGCGGCTGCGCGCCCAGTTGCCTGACCCGCTCGACGCAGGCGTCGACGAAGGCGGTGGAGCCGGCGATGAAGACGCTGTGCTCCCACAGGTCCGGAAACTCCCGGCCCAGCAGCGCGGGGATGCGGCCGTACAGGATGCCGGGCTTCTGCTCCCGTGTGAGCGTGGGCAGGTAGCGGAAGTTGGGGTGCCGCGCCTGCCACCAGGCCATCAGGCCGCGGTCGTAGAGGTCGGCCTCCTCGCGCGCCGAGAACATCAGCGCCACCGGCTGCGGGTAGCCGCGCTTGAGTGCTGCCTCGGTCAGCGACAGGATCGGCGCCAGCCCCGAGCCCGCCGCCAGGCAGAGCACGGGCGTGTCCACTGACGGGTCGCCGATGAAGGTGCCGTGCGGGCCGGAGAGCGTCACCTGGCCGCCCACCGGCACCTCGTCGTGCAGCCAGCGGGAGGTGCGGCCGGTGGTTGCGCCCTCGCCCGGCTGGGCGATTCCATCCCCCTGGCGGGTGACCTGCAGGCAGATCTCCCCGTCCGGCCGCGGCGCGTTGGCCAGCGAGTAGGCCCGCATCGGCACGCCCGCCGCGGGGGCGCCGACCATCACGTACTGGCCGGGCCAGAAGCGCATCGGTGCGCCCAGCGGGCGCAGCACGAACTCGGTGATCGTCGGCGTGCGGGCGATGCGGTCCACCACCACGTAGGCCTGGTCCTCGCGCGGCGGGAAGAGCTTGGGCCTGGCGTCTTCCGTGCCCCAGTCGATCTCCAGCAGCGGCGAGATCGGCTTGGCCATGCACATCAGGCCGTAGCCCTGGTGGCGCTCCTCCTGCGACAGCGCCATGTCCAGCACGAAGCCCTGGTCGAACTGCCCGGCCGTCACCTTGACCTTGCACTCCCCGCAGGCCCCCGCGCGGCAGTTGTTGGGCAGCGCATAGCCGGCGCGCTCCAGCGCCTGCAGCACGGTGTCGCCGTCGTGGCAGGCGACGGATTTGCCCGAAGGCTTGAGCTTGATTTCGTTCATTCGCTTCGCAACGGGGGGTCAGAACACCGGAATGATGTCTTCCATCTCCACGTCCGACACCTCCTGGCCGGTGATGCCCACCTCCGGGATCGCCGGGAACGGGATGCCGTACTTGTCCAGCACGCCCTTGAGGTTCAGGATGGCCGCGCGCCAGTTGTTCTTCTTGGCCTCGTAGCCGGGGATGGCGAATCCGGCGGCGCGGGCGATGGCCTCGCCCTCGCGCTGGTTGTCGATGAAGTCGGACGGCAGGTCCCAGAACTCCATCGGCGGCTCGAACAGCACGGCCGACAGGAAGAGGTAGCCCGCGCGGATCTGCTTGGTGATCAGGCTGCGGTCCTCGAGGGCCAGCTTCGGGTAGTCGCGCTCCATCAGCGCCATGCAGATGCCCATGTGGCGGCCCTCGTCCTTGCCGATGTTGCGGAAGGCGGCCTTGAACACCGGCTCGGTGCAGCCCGCGGCCATCTGGTGGAAGATCGTTGCGGCGGCGATCTCGCCCATCAGGAAGGAGCTGAACAGCACCGCCAGGCTGTACTTCGGCACCGCCTGCTTGTAGCCCGTCCAGTAGCGTCCGCCATTGAAGTACAGCCACTTGGCGTTCTTCTGCAGGCGCCGGCCCAGGTCGGTCTTGGGCTCGTAGGTGATCGGGTCCGGATGCTCCAGGAACTTGGTGATCGCCAGCCCGCACATCTGCTCGTGGTTCTGCTCGTCGCGGGTGACGCTGAAGAAGCAGCGGCGCACCGCGTCCTCCTCATGCGCTTCGTAGGTCTTGATGAAGGCCGAGGCGAACACCGGCGGCGCCGAGGCGTCGAACACGCTCAGCAGCGTCCACCAGTAGGCGATGGCCTCGCGCTGCTCCCAGCTGTAGCGGCTGACGTCGAAGCTCTCCCAGGGCAGCTTCTTGGGGTCCCAGTTCTCCCGCTGCGCGGCGTCCCAGATCTCCTCGAGCTTGGCGGTGTGCGCATGCCAGCTCAGCGGGTAGACGTTCGGCTGCTCGACGGCAGGCGGGAACTCCATCGTCTGCGCGAACTTGTCCTTGTTCATGGCCATGGGGTGTCTCCGGGTGTGGGTGAGGGGTGGGCGACCGGCCGGTGCCGGCGGTCGGATGTGGCGCGGAGCGAAGATTAACGTGATACACATGTATCTGCAATAGCTATTTTGTATGTATCACGTTGCGTCGAGGCCGGTGCCCGATCGACCTCTCCCCCACCCGGTCTCCCGCACGAAACGGCGGACTCTGCACGGCCCTGGCTGCGACGTGGCGCACCTGGACCGGCGCATGTCAAGTCACGCCGCCAGCGGCCGATCTCATGACAGATGGATGACCGGCGGACACAGTGCGACATGACGGCCGATTCGAGCGCCCGACGACCTCCCGGACGGTGGCGGGCTGTCGCCGTCGCCCTGGTCTGCCTGGCCGCGGTGACGTCGTTGCAGGCGGAAGAATCGCTGTCCGAACGCGTCGAGGCGGCCCGTCGGCTGGCTCAGCGGGACCCCTGGCAGGCGCTGAAGGACACGGAGGTCCTTCGCAGCGCTGCACTGGCCCGCCGGGATCTGTCGGCCCGGCTGATGGCCGACGAGGTCGCCTGCCGGGTGCTCTCGGACCTCGACGGTCGCCGGGGGCTGGTCATCGCGCAGGCCGGGGTCGACGCCGCCGGAACCGATCCACCGCCGCCGGCACGGGTCGCCTGGCTGCGACTGCGGGCCTGCCGTGCCGGGATTCTGTTCGAACTGGACCAGGCCGATCGGGGTCGCAGCGAGGTCGATGCGCTGGCCGCGCTCGACGGTACCGGGGCCGAATCCATCGTCCGGGGCCTGGGCCTGCTCGAGCGGGGGGTGTTCCGCTCCCGATCCGGCGAGCTGATCGCCGCGCAGCGGGACCTCATCGAGGCCTGCGCCCTGCTGGAAGGCAGTCCGCATTCGGCGGATCGGGACCTCTGTGTCTATCACCTGTCGAGCCACTACCGGCGTGCCGGCGACACCGACGAGGCCCTGGCCCTCCTGCGACAGCTGCACGCACGGGCCCGCGAGCAGGGGGCGCTCTACGACGACTCGGTCTACGTGTACTCGATCGCCCGGGCATTGCAGCAGCAGCAGAGCTGGAGCGAGGCGCTGCCGTACTTCCAGGAGGCCCTGCAGGTCTACCGTCAGCTGCAGGACCGCAGCGGCATCGCCTTTGCCGAGCATGGCATCGCCGACTGCCTGCTGAAGTTGCAGCGTGCCGGGGAGGCCCTGCCGCATGCCCGGCAGGCGCTGTCCCTGATCGCACACGAGGCCGACCCCCGCGAGGCGGCCAAGCGCAGCGTCACGCTGGCCGAGGCGCTGGCGTCGACGGGCCGGGTGGACGAGGCCGTCGCCCTGCTCGACCGTGTGGGCCGATTCGTGGAATCCAGCGGCAACCTGCCCCTGCTGGCGTCCTGGCTGGGCGTGCGGGCCCGTACCGCCCAGCACCAGGAGCACTGGAAGGACGCCTACGACGCGATGGCCCGGGCGCGCCAGATCGAACAGACCCTGCACCGGCAGCAACTGTCGGAGCAGTCGGCCCGCCTGCGCCTGCAGTTCAACCGGGACCGCGACACGCAGGAGCTGGGCAACCTGCGTGCACTCAACGAGCAGGGTCAGCGCCTGCGCCGCACCCAGGCCCTGGCCCTGGGGCTGTTCGTGCTGCTGCTGGCCGTGGCGGTGGCGCTGGTGATCCGCAAGGTCCGACAGGCGCGGCGGCTGAATGCGCTGGCCTCCACCGACGAGCTCACCGGCCTGACCAACCGCCGCGCCCTGCTGGCCTTTGCCGGGCAGGCGCTGGCACAGGCGCGGGCGGCGCAGCAGCCGCTGGGGATCGTCATGACCGACGTCGACCATTTCAAGCGCATCAACGACACCCATGGCCATGCCGTGGGCGACGAGGTGCTGCGCCACGTGGCCGGCGTGCTGGGTGCCAGCCTGCGTGCGCAGGACCGGCTCGGCCGCGTCGGGGGCGAGGAGTTCGTCGGCGTGCTGCCCCGTGCCGGGCTGGCCGCCGCGCGGGCGGTGGGCGAGCGGATGCGCGCGGCGGTCGAGTCCACCCCGGCCCTCAGTGCGACGGCCGGCCGCCTGCCGTTCACCGTCAGCGTCGGCGTGGCCGTCTCGACCGGCGGCGAGAGCCTCGAAGCCCTCATCGCCCGGGCCGACGCGGCGCTCTACCGCGCCAAGCGCGAGGGGCGCAACCGGGTCTGCACCGACGGCAGCGACGCCGACGCGCCCTGATCGGTTCCACGCGATCGCATCGGCCGGCCTACGTCGGGTGCGGCGACCGTCGCGCGCGGGTTCAGCCTGCCAGCACCCGGGCCATCGCCTCGGCGGTGGCGTCGACGTTCGACGAGTTCAGCCCGGCCACGCACATGCGCCCGGAGCGCACCAGGTACACGCCGTGCTGCTCGCGCAGCACATCCACCTGCGCGGCGCTCAGGCCGGTATAGCTGAACATGCCGCGCTGGGTGAGGAAGTAGCCGAAGTCGCGCCCGGGCAGCTTGGCCACCAGCACGTCGTGCAGGCGCTGGCGCATCGCCTTGATGCGCGAGCGCATGCCGCCGAGCTCGGCATCCCAGCTGGCGCGCAGCTCGGGCGTGCCGAGCACGCGGGCGACGATCTGGCCGCCGTGGGTCGGCGGGCTGGAGTAGTTCTTGCGCACCGCCACCTGCAGCTGGCCGAGCACCCGCTCGGTCTCGGCGGCGCTGGGGCAGATCACGCTCAGCCCGCCGACGCGTTCGCCGTAGAGCGAGAAGCTCTTGGAAAAGCTGTTGGCGACGAAGCAGGGCAGGCCGGCGTCGGCGATGGCGCGGATCGCGAAGGCGTCCTCCTCCACGCCGTCACCGAAGCCCTGGTAGGCGATGTCCACGTAGGGCAGCAGCTCGCGCTCGGCCAGCACGGGGATCAGCGCGGCCCACTGCGCGCGCGTCAGGTCCACGCCGGTGGGGTTGTGGCAGCAGGCGTGCAGCAGCACGATGCTGCGCTGGGGCAGGCCGCGCAGCGTCTCGAGCATGGCGTCGAAGCGCAGGCCGCCGGTGGCCGCGTCGTAGTAGGGGTAGGTGTTCACGGTGAACCCGGCGCCCTCGAACATCGCGCGGTGGTTGTCCCAGGTGGGGTCGCTGACCCAGACCTGCGAGCCTGGGAACCAGCGCTTCAGGAAGTCGCCGCCCACCTTCAGGCCGCCGGAGCCGCCGAGCGTCTGGAGGGTGGCCACGCGGCCGGCGGCCAGCAGCGGGTGGTTCGCGCCGAACAGCAGTGCCTGCACCTGCGCACGGTAGTTGGCCGCGCCGACCATCGGCTGGTAGGGCTTGGGGCCGATCGTGCCGAGCATCGCGGCCTCGGCGCTGCGCACCGCCTCCATCACCGGCAGGCGGCCGGCGTCGTCGAAGTAGATGCCGATGGACAGATTGATCTTGCCCGGCCGGGGGTCCTGCTGGAAGTTCTCGTTGAGGGTGAGGATCGGGTCGCCGGCGTAGGGTTCGACGTGTTCGAACATCTTGCTGAACTCCAGGGGGCAGCGCTGCGGCGCCGCGGGACGGGTGGAAGGAACGGCGCGGATTATCCGCCCCGGCCTGCGCCGGCTCGCACGCTGCGATGCCGGGGCCGGAAATGAACATTCCGAAGCGGGCACGGCGGCGCCGGCACCTCGACGTGACAGACGGCGCAGCTCCGGGCGTGCGCGCGCAGCCTCCCGGGTCAGGGCAGAAACCGCGACCACCGAAGCGGGGGAACAGCACCGCAACGGGGGGTCTCATCGCCTTGACGCGTCTCGTTACAGACTTGAACAATGTCCGCCGGACCCCCAGCCAGGAAGCCCCTGCACCATGACCAGCGCCCCGCGGGTTGCCATCGTCGGATTCAGTGCCTTCGAGCGCAGCACGCTCGAGAGCTTCTTCCGCCTGTGCACGCCGGGTCTGCAGGTCGAGTACGACCTCGGGCGCCTGGGCAGCTGCGACCTGATCGTGGCCGATGCGGATCAGACCGCGGCCATCTACGCGGTGGGCCGCGCCGGTCGGGTGCGCGATGCGGTCTTCGTCGGCGGGCCCTGCGCGCCGGTCAGTGCCGGCGCCCACCTGGCCCGGCCGGTGGATGCGCTGCAGATCCGCCGCGCCCTGGACGCCCTGGCGCTGCAGCGCCAGCGCCGCCCGGGCGGCCCCGCCGAGGCTGCGGCGGCCCGCGCCCATCGGCCCAGCGGCCGGGCGCGGCAGCTGGCGGCCGACGCGCAGGATGTGGTGCACGACTTCCGCGGCAGCTCCGGCTTCAGCAACTCGGTGCTGGTGGAAGGCGAGCTGCGGCTGGACGAGGTGCTGGTGGTCAGCGGCAGCCCGGCCGAGCGCCGCCTGCTGCGCGATCTGCTGACCCGCTACGGCTACCGTGTCTCGATCGCGCCCAACGGCGATGCGGCGGTGGAGTGCTGCGAGCAGGCCACCTTCGGCTTCGTCTTTCTCGGCCTGGGGCAGGGCGGGCTGGACAGCTTCCAGGCCTGCCGGCGCATCAAGCGCCGCCCGACCCTCACCGGCCTGGCGCCGGTGGTGGTGGCGCTGGCGCATCGGCACGGTGCGATCGAGCGCATCCGCGCCACCTTCGCCGGCTGCGACGCCTACCTGGCCGCGCCGCTGGACGAGGACGACCTGCTGCGCGTGCTGGCGCGCCACGACCCGACCTTCGAGCGGGTCTTCGAACCTACCGCGCCGCTGCCGGTCTGATCCGGTCGGCGTCGCTGCCGCCCCTGCTCCGCCGTTGCGCGGTTCAGGTCGAAGCGGCGCCGCGTCCTGCGCCCAGGGCGGCCAGCAGCGTGGCCAGCAGGATCAGTGCGCCGCCGAGCCACACGGTGGCCGGCACCGACTCCCCGGCCAGCGCCATCGCCGACAGGGCCGCGATGGGCACCTCCACCGGCATCACCACCGAGGTGACATTGGCCGGCAGGCGTGCCGCGCCGTACTGCAGCGCCAGGTTGGCCACCAGGAAGGCCAGCGCCAGGCCGAGTGCCGGGGCCCACCAGGCGGCCAGGTCGGGGCTGGGCCCGCCGATGCCCGCCTGCGGCAGCGCCGCGGCGCACAGTGCCGCGACCGCACCGGGCACCAGCGCGCCGCCGGCGAACATGGCCAGCGCGCGGTGGGCCTCGGGCTGCGCCGCTTCGCGGCGCAGCAGTACGTTGGTCAGTGCGAAGCACAGGCCGCCGAGCAGGCCGAGCACGTCCGCGCCCCGGCGCAGGAGCTCGGAGCCGGCGCCCTGCGGGCCCGCGTCGGCGGGCCCGGCCGTCAGCACCAGCAGGGCCCCGCCCAGCGCCAGCGCCACGCGCAGCGCCACGGCGCGATCGGGCCGCTCGCCCAGCAGCGCCCAGGCCAGCGGCACGGTCCACAGCGGCGTCAGGTAGAACAGCAGCACCACGCGGGTGACTTCGCCCACCGAGACGGCCCAGTTGAAGGCGGCGTTGGTGCCGCCCGCGGCCAGCAGCAGTGCCAGCAGGGCGGGCGAGCGCGCCAGCCCCCGCCAGGCGCCGGGCTGCAGCGTGCCGATCACCGCCGCGGCCAGCAGGTAGACCAGCGCGGTGCTCCACAGCGGATGCAGCCCCAGCCCGTGCAGATGCCGGAAGGGCCACCAGGACAGGCCCCAGACGGTGGCGTTGAGCAGCAGCGCGGCCACCGCCAGCGCGCGGGGCTGCGCCGCCAGCGAGGGCAGCCTCATCGCGTGCGGGGCCTCAATGTTGATCGCTGCGCGCGATGGCCAGCAGGCGCTCCACCTCGGCCCGGTCGGTGACCAGGTTGCGGCGGTGCCACCAGCCGATGGCCCACATCGTGCCGGCCACCAGCAGGCCGAAGATCGTGATCGCGCCGAAGGCCGACAGCCCGGCGCGGGTCATGCCGGCGTAGAAGGCCCCCAGCGCCAGGATGCAGGCCTGCTCGTTGAAGTTCTGCACCGCGATCGAGCGGCCCGCGCCCATCAGGTTGTGGCCGCGGTGCTGCAGCAGGGCGTTCATCGGCACCACCAGGAAGCCGCCCAGCGCGCCCATGGCGATCAGGAAGGGCGCGGCCACCCAGACGTTGTCGATGAAGACCATCGCCACCAGCAGCAGACCCATGCCCACGCCCAGCGGGATGGTGGCGGTGGCTCGGTCCAGCCGCATCATCATCGAGGCCACCACCGCGCCGGCGGCGGTGCCCACGGTCACCACCCCGACCAGCGTGGTCGCCTGGGTGGTGCTGTAGCCCAGCGCGGCGGCGGCCCAGGCCAGCACGATGTAGCGCAGGTTGCCGCCCACGCCCCAGAACAGCGTCGTGGTGGCCAGCGAGATCTGCCCGAGCTTGTCGTTCCACAGCCGGGCGTTGCAGTCGGAGAAATCGCGCACCAGCACCATCGGGTGCGCCGGCATGGGCTGCAGCTCGGCGTCGGTGCGCGGGATGCGCAGGTTGAACAGCGTGGCGACGATGTAGGGCACGATGATCGCCGTCACCGCGGCCTCGGCCGGGGTGTCGATGCCGGTGTCGACCAAGGGCAGGTCCAGGCCGAGCAGGTGCGGCGCGATGTGGATGCCCACCAGCTGCCCGCCCAGCAGCACGCCCAGGATGATCGAGGCGATGGTCAGCCCCTCGATCCAGCCGTTGGCCTTGACCAGTTGCGAGGGCGGCAGCAGCTCGGTCAGGATGCCGTACTTGGCCGGCGAGTAGGCCGCCGCGCCCAGCCCCACCACAGCGTAGGCCATCAGGGGGTGCACGCCGGCCAGCATCATCAGGCAGCCGACGATCTTGATGGCGTTCGAGATGAACATCACCCGCCCCTTCGGGATCGCGTCGGCGAAGGCGCCGACGAAGGGGGCCAGGATCACGTAGAACAGCGCGAACATCGGCACCAGCGCGGCGCGCTGCCACTCTCCGGCGCCGGAAGTCCTGAGCAGCTCGACGGCCGCGACGAACAAAGCGTTGTCGGCCAGCGAGCTGAAGAACTGCGCCGACATGATGGTGTGGAAGCCTTTTTTCATCCGCCGCGGGGTGGAGTCGCCGGATCGCCGGGGCCAGGGTCGGTCGCAGGCCCCCGCAGGCCCTTTGCGCCGCCCCGGGAACCGGGGGGTCCTCGAGCGCGGCGCGGTTATAGCACGGGCCCGGGCGCCGATCCCCATGGCCGGCCCGGGGCGGCTGGCACAATCTGCGCATGCCCCGGCCCATCGTCGCCCAGATCCACCCCGACGCCGTCGCGCACAACCTCGCCCAGGCCCGCCGCCATACCTCCGATGCGCGCCTGTGGGCGGTGATCAAGGCCAATGCCTACGGCCATGGCATCGAGCGGGTCTGGCCCGGGCTGCTGGCGGCCGACGGCATGGCGATGCTGGACCTGGCCGAGGCCGAGCGGGTGCGCGCGCTCGGCTGGCGCGGCCCGATCCTGCTGCTCGAAGGGGCCTTCGAGGCGCGCGACCTGGAGCTGTGCTCGCGGCTGAACCTCTGGCATGTGGTGCACTGCGACGAGCAGATCGCCTGGCTGGCGGCGCACAAGACGCACCAGCCGCACCGCGTGTTCCTGAAGATGAACAGCGGCATGAACCGGCTGGGCTTTCGTGGTCCGGCGCTGCGCAGCGCCTGGGCGCGGCTGGATGCCCTGCCGCAGGTCGACGAGATCTCGCTGGTCACGCACTTCTCCGACGCCGACGCCGACCGTGACGGCCAGGACGGCATCGCCTGGCAGTTGCGCGCCTTCGTCGAGGCGACGCACGACCTGCCCGGCGAGCGCAGCCTGAGCAACAGCGCGGCCATCCTGCGCCACGGCGGGTGCCCGGACGTGCGCGCCGACTGGGTGCGCGCGGGCATCCTGAGCTACGGCAGCGCGCCGGACTTTCCTGCGCACGACGCCGCGCACTGGCGCCTGCGCCCGGCGATGACGCTGAAGTCGCGCCTGATCGCCACCCAGGACCTGCAGGCCGGCGACAGCGTCGGCTACGGCAGCGCCTTCCGGGCGCCTCGCGCCATGCGCATCGGCATCGTGGCCTGCGGCTACGCCGATGGCTACCCGCGCCACGCGCCGGGCGGCCACGACGGCCCGGGCACGCCGGTGCTGGTCGACGGCCTGCGCAGCCGCACCGTCGGCCGTGTGTCGATGGACATGCTGGCGGTGGACCTGACCGCGCTTCCCGGCGCTGGCATCGGCAGCGAGGTGACCCTCTGGGGCCACGGCCCGCGCGGCAGCCTGCTGCCCATCGACGAGGTGGCGCGCGCGGCGGGCACGATCTCCTACGAGCTGATGTGCGCGCTGGCCCCGCGCGTGCCGGTGGAAGTGTGTGACGGGGCCACCGAACCGGATCGCTAGAATCCACGCATGGTCCGCCTGTCCCGTCCCGCCGTCGACGCCCGTGATCCCGCGGTGGGCAGCGGCGCGCCTTACGGCGCCACGCGGCGCCAGACCACCCGCGACCGAATTCGCTGACCCGGTGCAGGCAGGGCCACCTGCCCTTCCACGCCGGTTGCCCGCGTGTGCTTGTCGTCGAACGGGCGAAAGCGCTGCCGGGCGTCTCGCTCCCGTGATCCCTGGAACGCAGCCCCGCGCTGCGAAGCCCTCATGAACGACAAGACCCCCCCCAAGGCCAAGCCCCCGCGTGACGCCGAGGCCGCTCCCGAGAGCAGCTACCGCGCCACGCTGAACATGCCCGACACCCCCTTCCCGATGCGCGGCGACCTGCCCAAGCGCGAGCCGGGCTGGGTGAAGGACTGGAACGACGGCGGCCTCTACATGCGTCTGCGCGAGGCCCGCAAGGGCGCGCCGCTGTTCGTGCTGCACGATGGCCCGCCGTACGCCAACGGCAAGCTGCACATCGGCCACGCGCTGAACAAGGTGCTCAAGGACATGATCGTCAAGGCCCGCCAGCTGGCCGGCTTCGACGCCCAGTACATCCCCGGCTGGGACTGCCACGGCCTGCCGATCGAGAACGCGATCGAGAAGCTGCATGGGCGCAAGCTGTCGCGCGACGACATGCAGGCCAAGAGCCGCGCCTACGCCACCGAGCAGATCCACCAGCAGCGCGAGGACTTCAAGCGCCTGGGCGTGCTGGGTGACTGGGAGCGCCCCTATCGCACCATGGACCCGGCCAACGAGGCCGGGCAGATCCGCGCCTTCAAGCGGGTGATCGAGCGCGGCTTCGTCTACCGCGGCCTCAAGCCGGTGTACTGGTGCTTCGACTGCGGCTCGTCGCTCGCGGAATTCGAGATCGAGTACGCCGACAAGCAGAGCGACACGCTGGACGTGGCCTTCGAGGCGGACGACCCCGCCGCGCTGGCGCGGGCCTTTGGCCTGGGCCAGCTGCCTGGGGATGGCAACAAGAAGGCCTTCACCGTCATCTGGACCACTACCGCCTGGACCATCCCGGCCAACCAGGCGCTCAACGCCCACCCGGAGCTGGAGTACGCCCTGGTCGACACGCCGCGTGGCGTGCTGATGCTGGCCGCCAGCCTGGTCGAGGCCTGCCTGACGCGCTTCAAGCTCGAGGGCACGGTGGTCGCCACGGCGAAGGGCGAGGCGCTGCGCGGCCTGCAGTTCCGCCACCCGCTGTACGACACCGTCACCGCCGAGCAGGGCGGCAAGTACAGCTACCGTCGCCTGTCCCCGCTGTACCTGGCCGACTATGTCACCGCCAGCGACGGCACCGGCATCGTGCACTCGGCGCCCGCCTACGGCCTGGACGACTTCAACAGCTGCGTCGCCCACGGCCTGAAGTACGACGACATCCTCAACCCGGTGCAGGGCAACGGCGTCTATGCCGAGGAGCTGCCCTTCTTCGGCGGCGAGCACATCTGGAAGGCCGTGCCGCGCATCCTCGAGGTGCTGGCGCAGAGCGACCGCCTCTACGCGACGCAGAAGATCACCCACAGCTACCCGCACTGCTGGCGCCACAAGACACCGGTGATCTACCGCGCCGCGGCGCAGTGGTTCATCCGCATGGACGAGGGCGAGGGCGTGTTCACGAAGGACAAGGCGCCCAAGACCCTGCGCCAGCTGGCGCTGGACGCCATCGACCACACCGGCTTCTACCCGGAGAGCGGCCGCCACCGCCTGCGCGACATGATCGCCAACCGGCCCGACTGGTGCATCAGCCGCCAGCGCAGCTGGGGCGTGCCGGTGCCCTTCTTCCTGCACCGGGATTCGGGCGAGCTGCACCCGCGCACGATGGAGATCCTGGACCAGGCCGCCGACATCGTCGAGCAGGGCGGCATCGAGGCCTGGAGCCGCGTGAGCGCCGAGGAGATCCTGGGCGCCGAGGAGGCCGCGCACTACACCAAGAGCAGCGACATCCTGGAGGTGTGGTTCGACTCCGGCTCCACCTTCTGGCACGTGCTGCGCGGCAGCCACGCGCACGCCTACCCGAACGGCGCCTCGCACGCCGCCGGCCCGGAGGCCGACCTCTACCTGGAAGGCCATGACCAGCACCGCGGCTGGTTCCACAGCTCGCTGCTGCTGGGCTGCGCCATCTACGACCGTGCGCCCTACAAGGGCCTGCTGACTCACGGCTTTGCCACCGATGGCCAGGGCCGCAAGATGAGCAAGAGCCTGGGCAACACGGTCGAGCCGCAGAGCGTCACGACCAAGCTCGGCGCCGAGATCGTGCGGCTGTGGGTGGCGTCGACCGATTACTCGGGTGACCTGAACATCGACGACAAGATCCTGGCGCGCGTCGTCGACGCCTACCGCCGCGTGCGCAACACGCTGCGCTTCCTGCTGGCCAACACCAGCGACTTCGACCCCGCCACCGACGCGGTGCCCGCCGACCAGCTGCTGGAGATCGACCGCTGGGCGCTGTCGCGCGCCGCCGAGCTGCAGGCCGAGATCCTGAAGCACTTCGACGTCTACGAGTTCCACCCGGTGGTGTCGAAGCTGCAGGTGTTCTGCTCCGAGGACCTGGGCGCCTTCTACCTGGACGTGCTGAAGGACCGCCTCTACACCAGCGCGCCGAAGTCGCTGGCGCGCCGCTCGGCCCAGACCGCGCTGTGGCAGATCACGCACGCCATGCTGCGCTGGATGGCGCCCTTCCTCAGCTTCACCGCCGAGGAGGCCTGGGCCACCTTTGCGGGTGAGAAGTCCAGCGGCTCGATCTTCACCGAGACCTACTGGCCCTTCACCACCCCCAACGAGGCCCTGCTGGCCAAGTGGGCGCGCATCCGCGCGATCCGCGACGCGGCCAACAAGGAGATCGAGGCGCTGCGCAGCACCGGCGCGGTCGGCGCTTCCCTGCAGGCCACGCTGGAGATCACCGCCGGTGCCGACGACGCCGCGCTGCTGCGCAGCCTGGGCGACGACCTGAAGTTCGTCACCATCACCTCCGCGGTGACGGTGACCGACGGCGATGCGCTGAAGATCACCGTCACCCCGGCCACCGCCCGCAAGTGCGAGCGCTGCTGGCACTACCGCGACGACGTGGGCAGCGATGCCGCGCATCCGACGATCTGCGCTCGCTGCGTGAGCAACCTGGACGGGGCGGGCGAAGTGCGGACGGTGGCCTGAGGGGGCAGGGCGCTCCGGGGCCTGGCCGGGGCGCGATCGGTGCGGCCCCCGCCCCGCCCCCCGCGCGGGTGGCCGACCCTGGCCTGCCAGCCCGGGCCCGCGGCGGCCGTGTGCCGCCTCAGCCCGCCCGGATCGACACCGACACGGCGATCGTGAGCAGGCCCAGGCCGAGGTTGAAGACCACCAGCCGCCGGATGCGATCCAGCGTGGCGGCGGCAGCGGGCCCGTCGGCGGCGGCCACGGCCTGCCGCAGGCGGGGGTGCTGCACCGCGTAGATCCAGGTGAAGACTGCGGCCATCACCAGGCCGCTGGCGAACATCAGGTGCCAGGCCAGCGGCGCCTGCGCGAAGCCCACCCGCAGCAGCAGTGCCAGGCCGGTGGCCAGGATGGCCCCCACCGCCACCGCGACCAGGCGGAAGAACCGGCCCAGCGCCGCCGCCATGAAGGGCAGGCGGACGGGGGCAGGCAGCCGCTCGACCGCGGTGGGGCGCAGCACGAAGTGGGCGAACACCATGCCGCCCACCCAGACGACGACGCCGACGAGGTGGACGAAGAGCAGCAGGGCCTGGAGGGTCGGGGGCATGGCGCATTCTCCTTCGACGCCGAGCGGTGGTCAGGCATGGGCAGTCGAGGCTGCAGTCTGCCGCATCGCGTCGGCGGGCGTGCGGTGACGTGACGGCAGCGCACTGACGGGCCCAGGTGCCGCAGGGTCTTGCGCTGCATCATGTCGCAGGGAGGCCGATCGGCCGATGCCGGCTGGGGGTATGGCCGTGGCGCGCGGCATTCGGGGCGACACTGGGCCGGTGGACCTGCCCCTGCCTGCTTCTTCCCCTCCGGCGTCGGCCGGTGCGATCGAGCCGCCGCGGCTGCGCGGCGATCTGGCCGTCTGGCTGGTGATCCTGGCCGAGCTGGCCACCTTCGCGCTGCTGTTCGCCAGCTTCGCCTTCGCGCGGCTGTGGGAGCCGCAGGTCTTTGCCGACTCGCAGGCCACGCTGGACCTGCGCTTCGGGGCGATCAACACCATGCTGCTGCTCAGCGGCAGCGCCGGGGTGGCGCGGGCGGTGCAGGCGCTGCGGGCCGACCGGGCCGCGGCGGCGGGGCACTGGTGGCTGTTCGCGCTGGGCTGCGCCCTGGCCTTCCTGCTGCTCAAGGGGGTGGAGTACGCCGACAAGGCCGCGCAGGGCGTGGGCCTGGAGACGAACACCTTCTACATGTTCTACCTGCTGCTCACCGGCTTTCACTTCCTGCACGTGCTGGCGGCGATGGTCTTCATCGCCTGGCTGTGGGTGCTCACGCGCCGCGGCGCCTACGGGCCGCACAACTGCCACGCGCCGGAGACCGGCGCGGCCTTCTGGCACATGGTCGACCTGCTGTGGATCGTGCTGTTCCCGCTGGTCTACGTGATGCGCTGAGCACCCGGGCGCCCCCGCGAAGGACGAACACGATGCTGCGCAATCCCGTCGACCGCCTCTGGGCCCTCCTGCTGGCGGCCACGCTGGTGACCTTCTGGCTCGGCGAGAGCGGCTGGGCGCGCAGCGCCGGCGGGATCTCGGTGCTGCTGATGTTCGGGCTGTGCTTCTACAAGGGCGCGCGGGTGATCCTGGACTTCATGGAGCTGCGCGAGGCCCCGGCGCTGTGGCGGCGCGTCCTGCTCGGCTGGCTGGCCGCGGTGATCGGGCTGATCCTGCTGGCCTGGTGGATCGGCCGCTGGCGCGGCATCGCCTGAGGCCGATCTGGCTTGCGCGCGGGACGGGTCGACGGGCTCGGCTCAGAGCGCCCAGACGCGCGGCTCCACCGCCGGCAGGTCCCAGGCGGCCTCGCGCCAGGCGGCGCGGATCGCGCGCAGCAGCCGCCAGAGCGGCTCGGTGCGGTCGGCCAGCGCCCGGGCCACCAGCAGGCGCGGCTGGGCGCGGGTGACGCCGCCGAACAGGTCCGGCCCGGCCGCGTCCAGGCCGCTGCGTGCCGCCTCGAGCGCCCGGTGGGCACGCTGCTCGTCCGGTGCGCTGCCCCAGGCCAGCCAGAGGGTGGCCAGGGCGCGCCGGCCGGCCAGCCCGAGCGGCGAGTCGAGCAGCAGGCGATCGGACGCATCGATGCGGCCCTGCTCGAGCCACAGGCCCTCCAGGGCGATGCGCTGGTCGAAGTGGCCGCGCGTGAAGGGGGCGTCGGCCGCCGGCAGGCCCAGCGCCAGCAGGTCCCAGCCGATCATCGCGGCACCGGGCGCCAGCATGATCTCCAGCTGGTTGACCGCGCGCGCGCCGTCGTAGACCAGCGTCTCGAGCGGCAGCCACTCGAGGCGGGCGCCTTCGTCGACCTGCAGGCGCAGCTGCTGGGTGGCGTCCTCGCCCAGGCTGCGGTACCAGCGCGTGGCGCCGGGGGTGGTGAGCAGGGCGTGGCTGCCCGGGCCGAGGCGGGCCTGCACCTCCAGCCGGTCGCCGCCCACCAGCCCGGCCGGCGGGTGCACCAGCACGTGGTGGCAGATGGCCTCGCCCTCCGGGTAGAGCGCCTTGAGCACACGCAGCGGGCCCTGGTGCGCCGAGCGGGCCGTGGTGCGTCCCTGCAGCGGGTCGTGGCGGTAGTCCAGCGCCAGGCGGGCCTGCCAACCCATCGCCTCAGCCCGCCGCGGCGCCGGTCAGCAGGCCGCGTTCCTCGATGAAGCGCACCACCTCGGCCAGGCCCTCCCGGGTCTTCAGGTTGGTCATCACGTAGGGGCGGCGGCCGGCGTGGTCGGGGCGCATGCGGCGGGTGTCGGCCTCCATCACCGCCAGATCGGCGCCGACGTGCGGCGCCAGGTCGGTCTTGTTGATGACGAAGAGGTCGCTCTTGGTGATGCCGGGGCCGCCCTTGCGCGGGATCTTCTCCCCCGCGGCCACGTCGATCACGTAGATCGTCAGGTCCGAGAGTTCGGGGCTGAAGGTGGCGGCCAGGTTGTCGCCGCCGGACTCGATGAAGACGATGTCGGCGTCGGGAAATTTCTCGAGCATGCGGTCCACCGCCTCGAGGTTGATGCTGGCGTCCTCGCGGATCGCGGTGTGCGGGCAGCCGCCGGTCTCGACGCCCATGATGCGTTCCGGGTCGAGCGCGCCGGCGACGGTGAGCAGGCGCTGGTCCTCCTTGGTGTAGATGTCGTTGGTGACGACGACCAGGTCCCAGGTCTCGCGCATGGTCTTGCAGAGCATCTCGACCAGGGTGGTCTTGCCGGAGCCGACGGGGCCGCCCACCCCCACGCGCAGCGGCGGGAGCTTCTTGGTGCGGCGAGGGATGGCGTGCAGGGCAGGGGACATGGTGGGGCTCAGAGGCTGCGGGTCATGAAGACGCTGAAGGGGTCTTCGGCATAGTCGGCAAAGGGACCGCACTCGGTGAAACCGAAGCGGGCGTAGAGGCGGCGGGCAGGGTCGAAGCCCGGTGTGCTGCCGGTCTCCAGGCTCAGGCGCGTCAGGCCGCGGCGACGCGCCTCGTCCAGGATGTGCGTCAGCAAGGCGCTGCCGACGCCGCGGCGCAGGTGGGCCTGGGCAGTGCGCATCGACTTGAGCTCGCCGTGCCGGTCGTCGAGCTGGCGCAGCGCGCCGCAGCCCAGCAGGTTCTCGTCCTCCCAGACCGCCCAGAAGGTGATGTCCGGCGCACGCAGGCGGTCGAGTCCCAGGGCATGCACGCTTTCCGGCGGGGACTGGGCGTGCATGCCGGCCAGGTGCTCGCGCAGCAGGGCCTGGACCGCGGGGTGGGTCAGGTCGTCGACGCGGATGTGCATGCGGTCCTCCATCGGGCGGGCTGCGCGCGCCGGACCGGCTCAGGAGCGGAACAGGCGCGAGTACTGCGCCTCGTGCCGCGCAGCCAGGATGGCCTGCACGGGGGCGAAGTTCTGGCGCGGCGGGGCGTCGTCACGCAAGACCTGTTCCACCAGCGCGGGCAGCGCCGCGGCGAGCTGGCCGAGCAGGCGTTGTCCGGCGCTCTGGCCCAGCGGCACCGTCTTCACCGCCGCCTGCACCATGTTCTCGGCCCAGCCGAAGCCGAAGGCGGTCAGCACCTGCGGCAGGGCCGCGCCGCTGCGGGCGGCGGCCAGCGCGAAGGCCACGGGCCAGGTGGGGGCCGGCGGGAGGGCGGCCAGGCGCTGCACCTGGGCATCGTCGGCCCGCTGGCGCAGCCAGTCGGTCAGCGAGCGGCCCATCTGCAGGGTCTGCAGCCGGGCCTCGGCGCCGTCGCGGGTCTGCACCACCCAGTCGTTCAGCGCGGCGACGGCCTGCGCATCACCACGCTGCCAGGCCCGTGTCGCCTCGGCCAGCAGCGGCAGCTCGGCACGGGCGAGCAGCAGGGCCTGCTGGTCGAGCAGCCAGTGCGCCGCGGAGGCCTCGTCGTGCACCCGGGCGCTGTCCACCGCGGCCTCCAGCCCCTCGGAGTAGCTGAAGCTGCCCACCGGCAGCGCCGGCGAGGCCAGCCAGAGCAGCTGGATCAGGGTCTGGGTGGCGGGGGGCGTGGAGGTTCCGGGCGCGTCGGTCATTCGCTCAGCGAGAGGGGCCCGTCGGGCCGTGGTCGTGGCCGCAGCCGGGGCCGTGAACGTGACCGTGGTCGTGGCTGTGATCGTGTCCGCAGCCTGGTCCGTGGCGGTGCGCGCTCGCGCCCGCGGCCACCACCGGCACGGCCAGCGGCTTGCGCGTGGGGGCCGGCGCGTGGGTGTGGGCGTGTTCCTGCCCATGCGGGTGCGCATCACCGTGGTCGTGCGAATGGTCGTGCGAATGACCATGCGAATGACCGCCGTGGCCCGCGCCGTAGGCACCGCCCTCGGGCTCGAAGGCTTCGACCGCCTCGGTGACGATCAGGTGCTGGGCACGCAGCATGTCGGCCAGCACATGGTCGGGTTCGAGCTTGAGGTGGTCGGGCTGCAGCTCCAGCGGCACATGGCGGTTGCCCAGGTGGTAGGCCGCACGCAGCAGGTCGAAGGGGCTGCCGTGTGCGCTGCAGGCGCGCACCACCAGCACCGGCTGCGCGGCGGCCTGCACCCGCACCAGCGAGCCGTCCTCGGCGACCAGCACGTCGCCGCCGCGCACCACGCTGCCGCGCGGCAGGAAGACGCCGAGCTGGCGCCCCGACGAGTCGGTGGCCTCGAAGCGGCTCTTCTGCCGCAGGTCCCAGTCGAGTTCGACGCTGGGGGCGCGCTGCAGCAGCACGCGGGCCAGGCCGCGGCCCTGGGGAATGAGTTTCTGAACGGTGAGCATGCAGCCAGCATAACGCCCCGCCGGCCGCCCGCGCGGGCGGCACCGGGGGCCGGGCGGGGTCAGAACAGGAAGTAGCGCTGCGCCATCGGCAGCACCGCCGCGGGCGCGCAGGTCAGCAGCTGGCCGTCGGCGCGCACCTCGTAGGTCTGCGCGTCGATCTCCATCACCGGCGTGCAGCTGTTGTGGACCATGTCGGCCTTCTTCACGCTGCGGCAGTGGCGCACCGCCGCGATGGGGCGCTGCAGGCCGAGCTGCCCGGGCAGGCCGGCCGCCTGCGCGGCCTGGCTGACGAAGGTCAGCGAGCCGCGCGGCAGCGCCCGGCCGTAGCTGCCGAACATCGGCCGGTAGTGCACCGGCTGCGGGGTGGGGATGCTGGCGTTCGGGTCCCCCATCGCCGCCATCGCGATGAAGCCGCCCTTCATCACCAGCGCCGGCTTGACGCCGAAGAAGGCCGGCTTCCAGAACACCAGGTCGGCCCACTTGCCGACCTCGACCGAGCCCACCTCGTGCGCGATGCCCTGCGCCAGCGCCGGGTTGATCGCCAGCTTGGCCACGTAGCGCTTGACCCGCGCGTTGTCGTGCCGCGCGCCGTCGCCGGGCAGGGCGCCGCGCTGCAGCTTCATCTTGTGCGCGGTCTGCCAGCAGCGCAGGATCACCTCGCCGACGCGGCCCATGGCCTGGCTGTCGGAGCTGAACATGCTGATCGCGCCGAGGTCGTGCAGGATGTCCTCGGCGGCGATGGTCTCGCGGCGGATGCGGCTCTCGGCGAAGGCCAGGTCCTCGGCGATGCCCGCATCGAGGTGGTGGCACACCATCAGCATGTCGAGATGCTCGTCGAGGGTGTTGACGGTGTAGGGCCGGGTCGGGTTGGTGGAGGAGGGCAGCACGTTCGCTTCGCCCACCACCTTCATGATGTCCGGCGCGTGGCCGCCGCCGGCGCCCTCGGTGTGGAAGCTGTGGATCGTGCGGCCCTTGAAGGCGGCGATGGTGTCCTCGACGAAGCCGCTCTCGTTGAGGGTGTCGGTGTGGATCGCGACCTGGATGTCGGTGGCCTCGGCCACGCTCAGGCAGCAGTCGATCGCCGCGGGCGTGGTGCCCCAGTCCTCGTGCAGTTTCAGGCCCACCGCGCCGGCCTCGACCTGCTGCTGCAGGGCCTCGGGTCGGCTGGCGTTGCCCTTGCCGAAGAAGCCCAGGTTCATCGGGAAGGCCTCGGCGGCCTGAAGCATGCGCGCGAGGTTCTCCGGCCCCGGCGTGCAGGTGGTGGCGAAGGTGCCGGTGGCCGGACCGGTGCCGCCGCCGAGCATGGTCGTCACGCCGCTGGCCAGCGCCTCCTCGATCTGCTGCGGACAGATGAAGTGGATGTGGGTGTCCACGCCGCCGGCGGTGACGATCAGGCCCTCGGCCGCGATCACCTCGGTGCCCGGGCCGATCACGATGTCCACGCCGGGCATCACGTCCGGGTTGCCGGCCTTGCCGATGGCGGCGATGCGGCTGCCGCGCAGGCCGATGTCGGCCTTGACGATGCCCCAGTGGTCGACGATCAGCGCGTTGGTGATCACGCAGTCCACCGCATCGCCCGCGCCCGGGCCGTTGGGCCGCTGGCCCTGGCCCATGCCGTCGCGGATGGTCTTGCCGCCGCCGAACTTGACTTCCTCGCCATAGCCGCTGGCGCGCAGTGTCAGATCCTGCTCGACCTCGACGACGAGGGCGGTGTCGGCCAGGCGGACCCGGTCACCGACGGTGGGGCCGAACATCTCGGCGTAGGCACGTCTTCCGATCCTCGACATCAGAGACTCCCCTGCACCAGGCCGCGAAAGCCGAATACCTGCCGGTCGCCGGCGAAGTCGACCAGCTCGACGCTGCGCTGCTGGCCGGGCTCGAAGCGCACTGCGGTGCCGCTGGCGATGTTCAGCCGCATGCCCCGCGCGGCGGCGCGGTCGAAGCGCAGCGCGGCGTTGGTCTCGGCGAAGTGGTAGTGCGAGCCGACCTGGATCGGCCGGTCGCCCGCGTTCTCGACCACCAGGCTCAGCCTGCGGCGGCCGGGGTTGAGCGCATGCTCACCGGCGTCGGTGAGCAGTTCGCCCGGCACCGCGCCGGCGGGCAGGGTCTCGGTCAGGGGCTGTGTCGTGGGCATGGCCGGACCTCAGGCGATGGGTTGGTGCACGGTCACCAGCTTGGTGCCGTCGGGGAAGGTGGCCTCGATCTGGATCTCGGGGATCATCTCGGCCACGCCCTCCATCACGTCGGCGCGGCCGAGCACCTGCTGGCCCTCGGCCATCAGCTGGGCCACGCTGCGGCCGTCGCGGGCGCCTTCCATGATCGCGGCGCTGATCAGGGCCACCGCCTCCGGGTAGTTGAGCTTCAGGCCCCGCGCGCGGCGGCGCTCGGCCAGCAGCGCGGCGGTGAAGATCAGCAGCTTGTCTTTTTCTCGGGGAGTCAGTTCCATCTCGCTACGCTCGACACAGGTTGGTCGGCCCGAGCGGCCTGCGGCCGACCTCGGGGAGTCAGTTCCATCTCGCTACGCTCGACACAGGTTGATCGGCCCGAGCAGCCTGCGGCCGACCTCGGGGAGTCAGTTCCATCTCGCTACGCTCGACACAGGCTGGTCAGCCGAGCAGCCAGCGGCTGACCTCGGGGCGTGAGTTCCATGAGGCGTCCGATGTGCAGGAACGGTGCCAGCTTCGCGCCATGCCCGCGCGCTGGCGCGCATCGTGCGTGCGAAGGGGCGCGATGCACCAGGCTACCGAACCCCGCACCATGACGATCCACGATGCGAGCACCACGGCGGTGCGTCAGCGCGTCGTGAAGGTGCGTCGCGACTACAACCGCTGGGTGGCCAGCGAGACGATGGAGGACGATGCGCTGCGCTTCGCAGCGCGCGCGCACCGCCGCTGGGGGCCCTGGCGGGTGGCCAATACGGCCTTCGGCGCCTCGTCCTTCCTGGTGCTCGAGGCGGTGGGCGCGACGCTGCTGGTGCAGTACGGCTTCGTCAACGCGGCCTGGGCCATCCTGGCCACCGGCGCGGTGATCTTCCTGGCCGGGCTGCCCGTGAGCGTCTACGCGGCCCGCCATGGCCTGGACATGGACCTGCTGACGCGCGGCGCGGGCTTCGGCTACATCGGCTCGACGCTGACCTCGCTGATCTACGCCAGCTTCACCTTCCTCTTCTTCGCCCTCGAGGCGGCGGTGATGGCCTATGCGCTCGAACTGGCCTTCGACCTGCCGCCGGCCTGGGGCTACCTGGTCTGCGCGCTGGTGGTGATTCCGCTGGTCACGCACGGGGTCACGGTGATCGGCCGCCTGCAGGTCTGGACCCAGCCGCTGTGGCTGGCGATGCTGCTGCTGCCCTACTTCTACGTCTTCGACCGCAACCCCGACCTGCTCGACGACCTGGTCGGCTACGGCGGCGAGCGCGGGCTGACCGGCTTCGATCCGCTGGCCTTCGGCGCGGCGACGACGGTGGGCATCGCGCTGATCACGCAGATGGGCGAGCAGGTGGACTACCTGCGCTTCATGCCCGAGCCGGGCCCGGACCGGCGCAGCCGGCTGCGCTGGTGGCTCGGCACCCTGCTGGGCGGGCCGGGCTGGGTGATCCCCGGTGTGGCGAAGATGCTCGGCGGCGCGCTGCTGGCCTTCCTGGCCATCGGGTTGATGGTGCCGGTGGAGCGCGCGGTCGACCCCAACCAGATGTACCTGGCCGCCTGGGAGCATGTCTTTCCCCGCTACGGCTGGGCGGTGGCCGCCACCGCGCTGTTCGTGGTGGTCTCGCAGCTGAAGATCAACGTCACCAACGCCTACGCCGGCTCGCTGGCCTGGAGCAACTTCTTCTCCCGGGTGGCGCACAGCCACCCGGGGCGGGTGGTCTGGGTGGTGTTCAACACCGGCATCGCCCTGGTGCTGATGGAGATGGACCTGTTCCAGGCCATGGGCGGCGTGCTGGGGCTGTACTCCAACCTCGCGATCGCCTGGATGACCGCGGTGGTGGCCGACCTGGTGATCAACAAGCCGCTGGGCCTGTCGCCGCCGGGGCTGGAGTTCAAGCGCGCCTACCTCTACGACGTCAACCCGGTGGGCGTGGGCGCGATGGGCATCGCCTCGGCCCTGTCGGTGGCCGCCTACCTGGGGCTGTTCGGCCCGATGGCGCAGGCCTGGTCGGCCACGATCGCCCTGGTCGCCGCACTGCTCAGCGCCCCGGCGATCGCCTGGGCGACGCGCGGGCGCTGGTACCTGGCGCGTGGCCCGCAGGCCGAGGCCGCCCGCGCGGCGCTGGCGCGCGGCGACCGCCGGCCCTGGGCGCGGCGGCCCGCTGCCGAGGTGGCAGAGTCGGCCGCGGCGCCCGGCTCCTACCGCCGCCTGGCCGCGCTGCAGCGCTGCGTGGTCTGCGAGCGCGACTACGAGGGCGAGGACGTGGCGCACTGCCCCGCCTACGGCGGCGCGATCTGCTCGCTGTGCTGCACCCTCGATGCGCGCTGCGACGACCTGTGCAAGCCCGACGCCCGCCTGGCGGTGCAGTGGGCGACACTGCTGCGCCACCTGCTGCCGCGCCGACTGTGGCAGGTGCTGCGGCCCTACCTGGACAAGGGCCTGGGCGCCTACCTGCTGCTGATGGCGCTGCTGCTGCCGCTGCTGAGCGCGCTGTTCGGCCTGCTCTACCACCAGGAGCTGCGCCAGCTCGCCGCCCGTGAGGACCTGCCCGCCGGCATGCTGCTGGACGTGGTGGCGCCGGCGCTGGGCAGCGGCTTCGTCAAGGCCTGGGCGGCGCTGCTGCTGGCCGCCGGGGTGTTCGCCTGGTGGCTGGTGCTGGCGCAGCACAGCCGTGCGGTGGCGCAGGAGGAGGCCAACCGCCAGACCCAGGCCCTGCACGAACAGGCCGAGCGGCTGCGCGCCGAGATCGAGAGCCACCGCCAGACCGACGCCCAGCTGCAGGAGGCCCGCCGCGTGGCCGAGGCGGCCCGTGCCCAGGCCGAGGCGGCCAGCCAGGCGAAGACGCGCTACATCACCACCGTCAGCCATGAGCTGCGCACGCCGCTGAACGCCATCCTCGGCTACGCCCAGCTGCTCGAGGAAGACGAGGGCATGCCGCCTCAGCGGCGTCAGGCAGTGGCGGTGATCCGCCGCGGCGGCGACCACCTGCTCTCGCTGATCGAGGGCACGCTGGACCTGGCGCGCATCGAGGGCGGCAAGCTCACGCTGGAGGTGCGGCCGATGCGGCTGCGCGAGACCCTGCTCGAGCTGGCCGGCCTGTTCGAGCTGCAGGCCGCGGCCAAGGGGCTGCGCTTTCGTGCCGAGCTGGCCGACACCCTGCCCGAATGGGTGCGCGCCGACGAGAAGCGGCTGCGCCAGATCCTGATCAACCTGCTGGGCAACGCGGTCAAGTTCACCCCGCCTGCGCCGCCTGGCAGCGGCGAGGCCGGCCCGGATGGCCTGGGGCCCGGCGAGCTGCGCCTGCGCGTGCAGTACCGCGGCCAGATGGCGCGCATCGAGATCGCCGACAGCGGCCCGGGCATGAGCGAGGCCGAGCTGGCCCGGGTCTTCGAGCCCTTCGCGCGCGGCGCGGCCGGCAGCCAGGCCGGCGGCACCGGCCTGGGCCTGACCATCAGCCGCATGCTCACCGACCTGATGGGCGGCGAGATGACCGTGGACAGCACGCCCGGGCGCGGCAGCTGCTTCCGCCTGCGCCTGTTCCTGCCCGAGGTGCAGGCGCCGCGCAGTGCCGCGGCGCGCCCGCGCCTGGCGCGCGGCAGCTATGCCGGGCCGCGTCGGCGCGTGCTGGTGGTGGACAACGAGGAGGCCGACCGCGAGCTGCTGCGCACGCTGCTGCAGCCGCTGGGCCTGCAGGTCGACACCGCGCCCTCGGGCGATGCCTGCCTGGCGCGGCTGGCGCTGGCCGCGCCCGCCGAATGGCCCGACGCCGTCTTCATGGACCTGGCGATGCCCGGCATCGACGGCTGGGAGACGCTGCGCCGCCTGCAGGCGCTGCGTCGCTCGCGCGGTCTGGCGCCGCTGCCGGCGGCGATCGTCTCGGCCAACGCCTTCGACCGCGCGCTGGACAACGACGTGGGCATCACGCCGGCGGACTTCCTGGTCAAGCCGGTGCGCCTGCAGGAGCTGCTCGACTGGCTGGAGCGCCGCCTGGCGCTGGTGCGGCAGGCGGCGGCGGGGGGCCCCGAGGGGCCCGAGGCCGCGCCGGCCCGCGCGGACGCAGCGCGGCCGGCCGCGCCGACGGATCCGTCCGCCGGACCCGCCGCAGGGGTTGCCGCGCCCGGCGAGAGGCTGCGCTTTCCCGATCCCGCCGCACTGCGCCCGCTGGCCGAGGCGCTGGGCCTGGGCTACCTGCGCGGCGTGCGCCGCGAGCTCGACCGGCTGGAGGCTGCCGATGCCGCCTTCGGCCCCTTCGTGCAGCGCATGCGCGCGCACGCCCGTGATTTCCGCCTCGACGCCATGTCCGCCCTGCTCGAAGAGGGCCTGCGCGCCCCGTCCTCGCCATGACCGCACCCGACCCCGCTTCGCTTCGCCATGACGCCGACTTGCTGCCGCAGGAGCGCAGCGGCGGCGAGGTGGTGCTGATCGTCGACGACGTGCCCGACAACCTGGCCGTGCTGCACGACGCGCTGGACGAGGCCGGCTACACCGTGCTGGTGGCGCAGGACGGCGCCGCCGCGCTGCAGCGCGCCGCGCAGGCGCGCCCGGACATCGTGCTGCTCGATGCGCTGATGCCGGGGCTGGACGGCTTCGAGGTGGCGCGCCGGCTCAAGGCCGATGCCGCCACCGCGGCGATCCCGATCGTCTTCATGACCGGGCTGACCGAGACCGAGCATGTCGTGGCCGCCTTCGCCGCCGGCGGCTGCGACTACGTCACCAAGCCGATCCGCGTGCCCGAGGTGCTGGCGCGCATCGCCGCGCACAGCCACGCCGCGCGCGAGCAGCGCCAGGCCCGCAACGCGCTGGATGCCTTCGGCCACGCGACGCTGGTGGTGCGCCTGCTCGACGGTCGGCTGGTCTGGCAGACCGCACTGGCGCGGCAGATGCTGGCCACCCACTTCCAGGGCGACGGCCGGCGCGCCCCCACGCCGCTGCTGGCCTGGCTGCAGCGCGAGGCGGCGCGGCTCGGGCCGGTGGAGGGCCCGATCGCGCCGGCGCCGTCGGTGGAGCTGGAGGCTGCCGGGCGGCGCCTGCGCTTCACGCTGCACGAGGCCACCGGCGAGGGCGAGTGGCTGATCGTGCTGCGCGAGGCCGACGATGCCGCGGTGATCGAGGCGCTGGTCCTGGCCTTTCGCCTCACCACGCGCGAGGCCGAGGTGCTCTACTGGGTCGGAAAGGGCAAGACCAACCGCGACATCGGCGACATCCTCGGCTCCAGCCCCGCCACGGTGAAGAAGCACCTCGAGCACATCTACGAGAAGCTGGGCGTCGAGACCCGCACCGCCGCGGCCTCGCTGGCGATCAGCCGGGTACGCGAACTGGCGCCGGGGCGCTGAGAGGGTGAGCCCTCTGGCGACCGCGCCGCGCGGTCTCCCGGGTCCGCGTCTCAGCGCGGCCGTCGCGTGGCCCGTTCGTACAGGGCCAGGTAGGCCTCGGTGACGCGCTGCTCGCTGTGCTCCTCGTCGACGCAGCGCTGGCCGGCGTCGATCAGGGCGCGCCGCGCCTCGGCCGGGGTCTGCAGCAGTGCCAGGATGCCCTCGGCCAGGGCGGCCGGGTCGCGCAGCGGGACCAGCCGGCCGTTCTCGCCGTCGCGCACCAGTTCGCAGGCGCCTTCGTTGCGCGTGCTCAGCAGCGGGATGCGGTGCCGCCAGGCCTCCAGGATGACGTTGCCCAGCGGCTCCTGGCGCGACGGGCAGACGAAGATCTCGCCCAGCGCATACCACAGCGCCAGGTCGTTCTGCCAGCCCACCAGGTGTGCGCGTGCGCCGAGCTTCAGCGCGGCCACCCGGTCGGCCAGGGCCTGCTGGTGGCCGCCGCTGCCGGCCAGCACCAGGTGCAGCGGCCGGCCGTCGGCATCGCTGGCCGGCAGCCGGGCCCAGGCGTCGAGCAGGTCGTCGAAGCCCTTCTTCTCGACCAGCCGGCCCATGGCGAGCACCACGCGCGCCTGGGGGGGCAGGCCGAGCCGCTGGCGCAGCGCCGCGACTTCGGCCGCGTCGACCGCGCGGGTGGGCGGGACGAAATTGCCGATGTAGTGCACCCGCTCGGCCGGCAGACCGCCGCGCAGCAGGTACTCGACGATCCCATGGGTGTTGCCCACCCAGGCGTCGGCGTGGCGGTAGTAGCCGTCCAGGCCGTAGAAGCCGCCCAGGCGGGCGATGTGCACGCTGCGGCTGCCGGCGGGCAGCCGGGTCAGCCGGGAGGCCCGGCCCATGTAGGTCTGCACGATGTCGGGCTGGCGCCGCGCGATCAGGCGGCGGATCTGCCAGGCCGACCACAGGTCGTACTTCGAGCGCATGCCCAGGTGCACCTGCTGCACCGCGGGTGACAGTGCGGCGGCCACCGGGCTGTCGCCGCGGATCACCGCGACGGTCGGATGGCCGCGCTCGGCCAGGGCCCCGACCAGGCGGACGAAGAAGCGCTCGGCGCCCGCCAGGCGGCGGCTGCCGATGATGTGCAGGCTGTGGATGGGACGGCTCATGGGCGGAGGAACATGGGCGGGGAGCATTCAGGCGACGGCGCCGGGTGTCGCAGGCCGATCGAGGCCGGCTGCGGCCCGACACGCCCGGGCGGCCGACCTGGGGCCTGCTCGGGCTTCGAAGGCGCCACTTTACGCCCGCATGCCACCGGTCCCACCGGGCGCAGGAGCCGGCCTCGGCCTCAAGGCTGCGCCAGCGCGCGCAGCGCCTGGCCCAGGCGCTCCCGGTCCGCCCCGATCACGCTGGCCAGCGAAGCCTGGTCGTCGGGCAGCACGATGTCGGCCGCAGCCAGCGCCTGGCGCGCCTGGGGGACGCTCTTGCCGAACAGGGGCGCCACGCTGCTCAACGGCGCCTGCGAGAGCGCGCGCATCGCGATGGCCGGGGGCGACTGCGACGCGCCTGCGGCCCCGCCCAGCGGGATGAAGGAGGCGCCGATCAGCAGCGCGCACAGCGCGATGACGGCAGCGCCGATGCCCGGCTTGAAGTAGCGCTTGAAGCCCAGCCAGTTGGCGCTGACGTGCAGCGCTGCGGCGCTCACCACCACCCAGCCGGCCCATTCGTGCACGGTCTTCTGCAGCGCGCTGTCGAGGTGGAAGAACATCAGCAGCCCGGTGACGGACATCAGGGCGAACACGCCGATGGTCAGCGGGGTGGCCCATTCGCGGGAGATCTTGATCATGGAAACATCCTGTGGGTGAACCTTCATGTTCCCCGATGGCGGCAAAGGCCATGCGTCGCTGTTTGAACCCGGTGTAAAGCGCGCGGCCGGACTGCACCGGGCTTGCGCCAGCGCAAGCCGGGGCATCGTCCCGAGCGCGGCCGGACCCGGTCACAATGCAGCGATGCACAGCACACCTTCACTCCAGACCGCCAGTTCGCCTGTGCCGCTGCCGGCGCAGTGGATCCAGATCGATGGCGCAGACGGTGCGCTGGAGGCCTGGCTGGCGCGCCCGCCGGCTGGCGACGGGCCCGGTCTGCTGCTGCTGCAGGAGATCTTCGGCGTGAACGCGCACATCCGCGCGGTGGCTGCCCAGTACGCGCTGGCCGGCTTCACGGTACTGGCACCGGACCTGTTCCACCGCCAGGCGCGCCGGGTCGAGCTGGGCTACGAAGGCGAGGACCGCGAGCGCGCCCTGGCGCTGATGAAGGGCCTGTCGCGCGACGAGGCGCAGCAGGACCTGCAGGCGGCGGTGCAGTGGCTGCGTCGAGGGCCGGCTGGCGTGCGGCCGGTCGGCGCGATCGGCTACTGCATGGGCGGGCGGCTCGCCTTCCTGGCCGCGGCCTGCTGCGGGGTCGACCGCGCCGTGGCCTACTACGGCGGCGGCATCGCGGGCCAGCTCGAACTGGCGGCGCAGATCCGGGTGCCGGTGCAGTTCCATCACGCCGAGCTGGACGCCAGCATTTCCCCGCAGGACGTGGCGGCGGTGCAGGCCGCGATGGCCGCATCTCCCGCGGCTGCCGGCGCCGAGTTTCACCACTACCCCGGGACGCAGCACGGCTTCAACTGCTGGGCCCGCCGGGCCCACCACCCCGGCGCGTCGGCGCTGGCGCTGGGGCGCAGCCTGCAGTTCCTGGCCGCATTGTTCTGACGGTCCCGGGGCCGGGTCGCCCGCGGCCCGGCCGAACGGGTCACCGCCCGGCCCGCGGGGAACCTGGCGCCCGCCTACGCCACTCGGCGTATTTGCGCAGCGCAGCATGGCTCGGACACTGGCAGCCATGCCGGGAGCACAGACCACCGCCCCGGCTCCGGTCACCCCCCACAGGAGCCTCCGTCCATGCAAAGCACTCGCCGTTCCTTCGCCGCCAAGCTCAGCGCCGTCACCGTCGGTGTCGCCGCCCTGAGCCTGCCGCTGTTCGCCCAGGCCGCCGACACCATCAAGGTCGGCATCCTGCACTCGCTGTCGGGCACGATGGCCATCTCCGAGACGGTGCTCAAGGACGTCGCGCTGATGACCATCGACGAGATCAACGCCAAGGGCGGCGTGCTCGGCAAGAAGCTCGAGCCGGTGGTGGTCGACCCCGCGTCCAACTGGCCGCTGTTCGCCGAGAAGGCCAAGCAGCTGATCGACCAGGACAAGGTCTCGGTGGTGTTCGGCTGCTGGACCAGCGTGAGCCGCAAGTCGGTGCTGCCGGTGTTCGAGGAGAAGAACTCGCTGCTGTTCTACCCGGTGCAGTACGAAGGCGAGGAGCTGTCCAAGAACGTGTTCTACACCGGCGCGGCGCCCAACCAGCAGGCCATTCCCGCGGTGGAATACCTGATGAGCAAGGACGGCGGCTCGGCCAAGCGCTTCGTGCTGCTGGGCACCGACTACGTCTACCCGCGCACCACCAACAAGATCCTGCGCGCCTTCCTGAAGAGCAAGGGCGTGGCCGAGTCCGACATCATGGAGGAGTACACCCCCTTCGGTCATTCGGACTACCAGTCCATCATCGCCAAGATCAAGAAGTTCGCCTCCGAGGGCAAGAAGACCGCGGTGGTGTCGACGATCAACGGCGACTCCAACGTGCCCTTCTACAAGGAGCTGGGCAACCAGGGCCTGAAGGCGACCGACGTGCCGGTGGTGGCCTTCTCGGTGGGTGAAGAGGAACTGCGTGGCGTGGACACCAAGCCGCTGGTGGGCCACCTGGCCGCCTGGAACTACTTCATGAGCATCAAGAGCCCGGCCAACACCGAGTTCGTCAAGAAGTGGAGCGACTACGCCAAGGCCAAGAACATCCCGGGCCACAAGGACAAGCCGCTGACCAACGACCCGATGGAGGCCACCTACATCGGCATGCACATGTGGGCCCAGGCGGTGGCCAAGGCCAAGTCCACCGACACCGACAAGGTGATCGCCGCGATGGCCGGCCAGACCTTCAAGGCGCCGGGCGGCTTCACCTCGACGATGGACAAGGAGAACCACCACCTGCACAAGCCGGTGTTCATCGGCGAGATCAAGGCCGACGGCCAGTTCAACGTGGTGTGGAAGACCAAGGGCCCGGTGGTGGCCGACCCCTGGAGCGACTACATCCCCGAGAACAAGGGCAAGAAGAACGTTCCGGCGAAGAAGTAACCCCCCGTAGCGGCTCGCGCCGCTCCCCACCCAGGGGGGCCGAGCCCGGACACCGAAGATCCAGTGGATCTTCGGTGCCTGGCGAGGGGCCGGGCTACTGGCCCGGCGCGGCCCGCAGGGTGACGCGAGTGGACCGGCGAAGCCGGCGCCACCGCGTCTGCTGGAAGGCGCGGGCGGCGTTGCCGGCCCGCGCTTTTTGCTGACCTGAGGTTCTGCGTGATGCGACGGATACTCTTGTTGTTGATGCTGGCTTGGGGTGTGTTGGCGGCTCCCATGGTCCGCGCCCTGACACCCGAGGAAGCGACGGCGATCGCCTCCGGTGAAACCGACGACCGCATCGCGGCGCTGAACCGGGCCGCGGCGCAGGCCGATCCGGCGCTGGCGGGGCTGGTGCAGGCGCTGCTGGACGACGCCGTGCAGTTGGCGGGCGGCAAGGCCTACGTCACGCGGGACGGCCGGACCGTGCTGGCCGGCACCGACACCGAGGCGACGCTGCCGGCCGATGCCGAGGAGGTCGTCAACAACAACCGCATGCGCGGCGCGCTGGAGGCGGCGCTGGGTGCGCTGCAGCTGGTGTCGCCGGACGTGGCGGTACGCCGCGCCGCGCTGGCGGAACTGAGCCGGCAGCAGCTCGACGAGGCGCAGCTGCCGCTGATCGAGAAGGCCTTTGCGGCCGAGACCGACACGGCCCTGAAGACGCAACTGGAGCGCATGCGCGCCACGCTGCTGATCGGCGCGAGCGACCCGGCCAAGCGGCTGGCCGCCGCGCAGGCCCTGGCCGCCAGTGGGGAGTCCAGTGTCCGCAGCCTGCTGCAGGAGCGCCTGGCCCCCGGGGCCGAGGCCGACCCGCAGGTGCGTGCCGCGCTGTCGGCCGCGCTGTCGGCCGTCGAGGGCCGGCTGGCCTGGGGCGAGCGGCTGGGCGTGCTGTTCACCGGCGTGAGCCTGGGCTCGATCCTGCTGCTGGCGGCGCTGGGCCTGGCCATCACCTACGGGCTGATGGGCGTGATCAACATGGCGCACGGCGAGCTGATCATGATCGGCGCCTACGCCACCTGGCTGGTGCAGAACCTGTTCCGCCAGTACCTGCCAGGCGCCTTCGACGGGTACCTGCTGGTGGCGATTCCGGCGGCCTTCCTGGCCTCGGCGCTGGTGGGCGCGGCGCTCGAGCGCAGCGTGATCCGCTGGCTCTACGGCCGCCCGCTGGAGACGCTGCTGGCCACCTGGGGCATCAGCCTGGTGCTGATGCAGGGCGTGCGCAGCCTGTTCGGCGCGCAGAACGTGGCGGTGGAGAACCCCAGCTGGCTCTCCGGCGGCGTGGCGGTGTTCTCCAACCTGACGCTGCCCTACAACCGCCTGGCCATCCTGGTGTTCGCCGCGGTGGTGCTGGCCGGCGTGGCCCTGCTCATCGCGAAGACGCGCCTGGGCCTGTTCGTGCGCGGGGTGACGCAGAACCGCCGCATGGCCGCCTGCATGGGCGTGAACACCGCCCGCGTGGACACCTACGCCTTCAGCCTGGGCGCGGGCATCGCCGGACTGGCCGGCTGTGCACTCAGCCAGGTGGGCAACGTCGGCCCGGACCTGGGGCAGGGCTACATCGTCGACAGCTTCATGGTGGTGGTGCTGGGCGGCGTGGGCCAGCTCGCCGGCACGGTGTACGCCGCGCTGGGGCTGGGCTTCCTGAGCAAGTTCCTGGAGGGCTACGCCGGCGCGGTGCTGGCCAAGATCATGGTGCTGGTGTTCATCGTCATCTTCATCCAGAAGCGACCCCAGGGCATGTTTGCCATGAAGGGCCGATCGGCCGAGGCCTGAACCATGAGTGCTGTCCTGAACTCCTCTTCCGATTCCGTCCTGCAGCCGCGCCGCGGCCTGCTGCTGGGCATCAAGGGCTGGACCGGCGTGGTGGCCGCGCTGATCACCGTGGCGGTGCTGGTGCCGGTGCTCAACCTGCTGGTGCCGCCGGACTCCGCACTGCACCTGGGCGACTACTACGTCGCGCTGATCGGCAAGATCATGTGCTACGCCATCTGCGCGCTGGCGATGGACCTGATCTGGGGCTACACCGGCATCCTCAGCCTGGGCCACGGCCTGTTCTTCGCACTCGGCGGCTACGGCATGGGCATGTACCTGATGCGCCAGATCGGCACCGAGGGGCAGTACCGCTCGGAGCTGCCGGACTTCATGGTCTTCCTGAACTGGAAGGAGCTGCCCTGGCACTGGGCGGTGAGCGACAGCTTCGTCGCCCAGATGCTGCTGGTGATCCTGGTGCCCGGCCTGCTGGCCTTCGTGTTCGGCTGGTTCGCCTTCCGCTCGCGCATCAAGGGGGTGTACTTCTCGATCATCACCCAGGCGCTGACCTACGCGGCCATGCTGCTGTTCTTCCGCAACGAGACCGGCTTCGGCGGCAACAACGGCTTCACCGACTTCAAGCGCATCCTGGACATCCCGCTCGCCCAGCCCTCCACCCGCATGCTGCTGTTCGTGCTGACCGGGCTGACGCTGATCGCCTTCTTCCTGATGGCGCGCTGGATCGTGAACAGCAAGTACGGCCGGGTGCTGCAGGCCATCCGCGACGCCGAAAGCCGGGTGATGTTCACCGGCTACGATCCGATCGCCTACAAGCTCAGCATCTGGACGCTCAGCGCGGTGATGTGCGCCATCGCCGGCGCGCTGTACGTGCCGCAGGTGGGCATCATCAACCCGGGCGAGATGAGCCCGGCGGCCAGCATCGAGATCGCCATCTGGGCGGCCGTGGGCGGGCGCGGCACGCTGATCGGGCCGATCGTCGGCGCCTTCTTCGTCAACGGCGCCAAGAGCTGGTTCACCCAGGTGTTCCCGGAGTTCTGGCTGTACTTCCTGGGCGCGCTGTTCATCGCCGTCACGCTGTTCCTGCCGAACGGCATCGTGGGCCTGGTCGGCAAGCTGACCGGCCGCAGCAAGAAGGACGAGAAGGAGGTGCGCGCATGACCCCCGAACTGATGCAGGCCGGCACCCGGCTGAAGAGCGAGCACGAGGCCCGCCTGGCCGCCAGCGCCGGCAGGACCGAATCGGGCGGGCGCTCGGCCTCCTACGGCCGCCTGGTCAAGCACGGCGAGCCGGATTTCACCCAGGGTGTGGCGCTGTACCTGGACGACATCACCGTCAGCTTCGACGGCTTCAAGGCGCTCAACGCCCTGAGCCTGACCATCGACGTCGGCGAACTGCGCTGCATCATCGGCCCCAACGGCGCGGGCAAGACCACGATGATGGACGTCATCACCGGCAAGACCCGCCCGGACGCGGGGCGTGCCAGCTTCGGCTCGACCATCGACCTGCTGCGCCTGCGCGAGAACGAGATCGCCACGATCGGCATCGGCCGCAAGTTCCAGAAGCCCACCGTCTACGAGGAACTCAGCGTCTTCGAGAACCTGGAGCTGGCGCTGGCCGCCGACCGGCGCGCCCGCGCCAGCCTGTTCCACCGCCTGAGCGGTGCGCAGCTGGACCGCATCGGCGAGATCCTGATGCTGATCCACCTGAAGGACGCCGCCCAGCGTACCGCCGGCCTGCTCAGCCACGGCCAGAAGCAGTGGCTGGAGATCGGCATGCTGCTGATGCAGGACCCCAAGCTGCTGCTGCTGGACGAGCCGGTGGCCGGCATGACCGACGAGGAAACCGAGCGCACCGCCGAGCTTTTCCTGAGCCTGGAAGGCCGGCACTCGCTGGTGGTGGTCGAGCATGACATGAAGTTCGTCGACCAGCTCACCGAGGGCCGCAAGAAGGTCACCGTGCTGCACGAAGGCAGCGTGCTGGCCGAAGGCAGACTGGCCGATGTGCAGGCCAACGAGAAGGTCGTGGAAGTCTATCTGGGGCGCTGAGATGCTGAAGGTTTCCGGACTCAACCAGTACTACGGCGGCTCGCACATCCTGCGCGGGCTGGATTTCGAGGCCCGGCTCGGCGAGGTGACGGTGGTGCTCGGCCGCAACGGCGTGGGCAAGACCACCCTGCTCAAGAGCCTGATGGGCGTGGTGCCCATCAAGACCGGCAGCATCACGCTGGACGGGCAGGACATCAGCCGCGACGTGCCCTACGAGCGCGTGCGCAAGGGCGTGGGCTACGTCCCGCAGGGCCGCGAGATCTTCGGCCGCCTGACGGTGGAGGAGAACCTGCGCATGGGCCTGGCCTACAAGAGCGGCTCGACGCCCATTCCGGCCGAGCTGTTCGAGCTCTTCCCCATCCTGAAGCAGTTCCTGCACCGGCGCGGCGGCGACCTCTCGGGCGGGCAGCAGCAGCAGCTGGCGATTGCCCGGGCGCTGGCCGCCGGCCCCAAGCTGCTGATCCTGGACGAACCCACCGAGGGCATCCAGCCCAGCATCATCAAGGACATCGGCCGGGTGATCCGCATGCTGGCCGACCGCAAGACCATGGCCATCGTGCTGGTCGAGCAGTACTACGACTTTGCCGCCGAGCTGGCCGACCAGTACCTGGTGATGGAGCGCGGCGAGATCATCGCCCGCGGCCGTGGCAGCGAGATGGAGACCCACGGGGTGCGGCAGCTGATGTCGATCTGAACTTCCCCCGACGCTTTGACAGGAGTCAACCTGCACGTGCCGGGAACGGGCGCAGACTGCCAGCACCGTTGGGAATTTGTGTTGTGGAAGGAGTGATCATGACCGATACCCAGGCGCAATGGCAGGCCATGGTGGATCGTCTGCGTCAGGAGCGCGACGAGCTGCGGCTGAAGCTGCATCTGGCCACCGCCGAGGCCCGCGACGAGTGGGACAAGGTGGAAGCGAAGTGGACCGAGGTGGAAGCCCGGCTGCCCCAGGTCAAGGCCGAGCTGCGCGACGGCGGACAGAACCTGCGCGCCGCGCTGGACCTGGTGACCGAGGAGATCTCGAGCCGCTACGAGCGCATCCGCAGGCTGTTCTGATCCCGCCGGCCGGCCGCAGCTCCCGCCACGCCGCCGCGCGGGCAGGTCGATCCTGGCCAGGCTGCGCGATGCCCGCCATGCCCGTCCTGCTCGACCGACTGGCTTCGATCGCCCGCGGGCTCGAAGCCTGCGGCCGGGGTCGGGCCCTGCAGGGGCCGGGCGGCAGGCGGGTCGTGCTGGGCGCCCGATGTCGGGCCACACCCGCGGCCTCCATGACGGCCGCCGGAGGCGCCGAAGGTATCGCTGCCCGGCTGCCCGCGCGGCTCAGCGCCCCAGCAGCCCCTCGAGCTTCTTCTGCATCGCCTCGCGCGCCTTGTCCTTCGCCGCGTCGCGCAGCTGCTCCTTTAGCGGCGCGGACGCCGCATCGCTGGCCTTCAGCCCGAGCTTCTCGGCGGCCTTGGCCTCGAGCTTGTCGCGCAGCTGGTCCTTGACCAGGTTGCCGGCGGCGCCCACGGCGACCTCGGACCAGACGATGCGCCAGGTCGGCGCCTCGAGCGGGCCGCTCAGGCGCACCGGCACGGTGACACCGCGCAGGGCGTCCAGCTCGGCGCCGCCCTGGCCTTTGCTGGTCGCCGCGACCGTGCTGCGCGCGGTGTAGTCGAGCCGGCGCTGCGGCAGGTCGACGCGGCCCTCGCCGCCCAGGCGCAGGAAGGGGCTCTTGAGCGACAGGTCGCGGTTCTCGGCCACGCCGTCGCGCACCCGGAAGCTGGCGCTCAGTTCGGAGAAGTCGGTCTTCTCGCTGCGCCGGGCGGCTTCCACCGCGTCCTGCTTCAGGCTGAGGGCGGCCTTCACCTCGCGCAGGCGCTGGGCGAGGTTGATGCCCTGCACCGCGCCGTCGCGCAGCTGCAGCGCGGCGCTGCCGTTCAGGCCGCGTTCGAGCGCCTTCACGCTGGCCCCGCCGGTGGCGAGGTCCAGCGTGAGCCGGCCGCGGCCTTCCAGCAGCTCGCGCCCGGCGACGTCCTTCAGCAGCGCCTGGATCAGGATGTCCTGCGCGCTGGCCTGCAGCGCCAGGCGCTGCCGTGCCGGGCCGGTGCCGGCGTCGGCCTCCAGGCGGGCGTCGAGCGTGCCGTCCCAGGTGCGCAGGCGCAGCGGGGCGATCTGCAGCCGGCCGTCCTCGAGCACCGCCTGGGCGACCAGGTCCTTCAGCACATAGGGGTGGTAGCGCAGCGTGCCGGCCTGCAGCGACACGCGCGCGTCCAGCGCGCGCAGCCCGGCCAGATCCACCGGCGTGTCGGCCGCCGGGCCGGCGGGGGCCGGGGCGGGGGGGCTGCCCGGGGCAGAGGCGGCCCCGGCCGCTGCGGCAGGGCGCGGCGGCAGCAGGGCGTTCAGGTCCAGTTCGCCGAAGCGGGCCTGGGCCTGCAGGCGCGGGCGGGTGCCGCCGAGGGTGAGCTGCCCGTCGCTGCGGAAGGCCTGCGCGTTCATCTGCCCGTCCAGGTCCCACCGGGCGCCGCGCGGGGAGGCGTCCACCTGGCCGCGGGCGAGCAGCTTCAGCGGCTGCAGCGCCGGGTTGTGCACCGTGGCGTCCAGCGCGAGGTCGGCCAGGGTGACGGCCTGTTCCGCCAGGCGGGCCGTGAGGTCGCTGCGCAGCGTGCCCCGCACCCGGGAAGCGCCCGCCCCCTGGGTGGCCGCGCCCAGCGTGAGCTGCAGTGCCGGCACGCGCAGGACCTCGAAGCTGCCGGTGGGCGCGCCGGAGCCGAGCGTGCCCTCGAGCGCAGCCGGGCCCTGCAGCGAGAAGCGGCCCGACAGCGGCGCCCCCTTCAGCTGCCGGCCCTGCACCTCGAGCTGCGGCCAGTCCAGCGCGACCTTCAGCGGCTGCGCCGGGCCGCCGGCCGAGGCCAGCGTGCCCTCGAGCTGCAGCGCCAGCCGGGCCAGGTCGAGCTGCTGCTGCGCCGGGCGGAAGGCGAAGCGCTGCAGGGTCAGCGTGCCCTGCTGCAGCTGCAGCGCGCCGGCCTGCACGCGCAGGGCGATCGACAGCGGTGCGGCCTCGATCGAGGCGGTGGACGGCGAGGCGGCCGCCGCCGGAGCCGCCGAGGCCGCCGAGGCGCCTTGTGTCGCGGCGCTGGCCGCACCGGCGCCGCCCGGCGTGCCGGCGTCGTAGGCCAGGGCGCCCTGGACCGTGGCGTCCAGGCCGCGCAGGCCGGGCAGGTCGCCCTGCAGCTGCAGGGTCAGGTCGCCGGCCTGCACCTTCAGCGCGGGCTGCCGCGCATCGCCGAAGTCCAGCTTCAGCTGCGTGCGGGCCTGCAGGCCGAGCTGCGCGGCCGGCTCGCTGAAGCGGGCCTGGGCGGAGAGCTGCACGGCCGTGGGCTCACCCGGGGTCAGCCGGCCGGTCTGCAGCTCGGCCAGGGTGGCCTGGCCCTTCAGCTTCGCCAGGCGGTCGTCCAGGTCCAGCTGCACCTGCTCGAGGCGCAGGGCGCGGATGTCGAAGCGCAGCGGCTGCGCCTCGGCCGTCTCCGGCGGGCGCGCATCGGCGTCGGGGCGCAGCAGGTCGTCGAGGTTGCTGCGGCCCTGGGCGTCGCGCCGCCAGGCCAGGCTCAGGCCACGTGCCTGTACCTCGTCGACCACCAGCTGCTGGCGCAGCAGCGGCAGCCACTGCACTGCCAGGCGGGCCTCGGCCAGGCTGGCAAAGCGCTGCTGCGGCTGCTGGAACTCCGACAGCGTGACATCGCGCAAGGCCACCTGCAGCCGCGGGAAGACCGACAGCTGCACGTCGCCGAGGGTGAGCTGGCGCTGCCGGTGCTGCTGCATCCAGTCGACTGCCAGGCTCTTGTAGCGGTTGGCATCGAAGGTGGCGATCAACCAGACGGCGGCGGCGACGAGCAGCCCGAGCAGCAGGGCCAGGACGAGGAGGATCTTGCGAAGCAGAGGGGACATGCGTGCAGGCAGGCGGGAAGGCAACCAGCCTGCATTCCAACATGCCGACGGGTTGGCTGTTGTGCGATCGTGTGAAATTCACGCGGTTCCCGCCGGGACGGTCGCCAGGGTGGTGTTTACCGGCCTTTGCGAAGGGGAAGCCGGCCCTTTGCCGTGTGCCGGTGCCGGCCTTCTACACTGCCGCCCATGGATGAGATGTGCAAGCCTGCCGCCGGGCAGGGACCGCGGGTGGCGATCGTCGGGGCCGGGCCGGCCGGCCTGATGGCCGCGCAGGCCCTGCTGGACGCCGGTGCGGCGGTGGACCTGTACGACGCAATGCCCTCGGCGGGACGCAAGTTCCTGCTCGCCGGCAAAGGCGGGCTGAACTTGACGCATGCCGAGCCGGCGGAAGCCTTCCGCAGCCGCTATGGCGAGCGTGCCGAGGCGGTGGGGCGCTGGCTCGACCGGCTCGACGCGCAGGGGCTGCGCGACTGGGCGGCGCAGCTGGGCATCGACACCTTCGTGGGCAGCTCCGGCAAGGTCTTCCCGGCCGAGATGAAGGCCGCGCCGCTGCTGCGCGCCTGGCTGCACCGGCTGCGGGCGGCCGGGCTGCGGCTGCACATGCGCCAGCGCTGGAACGGCGCGCTGGCGCACACGCCGGACCGGTCTGGCTGGACGCTGGGCTTTCACACCCCCGCCGGGCCGCAGACGGTGTCGGCCGACGCCGTGCTGCTGGCCCTGGGCGGGGCGAGCTGGCCGCGCCTGGGCTCGGACGGCGCCTGGCAGCCCTGGCTGCGTGCCGCGGGTGTCGACGTGGCGCCGCTGGTGAGCGCCAACTGCGGCTTCGAGGTGGCCTGGAGCGCGCACCTGCGCGACAAGTTCGCCGGCTCGCCGCTCAAGGGCGTGCGGCTGGTGCATGTCGACGCCCGGGGCCGGCGCTTCGACCGGCCGGGCGAGGCGCTGCTCAGCGCCTACGGGCTGGAGGGCGCGCTGGTCTACGCCGCCAGCGCGCAGCTGCGCGAGGCGATCGCCGCCGGCGGGCCGACCCGGGTGGCGCTGGACCTGCTGCCGCAGCGCAGCGAGGCCGACCTGCGCGCGGCCCTTTCGCGCGGGCGCGGTGCGCGCTCCTGGAGCAATCACCTGCGCGAGCAGGCCGGCCTGCACGGCGTGAAGGCGGCGCTGCTGCGCGAGGGGCTGGATGCGCCGGCCTGGTCCGCCCTGGTGGCCGATCCGGCGGCGCTGGCCGCGCGCATCAAGGCGCTGCCGATCGTGCTCCAGGCGCCGCGGCCGATCGACGAGGCGATCAGCTCGGCCGGCGGGGTGCGCCTGGAGGCGCTCGACGAGCGCCTCATGCTGCGCGCCCTGCCCGGGGTGTTCTGCGCCGGCGAGATGCTCGACTGGGAAGCGCCCACCGGCGGCTACCTGCTCACCGCCTGCCTGGCCAGTGGCCGGGTGGCCGGCGAAGGCCTGGCGGCCTGGTGGGCGCAGCGGTCGGCGGCCACCCGTGCGGCGGTCGTCACGGCCCCGGCAGCGTGACGGACGGCCGTCTTGAAGCCTGCCGCATTCGCCCTCAGATTGCAGCCCATTGCGTGTTTGGCCGACTGTGCCCGCCCTGCCATGACCCTGCCTCCCCTTGTCCGCCGATTCGGTCTGCTGCTGGCGGCGCTGGCCGCCGCCTCCGGTCTGCTGCTGGCCGGCGCCTCCGTCGCGCGTGACGGCCGCGACGCCGCGCCGCGCAGCGTCAGCCCGCGCGGTGCGCTGCAGCCCGACGAGCAGGCGGTGGTGAACCTGTTCGAACAGGCGGCGCCCTCGGTGGCCTACATCACCACCGAGAGCGAGCAGCGCAACCTGTTCGGCGCGGCCGAGGTCAGTCAGGGGGCGGGCAGCGGCTTCGTCTGGGACGGCCAGGGCCACATCGTCACCAACTTCCACGTCGTGCAGGGCGCGCGGCGGGTGTTCGTGCAGCTCGACGCCGGCAAACCCATCGCGGCCGAACCGGTGGGCGTGGCGCCCGAGTACGACCTGGCGGTGATCCGGCTGGTGCGCGTGCCGCGCGAGCTGCGCCCGATCCCGCTGGGCAGCTCGCGCGATCTGAAGATCGGCCAGACGGTCTACGCCATCGGCAATCCCTTCGGCCTGCAGCGCACCCTGACCAAGGGGCTGGTCAGCGCGCTGGATCGCGAGCTGCCCACCGCCAACTTCCGCGAGGTGGTCGGCGTGATCCAGACCGATGCGGCGATCAACCCCGGCAACTCGGGCGGACCGCTGATGGACAGCGCCGGCCGCCTGATCGGCGTGAACACCGCGATCCGCTCGGCCAGCGGCAGTTCGTCGGGCATCGGCTTCGCGATTCCCGCCGATCTGGTGAACCGCGTCGTGCCGGCGCTGATCGCCAAGGGCCGCGCGCCGCTGCCGGGCATCGGCGTCACGCCGGTGCGCCCCGACCTGGTGGCGCGTGCCGGCCTGAGCGGCGTCGTGCTGGCCGAGGTGGGCCGCGGCACGCCAGCCGCCGCGGCCGGGCTGCAGCCGATGAACCGGCGCAGCGGCGAGCTCGGCGACGTCATCGTCGGCGTGAACGGCCGGCCGGTGGAGACGCTGTCGAGCTTCGTCAGCGAGCTCGAGCGCGCCGGCGTGAACAGCACGGTGGAGCTGACGGTCGTTCGCAACGAGCGCGAGCGCAAGGTGCGCGTGAAGGTGATCGATCTGCGCGAGTGAGCGGCGAGGGTGCGGCCCGGCTGGGAGCCGGCCCGGCCGTCCGGATCGCCTGCAGGTTTCAGCCGCGCGGCTCGAGCAGCGGCCGCGTCTCGGGGTGGCGGCGCATGTACACCGCCACATAGGAACAGCGCGGCAGCACCTGCAGGCCCTGCGCCTCGGCCCAGGCCAGGCCCTGGCGCACCAGCTCGGCGGCGATGCCGCGGCCCTGCAGCAGGGCCGGCACACCGGTGTGGTCGAAGGCCACGCGGCGGCGCGCCGGGTCGATCTGGTAGGTCAGCAGGCAGAGGTGGCCGTCGATCTCGGCCTCGAAGCGCGCCGCCTCGGGGCGGTGGCGGACCGGGATCGCAGCGTCGCCGGCAGGGGAAGCGTCGGAGGGCATGGCGCGGATGATGCCTCGAAGCGGCCCGCTGCGCCGCCGGCGGCCCTCAGGCGGCCAGGGCGACCGGGTCGCGGGCGCTGCGGCCCGCCCCCTCGGCCCGGGGGGGCGCCAGCCGCGCCTCGAGTTCGTCGGCGGGCAGGGCCGGCGCGCACAGCCAGCCCTGGTACTCGTCGCAGCCCAGCTCGGCCAGGCGCTGCCGCTGCGCCTCGGTCTCGACGCCTTCGGCGATCACGCGCAGCTGCAGGGCCCGGCCCAGCTCCACGACGGTGCGGGTGATCGCGGTGTCGCCGGCGTCGTCGGGCAGGCGCTGGATGAAGCTGCGGTCGATCTTGAGCCGGTGGATCGGCAGGCGGCGCAGGTAGCCCAGGCTGGAGTAGCCGGTGCCGAAGTCGTCCACCGCCAGCTGCACGCCCAGCGCGGCCAGCGCGTGCAGCTGCGCCAGCACGGGTTCGACGTCGCCGACCAGGATGCTCTCGGTCAGCTCGAGCTCGAGGCGGGCCGGCTCGAGGCGGCTGTCCTGCAGCAGGCGGGCCACGCGCTCGCTGAAGCCGGGCTGCTGGAACTGCAAGCCGGAGACGTTCACCGACACCCGCAGGCTGCGGCCGGCGGCCTGCCAGCGCTCGGCCTGGGCAACGGCCTCGCGCAGCACCCAGTCGCCCAGCTCGACGATGAAGCCGGTTTCCTCGGCCACCGGGATGAAGCGGTCCGGCGGGATCGCGCCCAACTCCGGGTCGGTCCAGCGGCACAGGGCCTCGCAGCCGACCACCGTGCCGTCGGCCAGGGCCACCTGCGGCTGGTAGGCCAGGCGGAAATCGCCCTGGGCCAGGCCGAGCCGCATCGCCCGGTCCAGGCGGATATGGTCGAGGCGGTCCACCCGCATCTGCGGCTGGTAGAAGCGCAGGTCGCCGCCGTGGCCCTCCTTGGCGCGGTGCATGGCACGTTCGGCCAGGCCGAGCAGCTGGGTGGCGTCGCGACTGTCCTGCGGCGCCAGCGCGATGCCCACGCTGGCCGACAGCGACAGCTGCAGGCCGGCCACCGGCAGGTCGCGCTGCAGGGCGCGCAGGAGTCGGCGCGCCACGGCCTCGGCGGTGGCGGCATCGGCGCCGTCGAGCAGGACGGCGAACTGGTCGCTGCCCAGGCGCGCCAGGCAGTCGCCCAGGCGCAGCTGTTCGGCCAGGCGACGCGCCGCCTCGCGCAGCACGGCGTCGCCGCCACCGTGGCCGAGCGATTCGTTGACGTGCCGGAAGCGGTCCAGGCCGAGCAGCAGCAGGGCCGGGCCGCGGGTCTCCGCCGCGTCGGCGGGGACTGCGGCGTCCGGCGTGCCGGTGCCGGACGTCCCGGCGTGGCGGGTCAGGGATTGCATGAGCACGGCGAGCAGGCCGTCGCGGTTGAGCCGGCCGGTCAGCGCGTCGGTGTGCGCCTGCTCGGCGAGCAGGCGCTCGGCGGCGCGGCGCTCGCGCTGGTCCTGCAGCACGGCGATGCAGGCGCCGGCGTGCGGACCGTCGTCGCTGCCGCGCAGCAGCGTCGCCTGCACCGGTGCAATGCCCTGCGGGGTGTGCATCTGCAGCTCGCCGTGCCAGCGCGGCGTGTGCAGACCGGGCGCCAGTCGGGCGGCGGGCAAGGCGCTGCCGTCGGCCTCGCGCAGCAGGTCGCCCAGCGCGCGGCCCTGCAGCGCCGCGCAGGACTCGCCGCACAGGCGCTCGGCGGCCGGGTTGGCGGTGAGGATGGCGCCGCCGCGGTCGGCGATCAGCACCGCGTCCTGGATGGTGTCGAAGACCTGGCCGGCCAGCTGCAGCCGGTTCTGGTCGAGCAGTTCGTCGGTGAGGTCGCGCCAGACCTGCACCCAGCCGACCACCTGGCCGTGACCGACCTGGGGCAGCAGCCGACGCTGCAGGGTGCGCCCGTCGCGCAGGGTCAGACGGTCCACGGCCACCGCCGGGCCGGCCTCGGGTTCGCAGCGGCTGTCCGGCAGAGCCGGCGGCTGCTGGCGCTGCAGCAGTTCGCCCTGGCGTCGGGCCAGCTGGACGTCGTAGCTCGACGGTTCCTCGAGCGCGTCGAGGACGATGCGGCCGATGCGTGCGCCGTCGCGGCGGGCGTCGAGCCGCTCCGGCAGCTGCCACAGGCGGGCGAAAGCGGCGTTCCAGCAGCGCACCTGGCCGTCCAGGTCGGTGACCAGGATGGCGTCCTGCGCGCCCGCCAGCGTGGCGCCGAGCTCACCGAGCAGTCGCTCGACCTCGATTTCGGCGCGGCGTCGCGCGGTCTGGTCGACCAGGGTCACCAGCCAGGCCGGCCGGCCGTCGGGCAGGTCGATCGCGCTGATGCGGCGCTCCACCTCCCGGCGGCTGCCGTCGCTGCGGCACACCAGGCTGTCCGAATGCAGCGGCGTGCCGCGCGGCCAGTGGGCGCGCTGCATCCAGAACAGCTGGTCCTCCGGCGTGGCCGCCAGGGCCTCCACGCTGTGGCCGACCAGGTCGGCAGCGCTGCAGCCCCAGAGCTGAGCGGCGCTGCGGTTGGCCGCCAGCACCTGCAGGCTGGCATCGTCGACCAGGCAGGCCGCCTCGATCAGCGCATCCAGCAGCGGCTGCAGTGCCTGCGGCAGCGCCCGCGGCGGCAGCGGCGGCCGATCGGTGCGGTCCATGGCGCCTGCGTCCTGCCGCCGGCGGCGTCGCTCAGGCCGCAGCCGGCTCGGCCGCCGGTTCCAGCCCGTGGGCAAAGTAGTAGCTCACCCGCTCGCGCGGCGAGAGGTAGTCGAGCATCGCGCGCGGCAGGTGCTGCGGGTGCAGGCTGCGGCGCACGCTCAGGTCGCTCTCCTGGGTGAGGTGCAGCAGCAGGGCATCGTCGCGCGCGACGCGCGGGTCGTAGACCAGCACGCTGGGGCGCAGCGGATGCATCGGGTGCACCGCGACGACGATGCCCACGCGCTCGTCGCTGAGCTGCACCACCGAGCCCGGCGGGTAGACGCCCAGCAGCTTGACGAAGGCGGCCAGCACCTCGGCATCGACCTGACCGCGGCGCTGCGCGTAGAGCAGGGCCTGCGCCTCGTGCGGCGTGCGCAGCGGCACGCCCGGGTGGCGCGGATTGCACAGCCGGTCGTACAGGTTCGCCAGCGCGACGATGCGCGCCGGCAGCGCGATGGCCTCGCGCTGCAGCCCCTTGGGCAGCCCGCTGCCGTCGCAGAACTCGTGGTGCTGGGCGATCACCTGCAGCGCCGTGCCGTCCAGCCCCATCGACATGCCCAGGCGCAGGCCCTGGGCGACATGCTCGCGCTGCTCGCGGGCGATCAGTGCCGTGCTGTCCGCGCCGGGGTGGCGCAGGTGGTCGGGCAGCAGCAGCTTGCCGATGTCGTGCAGCAGCGCACCCAGCGCGACGCTGCGCAGCCCGGCCTCGTCCAGCCCGAGGCTGCGCGCCAGCATCAGCGACAGCACGGTGACGTTGATGGCGTGCTGCGAGCTGGCCGTGCCGGCCGCCTCGCTGAGCATGCGGATGGTGGTGCTGTCGTCCTCGCAGAGCTGCGTCACCATGGCCGTGGCCAGGCCCTGGGCGGTGTCGCGGGCCAGTGCGGGCTGCTGCAGCACGTCGCGGGTGATGCCCTGCCAGGCCCGGCTGGCCTGGGCGTGCAGGCGCTCGCTGCGTGCCAGGCTGTCGCGCTGGGCCTGCAGGCGGGCGCGGCGCAGCTCGGTCGGCGCGGCGCTGCCGCCGGGCTGCAGGGCCTGCACCAGCGCCGCCTGGGCCTGCGCGACCGCGTCGAGTGCTGCGGTGGTCGGGGCGGCCTCGCCTGCGGCCAGCGCCAGCCCGGCCGCGGCCGGGTCGTCCTGCGGCGAGGCGTCGAACGCCAGCGGGTCGCTCAGGTCGGCGCGCACCTTGACGCGGCGCAGGCCCAGCTCGCGCAGGGCCTCGATCTGCCCGTGATCGGCCAGGCGGAAGCGGCTGCGCGGGAAGGGATGCTCCATCCAGCCGAGATCGAGCTGGACGAACATGCCGGGGCGCAGACGGTCGACGTCGACGAGCAGGTTGGCGGAGGCGGTCATGGCGGGCGATGCAAGGAGGGCCCCGGAAAAGCCGGGGCACTTGCAGGCCTTATCGGAGACCGCCGCAGGCAACTTGAGCGGCGCCGCCGCCGGCGGCGCGACGCAATTGCAAGCAGGCGTGACGGGCCCGGGCCGACGCGCTCAGCGCGGACCGGGGTCGAGGCTGATCGTCATCACCGGCGGAACCCGACCGTCGACGTCGCGCGGCAGCATCTCGGTCTTGTCGATCGCGCGCAGCACGGCCTCGTCCCACTCGGCCACGCCGCTGGGGCGCAGCAGGCGGCGCCCGAGGATGCTGCCGTCCGGTGCGACGCGCAGTTCCACCTCGGCGACGATGGCCCGGCTGGCCTGGCCGGCGTAGACGATGTTGGGCAGGATGCGCGCGCGGATGCGCCCGGCGTAGCCTGCCGAGGGGCCGGTGCTGCGCGCGGCCGTGCCGCCGGGCAGCCCGGTCGGGCTGCCGCCGGCGCTGCCTGTGGCGGCACCCGTGGCCGGGCCGCTGGCGGCCGAACCGCTGCCGCCGAGCTGGGCCTGCAGGCGGCGCAGCTGCTCCTCGCGCTGGCGGGCCACCTGGGCGGCGCGGGCCTCTTCGGCGAGGGCTCGGGCACGGGCCTCCTCGGCGGCGCGGCGATCGGCCGCGGCGCGATCCGCGGCAGCCTTCGCAGCAGCGGTCTTCTCTGCCGCGGCCTTCTCCGCGGCGGCCCGCTCTGCCGCGGCCTTCTTGTCGGCGGCGGCCTTTTCGGCCGCGGCCTGGCGGGCTGCCTGCTCGGCGCGCCGTTTTTCCTCCGCGGCGCGGCGCTGCTCGGCCTCCTGGCGGGCCTGGGCCGCTTCGCGCTCGCGCCGGGCTCGCTCGGTGGCGATGTCGGCCTCGCGTCGCGCCTCCTCGGGCGGGGGCGGCGGGGGGGCGGGGCGGGCCGCCGGCGGCGTGGCGACCGGGGCCGGTGCGGGGGCCGGCACGGCCGGCTGCGGCGCCGGGGCCGCGGCCGCCTGCGGCGCCGCGGTCTGCGGCAGCGTGGCCCAGAGTTCGGCGCTGACCGGCTGCACCGGCTGGCGGCGCCAGTTCACCCCGATCGCCAGCGCGGCCACCAGGCCGACGTGCACCGCGATCGAGAGCAGGCCGCCCAGCCCCAGCCCGTCGGCGGAGGGCGGGCGCTGCAGGGGCGGCAGGGCGGTCTGCATCGGGTCAGGATCCGGTGGTCCGCACCGCCAGGCCGACCCGGGCCACGCCGGCGCGCTGCAGCGTGTCCATCACCTTCACGACGGCCTCGTACTGCACGCCGCGGTCGGCGGCGATCACCACCGGCACGGCGGTCGAGCCCTCCTGCAGGGCGCGCACCCGGGCGGCCAGCTGGCGCAGTGCGACGCGCTCGCCGCGGGTGTCCACGCTGGCGCCCACCGGCGGCGCGGCCGCGCCGGACGCCGCCGAGACCTTCAGGCGCAGCATCTCGTCGGCCTCCAGCTGGACCTCGATGATGCGCTCCGGCGCGCGCCGGGCCTGGCCCACGCTGGGCAGGTCGATCACGCCCGGCGTCATCAACGGGGCGCTGACCATGAAGATGATCAGCAGCACCAGCATCACGTCGATGAAGGGCACCATGTTGATCTCGGCGATCGTGCGCCGGCGGGCACCGGTGCGGCGGCTGACGACGGCGGCCATCGGTTCGGTCTCGCGGGTTCAGCGGGCCGCTGCCGCGCTCTGGCCGATGTTGCGCGCCAGGATGTTGGAGAACTCCTCCATGAAGGTCTCCAGCTGGATCGCGATGCGGTCGATGTCGCGGGCGAAGCGGTTGTAGGCGATCACCGCCGGAATGGCCGCGAACAAGCCGATCGCGGTGGCCACCAGGGCCTCGGCGATGCCCGGTGCGACGGTGGCCAGCGTCACCTGTTCCAGGTTCGACAGGCCGGTGAAGGCGTGCATGATCCCCCAGACGGTGCCGAACAGCCCGACGTAGGGCGACACCGAGCCCACCGTGGCCAGGAAGGAAAGGTTGGACTCCACCACGTCGAGCTCGCGCTGGAAGCTCGCGCGCATCGCCCGGCGCGCGCCGTCGAGCAGCGCGCCGGCATCGGCGACACGGCGCTCGCGCAGCTTCATGTACTCGCGCATGCCGGCGGTGAAGATGCGCTCCATCGGCGCGCCCAGCTCGGCACGGCGTTCGCTCTGGGCGAACAGCTCCTGCACCGGGCGGCCGGACCAGAAGTCGCGCTCGAAGTCGTCGTTGCCGCCTCGCACCCGGCGCAGGCCGACGAGCTTGGCGAAGATCACTGCCCAGCTCGCCAGCGAGACCAGCAGCAGCACGGCCATGACCAGCTGGACGATCAGGCTGGCCTGGGTGACGAGGTGCAGGATGTTCAGGTCCTGGTTCATGCGGGGTTCAGGCGTTGCAGGAGGTCGTTCGGGATGCGGCGCGGCCGGAAGTTCCCGGCGTCGACGCAGCCCACCCGGATGCGGCCTTCGGCCAGCAGGGTATCGCCGCGCCAGGCCTGCTGGCGCAGCAGCAGGCTGGCCCGACCGGCCTCGACCAGCTGCACCGTCACGCGCAGCTCGTCGTCGAGCCGGGCCGGGGCGCGGTACTGCACGGCGGTGTCGCTGACGACGAAGATGGCGCCCTCGGCCTCGCGCAACGCCTGCTGGCCCACGCCGAGGGCGCGCAGCCATTCGGTGCGGGCGCGCTCGAAGAACTTCAGGTAGTTGGCGTAGAACACCACGCCGCCGGCGTCGGTGTCTTCCCAGTAGATGCGCAGCGGCCATTCGAAGCCGGCGCGTTCGGTCGTGGCGTTCATCTCGGGGTCGCGGCGGGTGTCGGGGTGGTGCGTCACCGCGAGATCCACAGCAGCCAGGCGGCCAGCGCCGCGACGGCGCTGCCGCCGACGGCCCACAGCAGGCTGCGCAGCCGGTGCGTGCGGGGGGGCGCCGTCGCCTCGTCGTCGACGGGGGGCAACGGCCGGCCGGTGTCCAGCGGCGGGGGCAGGGGCGACAGCGCCGCCGAGCGGCCCGCCGGGGCCGCGCCCGCGGCCACCGGGTTGCGCTGCACGGCCGCGCCCGAGGTGCGGACGGAGCCGGGCAGGACGGTGGCGGAGGCGTTCGCGGAAGGGGCCGCGGAGGGGACCGGCACACCGGAGGCCGCGGCCGCGGCCGCCGGGTTGGCCAGCCAGGCGCGCAGCTCGCGGGCCAGCGCGCCGGCCGAGCGCTGGCGTTGCGCCGGGTCGCGCGACAGCGCCTTCAGCGCGATGGCCTCCAGCGCGGCCGGCACGCCGGGCCGGTGGCTGCCGGGCGGCAGTGGCTGACCGGCGCGCACGGCCGCCCGGATCTCGGGCAGGCTGGCCCCCTGGAAGGGGCGCGCCCCGCAGAGCAGCTCGTACAGCACCACGCCCAGCGAGTAGACATCGCTGCGCTGGTCGCATTCGCGGCCGTCGAACTGCTCGGGCGCGGCGTAGTAGGGGGACCCGAGCGCGGGGCTGGGGTCGTCGGCCTGGTGCATCAGCCGCGCGATGCCGAAGTCGAGCACCACCGGGCGGGTGCGGCCGACCATGAAGATGTTGGCCGGCTTGATGTCGCGGTGGATCACCCCCTTGGCGTGGGCGTAGCCCAGCGCGTCGGCGACCCGGCGCACGATCAGCGCAGCCTGCTCGGCCGTGGGCTGCCAGCCGCTGCGCAGCAGTTCGGCCAGGTCCTTGCCGCGCAGCAGCTCCATCGCCAGGTAGGCACCTTCGCCGGCGATGCCGGCGTCGTGCACCGTGACGATGTGCGGGTGGCTCAGGCGCGCGGCAGCACGGGCCTCGTCGAGCACTCGCTCGGCCACGGCCTCGCGCTCGGTTTCGGGCACGTGCAACGGCAGGGTCTTGATGGCCACCTGGCGTGCCAGCACGGTGTCGTAGGCCGACCAGACCGTGCCCAGACCGCCGGAGCCCAGCCGCCGCTCCAGTGTGTAGCGGCCGATCTGACCGCCCAGCGTGATGGAGATGCGGCTCACCGGCGGAGCCTGCGGGCCGGGCAGCGGATGCAGTCGCTGGGTGTCCAGCACGTTCAGCCCGTCGGCCGGGCCGCGCGCGTCGGCGCGGCGCGATTCCTCGTCGCTGGGCAGGCGCATCCACTCGCTGTCCAGCGGGCCGGTCAGCTCGGGGCTCAGCTCGCCGGGCAGCGTCAGCGGACCCGGCTCGGTGATCGGGCCGGTGACTTCGCCGAAGCCGGCGCTCGGGTGGCCGGCTTCGATCTCCGGGGTCCAGCGCAGCGGGGGGGCCACGTCTTCGGGGCGGGATCCGGCAGCGCTCAGCACGCCGGTGGCGTAGTGGGGGCTGTTCATGGGCGCGGGGGAAGCTCCGCAGCGTGAGTGGAGTTGCGCACGATACCCCGAATCAGCCGCGCAGGACACGCTCCAGTCGTGACAGGGCGTCATGCAGCTCCGGCAGGCTGCGCGCGAACGACAGTCGGGCATGGTCGGCCGTGCCGGCCTGGCCGAAGTCCCGCCCGGGGGTGAGCGCGACATGGGCGCGCTGCATCATGTCCAGGCAGAAGTCCCAGCTGTCGCGGGCATGGGCGCGGGTGTCGAACCAGACGTAGAAGGCGCCGTCGGGGTCCACCGGCACCGGCAGGTCCAGCGCACGCAGGCGCGGCACGACGAAGCGGCGCCGCTCGGCGAACTCGGCGCGGCGGCGCTCGCACTCGGCCAGGCTGTCGGGGTGGAAGCACGCCAGCGCGGCATGCTGCGCCGGGGCGCTGGCGCAGATGTACAGGTTCTGCGCCAGCTTCTCCACCGGGGCCACCAGCGCCGGCGGCAGCACCAGCCAGCCCAGGCGCCAGCCGGTCATGCCGAAGTACTTCGAGAAGCTGTTCACCACCACCAGGTCGTCGCCCAGGCCCAGTGCGCTGCGCACGGGACCCTGCTGCGGGTGGTCGTCGGCCAGGCCGAGGTAGATCTCGTCGACCACGCTGACGCCGCCGCGGCGGCGCACCGCCGCGACGATGCGCGCCAGTTCGTCGTGGGCAATGCAGGTGCCGGTCGGGTTGGACGGCGAGGCCAGCATCACGCCGCGGCTGCGCGGACCCCAGGCGGCCTCGACCGACGCGGCATCGAGCTGGAAGCGCTGCGCCGGTCCCGCCGGCAGCAGCCGGGCCTGCCCGCCGGCAGCGGTGACGAAGTGCCGGTTGCAGGGGTAGCTGGGGTCGGGCATCAGGATCTCGTCGCCCGGCTCGACCAGCGCCAGCGTGAGCAGCTGCAGCGCCGCCGAGGCGCCGGCGGTGACCACGATGCGCTCGGGCGCGACCTGCACGCCCCAGCGCGTGGCGTACCAGCCGGCGATCGCCTCGCGCAGCGCCGGCAGCCCGGTGGCCGGGGTGTACTGGGTGCGCGCGTCGGTGAGGCAGCGCCGGGCGGCCTCGACCACGCGTGGCGGGGCGGTGAAGTCGGGCTCACCGATGTTCAGGTAGAGCATCGGCTCGCCGCCCTGGGCCGGATCGCAGGCGGGGCTGCGCGCCAGGGCGTCGGCCGCCTTGGCGCATTCCATCACCCAGAAGGGCTCGATCGCATCGACACGCCGGGCCAGCCGCAGCGGATCGGCGGCTGCCGCAGCCTGAGCGGGAAGGTTCAGGTCAGGGCGCTCTCCCACGCCGCTCAGCCCTTGCGCGGTGCGGCGCGCCGAGCGGCCACCTCGGCGGGGCGCAGCTGCTGGGCGCAGCGGTCCAGCACGCCGTTGACGTACTTGTGGCCGTCGGTGCCGCCGAAGGCCTTGGCCAGCTCGACCGCCTCGTTGATGACCACCCGGTAGGGCACGTCCAGGCAGTGGCGCAGCTCGTAGCAGCCGATCAGCAACGCGGCGTGCTCGATGGGCGAGAGCCCGGTGACCGGACGGTCCAGGTGCGGCGTCAGCAGCGCGTCGAGCTCCGCGGCCTGGGCGATGCAGCCGTCCAGCAGCGCATCGAAGTGGGCGCTGTCGCAGAGGTTGTACTCGTCCTGTTCGCGGATGTGGGCGTTCACCACGCCGGGCTCGGCGCGGCTGACCTGCCACTCGTACAGGCCCTGCAGGGCCAGTTCGCGCGAGCGCCGCCGGGCCGATTTCGGCCGCGGCGGGCGGGCCGCGGTGGGGCTCGGCGCGTTCATGTCAGATCCCCCAGCAGGTTGGCCATCTCCACCGCCACGCGGGCGGCGTCACGCCCCTTCTCCTCGGCGCGGGCCCAGGCCTGGGCCTCGTTCTCCACCGTCAGGATGGCGTTGGCCACCGGCAGGCCGTGGTCCAGCGACACCCGCGTGACACCGGCACCACTCTCGTTGGCCACCAGCTCGAAGTGGTAGGTCTCGCCGCGGATGATGCAGCCCAGCGCGATCAGCGCGTCGTGGTCCTTCGATTCGGCCAGGGCCTGCAGCGCGATGGGGATCTCCAGCGCGCCCGGCACGGTGACGTGGCGGATGTGCTTGCGCGCCACGCCCAGCGCCTCGAGTTCGGCGATGCAGCTGGCGGTCAGCTGCTCGGTGATGGCGGCATTGAAGCGCGCCTGCACGATGGCCACGCGCAGGTCTTCGCCATCGAGTTCGGCGGTGACGCCCTTGTCTGCACCCTGCATGGGATCGGGTCCTCGGATCGGTTCGTTCGCGGATGCTCAGTCGTCGGTGGCGACGAAGCCGGTCACCTCGAGGCCGTAGCCGGCCATGCTGGGCATGCGGCGACGGTTGCTGAGCAGTTTCATGCGGCGCACACCCAGCTCCAGCAGGATCTGCACGCCCACGCCGTAGGTGCGCAGGTCCGCGGCGCTCGGGCGGCTGCTCGCGCTGCCGGGCTGCGTGGGGGCAAGCTGGCCCAGCAGTGCCTCGGCATCGTGCCCGGCGTTGAGCAGCACCGCCACGCCGCGGCCGGCGGCCTGCAGCGCCTGCAGGGCCTGCGGCAGACCCCAGGAGTGGCGTTGCCGGCTGTCGAGCAGGTCGAGCACCGACAGGGGCTCGTGCACGCGCACCAGCACCTCGTCGTCGGCCTGCCACTGGCCGACCGACAGGGCCAGGTGCACCTGACCGCCGCGGTCGCGGTAGCTGCGGCAGCGGAATTCGCCCCAGGGGGTGGCCAGGGTCTGCTCGCCCAGCCGCTCGATGAGCGACTCGTTGCGGCTGCGGTAGGCGATCAGGTCGGCGATGGTGCCGATCTTCAGGCCGTGCTGGCGGGCGAACTCCTCCAGCTGCGGCAGGCGCGCCATCGTGCCGTCGTCGTTCATGATCTCGCAGATCACCGACGCGGGCGACAGGCCGGCCATGCGGGCCAGGTCGCAGCCGGCCTCGGTATGGCCGGCGCGCATCAGCACGCCGCCGTCCTGGGCCTGCAGCGGGAAGACGTGACCGGGCTGCACCAGATCGCGCGGCTGGCTCCCGCGTGCCACCGCCACCTGCACGGTGCGGGCGCGGTCGGCCGCCGAGATGCCGGTGGAGACGCCTTCGGCGGCCTCGATCGACACCGTGAAGGCGGTGCCGTGCTTGGTGCCGTTGCGCGGCGCCATCGGTGGCAGCTGCAGGAACTCGCAGCGCTCGCGGGTGAGCGTCAGGCAGATCAGGCCGCGGCCGTAGCGGGCCATGAAGTTGATCGCCTCGGGGGTCACGAGGTCGGCGGCCATGACCAGGTCGCCCTCGTTCTCGCGGTCTTCCTCGTCGACCAGGATGACCATGCGGCCGGCCGCCAGCTCGGCGACCAGCTCGGGAATCGGTGATATCGGCATCCGCGGATTGTAGGCGGGCGGTCCGTCAGGTCGGTGTGGCGGGGTCGTCCCCGGCGGCGTCCGGGCGCCAGCGGGCCAGGCGCCCTTGTGGGCGGGCCAGCAGGCGCAGGTCCTCGCCGACGCGGTCGAGGCGGTGGAAGGTCAGCCGCGGCGCGTCGGCCAGCTGCGCGGGTGGGCCGAAGTCGACCAGGCCACGGCCCTGGCCGAGCAGCGTGGGGGCCAGGTAGAGCAGCCACTCGTCGACCAGGTCGGCGGCCAGCAGGGCGCCGTTGAGCGTGCGCCCGGCCTCGACGTGCAGCTCGTTCACCCCGTGCCGTGCCAGGTCGGTCAGCACCGCGGCCAGGTCCACCCGGCCCGCCGGCCCGTCCGGGCCGGGCTGCGCGACCGCCTGGATGCGCCCGGGGTCCAGGGCGTTCAGCCGCGGCAGGGCGGCGGCATCGGCGGTGTAGATGCGCACTTCGCCGGGCGGCTGCAGCAGGCGGGCCTCGGCGCTCACCGTGCCGCGGCTGTCGAGCAGCACGCGCAGGGGCTGGCGCGGCGCCGGCACCAGCCGCACGTCCAGGCGCGGGTCGTCGTCGCGCAGCGTGCCGCGGCCGGTCAGCACCGCCCCGGCGCGCAGCCGCCAGGCATGGCCGTCGGCGCGCGCGGCCGCGCCGGTGATCCACTGGCTGCGCCCGTCGGGCAGGGCGGTGAAGCCGTCCAGGCTGGCGGCCACCTTCACGCGCACCCAGGGTCGCTGGCGCTGCACGCGCGAGAAGAAGCCCAGGTTCTGCTCCAGTGCCCGGGCCGCGCCCAGGCCGAGCTCGACCTGCACCCCGGCGGCGGCCAGCCGCGCCAGTCCCTGGCCGGCGACCTGTGGATAGGGGTCGCAAAGGGCCGCCACCACCCGGCCGATGCCGGCGTCCCGCAGCGCGTCGGCGCAGGGCGGCGTGCGGCCGTGGTGCGCGCAGGGCTCGAGGCTCACGTAGGCGGTGGCGCCGCGCAGGGCGGCCTCGCCTGCTGCGGCCCGGGCGGCTCGCAGGGCCATCACCTCGGCATGCGGGCCGCCGGCGCGCTGGGTGTGCCCCTCGCCCAGCACACGGCCGTCGGGCGCGGCGATCACGCAGCCCACGCGGGGGTTGGGCTCGGTCAGGCCGATCGCCTGGTCGGCCAGGTCCAGCGCGCGCGTCATGTGGGCCACATCGGCGGCGCGGTAGGCGGCAGGGTCGCGGCAGACCGGGAAGTTCGGCGGGGCGGAGGTCATGGGCGGTGGGCTCGACGTGCGGCCGCTCGCGGGCCGCCGGGGGTGGGGCTGCATTGTCGTCGCGGCGACCCCGGCCGGGCGCCGGGGCCGCCCGGCGGCTTCAGGGCTGGTGCGCCCAGGTGCTGTCGTCCACCGGGTCGCCTGCGTCGAGGCCGCCGCCGGGGTCGCGCGGGCAGGCGGCGTCGGCCGGCACGACGAGGAAGTTCTGGTCGCCCAGCGGCGTGCGCACGTCGACCTGGCGGGCCGGATGCTCGGCCGCGTCGATGCGACCGTTGCCGTCGTGGTCGGCGCTGTAGCGGCAGACGCGATAGGCGTCGCGGCCTTCGGCGGCGATCGTCCAGCCGCGTGGCTGCAGTTCGAGGCGGCCGCTCCAGCGCGGCGGGTTGCCGGCGGGCTGCACCACGCAGAGCCAGCGCACCACGCTCTGCAGCGTGGCCGCGGGCGGCACGCCGGCCGGGGCGTCGTCGGTGCACTCCCAGGCCGGCTCGGGGTGGCCGCGGCTGTCGAGCTGCAGCCGCAGGTCGAGGTCCATCGCCAGGCCCAGCGGCTGCTCCGGATCGGGCAGGTCGGGCGGCGGGTGGGCGGTGGCGAAGCGCACCACGCCGCCGACCAGCAGACCCGACAGGGCCTCGCAGTCGCCCAGGTCGGCGGCGGTCAGGGCGTCCACTGCCAGGCCGGCCGGTGTGCGGCAGCGCTGGCGCACCTCGGCGCTGACGGCGTCGACGATCCAGGCGCGTGTGCCGCCGGCATCGGGCTTGAGCAGCACCCGACCGTCGGGCAGGGTGCGGGCGTCGGGCGGCAGCAGCGGATGGCGGCCGAAGGCGCCGCCGGGGCGGCCGTCGTCCCGGCGCAGCAGCAGTGCGCCCACCAGCACCGGATCGACGGCGGCGATCAGGCCTGGCAGGACGAACTGGCGCGCCTGGCCGTGGCGGTCGCTCCAGGCCACCTGCAGGCGCAGCGCCTTGAGGGGCAGGTCCGGGTGCGTGTCGACCTGCTGCGCCAGCGTGAACGGACCCGGTTCGGCCACGCCGGGCCATTCGGCGGCCGGGCGGGTGGCGATCGCGGCCCAGCTGTCGGCCCCCTGCAGGCGGCGGTAGCTGCGCAGGCGCTCCATTTCCTGCTCGGCCAGGCGCAGGGCCACGGCGCGCTGGCGCGCCAGCTCGCTGCCCAGGCGCAGCTGGCCGTGCAGGCGCAGCAGCGCCGCGCTGCCCAGCCCCAGCAGGGCGACGGCTACCAGCAGCTCGATCAGCCCGGCGCCCCGGCGTGCGCGACGGGGGCGAGGGGCGCGACGATGCGGGGCGGGGTCGGCCGGTCTCATCGGTTGTCGAAGTCCTGCCAGCTGCCGGGCACCGGCAGGTACAGGCCGGGCAGGTCGCGCAGGCGCAGCAGCACGCTGCGGTCGTGCCGCAGCCACAGCGGTCCGGCCAGCCGGGCGTCCCCCAGGCTGATCGCCGCACCCTGCAGCCCGGCCGACGCGCCGGCGCTGGCCTGCCAGTCGATCGCATCGGCGATCAGCAGCCCGTGCAGCTGCAGAGCGCCGGCCAGGCGGGCCTGGCCACGCACCCGCAGCAGCAGCGGCCGCTGCGCATCGCCCCATTGCGCCGGGCCGGTGAGCTGCAGGTCGCCGTCCAGCCAGAGGCTGCGCCGTCCCTGGGCCAGCGCCGCCTCCACGGCCGTGCCGTCACAGCCGCTGCGGCAGTCCAGGCGCTGCCAGCCCGGCAGGCCGGCCACCGTGTCGGCCGCCAGGCCGAACAGGCGGCGCAGCTGCGCATCGGCCGACCCCGCGAGGCTGGGGTCCTGCGCCACCCAGGTCTGTGCGGCGGGGCGACCGGGCGGCCCGAGCAGGCGGGTCCGGGGGTCGAGCGTGACCGCCGCGCCGGCCTGCAGCACGAGGCCGCCGCCGGCCGGATCCTCATGCTGCAGGGTGACGCCGTCTTCCACCGTCACCCTGCCGCCGGCCTGCAGCGCCGCGCCGGGCAGGTGCAGCAAGGCGCCCAGCGGCTGCAGCAGCTGGCGCAGCGTGACGCGGGCATCCGGCGCAGCGTCACCGCCGCAGTCGCGGCCGACGCTGCTGCAGCCGGTCACGCTCAGGCGCAGGCTGCCGGGCCGCGGACCCGGCGCCAGGGACAGGGCGAAGGCCGGCCGGTCGCCGGGAGAGGTGGCCGGGTCGGGCGCGCTCGAGACCGCCGCGCCGGCGGCCGGGCAGAGGCATTGCCAGCCCTGGCCGTCGTGCACGCAGGCCGGCCGGACGGCGGCCGCGCGGAGCTCGCCCGTGGCCGGGTCGAGGTCGAGCCAGCGTTCGCGCAGGCTGGTCGGCGTGCTGCCCGGTGTCGGCGCGACCGGCTCGCAGCCGGCGTCGAGCGGCCCCGGATGGTTCAGGCGCACCAGCAGCCAGTCGCGGCCGGCTTCCGCCGCGTGCAGCGCCAGCGCGCTGCGCAGTTGCAGGGCGGCGCTGCGCTGCTCGAAGATCAGCGCGCGGTGGCTGTAGAGCAGGGCCAGCGCCAGCCCGGCCAGCAGCACCAGCAGCAGCGCGAGCATGCTGCCGCCCGCTTCAGCCCGGCGGGCAGGCACCTTGCAGCTCCTCGTTGCGCAGGCGCAGGCGGTGGCCCAGGCTGCGGCGCAGCCCGGGCTCGCGCGGATCGCCGGCCTCGATCCAGATGCTGACCTGGCGCAGCCACAAGCGGGGCGGGCAGTCCGCATCGTCGGGATCGTCGCAGCGCGGCAGCGGGCAGTGCGCGAGCAGGTCGATGGCCTGGGCCTCGTGGCGCAGCACCAGGGCGGTGACGCGCAGCTGGGCCGGATCGGTCAGGGCCTGCCACTGGTCGCCCTGGCCGGGCGCAACGGCACTGCCCGCGACGCGCCACTCCAGTGCCCCGCTGCCGGGGTTCAGGCGCAGTCCGAAGTGTTCGTTGGCGTCGGCCCGGTCGTTCTCGACCGCATCCCGGCTGTAGGCATGGCCGACCGCGCTGCCGCTTTCGCCCGCGGCCGGGTACAGGCCGCGGTAGGGGTTCGGCGCCGGTGCCGGCGCCGCCGGGTCGCCGCTCCAGACGCCGCGCTCGGCCTGGCCCCAGTGGCCGGCGCGGCGCAGATCGCGGGCGAGCAGGTCGACCACCGCGCGCAACTCCTGGCCGAGGCGGGCTTCGGCCAGCAGGCGGCGCTGCTCGCCCAGGTGCTCGACCACCCAGGCGCCGATCCCCGCCACCAGTAGCAGGCCGAAGGCCAGCGCCAGCATCGTCTCGACCAGGCTGAAGCCCTGGCCTTGCCGGGGCCGAAGGGGGAGGGTGCGTCTCACGGCTGGTTCCAGCAGCGGCGGTTGGCCGCGGCATCGTTGTCGAAGGCGTCGCTGGGGCCGGAGCTGTGGCGGATCACGCCGCCTTGCACCTGCACGCGCAGGAAGGTGCAGGGGCTGTCGGCGCGCTGGTCGCCCAGGGCCTGGGCGGTGGCGCTGTAGGCGCTGGTTTCGCTGCCCGTCGCAGTGGCCGTGGCCAGGCGGTAGTGGCCGCCGGGCGTGGTGTCGGCCAGCCCCAGTCCGCCGTGGCCGAGCGTGCCGGTGTAGGTCGGCTGTTCGGCACGGCGGCGCTCCTGGGCCTGCTGGATCGTCGCCAATGCGGTGAGGGCCTCGGCGCGACGCAGGCGGCGCAGCTGCTGCTGGTAGGACGGCAGTGCGAGGGTGGCCAGGATCGCGAGCAGCAGCACGACCGACAGCAGCTCGACGGTGGTGAAGGCGCGTCGGCGGCTCCGGCGGCCGGTCGCGCAGGCGGGCTTGTTCAGCATGGCGGTACCCCGCCGATCGAGGCGCCGGGCGTGCAGACGCGCACCCGCCCGAGCAGGTTGACCACGTGGCGCAGGCGCTGGCCGTCCATCGTGCTCAGCTCCCAGCTGCCGGTGGGCGTCAGGGTGCCCTGGCGCGGATCCAGGCGCATCGAGGCCACGTTGGCCTGCACGCCGACGCGGCTGTCCGCGGGCAGCCAGACCTGGCGCAGGGGCTCGCTGCCGTTGTCGCAGGCCACCGGCTCGGCCGGGTCGCCGCTGGGGCGGCAGCTGCCGGCCGCGCCGGCATGCAGCACCCAGCCGCTGCCGGCGGCCGACTGCAGCCAGCTGATGCGCAGCGCCTCGTGACGGGCCACCGCACTGGCGCGCAGCCATTGCAGGTCGGCGAGCAGCTGGGCCGAGTGGCCGAGCAGGTGACGGCGCAGCAGGAAGCCCTGGAAGGACGGCAGTCCCGCGACCAGCAGCGCGGCGAGCAGGCTGCCGACCACCAACAGTTCGAGCAGCGTCAGTCCCCGGGCCGTGCGAGGGCACTTGCGGTCGCGAGCCGGTCGGCGGCCGGTCGGCCGCAGGGGATCGGGCTGCAGGTGCAGGAACGGGCGCGCGGTCATGACGTCGACGGGCGGGCTCGAAGGGCCCTGCCAGTCTAGGCAGACGCGCGCCGGTCGGCTGTCCCCACGAAGGGGGATCAGATCTCCTGGATCAGCCGGCTGAAGGCGTCGACGTCCTCGAACTCGCGGTATACCGAGGCGAAGCGCACGTAGGCCACCTTGTCGAGGCGGGCCAGCTCGCGCATCACCAGCTCGCCGATGCCGGTGGTGGAGACCTCGCTGGCACCGCTGGAGTACAGCTGGGCCTCGATGCGCGCCAGCGCCGCGTCGATCAGGTCGACGCTGACGTGGCGTTTGCGCAGCGCCAGCATCATCGAGGCACGCAGCTTCTCGCGGCTGAACTCGACGCGTTCGCCGTTCTTCTTCACCACCATCGGCATGCTCAGCTCGGCGCGCTCGTAGGTGGTGAAGCGCTTGTCGCAGGCGCTGCAGCGACGCCGCCGGCGGATCGAGTCGCCCTCGTCGGAGGCGCGGGTCTCGACGACGGCGGTGTCGGCGTGGCCGCAGTAGGGGCAGCGCATGGCGTCAGCGAGGCCGGCGCGGACGCCGGCACGGGGTGGGGGTCACTGGTAGACCGGGAAGTCGCGCGTGAGTTGCGCCACCTGTGCCTTGACACGCTCGATCACGGCCTCGTCGTGGGGCGCGTCCAGCACGTCGGCGATCAGGTTGGCGACCTGGCGGGCCTGCTCTTCCTTGAATCCGCGCGTGGTGAAGGCCGGGCTGCCCAGACGGATGCCGCTGGTGACCATCGGCTTCTGCGGGTCGTTGGGGATGCCGTTCTTGTTGCAGGTCATGTGGGCACGGCCCAGCAGCGCCTCGGCTTCCTTGCCGGTCAGGCCCTTGGGACGCAGGTCGACCAGCATCACATGGCTTTCGGTGCGGCCGCTGACGATGCGCAGGCCGCGTGCGATCAGCGTTTCGGCCATCGCCGCGGCGTTCTTCACCACCTGCTCCTGGTAGGCCTTGAACGCGGGCTGCAGCGCTTCCTGGAAGGCCACCGCCTTGGCAGCGATCACGTGCATCAGCGGGCCGCCCTGGATGCCGGGGAAGATCGCGGAGTTGATCTTCTTGGCGATTTCTTCGCCGCGCATCAGGATCAGCCCGCCACGCGGGCCACGCAGCGTCTTGTGCGTGGTGGTGGTGACGACGTCGGCATGCGGCACCGGGTTCGGATAGACGCCGGCGGCGATCAGGCCGGCGTAGTGCGCCATGTCCACCATGAAGTACGCGCCCACCGCCTTGGCCACGCGGGCGAAGCGCTCGAAGTCGATGCGCAGCGCAAACGCCGAGGCGCCGGCGATGATCAGCCTGGGCTTGTGCTCGTGGGCCAGGCGCTCCATCGCGTCGTAGTCGATGTCTTCCTGCGCGTTCAGGCCGTAGGAGACGACCTTGAACCACTTGCCCGACATGTTCAGCGGCATGCCGTGGGTCAGGTGGCCGCCTTCGGCCAGGCTCAGGCCCATGATGGTGTCGCCGGGCTGCAGCAGACCGAAGAACACTGCCTGGTTGGCCTGCGAGCCGGAGTTCGGCTGCACGTTGGCGAACTCGGCGCCGAAGAGCTGCTTGGCGCGGTCGATGGCGAGCTGCTCGACCACGTCGACATGCTCGCAGCCGCCGTAGTAGCGCTTGCCGGGGTAGCCCTCGGCGTACTTGTTGGTGAGCTGCGAGCCCTGCGCGGCCATCACGGCCGGGCTGGTGTAGTTCTCGCTGGCGATCAGCTCGATGTGCTCTTCCTGGCGACGCACCTCGGCGTCGATGGCGGCGGTGATCTCGGGATCGATGGCGGCCAGGGTGTGGGTGGCGCGTTCGAACATGGGCAGGGTTCCTGTCGAGGATTGCTGGACCCCGGCCGGTGTCCCGCACGCCGCGCGCGAGGCGCGGCGCAGGAACCCATCGGACAGGGCGGCCCAGGCGCACGGCGACGAAACGCCGCGATCCAGACCGATCACCGGCGGCCGCGCTCCCTGGTGGTCCCCCACCTCAGGCAGCCCGGGTGGCCGCCCTCGAGCGCCAGTTGCGCAGCGCCGCGGAGTTTAACCGCTGACTGCGCCGAGGGCCTTACTGCGCCAGCAGCGCGACGCGCTCGGTCTTGCGCGGGCCGCCCACCGCCGGGGCGGAGGGGGCCATGGGGCTGGCCGCCGGGGCGTCGGTGGCGACGTTGCCGCCCGCGGGGCTGCGATCCGGGCTGGCCGAGGCCACCGGCGGGACCGGCAGACGGGCCGTGGCGGGTACCGAGCGGCCCTTGATCAACTGCTGCATGAAGCCCTGTTCGGCCAGCACCTTGAAGGCGTAGCCGCCATCGTCGGTGAGGTTGGCCGCCCCGACGTAGTAACGCAGTCCACCCTCGAGCGAGCCGGCCCGGGCGATGCAGTCCTTGAGCACCTGCACGCCCACGCGCAGGTTGGTGAGCGGGTCGAAGGCCGCATGGTTGCCGCCGAAGGCCACGTACTTGTCGTCGTGCACCTTGGTCATCACCTGCATCAGGCCCTGCGCGCCCACCGGGCTCTGTGCGAAGGGGTTGAAGCTGGACTCGATGGCCACGATGGCCAGGATCAGCGTGGGCTCGAGGCCGACGCGCTGGCCCAGCGACCAGGCCTCCTGCACCAGGCGGGCGACCGGCTCGGGGGCGACGCGATAGCGCCGCGACAGCCACTGCGCCACCACCGCCTGCTGGCGGTTCAGCTCGCTCGGGTCGGCCGCGGTGGCACGCTCGCCAGCGGAGATGTCGCCGGGCTCGAGCAGGTCGGTCTCGTCCGCCTCCGCCAGGCGATCCTCCTGGCGCTCGAGCAGCCAGCCCAGCGTCTTCTCCTCCAGCGTGGCGCGCACGTCGGCGCGCCCGCCGAGCAGGAAGGCGGCACTGAGCACCGCCAGGCCGAGCACGGCCAGGCTGTTGTGGCCGACGGCCAGCAGGCCATGGCCAAGGTCCGTCACGAAGACACGCAACGAGACGACGACGGCCGACTTCGCACGTGCCCAGGCTCGGAATGCAGGCATGACACTCCTTTCCAGGTCATGGGAGGCCGCCGAAGTCCGTCCTGCGGGAGGACGGAAACGCTGCCTCGATAATTCCCGCCACCCTGTCGCACCGTCTGCGGCGGTGTTCGAATCGCACCCTCTGGCTGCGGCGGGACCGGTTGGGTACCCCCTGTGCAGGTGATTGTTGCACCGCACCAGGATTCCCGTTCATGAAAAACGGGCGGATTCTAGAAGTCGTCAAAATAACCGGTCAACCATGAGCCCTTCGGCTCTTATGCATCTAAGTGATGAAATACCGCGATCTGCGTGACTTCCTGGCCTCTCTCGAGGCCGCTGGCGAGCTGCTCACCGTCGACGAGCCGGTCTCGGTGCACCTGGAGATGACGGCGCTGTCGGACCGCGCGCTGCGCGAGCGCGGGCCGGCGCTGTTGTTTCGGGCGCCCTGCGACAGTCACAAACGCTTTCAGCGGGTGTCGGTTCTGACCAACTTGTTCGGCACACCCGAGCGGGTCGCCCGGGGCATGGGCGTCGAGAGTCTGGCGGCGCTGCGCGAGGTGGGCGAACTGCTGGCCAGCCTGAAGGAGCCCGAGCCGCCGCGCGGCCTGAAGGACGCCGGCCGGCTGATGCAGATGGCCCGCACCCTCTGGGACATGAAGCCGGCGCGGGTGCGCCGCCCGGCCTGCCAGGAGGAGCAGTTCGTCGGCGACGAAGTCGACCTGGGCCGCCTGCCGGTGCAGCACTGCTGGCCGGGCGATGCCGCGCCGCTGATCACCTGGGGGCTGGTGGTCACGCGCGGGCCGCAGTCGGTCCCGCGGCCGCGGCAGCGCCAGAACCTGGGCATCTATCGCCAGCAGGTGATCGGGCCGCGCCAGACCATCATGCGCTGGCTGGCGCACCGCGGCGGTGCGCTGGACTTCCGCGAGTTCGCGCTCGCCAACCCGGGGCAGCCCTTCCCGATCGCGGTGGCGCTGGGGGCCGATCCGGCCACCATCCTGGGGGCGGTGACGCCGGTGCCCGACAGCCTGTCGGAGTACCAGTTCGCCGGCCTGCTGCGCGGCGGTCGCACCGAGCTGGCCGACAGCGGCGTGGGCGAGGGGGGGCTGGCGTTGCAGGTGCCTGCCAGCGCGGAGATCGTCCTCGAGGGGCACATTCCGACCGCACCGGCCGGCTGGGAGGGCCGCAGCGCGCACGGCGTGCCGCTGAAGGAGAAGGGCGGCTACCTGCACGCGCTGGAGGGGCCCTACGGCGACCACACCGGCTACTACAACGAGCAGGACTGGTTCCCGGTCTTCGAGGTGCAGCGCCTGACGCAGCGCCGCGAGCCCATCTACCACTCCACCTACACCGGCAAGCCGCCCGACGAGCCGGCGGTGCTGGGCGTGGCGCTCAACGAAGTCTTCGTCCCCATCCTGCGCCGGCAGTTTCCGGAGATCGTCGACTTCTACCTGCCGCCCGAGGGCTGCAGCTACCGCATGGCGGTGATCAGCATGAAGAAGGCCTATGCCGGGCATGCCAAGCGGCTGATGTTCGGCCTGTGGAGCTTCCTGCGCCAGTTCATGTACACCAAGTTCATCGTCGTGGTCGACGACGACATCGACATCCGCTCCTGGCAGGAGGTGATCTGGGCCATCACCACCCGCATGGACCCGGTGCGCGACACCACCCTGGTCGAGCACACCCCGATCGACTACCTGGACTTCGCCTCGCCGGTCTCCGGCCTGGGCGGCAAGATGGGCCTGGACGCCACGCACAAGTGGCCCGGAGAAACCCAGCGGGAATGGGGCCGCGCGATCACGATGGAGCGTGAGGTGACGCAGCGCATGGATGCACTGTGGGCGAAGCTGACCGCGGCCCCGGGGGCGCAGTGAACGCGCTGGCGGGCGTGGAACGGCATCGCGCTTGCCCGTCAAGGCAAGCCGGTCGATGGTGCCCCGGCCCGTCATAGCGCCGTCCCCCCTTGTGGCGGCGCGGCGCCCGGCGTAATCTGGCGCTGCCTGCACGACGCAGGCCCCTGAATCCCCGCAGTCGCTGCGGGGAAGGGAGATCGGACCTGAAACCTCCGGCCTCCCGGACGGTCACCGCTCGAGGGACCACCCCGCCCGCGAACTTCGGTTCCGGGCGGGTTTCTGTTTGTTCGTCCCGGTACGGCTTGCGAGTCGTGCACGAAGGCCCGCATCGACGCCGGTCTGCATCGACACCCGCTTCAGCGAGCGGCCGGCGCGGGTGGTGGTGCGGCGCCGGGGGGCGCAGGCGGGGCGTGCGGGGTCAGCCACAGCCCGACGATCTCGTGCACCGCCTGGTGCACACGATGTGCACCTTCGCCGGAGGGCAGCCAGGCCAGCAGGCCCTCCTCGGCCACATCCAGGTAGTCGGTGGCGGCTGGCAGGATGTCGATGCCACGCGGGACCGCCTCGGCCTGGAACCAGCGCAGCGCGCGCGGCATGTGCACCGCCTGGGTGACCAGCAGCACCCGCCGGATGCCCGCCGCCTGCAGCCGCGGCAGGATCTCGCGGGCGTTGCCGGCGGTGTCGCGCGAGCGGCCCTCCTGCCAGCGCAGCACCGCGCCGCGCTCCTGCACGACCTGCGCGGCCACCTCGGCTTCGGACAGCCGGCCCCGCTCGGCCCAGCCGACGCCGCCGGCGTAGGCCAGCGGCAGGCCGGTGCGTGCGGCCAGCCACAGCCCATGGTCCAGGCGCAGCTGGCCGTTGGGCGAGAGGCTGCCGCGGCCGGTGTCGGCGGCCCGCTCGCGCCGGCCGGCACCCAGCACCAGGATCACGGTCGGCAGGCGCGCCGCCTCGGCGCGCAGCGCGGCCAGACGCTGCAGCGACGGGGGCGGCGGCGGGCGCAGCCAGTGGTCCTGCAGCCAGCGCGCGGTGCCGCCGCACAGCGACAGCCAGAGCCCCAGCCCGCTGACGACGAAGGCTGCGGTGGCGGCACGGCGGCGCCGCAGCGCCCAGGCCAGCGCCAGCAGCGGCAGCCACAGGCCCGGCGGCAGCAGCAGCGCGTTGAGCACCGGCCTGAGCGGCCCCAGCCACTCGGCCAGCGCGGTCATGACCCCACCCCGGCGGCGACCGCCCCGGGCGCGAATAATCGTGTTCGCCCGTTCGCAGGAGCCCGCCGATGCACGACCCCGTTCCGACCCCCGCCCCGCAGGGGAGTGCTGCCGCCTCGGCGGCCGGCATCACGCTGGCCGGCGGCTGCTTCTGGTGCCTGGAGGCCGTCTTCCTGGAGGTGCGCGGTGTGCGCTCGGTGCACAGCGGCTATGCCAACGGCCACACGGGGCAGCCCGACTACGAGTCGGTCTGCAGCGGCACGACCGGCTACGCGGAAGTGGTGCAGATCACCTGGGACCCGGCCGTGATCGGGCTGGACGAGCTGCTGCAGATCTTCTTCGTCATCCACGATCCGACCACCCTGAACCGGCAGGGCCACGACGTGGGCACGCAGTACCGCAGCGGCATCTACTGGCACGACGAGGCGCAGCGCGCGACGATCGACGCGGTGCTGGCCGAGGCGGCCCGGGCCTGGGCCGCCCCGCTGGTCACCGAGGTGGCGCCGCTGCGCAGCTTCTGGCCGGCCGAGGCCTACCACCAGCGCTACTTCGAGCGGCATCCGCAGCAGGGCTACTGCCGCCATGTCGTGGCGCCCAAGCTGGAGAAGTTCCGCACCAACTTCGCCGCCCTGCGGCGCGGCTGACGTCCCGGCCCCTCGGCGTGCCCGGAGGCCCGCTGCCGGCGCGGCGCCCCCTTCAGGGCGCGAGGCGCTCGCGCAACCACTGGCCGTCGACCCTGCGGTAGCTCAGGCGGTCGTGCAGGCGGGACTTGCGGCCCTGCCAGAACTCCCAGCGGTCCGGCTCCAGCCGGAAGCCGCCCCAGTGCGGCGGGCGGGGCGGGTGCAGACCGTGCTCGGCCGCCATCCGGGCCACGTTGGCCACCAGCACGGCGCGCGAGGCGATCACCTCGCTCTGCGGCGAGGCCCAGGCGCCCAGGCGGGAGTCGAGCGGGCGGCTGGCGTAGTAGGCGTCCGACTCGGCCGGATCGCAGCGCGTCACCGCACCCTCGATGCGCACCACCCGCTCGAGTTCGACCCAGTGGAACTGCAGCGCCGCGAAGGGCCGCTCGGCGAGTTCCCGGCCCTTGCGGCTGTGGTAGTTGGTGTACCAGACGATGCCCCGGGCGTCGTAGCCCTTGATCAGCACCACCCGGGTGGACGGCCGGCCGTCCGGACCGACCGTGGCCAGCGTCATGGCGTTGGGCTCGGGCAGCTGGGCCTTCAGGGCCTCCTGCATCCAGAGGTCGAACTGGCGCAGCGGCTCGTCGGTGGCCATCGACTCGTCCAGCTCGCCGGATTCGTAGCTCTTGCGCAGTTGGGACAGGGAAGTCATGGCTGCAGTATAGAAAGCCCGGGCCCGGTCGGGCCGCCCCCCGGTGATCTCCCCTAAGTGAAGGCACCACTTCCGGGGGGCGCGCTTGTGCGATCCGATAGGGGCTGCGTCGGCCTGCGCGGCCCTTCCGAGACCTCCTGCGGCGGCACGCCGGCGGGCCGGGCCGCAAAGCGCCGCTCTTCGAAGCAAGGACATGAACAACAAGAGCCGCAACACCATCGGGCAGAGAATGCCCTGTCGCGCTGCGAGCCGGTACGCCAGCGGGGCGGCAGGTGCGGGATCGGGCGTCGGCCTGGCGTCTTCGCGGAGGGCACCATGATCGGGCAACGGGTACCGGGGCCGGTCGTGGTCGTGCTGGCGGCCGGCCGCGGGGCACGCTTCGACGGCGAGGGCCACAAGCTGAGTCAGCCGCTGGACGACCGCAGCGTGCTGGCGCGCACGCTCGAGCAGGTCGTGGCCAGCGGGCTGCAGCTGGTGGTGGTGACCACCGCAGCGCTGGTGCCGATCGCCCAGGAGGTGGTGGCCGCGCGCGACATCGTGCTGCTGCCGCCGGTGGGATCGGGTTCCACCGAGCCGCTGGGCATGGGATACACCATCGCCACCGGCGTGCGGGCCCGCCCGAACGCCACCGCCTGGCTGATCCTGCCGGCCGACATGCCGCTGGTGCGCCCATCCACCCTGATGGCGCTGGCACGCAGCCTGGGGCAGCACTCGGTCGTGCATCCGCAGTACCGGGCGCGCCGGGGGCATCCGGTGGGGTTCTCGGCCGAACTCTACGACGAGCTGGTCAAGCTGCGCGGCGACGAGGGGGCTCGGCGCCTGCTGGCGCGCTATCCGGTGCATGCCGTCGAGGTCGACGATCCCGGCGTCCTGGTCGACGTCGACACCCGCCACGACCTGGCGCTGGCCCAGCAGTTGCAGGCCGGTACGCTGGCCGATCCCGAACTGCGCTTCGGTGCGCGTGTCTGAGCGTCTGCACGACGCCGACCGCGCCCTGTCGCTTCCGTGTCAGGGAAGACGCGTACACTCTTTGCGTCTTTTTTCACGTTCCGGAGTCGATGGATGAGCAGTCAGGATGAAGACCAGGGCACCAAGGCCGGTCTGGTGGTGATCGTCGGGGTCGTGGCCGTGGCGTTGCTGGTGGCGCTGGGCATGGCGATTCGGCATTCCTTCAAGTCGGCCGCTGCGCCGGTGGTGGCCGAGGTGGCGGCCGATGCGGCCTCGGCGGCGGCGCCTGCCGGTGCGGCGTCCGGCGCGGCGCACGCGGCGACGGACACGCTGGTCGACCTGAGCCCCACCGGGCCCGCGCTGGCCACCGTGTACTTCGGCTCCGGCCAGGCCGACGTGGCCGCCGATGCCGACGCGGCCCTGGCGCAGGCGGTGCAGGCCCTGGCCGGCGCGGCGGGCAAGAAGGTGCTGCTGTCGGGCTACCACGACAGCACCGGCGATCCGGCGCGCAATGCCGAGCTGGCCAAGGAGCGCGCCAAGGCGGTGCGTGCGGCCCTGGTGGCCCGCGGCCTGAGCCAGGAGCAGGTGCTGCTGCGCAAGCCCGAGGTCACCGCCGGTGGCGGCAGCGACCAGGAGGCGCGCCGCGTCGAGATCCGCGTGGTCGACGCGCCCTGATCCGGACCGGGCGGCGCGCGCTCCGTGCGTCGCCCGGTACCGAGCTGGGCCGCCGAGCGTTGCGGCCCGATCCAGCCCTGCGGCCCGCCCGGCAATGTCCGGGACGGGCCGCAGGGCTTTCTGTTTTGACGCTGTAACCAGGTTACGTTCTAATTTGAGCCAGAGTTTCATGCCGCGTGCCGGATCCGGTCGCCCGATTCGATCGTCTGCTCCGAGCGTCCGGCGCGTGCCCTCCGACCCGACAGAACGCCATGAAGACGCCCATCGCCGAGATCACCGCGCGCATCCGTGACCGCAGCCGTCCCCTGCGCGAGGGCTACCTGAACCGCCTGCGGACCCTGGCCGCGCGGCCTCGCAGTGCCGACCGCATGGGCTGTGCCAATGTGGCCCATGCCTTTGCCGCGCTGCCGGGGTCGGACAAGCTGCGCGTCGTGGCCGAGCGGGCGCCCAATCTGGGCATCGTCACCGCCTACAACGACATGCTCTCGGCCCACCAGCCCTACGAGAACTGGCCGGCGCTGATCCGCGACGAGGCGCGCCGGCAGGGCGCCACCGCCCAGGTGGCCGGCGGCGTGCCGGCGATGTGCGACGGCGTCACGCAGGGGCTGCCCGGCATGGAGCTGAGCCTGTTTTCGCGCGACAGCATCGCGATGGCCACCGCGGTGGGTCTGACGCACGATGTCTTCGACGGTGCGCTGCTGCTGGGCGTGTGCGACAAGATCGTGCCTGGTCTGCTGATCGGCGCGCTGCACTTCGGGCACCTGCCCTGTGTCTTCGTGCCGGCCGGCCCGATGAGTTCGGGCCTGTCCAACAGCGCCAAGGCCAAGGTGCGCGAGCAGTACGCCCAGGGCCTGGTCGGCCGTGCCGAGCTGCTGGCGGCCGAGTCCGCCGCCTACCATGGTGCCGGCACCTGCACCTTCTACGGCACGGCCAACTCCAACCAGATGCTGCTCGAGGCCATGGGCCTGCATGTGCCCGGGGCGGCCTTCGTGCATCCGCACGACGGCCTGCGCGAGGCGCTCACCCGCGAAGCGGTCCGTGCGCTGCTGGCGATCCGTCGAGGGGGGGCCCGCTTCACGCCGATCGGCGAGCTGGTCGACGAGCGCTGCATCGTCAACGCGATGGTTGCGCTGCTGGCCACCGGCGGCTCCACCAACCACCTGATCCACTGGGTCGCGGTGGCGCGCGCGGCGGGCATCGTGATCGACTGGACCGACTTCTCCGACCTCTCCGCGCAGGTGCCGCTGCTGGCGCGGGTCTATCCGAACGGAAAGGCCGATGTGAACCAGTTCCAGGCCGCTGGCGGGCCGGGCTTCGTGATCCGCGAGCTGCTGGCCGCCGGCTGCCTGCACGGCGACGTGCTCACCGTGGCCGAGGGCGGCCTGGCCGCCTACGGCCGTCTGCCCCGCCAGGCCGACGACGGCCGCCTGCAGTGGCAGGACCTGCCGGCCGAGCCGATCGATGCGGACATCGTGCGCGGCGCGGCCGCACCCTTCAGCCCCAGTGGCGGGCTGAAGCTGCTGGCCGGCAACCTCGGTCGGGCGGTGATGAAGGTCAGCGCGGTGCCCGAGGACCGCCACGTGGTCGAGGCGCCGGCCCGGGTGTTCGACAGCCAGGCTGCGCTGCAGCAGGCCTTCGAGCGCGGCGAACTGGAGTACGACTTCGTCGCCGTGGTGCGTTTCCAGGGCCCGCGCGCCAACGGCATGCCCGAGCTGCACAAGCTCACCCCGCCGCTGGCGGTGCTGCAGGATCGGGGTTGGCGCGTCGCGCTGGTCACCGACGGGCGCATGAGCGGCGCCTCCGGCAAGGTGCCCGCCGCGATTCACGTCAGCCCCGAGGTGCTCGGTGGCGGCCCGCTGGGCAAGGTGCGCAGCGGCGACCTGCTGCGTGTGGACGCCGTGGCCGGCACGCTCGACGCCCTGGTGCCGCCCGAGGACTGGGCCGCCCGCGCGACGGCCGAACGTCCGGCCGAGCTGGCCGAGGACGCGGCGCATGGGCTGGGGCGCGAGCTCTTCGGCGGCATGCGCCGCAACGTTCGCAGCGCCGAGGAAGGCGCCGTCACCTGGCTGTGACGGCGCTGCCCCCCCTTCCCGCGCGATCTCTCACCTGCCGACTGCCTGCAGAAAGTTCCATGAACCCCCTCGACCTTGCCACCCACGGCCCCGTCATCCCCGTCATCGTGATCGAGCGTGTCGCCGACGCGCTGCCGCTGGCCCGCGCGCTGCTGGCCGGCGGTGTGCGGGTGCTGGAGGTCACGCTGCGCACCCCGGCGGCGCTGGACGCCATCCGCGCCATCGCCGCCGAGCTGCCCGAGGCCATCGTCGGCGCCGGCACGGTGCGCTCGGCGGCCGACGCCGAGGCCGCGCTGGCCGCCGGCAGCCGATTCGCCGTCAGCCCCGGCTACACGCCGGAGGTCGGCCGGGCCTGTCGCAGTCTGGGCCTGCCGCTGCTGCCCGGCGTGGCCAGCGCCAGCGAAGTCATGACCGCCAACGCCGACGGCTGGCACTTTCTCAAGCTCTTCCCGGCCACCGCAGTGGGGGGCCTGAACCTGCTGAAGGCCTTCGCCGGGCCCTTCCACGACGTCGCCTTCTGCCCCACCGGCGGCATCACCCCGGAGACCGCGCCGCAGTTCCTGGCGCTGCCCAACGTGAAGGTCTGCGGCGGCTCCTGGCTGACGCCGGCCGACGCGCTGCGCGACGGGGACTGGGCGCGCATCACCCGGCTGGCGCAGGCGGCGCAGGCATTGCGGGGCTGATCGGGCCGGCCGGGGCCATGCCTTCGTACGGTCCGAGGTCGTCCTGGGGGCTGCGCTTCAGAGATCGCGCCGTGCCATCTTCAGCCGGAAGGCCTGGTCGATGCGCACCGCGCGCGGCCCCGGCTGCAGCGTGAACGGCTGCCCCGCCTCCAGCGTGCCCGGGCGGGCCACGCGCAGGTAGAAGCCGCAGCAGCCGGAGTCCGCCATGACCCGGGCGGCGCGGGCGAAGCCCATCACCGCGACGAACTTGTCGCAGGGCTGGCGCGGTTCGCTGACGACCAGCTCGCAGTCGGGCAGCCGCAGGCGGTCGCCGACCCAGACCTCGGACTCGCGCAGGCCCTCGAGGGTCAGGTTCTCGCCGAGTGCGCCGCTGGGCAGCGGCGCGTCGATCAGACCGGCCTGTGCACCAGCCTCTCGGCGGGCCTGCTCCCAGAAGGGATAGTGTTCCACCGGATAGGCGTAGATCGCCTTGGCGAGGCCGCCGTGCACGGTCAGGTCGGCCTGCTCGTCGCCGGCCAGGCCCAGCGGCCCGACCGCCACCGGGCCGGTCACGGCCCGCTTGCCGAAGGCGGACATCACCGTGCGACCGGCCACCGGGAGGCGGCGCACGCTGCCGATGTTGACCGCGCGCAGTCGTCCGCAGCGGGCTGCCTCGGACAACGGGGCGTCGGGCGCGGCCATGATGCGTGGCCTGGTCGGGGAGGGCGCTTACTCGGCCGAGTCGCCGCCCACGCCCAGCAGCGGGATGCCGCTGTCGCCGGAGACGCCCAGCAGGCCGGCCTTGCTGTAGATGCCCAGCTTGTCGCGGGTGTCGGCGATGTCCAGGTTGCGCATGGTCAGCTGGCCGATGCGGTCCAGCGGGGTGAACGCCGCGTCCTCGACCTTCTCCATCGACAGCCGCTCGGGCTGGTAGGTCAGGTTGGGGCTCTCGGTGTTCATGATCGAGTAGTCGTTGCCGCGGCGCAGCTCCAGCGTCACCTCGCCGGTGATGGCCCGCGCCACCCAGCGCTGGGCGGTCTCGCGCAGCATCATGGCCTGGCTGTCGAACCAGCGGCCGTGGTAGAGCAGCTTGCCCAGGCGGCGGCCGTTGCTGCGGTACTGCTCGATCGTGTCCTCGTTGTGGATGCCGGTGACCAGGCGCTCGTAGGCGATGTGCAGCAGCGCCATGCCGGGGGCCTCGTAGATGCCGCGGCTCTTGGCCTCGATGATGCGGTTCTCGATCTGGTCGCACATGCCCAGGCCGTGGCGCCCGCCGATGCGGTTGGCCTCCTCGAACAGCGCCAGCAGGGTCGGGAAGGTCTGGCCGTTCAGCGCCACGGGCACGCCTTCCTCGAAGCGCACGCTCACCGTCTCGCGCTTGACTTCCACATCGTCGCGCCAGAAGGCCACGCCCATGATGGGCTTGACGATGCTGATGCCGGCGTTCAGGAACTCCAGGTCCTTCGCCTCGTGGGTGGCGCCCAGCAGGTTGCTGTCGGTCGAGTAGGCCTTCTCGACGCTCATCTTGTAGTCGAAGCCGTTGGCAATGAGGTATTCGCTCATCTCCTTGCGCCCGCCCAGCTCGTCGATGAAGGTCTGGTCCAGCCAGGGCTTGTAGATCTTGAGCTGCGGGTTGACCAGCAGGCCGTAGCGGTAGAAGCGCTCGATGTCGTTGCCCTTGTAGGTCGAGCCGTCGCCCCAGATGTGGACGCCGTCGTCCTTCATCGCCGCCACCAGCATCGTGCCGGTCACCGCGCGGCCCAGCGGCGTGGTGTTGAAGTAGGTGGCCCCGGCGGTGGTGATGTGGAAGGCGCCGGCCTGGATGGCGGCGATGCCCTCGGCCACCAGCGCGGCGCGGCAGTCGATCAGGCGGGCGATGTCCGCGCCGTAGGCCAGGGCCTTGCGGGGGATGTCGTCGTAGTCGCTCTCGTCGGGCTGGCCCAGGTGGGCGGTGTAGGCGCAGGGCGTGGCGCCCTTGGCGCGCATCCAGTGCACCGCGGCGCTGGTGTCCAGGCCACCGGAAAACGCGATGCCGACGCGCTGGCCGACGGGCAGATGCTGAAGGATGTTGGCGCTCAAGGGGTGTTCTCCGGAAAACCGGAGATTTTAGGCGAGCCGGCCCCGCGCACTGCGGGCCGGGCGGGGCGCGCCTACACTGCGCAGCCATTCGTCGCGCCTGCCCTGCGGTTCCCGTCGTGAACGCCCTGCTGACCGAACTTCGCCCCCTTCTTCGCCCACTCTTCGCGCCGGCCTTCACCGCCTGGGGCAGCCCCTTCACCTGGCTGGAGCTGCTGGCCTGCGGGGTGTCTCTGGCCATGGTGCTGGCCAACCTGCGGGTCCGGGTGGTGGCCTGGCCGCTGGCGATCGTGGCGTCGCTGCTGTACTTCCTGCTGTTCTGGGACGCCCGGCTGTATGGCGATGCGGCGCTGCAGATCTTCTTCGTCGTCGTGGCGTTCTGGGGCTGGTGGCAGTGGCTGCGCGGGCGCGATGGCACGGGCGCCATGTTGACGGTGCGGTACCTGGGCACAGCGGCGCGCTGGCGGGTGCTGGCGATCGGGCTGCTGCTCTGGCCGGCGCTGGGGCTGTTCCTCTGGCGTTTCACCGACAGCGACGTGCCCTGGTGGGACGCCTTTCCCACCGCCTTCAGTCTGGTCGGCCAGTGGCTGCTCGGGCGCAAGTACGTGGAGAACTGGGCGGTCTGGCTGGGTGTGAACGTCGTGGCCACCACGCTGTTCGCCTACAAGGGGCTGTGGCTGACGGTGGGGCTGTACGTGCTCTTCGCCGTCCTGTCGGTGGCCGGCTGGCGGGCCTGGCAGCGCCAGGCGCAGGTCGCACGCACCGCATGACCGCGCGCGTGCTGGCGCTGCTGGGCGCCGAAAGTACCGGCAAATCCACGCTGGCCAGGCAGCTGGCCGATGCCCTGGCCGACCGGGGTCAGCGCGTGGTGCGGGTGGACGAGTTCCTGCGCGAGTTCTGCGACCGGGCCGGGCGCACGCCGACCCAGGCCGAGCAGGCCGGCATTGCCGCCGAGCAGGCGCGCCGCATCGCCGCCGCTTCGCGCGCGGCGCCCGGCAGGCCGGCGCCGCACTGGGTGGTGGCCGACACCACGCCGCTGCTCACCGCGGTGTACAGCGAGATCGTTTTCGGCGATCGCACCCTCTACGCCGAGGCCGGCGCCCTGCATGCGCGCCAGGTGCAGCTGACGCTGCTGACCGCGCTGGACCTGCCCTGGCAGGCCGATGGCCTGCAGCGCGACGGCCCGCAGGTGCGCGGCCCGGTGGATGCGCTGCTGCGTGCCGCGCTGCTGGGCGCCGGCATCGGCTTTTCGGTGGTGGCCGGACAGGGGCCGGCCCGCCCGGCCGCCGCGCTGGCCGCCTGGGAGGCCGCCCGGCGAACACCGTCGGCCGTGCCGGCGCTCGCAAGCCGCTGGAAGCACTGGTGCGCGCGCTGCGGCGACCCGGACTGCGAGCGCCACCTCTTCGCTGCGCTGCGAGGCGCAGCGGCCTGACTTCAGTCGGGCGGCCTGTTTTCGGCGGGCAGCCGTGTGCCGCAGCGGCGGCAGAACTGCGCATCCGCCTGGTGGCCGGTGCTGCCGCAGGCGCTGCAGCAGCGTGCCGCACCCGGCTGCAACAGTGTGCGCAGGATCGGCGCCGGGTCGGCCTCGGCCGCCGCGCTGCGCCGCTGCGAGCTCATTTCCGCGGTGACGATGCCGGTCGGCACGGCCAGCACGCCCCAGCCCAGCAGCATCATCGACGAGGCGATCAGGCGGCCCAGATCGGTGCGCGGCGTGATGTCGCCGAAACCCACCGTGGTCATCGTCGTGACGGCCCAGTACATCGCGGTGGGGATGCTGGTGAAGCCGTGTTCCGGCCCCTCCACCACGTACATCAGCGTGCCGGCCACCAGCACCACCATCAGCACGAAGCCGAGGAAGACCAGAATCTTGCGCCGGCTGGCGGCGATGGCCGAGGCCAGGAAGTGCATCTCGCTGGCATAGCGCGACAGCTTGAAGATGCGGAAGATGCGCAGCAGTCGCAGCACCCGCACATCGATCAGCGCATGCAGCCCCGGCACCAGCACGGCCAGATAGGTGGGGGCCACCGACAGCAGGTCGATGAGGCCGTAGAAGCTGCGCGCATAGCGCAGCGGCCGGTCCACGCAGGCCAGCCGGGCCAGGTACTCGGCAGTGAACAGCAGCGTGAAGGTCCATTCCGCGGCCTGCAGCCACGTGCCCCAGCGCTGCGCCAGCGGCGCCACGCTGGCCAGGATGACCACCACGATGCTGGCGACGATGGCCCAGATCAGCGCCACGTCGAAGGCATGGCCGGCCGGCGTGTCGGATTCGAAGATCACCTCGTACCCGCGCCGGCGCCAGCCACGCTGCGGCTTGCCGAAGCGCTGCGCGTCCTGGGCGGCCTCCAGCGCGGCGGGGCCGGGCGATGTCGGGGCTGCCGCGGTCTTCATGCGCCGACCTCGCGGGCCTCCAGCCAGGCCAGTTCCTCGGCCGTGAAGCCCGCGCGCCGCCGCGCCTCCTGGTTGAAGGGCGGCTTGAGCTTCGGCGCGGCGTAGCGGGCGGCCAGCTGCGGGTAGGCGGCCAGTGGCTCCCGGCCGTCGCGCTCGCAGGCCCAGCGGTACCAGTGGTTGCCGATGGCCACGTGGCCCACCTCGTCGCGCAGGATGACGTCCAGGATGGCCACCGCCTGCAGGTCACCTGCCTGGCGCAGCCTGGCCTGGATGCCGGGCGTCACGTCCAGGCCTCGGGCCTCCAGGGTGCGCGGCACCAGCGCCATGCGGGCGAGGAAGTCCTCGCGGGTCTTCACCGCCATGGTCCAGAGGCCATCGTGGGCGTCGAAGTCGCCGTAGGCATGGCCCAGCGTGGCCAGATGGTCGGCCACCAGCGCGTGGTGGGTGGCCTCCTCGTCGGCCACGCGCAGCCAGTCGAGGTAGTAGGCCGGCGGCAGGTCGGGAAAGCGCCAGACGGCGTCCAGCGCCAGGTTGATGGCGTTGAACTCGATGTGGGCGATCGCGTGCAGCAGCGCAGCCCGCCCCGTCCGGGTGAAGGGCGAGCGCTGCGGCACCGTGCCGGGCGGTACCAGCCGGGGCCGGGCGGGGCGGCCCGGCAGGCCGTCGGGCTCGTCGTGGCGGGCCGACGGGTCGAGCGACAGCGTCGCGCGCTCGGCCCACAGGGCATGCACCGCATCGGCCTTGGCCAGGGGATCGCTCAGGCACAGGGCCTGCAGGGCACGTCGTCTCAGCTCCATTCCTACAATTGTCGGTCCGGCGGGCTGGGCGGCCGCATCGGGCATGCGGCGGCGCGCTGCCTGCCTCGCCCCTGCTTGCGCTTCATCAGGAGACGCCGTCATGGCCATCTACCAACTCGGCGACGACGTTCCCGAGATCCATCCCGCGGCCTTCGTGGCCGACAGCGCCACCGTGATCGGCAAGGTGCACCTGGCCGAGCGCGCCAGCGTCTGGTTCGGCACGGTCATCCGTGGCGATACCGACCACATCCGCATCGGCCGTGGCAGCAACATCCAGGACAACTCGGTCCTGCACACCGACGCGGGCATCGAGCTGTTGATCGGCGAGGACGTCACCGTCGGCCACCAGTGCGTGCTGCATGGCTGCTCCATCGGCGACGGCTCGCTGATCGGCATCGGCGCGATCGTGCTGAACAACGCCAGGATCGGCCGCTACTGCCTGGTGGGTGCGGGGGCGCTGGTGACCGAGGGCAAGGAGTTCCCCGACTACTCCATGATCGTCGGCAGCCCGGCCAAAGTGCTCAAGACGCTCACGCCCGAGCAGGCCGAGCGCATGGCGCGCGGCTCCACGCTCTATGCCGAGCGTGCCGGCAGCTACCGGCATGCACTGAAGAGGATCGATTGATGGCCCGCCTGGACTCCCCCCCGACGCCCGGCACGCCGCCCCAGGACGGCGGCGAGCTGCACAAGTTCCTCTTCGAAGGCCTGCCGGTGCGCGGCATGCTGGTGCGCCTGACCGGCGCCTGGACGCAGATCCTGCAGCGCCGCGAGGCCGCCGGCGGCTACCCGGAGCCGGTGCGCCGCCTGCTCGGCGAGATGAGCGCCGCGGCGGTGCTGATGCAGTCGAACATCAAGTTCAACGGTGCGCTGATCCTGCAGATGCAGGGCGACGGTCCGGTCAAGCTCGCGGTGGCCGAGGTGCAGCCCGACCTGAGCCTGCGCGCCACCGCCAAGGTGGTCGGCGAGGTGCCCGCCGAGGCCCGCATCGAGGCGCTGCTCAACGTGCACGGCCAGGGCCGCTGCGCGATCACCCTCGACCCGCGCGACCGCCAGCCCGGCCAGCAGCCCTACCAGGGCGTGGTGCCGCTGGTGGCCGACGACCTGGCGCCGATGCAGGAACTCGGGCAGGTGCTCGAGCACTACATGCTGCAGTCCGAGCAGCTCGACACCACGCTGGTGCTGGCCGCCGACGACCGGGTCGCCGCCGGCCTGCTGATCCAGCGCCTGCCGCTGCAGGGCGAGGCCAACCTGGCCGGCCGCTCGGCGGCCCAGGAGGCCGACGAGATCGGCCGCAACGAGGCCTACCTGCGCATCGCCACGCTGGCGGCCACCCTGAAGCGCGAGGAACTGCTGACGCTGGACGCCGACACCATCCTGCGCCGCCTGTTCTGGGAGGAGGACCTGCGCCGCTTCCCGGCCCAGACCGGCGAGCACGGGCCGCGCTTTGCCTGCACCTGTTCGCCCGAACGGGTCGGGCGCATGCTGGTCGGCCTGGGGCGCGAGGAGGTCGACGGCATCCTGGCCGAACGCGGCGACATCGAGGTGGGCTGCGACTTCTGCGGTGCACAGTACCGCTTCGATGCGGTGGACGCGGCCAAGCTGTTCGTGCCGGCGGCCGAGCAGGGGCCGGGCTCGGGCACGGTGCAGTGAGAGGCGGGCGCCGGGCCTGTCTGGACGCCGCCGGCCCGCCGCCCCAGAATGACGCCATGGGTGCCCTCGACATTCCCCTGCCGCTCGCGCGCCACCGGCTGACGGTGGAGGAGTACTACCGCATGGCGGAGGCCGGGATCCTTTCGCCCGACGACCGGGTGGAGCTCATCGAGGGAGAGGTGATCGACATGGCACCACAGAAGAGCCGGCATGCGTCGGTGCTGACGGAGTTGCTGAACCGTCTGGCGCAGGCGGTCGGTCCAGCGGCTCGGGTGGCCTGCCAGGTGCCGCTGAATCTGTCCGATCGCAGCGAGCCCGAGCCGGATCTGATGCTGCTGCGCCCGCGCGAAGACCGCTACCGTGGCTCCCATCCCACGCCGGCCGACGTGCTGCTGCTCGTCGAGGTGGCCGACAGCAGCGCTCGCTACGACCGCGAGGTGAAGCTGCCGCTGTACGCCCGCCATGGCGTGGCCGAGGTCTGGCTGGTGGACCTGGAGGCCGGCCGGCTGCGCTGCTTCCGGCGCCTGCAGGGGGGCGAGTACGGCGAGATCTCCTCCACCGAGACGCCCGGGCCCACGCCGCTGCCGGGCCTGCCCGGCCTGCAGGTGGACCTGGGCGGCCTGCTCGACTGACCTGCGCAATATCGGCCTTTCGGCCGAGCTCGTCCGGCGGATCAGCGCCCGCGGGGCGTCAGCGCCGCACGCAGCCCGGCGGTCGGCGCGAGGCGGCCCACCTGGCGGGCGTTCCAGTTGACCAGGCGGGGCTCGGCCAGTTCGGCCAGCAGGGCCTGTTCGCCGTCGTCCAGCCGCAGCAGGGCGGCCACCACCGTGGCCATCACCACCTCGGCGGCGCGGGCGCCCTGGCCGTCGTCGATCTTCAGCGCCACGCCCAGGCCGAGCTCCGGCAGGGCCGCGGCGTAGACACCCTCGGCGCCGACCTTGCAGCAGACCCGCTCGCCCAGGCGCTGCATCAGCCGGGTGTCGAAGCGGCCGCGGCCGGCCACCATCTGCGGGGCGCGGGCGATCGCAGCGCGCAGGCGCCGGGCCGCCAGGGCCAGGTCCACCGGCAGGCCCTCGCCGGTGGCGGCGCGGGCGAAGCCCCGCGCCAGGGCGCGCAGCGGCAGCGCCCAGGTCGGGATCGAGCAGCCGTCGATGCCGCGCGGCGCCTGCGCCAGGTCGGCCCCGGTGGCCGCCTGCAGCGCCGCGCCCACCGTGCGCATCACCGGGTGCTCGGGCTCGACGTAGCCGGCCAGCCAGCCGGCCAGCCGGTCACCGCGCAGGCCGCAGAGCTGCCGGCCCAGGCAGACGAAGCCGGCGTGCTTGCCCGAGCAGTTGTTGTGCAGCGCGTGGGGCACCTGGCCGGCTGCGGCCAGCTCCCGGGCCGCCACGTCCAGCAGCGGCCAGTGGGTGCCGCATTCCAGCGCGCTGCGATCGAGCCCGGCCTTGGCCAGCATGGCGGCGGCCGTCTGCACATGCTCGGGGTCGCCGCCGTGCGAGGCGCAGGCCAGCGCGAGTTCGGCATCGCTCAGGCCCAGGGCGTCGGCCGCGCCGCTGGCCACCAGCGGCAGGGCCTGCAGCAGCTTGACCGCGGAGCGGGGAAAGACCGGCCGGTCGATGTCGCCCAGCGCGCTGTACACGTGCCCCTGGGCATCGACGATGGCCAGCGCGCCGCGGTGGAAGGACTCCACCGCCGGGCCGCGCCAGACCTCCACCAGCTCGGGGTTGTTCAGTCCGGCCTGCATGGTGCGCCCTCGCCCCGCGTCAGCCGCGCAGGGCGCGCCGGATCACCTGCGCGCAGAGGTCGACCGCGGTGCGGGCCTCGTCGAGCACCCGGCCCATCGTCAGGAAGCCGTGGATCTGCCGCTCGAAGCAGACGTACTGCACCGCGTTGCCCGCGGCGCTGAGCAGGTCGGCGTACTCGCGGCCCTCGTCGCGCAGCGGATCGAAGCCGGCGGTGAGCACGAAGGCCGGCGGCAGATCGCGCAGGTCCTCGCGCAGCGCCGGCGAGGCGCGCCAGTCGCTGTCCTGGGCGCGGTCGGGGAGGTAGTGGCCGCGGAAGTAGGCGATCGAATCGCGCGTGAGCAGGTAGCCCTGGCCGTTGTGGGTATGCGAGGGGGCCACCGCCCGCATGTCGGTGGCCGGGTAGACCAGCAGCTGCAGGCGCAGCGGCAGCCCGGCGCCGCCGCGGGCGGCGTCGCGCAGCGTCAGCGCCACCACCGCGGCCAGGTTGCCGCCGGCGCTGTCGCCGCCCACGCCGATGCGCCGCGCATCCAGCCCCAGCCCGGCGGCGTGCTGGTGCACCCAGCGGGTGGCGGCCACGCAGTCGTCCACCGCGGCCGGAAAGGCATGCTCGGGCGCGAGCCGGTAGTCCACCGCCACCAGTGCGCAGCCGCTGGCATTGGCCAGCTGGCGGCACAGGCTGTCGTGGGTGTCCAGGTCGCCGATGGTCCAGCCGCCGCCGTGGAAGTACACCAGCACGGGCAGCTCGCCGGCCTGCTGCGCCGCCCGCAGCGGGCGGTACAGGCGGGCGGCGAGGGTCTGCGTCGGGCCGGGGATGCGCAGTTCGCGCAGTTCACCCACCTCGGGCGGGTCGGGCTGGGTGAAGAAGCGTCGCTCGCGGTAGAACTTGCGGGCCTCGGCCGGCGTCAGGGTGTGCGTGGCCGGCACGCCGCGGGCCTCCATCAGGTCCAGCAGCGCGCGGGCTTGGGGGTCGAGCATGGGCGTCTCCTGCGTCGTCCGGGATGCTGCCATTGTGCCCAGCGGCGCAGGCAGACCGGCCTCGGAGCTTCATCCCCCGAATGCGGGGGGCGACTGGCGGCCTCAGCCGCGGGGATGGTGGCGGGCGTGCAGCTGCTCGAGCCGCTCGCGCGCCACATGGGTGTAGATCTGCGTGGTGGAGATGTCGGCGTGGCCCAGCAGCAGCTGCACCACGCGCAGGTCGGCGCCATGGTTGAGCAGGTGGGTGGCGAAGGCGTGGCGCAGGGTGTGTGGCGACAGCGGCTGCACGATGCCGGCCTGGCGGGCATGCTGGCGCACCAGGTGCCAGGCCATCTGCCGCGTCATGGCCGCCCCCCGCACGGTGACGAACAGCTCGTCGCAGACCCGCCCGGCCAGCAGCGCGGGACGCGCTTCGTCCAGGTAGCGCTGCAGCCAGTCGCGCGCCACCTCGCCGAAGGGCAGCAGCCGCTCCTTGCTGCCCTTGCCGGTCACGCGCAGCACCGCATCGGCCAGGTTCAGCTGCACCAGCCGCAGCGTGGTGAGCTCGCTGACGCGCAGGCCGGCGGCATACATCAGCTCGAGCATCGCGCGGTCGCGCAGGCCCAGCGGACTGTCCACCGGCGGCGCGGCCAGCAGGGCCTCCACCTGCGATTCGCCCAGGCTGTGCGGCAGGCGCATCGGCATGCGCGCCGGGCTCAGGCGCAGCGTGGGGTCGGCGCTGCAGAGCTGCTCGCGCAGGGCCCAGCGGTAGAAGCGCTTGAAGACGGTGAGCCGGCGGTTCGCGCTGCTGGCGCGGCTGCCGGCGTGGCGCGCAGCGATGTAGGCCAGCAGGTGGTGCTCGCGCAGCGCCTCGAGGCCGGGTGCCGGCAGGCCGTCGGCATCCGCCTCGGCCCGCGCCAGCCAGGCCGACAGCCCGCTCAGGTCGCGCCGGTAGGCCGCCAGGCTGTTGGCGGCCAGGCCGTCCTCGAGCCACAGCGCGTCGAGGAAGCGGTCGATCAGGGCCTGGTCGACCGGCCGCGCCACCTGCGCCGCCGGCCGTCCGCGCGCTGCAGCCCGGCCGCCTGCTGCGCCGGGGCTCAATCCAGCTTCAGCTTCTGCTGTTCGACCACCTTCCTGTAGACCTCGAACTCGGCCTTGATCTGGGCGGCGAACTGCTCGGGGGTGTTGGCGACGATCACCGAGCCGGTGTCCTCGATGCGCTTCTTCACCGCCGCATCCTCCAGGGTCTTCTTCATCGCCGCGGCCACCTTGTCGACCACCTCGCGCGACAGGCCCTTGGGCCCGAGGATGCCGTAGTAGGCCATGCGGTTGACCGGCTCGAGGCCGATCTCCTTGAAGGTCGGCACATTGGGCAGCACAGCCAGGCGCGCCGGGGCCGCCACCACGATGGGGATCAGCCGACCGTCGCGGATGAAGGGCAGGGCCGAGGGCAGGTTGTCGAAGATGATCGGCACCTGGCCGGCCACGGTGTCGTTGAGCGCCGGGCCCGCGCCGCGGTAGGGAATGTGGGTGATGAACACCCCGGCCAGGTTCTTGTACAGCTCCATCTGCAGGTGGCCGATGCCGCCGGTGCCCGAACTGGCGAAGCTGTAGCGCCCGGGATTCTTCTTCAGCTCGGCCACGAAGGCCTTGTAGTCCTTGGCCGGAAAGCTCGGGTGCACCGCGATGATGTTCGGCGTGGCCGCCAGGTTGATGATCGGGGTGAAGTCGGTCAGCGGGTTGTAGGGCGTCTTCGGGTTGATCGCCGGATTCGCCGCGGTGGTGGACACCGTGGCCATGCCCAGCACATGCCCGTCGGCCGGCGCCTTGGTCAGTTCGGCCGCGCCGATGATGCCGCCGCCGCCGGCCTTGTTCTCCACCACCAGGGTCTGGCCCAGCGCCGGGGCGATCTTCTCGGCCATCGTGCGGGCGATGATGTCGGTGGTGCCGCCGGGGGCGAAGGGCACGATCAGCCGCACCGGCTTGCTTGGGTAGGCCTGCGCCAGCGCGGTGCCGGGCAGGGCGGTGAACAGGCTGCCGAAGGCGGCGAGGGTGGCGGCTTGGGTCAGCTGGCGGCGTCGAAGCATGCGTGGGTCTCCTCGGGCGGGGCGGGGGATGGGGGATCGGCTCGGGGCGGGCCCGGCTGGCGGACATCCTAGCGCGGACCACCGGTCGGCGGCCCTCGGGTAGTCTCGGGCGATGCTCCTCACCCACGCCCTGCTGCTGCTGCCGGACTTCCTGCTGATCGTCTGCGGCTTCCTGGTCTGCCGCTTCACCGGACTCGACCGCAGTGTCTGGGGCGCGGCCGAGCGGCTGGTGTACTGGCTGCTCTTTCCGGTGCTGCTGTTCACCTCGATCGTGCGCACGCCGATCGATCCGGCCAGCTCGCTGGGGCTCGGCCTGGCCGGGCTGGCGGTGGTGGGTGCGGGCGTGGTGCTGGCCGCCGCGCTGCGTGCCTGGCCGGGGGTGGATGCGCGGCGGCAGTCCAGTGGCGCGCAGGTGGCCTTCCGATTCAATTCCTACGTGGCGCTGGCGCTGGCCGAGCGCATCGGCGGCTCGGCCGGGGTGGCCTGGATCGCGCTGCTGGTGGCGCTGTGCGTGCCGCTGTGCAACCTGGGGGCGGTGTGGTCGCTGGCCCGTCACGGCGGCCAGCCGCTGCTGCGCGAGCTGGCCCACAACCCGCTGATCCTGTCCACCGTGGCCGGGCTGGTGGCCAACCTGGCCGGCCTGCGCCTGCCGCAGACCGCCGACACGGTGCTCGGGCGCATCGGCGCGGCGGCGCTGCCGCTGGGCCTGATGGCCGTCGGCGCCGGCCTGCAGTGGGGCGGACTGCGGCAGGCGCCGGGCCTGGCCGCCGCGCTGCTGGGCATCCGGCACGCCGTGCTGCCGCTGCTCGGCCTGGGGCTGGGCATCGCGCTGGCGCTGCCCACCGGCCAGGCGCAGATGCTGGCGGCCTTTGCCGCGCTGCCTACCGCGTCGAGCTGCTACGTGCTGGCCGCGCGCATGGGCGGCGACGGCCCCTACGTGGCCGGTCTGGTGACCGTCTCGACCCTGCTGGGCATGCTCAGCGTGCCGCTCACGCTCACCCTGTTCGACCAGCTGCGCTGAACGAGCCCGCAGCGCCGCCCTGCGCCGGGGCCGGCGTCTCGCGCTGCGCCAGCGCCCAGTCGATGTGCTCGGCCAGCTGCGCGTCGGCCCCGTCGCGGCGCGCCTGCAGGGCGGCGGCATAGGCGAGGTCGCCGGTGGCGCGCCAGGCATTGCCCAGCGCCACGGCGAGGTTGCGCAGCCAGCGCCGGTGGCCGATGCGGCGGATCGGGCTGCCCTCGGTGCGGCGCAGGAAGGTGGCCTCGTCCCAGCCCCAGAGTGCGATCGGCGTCGTGTCCTCCAGCTCGGGGCGCGGGGTGAAGTCCGGCAGCGGGCTGCGCCGGGCGAACTTGTTCCAGGGGCAGGCGAGCTGGCAGTCGTCGCAGCCGTAGATGCGGTTGCCCATCGCCACGCGCAGCTCGGGCGGGATCGGCCCGTCCTGCTCGAGGGTCAGATAGCTGATGCAGCGGCGCGCGTCGAGCCGGTAGGGCGCCACGATCGCGCCGGTCGGGCAGGCATCCAGGCAGGCGCTGCAGCGGCCGCAGTGCGACGGCGGGGGCGGGCCGGTGAGCGGCAGCGGCAGGTCGACGAAGATCTCGCCCAGGAAGCTCATCGAGCCGCCGTCGCGGTCCAGCAGCAGGGTGTGCTTGCCGCGCCAGCCCAGCGCCGAGCGCTGCGCCAGCTCCACCTCCAGCACCGGCGCGGAGTCGCAGAACACCCGGTGGCCCAGCGGCCCCACCTCCGCCTGCAGCTGCCCGGCCAGGCGCTGCAGCCGCTGGCGCAGCACCTTGTGGTAGTCGCGCCCCCGGGCATACAGCGAGATCACCGCCTGCCGCGGGTCGGCCAGACGGGCCTGCTCGCGGGCACGCCAGTCTTCGGGCGTGCACTCGGGCAGGTAGTCCATGCGCGCGGTGATCACCCGCAGCGTGCCCGGGCGCAGGGCGGCCGGGCGGGCCCGGGTCAGGCCGTGCGCGGCCATGTAGGCCATCTCGCCGTGCCAGCCGGCATCCAGCCAGCGCTGCAGGCCCTCTTCCACCGCTTCGCCCAGCTGCACGTCGGCCACGCCGATCTGGGAGAATCCCAGCGCCTCGGCCCAGGTACGCAACCGGGCCAGCAGCGCCTGGCCTTCTGCCGCGTCGAGCGCGGGGGGTGTCTGCGGCGAGCAACCAGCTGTCATCCGGTGATTCTAGAAACCCGCATCCTGCACTGGCCCGACGAGGCCGCCTGCGAGGCCGGCGCCCGCGCGCTGGCCGCCTGCCCGGCGACCCGGCAGGCCTGCATCGAACTGGAAGGCACGCTGGGGGCCGGCAAGACCACCTTCGCCCGCCACCTGCTGCGCGCCCTCGGCGTGACCGGGCGCATCAAGAGCCCGAGCTACGCCATCGTCGAGCCCTACGAACTGCCGGCCGGCGAGGCCGGCGCCGGGCCGGCGCCGCTGCCGTTGCTGCATTTCGACTTCTACCGCTTCGCCGATCCGCGGGAATGGGAGGAGGCGGGCTTTCGCGATCTCTTCGCCGCCCCCGGCCTGAAGCTGGTGGAGTGGCCGCAGCGCGCCCAGGGCCTGCTGCCCGAGCCGGACCTGCGCCTGCACCTCGAGCCGCTGCCCGACGAAAGCCGGCGCCTCGTCGCCGAGGCCTGCAGCCCGGCCGGCCAGGCGCTGCTGGCGGCGCTGGCCGCAGGGGCCGCGGCCGCCGCTGCGGAGGCCCGCGCATGACCGGCCGATCCGACGGCCGCCTGGTCGGGTGCCCGCTGCGACCCACGGCACGGCGGCGCTGGCTGCGTGAAGCCGGCGGCGTGCTGGCCCTCACGCTGGCCGGCAGTGACCTGGCGCGCGGTGCCAGTCTGGTGGCGGTGCGGGTCTGGCCCGCCGAGGCCTACACCCGCGTCACCCTCGAGTCCGATGTGGCCCTGCAGGCCCGCCACTTCGTGGTGTCCGATCCACCGCGGCTGGTGATCGACATCGACGGCCTCGAGCTCAACGCCGCGCTGCGCGAGCTGGTGGCCAAGGTGGGCAGCCAGGACCCGAACATCGCCGGCGTGCGTCTCGGCCAGGGGGCGCCGCAGCGGGTGCGCATGGTGCTGGACCTCAAGCGCCCCAGCGCGCCGCAGGTCTTCGCGCTGGCGCCGATCGCTCCCTACCGGCACCGACTGGTGTTCGACCTGCGCCCCGCCGTGGCGCCCGACCCGCTGCTGACGCTGGTGCGCGAGCGCGAGGCCGCCTTGCAGGCCGCCGGGCCGGCGGCGCCCCCCTGGCCCAGTTCCGGCCAGGAGGCCGCGCGCCAGGCCGCGGCCGACCTGAACGACGCGCTGGGCGACTTCATCGGCCAGCTCGACACCAGCGACGGTGCGCCCGGCGACCCCAGCCTGCCGCGCCATCGGCCGGAGGCGACGACGACGCCCGCTGCGCCGCCCCTCCCCGCCGGACCGGGCGCGGCCTCCGGGCCGCCTCCTGCCGGGGCGAGCGCAGCGCTGCCGACCTCCGAGCTGCGGCCGCAGGAGATGGCCGCCCTGCGTCCCGAGCTGTCGGCCACCCCGCCACCGCCGCCTGCGCCAGCCCCCGAGAGCCGGCCGCAGGCCAGCCCGCCGGTGCGTGCCAGCGTGAACCGGCTGCTGATCATCGCCATCGATCCCGGTCACGGCGGCGAGGATCCGGGCGCGATCGGCCCGACCGGCCTGCGCGAGAAGGACGTGGTGCTGCAGATCGCCCTGAAGCTGGCGCGACGCATCGATGCCCGGCCCGGCATGCGCGCGGTGCTGACACGCGACGCCGACTTCTTCGTGCCGCTGCAGGAGCGGGTGGCCAAGGCGCGCCGGGTGCAGGCCGACCTGTTCGTGTCGGTGCATGCGGATGCCTTCATCACGCCGCGGGCCCGCGGTGCCTCGGTGTTCGCGCTGTCGCATTCGGGCGCGAGCAGTGCGGCAGCGCGCTGGATGGCCCGACGTGAGAACGCCTCGGACGCCGTGGGCGGCATCGACGTGCGGGCTGTGCGGGCCGATGCGCAGATCCTGCGCACCCTGCTCGACATGAGCACCAGCGCGCAGATCAAGGACAGCCTGCGCGTGGGCCGCGAGGTGCTCGGCCACATCGGCCGCGTCGGCCGGCTGCACAAGCCGCAGGTGGAGCAGGCCGGCTTCGCGGTGCTGAAGGCGCCGGACATTCCCTCCATCCTGGTCGAGACCGCCTTCATCTCCAACCCCGAGGAGGAGCAGCGCCTGCGCAGCGAGAAGTACCAGAACCAGCTGGTGCAGGCGCTCTACGCCGGCATCGTGCGCTACTTCGCGCGCAATCCGCCGTTGGCGCGCAATCGGGTGGCCTGATTCCGGTGACCTGATCCGGGTGGCCCGAGCCGCCCCGCCCGGCGCGGCATGGCGGGGGCGGGACAGGCGCCGACCGCAGGGACGCCGGATGCCGCCTCAGTCTGGGACGACCAGTTCGTGCGTCGCCACCCAGCGCAGCCCGGCGCCCGGGCTGCCGGGCGCCGCGCTCGGGGCCGGCCGCAACTGCATGGCCAGCCCCGGGCGGTCGGCCTCGGGCAGGCGCCGCCAGAGAAAGTCGCCCGCATTGCCCGGGTCGCCGTCGACGAAGAGCTGCGAGGTCAGTTCGCCGAAGCCAGGATGGCGCAGCTTGACGTGGATGTGCGGCGTGCGGCCCGGGTAGGGCACCGGGCGCAGGGTGCGGAACTGCACCGTGCCGTCGCGGTGGGTCTGCGCGGCACCGAAGCCCTGGAAGCCCTCGTCCCAGGCGCCCGCACGCACGGGCACGTCCGGGTGGTGGTAGTGGGCCAGGGCATCGCACTGCCAGATCTCCACCTCGCAGCCGTCCACCGCGCGGCCCTGTCGGTTGCGCAGTGTCAGCGACAGGCCGAGGTGCTCGCCGCGGGCCTGCAGGCTGCGTGCGCCGCGCTGCACGCGGGTCAGGTCGGCATCCCAGTCGCTGCCGCCGCTGCGCCAGGCGCGCGGCGGGTAGAAGGGGCCTTCGGTCATCTCGCGCAGCACGCGGCGCGGCGTGGCGGCCTGCAGCGGCGCCAGTCCGACCCCCGCGGCCGTGGCGGCCAGGGCGAGCAGGACAGGACGGCGCGGCAGCGTGCGAGGGGGGCGGTGCGGGGTCTGCATGGCCGGATTGGAGTGCCGCGACGCCGCCCGGTTCCGGGCCGAGGTGCCGGCTGTCAGCCGCGCGGGCCGCGCCCGCCGCCGCCCGTGCCGCCCCCTGTGCCACCGCCGCGCTTGGCGGGCGGCCGGCCGCTCGCCGCGCCACGCGGGGCGCCGGGGCCCGAGGGTCGCTTGGCCGCGAAGCCGCCGCGTCGGTCTTCGCTGCGCGGCGGGGGGTCGTCCCGTCCTCCGCGGT
>JAKLLA010000012.1 GCA_023150375.1 Burkholderiaceae bacterium
ACCAGGAACAGGCCACCTTGCTGGCCTCACTGCAACTAAAGAAGCCTTCGCCCGACGCTCAGATCAGCCTGCTGTAGTGGCAATTCGCAAGGCCAGACTATGCGAATCAAGGACTTATGGCGGTTGGCGTCGAACTCGGGAGCACCGCCACCGGCGCCGCGCCGCTGCCGGCCACCACCTGCGGGGCCGTGCCGCCCGTGGCGTCCGTGACGTTGCCGTTGGCACCCACCACCCAGTTGAGCCGCAGGCCGTCGGTGTTGGCCGGGTCGGGCAGGGGGCCGCGGTGGTTGGTGGTGACTTCGCTGGCGGTGATGGCCCGGTCGTACAGGCGGATGTCGCCGATGGCGCCGTTGACGGGGTTGAAGACGACGTTGCCGCTGCCGTTGCCGTTGAGCGTGGCGCCGGCGAGGAAGCCGCTGCCGCTGCGCTGCTCCACGCCGTCCATGTAGTGGGCGTAGGTGCCGGTGGCGTTGTCCCAGGTGAAAGTGATGCGGTGGGGGTCGCTGCCCAGCTCGCCGATCGAGATGCCGGACCAGTTCCAGCTGCCGTTGACCTGGTACCAGAGGTTGGCGCCGTCGAGCAGCATGCTCACGCCGGGCAGGCTGCCGAACCACTGGTAGCTGCTCACCGAGTTGGAATCGAGCACGTACTCGAGCGTGAAGGCGGTGGTGGGCAGGCCGGTGGCGCTGTTCAGGCGCAGCTGCTGGCTGTTGCCGCCGGCGCTGTTGAGGGCGAGGGCATGGGTGGCGGCAAAGCCGGGCTCGCCGCCGTCGCCGATCAGGGTGTCGTGGCCGGCGCCGCCGTGCAGGGTGTCGCTGCCGGCGCCGCCGACCAGGGTGTCGTTGTCGGGCGCGGTATTGACGAAGGGGGTGGTGTCGACGACGGTGGCGCCGCCCTGGATGGCCAGGTCGGTGTTCAGTTGCGCGGGCGGCACGACGACACCGGCCGGCGGGGTGCCGTAGATGTTGAGGTCGTTGATGTGCAGGAAGTTGCTGTCCTGGTCGATGCGCACCGCGCTGGCGGTCATCGGCTGGGGCAGCACGACGGTGAAGACGCTGGGCGAGCCGGAGACGGGGGCCGAGGTGTAGAGGACGTTGCCCTGGTCGTCCAGCACGGAGACGGTGGCGCCGTTGAGGCGGGCGAGCTGGCCGGGGCGGTTGACGATCTCGAGGTGGGTGATTTCGAGCGGCTGGGCGAAGTCGACCCGCAGCCATTCGTCACCGCTGTTGTGGGTGTGGTTGTAGGTGGTGGTGTCGGGGTCGATGACGCGTTCGGCGCCGCTGCTGCTGTTGTAGCTGCTGCTCTGGCTGGCGGTGAAGGTGCCGGCGGGCAGCAGGCCGCTGTGCATCAGGGCGGTGAGCTCGACGGCGGGGTTGGCCACGGCCACGTCGGTGACGGTGGTGGTGTTGCCGGCCTGCACCTGCCAGTTGTGTACCAGGCCCTGCTCGCTGCCGGTGAGGGGGGCGAAGGCGTGGTCGGCAATCTCCTGCGCGCTGCGCACGTCGTTGAAGATGCGGATGTCGCCGACGGTGCCGGAGAGCACCTGGGTGGTGTCGAAGCCGCCGCCCAGGCTGTCCTGCTCCTGCCCGACGATGAGGGTGCCGCCGATGCCCAGGGTGCGGCCGATGGCGGCGGTGTAGACGCCGCTGTGCTCGAGCACGCCGTCGACGTAGAAGGCGACGCTGCCGGTGGTGCTGTCCCAGCTGACGGAGAGGCGGTGCGGTTCGCCGTCGACCAGGCTGCGCAGCAGGATGGGGGTGTCGTAGGTGGCCAGGCCGTCGATGCCGATGCGCAGGACGCCGTCGTTGGCGCCTTCGATCACCAGCTCGTTGCTGTTGCCGTTGACCGCGTAGGAGAGGAAGGGCGTGAGCGAGGGCGAGGAGCGGGTGAGGTCGACCATCATCTCGACGGTGAAGGCGCTGCCCGACAGGGCCTGCACGTTCGTGAGCGAGAGGTACTGGTTGCGCACCACGGGGTCGTGGTTGAGCTGCACGCCGGTGAAGTGGCGCGGGTCGACGATGGGGGCGGCGGGGGTTTCGGCGCCGCCGTAGAGGGTGTCGTTGCCCAGGCCGCCGCTGAGGTGGTTGGCCACCTCGTTGCCGCGCATCCTGTCGTGGCCGAAGCCGCCGACACCGTTCTCGATGACCGCGCCGTAGGCGACGGAGACGTTGTAGGTGTCGACCCCGGTGGAGCTGAAGCTGCCCTGGCGCAGGTCGAGCACGGTGTTGCCGCCGAAGCCGGAGAAGTCCAGGGTGTCGTTGCCCGCGCCGTCCCAGATGGAGAAGCCCATCGTGGAGTCGAAGCCGAAGTCGTACGAGTTGCTGCCGGCGGTGCTGTTGAAGCCGTAGGTGGTGTCGGTGGCGCGGGTGGCCCAGTTGATGCCGTACTCGATCTGGATGGCCAGGATGTCGTGCAGGCCCGGCGTGGCCATGTGCGAGAAGCTGGCGCCGGTGTAGCTGCCGCTCCAGTACGACATGTTGGTGTACTGGCGGCTGTCGTTGAAGTGGTCGGCGTCGCCGTAGACGGCGGTGTCGCCGTTGTAGTTGCCGGGGTGGTGCAGGCCCAGGCCGTGGCCCAGCTCGTGCATCAGCAGGCGCAGCGAGTAGGTGCCGGCGTCCATGGTCGGCTCGGCGGTGTAGTGGCCGACCTGGACGTAGCCGCCGCCCGCGCTGGGGAAGTTGGCCCAGCCGCCGCCGTTGGTGGAGCCGATGCCGAACATGTAGGTGATGTCGGCATCGTTGGGGTCGGCGGCCTGGGCGAAGGTCAGCCCGCTGATCTCGGTGTAGAGCTGCATGGCGGCCAGCGCACCAGCCTGCGAGGCGCCGTCGCTGAAGGCCTCGTAGCCCGTGGGCAGGGTGGCGCCCACGCCGAAGGAGTAGGTGACCTGCAGGTCGGAGTTCCAGTTCGCCCAGGTGCCGTACGGCCGCGCGATGTGCATGGCGGTCTCGTAGGCGCTCCACACCGGCAGCCCGCCCAGCGTCGTGCCCACCAGGCCGGAGGCCGGGTTGGAGGGGTCGAGCAAGAAGCCCTGTTCGTCGAGCTGGGGAAGGCCGGCGCCGTCGGGCACGGCCTGGGCGTCGCCATCGCCACCGACCGGCGCCGCGCAGGCGGGGCAGGCGCAGCCCCACTGGGTCTGCGCCTCGGGCGCCGGGGAAGACTCGGGCGTCGACTCGGCCAGCCGCTCGGCTTCCGCACGTGCCAGCAGATCCGTGAAGAGCCCACCGAGCCCTCCGGGAGAGGTGCTGCCCCCGAACGCCGCCACGGCCTGGTCCACCGCCACCACCTCGAACAGCCCCGCCACGCCCGCACCGGCCAGATCCAGGGCCGCCTGCCGCAGCACGTCGACCTGATCACCGACGCCGACGAGCGCCTCCGAGGTGAGGGTGACATGGCTGCTCGCATCGGTCGCAGCATCGCCCTGCTCGGCGAGCAGGGCTGCGTTCACGACCGACATGAGTTCGGCAGCATGGACAGAGGTCATCGGCGTCTTCCTGGGCGGTTGTTGTGTCTTCCGCCGATTCTTGACGCACCCGCAACGTTACGAAATGCAAAAGCGCATCGCCGCGTGAACATTCCCACCCCACCCGCCCCTCCAATCGAGTGGGGTCAGGTCTTGCCTTTTGCCTGTTCGAAGGTTGACATACCTTGGGGGGTAGCAAAAGGCAAGACCTGACCCCAGGTGTTCGGGTGTTTCAGCCAAGATTGACTGCGTTATTTTTGTCAATACAATAAATCCATGCAGTTCGAGTTCGATCAGGCAAAAGACGCCATCAACGTGACGAAGCATGGCGTGTCTCTGGCGCTGGCTCGCGAGCTCGAATGGGATCTGCTGCTTTGCCACCCGGATGCTCGCCGTGACTACGGCGAGCTGCGGGAAGTGGGCTTCGCTCCACTGGCGAGGCGGGTCTATGTGGTGGTGTTCGTGCAGAGAGCTGATGTGTTGCGCATCATCAGCCTGCGAAGGGCCAACAGGCGAGAGGTAATCCGATATGACAAAGCACTCCAGGCACTTCGGGTTCGAGCTGCCAACGGCTGAGGAGGATGCGGCGATCAACGCTGGTATCGCGGCCGACCCCGATACGTTCGAGCTGTCCGAGGCTGAGATGGCTGCGCTGCGTCCACTGCCCAGACGCGGCCGGCCCGCCGTTGCCGTGCCTCGTCCGATGCTCAGCATGCGAGTGGACGCCGACGTACTGGCTGCTTTGCGCGCCACCGGGCCTGGGTGGCAGACCCGCATCAATGCGCTGCTGCGGGAAGCCTTGGAGCAGGGTCGACTGGGATGAAGGCTTGCGGGATCAGGTACCTTGGGGGGTAGCAAAAGGCAAGACCTGACCCCTAGAATCTGCGGCCATGGCACGTCCTCTTCGCATCGAGTTTCCTGGGGCGGTGTATCACGTGACGTCGAGGGGGGATCGCCGCGAGGAGATCTACCGCGACGATGCGGATCGGCGTGAGCATCTGCGGGTGATCGGGCTGGCGATGGAGCGCTTCGAGGCCCGGGTGCTGGCGTACTGCCTGATGGGCAATCACTATCACTTGGTGCTGCAGACGGCGCAGGCGAATCTGTCGCGGCTGATGCGGCAGGTCAACGGGGTGTACACGCAGGCCTTCAACCGGCGGCACGCGGTGACGGGGCATCTGTTCCAGGGCCGGTTCAAGGCGGTCGTGGTGGATCGGGATGCCTATCTGCTGACGCTGTGCCGCTATGTGGAGCGCAACCCGGTGGCCGCCGGGCTGGTGCATGCGGCGGCGGATTGGCCCTGGTCGAGCTGCCGGGCGCATGTGGGTGCCGATCGGGTGCCGGCCTGGCTGGACACGGTCACGGTGCTTGCGGCCATGCTGGGGCGTGCGCCGGCGACCGAGGCCGATGCCCGCCTGGCGCAGCGTCGCTACGCGGCCTGGGTGGAGAGCGTGGACGAGCAGGCGTCGTTCAGTTGGCAGCAGGCGCTGCGTCGGCAGGTGTTCCTGGGCGACGAGGGCTTCGTCGCGCGGATGCAGGCGCATCTGCCGCCGCCGCTGCGCGAGACGGCGGAGATCCCGAAGACGCAGCGCAGTGGCGCTCCGCTGAGCCTGCAGGAATGCCTCGACCGGGCGGGCGAGCGCAATCGGGCGATCGCGATGGCCTACCGCGAGGGGGGCATGACGATGACGGCGATCGCCCGGGAGCTGGGGCTGTCGGTGGCGCGGGTGAGCCGGGTGATTCAGGGGGTCGAGGCAAAAGTCAAGACCTGACCCCCGGCGGTTCAGACCCCCGGCGGTTCACTTCACCATCGAGGGGCGCAGGGCGATCATGTAGGCGTCGATGTCGGTGGCGGCGCCGCCCCAGTCGGAGTTGAAGATGACCCGGCTGAAGTCGTTGCTGACGCTGGCGTGCGGCTCGCCCCAGTACTGGCCGACGGCGGAGCGGTGGTGGGCCAGGTTGTAGATGACGGGGTTGGCGGCGAGCTGGACGGCCATGACCTTGCGGTGCAGCCACTGGCGGCCGGCGGTGCCGTAGTCGGCGTAGCTGGAGACGACTACCCAGCCGGGCTTCTTGTAGGCTTTGCCGGAGAAGTGGAAGGCCGTCGCGGTGCCGTTGACGTAGCTGGGGAAGAGCACGGTGCGCACCCCGGTGCGCAGGTTGGTCATGAAGACGTCGCCTGCGTTGGTGCTGTAGTCGACGGAGACGTACAGGTCGTCACCATTGGCGTCCAGGGCGATGTCGGAATGCTCGGACTTGGCCAGCAGCTTGCGCTGGCTGGAGAAGTCGCGCGAGAAGGCCACGGTGCCGCGGGCGCTGTCGCCGGAGACGACGCAGTAGTTGCCGCTGGGGCTCATGCTGACGTGGTCGGGGCGGTCGCCGGCGGTGTCGAGGTAGCCGAGGATGGTGTCGGTGTCACGGTCCCAGGTGATCACGCCGAGGCTGCCCCAGCTGCTGTTGTCGACCATGAGGCACCAGTAGCGGCCGTCGGCGGAAGGGGAGCCTTCGGAGCGGGTCCAGGCCGCGGCCGCGCCGGGCCAGCGGGCCTTCAGGCGGGCGCCGAGGTCGCCGACGACGCGGGTGGCGCCGCTGCTGATGGTGAGTTCGTAGACCTTCATGCCCACGCCGTTGGTGGGCAGGTAGTACAGGCGGTCGGGGTCGAGGGGGTGCCACTGCGGCTCGGCATCTGCCGCAGGGCCGCTCAGGGTCTTGATGAACTGGTAGGTGTTGGCGTCGTAGACGTGCCAGTGGCCGGACAGCGAGTAGATCAGTACCCGGGTGTTGTCGGCGTTGAAGGCCTGGCGGCGCGAGTAGTCGTGCCGGGCGAAGGTGGACAGGCCTTCGGTGGCGTGCTGGGTGAGGCGCACCAGGCAAGTCCGATAGGTGGGCTCGGCCAGTGCAAGGCCCTTGACCGGCTTGGCCAGGGTGGGGATGGCTTCGTTGCTGGGGCCGGTCTTCAGCGCGAAGTCGGCGCTGTAGAAGGTGTCGCAGCCGGTGCCGAGCAGCGGGTCGGTGGGCGCGGGGCTGGGGGCCGGTGCCGGCGCGGGGGGCGGCGGCTCGGGCGCAGGAGCCGGCGCGGGAGCTGGTTCCGGGGCAGGCGCGCGTTTGCCGGGCGGTGTGCGGCCCTTGCTGGCGAGTGCGGCCATGCTGCCCGGGTCGGTGCTGGCGGCGGCTTGCTCGTCGGTCGCGTCGGTCGCGTCGGTGGCGTTCGAGGCGTCGGTGCCGCCTCCGCCACAGGCTGCCAAGGCGGCAGACATCGCGAAAAGCCAGGCAAGACGTTGCAGTCGATCGGTCGGGTGGGTCATGTCGGGTCCTCCGTGGGTTCTGCTCAGAGTGCCGTTCGGGAGTACGGAGGCAGGCTCGTCCAGGTCCCTCGGGCCGGCGCAGTCTGCCGAAATGAAAAAACCTGCAAACACCCCGATCGCGGGGAGCGCGTGAAATCCGGTGGGGTCAGGTCTTGTCTTTTGCCTTCCGGGCGCCGATCGACGTCATCCACCCTGCTGAAAGCATGCTGTGGCGCGCTACCGGTACGGCGGCGGAGAAGCGGGGTGTTTCAGGCGATTTTTCGTCTTTGGGGCGTCGATTGGGGGAGGCGAAGATGACCGGGTCGATCACTCCTCGTTCTCCCACCATGAGCGCCTCTGCCCTGTCCCACCAGCCCGCCGATGCCTTTCTGGGCACTGTGTCCGCGATGCACGGCGGATCGCCGGCGATCGGGAACGTGATGAGTGAGGTGCGGTCGGACAGTCTGGCGCTGTGCCATCCGGAGTCGCGTCGGGTGCGCCGGGTCAGACTGGGTTTCGCCTGGTCGGTGATGCTGCTCGGCCCGCTGCCGTTCGTGCACAGAGGGCAGTGGGCGCTGGCCCTGCAGGCCTTGCTGCTGTGCCTGCTGTTGCCGTTCGTCGGACAGGTCTGGGCCGCGCGACAGGCATCACGCTGGGAGGTTCGCAGCCTGCTGGCGCAGGGCTATCGGGCGCTGCGCACCCGGCCCGGCGCGGTCAGCGCGGCAGAGTGGCAGCTTGGGATGAATCTGCCTCGCTATTGAATCCTTGGGGGTCAGGTCTTGCCTTTTGCCTTCGGCGACATGCCAAGGCAAAAGGCAAGACCTGACCCCGGCTGTTCAGCGGGCAGCTTGCGCCAGCTCGAGCAGGCGTTTCTGGACGGCCAGAAGGCGTTGCAGGGCGTCGATTTCGGGGAAGCTGCGGGCGGCGGCGTGCAGGTTCGGGAGTTCGACGCGGTGCTGCAGGTCGGGCAGGGTGAGTTCGATGCGGGTGACGCCGCCGTCCATGATGGCGGCGAGGCGGCCGGTGTCGGCGGCGATGCGTCGCATGCGGGCCTGGATGTCGCGGGCGTCGATCTCGGCGAAGCGCTGCTGGTGCACGAGGTGGACGAGCAGCTCGCGCAGTTCGGTGGGGTCGAGGCGCCCGGTCCTGCGTGGTCCGCCGAGGGCGGCGGAGGGGGCGGAGTAGCGACCGTCGGCGTGCAGGAGCAGGGCCGGGTCTTCCCCCGCGTCGCTGCTGGCACGCAGGCCACCCAGGCGGTCCCAGCGGAGGATGACGGCCGAGGAGGAGGGGGGCAGCCGCAGGTCCGGACGGTTCATCGGCGGAGCTGCGTGGGCGCGGGAGCGCATTGCCCCGCCGCACAGGGCTGCGAGCAGCAGGGTGCGGCGACGGGGTGGGTCTGTGCGTGCGGGGCCTCGGGTCACGCGGCGATCATGCCTGGGGCTTGTTCTGCCTGCGGGCGAAGCGCAGCAGCACGGGCAGGCCGAGCGCGAACATCATCATGGTTTCGGGTTCGGGCACGGGGCTGAGGTTGACCGTGTAGCCGATGTCCTGGAACTGGGCGATGGTGGTGCGGCTGACGTAGGTGGGCGCGTTGAGCCAGCCGGTCATGAGCTCGTTGCGCATGTCGTTGCCGTTGCCATCGGTGATGCCGGTGGTGCCGGCGCCGTTGTCGACTTCGTTCCAGTGGCCGTCGGCCGTGCCGCCACCGCCGCCGAGTTCGACGGGGATGTAGGTGGCGCCGGGCTGGTTGTACTCGGTCTGGTACTCGGCCAGGGCGGCGGCACCGGTGTACTGGCCGCTGCCGTCGACATACACGCCGTTGTAGGTCCACAGGGTGCCGAAGCCCAGGACGTGGGCCATCTCGTGGCGGATGACATCGGCGAAGGTGCCCGATCCGGTCATGTAGGCCATGTCGGCGCTGTCGAACACCATGATGCCGGTGGTGGTGTAGCGAAAGCCCCCCTGCACGCTGGTGCCGTTCGGTCCGGCATAGCCGAGCGTGCCCCACTGGCCGTCGATGGCCTCGATGCTGGCATCGATGGTGACGCCGGTGAGCGAGACGCTGCCCTGGTAGCCGGTGATCAGGCCTTCCCAGAAGGAGGCGGCGTTGTCGAAGTAGGACTGGTAGGCCGAGTCACCGCTGTAGTTGACGGTGATGTCGAAGGCGGCCTGGGCGCCCATGGAGGCGACCGTCATCAGGGCCGCGGCGGCGAGTTGGTGGAGGCGGTTTTTCAAGTTCGGAACTCCTGGCGATGTCGTGATCGGGCGGGCCCCCCGCGGCGCGTCGGGTGATCCGACGGCCTGCAACGGCCCGGGAGCCAGTGTGTTTGCCGGGTGAGATCCGCACAGCCGCGCGTCCGCGGGGTTCCCCGGATCCGCCCCCGCGACCGTGGGGGGCCCATTCCAGCCAGCGTGGCGCTGACGCGTCAGGCGCCTTGGCTTGGGGTCAGGTCTTGCCTTTTGCCGGCGGCGGTATGCCGAGGCAAAAGGCAAGACCTGACCGGGGCCGGTCTGTGGCACCGTTTTCGGACGGTTTGCTTCTTCGGGGGAATCTGCGATGGCGACGGGCGATGTCTCAGGGGCTGCGGGGCGGCCGCGCATTTCGCACCATGGTGCGGTGGATGGGGTGACGGGGTCCTGCCATGAGCTGACGCTGGCGGATGGGGCGTCGGTGCTGGTGGATTGCGGGCTGTTCCAGGGGGCGGAGACGTCCGGGGATGGGGCGGGTGCGGGGCGGCTGGAGATCACGTTCCCGATCGACCGGGTGCGGGCCCTGGTGGTGACGCATGTGCACATCGACCATGTGGGGCGTCTGCCGTACCTGCTGGCCGCAGGGTTCCGGGGGCCGATCGTGTGTTCGCAGGCGTCGGCGCATCTGCTGCCGATGGTGATCGAGGATGCGCTTGCGGTGGGGGTGACGCGTGACCGGGCGGTGATCGAGGGGGTGGTGAAGCGGCTGAAGGCGCAGCTGGTGCCTCTGCCGTACGGCGGCTGGCTGCCGCTGCGCCCGGACCTGCGGGTGCGGCTGAGCCCGGCGGGGCACATCCTGGGGTCGGCCTATGTGGAGTTCGAGGTGAAGCTGCCGGGCGGCGCCGGGCGGGAGCGGGTGCTGTTCTCGGGGGATCTGGGCGCGCCCTACACGCCGCTGCTGCCGGCGCCGAAGCCGCCGATGGCCGCCGATGTGGTGGTGCTGGAGAGCACCTACGGCGACCGGGAGCACGAGAGCCGCCGCACGCGCCGGCAGCGGCTGCAGGCGATGTGCGAGCACGCCTTCGGCAACGGTGGCACGCTGCTGGTGCCGGCCTTCAGCATCGGGCGCACGCAGGAGTTGCTCTACGAGCTCGAGGAGATCATCCACCGGCATCGCACGCGGGCGGTGGCGAAGGGGCTGCCCTGGGCCGAGGTGGACGTGGTGGTGGACTCCCCGCTGGCGGCGGACTTCACCGCCGGCTATGCGCGCCTGCGCGAGCACTGGGATGCGGAGGCGCGGCGCAAGCTGGCGCAAGGGCGGCATCCGCTGGATTTCGAGCAAGTGACGACGGTGCCCGACCACGCGACGCATCTGCGGGTGGTGGAGCGGCTGGCGAAGACGGGCCAGCCGGCGATCGTGATCGCCGCCAGCGGCATGTGCAGCGGCGGGCGGATCGTGAACTACCTGAAGGCGATGCTGGGCGACCCGCGGCACGACGTGCTGTTCTGCGGCTACCAGGCCGCCGGCACGCCGGGCAGGGCAATCCAGACCTACGGGCCCAAGGGCGGCTGGGTGGAGCTGGACGGCGAGCGCATCACGATCCGCGCGGGCATCCACACGCTGGATGGTTTCTCGGCCCACGCCGACCAGAAGGATCTGCTGAACTTCGTCGGCCGCATGCGCACCCCGCCGCGGGAGGTGCGGCTGGTGCATGGTGACGACCGCGCCAAGCAGGTGCTGGCCGGGCTGCTGCGGCAGCGCCATCCAGGGATGATGGTGACGGTGCCTTGAAGCTCGGTGGGGTCAGGTCTTGCCTTTTGCCCCCTTCGGGCGCCAGATACAGTGCGGGGTAGCAAAAGGCAAGACCTGACCCCCGGCTATTCAGTAGGCCTGGCGGTCCCAGAGCATGAGCTTGAGGGTGCGGGCGATGATGCGCAGGTCGAGGGTGAGGGACCAGTTGCGCAGGTAGTCGATGTCGTGTTCGACGCGGGCGACCATTTTCTCGACGACGTCGGTTTCGCCGCGGTGGCCGTTGACCTGGGCCCAGCCGGTGATGCCGGGTTTGACCTTGTGGCGCACCATGTAGGCGTTGATGATGGCGCGGTACTGTTCGTTGTGGGCCACCGCGTGGGGGCGCGGGCCGACGATGCTCATGCGGCCCTGCAGGACGTTGATGAACTGGGGCAGTTCGTCCAGCGAGGTCTTGCGGATGAAGGCGCCGAAGGGGGTGATGCGGGCGTCGCCCCGGGTGGCCTGGCGCACGACGTTGCCGTTGTCCATGGTGGTCATGGAGCGGAACTTGTAGACGACGATCTCTTCGCCGTCGAGGCCGTTGCGGCGCTGCTTGAAGACGATGGGGCCGGGGGAACTGAGCTTCACGCCGATGGCCACGGCGAGCATGATCGGTGCGATCAGCACCAGGATGATGCTGGCGAGCACGATGTCGGAGAGGCGCTTGATGACGCCGTTGATGCCGACGAAGGGGGTGTCGATCAGGCTGACGACGGGCACGCCTTCCATGTTGCGCATGCGGCCCTGGATGACGTGCACGCCGAAGACGTCGGGCACGAAGTGCACCGAGACGGCGGAGTTGTGCAGCGTGGCCAGCAGGGCGGCGATGCGGGGCTGCTGGCTGAGCGGCAGGGTGATGTAGACGTCCTTGATCTGGTGGCGGCGAATGGTGGCGCCGAGGTCGTCGAGGCGGCCGATGATCTTGCCCTGGGCAGACTGGACGCAGCGCTGGGGTTCGCGGTCCTCGAGGTAGCCGACGAAGTCGTGGCCGTAGGGCTTCAGGCGGTTGAGGACGTCGACCATGCGTTCGCCGACCTGCCCGGCGCCGATGACCAGCGCGGCGCGGCGGGCGCTGGGGTGCGCCGCACGGGCCTTGATGATGGCCGAGCCGGCGCGTGCCGCGGCGAGCTGGATCACCGGGGTGAGCACGGCCCAGGCGATGAGGACGTTCTGGTCGAAGAAGCCGAAGCTGCGGGTGGCGAAGCCGCACAGCAGCAGCACGGTGAGCACGAAGGCCCAGGCGGACAGGATGTCCACCGTGGTGTTGAGCAGGTTGTCGTGGAAGCGGTTCGTGCCGGGGAAGGTGAGCAGCAGCGTCAGGATGCTCAGCAGCGCGGCGGCCCGGTTCATCGGCTCGCCGAAAGCCGCCTGCACGGCCAGCAGGACGCCCACGGCGAGCAGGGGCTCGAGCAGTGCCGCCACGGCCACGGGAATGGACTGGGGCGGGCGTGAGAAGACCGGGTAGGCCGTACCGGCGTCCCCCATCGGACTGCGTTGGGGGAGGTTGGCGGAGCGACGGGAGGACGCAAGCGCGTTGGTGGTCAACTTCGGTTCCCTTGGATCTTGTGGCAGCGAATCGGACACATCCGGTCAAGGCAGTACGGTTCGACAGCGCAATCCTGATGCCAGACGACGAGAGGTTACGTCGGATGGCTGGGTTGTCGCCGCCGCCGGTTCTCGCTGGCGTGGAGTATTGGCGCCAGCTGCGCGTGCAGGGCTCGCGGCCCCCCTGTTTCAGGGTGGGCTGCGTCGGCGGGAAATGAAAACGAGCGCGGCCGCTGCGCCCAGGAGCAGCGTCAGGGCGTCGGCTTCCTGGCCTTGCCCGCCGGCAGGGGGGGCGGGGGCGTGCTCGGCCGTGGGGGCCCGGGCGGGGGTCGGCAGCGCCTCGCCCTGGGCCGACCAGGCCGCGGGGGCGAAGAGCAGTGCGATGAGCGTGGCGCCGATTCGCCGTCGATCCCGGTGACCGTGCATGTCTGTGTTTCCCGCATTGTTTTATCGATGTGCGCCGATGGTAAGGAGCGCCCGGCGCGGGATGGCCACGGCGTGACACGGCGCTGACGCCGTGGCGTGAGATTTGTCAGTTGGAGACGCCCCCACTGCAGGGGAGGGCGGGCGAGAGGGGCGCCGAGGCGCCTTCAGCGCATCTTGCTGGCGTGGGGGCCCTGGCTGAAGCGGCGTTCCAGCAGGGCCAGGGCAGCCCGCCACAGGAACACCGAGTTGGTGTGCAGGTAGCGGCGCCAGAGCCGGCCGGGTTCGGCCCAGAGGCGGTGCAGCCACTCGAGGCCGCGCTTCTGCATCCAGCGCGGCGCGCGGCTGACGGTGCCGGCGTGGTAGTCGAAGGCGGCGCCCACCCCGATCATGACGGCCTGGATGCGACCTCTGTGGTCGGCCATCCATTTCTCCTGTTTGGGGCAGCCGAGGCTGACCCAGACGGTGCGCGCGCCGGAGGCGTTGATCTGGCGGACCACCTCGGCGTCCTCGTCGGGCGTCAGGGGCCGGAATGGGGGCGAGTAGGCGCCGACGATGCGCAGATCCGGAAAACTGGACTGCAGGCGCTGGCGCAGCAGGTCGAGCGTCTGGCGGGACGAGCCGTAGAGGTAGATGCCTTCACCGCGCGGCGCGGCGTGGTGGAAGTAGCGCAGCATCAGGTCGGGGCCGTTGATGCGCTTCTGCCCGGGGTGGCCGAGCTGCCGCAGCATCCAGGCCACCGGGGTGCCGTCCGGCGTGGCGAGGTCGGCGCCGCGGATGGCGAGGTCGAGCTCGCGGTCTTCGGAGGCGGTGACGACCGAGTGGACGTTGCAGATGCAGACGTAGCGGCTCTCACGCTGGGCCGCCCAGCGGGCGATGTGCTCCTCGGTGGCGGCCCAGGACAGCACGTCGATCGGCGCACCGAGCACGTCGACCCGGACACGCCCCTGGACCTCCGGCTCGGGCTGTGAGATCGTCGTGTCGAATTGGGTGGGTGTCCAGCGCGGCATGTCGGGTTTTCCAGGGCGCAGATCCTAATGCGGGCCTGTGACGCCGGCGGGGGCGTCCTTGTGCAGGTCGGCATATCTGGCAATTCGACACGACCCGTTGCACCCTGAAGACGGGGTTTGTCCCGTCTTCTTCGGCAGTCGCGCAACGGCGGCCGTGCTCAGTGTCCGCGCTGCTGCAGCCGTGCCGCCAGCGCCTCGACCTGCCCCATGGACACCAGGTGGGCGTGGATCAGCGCCAGGGCGCCACTGCGGTGCAGCTCGAGCACGGTCTCGTCGGGCAGAGCGCGCAGCTTGGCTTCGTCGATCATGTAGAAGCCGGTGGCTTCCACCGCGCTGCCGTCGGCCAGCTGGCCCTTGATCTCGCCGCCGCGCAGCAGGTCGAGCTGCACCAGGCGTTCGCAGAAGCGCCGGGTCCGGGCGGCGTCCTCCTCGAAGGCGTCGAGGAACTTCAGCAGCGCGGCCATGTGCGCGGTGATCTCGCCCTGGGCGTCGAAGAGCGGCTCGCCCTCCTGTTCGCCGAAGCCCGGCCAGGCCGCGTCCACCGCCAGGCTGAAGCGCTCGTCGGTGCCGCGCACATAGGCAAAGGGGTAGCGGCGCAGGAAGGCCGGCAGGAAGCGCGCATCCCAGCCGCCCTGCGGGGTGACGAGGAGGTTTTCCCGCTCGCGCAGGCCCAGCAGGACGACCGGGGAGACCTGCGGCTTGCCGTCGCCGCCCGGGCCGACGGGCACGAAGGCGATGGCGAACTCGCGCGCTGCGGCGGCGAACTCCGAGCCGGTGACCAGCACCGCGTTCATCTCGGCGGCGATGCGCCAGTCCCGCACCGGCTGCACGCGCCGGCGCGCATGGGCCTGGCGGTCGACCAGCACCACCTGGCGGTACAGCGCGGAGGCCACGTTGGGGCCGGCCTGCGCGTTGCCAGGCGTGTCGGGTGCGGCCGGGGCCGCGGCGGTGGGTTCGGTCAAGCGTCTTCTCCTTCGATGGGCATGCGTGCGGCCAGCACCTTGTCGACCCGCTTGCCGTCGAGGTCCACGACCTCGAAGCGCCAGCCGTCCCACTCGACCGCGTCGGCGGTCTGCGGCAGCCGGCCCAGCAGCAGCATGATCATGCCGGCCAGGGTGTTGTAGCGGCCGCGGTCCTCGTCGGGCAGCTGCTTGAGGCCGAGGCGGTCCTTCAGCTCGGGCACGGGGATCAGGCCGTCGATCAGCCAGGAGCCGTCCTCGCGTTGCACGGCCCAGGCGTCCTCGGACTGCGGCGGGGTGAATTCGCCGGTGATGGCCTCGAGGACGTCGCGCAGGGTGATCACGCCCTGCACCACGCCGTACTCGTCGACCACGAAGACCATCTGCACCGCCGAGCCGCGGAAATGCTCGAGCAGTTCCATGCCCGAGAGCGTCTCGGGCACGAACACGGCCGGCTGCATGGCGTCGACCAGCACCAGCTCGCGGCTGGCGGCCAGCTGCATCAGCAGCTGCTGCGCGGTGATGACGCCCAGCACTTCGTCCAGTCCGCCGCGGCAGACCGGGTAGCGCGAGTGGCCGTGCTCGGTCAGCACGGCGAGGATGGCATCGCGCGGGGCTGCCACGTCCAGCCAGGCGATGTCGCCGCGCGGGATCATCATCGAGCCGATCTGGCGGTCGTCGAGGCGGAACACGTTGCGCACCATCAGGTGCTCGTGTGCCTCGATGACGCCGGCATCCACGCCTTCCTCGAGGCTGGCGGCGATCTCCTCCTCGGTCACGCCGCGCACGCCGCTGTCGCGCAGTCCGAGCAGGCGCAGCACCGCCTGGGTGCTGCCGGCCAGCATCTTCACGAAGGGGCTGGCCACCAGCGAGAGCAGGTTCATCGGCCGCGCCACCAGCTTGGCCACCGTCTCGGGATGCATCTGGCCGACGCGCTTGGGTACCAGCTCGCCGAAGATGATGGTCATGAAGGTGATCACCACCACCACGATGCCGGTGGCGCCCAGGTCGGCCGCACGCGCCGGCAGCATCTCGAAGCTGTCCTTCAGCCAGGCCGCCAGCGGCGCAGAGAAGGCCGCTTCGCCGACGATGCCGTTGAGCACGCCGATGGAGGTGATGCCGATCTGCACCGTGGAGAGGAACTGCGTCGGGCTTTCGTGCAGCTCCATCGCCGCCCTGGCCCCGGCATCGCCGCTTTCGGCCAGCACCTGCAGTCGGGCCTTGCGGCTGGCGGTCAGCGCCATTTCCGACATGGCGAAGGCGCCGTTGAGCAGGATCAGGAAGATGAGTAAGGCGATTTCCATGGTCGGCACGGAGCAGGATCCGCACCCGAGTGAAGCGGCTGGGGAGCGTAGCAGAATCCGTGCGCCCGTCGATCCGGGGCTTGCGCGCGGGCGGTCCGCCGGCGAGCAGGTCCGGCCAGCGCCGACCCTGTCCGTCGCCCAGCGCGCTGCAGCCGCGCGCCGCGTTCGGCCGCCAGTCAGGCGCATGGGGGAATCCAGGGAGAATGCCGCCATGATCTACCTCGTCGGAGACCTGCAGGGCTGTTGCGATGCCTTCGAGCGGCTGCTCGCGCAGATCGGTTTCTCGCCCTCGCGCGACCGGCTCTACCTGCTGGGCGACCTGGTCAACCGCGGGCCGGCGTCGCTGGCGGTGCTCGAGCGCCTCGAGGGGCTGGGCGATGCGGCCACCTGCCTGCTGGGCAACCACGACCTGCATCTGCTGGCTGTCGCCCACGGGGTACGCAAGCTGCACCGCAGCGACACGCTGGACGCCATCCTCGCCAGCCCGCGGCGCGAGCACTGGCTGCGCTGGCTGCGTGCGCAGCGCCTGGCGGTGCAGGCGCACGGCTGGCTGATGGTGCACGCCGGCCTGGCGCCGCAGTGGGACGCTGCGCAGGCGCTGGCGCTGGCCGACGAGCTGCACCGCCTGCTCGACAGCGACGACCTGCCCGCCTTCCTGCAGGTGATGTACGGCAACGAGCCGGCGCGCTGGGACGACGCCCTGGCCGGCGCGGACCGCTGGCGCTTCGCCATCAACGTGTTCACCCGCATGCGCTTCTGCAGCGCCGACGGCACGCTGGACTTCAAGGTGAAGGAGGGCGCCGATGCCGCACCGAAGCACCTGATGCCCTGGTTCGAGGTGCCCGGCCGGCGCAGCGCAGGCGTGCCGGTGGCCTTCGGGCACTGGTCGACACTGGGGCTGCGTTCGCGCCCGGACCTGCTGGCGCTGGACACCGGCTGCGTCTGGGGCGGCAGCCTGACGGCCGCGCGCATCGACGGCGGGCGGCGCGAGATCTATTCGGTGCGTTGCGCCCAGGCCCGCAAGCCGGGCTGAAGCGCCTCGATCAGGCACGGCGGCCCTGGCCTGCGGGCCGGGATCTGACACAATCCAGCCTGCACTGGAGGTGTGGCCGAGTGGTTTAAGGCACTGGTCTTGAAAACCAGCGAAGGGGCGACCCTTCCGTGAGTTCGAATCTCACCGCCTCCGCCAGGATCGAGCTCGAGTGGCTGTCCCGGCTGGGATCCTTTCTTCGGTGCTGTCTGCACCCATCATCTCACCCATCAGCGCGGAAGCGTGCCCCTCGGTGTGGATACCCGGTCGGATACCGGCCAGCGACGGGCTTCACCCTTTCGGCTGGTCCTGGGGTGCTTCCGATTCAGCACTGAGCCGCTCGAACAGACGCGACAGCGACAGTTCGTTTTGCGCCGCAGCCGTCGCCATCGGGTCATCTTCCGGGATCACCAGGCCCAGACGGTCCTCGAGCATCTGCAGGCCGCGGGCCTTCTCGTTGTCTGGGTCGCTCATGGGGGATGGCCTGGGGAGTTCGAAGGGCGGATGACTTGTGACCGGTGGACCTGACCTATGCCCCCCATCACAGGGGCCCCGCACCGCGGAACAACAGGTCTGCCCGCCGAGGGTATCGCCCGGCCACACAGGAGGCAATCTCCTTCCGTGAACTCTCGGCACATCACGCAATGTTGCGGCAATATGCATCCCACTGATTCGCGGGCTTGGACGCCTCGCGCCCGCCGGTCGACAATGATCTGCCGTCGCTCGGCGGCCTGGGGTTGGAAGCCCAGGTCAGGACCCGCCTTGCCCCAGCCCCCTCGCATGAGGCTGGCGCCGTCCTCAATGCCACCAGGTCCAACATGTCCAGCGCCTTCGCTGCATCCTCTGCGCCTATCCCGTCGCCCACTCGCTTGCAGTGGCACGCCGACATCGGCCCGTCCTCCACTACGACGGCCTCACGGCCGACCAGGTCTACGCCCTGGACCGGCTGCTTCCCAGCGACCAAAGCGAGACGCCTGGGGCGTGCGTAGAGGCCGCAGGCACGCTTTTCGAGGTGCGAGCCACCATCGGCACCATCGCATCAGGCCGTGACGGCATCACCAACCCCGAGCAGCTACGCCATCTCCTGTCGCGACCTGGTTTCAGCCAGCGGGCGTCGCTGTGGACGGCGCTCTCGGCCCGGTGTGCGGCCTCGAAGACCATGCCCCACTCGGCCTGGAGGAAGGCGAAGTTGCTCATCTTGTGGGTTCGCTGATTCGTTCTTGGCTGGCCTGCTTCTGGTGACAGGTCTTGGCGGGTCTAGGTGTAGCGCACCACCTCATGCGTCTCGCTGGCCAGCAGGCGCAGCAGACCGGGATGGACGAACAGCTTCTCCTTGCCCACCTCGGTGGGTGTCAGCACACCCAGCTCGGCCAGCGCATGAAGGTAGCGCGACGCAGCCTGGCGCTGCGCGATGCCGCGCTCCACGAGATTGGCGATTCGGCAATACGGCTGCTCGAACACCACGTCGACCAGTTCGCGGCTGTAGACCTTGGGGGCTCGCTCGCGCACATGCTGGGCCGTGTGGTCGGCCAGGGCGCGGATGGCCAGAATCTTGGCGGTCGTCCACTGGGCGGTTTCTTCCACGCCCTGCAGCATGAACCGCAGCCAGGGCTCCCAACCGGCCTGACCGCCGGTCTGCCCACCGGTCTGCGTTACCTCGCGCAGCAGCCGGTAGTAGTCGGACTTGCGGCGCAGGATGGCGCGGCTGAGGTACAGGATGGGCAGGTCCAGCAGGCCCGCCTGCAGCAGGAACAGCAGGTTCAGCACCCGGCCCGTGCGGCCGTTGCCGTCGACGAAGGGGTGGATGGCCTCGAACTGGTAGTGCGCCGCCGCCATGCGCACCAGCGGGTCCACGTCGGTGGCCTCGTGCAGGAAGCGCTCCCAGTCGGCCAGCAGGCCGCGCAGCACCGCCTCGCCCTGGGGCGGGGTGTAGACCACCTCGCCACTGCGGTCGTTGACCAGCTGGGTGCCCGGCGTGCGGCGCACGTCCAGCGCCACGCCCTTGATTTGCCGGCACACCTCCACCGCCGTGGCGGTGCTGAGCGGCCGTTCGCGCAGCGAGGCCGCGCCCCAGTACAGCGCGCCGCGGTAGCGCAGCGCTTCCTTGGTGGCGGGGTCGGCCTGCTGCTCCGCGCCGCCCGCGTGCTGGAACAGCCGGTCGGCCGTGGTGACGATGTTCTCGATTTCCGAACTGTCCCGCGCCTCCAGCATCGGCAGCGTGTTGACCAGCATCGCCGGGTTGGGCATCAGCGCCGCCGCCTGGTTCAGCGCCGCCAGCGCGGCCCGGGCCGGAATGCAGGCCTTCAGCACCGCCCGCGTCTCCAGCACCTCGGCCGCCGGAACGGGCGGCAGGTCGTTGAAGGGGCGGTCCGGTTGCCAGCTCATGATGACCTTTCAGCGTTTGGGCAATACGTCCTCACCTTATGTCGCTGGCAGCGACATGTCCATCACTCGTGTCGATGTTTTGGCGTTTGGGCGACATGAGTGACTACCCTCCTGCCTAAGGCGCCACGCCGCCTCGAGCAATGACCTTCTCGACGGCCTGGGCGATCAGCGGCGCCACGCCCCGCAGTCCGTCCAGCGTCAGGACTCCGCATTTGTACATGTCGTACCAGGACTGACGCCAGCGGATGATGCGCTCGCCATCGCGCAACTTCAGGCGCTTTAAGGTGAACTCCGCCTTGGCTCGCATGGCGTCAGGCACCGCGTCGGTGACGCGCATCTGCAGCGAGGGCAGCAGGATCTCGAACCAGCCGGGTTGCACCTCGAACGGGTCCAGCACCGTGTCGTCGGCAGTCTTCTTCGATGAATTCAAGATGCCTGACGCAAACCGGTAGTTGCCCCAGTCGTAGGCCAGATGCCGGTGGTTCTTGTAGCTCAGGTAGTGATCCACCGTGCCTCCGGTGGGGTCGAGCATGGCGGCATAGCCGCAGAGCCCGCCAAAGCCCGCGCTCAGGTCTGCCGTGAAGTCGTTCCAGTACGCAGGGGGACGCTGGGTCGACGTGGGGTTGTCCTTCAACCACCGCTTGCCCGGTTGCCCAGCCTTCTTTTCAAACTGGGTGGGCTTCGGAACTTTGGCCACGCGAATCATGTGGCGCCTCCACCCGCACCCTTGATGGCCTTCGTCGTCACCAGCCAGCGCGGCCAGAACGGGTCGCCGGCAGGCAGCAGCCGCTGCAGCGCGGCGTGCACCGCCTTGCGCGTGCCAAGGCCAGGCAGGTGCGAGCGCTCGCCCCGCATCAGCGTCTCAGCCGCCTCGATGGCTTGTTCGGCCTGCACCGAACGCGCCTGCTCCAGGCCAAAGGTTTCCGACACCAGCCAGCTCGTGGCGTCGCCCTGCGTGGCCCAGCCGCCCTGCTCGGCCACCACATGGCCGTCCTGCAGTGACAGGTGAATCAGGTCATCGCGTTCGACATCGAACATCGGCTCCAGCGACGCGGTCACCAGCGGCGAATGGGTCGCCACCAGCATCTGCGGCTCGTGCCCGCCACGGCCCTGCAGCTTTTCGATGGCCGCCAGCAAGCTGGGCAGCACGGTGCGCTGCCAGCGTGGGTGGAGATGGGTTTCCGGTTCGTCAAAGAGGATGACGACGCGATTCTCCGGCTGCTTGCCCAGCAGCTTGGCCGCCGTGCGGTGCTCGTGCCAGGCCCACACCAGGAAGTAGGCCAGTGCCAGCATGCGCCGCACGCCGGCGGACGCCAGCGCGACAGGGATGGACTGCGAGCCCACCAGCAGCGTGGGCCGGTCGCGCCCCTCGCCGATGTACAGCCGCTGCGGCGGCCCGACGCGCAGCCGCTCGCTGGGCGGCGAAACGGCCTGCAGCACCGCTTCCAGCGCCTCGAACTGGGGTTTGCGGCCCTCTTGCCAGTTGATCCAGTCGCGCTCCAGGCCTTCGCACACCCGACGGCCGTCCATGTCCAGGCCGTTCCACACGTCAGCGGCACCGAAGTGGTAGGCCGCCGGGCGGTCGGGGTCGGTGCGCCAGTAGTTGCGCGCCGGGTCCCACACCGAGAAGCCACCGTCGATGCGGATGTAGATCACGATGCCCGGCATCGTGGGGCGGCTGGCGGGCAGGGGCCACGAGGCATCCGCGCGCCGGTAGGTGGATACCACCGGGGTCGCAGCCCTGGACTTGCCCTTCACCAGGTATTCGATGGTGGCCTTCTTGCTGCTCGGCGCAGGCAGCGCCACCGGCCCGGCCCAGGTGCGCGTCAAGGCCCACCAGGCCAAGTCCAGCAAGAAGCTCTTGCCCAGCCCGTTGTCGCCCGCGATCAGGTTGATGCGCTCGGCCCAGTCGATCTGCAGCGTGGGTGCCAGCCCCACCTGGGTGAGTTTCAAGAACTTCAACATGACCCCATGCCTCCAGTGGGTGGATTGTGACGCCGCATTCAGAGCTCGCCGTGGAAGGCGCGGTGTTGGAGGGAGGCGAACATTCGAGATGTCTCCTCATGCTGAGCAGCCATCAACTTCCTGGTTGCGGGGCGGTGTCCACCCTGAAGTGCCACCAGCTTAGCCGGCAGATACGGTGGGATTCAGGGCGAGGACGCTACGAAATGGGCGTTTGGGCCAGGACCTTCTCCACCTGTGATTTGTCCTTGAGCACCACCTGCTGACTCTCGGGGTGCTCTGACAGGTCGACGTGAAGCCCCAGATGCCGCAGCACGTAGAACATCAGCGCCTCGCGGCATGACATCCGAGCCTCACCGTCCACCATGCCGTAGTCGACCTCCAGCGCGCGACGGTGCGAGGGCGACAGCTTGGGATTGGGAACTAGCACGAGTTCGGTCAGCGTATTCCATGCGGTATCGCCCACCGAGCCGGGGCCAGAGGGCTCATCCAGCTGAACATCGTTCATCCGAGCGATGACGAAGTCCCGGAACTCGGCTCGGGAGTCGCAGTAGGCGCGCACATGCCACCGAAATCCGTCGTGCGCCAAGGCATGTGGGGTCAGTCTGCGTTCTGAAGGCTCCGGGCGCGACATGGACTGGTATTGCACGCGAACGCCACGCCCCTCGCGGATGGCGCGCAGCAGCGGCACCAGCGTGTCCGCAAGCACGGCACGACCCGGGCTGGGCACGAACGCCATCGGCGGCCGCCAGCCGAGGAAAGTTGCCTCTGCCGTGAGCAGCCCCGCTTCGGCGGCCAGCAGTTCGCTGAGATAGTGCGAAGAGTTGGTGCTCGGAAACAGTGGTACGAACTGGCTGCCACTGACGTAGACCCGTGCACTGCGGTCGTACGTCAGGTTGGCGGGGGCCAGTTCGGTGTACCGCGCGATGTCCAGCGACGCCTGCGGCACCGAGATGCCAAAGAAGCCGATGAGGTCCGAGCGGTTCAGCCGGCCATCCCACCGCAGGCGGAAGTCGATGAACGCCAGGCGACGGTCCTGCCCCCAGCGCGACACAGCTCGAGGCTCTGGGGTGGGCACCGGCGTCGCGGGTGGTGCGGCGGGGGGTGTTCGCATGGGTTTGATTGTTGCACACGTCTATGTAGTAGACGAATATAAAAACTATGCCCATAATGGGGTCGCCAACCGACAAATCCAAGCCGGGGAGACGATGTTGGAGCAACTCTCGATTCCAATGCCATGCGGCCCACACCGGCGCCGTGTTCACGTCCACCAAGGGAGTCTGGCGTGAAGGTGCTCCGCACCTCGGAGGCCTACCAAGCGCTGCGTGAAGGCCGCGTGTGGAAGCTGCTGGCCGCCGACCTCGGCCCGGTGGTGCTGGCCATGCTGAACGCCCTCTTCATGGAAGAGGACAAGGTGCTGCCTGGGTCCGTCCTGCTCGAGCGGCTCACGCGGCACATCGACGCCCTGCGCGGACAGGGGCACGTACTTCCTCAGGCGGCACAGGCCTACACCGCGGACTGGCTGACCCAAGGCTGGCTGACCCGGCGGTTTCCGGCGGGTGCGTCCGAGGAGGTCTATGAGCTCACCGCCGATGCGGCCACTGCGTTGCGCCTGGTCAACGGCCTTCAGCGCCCCCGCACGGCGGCGACCGAGAGCCGACTGGCCAACGTGATGCAGCAGGTGATACGCCTCGCCGAGGAGACGGACGCCAACCCCCAGACGCGCCTTGCCGCGCTGATGGCCGAGCGCGAGCGCATCGACCAGGAAATCGCTACGGTTCAACGCGGAGGCGTGAAGACCCTGCCGGAGGACCGCGCCGTTGAGCGCGCTCGAGAGGTCATCGAGCTCGCCCAGGACCTGGCGGCTGACTTCCGCAATGTGCGCGACGCCTTCGACCGGCTCAATCGCGACTTGCGTCAGAGCCTGATGGAGAACGACGGCAGCCGCGGCGACGTGCTGGAGCACCTGTTCGCCGGCGTGGACCTGATTGCAGAGAGCGACCCCGGACGCACCTTCACGGCGTTCTGGCGCCTGCTGACCGACGGCGAGCAGTCCTTTGCGCTGACCGAGGCCCTGGATGCCGTCACCAGCCGCGGCTTCGCGCGTCGCCTGGATGCACGTGAGCGCCGCTTCCTGCAGTCGTTGACCGCGACGCTGATGGCCGAAGGTGGTGAGGTGCACGAGGTGCTGCAGCAGTTCGCACGCAGCCTCAAGAGCTTCGTGCAAAGTCGCGAGTTCCAGGAGCAGCGCCGCCTGCATGCGCTGCTGAAACAGGCCCAGCTGGCCGCCCTGGCCGCGAAGGACCATGTCCGCGCCAACGAGCCCATGGGATTCGACCTGTCGCTGACAAGCAGCCGCATCCGCTCGGTCGCGCAGTGGGGGCTGTATGACCCGAACCTGCGGGTGCCCGATGCCAGCATGGACGACGCGGCGCCGTCCGACCTGAGCATCGACGACGTCGAAGAACTGGTGCGGCACTCCGAAATTGACTTCCGCACGCTGCGTGGGCACATCCAGGCTGTGCTCCGAGACACGTCGCAGGCCTCCATCGCCGACGTGCTTGCGCGCTTCCCGGCCGAACAGGGCTTCGGCTCGGTGGTGGGCTATGTGGCGCTCGGCGCCAGGCACGGCGAAGTGACCGAGGCCATGCAGCACGTCAGCTGGCAGGGCAAGGACGGCCAGCACCGCAGTGCCCGCGTCCCGGCCATCTATTTCCTGAGGGAGAGCTTCCTTGATTCAAGCCACTGACACCGTGGACGAGGACCCCGTCGACCAGGTGGAGCCTGCCCCGCCCAGTGATGCAGGCGTGACCTTCGCCGGCGATACCGGTCAGTTGCCGCTCGAGACCCGTCGGGCGCTCGTCCAGCTGCTGCTCGGCCCCTCCGTCGATGGCCATCGCCAGTCCAAGCTGTGGCTCGTGCTCCTGCGCGACGAGGCCATCCTGCGCTCCCGGCTGCACGACCTGTTCCTCGACCTCGTCGTCGACCGGGAGCAGAAGGTCGCCTTCACCCGCCAGGTGGTTGCCGATGACATCGACGCGCCCGTCCTGCTGCGCCGTGCCTCGCTCACCTTCCTGGAGTCGGCGCTGGTCCTGTTCCTGCGCCAACGCCTGACGCAAGCGGACGCCCAGGGCGAGCGTGCGGTGGTCTCCAAGACCGAGGTGGTCGAGCACTTGCGGGTCTTCGAGCGCGACAAGAACGTCGACCACGCTCGCTTCGAACGGCAGATGGAGAACGCGCTCGAGAAGGCCAAGAAGCTGAGCCTGCTGCACAAGCTGCGTGGGGGCGATGAGCGCTTCGAGATTTCGCCGACGCTCAAGCTCTTGTTTCCGGCCGAGGAGATACAGGCCCTGGCGCAGTCGTACACGGCCATCGCCCAGGCTGGGACGCAAGGCTCAGGCGACACCCTTGACCAAGCTGGCATGGCCAGCAACCCGGCGGTCCAAGCGGCCGCGTCCGAGGCCGACGACCGTGACGAGGAGGCCCTCGAGTGAACACGCTCATGACCCCTCAGAGCCTTTTCCCGATGGATGCCTCGATGGACGAGCCGCCCGTCGACACGGGCGAGCGCGACCAGATGAAGCTCAGGCAGATGCAGCTCTTCAACTGGGGCACCTTCCAGGGGCTGCTGCGCCTGAACATCGCCGAGCAGGGCTATCTGTTCGTCGGTCCGTCTGGTTCCGGCAAGTCGACCGTCCTGGATGGCCATGCTTCGGTGATGACCCCGCCGAAGTGGGTCGACTTCAATGTGGCAGCCCGAGAAGCCGAGAAGCGCTCGAAGGACCGCAACCTGCTGACCTATGTGCGCGGTGCCTGGGCCCAGCAGACCACCGACGCCGGCGAATACGCCTCCCAGTTCCTGCGCGCCGACACCACCTGGTCGGCCGTGGCGGAGACCTACCGTGACGGTACCGGGCGCGTCGTGGTGCTGGCCCAGGTGCTCTGGGTGCGCGGCAAGTCGACCAGCCTGTCCGACGTGAAGCGGCTCTACCTGGTGCTCGAACGCGAACTGGACCTGCAGGAGCTGCAGTTCTTCCCCGAGCACGACTTCGACGTCCGACGCTTCAAGTTCGACCTGCCCGATGCCTTCGTCCGGGATGAGTTCAGCGCTTACCAGGAGCGCTTCCGGCGGCTGCTCGGCATCGAGAGCGAACGGGCCCTGCGCCTGCTGCACAAGACCCAGGCCGCCAAGAACCTGGGTGACCTGAACGAGTTCATGCGCGACTTCATGCTGGAGCCGCCGGAGACCTTCAAGCTGGCCGAGAAGCTCGTGGACCAGTTCGCCGAGCTGAACGAGGCCCACCGTGCGGTGGTCTCAGCCCGCCTGCAAATCGAGACGCTCAAGCCGGCCCAGGAGGAGGCGCAGGCGCTGGACAAGGCGCGCCTAACCAAGAGCGAACTCGACGAGTTGTCCGCCGGCGTGGACAAATACAAGGAGCAGACGCGCAAGCGTCTGCTCGATGAAGCCGTCGCCGCACAACAGACCGACCTCGCCGGCATGGCCCAGGAAGCAGCCCGCCTGGACGGCGTCGAGAAGAACGAGTTTGCGAAGCTGCGCTCGCTGCAGGACCAGCGCAGCGGCATGGGCGGCAGTCTGCTGGAGGACCTTTCTGCCCAGCTGGAGGCGGCCGAGACCACCCGGCACAAGCGGGTTGCCAAGCGCGAGACGGTTCGCGCCGCGTGCGACACCCTGGGCTGGGCGCCGCCCGACAGCGCGGTGTGGTTCACCCAGCGCAAGGACGCGGCCCGTACCGCCCTGCTCGAAGCCGATGCCAAGCGGGAGGAGCAGGCGGACAGGACCTACGAGCTGCGCAAACAGTCCGACGAGGCCGCGGACAAGTTCCAGAAAGTCGTCACCGAGGTCAAGTCCCTCGAACGCCAGCGCTCGAGCATCCCGGCCCGAATGCTGGCGGTGCGCGAGCGCATGGCCCACGCGCTGGGCATCGCCGAAGAGCGCCTGCCGTTCGCTGGCGAGCTCATCGAGGTCCGCAAGGACGAGGCCCCATGGCGCGGTGCCATCGAGCGGGTGCTCAACGGCTTCGCGCAATCGCTGCTGGTGGAGGACCGCCACTACGCACAGGTCGCGGCCTACTTGAACGAGACGAACGTCGGTGAGCGGGTCGTCTACTTCCGGACGATGTCCCAGACCTCCGCGCCGCGCGGCCCGGGCCAGAACTCCCTGATTCTCAAGCTCAACTTCGCCAACGCGCCTCAGGCCGATTGGGTCAAGGAAGAACTCAAGACACACTTCGACTACGACTGCGCGGACACGGTCCATGCCTTCCGTGCAGCCCCCCGCGCCATCACCCGCGAAGGCCAGGTCAAGCACAACAGCACCCGTCACGAGAAGAACGACCGCCACCGTGTCGACGACCCGAGCCGCTGGGTGCTGGGCTTCGACAACGCCGCCAAGCTTGCCCACTTCAAGGAGGAAGCTCACCGGCTGTCTCAGCAGATTGAAGAGCTGCGCAAGGCGCTCGAGACCGCCAAGGCCGAAGAGTCCACCGAGCGTGAACGCTTGAAGGCCTACACCCAGTTGGCGAACACCGAGTGGGACGAGGTCGACGTGAACTCGGCCATCGGCACCATCGACGCCTTGAAGGCTCGCATCCAGCGTGAGAAGGATGAACGCCCGGACCTGGCCCGGCTGGACGATGACATCAAGGCGCAGGAGGCCACGCACGACCGGGCCCGGCGCGCCCACAGCAACTACCTGGGGCAGGTATCCGCAGAACAAAGCAAGCTCCAGGAGTTGCAGCGACGCATCGAATCGCTGCGCATTGAGTTCTTGATGGTCGAGCTCACGCCCTTCCAGCGGCAGGGCCTCGACGAGCGCTACGCCCGCTACCTGCCGGACATGAGCTGGGAGACGCTCGACAACGCCACCACGCAGGTGGTTCGTGGCATCAATGCCGACGAGCGTGAGGTGAGCAGTCGCATCAAGGACCTGGAGAACAGCATCGAGCGCCGCCTGGCGGATTTCGTGCGACTGTGGCCGGCCGACTCGGGTGGACTGGACCCCAGGATGGCCAGTGCCCCGGACTTCTTTGCCAAGTTGGCGCGCCTGGAAACGGACGGGCTGCCGAAGTACGAGCAGCGCTTCCTGGAGCTCTTGCGCGACCAGAGCGCCCAGAACCTGACCATGCTGCAAACGCAGCTGGACCAGGAGCGCAAGGCGATTCGGGACCGCATGTCCCTCGTCAACGAGAGCCTGGAAACGGCACCGTTCGGGCCCGGCACGCACCTGGTCATCGAGACCCAGGAGAAGCTGCTGGAGGACGTCGTCGCCTTCAAGCAAACCCTGCGCAGCGCCCTCAGCAACATGCTGACGACCAACGCGAAGGAGGCCGAGCAGCGCTTCGAGGTCATCAGCGGCCTGGTCAAGCGGCTGGCCAGCCAGGAGACGGCCGACAAGAACTGGCGTGCGCTGGTCCTGGATGTCCGCCAGCACGTGGAGTTCGTGGCCCGCGAGCTCAACGAATTCAACAAGGAGGTCGAGGTCTACCGCAGCGGTGCAGGCAAGTCCGGCGGTCAGCGACAGAAGCTGGCGGCGACCTGCCTGGCGGCGGCGCTGCGCTATCAGCTCGGTGGCCAGGACCGGGCGCTGCCGCGCTTCTCGACGGTCTTCCTCGACGAAGCCTTCGACAAGGCCGACGCCGAGTTCACGACCATGGCCATGAACATCTTCAAGACCTTTGGATTCCAGATGGTCGTCGCCACGCCGCTGAAGTCCGTGATGACGCTTGAGCCCTTCATCGGCGGGGCCTGCTTCATCCACATCAAGGACCGCAAGACCTCCTGCGCCATTCCCATCGACTACGACACCGAGGGCAAACGCCTCCTGTTGACCACGAGCACCGACGATGTCGAAGAAGCTGCTGACGCCTGAGCAGGTCAAGGACTGGCTCATACGCCGGTACAACAACCAGCATCGCGCCTGGCTCGAAGGCGGTGGTGACTGGCCCTTGGAAGTGAGCCTCGGTGTTCCGACGGAAGCGGATTTCACCGCGGACATCTCGGCCGTGCGCCATTGGGTCGACGCCTGGGCGAACTGGCGGGGTGCCGGCGAACTGCGCCAGGAGCCGCGCAAGTACCTGCGCCTTGGCTCGCAGACGCTGCCCTCCTCGGTCGTGTTGCCCGGTCCTGACGAAGTGGCCGCCTGGTGCGGGCAGGAGCGGCGCTGGCGGCGGGCGGCCCAGCGGCACGCCGACCTGGTGTCACGCTGGCCGCAGTTCCAGGAGCGCCGAGGGTTGGCACGCTACTTCGACGTGCTGGCCGACTATGCCGAGGCGGACTACGCTCGGCTCCTGACGGCCTTGGCCTGGATGCTCGACCACCCCGCGTCGGGTCTCTACGTGCGGCAGCTGCCCCTCGAGGGGGTGGACACCAAGTGGCTGGAAAAGCGTCGGGGCCTCATCGTGGACTTGCTGGGCTTGCTGCGTGGTGGCGAGGTCGAGACGGACTTCTACGCGGCCTGCGGCCTGGCTCGCACGCCCCACCGGGTGCGCATGCGAGTCCTGTGTCCTGCCCTACGCGCGCAGGTCGGAGGCCTGAAGGACATCGAGGCGCCGGTGGAGGAACTGGCGGCTCTCCAGCTGGCGCCGCAGGTGCTGCTGATGGTCGAAAACCAGGAAACAGGTGTGGCGCTCCCCGACATGACGGGTGTGGTGGCCTTCATGCGCCTGGGCGCTGCGGTCGCGACGCTGGGTACGATTCCATGGCTCCAGGCGTGCCCTGCGGTCTATTGGGGCGACATCGACACGCATGGTCTCGCCATCCTCGCGCGCGCTCGCCAAGTCTTGCCTTTGACCCGGTCCGTGATGATGGACGTGGCCACGCTCGAGCGGTATGCCGCGCTCACGGTCCAGGAGCCAGCTCAGTACCCCGACGCTGAGCTGGCAGAACTCACCGCGGATGAGCGCGAAGTGTTCGACGGCCTGCGTTCGGGTCGCTGGGGAGCGAAGGTGCGTCTCGAGCAGGAACGCATCACGTGGCCCGATGCGTTGGAGGCACTGCTGTCCGTCGTCGAGCGGGCGAGACGGCAATGGTCGTGAGATCGACCCGAGGCGCACGCCGCCCATCCTCTCGATGAGGAGGTGCCGTCCCTGAAGACGTGGCCACCAACGTCACTGCCGACCCGACGTCGAACGGCATGGATGCGTTGCGCCGGACCTCCGCCCAAGTCACGATTTGCCTAACGGCACAGGCACCCGGCCAAAGGCCACGGCCGTGCCACGCGGTGCGCAATGCCGCCCGACAGGCCTTGTCAAGGCAGGTGCGCCCCCCGATGCGGATGCCGAGCGTCCGCCCGAACCGGCCTTGCCGGGCACCTCGCGTCGCTCTCTGGATCAGGCGGTGAACCACCGCCAGCCTGTCGGCAGGCCCTTTCGTGGGCCGGGCATTGTGATCGGCAACAACTGCTGACATCTTCCGTGCGAACTTAACGGCGCTTGTGCACGGGGCCGGTTTCCCCCTCCAAACCGGGGAGTGGCCGGGGAGGGGTGACCGCTAAGATGCCCTCGGTTTCCCTTGCTTATTCCAGCATCTCCATCGATCACCTCAGGGCGGCGACATCGGTTCTAGACGTGTCGGGCTGTCCGGGGCAAGCACTCCAAACATGATGTCAACTCCGATTCAGTCTGCTTCGAAGTCCCGCCTGCGCCGTCATGCTGCGCGCTTCTCCCTGGGCGGTGTCGCGCTGGGCGTGGCGGTCCTGCTGTCCGCCTGCGGCGGTGGCGGCAAGGAAGGGGGGGCCACGCAGGTGGCCGCCAAGGTGAACAAGGAGGAGATCTCGGTTCACCAGATCAACCACGTGCTGCAGGGTCAGCGCGGCATCAAGCCCGAGATGGTGCCGGCGGCGAGCAAGCGCATCCTCGACGGCCTGATCGATCAGGAGCTGGCGATCCAGCAGGCCGTGGAGCAGAAGCTGGACCGGGATCCGCGCGTCGTGTCTGCCATCGAAGCCGCCCGGCGCGAGATCATCGCGCGCGCCTATGCCGATCGCGTCGCCGAGGGCGCCAGCAAGCCCACGCCCGAGGAAATCAGCCAGTACTACGCCAGCAAGCCGGCGCTGTTTGCCCAGCGTCGGATCTACGCGCTCAGCGAGTTCATGATCGAGGCGCCGGCCGATCAGCGCGAGGCGCTGGGTGCCAAGCTGCAGGGCGTGCGCAGCGCCGACGAACTGGGCAACGCCCTGCGTGCGGCCAACATCAAGTACGCGGTGCGCAACGTGACCCAGGCGCCCGAGAGCCTGCCCATGCCGCTGCTGGACAGGCTGGCGCCGCTGAACGAGGGGCAGTCCCTGGTCATCGCGGTGCCCACCGGCCTGAACGTGATCATCGTGGCCGGCGCGAAGCCGGCGCCGGTGACCGAAGAGAAGGCCCGGCCGGCCATCGAGCAGTTCCTGCTCAACGAGCGCAAGCGCAAGCTGGTGTCCGAGGAGATCAAGCGGCTGCGTGCGGCGGCCCAGATCGAGTACAAGGGACAGTTCGCGAACGCACCCGAGGGCGCCGCCAGCGGTGTGGAGGCGCCTACCGTCGCGCCGACGCCGGCTGCCAGCCAGTGATGCGCGTCGCGGGCCGCCTCGGCTGATACGGTTCGGGCCACGCGAAAGCGTGTGCCCGATTCTTTGCTTCCAACTGTCACTGCAACGCATGAACTCCCGCAACGTCGACATGGTCCGGACCTCTCATCCCCTTCGCCTCGTGCTGATGGCCCTGTGCCTGCTGTGCGTTCTCGCGATGTGGCCGGGGCGCGCGCAGGCCCAGGATGTCAAGAAGGACTATGTGCTCGGTGCCGGTGACGTGGTGCGCATCAACGTCTACCAGAATCCGGACCTGACGCTCGAGACGCGCATCAACGAATCGGGTGCCATCAGCTACCCGCTGCTGGGCCAGGTGGTGCTGGGCGGCCGCTCGGTGACGGAAGCGGAGCGCACCATTGCCGAGGGGCTGCTCCGCGGCAACTTTCTGCGCCAGCCGCAGGTGAGCATCCTGGTGATGCAGGTGCGCGGCAACCAGGTGAGCGTGCTCGGCATGGTGGGGCGGCCCGGCCGTTATCCGCTCGAAGCGCCCGGCATGCGCATGAGCGAGCTGCTGGCCATCGCCGGCGGCGTGGCCCCGGGCGGTGCCGATGTGGTGACGCTGACCGGCCTGCGCGAAGGCAAGCCTTACCGTGTGGCCATGAACGTGGCCGCGATGTTCTCGGGCTCCACGGGCCTGCAGGATCCGGTGCTCGTCAACGGCGACACCCTCTACGTGGACCGCCAGCCGCTGGTCTACATCTACGGCGAGGTGCAGCGGCCCGGCGCCATGCGCCTCGAGCGCGGCATGACCCTGATGCAGGCCCTGGCTGCCGGCGGCGGTCTCACCCAGCGTGGTACCGAAAAGGGCATCAAGGTGCATCGCCGTGACGCCTCCGGCGTGGTGATGGCCCTCGAACTCCCGATGACGTCCGCCCTGCAGGACGGCGACGTCGTTCGGGTGGCCGAGAGTCTGTTCTGACCCCTGCACGAGTCGCCCGGCCCCTTCTCCTTCCCGATTCAGAAAGCCCTGGCCATGACCTTCTCCCAGTTCCTCTCGATCCTGAAGGCGCGCTGGCTGCTGGCCGTGTTGGTGTTCGTGCTGACGGTCGGGGCCACCTTGGCCGTCAGTCTGATGCTGCCCAAGAAGTACACGGCTTCGGCCGCGGTGGTGCTGGATGTGCGCTCCCCGGATCCAGTGATCGGCATGGTGCTGGGGGCGATGGCCACGCCGGCCTACATGGCCACGCAGGTGGACATCGTGCAGAGCGAACGTGTTGCGCTGCGCGTGGTGCAGGGCCTGCGGATGACCGAGAACTTCGCCGCGCGGCAGAAGTGGCTGGAGGCGACGCAGGGCAAGGGCAGCTTTGAGGCTTGGCTAGCAGCTGCAGTCAAGCGTGAGCTGGACGTGAGGCCGTCGCGTGAGAGCAATGTGATCAACATTGCCTACACCAGCGACGACCCCCGCAATGCGGCGGCCATGGCGAATGCGTTCGTGCGGGCCTACATGGACGTGAGCATCGGGCTGCGCATCTCGCCGGCCAAGCAGTACACGGAGTTCTTCGACGCGCGTTCCAAGGAGCTGCGCGACGCCCTCGAGCAGGCGCAGGGGCGGCTGTCGGCCTACCAGAAGAAGCACGGGATTCTGGCCACCGACGAGCGCTTCGACATCGAGAACCAGCGGCTCAACGAACTCACGTCGCAGCTCGTGGCCCTGCAGGCGGTGTCTGCCGAGTCGCGCAGCCGCTCGGCCCAGGCGCGCAGCTCGGCCGACCAACTCGCGGACGTGATCAACAACCCCGTGGTCGCCGGACTGCGCTCGGACCTGTCGAGGCAGGAGGCCCGCCTGCAGGAGCTCGGTGCCCGTCTGGGCGAAGCCCACCCGCAGGTCGTGGAGCTCAAGGCCAACATTGCCGAGTTGCGCCAGCGACTGGCGACCGAGAGCCAGCGGGTGTCCGGCAGCGTCGGTGTCACCGACACCATCGCACGCCAGCGTGAGCAGGAGATCCGCGCTTCCCTGGAAGCTCAGCGAGCCAAGGTGCTGGCGCTCAAGCAGCAGCGTGACGAGGTGAACGTGCTGCAGCGCGAGGTGGAGACCGCGCAGCGCACCTACGACCAGGTGGTGCAGCGCATGAGCCAGACCAATCTGGAAAGCCAGAATACGCAGACGAACATTTCGGTGCTCAGCCCGGCCACCGAGCCTTCTGAGGCATCTTCGCCGAGAGTGGTACTGAACCTGCTGCTGAGTGTCTTCCTCGGCGCCCTCCTGGGCGTGGGTTCTGCACTGCTGCGGGAGCTGACCGACCGCCGGGTGCGAGGCTTGGACGACCTGTCGGAAGGGCTGGGTCTGCCGGTGCTCGGCAGCCTGCCGCGGCCGATGCGGGGCGGGGCTCGCGGAAGCTCGCTGCAGTTGCCGGGCAATGTGCTGGCCCGACTCCCCAAACCCAGCATGCAGTGACCGCTCGCCCGGCCATCCAGAAGACCCCTCAGGAGCCCAACTTGAACGCCGCTGCTCGTCCTTCCGCCCTGCATCGGGGGCCGACCCTCGTGCATCAGCAGTCCTCCGATGATGTTCACAGCCGCTTCGACCAGGAGCGCAGCATCGGTGACATCATCCGCCAGATCAAGAACCTGTCGGACGAGCAGGTCGACACGATCATCGCCTACCAGCAGCAGCACGGGGTCCGTTTCGGTGAGGCCGCGGTGGCGTTGGGCCTGGCCACCGACTCCGATGTCGTCTTCGCGCTCAGCCAGCAGTTCCATTACCCGTTCACACCGGACGAACGGCGGGGGACGAACCCGGAGCTGGTGGTCTCGGCACAGCCTTTCAGCCGCCAGGCCGAAGCTTTCCGGGCTATTCGCAGTCAGCTGATGATGAGGGTGTTCGGGGCCACCGATGGCAAGCGGGCGCTGGCGGTGCTTAGTCCGGATCGGGGCGACGGCAAGACCTTCTTCGTGGCGAACCTGGGCATCGCGCTGGCGCAGCTGGGAGGCAGGACTCTGGTGGTCGATGCCGACCTGCGCGGCCCTCGGCTGCACCAGTTGTTCGGCATTCCGAACGGAAGCGGACTGTCGGGCATCCTGAGCGGGCGGCAGGAAGACAACGTTATCTATCAGGCTCCCGATATTCCCAGCCTGTATGTCATGCCCGTCGGTGTGACGCCACCCAACCCGCTCGAATTGCTGGAGCGTCCGGCGTTTCGCCTGCTGATGGGCGAGCTGCTGCGCAAGTTCGATCATGTGGTGGTCGACACTCCGGCCTGCAGTCAGGGCAGCGATGCGGCGGTGGTGGCCTCCAAGTGTGGCGCCGCCCTTCTGCTGGCCCGCAAGAACAAGACCCGGGTGAACCGGATGAACGAACTGGTCGAGATGGTCGGCGCGACCACCGCGAAGCTCGCGGGTGTCATCGTCAACGAGTTCTGACCGTCCGCATCGCCGACGCCCCGATCGATCGTGCACCGGTTTCACGGCCCCCGTTGGCCTGCTTCGGGCAGCTGCGGGACCCACCGTGGCCACCCTGCCTGCATCGCTGATGTCCAAGAACATGTCTGTCGTTGCTCCCGAGCGTAGTTCTCCAGATGCGTCCTCCGGCAGATCGGAGGGAATTGCCCATCTTGCCCGGAATGCATGGCGGGTGCAGGGTGCCGGCACCCTGGTGCCCTGGCTGCTGGTCCTGGCGGGCCTTTTGACGATGTACCTGCCGACCTTCTGGGGGCTGTTCCACGGCATCTGGGCCAGCGATAACCAGGGCCACGGCCCGATCGTGCTGGGAATCAGCCTCTGGCTGCTATGGCGCAAGTGGCCCGAATTCGTGGCCGCGGCCCATCGGCCACGGCCCGCGCTCGGCTGGCCCGTCTTCGTCGTCGGCTTGCTGATGTACCTGATCGGGCGCTCTCAGGACATTCTTCTCTTCGAAGTCGGGGCCTTGATCTGGCTGATCGCTGGAATCGTACTGGCGCTGGCGGGAACCCGGAGCCTGGCAACTCTCTGGTTTCCGCTCTTCTTCATGGTGTTCATGATTCCGCTGCCGGGTGTCGTTGTCGACACTCTGACGCAGCCGATGAAGATGGCGGTCTCCTATGTCGCCGAGGCGACGCTGGCGCTGTTCGGGTATCCCATCAGCCGCACGGGTGTGGTGCTGCAGATCGGTCAGTACCAGCTGCTGGTCGCCGATGCCTGCGCCGGTCTGCATACATTGTTCACCCTCGAGGCACTCGGCCTGCTGTACCTTAATCTGGTGCGGCACGAGAGCGTCGCGCGCAACGTCACGCTCGCCGTGCTGATCGTCCCCATCAGCTTCATTGCCAACGTCATCCGTGTGATCGCGCTGACATTGATCACATACCACCTCGGAGACGAGGCGGGGCAGGGCTTCCTGCACGGATTCGCAGGCATGGTGCTCTTCATGGCGGCTCTGCTTCTGATCATGGCCACCGATGGCCTGATCCGCTGGGGAGTCCGACGCTTCGGAAATACCCAACACGGCGAAACGGCATGAGCAGCGCTACGTTTCCTTCTAGAGGACAGACCGAATCCATGGTGAAGCACACGGCCACTGCAGCAGCGTTCGCGCTGGCTATGGCCTTGACGGCAGGTGCTGCACACTATGTCCGGCCTACTGTCTACTTGGCCGATACAAGACCGGTCCTGAAGATCGAGCCCTCCCTCCCCCAATCGTTCGGCGGCTGGAGGCAGGTCCAAGTATCCGGAGGAGTGGTCAATCCTCAGGCTGCTGACCTTCTGAATATCCTCTACTCCGAACTGATCAGCAGGACCTATGTGAACGAGCGGGGTGATCGGGTCATGCTCTCGATCGCCTACGGAAAGAATCAGAACGACTCCTTTCAGGTCCATAAGCCTGAAATATGTTATCCGGCCCAGGGATTTCAGGTGAAGAGTAACACACCTGGATACCTGTCCACCTCGTTCGGGTACATTCCGGTACGCCGCCTCGAGACCTTCTATGGCCATAACCGACCGGAGCCGGTGACGTACTGGACCACATTGGGTGATCAGGCGGTGGAGCCCGGACTGGACAAGAAGATCAAGGAGATTCGGTACGCAATGAAAGGCTACATCGCCGATGGACTCCTGTTCAGGATCTCCACCGTCGATCCCGACAGTGAACGAGCGTTCGAGGTCCACAAGAGCTTTGTGGAGGCTCTCGTGGGAAGCCTTTCCCCTGCCGAGCGGAGAAGATTGGCAGGCCTTGCCGGATAAAGGCGCAAGCATCCTCTGAACGCCAGCGCCGTACATGGCCAGGACGCTGCAAATGCACCGGCATTCCAGGGTGCTGGACGTCCAAGCAGCCGGGACAGTCTGTTTCGGAGCAGGAAGAGGGCCGGCCTGTGGGACCGAAGGTCCCGATCGAAAGCTGCCGAGGGCATCGGTGTGAAGCTGTGCACGCCATGAGCGCGAGGCGGTTCGCTCAGGGCAGACATCGGCTTGGAAAGAGGTCCGGTCGGCGCGTTGGAGAAGAAATGCTCCGGCCGGATTTCGCGCAGCCCGGACACGGCTGTGCCGAACGACAAGCACGATGAAGTTATCATCTCGTCTGAATCCCCTCGCGGCAATTGTCGATCAGGCTTTTCTGAGCCTGCTGGGCCTGACTGTCTCGATGATTCTCATCACGACAGTCAGCAAGCAGGAATATGGGTATTATGTTCTGTTGGGGTCGATGCTGCTCCTCGTTCAGGGCATACAGAACGCTCTGATCAACTCTCCTGTCGCCACGTTGCTGCCGGCATCCGGTCCAGAAACGAAGACCGCCCTGAAGCGAACCGCCGTCACGCTGCACATGATTCTCGCTGGTGCAGGGGCGTTGCTCGCCGGTGTGTTGCTCTGGGGCTACCTCCGGGTGACGGGAGACGCGGGGGAAGGGATCCGGGCAGTTCTCTGTCTCGGATTCGCACTGGCTGTGATTGGAACGGTGATTCGGGAGGCTCAGCGTTCGTTGAGTTATGTGCAAGGCCAAGGGGTTCAGGCCCTTCTCGGTGACCTTGTTTATGGCACCTTGCTCCTTGCAGGACTCGGAGTGGCAGCGTGGAACCGAGTGCTGGACGCCGGCATGGCACTGGCCCTGACAGGGCTTGCAGCTGCCCTGCCGCTTGTGGGCAGGGTCGGGGGCACGCAGGGTGCATCGATCCATCGTCCGTCGATGACCTCGATCTGGTCCTGTGCCCGATGGGCTCTTCCGTCGGTTCTGTTGACTTGGATAAATCTGACTTCCTTTTCGACGGTTGCAGCCTATTTCGCCGGACTTGCTGCAGTCGCGGATCTCGGGGCATCACGATTGTTTGTGATGCCGTTGGGACTTCTGGCCACGGCCTGGGGTAACTGGTATCGACCGAAGTTCTCCGGCTGGCTTCCCGCGGGTGAGGTCGTCTCGGTGAGGAGGGTGACCAACGTCAGCAGCGCAGCCGCCATCGTGTTCTCGATCGTCCTCACCCTGGTGCTCCTGACGGTCTATCCATGGATCGAGCCGCTGCTCGGTGCGGAGTACAGCGGTCTGCAGACGCTCGTGCTGGCCTGGCTGGTCTACTTCACCCTCGCGTTTGTCAGAAACGTGTATATGGCCACGCTGATGACGGACCCCGGCGGCTACAGGATCCTGCATCACGTGACATTGTTTGCGGTACTCGGTTCCGTGCCCTGCTACCTCGTCTTCGCCGAGAGGGGCCCGCTCTGGATCATCGGAACTCTGTGCGTGGTGGAGGTGCTCCAACTCGCGCTGATCGTGCCACGTGCCAGAAATTACTGGGAGAGGCGGCTTCAGCCGTCTTGAGTGAAATGCTCCAGACCGTCTATGCGTATCTGATCGGGCTCGGTCCCTACTTTCTCGTGGCAGCCTTTCTCGGTGCTGCCCTCCCGGCTGTTCTCGTGGCCGGAAAGCCGGAGAAGTGGCTGGTCGCAACGATGGTGCTGATCCTCTGCCTGATCCCCTTCGGAGGAGGGTCCCTCGCGAGCGCATCCGAAGGAAGCACGTTGCGACAGGTCGGCTGGAGTCTGCTCTTTACCATCGCCCTCTACCTTTCTCTTCGCGGTCCGGACAAGAGACTCTCGTTGGACCGGACCAGTCTCTCCATACCCTATTTCGTCTTGCTTGCTTTCGCGGTCCTTTCGCTGATCTGGTCGAACGAACTGCTGGTGTCTGCGAAGCGTGTCCTGCAGCTAGTCGGCGTCGGAGTTGTTGCCATGGCACTGGTGCGCCAGAAGGCCGACGGCGACGCCCTGCTGGCCTTCACATGGCCGGGCATGGTCATCCTCCTGCTGGGGTTGCTCGCGGGACTGACCATCGACTCTTCGTTCGATTCGGCAGGTGGTTTCAGGGGGATCACGTTCACCAAGAACGTCTGGGGGCAGTTCTCGATGCTGATGGTGATCCTCGTTCTCTACCACGCGCTTCGGCATGGAGGTGGCGTCGTGATCTGGGGAGCCTGGGCCCTGACATGGGCGTCTTTGCTCGCGACCGGCAGTACCACGAGCATCGCAACGGCTGCAGCGAGTGTCTTCATGATTCTCTACTGGATGCTTTGCCTGAAACATGGGGCGCCGGCACTTGCCATGGGGATAGCCGCGGCCATGCTGACTCTTGCCGGAGCCTTCGGCTACTTCGTCGTGGAAGGTACCGTGCCCCTCCACGCACTGTTCTCTGCAGGCGTGGAGTCGGTCGGCAAGGACGCGACCCTGACGGGTCGGACCGATCTCTGGACGATGATGTTCAACGAGATACTGCGACATCCCTACCTGGGCACCGGCTACGGTGCGTTCTGGACCGGCGTCGATGGAGAATCGGCCACCATCGTCCGCAGTTTCGCGTGGCAGCCTGGACAGGCCCACAGTGGCTACATCGACGTCACGAACGAACTTGGGATCCTGGGTCTTCTTCTGCTGTTCGTGGTCCTGGGGTTCCATTTCGTCGCCCTGATTCGACGGTATCGCAGCGGAGATCGTGTTCCCGCGCTCTGTCACGGGGCCATTCTGCTGGCTGCCATGCTCCTCAACGTCTCGGAGACCAGCTTCGTTCGAACTGGACATCTGTGGTGGATCGTGCTTTCCGTATCGATATTCGAGGTCGCGTCGAACGAACGCCGTCGCACCCTGGGAAGCGGTGTCGGAAGAAAATCCGCATCCGTCGGAGTGCGGAGCGTATGACACGGGCGTTCGTTCTGGCTCTGCTACTTTGTGTCACCGAGGGCGGAGAAGCCTCTCCCCCCGAAGTAGAACGCCTGCTCGAAGTTGCGAATGTGTCGCCGACCGGCGATGTGTCCGCGGCTGCGACACCGCTGGCTGTCCGCAACGGCTATGTGGTGCTCGCTCAGGTCGAAGACGATCCGGCACGACAGGCCATCGGCTTTCTGACGACACGAGTCCGGCTGGGCAAGCGTGGCCCGACCGGAGTGTGGGAATGGAGCGAGAGGACGCTCGAGACCAGAACACTCCACGACGCCTATCACACCCAGCCGTCCGTGGCCTTCGACCGCCACGGTCACATTCATGTGGCATACAACATGCATCACATGCCATGGCAATATGTCGTCTCTGCATCTGCGTACTCGATCGATGCGTTCGAATTCCGTGGCGAGAATGTTTCCGTGCAGGAGCTTGAGACGATACGTGATAGAAACAAGACGAACTTCCCAGGTCCCGGTAGGGCGGCAGTTCCAGGAAATCAGATTACGTATCCAGCCTTTTTCACGGCGCCACGCGGTGATCTGTACCTGACGTATCGATATGCCCTGAAGCCGGCCAGGCCATGGGGACGGAGGAGCTTTGCAGCAGGAATAGCCCGATACGACTCGGAGAGAAGAGTCTGGAACTCGATCGGCAAGGAGATGCGACTCGATCACGGAGATGCTGTCGACGAAATCGGAGAGAGCCTGCATTCGAGGCCATTTCTGTTCGACCAACGCCATGTTCCATACAACGTCAGGATCGGCTTCGACGGAGCAGGCAGTCTTCACGCGATATGGACGACCTGGGACTCCAGATCCGGTCTGGATGGATCCTACACGATAGCGCCCAGTCATTCGAAGCTGATCGAATCGGGCTACCCTTCCGATATTTCTGTCCGCTCGGCTGAAAGGGAGATCGGTCTGTGGCCGCAGGGCACCTACTTCAATACAGCGAAGGATCTCGCCGTCAAGAGCAACGGCGAGGTTCTTGCCATACTCGAGCCTCGTGGTGCGGAGAGGATGCTGGCACGACTGGACCCGACAACTGGTCGGTGGCAGGGGCCCGAGGCTCTTCCGTTCGGAGCATCGAAGGTGCTGATCACGCCCGACGGTACGGAGTGGCTATTTGCCTCTGGGATCAGGGTGCTGCGACGCGAGGCCGGATCCTGGAGAACGTTCGTTCGTATTCCCGGAAATCTCTGCGACCCATTCCCCGTCTACGACGAAAAGGAGAACGCGTTCGTTGTGCGGGCAAGGGTTTGCCCGGAACGACGCGCCTCTGTGATATACAGGATCGGGATGAACTGAGATGTCAAAGCGTGTCGTCCTCGTGTCCCATGGATTCCAGCCAAACTACGAGAAAGGCTTTGCGAACGGACTTGCAGACAACGGTGTGGCGGTGACTTTGATCGGTTCTGACAGGACTCTGTGCGAGGACCTTCGTCGTACGATCGAGTTCGTCAATCTCCGAGGATCACAGAATCCTGCACGTTCTGCCTTTCGAAAGGCCATCGGCCTGCTTTCCTACATCGTTCGACTCTACTACTATGTCGCGACTCGAAGGCCGGCCATCGTCCATCTTAACGGTCTCCTTCTTGGTGGAGTTGGCCCGGGTGCAGTCCTGGAGTTGCTGCTGCTGCGCCTCCTCTCCAAGCGCCTGTGGCTGACGGTTCACAATATCGTGCCCCATGACTCCGGGAAAGGGGCCGATCGCCTGCTTGCGAGTATATACAGGATCCCCTCTCTTTTGATCGTCCATACGGAGCGGGCTGCGTCCGAACTTGCAGCCAGATTCGGGATATCGGTCGCACGCATCGTGATCATGGAGCATGGCGTCGACGATATCCCGGACCATGGAGAACCTGGAGTCGGTGAAATGCAAGGCCAAGACGAAGGGCGACTGCGTGTCCTTCTTTTCGGCGCTGTCATGAGGTACAAGGGCGTGGACATTCTGCTCGAGGCACTCGAATACTGTGCTCAGCCAGTGAGTGTTTCGATCGTGGGTGTACCGCGTGAGCGGAGGTACGAGTCGGAGATCGAAGCGCTGATGGCATCCGTCGCTCCTCGTCATCGGGTGAAGTGGAGAAAATCTTTCGTTCCAGAGGGTGAGGTCAGTCTCGTCTTCGAAGGTGCGGATGTGGTCGTCCTTCCCTATCGGCACATCGACCAGAGCGGCGTGCTCTTCACGGCGTTTCGGTTCGGTGTGCCGGTAATTTGCTTCGAAGTCGGCTCGTTTTCATCGAGTGTGCCAGAGTTTGCGGGTATCGTTGTCACTCAGCGAACCCCCGAAGGACTTGGGCGCGCCCTGATGACATTCGCAACGCGCCGCGTGGATTTCGACAGGGTGAGAATTACTTCACATGCGCGATCGAAGGCATGGTCAAGCACGGTGCAAGTTCTGCTGCCGATGATCGGAAATGAATCATGAATCGTTACGAAGCTCTCAACTCCGACCAGTCCGTCAGTGAAACCGACCCATTCACGGAGGAGCGGTACAGGCAGTTCTTCCGTCACATCCCAAACGGTTCGAAGGATGTCCTCGATGTCGGATGCAACACGGGCAGGGGTGGAAGAGTCCTCAAGGATCTGAACGGCGCTCTGTCGATCGCAGGTCTGGATGCGGTCCGGGATCGGCTGGACCGGTTGCCGTCGGCTGTATATTCGACGACCGTCCATGGACTTTCTACTGCGATTCCTGTGCCGGACGAGAGCTATGACGTCGTGGTTGCCGGAGAGTTTTTGGAGCACCTGTATCCCAGAGACGTCGAATCGACGCTGGCCGAGGTGTTCCGTGTTCTCAGGATAGGTGGAAAGTTCCTTCTGACCACTCCGAACCCTGGTGACATCAAGAGGATCGTGCGTCGGCAGAGTATTCTTGGAGGTGCACATCTTACCCAGCATCATGCTGGAATCCTAGCCCTGCGGCTTGGGATGGTTGGTTTCTCTCGTATCCGTGTGCGTGGAAGCGGAAAGATGACAAGGTACCTTGGGGAAAGATTTCCAATGGCTCTGTACGGCAGCTATCTGATGACTGCCGAAAAGTTCTGAGCCGAGCTGATCCGATCGGACCGACGACGTTCTACCTCGCGCGGCTGAAAGCTGTGCTTCCTAACTTTCCGATATGGCCCTGACTGGTTCGTCGCTCACCTGGTGCGTTCTGGTATGAGAATTCTGCTGAGTGCCTTTGCCTTCGCACCGGGAGTCGGTAGTGAGCCCGGAGTTGGGTGGAGATGGGCTGTCGAACTTGGGCGTACCCACGAGGTGGTGGTTATCACGGATGTCAGTCGCCGGGATGCCGTCGAAGGCTGGTCCGAACCGCTCCCGCCTGGAGTTCGCGTCGTTTACTACAGGCCCGTTCTGACACGGAGGATTCGGCTTTCTCCGCTGACGGCACAGATGACCTATTCGAGCTGGCAATACGGCGTGATAGGACTATGTCGAAAATTGCATATGGAGCGCCCCTTCGACGCTGCAATTCATCTGACCTATGGTGTTTTCAGGCATCCTTCGTTTCTTGGGAACCTCGGTGTACCATTCATTTTCGGACCACTCGGCGGCGGAGAGGATGCACCCTTTCGACTCAAGAGGTCTCTCGGCGCACGTGAACTGGCGAAGGAGATAGCTCGCAGTCTGGTGAACAAGATGGCACTTGTCAATCCAATGCTGTGGTTGTCGCTGCAGAAGTCGACGGCCATCCTCGTGAAGACCGCGGAGACCAAAGGAGCGCTGCCTTGGCCATTTCGTGCGAGGGCGGTTGTTTTTCCGGAGATCGGTGTCGATTGCGACGGTGAGCGGCAGCCGTCCGTCCGGCCGCCCGGTTCTCCGTTGAAGGTTCTGTTCGTCGGCCGGTTGCTTGGTTGGAAGGGCGTCCATCTGGCGATCCGCGCCGTTGCCGATGCAGTTGGTCGAGGGGCCGATCTCCAGTTCACGATCGTTGGATCGGGGCCCTACGAGGATGTTCTCAGAAGGCTGGCTGCGGGATTGGGTCTGTCCGACAGAATCAGTTGGATCGCCAGATTGTCCCAGGCCGATCTGTTCGAACTGTATCGATCGATGCACTGTCTTCTCTTCCCGAGTCTGCATGATTCGAGTGGAAATGTGGTTCTGGAGGCGCAAGCGAACGGCTTGCCTGTGGTGTGTCTGGACCTCGGTGGACCTGCGACGCTGGTGGGTCCAGGGGCCGGTGTCGTGGTTCCGGTGGGAAGCCGCAACGAGGTGGGCGTCGTGACGTCTCTGGCTACCGCGCTCTGCCGTTTCGATGCCGACGAGGTTGGGCGCCAGGGCATGGCGCAAGCCGCAATGACTTGGACCAGAACGGCGATGACCTGGCGGTCCAGGGCCGAAGGTGCCCTCAGATTGGTCGGACTGCCGGACGATGCGGACGATGGACGTCCGATTTTCGGGAGTTGAGATGCGACTTGCTTTGATGGCGGGCCTGCGGCGCCTGAGAACCTGGCTGTTCGTGCGTTCCTGTCGGAGCATCGAGTCCGCCGGTCTCGATCTGCACATCGGTGCCAGAGCACGGATGTGGGCTCCAGTGGGGATTCGGATAGGAGATCACGTCTACATCGGCAAAGACGTGCATATAGAGTGCAATGCCGATATCGGGGATTATGCATTGATTGCGAACCGCGTCGCATTCGTCGGCCGACTGGATCACGACTACCACACCGTCGGAATACCTGTGAGGTTCTCTCCGTGGGTTGGCTCAGATCGGTCGGATGCAGGGCGGACGCGGAACCAGGTCATTGTCGAGGACGATGTCTGGGTCGGGTTCGGTGCGATCCTGTTGTCGGGCGTCCGTGTCGGGCGTGGAGCGATCGTGGCCAGCGGGGCCGTGGTCGTGAAGGACGTGGCGCCGTACACGATTGTCGGTGGGAATCCTGCAAGGGAGATCGGCAGGAGGTTTTCAGGAGATGAGGTGGCGGCGCACGAGAGAAAGGTTGAGAGTGGCAGGTTCCAGTCCTCCGAGCGTGGCTATAGATACTGGCTTGTGAACCCCGGGGAATGAAGATGGAAAGCCTTGTCCGCGTAGTGTTCGTGTTCGATCGGGTGGCACATTACCACAGGGAGTTGTTTCGGGCGTTGGAGTGTGAATTGCCCCTCCATGGAATGGAGATCCATCTCTTGTCCGGTGTTCCCGAGCAAGGTGGCAAGGGGCGGGTCGGGCTTGCAGAAAAGGTCGTCGAGAACGAGCGGAAGTACGAGTTCAGGGAGTTCCACGTAGGAAGCTTTACGTTCCGGAGGCATATTGGCGTTCTCGAATGGCTGGAGACTAACCGTCCCGAGATCGTGGTGGTTCTGGGTCATGTCGGGAACATTTCACATTGGGGGCTGATCTCGGCGAGACGTCGGCTCGGTTTCAAGCTTGTCGCCTGGCAATGTGGATACGAATACAACAAGAGTTGGATCAAGGACAGACTGCTTGGCTACTTCATTCCTGGATTCGACTTTCACCTCGCGTATCACAGCAATGCCAGGAAGTATGCTTTGGAACATGGCTGTCCGGAGCGTCAGGTTGTGGTCGTCCACAATACGATCAACGAAGAGAAGATCGAGTTATTGACTCGCGATGAGGCCCGTGCGCGTCTTCGCCGTCGTCATCCTGAAGTCGGGGAATCGAAGATCGTCCTGTTCGTGGGGGCAGTTCTGGCAGAGAAGCGGGTGGAAGCCCTCGTGGAGGCCATGGACAGGCTCGCCAGGAAGGATGCCGTGCTGATCGTGGTGGGTGACGGGGAGCATCTCGGAACGATACGGAAACTGGCTGAGTCACGACCTTGGATGATTCTCCCTGGTGCTGTCCTGGATGGCGTCGGAATGTATTTCGATGCGGCAGAGGTCTATGTACTTCCGGGAACGGGCGGTCTGGGGATCAATGAGGCCATGGCCCACGGTCTGCCGATAGTGTCCGGATTTGCGGATGGAAGTGCAGATGATCTGGTCGTCGATGGCGTGAATGGATTCAGACTGCGGGGGGGGACGAGCGAGGAGATTGCTGGATGCATCGAGAAGATTCTCGAGGATCCGTCGCTGGCTGCGCAGATGGGACGGAGGTCGAGAGAGATGATCCGCGGTGTTTTCTCATTCCGGTCCTTCCTCTCCAGAATCGTCGGCGCGCTGGAGGGACTCAAGGGCGGTAGGCCCGGGCCTCTCGCTCGTTGAACGTCGCGACAGTATGCCGGGGCCTGTTCCCACTATTGCCGTTCGGCAGGCTTGTCGCTCCTGATCGTCGAGTGGTTTGGTCAGCTTTGCCACGGTCTTTCGATGTCGGATTGATGGTATTTTTCGTCGAGGAATGATATGAGGAAACCTGTCGTTTGCATCGTTGCCGGTGCGAGGCCGAATTTCATGAAGATCGCGCCGATCATGAGGGCGATCGACCGCAGCGGCAGGCTGGACCGGGTTCTCGTTCATACCGGACAGCACTACGATCGCGAGATGAACGACGTCTTCTTCGAGGAGCTCGGAATTCCCCGCCCGGATGTGTATCTCGGCGCAGGTGGAGGTGGCCACGCGGAGCAGACTGCGAGAATAATGGTTGCATTCGAGGCGGAGTGCCGAAGGCTTTGTCCGGATGTGGTTCTGGTGGTCGGCGATGTGAATTCGACGCTGGCCTGCTCGATCGTGGCGAAGAAGCTTGGAATTCGCGTTGCTCATGTCGAGGCCGGGCTTCGCAGTGGTGACATGTCGATGCCGGAGGAAGTCAACCGGATCGTGACGGACAGTATCTCGGACTTCTTTTTCGTTACGGAGCCGAGTGGTCTGTCGAATCTCGTGAAAGAGGGAAAACCGAGGGAATCCATCTTCGAGGTCGGGCACGTGATGGTGGACAACCTGCTGTATCAGGTCGAGAGGCTCTCTCAGGGCGGCGTCGCTCCCGCCGAGGTACAGGACTTCCTGGCGTCGATGGCTTGTCCGGCAGGGAGGTTCGGGGTTGTGACGTTGCACCGTCCAGCGAATGTGGATGATCCCGTGGTGCTTCTCCGCATCGTCGAGGCGCTGGGGCGTGTGTCGGCCATGTGTCCGCTTCTCTTTCCGGTTCATCCCCGCACGAGGGCGAATTTGGAGAGGTTTGGCGTGGATCTGGGTGGCAGCATCATGCTGACCGGTCCGCTTTCCTATATGAGTTTCTTGCGGGTATGGAAGGACGCTGCCATCGTGCTGACGGACAGTGGTGGCTTGCAGGAGGAAACCACTGCGCTCGGCGTTCCCTGCCTGACGTTGCGGGACAACACCGAGCGTCCCGTGACGGTGGAGGAGGGAACGAACATCATCGTCGGAACCGACCCACTGAGGATCGTGGCCTGCGCCGAAGAGATTCTGAGGGGGGGTGTGAAGCGAGGGAGGTGTCCGGATCTGTGGGATGGTCGTGCCGCTGAGCGAATTGTCGAGGTCCTTTGCCGGCAGTTCCCTTGAGCTGGCTATCGGTCCAGCGTGTCAGCGGTACGGATCGCGTGACCCTTGTCAGCCGGTGTTCGGCAGGGGGGCGGACAGCAGGTTCGACCGTGCAGGGAAAGCTTGCCGGAGCCTGGCATCGTAGATCCGTTCGGCATGGGGTCGGGTCGCGTCGATGAGCAAGGTGGAGGTACGGGAGTTGGGTCGGAGGACTGGGCGTGTCCTGGGAGTGTCGGTCGATGTGCTCGATTGGTCGGGTGCAGTCGAAAGGATCATCGATTGGGGGCACAGGGGTGAATCCCGCTACGTCTCCATCTGCGACGCCCACTCCGTCGTCCTGGCCGGGCGCAATGCGGCGCATGGGCGGCACATTGCCGCGGCCGACATGGTCACGCCCGATGGCTGGCCGGTGGCCTGGATGCTGCGCCGGACGGTGGATCGCACGCAGCAGCGCATCAACGGCCCTGATCTGATGTGGAAGCTGCTCGGGCGTGCAGAGGAGCTCGGTCTGGCGGTGTACTTCTACGGGACGACGCCGCAGACGCTGGAGGCCCTGCGGACTCGGCTCGAGGCGGCGTTCCCCCGCCTGCGCATCGTGGGCATGCACTCGCCGCCCTTCCGGCCGCTGACGCCCGAAGAGGACGAGGCGGACGTGGCACGCATCAATGCCAGTGGCGCGCAGCTGGTGATGACCGGGCTGGGCTGCCCGAAGGAGGATCGCTGGATGTTCGAGCATCGCGGCCGTGTGCAGGCCGTGACCCTGGGCATCGGGGCGGGGATCGATTTCTGGGCCGGCACGGTGCGGCGTGCGCCGCCGTGGATGCGCGAGAACGGCCTGGAGTGGCTCTTCCGCCTGGGCTGCGAGCCGAGGCGGCTCTGGAAGCGCTATCTGGTGCACAACAGCCTGTTCGTCTGGGGGGCCTTGAAGCAGTTGACACGCCATTACGCGCTCGGGCGAAACGGGCGTGAATCTTCACCCCCTTGATCCGGTGGCGCGGTTCCGGAGTGCGCAATTCTGGCGAGGCGTTTCCGGCGAGCCGTGGCATCGTGGCGACTCGGTTCGACGTGCACTGCTCGGGTGCACCCGGCATCGGGTCACCGGCACCCGGAGGCCCGGCAGGTCGCCATCAGCCGGAGATCGGTGCGGTTGGGGCCGGTCGACAACGATCGGGGGTTTGATTCGATGCAACAGCGGATGTCGGTTTGCCAGGTTCAGCCCTGGCTGGATGCCGCGGAACAGGAAGCGGTGGCGGGGTGCTTCGAGCGCCAGTGGCTGACCGAGGGGCCGCAGGCAGCCTATCTGCGTGATCAGCTCGGCACGCTGACGCAGGCCGCGCACGTGGCGCTGGCACCCAACGGGACGCTGGGGCTGTTCCTCGCCCTGCTGGCGCTGGACCTGCCGCGCGGCTCGGAGGTGATCATGCCCAGCTTCACCTTCATGGCCACGGCCAGCGCGGCGGTGTTCGCCGGGCTGAAGCCGGTGCTGGTGGACGTGGATCCGCATACGTTCAGTGCCACGCCGGAGGCCTTCGAGCGGGCCGTGACGGCGCGCACGTCGGCCTTCATGCCGGTGCACATCTATGGTCAGGCGGCCTATGCCGAGGACGTGGCCGCGCTGGGTGAGCGGCTGGACATCCCGGTGCTGGAGGATGCCGCGCAGGCCTGCGGGGTGCGCTACCGGGGCCGGCATGCGGGCACGCTGGGAACGCTGGGGGTGCTGTCGTTCTTCGCGGACAAGTCGGTCACGATGGGCGAGGGCGGCGCGGTGCTCACCGACGACGCGGCGCTGGGCCGGCGTCTGAAGCTGCTGCGCAACCAGGGGCGCGAGCACAGCGGCACCTTCGTGCACGAGGCGCTGGGGATGAACTTCCGCGTCACCGACATGCAGTGCGCGGTGGGCAATGTGCAGCTGGCGCGCCTGGAGCAGGTGCGTGCCGACCGGTTGCGCCGCTACGCGCTGTACGAGGAGGGGTTGCGTGGGCTGCCGGGCCTCGAGTTCATGGCGGTGGACCCCGATTCGGAGTTCATTCCGTTCCGCTTTCCGCTGCTGAGCCGGCGCATGCCGGAGCTGCGCCAGGCGCTGGAGGCGGCCGGGGTGCAGACCCGCTCGATGTTCTACCCGCTGCACCTGCAGCCCTGCCTGAAGGGGCTGATCGACCCGGTGTCGCTGCCGGTGTCGGAGCGCCTGTACGAGCAGGGCATCTGCCTGCCGATCCATCAGGGCGTGACGGACGAGGAAGTGGCGCAGATCGTGGGGCTGATCCGCTCGACCCTGGTGCCGCGGGTGAACCGGGGTCTGGTGGCGGTGGGCTGACGAGGCGGGCTGAAGGGGCCGGTGCTGGGCGCAGGCCAGCCGGCCCGGAGGTGAAGGCTGTGCGGGTGTCGCATGCGTTGTGGGATTGGGCGGCCTGGCCGGTTGCTGCGTTGCGCCGGCTGCGCACCGGGTGGGCAGTGCAACGCGCCGGGTCTGTCCTGCAGGCCGGGGAGGACCTGCACATCGGCCGGGGCAGCCGCCTGTGGGCGCCCCAGCGGCTGCGCATCGGGCAGGGCGTCTACCTGGGCAAGGAGGTGCACATTGCCTGCAATGCCGAGATCGGCGACTACGTGCTGATCGCGGACCGTGTGGCGCTGGTCGGGCGCAACGATCACGATTTCCGTGCGGTGGGCATCCCGATGCGCTTCACGCCCCAGGTCTCGCCCACCATGGCCGAGATGCCGGCGCATGTCGACCCGGCCCGTCACCTGGTCCGGGTGGAAGACGATGTCTGGCTGGGTTTCGGCTGCGTCGTGCTGTCGGGGGTGACCATCGGACGGGGCGCCGTCGTGGCGGCCGGTGCGGTGGTGGGCCGGGATGTGGCGCCCTACGACATCGTGGCGGGCAATCCGGCCCGACCGGTCGGGCGGCGCTTCGACGATGCGCAATGCATCGCCGAGCACGAGCGGCGCATTCGAACAGGCACCTTCCGGCTTTCGGAGCGCGGCGACGCGCACTGGGTCGTGCAGCCCGGTGCTGCCGGCTGAACGCCGGCGGGACCTCGCGCCGGATTCAGGGGGTCGACCGGGGGCGCATCGGCAGCCGCAGGCGCCGCATCGCCCGGGCGACGAAGGTGTTCTGCGCGGCCAGGTAGCGGCGTACCGCGGCGTAGGTGTCCTGATCCAGTGCGGCGGGAGGGAGGCGCTCGATCGTGTCGGCCGCCAGCGGGCCGACCGGGTCGTACGGCGATCCGCCGTGGCCGCAGTGGACGCCGCTGCCGTCGAAGCCGAGGTTGCGCACCAGGCTGCGGCGCGGGTACAGCACCAGCCCGCGGCGGTGGAAGAGGCTGAGGTACCAGCGGATGAACCAGGAGTCGGCCTGGCCCTTGCGCTGCCGCTCCAGGTAGGTGAAGTAGGGCATCGCGCCGTCGGCATCGAAGCGGCGGCGCAGCTGGGGGTCGCGCCGCAGGGCTTCGTACTGCGTCATGTCCGGGTCGAAGTGCCGCCAGGCGCGCTCCCAGGTGGCCCAGCCCCAGGAGGTGGCCAGCGGGAGAAAGACCGCATCGTGGGTGCCCGCCGGCTCCACCGGATACATGTGGCCGGAGATCTGCATCACCTGCGCGTCGTCACGATAGTGGTCCAGCGCATGGTTCATGTAGGCGAGGAAGGTCGGAGCGGTGACCAGATCGTCCTCGACCACGATGGCGCGACCCATGCGGTGGCACAGCTGCGTCACCCCCGCGATCACGGACGCAGCCAGTCCGCGGTTGGCGGGCGCTTCATGGATGGTCTTGGCCGGGTGGGGCCACTGGTGCACCAGTCGGCGCACCGCCTCGACGCGATCGAGGTCACTGCGCTGTCGCGAGCCGTCCGAGAAGACGAACAGCGGGCTGTCGGAGAACTCCGGGTTGCGCGCGAGGGCGTCGAGGCAGCGGCGGGTGTGTTCGGGACGATCGAAGACGAACAGCGCAATGGGAGCGGTCTGGGGTCCGGGCATCGAGGGGCAGATTCGAGGCGGCCTGTCGTGGCCGCGCGGGAAGTCGGTGTCCGGTCGGCGGACCGGTCGGCTCAGGTGAAGGTCGGGTTCGACGTGCCTTCGGACAGGATGCTCGCATACCACCCGGCTGCGCGCGTGCTCGGCCCGCACTCCACCCGCTGGCCGTCCAGCGCATCGACCAGTTCGGCGATGGACTGCATCAGCTCGCCCTGGGGCTGCCAGCCCAGGCGGTGGCCGAACTTGTCGAAGTCGATGCAGGCGCGCGGCGCAGCGGGCCGGGTCGCGTCGGGCTGGACCGTGATGTGGCTGCCCAGCACCAGGCGCACGGCCCGGGCGATGTCCAGGCCGCGCAGGTTGCCGGCGCCGACGTTGAAGATCTGCCGCGACACGCTGGCCATCGGGGCGCCCAGGGCTGCGACGATGGCGCGCGCCGCGTCGCGTACCTGCAGCAGGGGCTGCCAGCCCTGACCGTCGTCGGGCAGGGTGATGCAGCGCTGGTGCAGCGCCTGCTCGGCCATGGCGTTGACGGTGAGGTCGAAGCGGGTGCGCGGGGCCAGGCCGTGGCAGTTGGCCAGGCGCAGCACGGTGGGCGCGAAGCCGGGACGCGCCAGCGGCAGCACGGCGGCCTCGGCCCGCAGGTTGGCCCGGGCGTAGGGGTCGTGGTCCTGCGTGGCGGCGGTCTCGTCGAGGGGGGCGGCCTCCGCCGGGCCCGGGTCGTCCGTGGGAGCCGGCGCGGCGTAGACGCTGCAGCAGCTGGCCAGCAGGTAGCGCTGCACGCCCGCGGTGGGGGCCAGCTGGGCCAGACGCACACGGGCGAGGTGGTTGACGGCCTGGGTCCAGGCCGGGTCGAGGGCGGCGGCGGCCGCATCGCCGATGCCGGCCAGGTCGACGATGGCGTGCACGCCGTTCAGGTGCTCGCGCTGCAGGCCGCGCACGTCCATGCGCCGCACCGTCAGCGCGGGGTGGTGGGCCACGGCGCTCAGGCCGCGGGCGCCGAAGATCATGGTGTCGACCGCGACGACCTCGTGGCCGAGCGCGAGCAGTTCGGGCACCAGGGCGCTGCCGAGGTAGCCGGCCGCCCCGGTGACGAGGATGCGTCGCCGGGGGCCCTGGGCCATCAGGGTCAGGGGATGCATGGTCGTTCCTTGCTTGCAGGCTGGATCTGAAAAAGTGGCATGTTCGCCACGCAACGGACTTTGCCTGCTCGCAACCGGCCTGACCTCCCCTCGAGCGGGTGCCGGTCGGGGTGGGCGTGAACTGCTCCCGGTGCTTTTTCCGGGACGGCGCGGCGGGTTCAGTCCGCCAGTTCCATGTCGCAATCGCAGCCGGCGCCGGCGGCGATCCAGCGTCCGGCGCGGCGCTGCAGCCAGCCGCCCAGCGGGCGCAGCCAGCGGGGCAGCCGGTCGCGCCGGCCGGCGAGCACGCCGCAGCGGTACTGGCCGTTGCCGTGCGGCCCGTCTTCCCAGACGAGGGCGCGGCAGGCCCCCCGCCGGCGCAGGCTGATCAGCCGGCCGATCGGGCAGGGTTCGGCCAGGCAGCACAGGCCGCAGCCGTTGCAGGCTGCGCCCCAGGGGGGTTTGGGCGGTGCGGCGGGGTGGATGGCGATGTGGCGCTCGCCCATGGCCCGGGCGCCTGGCCTCAGCGCCCCGCGGCGGGAGCGCGGCGGCGGGTGGCGAGCAGTCCGCCCAGGAGCAGCAGGCCGGCGAGCAGGCTGGCCGGGTCGAAGCTGCCGCCACCGCCGTCCTCCTTGCCGCTGCCATTGCCCGGGTCGGGCTCGGGCGTGCAGCTGGCGGCCGGCGCCGCGCCGGTGCGAAGCACCGCGGTGCTGCTGCTGCGCGCGCCGCTGCTGTCGGTCAGGCTGAGCGTGACCAGGGCGTTGCCGTCGGCCAGGGCGCTCAGGCGGGCGGTGCTGGCCACCACGCTGCCGTCGAAGCGCGCCAGGGCGGGGTCGTTCAGCGCCCACTGCCAGCCGGTGACATGGCGGCCGTCGGCCAGCTGCGAGGCCGTGCCGCTGAGCAGCGCGCTGCCGCCCAGCGGAATGCGGCTGCTGGCACCCTCGTCGATCAGCACCACGCTGCGCCCGGCGGCAGCCGCCTGCACGGCCGCCCCGGCATCGAGCATGCCGGCGCCGCAGGTGGCGGTGTTGCAGTAGCACTCGCCGGTGTCGGGCTGGGTGGCCGGGCAGGCGGGCACGCCGGCTTCTGCGCCGGACGTGGGGAAGGGGCGGGCACTGCGGCGCAGCAGCTCGGCCAGCGCGTCGGGGTCGAGGCCCGGGTGCGCCGCGCGCATCAGCGCCAGGGTGCCGGCCACCAGCGGGGCGGAGAAGCTGGTGCCCACGGCGAAGTCGTCGCCGCTGCCGGTGTAGGCCGGGCAGGCCGGATGGGTACGGCCGCTGTTGCTGGTGCTGGTGATGGGGTAGAGGCAGGCGCCGGTCTCGTTGACGCAGTTGCCGGCCGGGGCGCTGAGGGTGACCTCGGCGCCCAGGCTGGAGTAGCCGCTCTTCGTGCCGATGTGGCGCAGGCCGGCCACCGCCACCACGCCGCGGCAGTTGGCCGGGGCGTTGACCGCGGCACCGTCGTTGCCGGCCGAGACCACCACGACGGCACCGCGCGCGCGCGCCTCGTCGATCGCCTCCTGGTAGGCCGGGGTGCAGCTGCCGCCCGAACCCAGGCTCATGCTGATCACCCGGGCCGGATGCGGGTTGGCCGGCACGCCGGGCACCGCGATGCCGGCGGCCCAGCGCAGGCCGGCGAGGATGTCCGAGTCGTGCCCGATGCACTTGCCCAGCACCCGCACCGGCTGCACCCGCACATGCCGGCCGATGCCGGCGATGCCCACGCCGTTGTTCGTCGCCGCGGCGATCAGGCCGGCGGTCTGGGTGCCGTGCCAGGAGCTGTCGCTGGCGCCGCAGTCGAACAGCTCGGAGCTTGCGTCGTCGCTCTCGGCCTGGGTGACCCAGTCGCCGGGGTCGGAGGCGTCGCCGTCGCGGCCGTCGCCGTCGTTGGAGATGGTGGTGTCGGTGACGAAATCGTGCCCGGGCACGAGCTTGCCGACCAGGTCGGGGTGGTCGAAGCGCACCCCGGTGTCCAGCACCGCGACCACCAGATCGGCGCTGCCGCGGCTGTAGCTCCAGGCGGCCTCGGCGCCGATCGCGGAGGCGAAGCCGCTGTCCGGGCTGCGCAGGTACCACTGGCCGGCGCTCGGCTCGACCGCGGCGCCGCCCGCGTAGGCCGGGTCGCTCGGGGCCGCGTGGGCGCGCTTGCGGCCATCGGGCACGGCGTACTCGACCTCGCTGTCGGCGGCCAGCCGGGCGGCCAGGGCGGCGCTGCTCAGGCCGCGGGCCTGGATGACCTGCAGCCGCGCCCCCGCCATGGGCCCGTCGCGCAGGGTCAGGCCGACCCGCTCGCCCAGGCGGCCGGCCTGGCGCAGCACGCCGCGCTCGGCAGAGCTGCCGGCTGTGCTGTCGGCGGCCAGCACTGCCCGGCTGCCGCTGCGGAACTTGACGAGCACGCGGGCCTCCTCGCCCTGCACCTGGGCCGGCAGGCCACGGCGCTGCGGGCCGCGTTCGGCCGCCGCGGCGTCGGCCAGCGGTAGCAGGGCGGCCAGCACCAGCGCGGCCAGGGCGCCCGCCGGTCGCCGGCCGGCCCGCGGGACCGGGGGCGGCTCGATCGACGGCGCGGCCGGCGAGGCGGCCTGCAGGGCGGGGCGAGGGTGCGGGGCGGGAGGGCGACGTTCCATGCCCGCAGTGTAGGCAGCCCGGCGCTGCCGCCAACGGGGCCGCCCGGCAAAGGAGGTGCCAGGCCGTGACGAAGCGGGCAGGTCTGCCCGCTGGTGCTGCGTGCGGATCAGAGCGGCAGCGGCAGCTGGGTGCTGCCGGCAGCGCCCAGCGGCCGGCCGGGGCGGGCCGCCGGGGTGCGCCGGGGCAGGCGCGGCAGGGCTGCCGGCGTGTGCACCGTGTCCACGAAGCCGCGCGTGGCCAGGGCCCAGCCGTCGGTGGCCTGCTCCGGGCTGTGCAGCTGCACGCGCTGGCCCATCAGGCCTTCGGCGGTGGCGCGCTCGAGCAGCGTCTGGGCCTGCCCGGCGTCGAGCTGCAGGGCGAAGCGCTGCCACAGGCGCAGCACCTCGGCGTCGCGCCAGGCGTCCTCCAGGGCCCAGCGGCGGCGCAGGGGGTCGGTGGGTGCGCCGGCGGCGATCACGCGCGGCAGCAGGGCCAGGAAGAACTGCTGGAAGTCGCCGCGCAGCGCCGGCGTGGGCAGCAGGGCGAGCAGGCGGGTGAGCCGGGTGCTCCAGCCGCTGCGGTCCAGCAGCCGGGTGGCCAGCACCTGCAGGCCCTGGATGGGGTTGAGCAGGTGCAGCCGGTTGGGCGGCAGCACGAGCAGCGGCAGGCGCGCCGCGTCGGTGTGCGCCAGCGGAGTCACGAAGGACAGCAGCACCGCCAGGCGGCGCCAGGCCCCGGCGCTCAGACCGTCGGACTGCGCGGCGCCGCGTGCCTGCAGGGCGTCGGCCTGGGACCAGGCATCGTCCCAGGCCAGGTCGGCCTTGGCCAGCTCGGCGGCCAGGCTGATCACCGCCAGGTTGCCGGCGGCGTAGCCGGCGTCCTCGCAGATGCGGGCCACCACACGGTCGCCGGGGGCGCCGTGCGGCGGCAGCTGGCGGCCCACCGCCAGCGCGGCGCGGGTCACCGGGCAGTGGCTGGTCTGCAGCTGGCCGAGGTAGTTGGGGGTGACGCTGAGCGTCTCGAAGGCGCGCCCGCGCAGCCAGGCCTGCAGGCGCAGCTGCAGCCACAGCCGCACCATCGGCGTGGCCAGACGGGTGCGGCCGCCGAAGCTGGCGCGCGCGCTCTCGTAGCCCTGCCGGATCGCGCTGGCGGCGCTGAGGTGCTCGGGCGGCGGCGTCAGGCCATGGCGGCCGTGGTCCCAGCCCAGTTCGAAGCCGCTGCGGGTCAGGTCGCTCTCGAGCAGGTGTTCGACGATCATGGTGAATTCGGCAGACATGGGGTGAACTCCTCGGCGGCGCCGGGCACCGTGCCCGACCTGCGGACCAGTATCCTGCTCGTGTGGCTCACCAGGTGAGCCTGTGTGCCGAGTCGACGGTTCCAATGTGCGCGCTCGCGCCGGGCCGGCCCAGACCATGCCTGCGGGGGCGGCCGCTGCGGGTTCTGCGGGTGCGGGGGCGGCTTTGCGGGAAGTTCGCGCCCCACCCGGGCGACGGGGCCGCGCGGCGTGCGGATCGTCACGCTGCGGCGTGGCGAATTTGCCGGTGATGCGCCCGACCCGCGTTCGGGGGATCCTGTGGCGGGATCAGCGATTGGGCCTGCGGCTACGATGCGCGGGCCATGCCGGGCCGCAGGGCCGGGCGCGGCCGGGCCGAGGCCCGAGGGAGCAGCCGTACAGAGGCGACGATGGACCGCACGGAACGTTTCTACCGCATCGAGATGCTGATCCGCCAGCGCGGCTCGGTGAGCTTTGCCGCGCTGATGGAGGACCTGGAGGTCTCGCGCGCCACGCTCAAGCGTGATCTGGACTACCTGCGCAGCCGGCTGGACGCGCCGATCGTCTACGACCGGGCCAGCAACGGCTACCGCTTCTCGCCGGCGCCGGTCGGGCGCGGCGGCAGGAAGGCTGCCAGCCACGAGCTGCCCGGGGTCTGGTTCAGCGAGCGCGAAATCCACGCCCTGCTGACGATGCACCAGCTGATCGACGGGCTGGACGGCGGCGGCACGCTCGGGCGCCACCTGCAGCCCCTGCTCGAGAAGCTGCACGGCATGCTGGGCAGCAGCGCGGCCGAGGCGCGCGAGCTGCTGCGGCGTGTCAGGATCAGCCTGCCGGCGCGCCGCCCGGTGCCGGCGCGCTGGTTCGAGCGCGTGGCCAGCGCCCTGCTGCAGCGGCGCCGTCTCGAGCTGGTCTATTTCACGCGCAGCAAGGGGGTCGAGTCGCGCCGCCAGGTCTCGCCGCAGCGCCTGCTGCACCATCGCAACACCTGGTACCTGGACGCCTGGTGCCACGCCAGCGACGGCCTGCGCCGCTTCGCGCTGGATGCGGTGCGCGGCGCCGAGCTGAGCGACGAGCGCGCCCGTGACGTCTCGCTGCGCAGCGTCGAGGCGGCACTGGACGGCGGCTACGGCGTCTACGGCGGCGGCGAGCTGCGCCACGCGGTGCTGTGCTTCAGCCCGACGGCCGCGCAGTGGGTCGCCAACGAGCAGTGGCACCCGAAGCAGGCCGTGGAGAAGCTGCCCGACGGCAGCCTGCGCATGACGCTGCCCTACGCCGACGACACCGAGCTGCTGATGGACCTGCTGCGCCACGGCCCGGACGTGCAGGTCGAGGCGCCCGAGGCCCTGCGCACGAAGCTGCGCGAGCGGCTGCAGGCCACGCTGGCACGCTACGCGAGCTAGTCCGTCCGCCGTCCGTCGGTTGCGCCCTTGCTCCGCTGGCCGGCCGGGCGCGGACGAGAACTGTCCGCGCCCGGCCGGACAATCGCCGCGCCGCCCCCCGCGCCCCCCTGCGCCCCCGATATCCTGCACGATGTCCCCCGACTGCCCGACCGACCGCCCGCCCGTTGCGCCACACGCCGCCGCGCTGCCTCCCGGCCTGCTCGTGCTGCAGGGCAACCGCCTCGAATGGCTGCTCGAGACGCTGGTCGACTGGCTGGCCGCGCATCCGCTGGCGCCGCTGGAGACCGAGACCGTGCTGGTGCAGAGCAACGGCATCGCCGAGTGGCTGAAGATGGCGCTGGCGCAGCGCGCCGGGGTCTGCGCGGCCACCCGGGTGGAGCTGCCGGCGCGCTTCCTGTGGCGGCTCTACCGCGGGGTGCTGGGGCGCGCGGGAGCGCCGGCGCGCTCGCCGCTGGACGAGGCGCCGCTGGCCTGGCGCCTGATGCGGCTGCTGCCGCGGCTGGCGTCGCAGCCGGGCTACGCGCCGCTGGCGCAGTTCCTCGCAGCCGGCCAGGACGGGCCTGCGGGTGACGCCGCGGCCGACCTGCCGCGCCGCCTGCAGCTGGCGCGCAAGCTGGCCGACCTCTACGACCAGTACCAGGTCTACCGGGCCGACTGGCTGCAGGCCTGGCGGGCCGGCGAGGCCGTGCTGATCGACGCGCGCGGCCAGCGCAGCGCGCTGCCCGCCGAGCAGCGCTGGCAGGCGCTGCTGTGGCAGGCCCTGTGCGACGAGCTGGACGAGACCCAGGCCGCCGGTGTGCGCAGCGAGGTCCATGCCCGCGCGGTCGCCGCGCTGGACGCTGCGGCCGAGGGCGGGCCACCGCCGCTGCAGCCGCTGCCGCGCCGCGTGGTGGTCTTCGGCGTCAGCCACCTGCCGCAGCAGACGCTGCAGGCCCTGGGCGCGCTGGCGCGCCATGCCCAGGTGCTGCTGGCCGTGCCCAACCCCTGCCGCTACCACTGGGCCGACGTGATCGAGGGCCGCGAGCTGCTCGGCCGTGCCAGGCCGCTGCGCCAGGGCCACCGCGGCGGGGTCGACCTGCTCGCACTGCCGCTGGAGGCCGCCCACGCCCGGGCCAACCCGCTGCTGGCCGCCTGGGGCCGGCAGGCGCGCGACTTCCTGCGCCTGCTCGACGCCTTCGACGACACCCAGGCCCACGCCCGGGCGATGGACCTGCCGCGCGTGGACCTGTTCGACGAGGCCCCCGGCAGCACGCTGCTGGCCCAGTTGCAGGCGCGCATCCGCGACAACCTCAGCGCCGCCGAGCCGCTGGAGGGCGCGACGCCGCCGCCCGCACAGGACCGCTCCATCGTCTTCCACGTGGCGCACAGCGCGATGCGCGAGGTGGAGATCCTGCACGACGAGCTGCTGGCGCTGCTGGCCGCGCCGCCGCCACCCGGCGAAGCGGCGCTGGCGCCGCGCGACATCGTGGTCATGGTGCCCGACATCGAGCCCTGGGCGCCGCTGATCCACGCCGTCTTCGGCCGCCACGCGCCGGGGGATGCGCGGCGCATCCCCTACGAGATCGCCGACCTGCGTGCCCGCTCGCGCGCGCCGCTGCTGCGCGCGCTGGAGTGGCTGCTGCGCGTGGACGAGCAGCGCTGCACCGCCGGCGAGCTGCGCGACCTGCTGGAGGTGCCGGCGGTGGCGCGCCGCTTCGGCCTGGACGCGCAGGCAGACGAGGGCCGCGAGGTGGCCGCACGCTGGCTGGCCGGCGCAGGCGTGCGCTGGGGGCTGGACGGCGCGCAGCGCGACAGCCTGGGCCTGGGCGCCTGCGGCGAGGCCAACACCTGGCGCTTCGGCCTGCGGCGCATGCTGCTGGGCTACGCGGTGGGGCAGGACGACGCGGACGCCGCCGAGGCAGGGGCCGGCGACTGGCAGGGCATCGCGCCCTACGACGAGGTGGGCGGACTCGAGGCGGTGGTGGCCGGCTCGCTGGCCGCGCTGGTCGACGCGCTGGCGTCCTGGTGGGCGACCTCGCGCCAGCCCGCCGCTGCCGCCGACTGGGGACCGCGCTGCCGGGCGCTGCTGCAGGCCTTCTTCCAGCCGGCCGACGAGGACGACCGACTGCTGCTGGCCGGGCTGGAGGAGGCGCTGGCACGCTGGCAGGACGACTGCGAGGCCGCCGGCTACGACGAGCCCGTGCCGCTGGCCGTGCTGCGCGAGGCCTGGCTGGCCGGTGTCGACGAGCCCGGCCTGCGCAGCCGCTTCCTCTGCGGCGGGGTGGTGTTCTGCACCCTGATGCCGATGCGCGCGATCCCCTTCCCGGTGGTGGCCCTGCTGGGCATGAACGACGGCGACTACCCGCGCCGCACACCGCGCAGCGACTTCGACCTGATCGGCGCACCCGGCCAGCGCCGCCCCGGCGACCGCGCCCGGCGCGACGACGACCGCCTGCTGATGCTCGAAGCCGTGCTGGCCGCGCGCCGCGTGCTGCACGTCAGCTGGGCCGGGCGCAGCCTGCGCGACAACAGCGTGCAGCCGCCCTCGGTGCTGGTGGCGCAGCTGCGCGACGCCATCGCCGCCAGCTGGGGCCCGCAGCGCCTGGCCGCCCTGACCACCGAGCACCCGCTGCAGCCCTTCAGCCGCCGCTACTTCGAGGCCGGCAGCCCGCTGCGCACCTGGGCGCGCGAGTGGCGGGCCGCGCACGATGGCGCGCCGGCGGCCGCTCCCGGCCCGACCCCGCTGCCCGGGGGCGCGGTGCGCCTGCCGCTGGACCTGCGCCGGCTGGAGACCTGGCTGCGCCGGCCGGTGGCCGCGCACTGGCGCGAGCGCCTGGGCGTGGACTTCCCGCCGCTGGAGGCCGCCGCGCAGGACGACGAGCCGCTGGCGCTGGACGCGCTGGACGAGACGGTGCTGCTGCAGGATCTGGTGGCCGGCCTGCGGGGTGCGGCGCCGCGGTCTGCCGCCGAGCTCGGCGACCGGCTGGCCCGGCGCGTGCAGCAACTGGCCCGGCGCGGCCTGCTGCCGCTGGGCGCGCTGGGGCCGCGCTGGCAGCGCCACTTCCAGGCCATCGCCGAGCCCATGCTGCGCCAGTGGGCCCAATGGCAGGTCGAACTGCCGCAGGCCGCCAAGCCGCTGCACCTGGTCTGGCCGGACCGGTCGGGCGCTGCCGGGGCGGCACCGCTGCTCGACGACTGGCTCGACGGCCTGCGCAGCAGCGCCGATGCCGGCCCCGTCTGGCTGCAGCTGCAGGCACGCCGCCTTGCGCAGCGGCCCCGGGGTGGCCGCAAGGCCGAAGCGGGCCGGCCGTCGGCGCCCGTGCCGCGCCCCGAGGCCTTCCTGGGCGCCTGGCTGCGCCTGACCGTCGCCGCCGCGATGGGCGTGGCGCTGCCGGGCCGGCTGCTCGGCCGCGACATCGTGGCGCTGCTGACGCCCCCCCCGGCCGAGGTGGCCCGCCAGCAGCTCGAGCGGCTGCTGGCGGCCTGGCGTCAGAGCCTGCTGGCGCCGCCGCCGGTGGCGCTGCGGACCGCCCTGGCCTTCCTGGAGGCGCTGGCCGAAGACGCGCTGAAGGCCGGCCGCGCGGCCGAAGCGGTCTACGACGACCTGCAGGGCCGCGGCAGGGCCGAGGGCCTGGAGCCTGCGCTGGCGCGCTGCTGGCCGGACTGGGAGAGCCTGGCCGCCGAGCCCTGGCCGCCTGCCGCGCTGGACCCCGCCCTGGCCGCGGAGATGGCCCCGCCCGATCCGGCACTGGCTCCGGCTTTCGGTGCCTGGGCACAATGCCTGTACGCACCGCTGCGAGAGTGGGTGCACACCTGCGTGCAGTCGCGGTGGCTGGAGGGTGCCGCGCCCGGGGACGACGACGAGGACGCCGCGGGGGATGCTCCCGGGGAGGACGAGGCATGACGAGCCTGAGCGGCGCTGCCCAGCGCCTGGACCCGCTGACCCTGCCGCTGGCTGGCTCGCGCCTGATCGAGGCCAGTGCCGGCACCGGCAAGACCTGGACGATCGCCGCGCTGTACCTGCGCCTGGTGCTGGGCCACGGCGATGCCGCCAGCCGCCCGCCGCGCGCGCTGGCGCCGGGCGAGATCCTGGTCATGACCTTCACCCGCGCGGCCACCCGCGAGCTCTCCGACCGCATCCGCACCCGCCTGGCCGAGGCGGCGATGTGCTTTCGGGGCGAGGCCGAGCCGGCCGCGCAGGACGACTTCCTGCGCGCGCTGATCGCCGCCTACCCCGAGGACGCTGCGCCGGATGCCGACGCGCCGACCCCCGGGGCGCCGCGCAGCCGGCTGGCCGCGGCCCACCGGCTGGCGCTGGCCGCCGAGGCGATGGACGACGCGGCGGTGCACACCATCGACGCCTGGTGCCAGCGCATGCTGCTCGAGCACGCCTTCGACAGCGGCCAGCGCTTCGACGAGGAACTGGTGGCCGACGAGCTGTCGCTGCAGCGCGCTGCCCTGCACGACTACTGGCGGCGCGAGGTCTACCCGCTGGCCGGCGCGCCGCTGGAGGCGGTGCTGCGCGTCTGGCCCGGCGTCGATGCGCTGGCGCAGCAGCTGCGCGGCCTGCTGGGCCAGCGCGAGGCGCTCGGGAACTTCGAGGGCCGCGCGCTGAGCCTGGGCGACTGGGTGGCGCAGTGGCAGGACGGCCTGGCCGCGCTCAAGGCGCCCTGGGCCGAGCGGGCGGTGGCGCTGCGCGACTGGCTGCAGGCGCAGTGCGATGCCAAGGTCTTCAACGGCACGCGGCTGCGGGCACAGTACTTCGAGCCCTGGTGTGCCGCGCTGGCCGACTGGGCCGAGGACCCGGAGGCGCTCGAGCCCGAGCTGGGGGCCGGTCGCCTGCGCCTGACCCCCGACGGTCTGGCGCAGGCGCTGGCCAAGGGACGGACCCTGCCGGCGCTGCCGCCGGAGATCGACCTGCTGGCCGGGCTGTTCCAGGCGCTGGACGCGCGCGTGCCGCTGCGCGAGGCCCTGCTGCGCCACGCCGCCGACGGCGTGGAGCGGCAGCTCGCCCAGCTCAAGCGGCGCAGCGGCTGCTTCGGCTTCGCCGACCTGCAGGCGCGTCTGGACGCGGCGCTGGCCGGCCCGGCCGGCCCCCGGCTGCGCGAGCGCATCGTCGGCCAGTACCCGGCGGTGCTGATCGACGAGTTCCAGGACACCTCGCCGCTGCAGTACCGCCTGTTCGACCGGCTCTACGACGTGGCGGCCGACGCGCGCGAAACGCTGCTGCTGCTGATCGGTGACCCCAAGCAGTCGATCTACGGCTTTCGCGGGGCCGACATCTACAGCTACCTGGCCGCCCGTCAGGCCACCGCCGGCCGGCAGCATGTGCTGGGCACCAACTACCGCTCCACCGAAGCGCTGGTGGCGGCGGTGAACCAGATCTTCGCCCAGGCCGAGGCTGGCTGGCCGGGGGCCGCGGCCTGCCTGGACGAAGTGCCGGACGGCGGGCTCGGCGCCTTCGCGTTGCCGCGTACGGGCCGGCATGCGCTGCCCTTCGAGTCCGTGCGTGCGCAGGGCCGGCGCGAACGGCTGGTGGCCCGGGGGGACGACGGTGCGCCGGCCACGCTGCCGGCACTGACGCTGCAATGGCTGCCCGCGCCCTTGCCGGCGCAGCCGCTGCGGCGCGCCCAGGCCCGGCTGGCCGCGGCCACGCTGGTCGGGCTGCTGAACGATCCGCAGGCCGGCTTTGCCGACGCCGACGGGGGCTGGCGCCGCCTCGGCCCGGGCGACATCGCGGTGCTGGTGCGCAACCGCCGCGAGGCGCAGGCGATGCGCCGCGAGCTGCAGAAGGCCGGCGTGCCCTCGGTGTACCTGTCGGACCAGGACTCGGTGCTGCGCAGCATCGAGGCCGTCGACCTGCTGCGCTGGCTGCAGGCCGTGGCCGACCCGCTCGAGGTCGCGCGGGTGCGCACCGCCTACGCCGGCGCCACCTTCGGACTCGATGCGGCGGACCTGCAGGCCCTGCGCGACGACGAGGACAGCTGGGAGGCCCGCCAGGGCCTGCTGCTGCGCCTGCGTGGCGTCTGGCAGCGCCAGGGCGTGCTGGCCATGCTGCTGCAGACCCTGCATGCGCTGGAACTGCCGGCGCGCTGGCTGGCCGAGCCGGCCGGGCCGGCCGACGGGGCCTTCGCTGACCCCGCCCGCCGCGACGGCGAGCGCCGCCTGACCAACTGGCTGCACCTGGCCGAGCTGCTGCAGGGCGCCGCGGCGACGCTGCAGGGCGAGCAGGCGCTGATCCGCTGGCTGGCCGAGGAGATCCAGGCCGACGCCGCCAGCGCCGACGAGCGCATCCTGCGCCTGGAAAGCGACGCCGAGCTGGTGCAGGTGGTCACGGTGCACAAGTCCAAGGGGCTGGAGTACCCGCTGGTCTTCCTGCCCTTTGCCCAGGCGGCCCGCCCGGTGGACCGGCGTGGCCGGCAGATGCTCGAGCTGCCGCAGGACGCGGGGGCCGGTCTGCCTCCCGGGGCCGCGACGGGCCAGGCCGGCCGGCGCATCGATTTCCGCCTGGGGAAGGCCGAACTGGCGCTGGCCGATGCCGAGCGGCTGCGCGAGGAGCTGCGCCTGCTCTACGTGGCGCTGACCCGCGCGCGCCATGCGCTCTGGCTGGGAGTGGGCCTGCCCGCGCGTGGCACGTCGAACCAGCTGCACGTCGGGGCGCTGGGGCACCTGCTCGGCGCCGGGCAGAAGATGACGCCCGGGCAGGCCGAGGCCCTGCTGCAGGGCTGGGCGGCCGCCGATCCGGGCACGCGGCTGCAGCGCTTCGAGGCGCTGCCCGATCCGGGCGGCTGGCAGCGCCCGCGGGCGAGCACCGCCCTGCCGCCGCCGCCCGAGTACCGCGCCACCTTCGCGCGCGACTGGGGCGTGGGCAGTTTCTCGGCCCTGGTGCGCGACCTGGCGCCCATGCTGCCGGCGGCCGTGGCCGTGCCGGTCGAGGAGGCCGGGGGGGTCCGTGCGCCGGTCGGCGACCTCGACCCGGCCGGACCGGCCGGCCCGGCGGGAGTCGACGAGCTCGACCCGATCGACCCGGTCGGCCCGGTGGAGCGCCCCGAGCGGCGCGCCGACGCGCTGCGGGTGGAGCGCTGGCGCGAGGAGCTGCGCAGTGCGTCGGCGCAGGGCGTCGCGGTCGACGGGGACGAGGCCACGCCGGCGGCGCAGCCCTGGCACCGCTTTCCCAGGGGCGCCCTGCCGGGCAACTTCCTGCACGATCAGCTCGAATGGCTGGCGCAGGAAGGCGAGGCCGGCGGGCTCGCCTTCGCCGACCCGGCCGACCCGGCGGTGCAGGCGGTGCTGCGGCGGCGTTGTGCCCGCGCCGGCCACGGCGAGCGCAGCGACGGCCTGCTCGACTGGCTGCAGGCGCTGCTGGCGACCCCCTTGCCGCCGCTGCGAGCGCCGCTGCGCGACCTGCCGGCGCGGCTGCCCGAGATGGAATTCTGGATGCCCGCCGAGCGGCTCGACAGCGCCCGGCTGGACGCGCTGTGCCGCGCTCACCTCCTGCCAGGGCGGGAGCGGCCGGCCCTGCAGCCCCGTGTGCTGAACGGGCTGCTGATGGGCTTTGCCGACCTGGTCTTCGAGCACGACGGGCGCTGGTGGGTGCTGGACTACAAGTCCAACGCCCTGGGCGAGGACGATGCCGCCTATACCCCCGCCGCGCTGGAGGCGGCCATGCTGGCGCATCGCTACGAGCTGCAGGCCGCGCTCTACCTGCTGGCGCTGCACCGCCTGCTGCGCGCACGCCTGGGCGCAGCCTACGACCCGGCGCAGCACCTGGGCGGGGCGGTCTACCTCTTCCTGCGCGGCATCGCGGCATCGGGCGCCGGCTGTGTGCACCTGCGCGCCGACGCGGCGCTGCTCGAGGCGCTGGACCAGGCCCTGCACGCAACCCCCACCGCTGAGGGCAGCGCATGAAGACCGACACGATGCTCCGTCCGGACAGGACCGGGCCCAGCCCCGACGCCGCGACGGTGGACGCGCTGTTCGAGGCCCTGACCCGCTGGTGCGAGGCCGGCTGGCTGCGCCGCCTGGACCTGGCCTTTGCCCGCTGGCTGCGAGCCGAGCGGCCCGCCGCCCACCCGGCCCTGCTGCTGGCGGCCGCGCTGCTGGCGCAGGCCGAGGGGCAGGGCCACAGCTGTCTGGCGCTGGATCGCCTGGCTGCCGGCGCGGGCGGCGACGACGGCTGGCTGGACGGCCCGCCGGCGGCCCAGGCCGAGGTGCGTGCCTGGCTGGATCGCCTCGGCCTGGGCGTGTCCGACTGGGCCGCCGTGTTGCGCGCCAGCGGTGCGGTCGACGGCGCGATCGGTGGCACCGACGCGGCCTCCGGCGGGCCGGCGCCGCTGGTGCTGGACATGGGGCGTCTCTACCTTCGCCGCCATTGGCGCGAGGAGACCGGTGTGGCGGCGGCCGTGCTGGCCCGGGTGGCCGAGCGGGCCGATCCCGGCCCGGGTACCGGCATCGGCACCGTCACGGAAGCGCCGGCGCCCGGGCAGGTGCGCACCTGGCTGACGCGGCTGTTCGGTGCGCTGCCGGCCAAAGCCGCAGCCGCCGTGGACTGGCAGCGCATGGCCTGCGCGGTGGCCCTGCGCGGCCGGCTGGCACTGATCACCGGCGGCCCGGGCACCGGCAAGACCTACACGGTGGCGCGCCTGCTCGCGCTGGTGTGGGCGCTGCAGCCGCAGTCGGCCGGCGGCGACTCGGGCCTGCGCATCGCGCTGGCGGCGCCCACGGGCAAGGCGGCCGCACGCCTGAAGCAGTCCATCGACCAGGCGCTGGACCAGCTGCAGGCCGATCATCCCGCTGCGCTGGACTGGGCCGCGCTGCGCCGCACGCTGGGCACGGCCTGGACGCTGCATAAGCTGCTGGGCGCGCGGCCCGACACCCGGCGCCTGCGCCACGACGCGCAACATCCGCTGGAGGTGGACCTGCTGGTGGTGGACGAGGCTTCCATGGTCCACCTGGAGCTGATGGCCGCGTTGCTGCAGGCGCTGCCTGCCCGCGCCCGCCTGGTGCTGCTGGGCGATCAGGACCAGCTGGCCTCGGTGGAAGCGGGCGCGGTGCTGGGCGACCTGTGCAGCGGCGCGAGCGCCGGGCGCTACGGCAGCGCCACGGCCGACTGGGTGCAGGCCTGCACCGGCCAGGCCCTGCCCGCGGCCCTGTGCGTGCCTGTCGGCCAGGCCGCCCCGCCGCTGGCCCAGCAGACCGTGATGCTGCGCGAGAGCCGGCGCTTTGCCGGTGCGATCGGCACGCTGGCGACGGCGGTCAACGCGGGCGACGCCGCGGCTGCCTGGGCTGCACTGGCGCCGGTGGCCGCCTGCCTGCGGCCCGCGTCCGACGCGGCGACCCCGCCCGCGCCGGCCGTGGCGCGCCTGGCCGATGCGCGCGTCGAGCGCCTGCTGGCCCTGGCCCTGCATGGGCGTGAGGGGGCGCCCGGGGGCTACCGCCTGGCGCTGGCGCTGCTGCGCGCGCGGCCGGCGCCGGCGGCCGGGCCGCAGGCGCACGAGGACTGGGTGCGCGCGCTGCTGCGGGCCTTCGACCGCTTCCGGTTGCTCTGCGCGCTGCGCCAGGGCGAATGGGGCGTGAGCGGCCTGAACGCAGCGGTGGAGCATGCACTGCGCCAGGCGGGCGTCATTGCGCGGGGGAACCCGGCCGGCGGCAGCGGGCCCGGGGCGGGCTGGTACGAAGGGCGGCCGGTGATGGTCACGCGCAACGATCCCGCCTTGGGTGTGTTCAACGGCGATGTGGGGCTGGCGCTGCGCGCGGCGCCGACGCCCGAGGCGCCCGACCGTCCCGGGCCGCTGCGCGTGTGGTTCGCCGACGGCGACCAGCTGCGCCACGTGCTGGCCAGCCGGCTGTCGGCGGTGGAGACCGCCTGGGCGATGACGGTGCACAAGTCGCAGGGTTCGGAGTTCGGGCACACCGTGCTGGTGTTGCCGCCGGTGGCCAGCCCGGTGCTGACCCGCGAGCTGGTCTACACGGGGCTGACGCGCTCGCGCAGCGCCTTCACGCTGGTGGCGCCGCAGCAGGCGGTGTTCGAAGCGGCCGTGCGGCGCCGGACCCGCCGGGCCAGCGGCCTGGCCGAGCGGCTGGCCGGGCCGCCGGCGCCGGACGGCGTGCCCGACGTGAGGTGAATTTATGGGAAATATTCCCTTAATGTGGCGATAAGATGACTGCTGCAGACTGCCAGTCGTGGATAAAGGCCATGAACGGCGGCCATCGGCCGCTCCCGGAGTCGACGGCCGGCCGGCCGGGTTCCGGGCAGCGGCGACGCTCTGCCGGGTCTGCAACAAGAAGGAACGCGCGATGACGGAGTCTGCATGGAAGCCCGGGCTGCAACGCAGCGTCCTGCCGCAACGGCAGGACGCGGCCTGTGCCGAGGCCGTCCTGCCGGCGCTGGCCGATGCGCTGCGGGCGGCGCGCCGCCTGCGCAGTGCCTCGAGGGCCTGCACGCTGAGCTATGCCGCCGCGCCGTCCGAGCCGCCCGCCCGGGTCGGCGCGGTGCTGATGCAGTCGGCCCGCGCGCTGGCCGGCTGGGGGCAGGGCGGATGCCTGTCCGTCGATTCCGTGGCTCTGCAGCATGAGGCGCACTGGCTGCGGCCGGCGGCGCTGCTGGCGGCGCGGCAGGGCCATTGGCTGCAGTTCGATGCGCAGGAGGCAGCGGGCGTGGAGGCCACCCTGGCCATGATGCGGCAGCTGCAGCCCACGGGGGCTGCGCTGGGGTTGACCGTGCCGGCGCGCTGGCGCCGCAGCGGGGCGGACCTGGCCGTCGCGATGGCGCAGGGCTGGCGGGTGCGCCTGGTCAAGGGGCGGCGTGCCGACCCCGCGCGGGGTGACCAGGATGCACGGGCCGGCTTTCTGGCCCTGGTCGAGCAGCTCGCCGACGGCCTGTGCACCGTGGCGCTGGCCACGCACGACCTGCCGCTGCTGCGCGAGGCGCTGTGCCGCCTGCACAGCCGCGGCCTGCCCTGCGAGATCGAGTTCCTCGACGGCATGCCGCCGCGGCAGATCGTGGCGCTGGCGCAGGAGATGCGCGTGCCGCTGCGCGGCTGCGTGCGCTTCGGCCCGGGCGCGCGGCGCGGGCCGGTCGAGCGGCTGCCCGAGGCCTTCGGCATCCGGCAGCTCGCGCGCGAGGCCTTCCTGGCGCTGCGTCCGGGCTGACCACTGCGGCGGGCGTTCCGGGGGCGTCAGGCCACACGCCCGTACCAGGCCAGGCTCAGCCCGCTGGCCAGCAGCAGCAGGGCGGCGGCGGCGGCGGCGAAGACGGCGGTGATCTCGGTCTCGCGGCGCTCGAGCACCAGCCGCGCGCTCAGTGTGTCGTAGACCTTGCGCAGGTCCTGCGCGCTGCCGGCGCGGAAGTACTCGGCCCGGGTGATCGCGGCGATGTGCTCGAGCGTCGGCTCGTCCAGCCGCACCCGCATGCTCCAGCCGTCGAAGCCGATCACCTCGCCGTCGACCGTGCCGAAGCCGACGGTATAGACCTTCACGCCGCGTTCGGCGGCCATTCCGGCGGCCTCGATGGGGTCGGGACCGGTGGTGCGCTGGCCGTCGGTGAGCAGGATGATCGCCGCCGATCCGTAGCTGCCCGGCGCCACCGGGGTGAAGGGCGCGGGCTCGCGCGCCGGCTCGTCCGCAGCGCGCGGCACGCGGCGCTCGCCGGTCACCTGGCTGAGGTCGATGCCGGCCTGCGGGAACAGCGTGGCCAGCCCGAGCACGATGCCGCTGCCGATCGCGGTGCCGCGCTGCAGCTGGAAGCGGTCGATGGCGGCCAGCACGTCCTCGCGGCTGTGCGTGGGCGCCTGCACCACGGCGGCGGTGCCGGCGAAGCTGATCACGCCGACCCGCACCTGGCGTGGCAGCCCCTGGACGAAGGCCTTGGCGGCGGCCTGGGAGGCGGCCAGGCGGTTGGGCGGCACGTCGGTGGCGCGCATCGAGCCGGACACGTCCATGGCCAGCAGCAGGGTCTGCTCGCGCAGCGGCAGGGTCAGCGTCGCGGTGGGCCGGGCGCTGGCCAGCAGCAGCAGGCCCAGCGCCGAGGCCAGCAGCGCGGGCGGCAGGTGGCGCCGCCAGCCGGCCTCCGGGCCCAGCGCCTGGCGCACCCGCAGCAGGCTGGGATGGCTGAGCGCGGCGCGCTTGCGCCGCCGCAGCAGCGCCCAGTAGGCCAGCGGCAGCAGGGGCCAGATCAGCAGGGCCCAGAGCAGCTGGGGCCAGAGGAAGTCCAGGCGGCCCATGATCTCAGCCTTCCGGAGCCGGAGCCGGAGCCGGCGCTGTCGCCGCGGCGGCGCCCTGACCTGTCACGCCGGCGGCCCGGGTCGCGGCCCCGGCCGCTGGTCGGCCGCGCAGGCGCAGGCGGCGCAGGGCCAGGAAGCGCTGCAGCGCGGCCAGCAGCGGCTCGTTGCTGTCCAGGTCGAAGCGGTCGACGCCCAGGCGCGCCAGCACCGCGGACAGCTCGGCCTCGCGCGCCTCGGCCTGCGCGGCCAGGCGCTGGCGCAGGCCCGGGTCGTCGGCATCGACCAGCAGGTCGTCACCGGTCTCGGCGTCCACCAGGCGCAGCAGCCCGCCGGCGGGCAGCTCGTGCAGCAGCGGGTCGTCCAGGCGCACCACGGTGAGATCGTGGCGCAGCGCCAGGCGGCCCAGCGGCGCCTCCCAGCCGGGGCGGCTGACGAAGTCCGACAGGAGCAGCAGGGTGCAGCGACGTGGCAGCCGGGTCTCGGCCTGGCGCAGCAGTTCGTCCAGCGCCGTGCCCTCCTGGACGGCCGGGCGCGGCCGGATGGGCCAGCGCAGCCAGCGGCGCCAGCCGCCTGCGCCTGCATCGGCCCCTGCAGCGGCACCCGCGGCGACACCCGCGGCGACACCCGCGGCGACAACCGCGGCGACAACCGCGGCGACACCCGCGGCGGCACCGGGGCGGGTGCGGCCCGGCGCGGCGCTGTCGGGCAGGGCGGCCGGGGCGGCCGGGGAAAGCGGCGCGGCCTCGAGCGCCTGCAGCAGCCTCAGCACCTGCAGCCGGCCGCCGCGCGGCGCCAGCCAGCGCTCCACGCCGCGGCGGTAGACCAGCGCGCCGACGCGGTGGCCGTCCTGGGTGAAGCGCCGCGCCAGCACGCCGGTGAGCTCCACCGCGGCATCGCGCAGGCGGCGTGGCTCGGCTTCGCCGGCGCGCAGGGGGCCGCGCGCCGAGCCGGTGGACAGCGACTCGCTCAGGTCGAGCAGGAAGACCACCGCCATGTCACGCTCCTCGAGGAACTCGCGCACATGCGGCACGCCGCTGCGTGCGGTGACGTTCCAGTCGATGTGGCGCACGTCGTCGGCGCTCTGATACTCGCGCAGCTCGGCCAGGTCCAGCCCGGCGCCGCGCCGGCGGCTGCGCACATCGCCCTGGCGCAGGCCGTCGAGCGGGCGCAGCACGGTCCATTCCAGGCGGCGCAGCAGGCGCTCGGCCGCGCCGACCGGCGTCGCAGCGGCCGCCGCCGGCGTGCCCGTGCCGGCGCGGGTGGGTTCAGGCCGTGGCGGGGTCATGGGCGCTGGGCTCACGGCGGCTCGGGCCGGGCGGCGGGGTCCAGCGCGGCGGCCGGTGCGGGCAGGGCGGCCAGCAGGGCCTGGATCAGCGCGTCGGCGCTCCAGTCGGCCGCCAGCGCCTCGTAGCTCAGCACCAGGCGGTGGCGCAGCACGTCCGGGGCGATCTCGACCACATCCTGCGGCAGCACGTAGGCCCGCCCGCGCAGCAGTGCCAGCGCGCGGGCCGCCTCGACCAGGTGGATGCTGCCGCGCGGGCTGGCGCCCCAGGTGATCAGCGGCGCCAGGTCGGCCCGGCCCACCCGGTCCGGTGCGCGCGTGGCGGCCACCAGCTTCACCACGTACTGCAGCAGCGCGGGGTCGACGTAGACGCTGCGCCGGCAGAGCTGCTGCAGCGCGGCCAGCTCGTCGGGCCGGATCAGCCCGGCCACCTCCACCGGGGCGCCGGCCGCGCGCTGGGCGATGACGAACTCCTCCTCCTCGCTGGGGTAGCCCACCTGCACCTTCATCATGAAGCGGTCCACCTGGGCCTCGGGCAGCGGGTAGGTGCCCTCGGACTCGATCGGGTTCTGCGTGGCCATCACCAGGAAGGGCTCGGGCAGCCGGTGCGTCTGTCCGGCCAGCGTGACCTGGCGCTCCTGCATCACCTCGAGCAGGGCACTCTGCACCTTGGCCGGGGCGCGGTTGATCTCGTCGGCCAGCAGCAGGTGGGTGAAGACCGGGCCGAGCACGGTCTGGAACTCGCCGCGCTGCGGCTGGTAGATGCGGTTGCCCAGCAGGTCGGCCGGCAGCAGGTCGGGGGTGAACTGCACCCGCCGCATCTGCCCGTGCATGACCTGCGCCAGGGTCTTGACGGTGAGCGTCTTGGCCAGGCCGGGCACGCCCTCGACCAGCAGGTGGCCCTGCGCCAGCAGCGCGACCATGACGCGCTCGAGGAAGGCGTCCTGGCCGACCACGACGCGCTTGACCTCGTAGAGAACGCGCTGCATGCGCGGGGCCACGGCGGCGGGGTCGGCAGGCGCGTCGGTGGGGAGCATCGGGGTGGGGCGGTGAGGGGGGAGGGAGAGCCGGCGGGGCGCAGGGGCGCTTCGTCAGAAGGGCGGCAGCCCCACCGCGGCGGCGGCGCTGTCGATCGGCACGGCAAAGCCGATGCCCAGGAAGGTGGCCGCCGGCGTGGGGTTCAGGATGGCGGTGACGATGCCCACCACCTCGCCCTCGGCCGTGACCAGCGGTCCACCCGAGTTGCCCGGGTTGGCCGCGGCGTCGAACTGGATCAGGTTCACCAGCGGCGTGCCGCCCTGCGGCGAACGGAAGGCCCGCTCCAGCCCAGACACCACGCCGGCAGAGACGGAAGGCCCGAGTCCGAAGGGAAAGCCGATGGCCAGCACGCGGTCGCCCGGCGCCAGCCCGGCCACGCTGCGCAGCGTGGCGGCCTGCAGGTCGTCGGGGCGCTGGCGGGCGCGCAGCACCGCCAGGTCCTGCGCCGGTTCGCGGCGCAGCAGGTCGGCCGGGCTGCGCAGGCCGTCGTGAAAGGTCACGAAGATGCGCGCCGCGCCCTGCACCACATGCAGGTTGGTCAGGATCAGGCCGCTGTCGACGATCACCACGCCGCTGCCGACGCCGGATTCGTCGGGATCCCCCTCGCCCTGTTCTCCGGCGGCGCGGCTGCGGCGCGGGCTGCGGCGGCCGGCCTCGCCCTCGGCCTCGGTCTCCACCCGTACGACGGAAGGCAGCACCCGCTCGGCGGCCAGCCGTTCGGGCGCCGGCAGCGGCTTTTCGGTCAGAGCGCGGCGCAGCTCGGCCTCGAGCGCGGCGGGCGAGAGGGGGGCCGCAGGCGGCGCCCAGGGCCGGTTGAGCAGCAGCAGCGCCAGGGCGAGCAGGGCGATCGCGGCGGGTTGAAGCCAGGCCTGCCAGCGCCGGCCGGGCGTCCGGTCGGCCTCGACCGGCGCCTTCGGGGCCGTTGCGGCGGGGCCCGCTCCGGTCGGCCCGGCCGGCGTGGCAGGGCGGGCCGCAGGCACAGCGGTCGGCCCCGGGGCGGGCCGGCTGATCAGCGCGCTGCGACGCTTCGGCGGCATGACGGATCCTGCGCTCGGCGCCGGCCCGGGCTGGGCCGGTCTGGATGGGTGGCAAGTTAGCACGCGGCGCGCGGCTTGTCAGTCGGCGCTGCTCCCGTCCCTGCGGGGCGCCGGGGTGCCGGGACGGCGGCCGGCCCTGCGGCATCATCGCGGCATGACGGCCTGCTGGATCGACACCCACTGCCACCTCGACGCGGCCGAGTTCGACGCCGACCGCGCCGCGGTGCACGCCCGCGCCCGGGCCGCGGGGGTCGGCCTGCTGGTGCTGCCGGCGGTAAGCAGCGCCAACCTGGCAGCGGTGCGTGCGCTGGCGCAGCAGGGCGGGGACGCCTATGCGCTGGGGGTTCATCCGCTGTACGTGGCGCAGGAGCCGGCCGACGGTCTGGCGCGGCTGCAGGCGGCGCTGCAGGCCCAGGCCGGCGAGGCGCGGCTGGTGGCGGTGGGCGAGATCGGCCTGGACGGCTTCGTGCCGGGCGCCGATGCGGCCCTGCAGGCCCGCTGGTGCAGCGCCCAGCTCGGCCTGGCGCGCGAGGCCGGCCTGCCCGTGCTGCTGCACGTGCGCCGCGCGGTGGACCCGCTGCTGGCGCTGCTGCGGCGCAGCCGCGTGGCCGGCGGCATCGCCCATGCCTTCAACGGCAGTGCGCAGCAGGCGCGGGCCTTCCTCGACCTGGGCTTCAAGCTCGGCTTCGGCGGGGCGATGACGCAGCCGCGCGCGCTGCAGATCCGCCGCCTGGCCGCCGAGCTGCCGGCCGATGCCTGGGTGCTCGAGACCGACGCGCCGGACATCCCGCCGGCCTGGCTGTACCGCAGCGCCGCGGACCGTGCGCGCGACGGCGGCGGCCACCACCGCAACGAGCCGGCCGAACTGCCCCGCATCGCCGCCACCCTGGCCGGGCTGCGCGGCCTGAGCCTGGACGAGGTGGCACGCCAGTCCGGTGCCAACGCGCGGGCGGCGCTGCCGAAGCTGGCCGCGCTGTGGCCGACCTCGCAGGCCGCGGCATGACCGACGCCCCGCCGTCCGACAAGCTCACCGGCCTGGCGCCGGTGCTGGGCCCGCAGACCCGGCTGATCGTGCTGGGCAGCTTCCCCAGCGTGGCCTCGCTGGCTGCGCAGCAGTACTACGCCCATCCGCGCAACCAGTTCTGGCCGTTGCTGGGCGCGCTCTGGGGCGTCGACCTGGCTGCGCGGCCCTATGCCGAGCGGCTGGCGCAGGTGCGCGCACGTGGCCTGGGCATCTGGGATGTCTACGCGCGCTGCCGCCGCGCCGGCAGCCTGGACAGCGCCATCGAGGCTGCCGAGCTGAACGACCTCGCCGGCCTGCGCGGGCGCGCCCCCGCACTGCAGGCCCTGGCGCACAACGGCGGCGAATCGGCCCGTGCGATGCGCATCACCCGCAGCCTGGGCCTGCCGGTGTACCGCCTGCCCTCCACCAGCCCGGCCAACGCGAGCTGGAGCTTCGAGCGCAAGCTGGCCGCCTGGCGCGAGGTGTTCCAGCGGTACGGGCTGGCCTGATGGGCGCCTGAGGGGCGGGCGGCTTGCCAGGCCCGCCGGCTCAGCAGGCCAGCGATTCGCGGAAGTCCGGCTCGCCCTCCACGACGCCGTGCAGCGACGTGGCGTGCAGCCGCAGGCTGCCGCAGCCGGCGAAGCTCAGGTCCAGTTCGAGCGGGCCTTCCAGAGTGACCGGCAGGGGCAGGCGGCCGAACCACTGCCCGGCGCGGCCGACCCGTCCCTGCGCCAGCCGGCCGATGCAGTCCGCCAGCGGCGGCAGTGCGCTGCCCGGCGCGGTCCGCAGCTCCAGCCGGACGCCGCGCAGATGCCCCAGCGTGGCCGGTGCCGCACCCGCAGCGCGCCAGACCGTGGCCGCGGAGAAGCGCAGGCGAAGGCCGCCGTCGAGGGCCTCGACCGCGGCGACCTCCGAATCGGCGAGCTGGAGAAGCAGATCCATGATCCTCGCATGCTAGTGCAGCGCGGGATCCATCCGGCGCGCCTGCAATACCATCCGGCATGGATTCGATTCTGAACAATCTGCCGGGCGGGGAACGGGGCCGGGCGAAACGAACGGCGCGGCAGCGTGCCGGGGCGCCGGCCCTGCCGGAGGCGTCGATCTCGGAGTTCGACGGGGTGCGCTACCTGCACCTCGGCCACACGCCCTGGGTGCAGGGCGCCATGCGCATCCACCGGCCGCGCAAGCTGGAGCTGGAATACGTGCAGCGCATGATGGCCTGGCTGCTGCTGTTCGAGCCCGAGGCGGCGCCGGCCGACTGGAGCCGGCTGCGGGTGACCCAGTTCGGCCTGGGCGCGGCGGCGCTGGCGCGCTTCTGCCACGGCGAGCTGCGCACGCCCACCACGGTGGTGGAGCTGAACCCGCAGGTGCTGGCGGCCTGCCGGCAGTGGTTCCGCCTGCCGGCCGACGACGCGCGGCTGCAGGTGCACCTGGACGACGCCGGGCGCTGGGCCGCAGCGGCGCCGGCGGGCAGCACCGACGTGCTCTGCGTCGACCTGTACGACCACGAGGCGGCCGCGCCGGTGCTCGACGACGAGGCCTTCTACCGCCACTGCCATGCGCTGCTGGACGTCGGCGGCGTGATGAGCGTGAACCTGTTCGGCCGCAACGCCAGCTTCGCGCGCAGCGCCCGGCGCATCGCGTGTGCCTTCGGCGTGCCGGGGGCGGGAGAGGGTGGGAGCGGGGGGGGGAGCGAGGGGGCGGGCGACCCTGCGGCCGGCCAGCTCTGGATGCTCGAGCCGACCGACGAGGGCAACACCGTGGTCCTGGCGATCAAGGCCGGCGCGATGCCCGATGCCGAGACCCTGGCGCGCCGTGCCGAGGCGGTGCAGGCCCGTACCGCGCTGAAGGCGCCGCGCTGGCTGCCGCTGCTGCGCCCGGTGCCGCTGGGGGGGGCCGGGCGGGGCCGCGCGGCGGCGGCGGCGCCGCAGGACGATGTCGCCGGCGCTCAGGAGGGCGGCGCGTGAAGCCCGCGGCGGCGCATCCGCCCGGCGCGCTGAACTGGCGCGTGCTGCTGGGCTGGCTGGTGGAAGACGGCTGGGTGGACGGCGCGCAGGCGGCTCGGCTGATGCAGCGCCTGTCGGCCGGCAGCTCCACCCTGCATCCGCTGGTGCGCCTGGGCAGTGCCGAGCTGCGCCATGCGCGCAGCGGCGAGGCGCTGGACACCGAGGTGCTGACCCGCTGGCTGGCGCAGCGGCTGAAGCTGCCCTACCTGCGCATCGACCCGCTGAAGGTGGATGTCTCGCGCGTCACCGAGGTGATGTCGGCCGCCTATGCCGAGAAGCGCCGGGTGCTGCCGGTGCAGGTGGGCGCCGGCGAGGTGACGGTGGCCACCGCCGAGCCCTTCCAGCTCGACTGGGTGCCCGAGATCGCCGCGCACACGCGCAGGACGGTGCGGGTGGTGCTGGCCAACCCGCTGGACATCGTGCGCTACAACGGCGAGTTCTACTCGGTGGCGCGTTCGGTGCGCGCGGCGCAGAAGAGCGGCGAGACCAGCGCGACGGTGAACTTCGAGCAGCTGGTCGAGCTGGGCAAGCTCAAGCAGCTCGATGCCAACGACCAGGGCGTGGTGCAGCTGGTGGACTGGCTCTGGGGCTATGCCTTCGAGCAGCGTGCCAGCGACATCCACCTCGAGCCGCGGCGCGACCAGTGCGTGATCCGCTTCCGCATCGACGGGGTGCTGCACAACGTCTACCAGCTGCCGGCCACGGTGATGGCCGCGGTGACCGCGCGCATCAAGCTGCTGGGCCGCATGGACGTGGTGGAGCGCCGCCGCGCGCAGGACGGGCGCATCAAGACCCGCAGCCCGCGCGGCGACGAGATCGAGATGCGCCTGTCGACCCTGCCCACCGCCTTCGGCGAGAAGCTGGTGATGCGCATCTTCGACCCCGAGACGGCCGTCAAGCCGGTGGCCGCGCTGGGTTTCGAGCCGGCCGACGCACTGCGCTGGCAGGCGCTGATGGCCGCGCCGCACGGCATCGTGCTGGTCACCGGCCCTACCGGCAGCGGCAAGACCACCACGCTGTACGCCACGCTCAAGCGCCTGGCCACCGAGCAGGTGAACGTCTGCACCGTCGAGGACCCGATCGAGATGATCGAGCCGGCCTTCAACCAGACCCAGGTGCAGCCGGCGCTGGAGCTGGACTTCGCCGCCAGCGTGCGCGCGCTGATGCGCCAGGACCCGGACATCATCATGGTCGGCGAGATCCGCGACCTCGAGACCGCCGAGATGGCGGTGCAGGCGGCACTCACCGGCCACCTGGTGTTCTCGACGCTGCACACCAACGACTCGGCCAGTGCGGTGACCCGCCTGCTGGACCTGGGCGTGCCGGCCTACCTGATCGGCGCGACGCTGATCGGCGTGCTGGCGCAGCGGCTGGTGCGCACGCTCTGCCCGGACTGCCGTCAGCCCGATGCGGCGCTCACGCCCGAGCAGCTCGCCGCGGCGCTGCCGGGCTGCCGCCCCGAGCAGCTGCACGAGACCGGCGCAGGCGCGGCGCCGGGCAGCTTCCGGCCCATGCGTGCGGTGGGCTGCGCGGCCTGCCGGATGACCGGCTTTCGCGGCCGCTGCGGCCTGTTCGAACTGCTCGGCCTGGACGAAGGCGTGCGAGGCGCGATCGGCGAGCGCCCCGACCTGGCCCAGTTGCGCCGCGCCGCGCTGCGCCAGGGGCTCACCCCGCTGCGCCTGGCCGGCCTGCGCAAGGTGGCGCAGGGGCTCACCACCCTCGACGAGGTGCTGCGCGCGACGCCGGACTTTCCGATCTGAAGCCCCCGCGGCGGCGGGGGAGATGCTTCCATGCCGGAACCATCTGCATGCGGCCGATCCGGCGGTGTCTTCCCGCTAAGTGGAATCCACAGTCGGCCGCCAGGGGGCGCTGCCTAGAATCGCCGCGACCATGAGGAAGTGCGGCGAACCGTGACCGCGCTCGGATGGATGACCGAGGAGATGCAGTGAAGATCAAGAGCCAGAAAGACTTCTGGTCGGGGCTGATGTTCATCGCCGTGGGCGTCGGTTTCGCCTGGGGTGCCCTGAACTACAGCTTCGGCAATTCCGCCCGGCCGGGGCCGGGCTACTTCCCCTTCGGCCTGGGCGTGCTGATGGCCGTGCTGGGCGCGGTGATCCTGTTCAGCGCGCTGACGGTGGAGACCGACGACGGCCAGCCCATCGGCAAGTGGGCCTGGCGGCCGCTGATCATCGTGGTGCTGTCGCTGGTGGGCTTCGGCCTGCTGCTGCCGCGCCTGGGCCTGGTGATCACGCTGCCGTTGCTGGTCTTCGCGGTGTCCACCGCCGGCGACGAGTTCCACTGGAAGGACGCGCTGCTCAACGCCACCGTCCTGACCGTGGGCTCGTACCTGGTGTTCATCAAGGGTCTGAGCCTGACCCTGCCGGTCTGGCCGGCCTTCATCACCGGCTGAGGGGCGCCGCACCATGGAACTGTTGAACAACCTGGCGCTGGGCTTCGGTGTCGCCTTCACGCTGCAGAACATCCTCTACGCGCTGTTCGGGGCCATCCTCGGCACCCTGATCGGCGTGCTGCCCGGCCTCGGCCCGGTGGCCACCATCGCGATGCTGCTGCCCAGCATCTACGCGCTGGACGCCACGCCGGCACTGATCATGCTGGCGGGCATCTACTACGGCGCGCAGTACGGCGGCTCGACCACCGCGATCCTGATCAACGTGCCCGGCGAAGCCTCGTCGGTGGTCACGGCGCTGGACGGCTACCAGATGGCCCGCAAGGGCCGCGCGGGCCCGGCGCTGGCCGCCGCCGGTCTGGGCTCCTTCTTCGCCGGCTGCGTGGGCACGGTGATCATCGCCGCCTTCGCGCCGCCGCTGACCGAGCTGGCCTTCGAGTTCGGCCCGGCCGAGTACTTCAGCCTGATGGTCCTGGGCCTGATCGGCGCGGTGGTGCTGGCCTCGGGCTCGCTGGTCAAGGCCATCGCGATGATCGTGCTGGGCCTGCTGCTCGGCCAGATCAACACCGACGTGATCTCGGGCGTGCCGCGCTACAGCTTCGACATCCCGGAGCTGACCGACGGCATCGGCTTCGTCACCATCGCCATGGGCGTGTTCGGCTTCGGCGAGATCATCGCCAACCTGAGCCGTCCGGCCGAGCACCGCGAGGTCTTCACGAAGGACGTCAAGGGCCTGTGGCCCACCGCGCAGGACTTCCGCGACGCCGGCCCGGCCGTGCTGCGCGGCACCACGCTGGGCTCGATCCTCGGCGTGCTGCCCGGTGGCGGAGCGCTGCTGGCCTCCTTCGCGGCCTACACGCTGGAGAAGAAGGTGCGCGGCCGCCCGGGCGAGGTGCCCTTCGGCCAGGGCAACATCCGCGGCGTGGCCGGTCCCGAGTCGGCCAACAATGCCGGCTCGCAGACCAGCTTCATCCCGATGCTGACGCTGGGCATCCCGCCCAACGCGGTGATGGCGCTGATGGTCGGCGCGATGACCATCAAGGGCATCCAGCCCGGCCCGCAGGTGATGACCAGCAACCCGGACCTGTTCTGGGGCCTGATCGCCTCGATGTGGATCGGCAACGCGATGCTGATCATCCTGAACCTGCCGCTGATCGGCATCTGGATCCGCCTGCTGACGGTGCCCTACCGCTTCCTCTTCCCGGCCATCACGGTGTTCTGCGGCATCGGCCTGTACACCCTGAACAACAACAACTGGGATGTGTTCATGGGGGCGGGCTTCGCCGTCGTCGGCTATGTCTTCTACAAGCTGGGCTGCGAGCCGGCACCGCTGCTGCTGGGCTTCATCCTCGGGCCGATGATGGAGGAGAACCTGCGCCGCGCCCTGCTGCTTTCGCGCGGGGACTGGACCACCTTCATGACGCGGCCACTGTCGGCCGGCCTGCTGGTCGCGGCACTGCTGATGATCGTGGTGGTGATGCTGCCGGCCATCCGCAACAAGCGCGAGGAGGCCTTCCAGGACGAGGCCTGAGCGTGGCGCGCTGCGCGGCTGCGCAGCGCTGACCCGATCCGGCCGGCCCCACCCTGCGGTGGGGCTTTTTGCTGGCGGGTCGCACGCGCGCCGCGCAGGCATCATCCGCACGGCCAGCCTGGTCCGCCGATGCGGTCGAGCCCGCCTGTTCCTCCCTGCCGATGACGACCTCCGAGCCTTCCTCGCCACCGCCTGCCGCCGCACCCGCCTGGGTGGAGCGGCTGCCGCCCACGCTGCAGGCGCTGCGCCTGCCGGTGTTCCGCATGCTCTGGCTGGCCTGGCTGGCGGCCAACATGACGATGTGGATGAACGACGTCGCAGCCGCCTGGCTGATGACGCAGCTCACCGACAGCGTGGTGATGGTGGCGCTGGTGTCGGCGGCCTCGACCCTGCCGGTGTTCCTGCTGGGCCTGCCCAGTGGCGCGCTGGCCGACATCGTCGACCGGCGGCGCTGGTTCGCCAGCACGCAGCTCTGGGTGGCCAGTGTGGCCGTCCTGCTGGCGCTGCTGTCGCTGGCCGGTGCCCTGACGGCGCCGCTGCTGCTGGCGCTGACCTTCGTCAACGGGGTCGGCCTGGCGATGCGCTGGCCGGTGTTCGCGGCCATCGTGCCCGACATCGTGCCGCGCGAGCGGCTCTCGGCCGCACTGGCGCTGCAGGCGCTGGCGATGAACCTGTCGCGGGTGCTCGGACCGGTGGCCGCCGGCGCATTGCTGGCCGCGGCCGGCAGCGCGGCGGTGTTCGTGGTCAATGCGCTGCTGTCGCTGGCGGCCTTCGTGCAGATCCTGCGCTGGAAGAGCCAGCCGCGCAGCAGCACGCTGCCGGGCGAGCGCTTCGTCGGCGCGATGCGCGTGGGCCTGCAGCATGTGCGGCAGAGCCCGCGCATGAAGGTGGTGCTGCTGCGCGTCTTCCTGTTCTTCCTGCAGAGTTCGGCGATCACCGCGCTGATGCCGCTGGTGGCGCGCCGGCTCGGCGGCGACGCAGGCTCGTTCACGCTGCTGGTCTCGTCGATGGGGCTGGGAGCCATCGTCGCGGCGCTCACGGTGCCCAGCCTGCGCGAGCGCGTCTCGCGCGACCGCATCGTGATGCTGGGCATCGCGGCGATCTCGCTGATGACGCTGGCGGTGGCCTGGGCGCCGTCGATCTGGCTGGCGGCACTGGCGGTGATGCTGGCCGGCGTGGCCTGGATCAGCACGGCCAACACGCTGACCGTCTCGGCCCAGTTCACCCTGCCCAACTGGGTGCGCGCGCGCGGCATGTCGATCTACCAGATGGCGCTGATGGGCGGTGCGGCGGCCGGCTCGGCGCTGTGGGGCCAGGTCGCGCAGTGGAGCGACGTGCCCACCGCGCTGATCGCCGCGGCCCTGGCCGGCCCGCTGCTGTGGCTGGCCACGCGCCGGCTGAGTCTGGATGCCCATCAGGACGAGGACGTGCGTCCCGCGCCGCCGGTGGCGGTGGCCCCGCCGGTGATCCCGATCGAGCCGCAGGAGGGCCCGGTGATGGTCACCGTGGAGTACCTGATCGAGCCGGCGCAGGCCGAGGCCTTCCACGCCGTGATGCAGCAGACTCGCCGCGCCCGGCTGCGCCAGGGCGCGCTGTCCTGGGGGCTGTTCCGCGACACCGCGGTGCCGGGGCGCTACATCGAGTACTTCGTCGACGAGTCCTGGGTGGAGCACCAGCGGCGACTCGAGCGTTTCACCGCCGCCGATGTCGAACTGCGCCAGCGCCGCGCGGCCTTCCACCGCGGCGAGGAGAACCCGCGGGTGCAGCGCTACGTGGCCGAGCCGCTGGACTCGCCTTGAGTCGGACCGCCTGATTCCTTGCCCCGCTCGTTCGGCCGATCCCTGCCGGATCCTGCGCGGACCGGCCGGCAGCACCGCGTCACGACCGTCGGGCATCGGCGGCGCTCCCGTAGACTTCCCGCCGCTGTGTCCCGTCGAACCGTTCCCCCTCCTGCCTGCATGCCAACGTTCCCGCGTGTCTCTCCCCCGGCCGAACGGCCGGTGTCTGCCGACGGCGGCGAGCCGACCTCCCGGACCGAACCGCAGGAGGCCGGTGGCGCGGTCCCCGTGGCCACCGGGGTGACGGCACTGCGCGGCGGGCGCGACCGGCTGACCCTGCTGGACGTGGCCCGGGCGCTGGGAGTGAGCCGCACGACGGTGTCGAACGCCTTCAACCGGCCGGAGAAGCTGTCGGTGGCGCTGCGCGAGGAGATCCTGGCGCGTTCACACCAGCTGGGTTATTACGGCCCCGAGGCCACGGCCCGCGCCCAGCGTCGCCGCGACCTGGCGGCCGTCGGGGTGGTGTTCCACCACGACCTGTCGTTCGCGCTCACCGACCCCACGGCGCAGGCCTTCCTGCAGGGCGTGGCCGCGGAGCTCGACCGGCGCCAGCTGGCCCTGCACCTGATCCCGAAAATGGGGCGTCGGGTGATCTGGGCCGCCGCGTTCCAGTCCACCGCCGATGCGCTGATCGTGCATGCCCAGATCGGCCCCGCCGTCGTGCGCGAGCTGCAGAACATGTCCAAGCCGGTCGTGCTGGTGGACGCACAGGTCGAGGGGGTGCCCGCGGTGCTCACCGACGACCGCCAGGGTGCGGAGCTGGCCATGCGCTATGCGCTGCAGGCCCGACCGGACTGGGTGGTCGTGCTCGGCTTCGAGGTGACGACGCGGCGGCGTGCCCAGGCCGGTGCCGGCAGCGACCCGCCGCGCAGCGGCTACGTCGGCGACGAGCGCATGGTCGGCTACCTGCGGGCGGCCGAAGCGGCCGGCTTTCCCACCGACCGGCTCTGGTGGGTCGAGGTCGACGACCACTTTCCCGATGCGGCCGGGGAGCGGCTGCTGGCGTTGCACTCCCGCCTGCCGGCCGAGGCCCGGGTGGCGATCGTCGCGATGACCGACCGCATGGCGCTGTCGGCGCAGCAGGTGACTGCGCACTGGGGCCGACCGGCGCCGGTGGCGGTGGTGGGCTTCGACGACATTCCGGCGGCGGCGCAGGCCGGCCTGACCTCGGTGCGTCAGGACAGCCGCGACAAGGGCGAGCGGGCCGTGCGGCTGCTGCTCGATGCGGCGGGGTCGGCTTCCGTCACCGTGCCCACCGAACTCGTCGTGCGTGCGACCTGAACCTCCCGCCGGCGGCGCCTACTCGACCACGAACACCACCGCCGTGCGGGCCGGCACCGTGAAGGCGCCGGAGGCGGGCGTGTAGCTGGCCGTGGCAGCACGGCGGTCGGCCGCGCCGGGCGCGCGGTGCACCGGGTGCAGCACGAAGGCTCGCCCCTTCAGCGCGTCCAGCGTCAGCGTCTGCGCTGTCTTGTCGACGTTGACCAGATACACCAGCTCCCGGAAGTTCGCACCGGCATAGCCGTTGCCGTCCACATGACCGACCAGCACCGTCGGCACCTGGTCGGGGCCGGTGTTGTGGAAGGTCAGTCGTGCCTGGATGTCCGCGGCGCTGCGCAGGCGCAGCAGCGTGCTGCTGGCGCGGATCCTCAGCAGGTCGCGGAAGGCGTCGCGGGTCCAGACGATCTCGTCGGGGCCGGGCTTGATGGCCGGGTTGCGCAGCAGCGGCGCGATGATCGACCAGTTGTCGCCGTTCTTCTCGTGTACCGGCAGGCCCACGCCGAAGTAGTTGTCCCGGTAGGTCCAGTCCAGCCGGTTGAACCAGTCGCCCGAGTTGTAGCTGTCGCGGTCCATCGACTTGCTGCGCAGGATGTCGATGCCGGCGTGGAAGTAGGCGATGCCCTGGCTGAAGCTGTTGATCGCCGCCCCCAGGATCTGCACCCGCGCCCGGTCCTCGCGGCTGGTCGTGGTCGGCAGCCGGTAGGCGTTGATGTCGAACAGCGTCTGGTTGTCGTGGTTTTCGACGTAGTTCACCACCTCCCCGGGCGCGCTGACGTAGCCGGCCGGCTGGCCGTTGTAGTTCACCTGCTCGAGGGGAAGGCGCGCATCCCAGTGGGTGTGCAGCGTGTAGCTGCGGATCGAGCCGGCCAGACCCACCTTGATCATGTCGCCCGACCACATCAGGTCGGTGCGCGACTTGTTGGCCCCGCTGCCGTTGTCGTCGTAGAACAGGCCGTTGATGTAGCCCTGGTTCTTCACCAGCCATTCGCCGCCGTCGAAGGGGCTGCCGCCGCGCACATGGTCGCGTGCCCGGTCGCTGAAGGTGCCGATGCCCGAGCCGTTGAGCTCCAGCTGGCTGGCCTGGCGGAAGCGCGCGTTGTCGGCCACTTCGCCGAAGTTCCAGCCTTCGCCGATCAGGTGGATATGGCGACCCGTCGCGGCGTTCACGGCCGCCTGCAGCTGCTCCATCACCTCGCGCGGCTGGTGCCCCATCAGGTCGAAGCGGAAGGAGTCGATGCCGTACTCGCGCGCCCAGAGCACCGCCGAGTCGATCATCAGCCTGGCCATCATCCGGTGCTCGGTGGCCGTGTTGTCGCAGCAGGTGCTGCGTTCCACATCGCCGCTGGCGTTCAGGCGGTGGTAGTAGCCCGGCACCACCCGGTCGAGCACCGACTTGTCGTTCTGCCCGCTGGCGGTGGTGTGGTTGTAGACCACGTCCATGCCCACGCGCAGGCCGAGGCGGTGCAGCGCCTGCACCATCGCGCGCAGCTCGCGCACCCGCGCCGCGCCGTCGTGGGCGGTGGAGGCGAAGCTGCCTTCCGGCGCGTTGAAGTGGAAGGGATCGTAGCCCCAGTTGAAGCAGTCGCTGTCCTTCACCGCCGTGACCGCGGCCTGCTGTGCCTGCCCGTCGGGCGGCCCTCCGGTGGCCACGGCCGCGCAGCCGGCCTCCGGTACCGTGGCCAGGTCGAACACCGGCAGCAGATGCACGTCGGTCAGGCCGGCCTCCGACAGGGCGCGCAGGTGGCGCATGCCGTGGCTGTCGGTTTCGGTGAAGGCGAGGTACTTGCCGCGGTTGACCGTCGAGACACTGAAGTCGTTGGCGGAAAAGTCCCGTACGTGCAGCTCGTAGATCACCATGTCGGTGGGCTGCGCCACCCTGGCGGGTCGCGGGGTGTCGTCCCAGCCGGCCGGCTTCAGGGCGGGCGACCTCAGGTCGGCGATGTAGCTGCGCTTCGAGTCGGCGCCCAGGCTGATCGAGTAGGGGTCCGACACCAGGTTGCGCACCAGGCCGACGCCGCGGGCGAAGACCTCGACGATGTAGACGTAGTATTTGCCGCTGAGGTCGGCCGCGGCACTGGCCGACCAGACGCCGCTGGCCGCATCGAAGCTGGCCGGCAGGATCCGGGAGGCCGGTCCGCTGCCGCGGTCGTAGACGGCCACCGAGACCTTCTGGGCCGTCGGCGCCCAGAGCTTGAAGGTCGTGCTGCCGTCGCCGGCCTTCACGCCCAGGTCGGGCACGGCCGTCGCGCCGGCGTACAGGTCGTCGAGCACGCCGGGCAGCTGGGCGGTGGTGGCGTTCTGCACCTTGCCCTCGGCGTTCTCCTGCACCAGCACCAGCTGGCTGCGCAGCAGCTCGCCCAGGCGGGCCTGATCGGCCGGGCGCAGCTGCAGCACCACACCGGCGCCGACGAAGCGGAAGCGCTGTGCGAGCGCGGTCGGCACGCTGCCGGAGAAGACATCGAGCGTGATCGAGCCGTCGGCCCCGCCGACGCTGCCGTCCTTCTCGGCCACGATCTGGCCGCGCGCCGAGTGATAGAGCTTCCAGGTGCCGGCCACGCTGCCGTCGGGCACCTGGATCAGCGAGCGGTCGAGCCAGTAGGCGCGGGCATCGCGGGTGGATACCTTGCGCAGGTCGGGCCGGGCGGTGTAGACGGTGGGGTCTCCCTGCACCAGCCAGATCTGGCCGACCTTGCCGACGATGTTCAGCGAGGCGTAGGCGACGCGGATGTTGCTGTCGCGGCCGTCCTTGTGGTTGGGGTCGCCACCGGGCGGGCGGCCGTGGAGGATGAACTCCAGCGCCGTGCGGCCGGCATCGCCCTGCGGATTGAGCACGGGGATGTCGAACACCACCTCGTCGCCGCTGGCGCTGTAGCCGTCGAACTCGGAGAAGGCCAGGGCGTTGTTCCAGTCGTTGATGCGGGCCTGGGCGGGGGCGGGCAGTCCGGCCACGTTCAGGCCGCTGCCGTCCCAGAGGTGCACGCCCCAGTCGGTGTAGCGGCCGTCCAGGCGGCTGTAGTGCACCCGCAGCGTCTCGATGTCGGGCGTGGCCGCCTCGATCGGGTTGCGCGTGTAGGTGGTCGGATCGCCCTCGATGCGCCAGATCTCGTTGGCGCCGGCCACCAGGGTCCAGCTCTGGTCGGCGCCGCCGTGGTCCTTGCTGTCGCCCTGGTGGAAGAGGTAGCCCACCGCACCGCTGGCGGCTTGCAGGGGCACCTCGTAGATCACGCCGAAGGCGTCGCTGCCGGTCGGGTTGTGCCCGGCGTTCCAGCCCGGGTCGCGCGCGGCACCCCAGGTGTGGATCTGCCAGCCCGCGTAGTCGCCCGCCGTGCGCCGGTAGTGCACCTTCAGCGTCGTGTCGCCCCCTGTGCCCCCACCGCCGCCGCCTGCCGAGGGCACTGCCGCCAGCACCGTGCTGGCGCTGCCCGAATTGGCTTCGGCCAGGGGGTCGCCGCCGCTGTCGATGCCGCCGCCCCCACAGGCGGACAGCAAGGACAGGGTGAACAGCATCAAGGCGCCGAGGACGCGTGTCCACAGCGCCGTCGCGAGTCGGTTCATGGCGGTCTCCTGTCGGGCGCCGGCGTGAGCACCGCATCGAGGCGGGCGCGGATCCGGTCGAATGCTCGGCGTAGATTGGATGTTAATGAAGTATTGCTACATGAAAAACTGCGAGCTAACCCTAGTACCCTTCAAACGACTGGCGGGCAAGATCGTGAAACGCGCCGAATTCTGACAAGGAGAGATTTTGTGATCTGTAGCTGCACTACATGCAATCGGCCTGGTCTGCCCGGTGGTCTCGCTTCGCCCGCGGCTCGGGCCCTCCGGTGGATGCCATGACGCGGGCCCTGCGCAGCGGCGCGGCCGTCTGTCTGCTGGCGCTGGTCCTCGCCGGCTGTGGTGGGGGCGGTGGCGGGGGGGGCTCGGGCAGCACGACGCCGGAGCCCACGCCGCTGCCGCCGGTGGCGGCCGACCTGTCGCCGGTGGCCGCGCGCGACGGCGGCTCGGCCCTGCCGGCCCAGTGGCAGGGCGGCGCCTTCATGCAGATCTTCGTGCGCAGCTACCAGGACAGCGACGGCGACGGCATCGGCGACCTGCGCGGGCTGATCCAGCGCCTGGACTACCTGCAGGACCTGGGGGTCAAGGGTCTGTGGCTGATGCCCATCGGCCCGAGCCAGGACCGCGACCATGGCTACGCGGTCACCGACTACCGCGCGGTGGAGCCCCGCTACGGCACGCTGGCCGACTTCGACGAACTGCTTCGCCAGGCCCATGCCCGCGGCATCGGCGTGATCGTCGACTACGTGATCAACCACAGTGCCGCACAGCATCCGCTGTTCGTCCACGCCGGCACCTGGCCGACCAGCCCGGTGCGCGACTGGTATCTCTGGCAGCAGATCTCCAAGCCTGCCGGCTGGAGCATCTACGGCAGCGACCCCTGGCGCCGCCACCCCGCCGGGGGCTGGTACTTTGCCGCCTTCTGGGACCAGATGCCCGACTTCGACCTGCGCAACCCCGAGGTGGTCCGCTGGCACCACGACAACCTGCGCTTCTGGCTGAACCGCGGGGTGGACGGGTTCCGCTTCGATGCGGTGGGCCATCTGGTCGAGAACGGCCCCGGCGCCTGGGACAACCAGCCCGAGAACCTGACGCTGCTGCGCGCGGTGCGCGACGAGGTGCTGGGCGCCTATGCGCGGCGCTACCTGGTCTGCGAGGGGCCGGGCGCGCCGCTGGCCTACCAGTCGGCCTGCGGCAGTGCCTTCGCCTTCGGCCACCATGCCCGCGTGCTGCAGGCCGCGCGCGGGGATGTGGCGGCCATCGCCGCGGTGGCCGACCACTTCCGCAGCGCGCCCCTGGGCATGGCCACCCTGCTGGCGAACCACGACAGCTTCGCCGGCCAGCGCGTGCACGACCAGCTGGGCGGCAACCTGGCGCAGTACCGGCTGGCCGCGGCAACCTATCTGCTGATGCCCGGCACGCCCTTCATCTACTACGGCGAGGAGATCGGCATGGCCGGGGCGGCCTCGCTGAGCGGCGATCCGAAGCTGCGCACGCCGATGAGCTGGAGCGGCGATGTCCGCCACGCCGGTTTCACCACCGGCATTCCCTACCGGGCGCTGTCGGCCAACGTGACGACGATGAATGTGGCGGCCCAGCAGGCCGACCCGGCCTCGCTGCTGTCCTTCTACCGCGCCATGCTGGCGCTGCGCAACGGCCTGGCGCCGCTGGCGCGCGGCAGCTGGGAGGCCGCCCGGCAGGAGGGTCAGGTGCTGAGCTTCCAGCGCGCGCTGGACGGCGAGCGGGTGCTGGTGGCGATCAACTACGGCAGCTCGGCGGCCCAGGCCCGGGTGAGCGGTCTGGCCGCCTCGGCCCGGCTCGAGAGCCGCTTCCCGTCCGGCGCCGCCGATCTGGCGGCCGACGCGGCCGGGGCCCTGGGCATCGACCTGCCGGCGCAGTCGCTGCGGGTCTTCGTGGTTCGCGAACCCTGACCCTGACGGCCCCGCTGCTCGGGCGACGCAGCGGCGGCCCGGCCGGTGCACGCCGGGCTCGCTCTCTCAGAGCGCGTCGATGATTTCCTTGCGCTTGCGCTGGAACTCCTCTTCGGTGATCAGGCCGTGGTCGCGCAGGCGGCGCAGGGTCTTCAGGCGCAGTTCCTGTTCTTCCAGGAAGGCCGGATCGCGTCGCGCGGGCGGGGCGCTGGCGCGTGCCGCGCCACTGGCCGCGGGTGCCGCGACGGGCGCGGCCGCGGCTGCGACCGCCGGCGGTGAGGCCGGAGTTGTGGCAGCGGGTGGGGTCGGTGCGGCGGCTGCGGCGGCTGCGGGTGGTGCGGCCGGGGCAGCGCTGGGGGTGCTGGCGGCGCCTGGGGCGGCCACGACCGGCCGGGGCGGGGCGACGGCCGGGGCAGGCGGCGTGTCCGTTTCACCCACCCCGGTGAGGACGGCCAGCGCCTGCGCCAGCCGCTGCGCCGCCGGGTCCGCCGTGGGCGGCTTCGCGGCGCCGGGCAGGGTCGGGGCCGCAACCCGGCCACCCAGGCCGACCAGCGTGCCGCTGCCGAGCTGCGCCGTCTGGGCCGCGGCGTCGGGGGCCAGCAGGTCGACGATGGCGGTGGCGGGGGGGCGGCTGCCGGTCCAGCCCATCGTGGTGGCCGGCTGGCCGGCCTGCGGCTGGGCCACGCCGAGCGACAGCCGCGGCGCAGCCTCTGCGGCGCCGGCCGGGCTGCTGCTCCAGCGGGCCGACCGGCCGAGCTCGGCCGGGATGGTGAGCTGGGCGGCGGTGAGTACCGCGATCAGCGACGACTGCGGCAGCGCTCGGGCGGCCACGAAGCGCTGCGGCACGGTGAAGCTCAGGCTGCGCCCGCGTACGCGCAGGTCGCGCACGAAGTGCACCGCGGCGGCCACGGTGGCCTCGGCAGTGGCTTCGTCGCTGCCGGTGGCTTCGGCCACGGCATCGCGCAGCTGGCGCTGCATCAGCTCCGGCCGGGGCGTGACGACGATGGCGCGCTCCCAGGCATGGGCCGGGTCGATGCGCCCGCCGCGTCCGGGCAGCAGGGCCTGCTGGCCCGAGCCGGTGCGGCGGTCGGTGTCGAGGTAGAGATCGAGGTTGAAGGCGTAGAAGCCGCGCCGTGCGAAGACCGACAGGTCCTCGTTGCCCAGCGTGCCCGACTTCAGCGAGGCGGGGTGGCGAATCGGCTGGGCCAGGCCGATCTCGAAGCGCAGCTGATCGCCTTCCTCGTGCACCTGCAGGCTGCGCAGGTCCAGGTCGCCGCTCTCGTAGACGGCTTCACGGGGGTAGAGCAGGCGGCCGTCGCCGCGGTCGTCCCCGGGCGGATCGGCGTATTGCAGCAGGGGCGGCAGCAGGGGCGCCGACTGCGCGGCGAGGGTGGCCGGCAGCAGCGCGGCAAGGGCAAGCAGGCGCAGGTTCATCGTTCAGGGGGGTCGAGCAGGCCCGGGGCCGAGGAGCACAGCCTCGCACAGCCAGGCCGGGGCCGGTGTCCGGGGGAACGCGCATCGCCGCCGCGGTGCCGGCCGGCCGGTGCCGCGGCGGCGACCGCGCGCCGGAAGCAGAAAAGGCCCGGCTCCGGGTCGGAGACGGGCCTTGCCGCAGGCAGGCCGTGCTGGCCCGGGATCAGAAGATCGCCTTGACGAAGGCCTTCATGCGGTACTGCTTGATGTCGCTGGTCGCGCCGGTCTCGCCCGGATCGCCGTCGCCCTTGATCCACTGCGACAGCAGCCCGGTCTCGAAGCCGGCCAGGTTGTACGACAGGCGCAGGCTCAGGATGTCCTTGTCGTTGGCGAAGCGCGCCCCTGGACGGGTGATGTCGCGGCTGTAGCGGCCCCAGGAGACGCTGCCGTACAGGTCGCTGAAGAGCTGGTTGCCCACGCTCAGGGTCAGGCCCTTGTCCTTGGTGTCGCGGTCGTCGGTGGCGTTGGCGGCCTGGCCGTCGTTGCTGTCGCTCACCGTCTTGTACTTCGCGTTCAGCTCCAGTCCGCCCATCACCGGGACCACGTAGCCGATCTTGAAGACGGCCAGGTTGGTGCGGCGGTCGTTGTTGGCGGCGAAGAAGTTCGACAGCGGACCGGTGGCCGAGTAGTTCTGCCAGTTGTAGTTGTAGCCGATGCGGGTCAGCTCCAGCGACATCGGGATCTTGGCGACCTCGTAGTTGACCAGCAGGGTGTGGCCCTTCCAGCCCTGCACCGACTCGTTGGGCGCCTCGTCGAAGTCCATGAAGGCGTTGTCGACCAGGCCGTTCGCGCCGGCGGCCAGGCCGCTGTCGCTGCGGCAGACGCCGCCACCGGAGACCGCGCACTTGGCCGAGGAGGGCGCCTGCTGGTAGTCCCGTGCCGCGCCACCCAGCCACAGCGACTGGCCCCAGCCATACCAGGCGGCCTCGGAGCCTTCGGTCAGCAGCACGTCGGTCTCACGCCGGGCGGCGGTGTTGCTGTAGAAGCCCGCACCGATGTTGAAGTACTGGTAGTTGACCGACAGACCCGGCACCGGCAGCGCGTTCAGGCCGATGTCCAGCTTGACGGCGTTGCCGTTGATGTCGGACTTCGGGCTGTTGATCCAGGCCTGGTCGAACAGCGGGGCCTTGTACTGGGAGCGGTAGAACGAGCCCTTCAGGTCGACGCCAGCCACGGTGCTTTCGCCCTTGAGCATCAGCACGTTGTTCTTGGCGAAGGTGCGGGTGGAGCGACCGTTCAGGTCGGTGCCATCCGTGTCGTCCAGGATGCGGTCGTTGAACCACTGGTAGCTGCCCGAGAGCTTGACGTCCGCCACGCTGGCCTTGACCTGGCCGATGTAGACGCCCTCGTTGTACTGGGTCTCGTCACTGCTGCAGCAGCTCGCGCCCTGGCCGTAGTTGGACTGCAGGTAGTTCGGCAGCGACAGCCGCGCGGCCTCCCAGGTCAGCCCGGGTGCGCCCAGCGAGCCCTTGAAGTACAGGCCGTTGTAGTTGTCGCGGTCGATGTAGCGCACCTGGCCGATCGTGAAGGGGTCGAACTGGCCCCAGTCGCTCGAGCCGATCAGCGCGGTGTTCAGCCAGCCGTAGCCGGGGGTCAGCAGCACGTAGGCGCCGCGCAGCTTCATCCACTTGGCGCGCGTGGCCGCCGTCTCGTCGGCGAAGCCGAAGTCGGTCCAGTAGGCCGCCGGGCTGCGGCTCTGCAGGCGGATGCCGGCTTCGACCTGCTTGGAGATGGTGGCCTTCATGCGCAGTTCGAACTCGGTCCACTGGCCGTTGTCGCTGCCGGTGGCGGTGTCGCCGCTGCTGGTGCTGACACGGCGCTGGTCACCGTCGAGGAACTTCATGTAGATGTTGGAGCCGCTGAAGTCGAGCGTGACGGCCATTGCCGGCGCGGTCAGCGCCAGGCCGACGGCGGCGGCCAGGGGCTTGAGGGTGAGCTTCTTCATGATCGGGATCTCCTCTTGTGGCAATCGGGGGGTCACTTCTTGACCATCTTCAGCGTGGCCGGCTTGGTGGCCTTGCCGTCGGCGGCGCATTCGTGGGCGAGCATCTCGGCCTGCTTGGCGTCGGGGCCGTCGAGCACGTCCATCGTGTGCGGGTCGCAGTCGCCGTCGTTGCCGCCGCCGAAGCGGTGCTGGCCCTCGTACTCGTTGACCTTGCGGGTCAGGAAGTCGGTGGCGGCCGGGAAGCCCTCGTTGGACTGCATCACCACCTGGTAGCTCCAGCCGTCGACGTTGCCGTCGCCGCCCAGTTCGGACAGCGGCACCGAGCCGGAGATGGTCCGGCCGCGCCCGCGCGTGATGTTGGGCACCACGACGTCCTTGGCCAGGGCGCCGAGCTTGGCCTCGGCCTCGGCGGTGACGCGGGCCTTCTTCTGCGGCGACAGCACCACCACCTTGTTCCATTCGCTGCCCGGGGCGAACTTCATGTTCAGGCCGGTCCAGGTGTCGGCACGGGCATCGGGCGCGCCGGTCTTGATGAAGATGAAGACCATCTGCACCGCGAAGCCGCCGCCCATGCCCCAGGGATCCTCGAGGTTGGCGGCCACGTCCACCGAGAAGTCGACGTTGGCGCCGCTCTTCTCGGCCTTGAGCTTGACCAGGTCGAAGGAGCCGGCCTTGTAGACGCCGTCGGTGGGGTAGGTGTAGCCGCCGGGGCCCTTGTCGTCGCCGCGCGGGTCGGTGAACTCGACCGCGTGGGCGGAAAAGCCGAGCGCCAGGGCGGCGGCCAGGGCAGCGGTGCGCAACGGAACGAACTTGCTCATGGTGGGTTTCCTCATGCTGTGCCTCGACAGGCGACGGGAGACGTCCTCGAGGTCATCCTCTCGGCGGGGTGGGGATTCACTTGACGCTGCCGGCGGTCAGGCCGGAGACCAGGTACTTCTGCAGGTACATGAACAGGATCACGACCGGCAGCGACACGATGACCGACCCGGCCGCGAAGAATCCCCACTGGGAGCTGAAGCCCCCGACGAAGAACCGCAGCCCGACCGGCGCCGTGTAGTTGGACTCGCTCTCCATGAACACGGAGGCGAGGATGAATTCGTTCCACGCCGTCATGAACGAGAACAGCGCGGTGATCGCGATGGCCGGCTTGGCCAGCGGCAGGATGATGCGAAAGAAGATGGTCTGCGGGCTGGCCCCGTCGATGCGCGCGGACTCCTCGATGTCCACCGGAATGGTGTCGAAGTAGCCCTTGAGCATCCACACGCAGAAGGGGATCGCGGTGGTGGCGTAGACGATCACCAGGCCCCAGAAGGTGTTGCCCAGGCCCAGCCACTTGACGATGATGATGAACAGCGGGATCAGCATCAGCGTGCCCGGGAACATCTGGCTGACCAGGAAGGCCAGCATGCCCTGCTCACGCCCCGGGAAGCGGAAGCGGCTGAAGGCGTAGGCGGCGGTGCAGGCCAGGAACACCCCCAGCACGGTGGTCATCAGCGAGACGATCACGCTGTTGAGCAGCCAGCGGCCGAAGGGCTGCTCGGTCATCACCTCGACGAAGTTGCGCAGCGAGAACTGCGCCGGCCAGGGCAGCACGCCGCGGGCGCGCTCGAGGAAGGTCGGGTCCTTCGGCAGGTCGACGATGCCCACGCTCTGCTGGCCCGAGAAGGCCAGCGCCAGCACCCACAGCACCGGGTACAGGGTCAGCAGCGTGAAGCTGATCAGCCCGGCGTGCAGCCAGAGCGGGTTGCGGGGTCGGCCGAGTGCCATGGCTTGCCTCAGTAGCTTTCGGTCGCGCGGGTCAGGCGGGTCTGGAAGTAGCCGTAGACGAGCAGGATCACGAAGATCACCGTCGAGTAGGCGGCCGCGTAGGCGTACTGGTACTGCTCGAACGCAATCTTGTAGGCCTTGGTGATCAGGATCTCGTTGGCGCCGCCGGGCTCGCCGCCGCTGACCAGGAAGATGATGTTGAACATGTTGAAGGTCCACACCACCGACAGCACCACCGCCGGCACCAGGGTGGGCCGCAGCAGCGGCAGCGTGATGCTGCGGAACTGCTGCCAGCGGCTGGCGCCCTCCACCTCGGCGGCTTCGTACATGTCCTTCGGGATGGACTGCAGCGCGCCCAGGATCACCACCATCATGAAGGGGAAGCTCAGCCAGCCGTTGGTGATCAGGCCGGTCATGAAGGCGCTGACCACGCCGTCGAACCAGCGCACCGGCTCGAGGCCGAACATCTGCAGGAACTGGTTGATCACGCCGAACTGCGGGTGGAACATGCCGCGCCAGACCAGCGCGGTGATGTAGTTCGGGATGGCCCAGGGCAGGATCAGCAGCACCCGGTAGATCGTCTTGCCCTTGAAGCCCTCGGTGTTCAGCGCCAGCGCGAGCAGGAAGCCGAAGGTCACCCCCACGGTGACGTTGGTGATCGTCCAGATCACCGTCGTCATCAAGGTCCAGTAGAAGTTCGAGTAGTTCACCACCGTGCCTTCGGCGGTGTGTCGCACGACGTCGAAGTCGCCCAGGATGGCGAAGAAGTTCTGCAGCCCGATCCAGCGTTCCCGGAAGGGCAGCTGCTCGTTGAACAGCGTGGTGTCGGTGAAGGCCAGCGCGATGCCGTAGAAGAAGGGGAAGAACACCAGCACCAGCATGCCCAGCATGGCCGGCGTGATGTAGGCATAGGCCGTGGCGTTGTCGCGCAGCGCACGCACCGTGCGGGCCGCCCAGCCCTGCAGGAAGAAGGCCAGCAGCAGCAGGCCCAGGGCATCGAGGGCCCAGAAGCTGCGCGACAGGAAGCGCTCGTGGCTGGCCAGCGCCGCGTCGGCCTTCGGCAGCAGGCGGCCGTCACCGGCCAGCAGCCCGAGCGGGCGGCCGTAGGCGTCGGTGTCCCAGGCGCTGGTGGCGGCCTGGGCGGCGGCGGCCGAGCCGGTGACCGCCGCATGCGTGGCGGCCACGCCGGCCTGCAGCCGGGCGGTGTGCTGCAGGTCGGCGGCATGGCGCTCGGCCAGCGCCTGCAGCTGGCTGTGCTGGAAGAAGCCGGCCGCCCCCAGCAGCAGCACGGCGGCCAGCGCCCGGCCGAGGTCGAAGCGCCGGCCGGCCGCGTCCACGCGCAGGAAGGCGCCGACGATCAGGGCCGCAGCCAGCAGCGCCAGCGCGGTGCCCGTGCCGGTGCCCATGCCGCGGGTTGCCCCGTCGGCACCGGTGGCCGCGGCGCGCAGCTGCGCCTGCACCATGCCGGTGACCTGGTCGCCGCTGCGCAGCGGCACGCTGACGGTGATGCGGCCGTCGCGGGCGGTCTCCACGCGCAGCGTCTTCTTGGTGACGCGGCCGTCCTGGCGGTGCGTCTCCTCGGCGCTGCGCAGCTCGCTGGCCAGGTCGAAGAGCGGCTTTTCCTCGCGCTGCAGGCCGCGCGGGGCCCCGTCCTGCGGATCGGACGACGCCACGAGTTCCCGGCCGGCGACCACCCGCACCGACTCGAGGGCCGGCTGTGCGGCGCGGAACTGCGCCAGCCGCCGGGCGGTGTCGTCCGCGTCCGTGTCGGCCAGCGCAGCCGCCAGGGCCTGGGTGAGCAGCAGGGCGTCGCGCTGCTGCTGGGCCTGTGCCAGATCGCGGCCGACGCTCGAGGCCAGCCAGGCCGACAGCGCCAGCACGACGGCCAGGGCGACACCCAGGCCGAGCGAGGCGGTACCGGAGAGCCGTTTCATGGAGGGGCAGTGCCTGGAAGGGTCGGTCAGGGTCGGGACGCGGGGGGACGGAAGCCGGCCGCAGCGCTCACTTGCCCTTGCGCAGGGCCGTGATGCCTTCCTGGATCGTGCCGGCCGCCTCCTTCAGCGCCGCGTCCACCGTGGCATTGCCCTTGACGATCTTGTTCATCGCCGTGGTGGCAGGCGACCAGACCATGGTCATCTCCGGGCGGTTGGGCATCGGCTCGGCGTTCTCCAGCTGCTCGCGGAAGGCCTTCAGGACCGGGTCGCCGGCCACCTTCGGATTGGCGTAGACGGCCTTGTTGGTGTGCAACTGCCGACCCTCGGTGGCCAGCACCAGCCCGGCCTCCTCGCTGGTCAGGTGCTTGACCAGTTCGTAGGCCACCTCCTTGTGCGCCGAGCTGGCGGCGATGTAGGCGCCCTCGATGGTCATCCAGGGCCGCATCGGCTTCTTCGTGGCGTCCACCACCGGCAGCGGGGCGAAGCCCACGTTGATCTTCCTGTCGATGTCGCCGACGAACCAGGGGCCGTTGATGACCATGGCGGCCTTGCCCTCGTTGAACATCGAGGCGATCAGCGCCTCGCTGGGCTCGGTGGGCATCACGCCGTCGGTCTTGTACCAGGTCATCATCTGGTTCAGCGACGCGGCAGTGGCCCGGCTGTCGAGCGTGAGCTTGCCGTCCTTGTCGAACACCGCGCCGCCGAAGGCGTTCATCAGCGCCGAATGGAAGTAGAAGTTGGTGTACCAGTAGGCCAGCCCGTAGCGCCCGCTGCCGGCGTTGGTCAGGGACTTGGCCAGCTTGACCATCTCGCCGGTGGTCTTCGGCGGGGTCTTGACCAGGTCCTTGTTGTAGATCAGCGTGGGCATCTTGTAGTTGATCGGCAGGCCCCAGACGCTGCCCTTGTAGGTCATCGCGTCGATCATTCCGGGCAGCAGCCGCTCGCGGGTGGCCTTGTCGACGAAGAAGTCGATCGACTCCACCGTCTTGCCTGCCTCGATCCAGCCGCCCAGCCGGTCCTGGGCGTAGATGAACACGTCCGGGCCCTTGCCGCGCGGCACGGCGGCGCTGATCTTGTCGGCGTAGGCGTCGTAGGGGATGGCCAGCGCGGACACCTTCATGCCCTTGGCGGCCGGGGACTTCGCGAACTGCTCGAGCACCTTCTCGAAGGCGGCCTTCTCGGCGGCGCGGTAGGCGTGCCAGATCACGATTTCCTTGCCCTGGGCCAGGGCCGGGCCGGTCAGGGCGAACACGGCGGCGGCGATCAGGGTGCGGGTGGGCAACTTCATGATGGGGTCTTCTCCGGAAGGCGTTGGCAGGGGGCGTGTCGGACATGGGCCGCGGCGCGCGGGGCGCGCCCGGCGGCCGGCGCTACTCGAGGCGCTTCTCCGTGCGGGGGTCGAACAGGTGCATGGCCTCGGTGCGCAGCTGCAGCGTGATCGGCTCGCCGGGGTTGGGCAACTGCTGGTGGCTGCGCAGGCGGCCGGAGACGGTCTGGCCCTGGACCTCGAAGTGCACGATGACCTCGTGGCCCAGCGGCTCGAGGATCTCGACCGCGCCGGTGACGCTGGTCTCGCTCTGCCAGTCGATCTCGTGCGCGGCGCCGATGTGCTCGGGGCGGATGCCGAGGATGACGTCGCGGCCCTTGTATTTCTGCGCCGCGGCCTTGAACTGCTCGGAGACCGGCATCCGCACGCCGTAGAACAGGACGTCGTCGCCGTCGTCGGTGATCTTGGCCTTCAGCAAGTTCATCTTCGGCGTGCCCATGAAGCCCGCGGTGAACAGGTTGGCCGGGGTGTCGTAGATCTCCATCGGCGTGCCGATCTGCGTCAGGTTGCTGACGTTCGGATCGCTGCCGCAGGGCCGCAGCACGCAGATGCGGTGGCCCATCGTCATCGCCTCGACCTGGTCGTGGGTGACGTAGACGGTGGTGGTCTTCAGCCGCCGCTGCAGCTTGCTGATCTCGGCGCGCATGTGCACGCGCAGCTCGGCGTCGAGGTTGGACAGCGGCTCGTCGAACAGGAACACGCTCGGGTTGCGCACGATGGCGCGACCGAGGGCGACGCGCTGGCGCTGGCCGCCGGACAGCGCCTTGGGCTTGCGGTCGAGGTAGGCGTTGAGGCCGAGCGTGTCGGCCGCCTCCTGCACGCGCTTCTTGATCTCGGCCTCGGGCATCTTGCGGATCTGCAGGCCGAAGGCGATGTTGTCGTACACCGTCATGTGCGGATACAGCGCATAGCTCTGGAACACCATCGCGATGTCGCGGTCCTTGGGATGCAGGTCGTTGACCACCCGGTCGCCGATCAGCAGGCGCCCACGGGTGACGGTTTCCAGGCCGGCGATCATGCGCAGCACGGTGGACTTGCCGCAGCCCGAGGGCCCGACGAAGACCATGAACTCGCCGTCCCGGATGTCGAAGCTCAGGTCGCGGATCACGTCCACGCCCGCGGTGTAGGACTTGCCGAGGTGGTCCAGGGTGATCGAGGCCATGGTCGGGTCGCGGCAGGGCGGGTTGACGGGCGGTTGACGGGGCGGACGGACCGGGCGGTTCAGCGCGGCGTGGCGCCGGCCGGCACGAGGATGCGCACCGAGCGGGGGGGCAGTTCGGTCTTCAGCCGGCCCTCCGCCGCCTCGGCCGAGCCGCCCCCGAGGCGGTCGATCCAGGCGCCGGCGGGCCAGCCGGCGGGCAGGGTGACCTCGGCGGGAACGGCCTCGTCCTCGCGGTTGGCCAGCACGATCACCCGGTCGTCCCCGGCGGCGGTCTCGCGGCCGAAGGCCAGCGCGCGGTCGGCCGGCCGGGTCAGCATCTCGTAGCGGCCCGTGCTCAGCGCGGGATGCTGACGGCGGATCTCGATCAGGCGCTTGTAGTAAGCCCGCATGGCCTCGTCGCGCGCCACGCCCTGGCCGGGCAGGATCGTCCGATCGCCCCAGGGCATGTCGTTGCGGTTGAAGGGCCAGTCGTGTCCGCCGCGGGCGACTTCCTCGCCGTAGTAGATCACCGGCATACCCAGCGAGGTCATCTGCAGCGCCACGCACAACCGCATGCGGCTGCGGTTCCCTTGCAGGTTGCCCAGCATCATCGGCTCGTCGTGCGAGGACAGGTAGTGCGCCAGCAGGTAGCCCGGCCGCACCTTGTGGCGCCCGCGCAGGTAGGCGGCATAGGCGACGCTGCGGCCGCGGCCGGTGACCCAGGACTCGCAGTTGCCCTTGAAGCTGAAATCGAAGCCTGCGTCCACCTCGTCGCGCTCGAAGAAGCCGTCCAGCGACTGGGCATCGCCGCCCCAGTGCTCGGCCAGCAGGAAGAAGTCCTGCCCCAGGGCCTCGCGGGTGCGGCGGCGGTGCTCGGCCCAGACGTCGCTGGACACATGCTTGTAGGTGTCGAGCCGGAAGCCGGCCACGCCGGCGCGCCGGGCCAGGGCGATGTTCGCGCCGATCAGGTGGTCGCGCACCTCGGGGATCTCGGTGCGGAAGTCGGGCAGGCCGCCGACCGCGCAGCGGATCGGATCGACCTCGCACTGGCCTTCGCCGCGACGCAGCCAGGGCTCGCCGTCGGCCGTCTTGCGGTCGGTGTAGCGGCTGCTGTAGCCGGCGTGGTTGATCACCACGTCCAGCACCACCTTGATGCCGCGCTGGCGGGCCTCGTCGACCAGGCGCTTCAGGTCGGCCTCGTCGCCGAAGTGCGGATCCATCTTCTCGAAGTCCTGGATCCAGTAGCCGTGGAAGCCTTCGTGGGTGAACCACTCGGCCCCGGCGGCCTGCGCCGTCATGCCCTTGGCCTGCTGCAGCTGCACCGGGTTGATCCACAGCGCGGTGACGCCCAGGTCGCGCAACTCGTCGAGCTGCTGCGTCAGGCCTTTCAGGTCGCCGCCGTGCCAGCCGCCGGGGTTGCGCCGGTCCACGCCCTGGTTGTTGGTCGGGTCGCCGTCGGCAAAGCGGTCGATCAGCACGAAGTACATCACCTCGCGCGACCAGTCCGCTGCCGCGTGGGCCGGGGCCCACAGCGCCAGACAGCAGGCGGCCAGGAGGGCGCGCCAGAGACCGCCCCGCGCCCTGCGCGGTGCGGTGGTGGAGCAATCGGCGAGGTGGCGCAACGGCATCGGTTCAGGCGGCATGGGACAGCGGACGAGCGGCGGATGAGCAGCGGATGAGCGACTGACCGGCCGGTGTCGGCTCGGTTGGGCGTCGGTTGGACTTCGAAAGGATTCTTGTAGCTGAACTACGAAATGACACCCGGTGGAAACCCGCATGCATCACAACTCAGGCGGAACCATAGTGATTTGACGTGCCACAATTTTTGTTCTCGGCCTCGGTTCCTGCCGAGATGGCTCTCCTTGTGAGGGAGCATGTTTGTTGTTTCACTACATCATTTCCGTGCCGGTGGCCGGATTGGGTAGGCTGTACGGCTCTGAACGATCGATGGACGGGACATGACGACGGTGGATTTCGAATCGCCACGCCTGGTGGCGGACATCGACGGGGCGCGCGCGCGCTTCGCCCTCGAGATCCGGCGCGGCGTGCTGCGCCAGACGATGGTGCTGGCCTGCGCCGCCTATCCGGACTTCGTGTCGGCCGTGCGGGCCTACCTGGCGCGGGCGCAGCCGGCCCAGCCGGTGGTCCATGCCGCGGTGGCCATCGCCAATCCGGTCGTGGGCGACTGGGTGCAGATGACCAACCACGACTGGCAGTTCTCGATCGAGCAGGCACGCGACCAGCTGGGTCTGACCACGCTGGTGGTGGTGAACGATTTCACCGCCCTGGCCTCGGCCATTCCGAAGCTGGGGCGCGAACAGCTGCGCCAGGTCGGCGGCGGCCTGGTGCGCGAGAACAGCGTGCTGGCCGTGCTGGGCGCCGGCACCGGGCTGGGCGTCTCGGGACTGGTGCCGGGGGAGCAGGCCTGGACGTCGCTGGGCTCCGAAGGCGGGCACTGCGCCTTCGCCCCCTGCGACGCGCGGGAGGATCGCATCCTGGCCCATGTGCGGCGGCGCTTCGCGCATGTGTCCTTCGAGCGCCTGTTGTCGAGCAGCGGGCTGCCGCTGATCCACGAAGCGCTGGCGTGCGACGACCGGGACGGCAGCGCCGAGGCGACCCCGACGCCCGATGCGGCGCAGATCCTGAGCCGGGCGCTGGAGGACGGCGATGCCCATTGCCTGGAGGTGCTCGACGCCTTCTGCTGCATGCTCGGCACCGTGGCCGCCAACCTGGCGGTGACGCTCGGGGCCTTCGGCGGCGTCTACATCGGCGGCGAGATCGTGCAGCGCCTGGGCGAGCGCTTCGACCGCTCGGGCTTCCGGGCCCGCTTCGAGGCCAAGGGGCGCTTCCGGGCCTACGTGTCGGGCATCCCGACCTTCGTCATCACCGACGAGGATGCGGCGCTGCGCGGTGCGGCCGAGATTCTCGACACGCAGCTGCGCCGGGTGGGGCCGGGGTCGAGCCTGCTGGACCGCATCCGGCGCGCCCGCGACGCGCTGACCAAGGCCGAGCGGCGCGTGGCCGACCGCGTGCTGGAGATGCCGCGCCAGGTGCTCAACGAACCGATCGCCGAGATCGCCCGCCTGGCCGATGTGAGCCAGCCCACCGTGATCCGCTTCTGCCGCTCGCTGGGCTGCGAGGGCCTGTCGGACTTCAAGCTGCGGCTGGCCTCGGGCCTGGCCGGATCGGTGGCGGTGACGCACAGCCAGGTGCGTGACGACGACTCGATGCTGGAGCTGGGCACCAAGGTGCTGGACAACACCTCCACCGCGATCCGCCAGGTGCGTGAGAGCCTGGGCGAGGAGGCGCTGGAGCAGGCGCTGGAGGGACTGCTGAGGGCCTCGCGGGTCGAGTTCTTCGCGCTCAGCCACTACGGCATGGTGGCGCAGGACGCGCACATCAAGTTCCTGCGCCTGGGCGTGCCCAGCGGCGTGCACACCGACGCCGGGCTGCTGCGTCCGGCCGCCGCAGTGCTGCGGCGCGGCGACGCCGCGGTGTTCATCAGCGCGAGCGGCTCGGCGACCGATCTGCTCGAGGCCGCGGAACAGGCCCGTGCGCAGGGCGCGGTGGTCATCGCGATCACCGGCAGCCACACGCCGCTGGCGCGGCGGGCCGACCTGACGCTGGTGGTCGACCACGCGGAGGACCAGGACACGCCGCTGGTGATGATCAGCCGCATCCTCTATCTGCTGGTGATCGACGTCCTGGCGCTGGGCATGGCGCTGCGCCGGGGCCTGCACGGTCCGCTGGCACAGGCCGCCGCGACCCGCTCGGCCGGGCTGCCGTCCCCGCCCGTCGACGCCACCGAGGCCCCCGCCGGCGAGGCTGCAGGGCCGGACAGTGCCGGCGTGGCCCTGGCGCACTGGAGCCTGCACGGCCGCTGAACGCCGGGCCACGGCGCGGCCGTGGCGCTGTCGCCGGGCTGCCGCACCGTTGCCACAGGGCCGTCGAAGCCGCCGGCGCGCACAATCGACGCCTTCGCCGCCTGTGGCGGTCGACCTGGGTGAGGCGTGATGCAGACCTTTTCCTATCGGGGCGGCTATGCCAGCCGTCGAGTGCCGGTGTTCGGCCGCAACCTGGTGGCCACCTCCCACCCGCTGGCCGCGCAGGCCGGGTTGCAGATGCTGCGCCAGGGCGGCAGCGCGGTGGACGCCGCGGTGGCCGCCGCGGCGGTGATGACGGTGGTGGAGCCCTGCAGCAACGGGCTGGGCTCGGACGCCTTCGCGATCGTCTGGGACGGCGCGCAGCTGCAGGGGCTGAACGCCTCCGGCCGGGCACCGCAGGCCTGGACGCCGGCCTACTTTGCCGCGCGCAGCGGCGAAGGCGCGCAGCAGCCGCCCGCGCGCGGCTGGGACAGCGTGACCGTGCCGGGCGCCGTCTCCGCCTGGGTGGCGCTGTGGGAGCGCCACGGCCGGTTGCCCTTCGAGGATCTGATGGCGCCCGCGGCCGAGGTGGCCGAGCGCGGTTACGCCGTGCCGGTGGTGGTGCAGCACAAATGGGCCGCCGCTGCCGCCCAGCCGGCGCTGACTTCGCAGCCCGGCTTTGCCGAGGCCTTCCTGCCGCGCGGCCGGGCGCCCGAGGTGGGCGAGCGCTTCTGTCTGCCCGGCGCGGCCCGCGCCCTGCGCGCCATCGGTGCCAGCCGCGGCGAGGCCTTTTACCGCGGCGAGATCGCGCAGGCGCTGGTGCGGGCCGCACAGGCCGGCGGCGCTGCGCTGGGCCTGGAGGACCTGGCGGCGCACCGGGTCGACTGGGTGGCGCCCATCGGCCTGGACCTGCTGGGCCACCGGGTGCACGAGCTGCCCCCCAATGGACAGGGCATCGCCGCGCTGATCGCGCTGGGCCTGCTGCGCGAGTCCGGCCGGCTCGACGAACTGCACGGCCTGGACCCGGACGGCGCGAGCGCCCAGCACCTGCAGATCGAGGCGATGAAGCTGGCCTTCGCCGACCTCTATGCCCACGTCGCCGACCCTGCGGCGATGCGCGTGGGCGTGGCGGACCTGCTGGATGCGGGCTACCTGCGCGAGCGTGCCCGGCTCATCCGGCCGGACCGGGCCGGCGACTTCGGCCCCGGCTGGGTCGGCCGCGGCGGCACGATCTACCTGTGCACCGCCGACGAGCGCGGGCAGATGGTCAGCTTCATCCAGAGCAACTACATGGGTTTCGGCTCGGGTGTGGTGCTGCCCGAGTGGGGCCTGAGCCTGCAGAACCGCGGCCATGGCTTCAGCCTGGACCTGGCCAGCCCGAACGTGGTCGCGCCGGGCAAGCGGCCCTTTCACACCATCATCCCGGCCTTCCTGACCCGTGACGGCCAGGCGCAGATGGCCTTCGGCGTGATGGGCGCGCACATGCAGCCGCAGGGTCACCTGCAGACGCTGCTGCGCATGCTGGTGCACGGCCAGGACCCGCAGACCGCCTGCGACGCGCCGCGCTGGCGCTGCAACCCCGACGGCTCGCTCGACCTGGAAACGAACTGGCCTGCGGCGACGGTCCAGGCCCTGCAGCGCCTGGGCCACCGTTTCGGTGCGGTCGGCGATCCCTCGCAGGATTTCGGGGCCGGCCAGTTCATCTGGCGCCTGGGTGCGCCGGACCAGTCGGGCTATGTCGCCGCCAGCGACCCCCGCCGCGACGGTCTGGTGGCCGCCTGGTGAGGGCGCGAGGCGCGCGGATCGCTGCCGAGATCCGGCGTCGCAAAAAAAGTTTCGCTCCCGTCGTCAACGCCGTGCCAGGTTGGCCCGTTGTGGTGCACGAGTGGATCGCACTCAGTGTTCGAACGACAAACGGAGTTTTTTACATGACCAAGATCCTGGCCGCCCTGATCGCCTCCCTGTTCGCCGCCGGCGCCTTCGCCGCCGATGCCAAGCCGGCCGAAGCCGCTTCGGCGCCCGCCAAGGTGGAAAAGAAGGCCGAGAAGAAGGCTGAGAAGAAGGCCGAGAAGAAGGCCGAGAAGGCTGCCCCGGCTGCCGCCCCGGCCGCCTCGAAGTGATGTGACGCGGCCCGGCGCTGCGGCGCCGGGTTCGCCGACATCCTTGCCATGCAAAGGGCCCCTCGCGGGGCCCTTTGTCTTTCTGTCCAGCGCGTCGGCCCCCCTGGGGGGGCCTGCGTTCACTTGAACAGGCTGGCCGGGTCGCTTTCCGAGGCCGCGCCGCTGGCCGCACCGGCCGGCGGGCTGCCGTACAGGTCGCCGGCGCCGCCGCCGCCCTGCTCGGCCGGGATCTCGATCTGCACGCCCTCGAGGCTCTGTTCCTTCTTGTCCAGGCCGCCCGAGACCAGGTTCGGGAAGGCGATCACCAGGCAGACCATGAGGATCTGGATCACCACGAAGGGCACGGCACCCCAGTAGATCTGTCCGGTCGTGACCTTGGGGATCAGCTTCTGCGTCAGGCGGTCCTTGTAGTCCTGGTTCGGCGCGACGCTGCGCAGGTAGAACAGCGCGAAGCCGAAGGGCGGGTGCATGAACGAGGTCTGCATGTTGATCGCCAGCAGCACGCCGAACCAGACCAGGTCGATGCCCAGCTTCTCGGCCACCGGTGCGAGCAGCGGCACGACGATGAAGCTCAGCTCGAAGAAGTCCAGGAAGAAGGCCAGCACGAAGATCAGGATGTTCACCACGATCAGGAAGCCGAGCTGACCGCCGGGCAGGCTGGTGAGCAGGTGCTCCACCCACTTCGGGCCGTCGACGCCCTGGAAGGTCAGGCTGAACACCGTCGAGCCGATCAGGATGAACACGACGAAGCAGGACAGCTTCATCGTCGAGTCCATCGCCTGGCGTATCAGCTTCATGCTCAGGCGGCGCCGGCTGACGGCCATCACCAGCGCGCCGACCGCACCCATCGCGCCGCCTTCGGTGGGCGTGGCGATGCCCAGGAAGATCGTGCCCAGCACCAGGAAGATCAGCGCCAGCGGCGGGATGAGCACGAAGGTGACCCGCTCGGCCATCTTCGACAGCAGCTTCAGGCCGGTCAGCTTGTTCGTCACGGCCAGCACGAAGGCCACGCCGATGCCCACGCACATCGACAGCACGATGGTCTCGTCGGTGGCCGTGCCTTCGGGGCGGGTCTGCGCGAAGGCCACTGCGCAGCCCACCGACAGCAGGGTCAGGAAGCCCAGCGAGGGCAGGCCGGCGCTGCCGTCGTCCTCGCGGATCGTGCGCGCCTCGGCCGGCAGGGCGGGTGCCCAGGTGGGCCGGAACATCGTCACCAGGAAGACGTAGCCCACGTACAGGCCGGTCAGGACGAAGCCGGGCAGGAAGGCCCCCTTGTACAGGTCGCCGACGCTGCGGCCGAGCTGGTCGGCCATGATGATCAGCACCAGCGAGGGCGGGATGATCTGCGCCAGCGTGCCCGAGGCGGCGATCACGCCGGTGGCCACGCGCCGGTCGTAGCCGTAGCGCAGCATGATCGGCAGCGAGATCAGGCCCATCGAGATCACCGACGCTGCCACCACGCCCGTGGTCGCCGCGAGCATGGCGCCCACGAAGATCACCGCATAGGCCAGGCCGCCGCGGATCGGGCCGAACAGCTGGCCGATGGTGTCCAGCAGGTCTTCGGCCATGCCGGAGCGCTCCAGGATCAGCCCCATGAAGGTGAAGAACGGAATCGCCAGCAGCGTGTCGTTCTGCATGATGCCGATCATGCGCAGCGGCAGAGCCTGCAGCAGCGACTCCGGCAGCAGCCCCAGCTCGATGCCGATGAAGCCGAAGAACAGACCACAGGCGCCCAGCGAGAACGCCACCGAGAAGCCCATCAGCAGGAAGCAGATCAGCCCCAGGAACATGATCGGGGCCATGTTGGCGGAGAGGAACTCGATCACTTGCGCTCTCCTTCGGCCTGGGCGCGGATCGCCTCGGCCAGTTCTTCCTCGGCGGTCTTGGTCGACAGCTTCTTCGCCGGATCGTCGGCCAGGCCCATCAGGAAGCCCAGGCGCTTGATGGTCTCCGACAGGCCCTGCAGGCCCAGCAGCGCGAAGCCCAGCGGCAGCAGCGCATACACCGGCCAGCGCACCAGGCCGCCGGCGTTGGAGGACATCTCACCGCTGGTGTAGGCGCGCAGCACCACCGGCAGCGACAGGTGCACCACGATCACCACCAGCGGCATCAGGAAGGCCAGCAGGCCGAAGACCTCCACCTTCACCTGCGTGCGCCGCGAGAAGCGGCCCAGGATCACGTCGATCTTGACGTGCTCCTGGCGCAGCAGGGTGTAGCCGGCGGCCAGCAGGAAGATGGCCGCGAAGAGGTACCACTGGATTTCGAGGTAGGCGTTCGAACTGGTGTTGAACAGCTTGCGCACCACGGCGTTGGCCGCGGAGATCAGCACGGCGGCCAGCACCAGCCAGGATGTCCAGCGGCCGACGCGCTCGGTGAGCGCGTCGATCCACCGCGACAGTTGCAGCAGGGCAGTCAAGGGTCGGCTCCGGTTGTTCGGAAGGAAGAGGGTGGGCAGGCTGCAGCGGCACTGCCCACGACGCGGGAAGCGCCAGCATGCCTGACGAAGTTCACATCACACCCGAAATTCCCGTCCGGGCCCATCGGGTGTTTCGTCTACGCGGCACTACGCAGGACCGGGCGGCTTGCCAGCGGCGCCGCAGCGCTGCACCGCCAGGCGGATCAGCTCGGCCTGGCCGGCCACCTTGAGCTTGCGGCGGATGTTCTGGCGGTGCGTCTCCACGGTGCGCACGCTCAGGTCGTACTGCGCGGCGATCTGCTTGCTCGACAGGCCGCGCGCCAGCGCGGCGAGGATCTCGCTCTCGCGTTCGGACAGCAGCGGCCGGGCTTCGTCGCCGCGCGGCGTCGGGCGCGCCAGCCGCGCGGCGATGTAGCTGCCGCCGGCGGCCACCGCGTCGATGGCGGCCAGGATCTCGCTGGACGGGCCGTCCTTGAGGACGTAGCCGCGCGCGCCGGCCTGCAGCGCCTGGTGCACGTACTCGGGGTTGTCGTACATGCTCAGCATCAGCACCGCCAGGGTCGGATGCGCGCGCAGCAGCTCGGCCGCCAGCGCGATGCCGTGGCCGTCGCGCAGGCCGATGTCCATCAGCACCAGCTCGGGCTGCAGCCGCGCGACGGCCTCGCGGGCCTGGGGGGCGTCGGCGGCCTCGCCGATCACCTCGGTGCCGGGATGGGCGGCCAGCAGGGTGCGCAGGCCCTCGCGCACCAGTGCGTGGTCGTCGACGAGCAGGATGCGCATGGCGATCTCCGGAAAAGGTGGGGTTGGGGCGCGCTGGGCGGGGGCGGCCGTCGTGGGCTCAGGCACGCGCCGGCGTGGCGAAGCGGGCAATGGCCTGGGCCGGCACGTCGGCCACCACGCGGGTGGCGCCGGGGCGGGACTGCAGGCGCAGCCGGCCGCCCACGGAGGCCAGCCGCTCGCTCATGTTGCGCAGGCCGATGCCGCGGCCCGGGTCGTCGCGCAGCGCCTCCAGGTCGAAGCCCCGGCCGTCGTCCTGCACGCTCAGGCGCACCCCGCCGCGCTGGAAGATCAGCCGCAGGTCCACCCGGCTGGCGCCGGCATGCTTGCCGATGTTGGCCAGCGCCTCCTGCGTGATGCGAAACAGCACGGTCTTGATCTCCTCGGGCAGGTCCTGCTCGGGGCCGTGGCTGCGCATGAAGAAGGCCAGCTCGGCGTGCTCGGCGAATTCCTCGCCGGTCTGGCGCAGCGCACTGGGCAGCCCCAGCGTGTCCAGCAGCGCCGGGCGCAGCCGGTGCGACAGGCGGCGCACCTCGCCCAGGGCCTCCTCGAGGCGGTCGCGTGCGCGCAGCAGCGCCGGCGAGCGCGCCGGGTCGGCGCTGCCGCGCTGCATGCGGTCGAGCTCGCTTTCGAGCAGCAGCTTGATCGACACCAGGGTCTGGCCGGTGCCGTCGTGCAGCTCGCGCGACAGGTAGGCGCGCTCGTCCTCCTGCGAGCGCACCACCCGCCGCGCCATCGCCTGCAGCTGGGCGTCGGCGGCGCGGTACTCGCTCAGGTTGAGCGCCAGCGCACTGCCGCCCACCAGCCCCAGCGCGAGCAGCGAGATGCCGCCGATCCACAGCAGCGTGGTCCAGATGTGCTCGTTGCCCTGCCGGTCCAGCTCGTCCAGCGTGGCCTGGATGTCGTCCAGATACAGGCCGGTGCCGACCATCCACTGCCAGCGCGGCAGGCCGACCACGTAGCCCAGCTTGGGGGCCACCTGGCGCCGCGAGGGCTTGTTCCAGACGTAGCGGAAGAAGCCCTCGCCCGCGCGGGCCTTCGCCACCAGCTCCTGCACCACGTAGCGGCCGTCGCGGTCGCGCACCTCCCAGAGGTTGCTGCCCACCAGCTCGGGCTGGGGCGGCAGCACCAGGCAGTTGCCCTGGAAGTCGTAGGCGAAGAAGTAGCCGTCGGCGCTCACCTCGCCCGGCGCGCCGTAGAGCAGCGAGGCCAGCAGCCGGGCCGCCTCGGCGCGGATCTGCGGGTCGTCGCGGCCGGTGTCGTACAGCGGCCGCAGCACGCTCATCGCGATCGCCAGGTGGTTGCGCAGCTCGCTTTCCTTGGCGGCCATGTAGGCCGACTCGACCAGCGCATGCTCTCGCCGGGCCAGGTCGCTGGCCTGCTGGCGCACCGCCAGCGCGATCAGCAGGGCGGCGGCCAGCAGCGGCACCACCGCCAGCAGCAGGATGCGCCGGCGCAGCCGACGCGGCCCGGCTGGCTCGCGCGGGGCGATCGCCGGGGCGCCGCCGCTGGTCTGCGCAGCCGTGCCCCGGCGCATCGCGAGCCGTCTGCTGCCTGCGCCCGGATGCCCGACGCTCAGCCGAGCGCGCGGGCCGCGCGGTACAGCTTGGTCGAGCGCGCGCCGCTGCGGCAGAAGGCCAGGATCGGGCGCGGCAGCGTGGCCAGCAGCCGTGCGAAGGCGGCGATTTCCTCGGGGCTCTGGTAGCCGCCGGAGACCGGCAGGTGCACGTATTCCAGGCCGGCGGCCCGGGCGGCCGCCTCGATCGCCGCGGAGGTGGGCTGTTCCGGGCCCTCTTCGTAGTCGGGGCGGTTGTTCACCACGCTGCGAAAGCCCGCCTGCGCCGCGGCGGCCATCGCGGCCGGCACGAGCTGGGGGGCGACGCAGAGGTCGGGGTCGAGCGGTTGCAGGGGCAGCAGGTCGTCCATGGCGGTGTGGTCTCGGTTCGGTCGATGCGGGCGCTCAGCCCTGCAGGGCGCGCTTGACGGCGGCGGACACCCCGGCCATGTCGGCCTGGCCGGCGAAGCGCTGCTTGGCTGCGCCCATCACGCGGCCCATGTCCGCCGGTCCCTTCGCGCCGAGTTCTGCCACCAGCGCAGCCACCGCCGCGTCGATCGCCTCGGCGCTCAGACGGGCCGGCAGATAGGCCTCCAGCACGGTCAGCTCGGCCGACTCCTTGGCGACCAGGTCGTCGCGTCCGGCCTGGGCGAACTGGGCAATCGAGTCCTTGCGCTGCTTGATCAGCCGGTCGACCACCGCCACGACGGCGGCGTCGTCCAGCGTCACGCGCTCGTCGACTTCCTTCTGTTTCAGGGCCGCCAGCAGCAGGCGGATCGTGCCCAGCCGCTCGGCTTCCTTGGCGCGCATGGCCGCCTTCATGTCTTCGGTGATGCGGTCCTTCAGGCTCACGGGCTCGCTCTCCAGGGTTCGCAGGGACGATGGGAAGGGCCGGCAGTCGGCAGGGCGACCGGATCCGGCGGCAGGGCTGCCCGTGGCGACGCAGCAAGGCGCATGCACCCCGGACGTCCGCACAGGCAGAAATGACAAGAGCCCGCAGCGGCGTCCCGCGCGGGCTCTGTACGAGTCGGTCCGACGCAGGGCATCGGAGGCTGCAGCTGCGGGAACCGGCCCGCTGCGGGCCGCGTCCTCGCGGGCTGCCCCGCTCGGGTTCAGTACAGCTTCTTGGGCAGCTGCATCGAACGCACGCGCTTGTAGTGGCGCTTGACGGCAGCAGCCTTCTTGCGCTTGCGCTCGGCGGTGGGCTTCTCGTAGAACTCGCGGGCGCGCAGCTCGGTCAGCAGGCCCAGCTTCTCGATGGTCCGCTTGAAGCGGCGCATCGCGACGTCGAACGGTTCGTTTTCCTTGACTCGGATGGTCGTCATGAACTGAAGGATCCTTCGGTTACAGCCCTCGATGGCCGGCGTGGGATTCCGGTTATCCGCGAGTTCCCCAACTCGAACGGGCTCTCTTTGCCAGCAAAGCCGGGGATTATAGTCATTCATCCCGGCCTTGTCACCCGAATCCGTCAGACCGGCTGCCAGCGCAGCCCGCCGCGCGCAAAGATCGCGGCCAGCTCGCCGTTTCGGCCCAGTTCGTCGACGGCCTGGCGCAGGGCCTGGGCGAGGTCGGTGGCGCTGCGGCGCACCGCCATGCCCACGGCCCAGCCGTCGCGTGGCGCGCGCGGGATCGGCAGCGGTCCGATGGCGAAGCGGGCATCGCCGCCGAGCGTGGCCTCCAGCTCCGAGCGCATGCCGGCCGCCGCGATCACCTTGCCCTCGCGCAGCAGCTGTGCGGCTGCGACGCCGTTGTCCAGCTTGGTGACGAGGTGATCGCGCAGGCGGCCGCCCTCGGCACCGATCATCAGCCAGCCGGCCAGGGTGAGACCAGCGGCGGCCACCGGCTGGCCCACCAGCGGATCGAGGCTGTCGAGTTCGGGCAGCCGGGACAGGTCGCGCGCGATCAGCACGCGCTCGCGCCAGTAGGGCGCGAAGATGCTGACCTGCGGGTTGGCCTCCATCAGCGGGCGGTCGACCGGCACGTGCAGCAGCACGTCGGCCGGTCCCCAGCCGAGGTAATGGCCGCGCCAGACCATGTGGCGCAGGTCGTCCTCCATGCTCTCGTCGGCGTGGAAGGGCAGCAGCGAGGGCTGCACACCCAGCTGGCGGGCCAGCGCGGCGGCCAGCTCGACCTCGATGCCCTGGCCCTTCACATGGAAGGGGGGCAGCTCGTGGTACACGCCGATGCTCAGCCGGCCGAGCCGGCGCACGCGTTCGAGGGCGGTTTCCTCGGCCCGGGCCAGGGCGGGCAGGGTGGCCAGGGCGCCCAGGCCGCCGAGCTGGGCGAGGAGGCGGCGGCGATTCGGTGGTGTCACGCGGTGTTCCAGGCTGGAGCGGTTGCTAGGGGTGGACCCGGAGGGCAGGCGTCGGCCGGTCAGAGCGGCTTCTCGCGGCGGGTTTCCAGGTAGCTCTTGATCGACCAGATGGCTTCCTGGTTCAGCATGCCTTCGAAGGGCGGCATGTAGACCGCGCCGTTGCGCACCTTGCCGCGCCGCACGCTGGTCAGATAGTACTCGTCGATCTCCTTCACGCAGGCGTTCTTGCGTCGCTCGTCACGCAGGCTGGCGCAGTCGGCATCGAGCTTGCGCAGGTCCGGCGCGATGCCGCCCGAGACCGCTTCGAGGCCGTGGCAGCGCGCACAGTTCTGGTTGTACGCGGAGCCGCCGATGCGGATCGCGATGTCGTTCTTGCGGTAGGGGTTCTCCGCGCGCCATTCGTCGCCGAGCGACGGCAGTTCGCGCGTGTCGACTGCCTGGGGCGTGACGTCGCCGTGCGCGCCGGCGTACTGTCCCAGCGTGGCGCAGGCCACGGCCAGCACGGCCGCACGGAGGAAGTCTCCTTTGCTCATCTCTTTGCACTCCGGTAGAGGGTGGGTTGGGGCTGGCATCGAAACTGCAATGAACATGCCACAACAGCCCGGAGCAGCGATCGCTGCCCCGGTCTGCGGGTCAGTCCGGGGCGGCTGCTGCGCGTTGGCACGCTGCCGGGACCTCCGGACGGTCCATTGGGACATGTCACCAGGCGGTGACTGTTCATTGGAGACACAATGTGCGGCTGCACGGCGGACCTCGGTCCTGCCGAGTGCCGGAGACGATCGAAAGGCGGCGCGCGCCCGCGCCCGCCGTGAAGGAGACAGACATGCCGGGACCCTACTCGTCAGCTGGTGCCGCACTGCGCCCGCGCTCGGGCGTCGAGGACGCGCGCCGGCCGATCGCCTCGGCGCTGCCGCTGGGCGGCGGGCACGTGGCCAAGATCGAGGAATCGCACGAGCGCTGTCAGGCGCTGGGCCTGTCGCGCATCGAGCGGCCCGACTTCTCGCCGATCGGCCGCTCCGACCTCGGCGTGGTGCGCGAGCGCAACCAGCGCCTGTACCAGCATGCCGCGCCGGTGATGGAGATGCTCTACGAGCAGATCGTCAACACGCAGAGCATGGTCGTGCTCACCGACGCCACCGGCACGATCCTGCATTCGATCGGCGACGATGACTTCCTGGCCCGCGCCACGAAGGTGGCCCTGCAGCCCGGGGTGAACTGGTCGGAGCAGTCCAAGGGCACCAATGCCGTGGGCACCGCGCTGATCGAGGAGACGCCCACCCTCGTGCACGCCGACGAGCACTTCCTGCATGCCAACCACTTCCTGACCTGCTCGGCCGCGCCCATCCTCGACCCGCGCGGCAACATCCTGGGCGTGCTCGACGTCAGCGGTGACCGGCAGGGCTATCACCAGCACACCATGGGGCTGGTGAAGATGTCGGCCCGCATGATCGAGAACCACTGGCTGACCGACGACTACCGCAACGTGATGCGGCTGCACTTCCACAGCCGGGTGGAGTTCATCGGCACGCTGATGGAGGGCATCCTGGCCGTCAGCCAGGACGGCAAGTTCGTCGGCGCCAACCGCGGGGCGCTCGAACAGCTCGGCCTGTCCGGCGCCGCGCTGCGCATGCACACGCTGCCTTCGCTGCTGGGCACCACGGTGGCCGCGCTGGTGGAGCGCTTCCGCTCGCCGCTGGCCACGCCGGTGCAGGTGGTGATGCCCAACGGGCGGCAGTTCCACGTGTACGCGCGCTTCAACTGGCCGGTCTGGCACAGCCTGGGCGAGAGCGCGGCGGCCGAGCCGGAAACGGGACCCCCGGGCGGTGCCGGCAGCCTGCCGCCGGAGGCCCGCCCGGTCCTGCCGGGGAGGGCCCCCGCCGCGCGCGAGGCCGAGACCCTGCCGGCCGCTGCGCAACGCGGTGGCCTGGCCAGCCTCACCACCGGCGATGCGCAGGTCGGCACGGTCATCGACAAGATCCGCCGTGTGCTCAACCGCGACATCCCGATCCTGGTGCTGGGCGAGACCGGCACCGGCAAGGAGCTGCTGGCCCGCGCGATCCACCAGGACTCCGACCGGGCCAAGCAGCCCTTCGTGGCGGTGAACTGCGCCTCGATTCCCGAGACCCTGATCGAGGCCGAACTGTTCGGCTACGAGGAAGGCGCCTTCACCGGCGCGCGGCGCAAGGGCGCCGTGGGCAAGATCGTGCAGGCCAACGGCGGCACGCTCTTTCTGGACGAGATCGGCGACATGCCCATCGGCCTGCAGGCCCACCTGCTGCGCGTGCTGCAGGAGCGCCAGGTCACGCCGCTGGGCAGCAGCAAGCCGGTGGCGGTGGACGTGACCCTGGTCTGCGCCACGCACCGCAACCTGCGCGAGATGATCGAGCACAAGTCCTTCCGCGAGGACCTGTACTACCGGCTCAACGGTCTGGCGGTGCGCCTGCCGCCGCTGCGCGAGCGCAGCGACCTGATGGCGCTGGTCGAGCGCATCCTCGAGCGCGAGAGCCCGGGGCGCCGCCTGCGCCTGGATGCCGAGGTGGTGCGGCTGTTCCAGGCCTACCAGTGGCCGGGCAACGTGCGCCAGCTCTTCAACGTGCTGCGCACCGCCACCGTGATGGCCGCCGGCGAGAGCGTGATCACGCGCGACCATCTTTCCGACGACTTCCTCGAGGACGCGCGCCGCGCAGCCCTGGCCTGCGCCGAGGCGCCCGCTCCGTCGGCCCGGGCGGCCTCCCCGGTCGGGGGCGAGCCGGCCGTCGCGGCGCCCGCCTGGCCGCTGCGCAGCCCCTTGCCCGCCGAGGCGGTGCCGCCGGCCGCCGCTGCGGGGCCGCTGCCGCCGGCCTGGCCGGGCGGCGTGGGCCGTGTCGCGGGGCCGGCCGCAGCGGCGCCCGAGCCCGGGCGCGGGGCGGCCGAGGGCTTCGGCGTCGGTCAGCCGGTGGCGGCTCCGCCCGGCTCGCTGTCGCTGGAGGACATCGAGATCCAGACCATCCGCCAGGTGCTCGAGGCGGTGGGGGGCAACATCTCGCTGGCGGCCAAGCGCCTGGGCATCAGCCGCAACACCATCTACCGCAAGCTGCGCTGGAACGGGCCGCGCTGAGACGGTCCGGGCCGGCCGTGGGCGTGGAGGGTTCGTGCATGCAGTCTCAGCGCCCCGGCGCGTCGAAGCTGCGTTGCTCGGCCTCGCGCCAGGCGCGCTGCCAGTTCAGGCCGTGGCGCTCGCCCACCGCCAGCGCGGCGGCGGCACCTTGCAGGCGCATGTCGGCCTCGGCCGCGTTGTCGCCGCGGGCCACGGCTGCGTCTGCCGCGGCGCGCAGCGCCCGCAGGTAGTCCTGCTGCCGGCGTGCGGCCCCGGCGTCCAGCCAGTCGCCCTGCTCGGGCAGCCAGCGCAGCGCGCCCGGCGCTGCCAGACGCGTCTGCAGCGCATCCGCCTGGGCCAGCGTTGCGTCGAGCGCATCGAGCGTGCTGTCGCGCAGGTCGGGTGGGCCGTCGCCCCAGAGCAGCCCGTGCGCGGCGCCCAGGCCCGCGCCGGGCAGCCACCACAGCGTGATCGTCTGCGCCGGCGCACGCTGCAGGCGCCACCACTGCCAGGGGCCGAGCCGGCCGGCTTCGCCCTGCAGCAGCTGCTGCGGCAGCGGGGCGGGGGCATCCTCCAGGTCGGCGGCGGCGGTGCCGAGCCGCTGGCGCAGCCGCTCGATGCACTGCGCGCAGCGGCTGCGCATGGCTGCGGCGACGTCCGCATGGGCCCAGTGTCGCGGCGCGTTCAGGCCGGCCTGGCCGAGCACCAGTTCCGGACGCGCCCAGGGCGAGATCACGTCGGTCACGGCCTGCCCAGTCAGGCGCCGCAGGTGGCAGCCCAGTGCCCGGCCGAAGGCGGCGCTGGGTCCGCTGCCCAGCAGCCAGAGCCGCTCGCCGTCCTGCACCGCCAGCAGGTTGGAGATGCGGCCCCGGTTGGTCGCATTGGCATCGCCGGGCGATCCGGGGATCCACCAGATGCCTGCGGCGACCGGCTCGATGCGCAGGGCCGGGCCGGGGCAGGGCCCTGCCGGATCGGTGGGCGGGGCCGCCCGGACGATGCCGCAGGCCAGCAGGGCGGCCAGGCCGACTGCGCGCCATCGCCGCCTCCGGAGCGATCGCGGGCTCCCGCAGAGGGTCCGCGGCGCCGCGTCGGGTGCTTCACAGGTTGTCACAGAGTGGAACAGCATGGCTGGAACAGTCGGCTCGGCAGGCCCTGCCGTGATGGCCGGTGCCCCCATGATCGTGCCATGGCCTCCGACACAACCCTGATGCCGGCGCCCCTTCGGACGCTTCGCGGCGGCGGCATGGCTCTTGCACGAACGTTCGTCCATTCACGGCAGCGCCTGCAACCTCTTCATGCCTTCGATGTCTGCGTCGACCTCCACGCCCGTCCCGGGCTCGGCCTGCCGGGAGGTCCGTCCATGAAACTCGTCGTCCTCAAGGGCGGTGACGAGAGCGTGCCGCTGGCGCAGGCCGCGCGCAGCCATCCGCCCAGCCGCGCGGCCGGCGCCGTGGCGCTGTCCGGCGACGGGCGCCACTGGGTGTTGCTGAACGTCTCGCCGCTGGTGGCCGACCAGCTGGCCACCGACGCGCGCCTGCTGCGACACCACGGGCTGCCCGACGCCGCGGTGCGGGCGGTGGTGCTGACCGACGCCCAGGTGGACCATGTCACCGGCCTGCTCAGCCTGCGCGACGGCGCGCCGATCCACCTCTACGCCACGCCGGCGGTGTTCGAGGAGCTCACCCACGCGCTGCCGGTGCTGCCGCTGCTCGAGCACTACTGCGGCGTGCACTGGCACGTCATTCCGGTGGCCGGCGAGTGCCGCACCGCGGTGTTCCGCGTCGAGGGCCAGCCCACGCTGGAGTTCACCGCGATCGCCACCGACGGGCCGCTGCCGCCGCATGCGGTGCGGCCGGACAGCCCGGCGATCGGCGAGACCATCGCGCTGGCGGTGCGCGACACCGTCACCGGCCAGCGTCTGTTCTGCGCCAGCCAGATCCAGCGCGCCGGCGCCGCGGCGGTGGAGTGGATGCGCGAGGCCGACTGCGTGCTGGTGGGCGCGGCGCCTCCGGCGCAGACGGAAGGCGCCGTCGTGGGCGGGCGCGAGGAGGTCCTGGCGCTGCTGGACGGCATCCGCGCGCCGCGCAAGCTGCTGATGTGCCGCCAGGCCTGGGCCGATGCACCCTGTCGCGTGCCGGAGGAGTGGCAGCGCCGCGGCATCGAGTTCGCCGCCGACCGCATGGAGATCGAACTGTGACCTTGTCGAGCGTTGCCGCTGCCCCCGCCGGCTCCAGGGCCGGTCCGGCCCTGCGGCTGGACCGCCTGGTCAAGCGCTACGGCGAGCGCCGTGCCCTCGACGGCCTGAGCCTGAGCCTGGCGCCGGGCTGCTTCGTCGCGCTGCTGGGCCCCAACGGCGCGGGCAAGTCGACCCTGTTCCAGGTGCTCACCGGCCTGTTCGTCGCCGACGAGGGCGAGGTCGAGGTGGCCGGCTGCTCGCTGCGTCACGACGCGGTGGCGGCGCTGCGCCACATCGGCGTGGTGTTCCAGCAGATGTCGCTGGACCTGGACCTGAGCGTGGAGCGCAACCTGCGCTTCCACGCCGACCTGCACGGCCTGCCGCGGGCGCTGGCCGGCGAGCGCCTGCGCGCGGGCTGTCAGGCGCTGGGGCTGGAGAAGGACCTGGCGCGGCCGGTGCGCGAGCTCTCCGGCGGCAACCGCCGCAAGGTCGAGCTGGTGCGCGCCCTGCTGCACCAGCCGCGCGTGCTGCTGATGGACGAACCGACCGTCGGGCTGGACCCCAAGTCGCGCCGCGACCTGCTGGCGGCCATCCGCGCCGACATCACCGCACGGGCCAGCACGGTGCTCTGGGCCACCCACCTGGTCGAGGAGGCCGAGGCGGCCGACCGCGTGCTGGTGCTGCACCGTGGGCGCCTGCTTGCCGACGGCACGCCGGCCGAGGTCACCGCCACGCTGGGCGGCCGCACGCTCGAGGAGGCCTTCATCGGCGCCACACAATCGTGATTCCCCCCGCCGAGGGGCCGCGCAGACCGGCCCCCGGCTTCCCGGCACCGAGTGCCCGATCGCCGTTCACCGACAGGAGACATGAGACGATGAACCGCCCCGATTCCTGCCCCGATGGCCGCCTGCCGGGCCGCCGCGTGCGGCTCGCCGCGCTGCCGCTGGCCCTGCTGATGGCCGCTGGCCTGAGCCAGGCCCAGGTCGCCTACGTATCCAGCGAGAAGGACAACGCGCTGGCCATCGTCGACCTGAAGAGCCAGTCCATCGTCGGCCACGTGCCCACCTGCAAGCGCCCGCGCCACATGGTGCGCACGCCCGACGGCAAGCAGCTGATGGTGGCCTGCGGCGACTCCGGCCAGGCCGACGTGATCGACCTGGCCACACGCAAGTCGGTGCGCAAGGTCAGCCTGGGCGACGACCCCGAGATCTTCGACCTCACGCCCGACGGCCGCACGCTGTACGTCAGCAACGAGGAGGACGGCGAGGTCGGCGTGATCGACGTGGCCAGCGGCAAGCGCAGCGCCGCGATCAAGGTGGGCGAGGAGCCCGAAGGCGTCAAGGTCAGCGGGGACGGCAAGACGGTCTACGTCACCTCCGAGGTGGCCAGCATGGTGCACGTCATCGACGCGGCCAGCGGCAAGGTGGTGAAGAACATCCAGGTCGGCAAGCGCCCGCGCCGTTTCGCGATGACGCCCGACGGCCGCGAGCTCTGGGTCACCAACGAACTGGGCGCCAGCGTCACCGTGATCTCCACGGCCGACCACAGCGTGGCCGCCACGATCAAGTTCGAGGTCAAGGGCGCACGCGCGGCCGACATCACGCCGGTGGGCATCACGATGAGTGCGGACGGCAAGCGCGCCTTCGTCGGCCTGGGCAAGGCCAACCATGTGGCCTTCGTCGACGTGGCCAGCCGCAAGGTCGACAGGCTGGTGCTGGTGGGCAAGCGCGCCTGGGGCGTGGGCCTGAACCGCGCCGAGGACCGCCTGCTGGTGGTCAACGGCCTGTCCGACGATCTGAGCATCGTCGACGTCGCCGCCGGCAAGGCGATCAAGACGATTCCCGTCGGCCGCGTGCCGCACAGCGTGATGGTGATCGAATGAGGGCGCGGCGGCGCAGGTTCGCGGGCCGGCTGGCGGGTCTGGCGGCGCTGGCGCTGGCCGGCACCGCCCAGGCGGCCGCCTTCAAGGCGGTGCTGCTGCTGCCGGCCGACGACCCCCGGCTCGAGCGCAGCCGCGTCGAGCGGGCCTACCTCGGCCATCCGGTGGGGCCGGCCTCCGGCGCGGTGGCCGCGGCGCTGGCCGAGGCCCGCATGGAGCTGGACGCTGCCGGTGCCAGCCTCGCGGTCGAGACCGTGGAGGTCGGCGATGCCGCCCAGGCCCGTGCGGCCGCCCAGCGTGCCGAGAAGGCCGGCGCGGTGGCCCTGCTGACCGACCTGCCGGCCGACCAGACGCTCGCGGTGGCCGACGCGGTCAAGCTGCCGGTGCTCAACCTCGGCGCCTCGTCCGACCGGCTGCGCCAGCAGGACTGCCGGGCGCGCCTGTACCACGTCGCCCCCAGCGAGCGCATGCGCGCCGACGCGCTGGCGCAGACCCTGGTGGCGCGCAAGTGGAGCCAGGTGCTGCTGCTCACCGGGCCGTCGGCGGCCGATGCCGAGCGGGCTGCGGTGGTGCAGGCCGCGCTCAAGCGCTACGGCCTGAAGGTCACGGCCACGCGGCCCTACAAGCTCTCGGGCGACCCGCGCGAGCGCGACCTGGCCAACCCGCTGCTGCTCACCCAGGGCAGCCACGACGTGGTCTGGGTGGTCGACACCGATGGCGAGTTCGCCCGCACGCTGCCCTACCGCACCGCCACGCCGCGGCCGGTGGTGGGCGACGCGGGCCTGGTGGCACTGGCCTGGCATGCGCAGTTCGAGCGCTTCGGTGCGCCGCAGGTCAGCCGCCGCATCGCGCGCAAGCTCGAGCGCCCGATGGTGGCGGCCGACTGGACCGCCTGGCTGGGTGGCAAGGCCCTGGCCGCCGCGGTGGTGGCCGCGCCGAAGGGCCCGGCCGCCGCGGTGCAGCGGGCGCTGGCCGCCGGCGAGGTGGACGGCTCGCAGGGCGTGGCGATGAGCTTCCGGCCCTGGGACGGCCAGCTGCGCCAGCCGCTGCTGCTCAGCGATGGCCAGGGCGTGATCGGCTCGGCCCCGGTGGACGGCGTGCTGCACCCGAAGAACTCGCTCGACACCCTCGGTGCCGATGCGCCGGAGAAACTGTGCAAGGCGCGCGGATGAGCGCGCCGCACCGCGCCGCCCGGTCGTGCAGGAGCCTGTCATGAGCGCCGGACATCTGCTGCAGGCCCTCTGGGCCATCGTCGCGCGTGAACTGCTCAAGTTCAGCCGCCAGACCGGCCGGCTGGTTTCGGCGCTGGTGCGGCCGCTGCTGTGGCTGGCGGTGTTCGCGGCGGGCTTTCGCAACGTCTTCGGCATGGCGATCGCCGAGCCCTACGACACCTACATCTCCTACGACGTCTACATCGCCCCCGGGCTGATCGGCATGGTGCTGCTGTTCAACGGCATGCAGTCGAGCCTGGCGATGGTCTACGACCGCGAGATGGGGCTGATGCGCCTGCTGCTCACCGCACCGCTGCCGCGCGCCTGGATCCTGTTCGCCAAGCTCTGCGCCACCGCGGTGCTGTCGCTGGCGCAGGCGCTGGCCTTCGTGGCGGTGGCCTGGCTGATCGGCACCGAGCTGCCGCTGCTGGGGCCGCAGACGCCGCAGGTGCTGCTGGCGGCGGTGAGCGCGGCGCTGCTGCTCGGGGCGCTGGGGCTGCTGCTGTCGGTCTACATCCGGCAGCTGGAGAACTTCGCCGGCACGATGAACTTCGTCATCTTCCCGATGTACTTCCTCTCCACCGCGCTGTATCCGCTGTGGAAGCTGGAGGAGTCCGGGGCGGCCTGGGTGTACTGGATCGCCCGCGTCAACCCCTTCACCCATGCGGTGGAGTGGCTGCGCTACGCCATGTACGGCAAGGACCCCGGCTGGGCGCCCTGGATCGTGCTGGGCACGCTGGCGTTGTGCTTCGCGCTGGCGGCCTGGGGCTATGACCCGCAGCGCGGCTTCGGCGCGCTCACCAAGCGCGGCGGCGGCGGGCCGCCCGGCGGGGCCGCGGCCGCGGCAGGAGGCTGAGCCATGCGTCTGTGGAAACACCTGCGGCGGCGCTCGCAGGCGGCCGCCGGCCTGCCTGCCGATTTCCTGACCGCGCCGGCCGATGCGCTGCCGCGTGTGGCCGAGCGGCTGGCCTGGGCCTGGATGCTGATGGCCGGGCTGATGCTCTTCGTGGCCTGGTGGATGCACGAGCAGGGCTGGTGGCGCCGCCTGGTCGACGGCGACCCCAGCGGCATCAGCTGGGTGATCGTGCTGCTGGCGGTGGCGGTGACCGGCTGGTGCGGGCAGCGCGTGCGCGTGCTGCAGGCCGAGGCGCGTGCGCCCGCCGGGCCCTGGCGCCAGGCCTACCGGCGCGAGCTGGCACAGGGCCCGGCCGAGGCCGGCCAGCTGCTGGCCGAGCGCAGCCACGGCCCGCACGAAACCGCCTGGTGGTTCGCCGCCGCGACCCTCAAGCTCGGCCTGCTGGGCACCGTGGTCGGCTTCATCGTGATGGCCGCACAGCTCGGCCGCTCGCAGAGCTTCGAGCTGGCCGAGGTGCAGCAGCTGCTGCAGCAGATGACCGCGGGCATGGCGATCGCGCTGTACACCACGCTGGTGGGGCTGGTGGCCAATCTCTGGCTGGGGCTGCAGCTGCTGCTGCTCGACCGCCTGGCCGACCGGCTCGCCGCGGACATCCTGGCCGGCCGCGACGGCCGCGCCGGTTGAGGGCCACGCCATGGCCGTGCTGCGCAAGCGTCGCTCCGACGAGATCGACCCCTTCAGCGACCTGCTGTTCAACACCCTGCTGATCTTCGTGCTGCTGTTCGCGGTGGCCCTGATCGCGATGAACCCGAAGGCGCGCACCGGCGTGATCGACGCCAAGGCCGAGTTCATCGTCACCGTCACCTGGCCGGACCTGAACCCCAACGACATCGACACCTGGGTGCAGGACCCGGGCGGCAACCTGGTCTGGTTCCGCCAGCGCGAGGCCGGGCTGATGCACCTGGACCGTGACGACCGCGGCGTCTCCAACGACAGCCTGGTGATCGACGGCCAGCAGGTGGTCAACCCGCTGAACCAGGAGGTGGTGACCGTGCGCGGCTTCGCCCCCGGCGAGTACACCGTGAACCTCTTCTACTACGAGAGCAAGAACGGCGAGCCCGTGCCGGTGAACGTCTCGGTGGTCAAGGTCAACCCGCGCGCCGAGGTGGTCTTCTACGGCAGCCTGACGCTGGCGCGCAAGGGCGACGAGGCCACCGCGGTGCGCTTCACCACCGACCGCGACGGCCGCGTCACCACCGTCAACACCCTGCCCAAGACCCTGGTCGAGAGGATCTGAGCCCATATGACCGACACCGATTCGCTGCTGTGGCTCTTCGTGGCCCTGCTGTTCCTGCTGGGGCTGGCGCTGGTGGCCTCGCCCTGGGGCCGGATGCGCAAGCTCGCCCTGGTGCTGGCCGTCACGGCGCTGTACTTCCACAGCGACAGCGTGCTGCAGGGGGTGTGGGGCTGGCCGTCGCGCCAGGCGCTGCCCGAGCGCTTCGTGCTGCTGGCCACCGTCATCGAGGAGCCCGCCAAGGGCCGCGAGGGCGCGCTGTACGTCTGGGTCAACGCGATCGAGGACGGCAAGCCGGTGGCGCAGCCGCGTGCCTACCGCCTGCCCTACAGCAAGGACCTGCATGCCCTGCTCGGCGAGGCGATGAAGAAGGTGCGCCAGGGCGTCAGCCAGATGGGCAGCGCGGTGCCCCGTGCCGGGCGCAGCGGCCTGAACTGGCTGCGCCCCGGCGCCGACGAGCAGCAGGTCAAGATCCGCGACCTGCCGCTGCCGCAGCTGCCGGAGAAATGAGCATGCGAGGCGACCGGACCGCAGGCGCGGCCCGCCTGGCGCTGCTCGCAGTGGCCGTGCTGGCTGCGGCGGGCTGCAGCCGGCCGGCCGGCGAGTCCTTCTTTCCGCTGGAGGAGGGGCGCCGCTGGACCTACCACGTCGTCAACGAGTGGGAGAACGGCAGCGTCGAGCGCGAGACCCTGGTGCTGAGGAATCTCGGCGTCGAGCACCTCGAGACCAGCGGCCGCAGCTGGCGGCGGCGCAGCGACGACGGCGTGGACTACTGGCTCAGGAGCGACGAGACCGGCATCTACCGCGTGGCGGCCAAGAGCGACCTGGAGGCGCTGCCGCGCCGCGACGCCGCGCCGCGCTACGTGCTCAAGGCGCCCCTTGCGGTGGGCAGCCAGTGGCGCGCCGACACCACCGCCTACCTGCTGCGGCGCCGGCAGGAGTTTCCGCCGGAGATCCGCCACAGCCATCCGGCCGTGCCGATGCAGTACACGGTCGAGGCGGTCGGCGAGCCGCTGCAGACCGCGGCCGGCCGTTTCGAGGACTGCCTGCGCGTCAAGGGCGTGGCCACGCTGCGCCTGTTCGCCGACCCGGTGGTCGGCTGGAAGGACCTGCCGCTGACCACCCTCGAGTGGTACTGCCGCGGCGTCGGGCTGGTGCGCGTCGAGCGCCGCGAGCCGGCCCACTCCACCTTCCTGGTCGGCGGCACGACGACCCTGGAACTCATCGCATGGGAATGAACGCATCATGGCCCTGAACGCTTCGCGTCGCCGCCTGCTGGCCTCCTCGCTGACCGCGCTGGCCATCGGGCCGGCCGCGGCCCGGGTGCTGGCCCAGCCGCCGGCGGTCTTCCCGCAGCGGCCGATCACCCTCTGGGTGCCCTGGCCGGCCGGCGGCGCCACCGACCTGACGATGCGCGTGCTCGCCGAGCTGGCCAGCCAGCGCCTCGGGCAGAAGGTCATCGTCGAGAACCGCGGCGGTGCCGGCGGTACGCTGGTGATGCCGATCCTGCAGCAGGCTGCGCCGGACGGCTACACCATCGCCCAGATGCCCCAGCCGGTGTTCCGCGCGCCGCACATGCGCCGGCTGCTGTGGGATCCGATCCGCGACACCACGCCGATCCTGCAGCTCACCGGCGTCACCTTCGGGGTGGTGGTGCCCGCCGGCAGCCCCTTCCGCCAGCTCGACGACCTGTTCGCCTGGGCGCGTGCCCATCCCGGCGAGCTGACGGTGGCCACCAACGGCGCGGGCACCACGCCGCATGTGGTGATGGACGAGCTCTTCGAGCGCCGCGGCCTGAGCTACGTGCACGTGCCCTACAAGGGCACGGCCGAGCAGATGATCGCGGTCAGCTCCGGCCAGGTGATGGTGGGGGTGAACTCCAACGGCTTCGCCCCCTTCGTCGACAACGGCCAGCTGCGCCTGCTGGTGACCTTCGGCGAGCGGCGCAGCCGGCGCTGGCCGCAGGTGCCCACGCTCGAGGAGCTGGGCCATGGCATCGTCGCCAACTCGCCCTACGGCCTGGCCGCGCCGCGCGGCACCCCGGCCGCGGTGGTGAAGGTGCTGCACGATGCCTTCAAGGCCGCACTGTTCGACCCCGCCCACCTGGCCGAACTGGCCAAGTACGACCAGGAAAGCGCCTACCTCGGCACGGAGGACTACGGCCGCGCGATGCGCGAGACCTACGCGGCCGAGCGCCGCGTGGTCGAGCGCCTCGGCCTGGCCCGGCCGGAAAGCGCCGCCTCGCGCTGAGGGCAGGCCGCGCCCGACCGCCGCGGTGCCTCAGGCCAGCTCGCGCAGCGCGGCGATCACCTGGTCGGCCTGCTCCAGCGTCATGGTCGGGCCGATCGGCAGGCTCAGCAGCTGCGCGGCCATCGCCTCGGCCTGCGGCAGCCGGCCGGCGGGCCAGCCCAGGTCGGCATAGGCGCCCTGCAGGTGCGGTGGCAGCGGGTAGTGCACGCCGGTGGCGATGCCGCGCTGCTGCAGCGCCTGCGCCAGCGCGTCGCGCTGCGGATGGCGCAGCGCGAAGAGGTGCCACACCGGCTCGGCGCCCGCGCGCACCTCGGGCAGGCGCAGCCGTGGGTGGCCGGCCAGACCCGCCAGGTAGCGCGCGGCGATGCGCTGGCGCTGCGCGTTGTCGGCTTCCAGCAGTGGCAGCTTGGCGCGCAGGAAGGCCGCCTGCAGCTCGTCCAGGCGCGAATTCACGCCCACCGTCTCGTGGCGGTACTTCTGCGTCGAGCCGTAGTTGCGCAGCAGGCGCAGCCGCTCGGCCAGCCCGGCGTCGTCGGTGGTGACCGCGCCGCCGTCGCCCAGCGCCCCCAGGTTCTTGCCCGGGTAGAAGCTCCAGGCCACCAGGTCGCCGTGCGCGCCGATGCGCCGTCCCCGGTAGCGCGCGCCGTGCGCCTGCGCGGCGTCCTCGATGACGCGCAGGCCGTGCCGGCGGGCGAGGTCGAGGATCGGCGCCAGATCGGCGGGCTGGCCGTACAGGTGCACCGGCAGCACCGCGCGGCTGCGCGGCGTCAGCGCCGCCTCGAGCTGCCGCGGGTCCATCGTCATGCAGCCTTCCAGCGGCTCGACCGGCACGATCGTCGCCCCCACCTGGGTGACCGCCAGCCAGGTGGCGATGAAGGTGTGCGAGGGCACCAGCACCTCGTCGCCCGGGCCGATGCCGCAGGCGCGCAGCGCCAGCACCAGCGCATCCAGCCCGCTGCCCACGCCCACCGCCTCGCCGGCCTGGCAGAAGGCGGCGAATTCGCGCTCGAAGGCGGCCACCTCGTCACCGAGGATGAACCAGCCGCGGTCGAGCACGCGGTCGAGCGCCTCGTGCAGCGCCCGGCGCTGGCGAAGCTGGATGGCAGGCAGGTCGAGAAAGGGAATCATCGGGGCATCGGGGCCGTCCAGGCCGGGGATTGGCAGGGCAGAAATCGGAGCCGGAGCCGGGGCCGGGGCCGCAGCCGCAGTGCGGCGCTGCAGCCTGCGTGGCAGGACCGGCCCCACCGCTCAGGCGCGCCAGCGCGCGCGCATGAACTCGGCGTAGTCGCGGTAGTAGTCGGCCTCGTCGTACCGGTTCGAGGCGATCACCATGCACACCGAGCCGGAAGAGAAGTTGTCCAGCTCGCGCCAGATCATCGGGCAGACGTACAGGCCGTAGTTCGAGCGGGCCAGGTGCACGCGGCGGCGGTGGCGGCCGTCGTCGAGCAGCACGTCGAAGCTGCCCGACATCGCGATGATGAGCTGGCGCAGCTCCTTGTGCGCATGCCCGCCGCGCTCGGAGCCGCCCGGCACGTCGTAGAGGTAGTAGACCCGCTCGATGGCGAAGGGCACGTGCACCTCCGACTCGATGAACGACAGGTTGCCGCGCGGATCGTGCACCTTGGGCAGGTCGATCATGCGGCAGGCCGCCAGGCTGCCGCGGGCCTGCATCCAGTCGGCCGCGACGCCGGCGTCGTCGCCGGCCTGCCGCGGTGGTGGCGGCACCGAGTAGAGCGAGCGGTTGTGCAGCGCCCGGGCCTCGACGGGCGGGCGCGGCGGCAGGGGGGCGGCGGTCGGTTCAGGCATGGGGCAGGCTCCGGCCAGGGGTGAAGAAGGGGGCAGGCGCCGCTGCGGCGGGCGCGGGGGCCTCCAGGCGCAGGCAGGCACCGGCGGCCAGATGGGGGGCGCGCAGCGTGGCGACGATCGCCGCAGCGGCATCGGCGGGGTCGCGCAGCTGGGGGCGGCGGGCGACGAAGTCGGCGGCGTGGCGCAGGTCGCCCGGCGCGGCACCGCGCAGCTGTGCCTGCATGCCGGTGTCCAGCGCACCGGGGTCCAGGCAGACCGGCACGAAGGGGTGGCGCTCGTCCTGCTGCTCGGCGGCGAGCACGCGCATGAACTGCTCCATGCCGGCCTTGGCCGCGGCGTAGAGCGACAGCCCGGGGTGCGGCCGATGCGCGGCCGCACTGCTGATCTGCGCCAGCACCTTGCGCCCCGGCGTGTCCTGCAACTGGGCCTGGATGGCTGCGATCCACGCGATGGCGCCGGCCAGATTGGTCGCCAGGCTGTCCTGCACGGCGTGCGGGGGCTGCCGCCAGGCCGGCCCGATGGGCTGCAGCGTGGCGGCGTTGTTCAGCACGATCAGGTCGATCGGTGCGCTGTGGTCCAGACCCTGCAGCGCGGTCCGGACCGCCCCGGCGGCCTGCTCGGGGCGGGCCAGGTCGAGCGCCACCGCATCGGGGCCGCAGGCCCGGCGCGAGAACTCGACGACCCGAAAGCCCTCGCGTCCAAGCGCCGCCTTCAGGGCCGCGCCGAGCCCGCGCGAGGCTCCGCTGAGCAGCGCCAGGCGCGGCGCGTCAGGAAGGTCGAGCGGAAGGTCTGGCGGCAATGTCCCCGGCGGCATGGCGCTTGCGTGCACCGACCGGGTCGGCACATCGTGTGATGAAGTTCGCACAATGTTACATGCCAATCACGCAAAGCGGCGAAATACCGGCTGAACCGGGCGCCCCTCCAGGAAACGCCCGACGCCGCCGTCGAGGGCCTGGGCGTAGACCGCCAGCGCCTGCGCGACCGCCTCCACGGTGCGGTCGATGTCGGCCTCGGAGTGCGACCAGCTCACCACGAAGGAGGGCGCCAGGATGCCGTGGCGCACCAGCTCCTGCATGAACAGCGTGCGCAGCGGCTGGCTGGGCTGCCCCTGGGCGTCGCGGGTGGTGAAGAGCAGGTTGCAGTCGCGGCTGACCACGCCGACCTGGGCGCCCAGGCCGGCGGCGGCTGCGGCCTGGGCGACGCCCTCGCGCAGCCGGCGGCCGCGCGCATACAACGTGTCGACCACCGGATGCTCGCGGTAGAAGCGCATCGTGGCGATCGCCGCGGCCAGCTCGTGGGTCTGCGCACCGTGGGTGGTGGACAACAGGAAGACGCGCTCGCGGTCGTGGTCGAAGCCGCCCAGGCGCATGAATTCGCGCCGCCCGGCCAGTGCCGACACCGAGAAGCCGTTCGCCAGGGCCTTGCCGAAGGTGGCCAGGTCCGGCGTCACGCCGTAGGCGCCCTGCGCGCCGCCCAGGTGCCAGCGAAAGCCGGTGATCATCTCGTCGAACACCAGCAGCGCGCCGTGCGCATGGCAGGTGTCCTTGACCCACTGCAGGTAGCCGGGCTCGGGCTCGTCCAGCCGGGCGGCCTCCATCAGCACGCAGGCGATCTGCCCGGGGTGGGCTGCGAACAGGGCCTCGAGCGCGGCGCGGTCCTGGTAGGCGAAGCGGTGCACCAGCCGCGGCACGGCCGCCGGAATGCCCGCGGGCATGTCCACCGTGCCGATGAACCAGTCGCCGGTGGAGAAGAAGGGGTGGTCGGCGCAGATGGCCACCTGCTCGCGTCCGGTGGCCGCGCGCGCCAGCCGCAGCGCGCCGTCCACCGCGTGCGAGCCGTCCTTGCAGAACTTCACCATCTCGGCGCCGGGGATCAGCGACAGCAGTGTCTCCGCGCATTCCAGCTCGACCGGCGCCGGGCGGGTGAAGTTGATGCCGTGCTGCAGCTGCCGCGCCGCGGCTTCCACCACCGGCGCGAAGGCGTGGCCCAGCGTCACCGCGCGCAGTCCCATGCCGTACTCGATGTACTCGCGTCCGTCGACGTCCCAGGCATGGCAGCCCTGGCCGCGCACGATGAAGGGCGGGGCGTTCTCGGGAAACTGGTCGTCGCCCTTGGCGTAGGTGTGGGCGCCGCCGGGGATGAGCAGGTGGGCGCGCCGTTGCATGCGGCGGGCCAGTTCGGAGACGGGCAGGGCTGCGGTCATCGCGGGGGTCTCTCCTGAGGGTGGGTCGCGGTGCCCGCGACGCCCCCCGGTCCCCGGAGCGCGCTACAGCACCGCCTTGCGCAGGTACAGGCCTTCGGCCCGGCCGCTCTCGGCCCGGCACTCGATGCCGCGCAGTGCCATCAGACCTTCGAAGGTCGCGGCGCTGAACCAGTCCTTCGATCGCTGGCTGCCGAAATGCCCGAGCAGGTGCTGCACCTTGCGCGCAGCGATCTCCCCCGGCAGCGGCACGTAGGCGTTCGGTTGGCCGAGGTCACCCTCGTATTTCGGTATCTCGTACTCGAACATGAGCTGGTTGCGCCAGGTCTGCCAGCTCAGTTCGGCCACCGTGCGGTGGTCCTGGTGGCGGTCCTCCAGCCGGTGCGTCAGCACGACATCCGGCTGCACCCGCTGCGACAGGTCCCGCAGGAACGCCTTGAGCCGCTCGAACTCCAGCGGGAAGTGCGCGTCGCGGAAGTCGCCGATCACGATCTCCCGTTTCGCGGCGCCGCACAGCAGGGCCTGCGCGCTGCGTCGGGCCTCCTCGGCGCGCTCGCCCGCGGCGCTCAGTACCACCCAGGTGACCTCCACCGGCGCGTACGCCTCCAGCCAGCGCAGCAGCGTGCCGCCGCAGCCGATCTCGAGGTCGTCGCTGTGCGCGCCCAGGCAGAGCAGCTTCAGCGCGCCGGATTCCCGCCGGTCGCGCCCCAGGGTGAGTGGCAGCATGCCTGCGTCCCCCTCAGGCGCGGCGGCGCCGCTGGTCCAGGTGCGTGACCGAGTGGGCTGCCTCCTGGATGATGGTGGTCGGCTCGACCACGTCGTCGTCGTGCTTCCAGACCATCCAGGGGCAGTCGCCGCGGCCCTCCATGCGGTCGAAGCCGATCTTGTCCTTGAAGGTGTCCATGGCCTGCCAGAAGCCGCGGTAGCGGAAGGTGCCGAGCTTGCGGTCGGCGATCAGGCGCTGGAAGGGGCGCTCGACCAGCTCGTCGCCGTCCTCGAGGTAGTCGAAGATCTCCCGGCGCAGGCAGAAGAAGCCGGCGTTGATCCAGAAGCCGGCGTCGGTCATCGGGCCGAAGGCGGTGACCACGCCGTCCTCGTCGCCGTGCAGGGCATGGAAGCTCTGCGGTGACGGGGTGGCCATGAAGCTGGCCACCGTCCCCTTGCGGCGGAACTCGGCGATGTGCGCATCCAGCGGCAGGTCGCTCAGGGCGTCGGCGTAGTTGGCCAGGAACTCCTCGTCCTCGCCCAGGTACTTGCGCACCCGCTGCAGGCGCTGGCCGATGTTGGCGTGCAGACCGGTGTCCACGAAGGTGATGCGCCAGTCGGCGATGTCGCTCTTGATCAGGCTGACGGTGCGCCCGCCGTTGCTGAGCACGAAGTCGTTGGACAGCGCCTCGTTGTAGTTCAGGAAGTACTCGCGGATCATGTCGCCGCGGTAGCCCAGCGCGAGGATGAACTCGGTGTGGCCGAAGTGCGCGTAGTAGCGCATCAGGTGCCAGATGATGGGCCGCACGCCGATGTTGACCAGCGGCTTGGGGATGGTGTCGGAGTGCTCGCGCAAGCGCGTGCCCAGGCCGCCGCAGAACAGCACGACTTTCATGGCGAAGTCCCTTCTTCTTCGGGTTGCATGGAGGGGGGGGCGTCGGCCGGCGCCAGCAGGCCGGCCTCGTGCAGCGCCCGGGCCGCACGCGCCAGCAGCGGCAGCGGCAGCTTCGAGCGCGCGGCGATGTGGATCAGGTCGTGGCGGCCGTCGCTCTGGTTGAGCAGCCACAGCAGTGCATGCTCGAACTGGCCGGGCCCGGCGCCACCGGTGAGCCCGTACAGCCCGCGCTTGCCCAGGCGGGGCTCGCCCTTGGGGCTGAGGTTGCGCCAGGGCTGGTTGGCGTCGATGGCGTCGACCAGTGCGGCCAGGCACTGCAGCGAGCCGGCCAGCGCCTCGGGACGCACGAAGTCCAGGTCGTCGGCGCTGCTGTGGTACTCGGGGTAGGCCGCGTTCGGGCTGCGCGTCAGCCGCCCGAACGGCAGGTCGAAGCCGGGCGAGCAGAACTGCCGCTCGTCGTAGCCGTAGGGCTCGAAGTCGACCAGTCGGCCGCCCGCGGCCGGCACGATCAGCTCGGCGGCGCGGTCGGGCAGGGCGTTGCCGCGGCGGCTGCGCTTGTAGGTCAGCGCACCCGCATCACCGAGCAGGCCGATCACCAGGCCGGCGCGGATGCGCGGCAGCTCGGCCTCGTGCCGGGCCAGCCAGGTCAGCGCGCCGATGGTGCCGGGCGCGAAGACGAAGCGCCAGCTCAGCCGCGGCTTCGGGCCGGCGCGCAGCTCGCGCGCCAGCGCGGCCGCCGCGGCGATGCCGGTGAGGTTGTCGTTGGCCAGGCCGGGGTGGCAGACGTGGGTGTAGACCACCGCCTCGTCCTCCGTCTCGCCCGGCACGCGGCATTCCGCGTAGGTCAGGTGGCCGGGTGCCAGCGTGCTGTCGATGACGACGTCGAAGGGGCCTTCGCCGCATGCCGCCAGGGCGTCGCGCTGGCGCTGGCTGAGGCAGAAGCCCCAGGTCTCGCGGTAGTAGCTGGTGCGGTAGGGGATTGCATCCGGCTGGTCGGGCAGCGAGTGCAGGTGCGGCTCCAGCTCGGCGCGGCTCAGGCGCGCGCGCAGCGGCGTGGAGTAGCTGACCAGGTGCAGGCTGTGCGCGCGCAGGTCCACCAGCCGGCGGCCGGTGGCGACCTCGGTGATGTGAGCTTCGCGCACGTTCCACTCCTGGGGCACCTCCCAGTCGAAGGCGGGTGTGCCGCTGGGCACCTCGTGCCGGGTGAGCGGAATCCAGGCCTCGACGCCATCCAGGGTGCGGCGCACGCCGTTGCCGGTGATGCTGCGCACGAGCGGGAAGAGCTCGCGCATCAGGGCGAAGGCGTCGGCGGCCACCGCGGCGGCGCGCTCGGGCTGCTGCAGGGCCTCGAGCGGCATCACCGCCCCCCCTGCTGCGCCGCCGCCCAGCGCTGCCGATGGGCCGCCTCGTCGAAGGCCGGCCACGCCTGGTCCTTCGCGCCGATGCAGCGCACCGGCAGCGGCCAGGCCAGGCCCCGCGCGACGAAGGCCGGATCGTCGTGGCGGTAGCCGTCGGCCAGCCCGGGCCGGTAGGCCTCGTTCATCGAGTAATGCACTTCCGTGCCGTCGACCAGGGTCTGGAAGCCGTGCGCCACGCCCGGCGGGAGCCACACCGCGTGGCGCTCGTCGGCGTCCAGCACCACGCTGCAGTGGCACAGGAAGGTCGGCGAATCGGGGCGCAGGTCCAGCAGCAGGTCGTGCATGCGCCCGCGTGCACAGCGCACCAGCTTGCCTTCGCCGCTGGGTGGCCAGGTGAAGTGCAGGCCGCGCAGCGTGCCGGCGCGGTGGTTGAAGCTGGCGCTGGTCTGCGCGAGTTCGGCCGGCAGGCCGGCGCGGGCAAATTCGTCACGGCACCACAGGCGGGCGAAGGCGCCGCGCTCGTCCCAGACCGGCTCGGCCTGGACGAGGCGGGCACCGGCGACGGCCAGGTCGGTGATCTTCATGCGCGCCACACTCCGGGCCGGCCCAGGAAGGCGTCGATCTGCGCCTCGCAGGCCTGGCGGGGCGTGGCGCCGCGCTCGACCTGCCCGTGCCAGTCGGCCACCCAGTCGAAGGCGGTGGGGGTGTCCAGCGCGCAGCGCCAGTGCAGGTGGCGTGCGGCCAGGCTGCAGTCCAGCCGCAGCTCGTGCTCCTCGCGCGGGGTCTCGGTGCCGGCGCGGGTCCAGGCGGGCTCGATGCGCCAGTGCCGCGCGATCAGCTCGCTGACCTGGGCGACGGTGTAGACCTCGTCGGCGCCGGGGCCGAAGTTCCACTGGCCGATCGCCACCTGCGGCTCGAGCGCCAGCCGCTCGGCCAGCGAGAGGTAGCCGTGCAGGCAGTCCAGCACATGCTGCCAGGGGCGCACGCCGGCCGGGTTGCGCAGGGCCACCGGCTCGCCGCGCTGGGCGGCGGCGATCACCGCGGGCACGAGCTGGTGCGGCGTCCAGTCGCCGCCGCCCACCACGTTGCCGGCGCGCGCCGAGGCCACCGCCACACCGTGCTCGGCCAGGCGCTCGGGTGCGAAGAAGCTGGCGCGGTAGCTCTGCATCACCAGCTCGGCGCAGGCCTTGCTGTTGGAGTAGGGGTCGCGCCCGCCCAGCGTGTCGGTCTCGCGGTAGGGCCAGGGCCACTGCTGGTTCAGGTAGGCCTTGTCGGTGGTGACATTGACCACCGCCAGCGGCTGCGCCCGCGGCCGGCCGGCCAGGGCACGGCGGATCGCCTCGAAGACATGCACCGTGCCGAGCACGTTGGTGCTGTAGTTCTCCACCGGGTCCTCGTAGGCGGCCAGCACCACCGACTGCGCGGCCATGTGCAGCACCACCTCGGGCTCGAAGGCGCGCATCGCCTCGGTCAGCCGGGCCAGGTCGCGCAGGTCGGCGGTGGTGTCGGTCACCTGCGCTCCTGCATCGGCCTGCTCGTACAGGCTGGGGTTCGTCGGCGGCGCCAGCGCGTAGCCGGCCACCCGGGCGCCCAGGCGCTCCAGCAGCAGGCACAGCCAGGCGCCCTTGAAGCCGGTGTGGCCGGTGACGAAGACGCGCCGGCCGGTCCAGAACGCGCGGTTCATGCGGCGGCCCTCAATCCAGCACCTGCACGGTCGGGATCGGCACCACGAAGCGTCCGCCCCACTCGCGGATGTAGCTCGCCTCGGCGGCGATCTCGTCCTTCAGGTTCCAGGGCAGGATCAGCACGTAGTCCGGCTTCGCCTCCCGGATCGCCGCGGGCGGCCGGATCGGGATGTGCGTGCCCGGCGTGTACTTGCCCTGCTTGTAGGGGTTGGCGTCGGTGGTGAAGTCGAGGAAGTCGCCGCGGATGCCGCAGTAGTTCAGCAGGGTGTTGCCCTTGCCGGGCGCACCGTAGCCGACCACGGTCTTGCCGGCGTCCTTGGCCTCGATCAGGAAACGCAGCAGCGCCCGCTTGGTGGCCTTCACCTGCTCGCCGAAGCCGGTGTAGCGCGCCAGACTCCGGTAGCCCAGCGCCAGCTCGCGCTCGCGCAGGTCCTGCACGCTTTGACGCACCGGGTGGGCCGCCTGGGCCGCGTCGGTGGCGTGGCGCGCGTAGATGCGCAGCGAGCCCCCATGGGTGGGCAGTTCCTCCACATCGAACAGCACCAGGCCGTGGGCCGCGAAGATCTGCTCGACGGTCGAGAACGACAGGTAGCTGAAGTGCTCGTGGTAGATGGTGTCGAACTGGTTGCCCTCGATGAGCCGCTGCAGGTGCGGAAACTCCATCGTCAGCACACCGGTGGGCGCCAGCAGTTCGCGCAGGCCCTTCACGAAGTCGTTGATGTCCGGCACATGCGCCAGCACGTTGTTGCCGGCGATCAGGTGCGCCTGGCCGTGCTCGGCGGCAATCGCCCGGCCGGTGGCCTCGCCGAGGAACTGCACCGTGGTCGGCACGCCGCGCTCGATGGCCACCTTGGCGACGTTGGCCGCCGGCTCCACGCCCAGCACCGGGATGCCCGCGGCCACGAAGTGCTGCAGCAGGTAGCCGTCGTTGCTGGCGATCTCCATCACCTTGTGCTGCGCCCCCAGGCCGAAGCGCCCGATCGCCATGTGGGCGTAGCGCCGGCAGTGCTCCACCCAGCTCGACGAGTAGGAGGAGAAGTAGGCGTACTCGCCGAAGATGTTCTGTGGCGCGACGAACTCCTGCAGCTGTACCAGGAAGCAGTGCTCGCAGACCTGGGCGTGCAGCGGGAAGAAAGGCTCCATGTCCTCGAGCTGATGCGCCGCGATGTGCGTCTGGCACAGCGGGCTCATGCCGAGGTCGACGAAGGTGTGGCGCAGCGGGGTGCCGCAGAAGCGGCAGGTGGGGCCCGGGGAAGCGGTCATGGTGGCAGGGGCAGCAGAGGATCGGCAGGAAGGCGACGGCCGTGCGGCCGGCGCCGGGTGGGCGCGCCTCAGGTGGCGAGTCGGCGGGCCTTGTGGGTCAGCCCTTCCCAGAAGCGGGTGGCATGCCGCACCGCCATCACGCGGTGCGCCAGCGGGGTGGGCAGGAAGAGCACCGCGGTGGCCCAGCCGAGCATCAGGGCGCGGTCCAGCGCGCTGTAGCCGGGGCACTCGCGCAGCGAGTCGCGCATGAGCCGCCAGAGCTGCGGGGCATCGTCCTGCGCGAAGGGGTGTGCCTGCGGCGCCCAGCGCCAGGAGATGATGCGGTGGCGCACATGCGAGGGCAGCGTCAGGAAGGGGCCGGGCACGTCGATGCCGGACTTGTCGCGCAGCATGGCCAGGGTCTTGTCGCGCGCGCCGTAGTTCAGGCTCACTTCCGTGGCCATGCTGGTGCTGAAGTTGCCGACGTAGCCCGGCGCATTGCTGGCGGCCTTGCGGTGCAGCCGGTAGGAGCCCAGCGGCCTGGGCGCGTCGACCACCCGGCCATGGAAGGGCGCGGTGACGAAGGGCACGGTGTCGGTGCAGATCGGCCAGTCGGCCGGGCAGACCGGGAAGTAGGGCGCCACCGCCGAGCGGCGATACAGGTTGCCGCTGCCCGGCGGGCCGGCGTAGTGGCCGAAGCGGCGGATGATCGGGCGCACGTCGCCGTGGTGCCGCACCGAGGGGGTGATCGTGCCCAGCGGCCGTCCCTCGCCGTCGATGTGGCGCATCGGGAACTGCACCTTGGCCGTGTCCTCGTCGGCCAGCTGCAGGCAGGTGGCGATGCAGTCCTCGTCGAGCAGGTCGTCGGCGTCCAGCCAGACGATCCATTCGCCCGTGGCCGCTTCGATGCCCAGGTTGTAGCCCTGGCCCTGGCCGATGTTGACCGGCTGGCGTACCACGCGCACACGCGGCTCGTAGCGGCGGATCACCGCGGGCGAGTCGTCGGTCGAGCCGTTGTCGACCACGATCACCTCGAGGTCGGCATGCGTCTGGCGCAGGGCCGACTCGATGGCCGCGCCGACGAAGCGCGCGTAGTTGTAGTTCAGGACGACGATCGAAACGCGACTCATGGATACATCCGGATCCGGCCCTGCCGTGAGGGAAACCTCGACCGCCCCACCTGCACACCGAACCCCGGGTGCAGGTGCCGCCGTCCACCGGGTTATCGGCAGCGGGACACGGGACTGATCGGACAGGATGTATCTTAATGTTGCTTAGGTAAGCAAAGTTGCGTTTCGATCAATTCGAGTGCAGAACGCGCCGTGGTGGCGTGCAAGCAAGGGTGGCCGGACTCCCGCCTGAGGGGGGAGTCCGGGCGCGGCGACGGGTGGCCCAGCCGATGAAAGTGAGCGATTCCTCACTCGATCGGCGTGAGCTTGGCCACCGACAGTGCCAGCCATTTCGTGCCGTGGCGGCCGAAGTTGATCTGCGCGCGCGCGTCCTCGCCCTTGCCCTCCAGCGTCAGGACCACCCCCTCGCCGAACTTGGTGTGGAACACGCTCTGGCCGGTGCGCAGGCCGTGGCCGGCGGACTTCGCGGCCGCTTGCGCCATCGCGGCGGGCACCGGCGCGGCCCAGGCCGGCGGTGCGGGGGGTTGCCAACCCGGGTTGCGCCCCGCGCCCACCTGGCCGGACAGCCCGCTGCCGCGCTGCCAGGCCTGCTGGTAGGACGCCGCATAGCCCGAGCCGAAACCCTGCTGGCGCGGCGTGATCCACTTCAGCGCGCCCTCGGGCAGTTCGTCCAGGAAGCGGCTCTTGACGTTGTAGCGCGTCTGCCCGTGCAGCATGCGGGTCTGGCAGAAGCTCAGGTAGAGCCGCTGGCGCGCGCGGGTGATGGCCACGTACATCAGCCGGCGCTCCTCCTCCAGCCCGTCGGCGCCGCCGCTGGTGACCGAGGTGACCGCGTTCTCGTGCGGGAACAGGCCTTCCTCCAGGCCGGTGATGAACACGCAGTCGAACTCCAGGCCTTTGGCCGCGTGCACCGTCATCAGCTGCAGGGCGTCCTGGCCGGCCTGGGCCTGGTTGTCGCCGGCCTCCAGCGCCGCGTGGGTCAGGAAGGCCGCCAGCGGGGAGAGGATCTCGCCGGTCTCGGCGTCCGGCAGCAGGTCCACCGGCGCGGGCGCCTCGGGCTCGCCCGGCCGGGCCGCGGCGATGCGGCCCGGCGCGGTCTCGTCCACCGGCAGCGCCACGGCGTCCTTGCCGAAGCCCTCCTGGGTCACGAAGGCCTCGGCGGCGTTGACCAGTTCCTCCAGGTTCTCGATGCGGTCCTGGCCTTCCTTCTCGGTGCGGTAGAAGGTGATCAGCCCGCTGGTCTCGAGCATCTGTTCGATGATCTCGCGCAGTGTCAGGCCGCGGGTGGCCTCGCGCAGGCCGTCCACCAGCTTGGCGAAGCTGGCCAGCTTGCTGCCGGCCGCGCCGCTGACGGCCCCGACACTTTGGTACAGGCTGCGCGCGCTGCTGCGCGCGGCGTCCTGCAGCTGCTCGACCGAGCGCGCGCCGATGCCGCGGGCCGGGAAGTTCACCACCCGCAGGAAGCTGGTGTCGTCATTGGGGTTCTCGATCAGGCGCAGGTAGGCCAGCGCATGCTTGATCTCGGCGCGCTCGAAGAAGCGCAGGCCGCCGTAGACGCGGTAGGGCACCCCGGCGTTGAACAGCGCCGACTCGATCACCCGCGACTGCGCGTTGCTGCGGTAGAGCACCGCAATCTCGCTGCGCGCGGTGCCCGCGCGGTGCAGCTGCTGGGCCTCCTCGACCAGCCACTGCGCGTCGGCGAAGTCGCTGGTGGCCTCGTAGACGCGGATGGGTTCGCCCGGGCCGGCCTCGGTGCGCAGCTCCTTGCCCAGGCGGCGGCTGTTGTGGCTGATCAGCGCGTTGGCCGCGTCCAGGATGTTGCCGAAGCTGCGGTAGTTGCGCTCCAGCTTGATGAGGTGGCGCACGCGGAACTCGCGCTCGAAGTCCGCCATGTTGCCCACCTGCGCGCCGCGGAAGGCGTAGATGCTCTGGTCGTCGTCACCCACCGCCAGCACGGCGCTGGGGTGGCCGGTGTCATGGCCCGCGAACATCTTCAGCCAGGCGTACTGGAGCTTGTTGGTGTCCTGGAACTCGTCGACCAGGATGTGGCGGAAGCGCTGCTGGTAGTGCTGCCGCAGCGCCGGCTGGTCACGCATGAGCTCGTAGGTGCGCAGCATCAGCTCGCCGAAGTCCACCACGCCCTCGCGCTGGCACTGGTCCTCGTAGGCCTGGTAGATCTCCACCAGCTTCTGCGTCTGGCCGTCGCGGACCTCGATGTCCTTCGGGCGCAGGCCGTCTTCCTTGCTGCCGGCGATGAACCAGGTCACCTGCTTGGGCACGAAGCGCTCCTCGTCCAGGTTCATCGCCTTGAGGATGCGCTTGACGGCGCTGAGCTGGTCGCCGCTGTCGAGGATCTGGAAGCTCTGCGGCAGGTTGGCCGCCTTCCAGTGCGCGCGCAGGAAGCGGTTGCACAGGCCGTGGAAGGTGCCGATCCACATGCCCCGCACGTTGAAGGGCAGCATCGTGCCCAGGCGGGTGATCATCTCCTTGGCGGCCTTGTTGGTGAAGGTCACCGCCATCAGGCCGCCCGGGCTGACCTGGCCGGTGGACAGCAGCCAGGCGATGCGGGTGGTCAGCACGCGGGTCTTGCCCGAGCCCGCACCGGCCAGGATCAGCGCCGGCTCGGCCGGCAGGGTCACCGCGGCGAGCTGCTCCGGGTTGAGGTGGGCAAGCAGGCGGTGTTCGGTCGGGCTGGCAAGGTGCGTCATCCGCCGATTCTATTTTTCGGGCCCACCCGGACACGGCGAAAAACCGCCCCGCTGCGGATGAGCCGGGTGCTCCCCCCTGCGTGACGCAGGTCACGACCGGGCCCCGGGGCCGGGGCAGCGGCCGCCGCGCAGCGCGTCAGGCGAAGGCCGCCTGCGGCGCAAAACCGATCGTGCGGCTCTCCAGCCGGGCCGGCAGGCCGTGCGCCAGCAGCATCGAGGCGTGGAAGCGGTGCCGGCTGTAGCGCTGCAGCGAGCGCTCGCGGGCGGCCTGGCCCATCGCGCGGCGCAGTTCGGGCGCGTCGATCAGCCGGGCGATGCCCTGCAGCAGGTCCTCGGCGCGCGGGCAGAGGAAGCCCGAGAGCTGGTCGATCACCAGCTCGCCGCAGGCGCTGCCCGGCCGCGCCACGCAGGGCAGACCGGCGGCCATGGCCTCGATCACGCCGCGGGCGTCGCCGCGGTCGCCTTCCGGGGCCAGGTAGAGCCAGGCGCCGGACAGGTGGCGCGCCCGCTCGTGGTCGTCGCGGCAGGGCAGCAGCTGCACCTGGGCGGCCTTCAGCACCGCCTGCACCGCCTCGTCGGCGTCGCCCAGCCAGGCGAACTGCAGCTGCGGATGGCTGCCGGCCAGCAGCACGGCGAGCTGGGCGTAGGCGGCGGCGAAGTCCAGGTCCTGCGCCCGACCGGCGGTGACCACCAGCGGGTGGGCGGACTCGGCGTGGCCGAGGTGGAAGAAGTGCTCGGGCACCGGCCGCTCCAGGGCCTCGTCGTGCAGCACGGCCGCGGCGCTGAGCGGGTCGACGCGACCGGGCACCACCACGTAGGCGGTGGGCTCGGCGTCGGCGTCGCGCAGCCCGGCCAGGCGAGTCAGCCAGCGGGCCGACAGGCGCCAGTGCGGCCGGCGCGCCGGCTGCTCCGGCGAATGGAAGAACACCGGGGCGTGCACCCCGCAGGCCTGCATCGCACGCAGTCCGGGCAGCGCCGCGGCGCGGCCGTGCAGGTGCAGCGCCAGCAGCGGCTCGCTGCGCAGCTGCGCCTGCAGCAGCCGCTGCAGTTCGCGGTGGCGGTGCAGCCAGGCGTGCGTGCGCGGTGCCACCACCAGCGGCACCTCGCGAGGCAGCAGCAGGCGGGCATGCTCGGCATCGGCGGGGTGCAGCACCACCACGCACTGGCGCACGCCGGCATCGGCCAGGGCCAGCACGGTGGGCCACAGCAGGCTGTGCGCCTCGTCGCTGTCGAGCCGGCCGACGCAGTGCAGCACCCGGCCGGGCGAGCCGCTCATCGGCATCGGCCGGCGGTGCGCGTCGCTCCTCGTCGCGGCGCCGGCGTCTGCCTCAGGCAGGTCGTCCAGGGCCACCGGGGTGGTGTCCAGGGGGTCGTCGGGTCGCGGCGAAGGGGCGGCGTTCATGCGGGGCTCCCGGGGTGTTTCAGCGTGCGCCGCTGCCGTGCAGCACCACGTCCACCGTGCGCCAGAGGATCGACAGGCGCATGCGCAGGCTGTCGGACTCCACGTAGCGGCGGTCCAGTTCGACGCGTTCGTCGTAGCTCACGTCGTTGCGCCCGCTGACCTGCCACAGGCCGGTCATGCCGGGGCGCACGCTCAGGTAGTGCCAGCGCACCCGGCCGTAGCGCGGCAGCTCGGCCACCGTGATCGGGCGCGGGCCGACCAGGCTCATCTCGCCGCGCAGCACGTTGAACAGCTGCGGCAGTTCGTCCAGGCTGGTGCGGCGCAGGAAATGGCCGATCGGGGTGATGCGCGGGTCGTTCTGCAGCTTGTGGTCGCGCTCCCATTCGGCGCGGGCGGCCGGGTCCTGGGCCAGCAGATCCTTCAGCATCTGCTCGCTGTTCCGATACATGGAGCGGAACTTCAGGCAGCGGAACAGCCGGCCGTGCTGGCCGACCCGGTAGTGGCCGAACAGGATGGGCGCCCCGTCGGCGCGCCAGATCAGCAGGGCCACCACGGCCATCACCGGACTGAGCAGCAGCAGCAGCAGCAGGGCGGCGAGCTGGTCGATCCACAGGCCCAGGCGCTCGACCGCTGCATGGCGCACCGGCGCGACCTGGTGCCGGAAGTGCCGGGCATCGGCCACGAAGGACTGGACAGGCATCGCCGCAGCGGTGGCGTCATGTAACGCTTGCATACACTTGCTCTCTGCTTGTTACGTTGGTGTCGATGGAGGTCGTGCGTGAAGTATTGCCGATTTGGGTTGTCGTTGCATTTGGTTTCAACCGACTGCCCGGGAAGCTCCCGTTGACGACCCGCGTTTCGCGTGGTTGTCAAACCACAAGACGGGGCTCGTGTCTCGACGGGCTGGATCATCGGTCCGAATCCGCGGGCTGTACACGCCCCCGCCCATGTCTCAGGGGGCTGAGGGGTGCTCGAGGGGGGATCGCCCCGGAGCTGCAGGATGGTTCTGCGAGCCTCTTCGAGACCTAATGGCGAACGTGGCGTCAAGCTTGATTGCTACAGATGTATCCGGTGGTAACCTGAGATGTGAAAATCGACAGCGCTGCCGATAACCGTCCGGGGAGCCACCCCGCTGCCGTCGACTGCAACCCTCCATGACACCTGCCCGTCTGCTCCTCGTCCTGAAGTCCCGCTGGCGCCTGGTGCTGGCCGTCTGGCTCGGCCTGCTCGGCGTGGTCGCCGCGATCACGGCGCTGCAGCCGCCGGGCTACACCGCCACGGCGATCGTGCTGGTGGACGTGAAGGGGGCCGATCCGCTGGCGCAGACGCCCGGCCAGTCCCTGCAGGCCGATGCCTACATGGCCGCGCAGGTGGACATCATCCAGAGCGAGCGGGTGGCGCGGCAGGTCATCACCTCGATGGGGCTGGCCGGCCAGCCCGGCGACGCGCAGCACCGCCGCTGGGTCGAGGCCACCGACGGCCAGGGCGACTACCTGTCCTGGCTGGTCGAAGACATGCGCCGCAAGCTCGACATCCGCCCCACCAAGGAGTCCGGCGTGATGCGGGTGTCCTACACCGCGCCCGATCGGGAGCAGGCCGCCCGCATGGCCAACGCCTACGTGCAGGCCTACGCCGACGTGGCGCTGCAGCTGCGCGTCGACCCGGCGCGCCAGCACAGCAGCTTCTTCGACGAGCGCCAGCGCGAATTGCGCGAGCGCCTGGAGGCCGCGCAGGCCCGCCTGTCGGACTACCAGCGCCGCAACGGCCTGGTGGCCGTGGGCAGCGACGAGCGGCTGGACATCGAGACCACGCGGCTCAACGAGCTGTCCACCCAGCTGACCCAGCTGCAGGGCCTGGCCGGCGAGACCGGCAGCCGCAGCGTGCAGGCCCGTGCCAACGGCGAGCGCGCCCCCGAGGTGCTGGCCAGCCCGGCCATCGCCGGGCTGAATGCCGAACTGGCGCGCCAGCAGGCCCGCCTGAGCGAGCTGGCCACGCGCCTGGGCGAGCAGCATCCGACCTTGCTGGAATTGCGCGCCAACATCGCGCAGCTGCGAAATCAGATCGCCAGCGAGACCGCCCGGGTCACCGGCAGCCTGGGCGTGAGCAACGCGGTGAACCAGTCGCGCATCGCGCAGACCCAGGCGGCGCTGGACGCCCAGCGCGCCAAGGTGCTGCAGCTCAAGGCGCTGCGCGACGAGGCTGCCGTGCTGCAGCGCGATGTGCAACAGGCCCAGGCCGCCTACGACTCGCTGGGCAGCCGCATCACCCAGGCGCTGCTGGAGAGCCAGAGCAACCTCTCGAACATCTCCGTGCTGCGCTCGGCCACGCCGCCGGCGCAGATGTCGTCGCGGCAGTTCGGCGTCAACCTGCCGGTGGCGGCGCTGCTCGGCGCGGTGCTGGCGCTGGCGCTGGCGATGCTGCGCGAGCTGCAGGATCGCCGCCTGCGCGTGGCCGAGGACGTCACCGAGGCGGTGGGCCTGCCGCTGCTGGTGGAGATCCCCCGCGGGCCCGGCGCGCGCGATGCCGGTGCCGAACCTGCTGCGAACGGCGCTGCGAATGGCTGGATGCGCCGGATCGGCCTGGGTGGCAGTGCCGCCCGGGTGCCGATGGCGAAGCGCTGATGTCCACCCTGCCCGGTGTCCCCCTCGCGCCCGCGCCGGCCCTGCCGATGAGCCGCCTCGAGCGCCTGCGCCGCCGCATCTTCTCGCCCACGCTGCGCAAGCTGGGCGAGCTGGCGCTGACGCACACCGCCACCTTCGCCTTTCCGCTGGTCTTCGCGATCGTCTGCGGTCGCACCCTGGGCATCCACGACTACGGCGTGGTGGCCTTCTACACCTCGGTGGCGGCCTTCCTGGGCATGTTCGTCGAGTTCGGCTTCAACTGGTACGGCGTGCGCGAGGTGGCCCCCAACCTCGACCAGCCGGCGCGCTGCCACCGCGTGCTGTTCAACGTCACCGCGGCCAAGCTGCTGCTGTTCGTGCTGGCGATGGGCGTCACGGTGCTGGCGCTGGGCACGATCCGCGGCTGGCACGAGTGGCCGCTGATGCTGGCCTCGGGTGCCTACATGCTCGGCTTCGCAGCCGACCCGGCCTGGTACCTGCAGGCGCACGAGCGCACCCGCACCATGCTGGCCGTGGCCGCCAGCGTGCGGCTGAGCAGCATCGCGCTGCTGCTGGCGGTGATGCACTTCGCAGGCAGCACGGTCGCGGCACTCTGGGTCTACGCCGGCGTCTCGCTGGCCGGCAGCGGCATCGCGTGGACGATGCTGTTTCGCCATCGCATGGTGCAGCGTGCCCGCATCGAACTGGCCTACGTGCGCCAGCTGCTGAAGGGCGCCTGGGCCATCGTGGTGGGCAACCTCAACGGGGCGGTGCTCACCAACGGCGGCGTCGCGCTGCTGGGCCTGAGCGCGGACTCCGCCACGGTGGCCTCGGCCGCGCTGGCGCTGCGCCTGCGCATGGCCGCAGAGGGCGTGCTGCTGCCGCTCAACCAGCTCGGCTACGTGCGCCTGTCGGCACGCGCCAGCGAATCGGTGCCGGCCACCTTCGCGCTGGGGCGGCGCATCCTGGTGGCCAACCTGGTCATGGCGGTGCTGCTGTCGCTGGCCTGCATGTGGGCCGCCCCCTGGGTGAGCGAGATCGTCTTCAAGGAGCGCGTGCCGCTGGCCATCGGCCTGATGATCCTGCTGGCGCTGAGCCTGCCGATTCATTCGGTGGCGGTGCTCTTCGGCGTGCAGAGCCTGATCGCGCTGGGCCGCGAGCGCCGCTATGCGGCCATCCAGACCACCGCGTCCGTTCTCTTCTGCACGCTGCTGCTGTCCAACGCCAGCGCGTCGACCTACGGCTGGGCCGTGCTGGCCGCCGAGGCCCTGGTGCTGCTGAGCGCCGGTCTGTCGCTGGTGGGCATCGGCCGGGCGCAGCGGCGCCTGACCGCGGGTGGCGGGGGGGCGACGCCGTGAGGACCGCCCGCCTGCATCCCGGCCTGCGGCGCGTTGCCGCCGTCCCCGCGGACGTGCCCGCGGCGCTGGCGCCGATGCCCTGGTGGTGCGCGCCGGCAGGCATCACGCTGGGCTTCCTGATTCCGACCATCTGCCTGATCGCGCTGGCCAGCGAGATGCAGATGTCCACGCTGACCATCCGTGGCGTGCGCTTCCTGGACCTGGACGCCATCCTGCTGGGCATCCTGATGCTCACGCCGATCGCGCTGGGCGGCTGGGTGGGCGCGCAGGTCGACCTGGCGCGCGGCCGGCGCGAGATCGACGCCTGGGCCTGGGACCGCACTGCCCTGGTGATCGGCAGCATCGCCTGCCTGGCCTACGCGGTGCTGTTCAAGTCGCTGCTGTTCAACCCGGTGGCGCTGATCCACTTGCTCACCGGCGTGTCGCAGCCCAACCGCGCCGAGCTGGGCGCCTCGGCGGGCGTGAGCTCGCTGGTCAACATGGCGCAGGTCTTCTTCGCGATCGCGGCCTTCCGCCTGGTCGACCGGGACGGTCCGCCGCTGCCGCGGGCCGTGCGGGTGATGCTGCTGGTCCTCACGCTGCTGACGCTGCTGCGCGTGTACGCGCAGTCCGAGCGCCTCGCCCTGATGGAGATCCTGGTGCCCTTCGGGCTGGCACTGGGCAAGTGGATGAGCAGCCGGCGCAGCGGCGCCTGGAAGCTGGCCGCGGCGCTGGGGCCCTTCGGGGCGCTGCCGCTGGTGATCCTGTACTTCGGCGCGGCGGAGTACTTCCGCTCCTGGGGCTCGGACACCTACCGCGGCAAGACCTCGTTCTGGGAATTCGCGATCGGGCGCTTCGTCAGCTACTACGTCACCTCGCTGAACAACGGCGCAGGGGTGGTGGCCACCACGCCCGATCCGACCTGGAAGTTCGAGCACGTGATGGAGTGGGCGCACCGCGCGCCCTTCGGGCTGGGGCCGGAGTTTTCCGAGTACGTCGGCTACAACGCCGAGGCCAAGAGCAGCTTCGTGTGGTTCCTGCGCACCTACGTGGACCCGGAGTTCAACAGCAACTCGGGCATCTACGTGCCGGTGGCCGACCTGGGCGTGCCGATGGCGCTGGCCTACATGCTGCTCATCGGCGTGGGTGCCGGCCTGGCCTTCCGGGCCTACCGCGCCCAGCGGCTCGGCGGGGTGCTGTTCTTCCCGCTGTTCTTCATCACCTTCCTGGAAATCTTCCGCTACCCCTTCCTGGGGCAGCCGCGGGCCACCACCTGGGCGCTGGGCATCCTGCTGGCGCTGGCGCTGGTGCGCCAGCTGCAGCGCCATCGCGAGCGCCAGACGGCCGGCGCCCGCATCTCGAACCTGAAGAAAAAGAACCACACGCATCCGACCACTGCCGCGGGGGCAGGCGCGTCACAACCCTCTGCGCGGAGAGTCTGACCCCCATGCTCGTCAGCATCGTCATCGACAACTACAACTACGGGGCCTACATCGCCCAGGCCATCGAGTCGGCCCTGGCGCAGACCCATGCGCCGCTGGAGGTCGTCGTCGTCGACGACGGCTCCACCGACGACTCGCTGGCCGTGATCCGCCGCTACGAGGGGCGGGTCACGGTGATCGCCAAGCCCAACGGCGGGCAGGGCTCGGCCTACAACGCCGGCTTCCTGCGCTCGCGCGGCGAGGTGGTGGTCTTCCTGGATGCCGACGACTGGCTCGACCCCGATGCCGCCGCGCAGATCGTCGCGCAGATGGGGCCGGGGGTCAGCAAGGTGCAGTTTCCGCTGCGCATGGTCGACCGCCAGGGCCGCCCGCTGGGCCGCCAGCTGCCGCGCGACCAGCACGACGGCGACCTGGCCGAGGCGCTGGTGGCCGAGTTCGGCACCTACGGCTCGCCGCCCGGCTCGGGCAATGCCTTCAGCGCGGCCTTCCTGCGCCAGGTGCTGCCGATGGCCGAGGGGCCCTGGCGCATCGGGGCGGACTCCATCCCGATCCTGCTGGCGCCGGCCTGCGGGCGCGTCGTGTCGATCGGCCGTGCACTGGGCTCGTACCGGCTGCACCGTGCCGCCAGCGAGGACGACCTGCTCTACAACAACTGGGTGAACTCGATGGAGCGCGAGTTCCAGCGCATCGAGGTCACCAAGGCGATGGTGGTCGACGGCCTGGCACGCCTGGGCGCGCCCTCGCGCGGCGAGCTGCGCCTGGCGCCCTGGGAGGCCCGCTTCATGGCCCTGGCCAGCCGCTTCGGTGAGCCGGCGCTGCGCCGCCGGCTGGCGGTGCACCCCTGGGGCCGGCTGGGCGTGCAGGCCGGCGCGGTGTGGCGCTGGCCGGCCACCAGCCTGGCGCGCAAGCTGGCCATGATCGGCTGGCTGGTGGCGGTGCACGGCCTGCCCGACGGGCTGGCGCTGCGCGTGGGCCGGCTGCACCGGCGCGCGGCCGGGTTGCCGGTGGCCGCCACCGGCGGGGCCTGAGACCGGGGTCGACATGCTCCTCAACGGCCTGTTCCTGACCCGCCCGGTGGGCGCCGCCGCGCGCTTCGCGCTGGCGCTGATCGCCGCGCTGGACCGCCGCGGCGAGCTGGCCGGCGCGCGGGTGGCGCTGCCCCGTGGCGCCGCCCTGCAGGCCGTGCTGCCCGGCGGTCTGCCGCCGGGCCTGCCGCTGCAGCCCTGTGGGCGCTACGGGGGCATGTTCGGAGCAGCGTTCGGGGGAAGGCTCGGCGCTGCGGCCTGGGAGCAGCTGGACCTGCCGCGCGAGGCCGGCGACGACTGGCTGGTGAACCTCTGCGATTCGGCGCCCCTGTGGCGGCGTCGCCAGCTGGTGCTGCTGCACGAGCTGGCCGCACCGGCGCTCGCCGCGTCCGGCCTGACGGCCCGCCGCGGGCAGGCCTGGCGCCTGGCTACGCTGATGCAGCGGGCCGACTGCCTGGTGGTGGGCTCGCGCCACGCCGCCGACCAGCTCGGCCGGCGTTTCGCGGTCCGCGCGCAGGGGCTGGAGGTCCTGCCGCCCGGCGGCGACCACATCCTGGCCGAGCGGCCCGACCGTTCGGTGCTGGCCGGCCTGGACCTGCGCGGGCGGCGCTATCTGCTCGCGCCGGACGATGCGCCGACGCGGGCCCTGCTGCGCCCGGTGCTCGAGCGGCTGGCCGACCCGCACCTGCTGCTGGTGCTGCTGGACGATGGCGCAGGGCCGCCTGTGGGGGCTGTGGGGGCCGATGGCGCGGTCCCCCCGGTGGCCGATGCGGCGGCCGATCCGCCCTGGCTGCGCCGCTGCCGGGTGCAGGGCGATGCGCAGCGGCGCGCGCTGTACGAAGGCGCGGCCGGCCTGGTGCTGGTCTCGGGCGAGGCCGGCCCGCTGCTGGCGCCGCTGGAGGCCCTGTGCTGCGGCTGCCCGGTGGTGGCCGCAGCACAGGGCGCGCTGCCCGAGCGCTGCGGCGACGCCGCGCTGGCCTTCGACCCGGCCGACCCCGCCACGCTGCTGGCCCAGCTGCAGCGCCTGCTGGCCTCGGGCCGGCTGGCGCACGAGCTGCGCGCCGCCGGCTTCGAGCGGGCCCGGCAGTTCACCTGGGACGCCGCGGCCCAGAGCTTTTCCGCCCTCGGGCAGCGCCTGGCTGCCTGATCCGGCCCATGAAGGACGATCCCATGAAACGTGACCTCCCCCTGAGCAGCCTCGACGCGCCCGATCTGGACACGCCCACCGAGATCCAGGAGGTGACGCCGGCACAGCGGCCGATCGGCGAGATCATCCGCAGCGTGCGCCCGCTCACCGAGTCGGATGTCGAGCACATCCTGGTGGTGCAGAAGCGCATGGGCCTGCGTTTCGGCGAGGCCGCGGTGGCGCTGGCGCTGGTGTCGCGCAAGGACGTGCTCTGGGCGCTGTCGCAGCAGTTCAGCTACCCCTACCCGCGCGAAAGCGGCCTGCTGCAGGCGCGCGAGCTGGTGGTGGCCAGCGACCCCTACGGCGCGCAGGCCGAGGCCTTCCGCGAGCTGCGCGCCGCGGTGTCGGCCGCCCAGCAGCTCACCGAGCGCCGCCCGATCGCGGTGCTCAGCCCGCAGCCCGGTGACGGCCGCAGCTTCGTGGCCGCCAACCTGGCGCTGGCCTTCTCGCAGCTGGGCGAGCGCACCGTGCTGGTCGATGCCAACCTGCGCGAGCCCGGCCTGCACAAGCTGCTGGGCGTGCCCGAGCGGCCCAGCCTGAGCACGTTGCTGTGCGGCGTGCCGATCGCGCGGCCCTTCGACCGCTCGGCGCAGATGCCCAGCCTGTACGTGCTGCAGGCCGGCACGCCGCCGCCCAATCCCGCCGAACTGCTCGAGCGGCCGCTGTTCGCCCGCCTGCTGGACAACCTGCAGCGCAACTTCGACCGGGTGATCGTCGACACCCCGGCGGCCCAGGGCATGCCCGATGCGCGCGTCATCGCCGCGGCCTGCGGCCAGGCGGTGCTGGTGGGCCGGCGCCACCAGACCGCGGTGGCGACGATGAACGCGCTGCACGAGCGCGTGGCCAAGGTCGGCGTCGACGTGGTCGGCGTGATCCTCAACCAACGCTGAGACCGCCATGAAGCTGGCCTTCGTCACCGAACTGTTCGCCCCCAGCATCGGCGGGCAGGAAATCCGCTTCGAGGAACTGGGCGCCGAGCTGGTCAAGCGCGGCGTGCAGGTGGACCTCTACACCATCCGCCACGACCTGGCCACGCCGAGCGAGGAGGTCGTGCACGGCATGCGGGTACACCGCATCGCCGACTGCGCCGGCTACAAGCACCCGCGGCTCAGGCGCCATCCGCTGGGCATCCTGCGCTTCACCTGGGCGCTGTGGCAGCGCCGCCGCGAGCTGCAGGCCTGCGACGCGGTGGTGTTCAACATCTGGCCCGTGCTGCCGCCGCTGGTGCTGGGCGGGCTGCTGCGCGGCAAGGCGGTGGTGGACGTCTGCGAGACCCGCTCCGGGCGCTTCTGGCACTGGGTCTACGGCCGGCTGGCGACGCTGCCGGGCGTGCGGCTGCTGGGCGTGAGCCCGGAGATCGTGCGCCACATGCAGCGGGTGCACGGCACCGCGGCCGAGCGGGCCCACGTGGCCGTGAGCGGTGTCGACCTGGACGCCGCGCCGCCGCCGCCGTTTCGCAAGGATCCGCGCCAGATCATGTTCTTCGGCCGGCTCACCGAGCACAAGAACCCGCGCATGCTGGCGCAGGCCTTCCTGCAGTCGAGCCTGCCCGCGCGCGGCTACCGGCTGGTGATCGCCGGCGGCGGGCCGGAGTACGACAGCCTGCAGCGCGACTTTGCCTCGCCGGCCATCGAGCTGGCCGGGCGCGTCAGCGACGCGCAGAAGTGGCAGCTGCTGCAGCAGTCCGCACTGCTGGTGCTGCCCTCGCGGCGCGAAGGCTTTCCCCGCGTGGTGGCCGAGGCCGCCTGCGTGGGCACGCCCACGCTGACGCTGGACTACCCCGACAACGGCACCCGTTTCGTGGTCGACGACTACCAGGTCGGCCGCAGCGTGGCCGCCAGCACCGAGGCGCTGGTGGCCGCGCTCGAGCAGTTCGCGGCCGAGCCGCAGCGCTGGGCCGACCTCGGTCACGACGCGCTGCAGCGCGCCCGCCGGGAGTTCGGGTGGGAGCAGGTCACCACCCGGCTGATGCACTTCCTCGCACTCGAGGGACAGAAAGAAAGGCAACACGCATGAAAAAGGTTCTCCTGACCGGCGGCGCCGGTTTCATCGGCAGTCACGTCGCCGACCTGCTGCTGGCGCGCGGCTGCGAGCTGACGGTGCTCGACAACCTGTCCTTCGGGCGGCGCGAACATGTGCCCGCGGCGGCCCGACTGGTCGAGCTCGACCTGGCCGACCGCGCCGGGGTGCAGGCCTGCTTCGCTGCCGGCGGCTTCGACACCGTGGTGCACCTGGCGGCGATCCACTTCATCCCCTACTGCAACCAGCATCCCGACCTGGCCTGCCGCACCAACGTGGAGGGCACGCAGAACATCTTCGACGCCGCGCAGGCCAGCGGCACGGTCGCGCGCCTGTTCACCGCCTCCACCGCGGCGGTGTACCCGGACTGCGCCGGCCCGATCGACGAGCAGGTCGCCCGCGCGCCGATGGACGTCTACGGCATGACCAAGTCGGCCAACGAGGAGCAGGCGGCCATCCTGGCGCGGCGTTCGGACATCCGGGTGTCGGTGGGCCGCTTCTTCAACGCCGTGGGCGGGCGCGAGACCAACCCGCACCTAGTGCCCGACATCCTGCAGCGCATCCGCGCGGCCGACCTGATCGAGATCGGCAACACCAGCCCCAAGCGCGACTACATCGACGTGCGCGACATGGCCACCGGCGTGCTGGCCATGCTCGACGGCAATGCCGGCCCGATCGACACCTGCAACATCGGTACCGGCGAGGTCTACGACGTGGTGGAGATCGCCGAGTTCATCTCGCGCATTCACAGGCGCAGGATCGAGCTGCGGCCGGCCGAGCGGCTGATCCGCAAGGTCGAGCGGCAGAACCTGCAGGCCGACAGCCGCCGGCTGCAGACGCGCTACGGCTGGCGGGCCCAGCACAGCATCCACGACTCGCTGGCCTACGCCTACGACTGGTACACGCAGCGCTGAGGAGGGGGCATGAGTTCTCCCGCCGTGGCGGTCAACGCCCGCTACCTGCTGCACCGGGTCACCGGCATCCAGCGCTACGCCCGCGAGATCGTGGCGCGGCTGCCCGCTTCGGGCCACCGCCTGGTCGAGGCGCCGGACTGGGCCAAGGGGGCCAAGGGCCACCTCTGGGAGCAGCTGCCGCTGCACGCCCGGGCCGGCCGCGCGCTGCTCTGGAACCCCTGCCAGACCGGCCCGGTGGGGCGGCGACGGCAGGTGGTCACGGTGCACGACATGGGCACCTTCGACCACCCGGGCTCCTACGCCAAGGGCTTCGCGGCCTGGTATCGCTGGTGCATGGCTTCGGTGGCGGCGCGGGCCGAGCATGTCATTGCCGTGTCCACCTTCACCAAGGAACGGCTGCTGCACCACGTGCCGATCGACCCGGAGCGTGTCACCGTCGTCCTCGAGGGGGCCGATGCCCGCTTTCGCCGCGCCGACCCTGCACAGGTGGAGGCCCTGCGGCGCCGCCTGGGGATCGGCCCCGCGCAGCGCATCGTGCTCAGCCTGGGCTCGCTCGAGCCGCGCAAGAACCTCGCCGCGCTGCTGCAGGCCTGGCAGGCCATCGGCAGCGGCATCGCCGAGGACGCGCTGCTGGTGCTGGTGGGCAAGCGCGGCGACCCGGCGGTGTTCCGCGGCCTGGGGGTCGAGCAGGTGCCTGCGCGCGTGCTCTTCACCGGCTACCTGCCCGACGAGGACCTGCCGGCGATGTACACGGCCGCCACCGCCTTCGTCTACCCCTCGCTGTACGAGGGCTTCGGCCTGCCGGTGCTGGAGGCCATGTCCTGCGGCACGCCGGTGGTGACCTCGAACCTCTCGTCGCTGCCCGAGGTGGCCGGCGATGCCGCGCTGCTGGTGAATCCCCGCAGCGCCGAAGAACTCCAGGCGGCGCTGCGCCGCTGCCTGGACGACGCCGACTGGCTGCAGACCGCCGCGGCCGCCGGCCTGCGCCAGGCGCAGCGCTTCTCCTGGGACCGGGCCGCGCGCGAGACCTGGGACCTGCTGGCCGCACACGCCTGAATGCCACCGACGATGCCTGCCGCTGCCGCCCCGATGCCTGCCTCTCCCCTCCCCAGCGGCAACCTGAAGTCGCTGCAGATCCTGCGCGCGGTGGCGGCCACCGCCGTGGTGTACTGCCACATCGACACCACGCCGGACATCGGCACCTTCGGGGTCGACATCTTCTTCGTGCTCAGCGGCTTCGTCATGGCGATGGTGATCGCCAACGGGCAGCGGCCCTACGAGTTCGCGATGAGCCGCGTTGCCCGCATCGTGCCGATGTACTGGCTGCTGACCACGGCGCTGCTGCTGGTGGCCTGGCTGGCACCGGGGCTGCTGAACTCGACCACCGCCGACCTGGGCAACTACGCCCGCTCGCTGGCCTTCGTGCCGTACTTCAAGGAAAACGGCGAACTGCATCCGATGCTGGCGGTCGGCTGGACGCTGAACTACGAGATGCTGTTCTACGCCTGCGTGCTGGCGGCGATCGTGCTGGTGCGGCGCTTCTACCTGCCGGCCACGCTGCTGCTGATGGCCGCGCTCTACCTGGCCGGGGCGAGCGGCGCCTTCGGCCGCGTCGCCACCGCCTTCCTCGGCAACGCGCTGGTGGCGGAGTTCGCCTTCGGCATGCTGGTCTTCGAGGCCCGCCGTCGCCAGCTCCTGCCCGCGCTGCGCCCGGCCGCGGCGCTGACGCTGGCCCTGGCCGCCTTCGTCTACATGGCCTGGGTGGAGCAGCCCGTCGTGCCGGGCCGCTTCCTCCACTTCGGCATCCCGGCCGCGCTGATGCTCGTCGCGCTGGTCAGCCTGGAGGCGCCCTGCTTCGCGTCGAACCCGGCCTGGGTGCGGGTGCTGGCGCGCATCGGCGATGCGAGCTACGCCACCTACCTGAGCCACACCTTCGTCGTCGAAGGCATCCGCAAGGTGCTGCACCAGAAGCTGGACCTGCTCGACCCCTACGGCCCCGTCGGCGTGGTCGTCGTGATCGGCCTGGCGCTGGCGGTCGGACAGTTGCTGTACGAGCTGCTGGACCGGCCGCTGAGCGCGGCCGCGCGCCGACTGCTCATCCCCGGCAGGCGCGTGCCGGAGGATCGGGCCGGACTGAGGATCGAGCCCTACGCGCGCGGGTCGATGCCGTCGCGCAGGTTCTGAAAGGACATCGATTCGACGGTCCCGGAATCTTGTCGATCGTGGAGGCCCAGGCGGACAAGACCTGTCCGCGGTTCGAGCGCATCCGCACCGGCGGGTCGTCTCGGGCGAAGGCGGGCGACCTGGTGCGCGACACGGTACGCCGGCACATCCACAACCGCATGCCGTTGCGGGCGCTGGCGACGCTGGCGCGCGGCTGGCATCCGCAGCTGCCGCTGTCGCTGTATGGCCGCACGCTGCTCGCGATCCTCTTCGGCGGCAGCCCGCTGCGCTTCTTCCGGCGCAAGCGGGTCTGAACCTGTGAACGAACCCGCCATGCCCGCTGTCCACGCCCCCAGGCGCCCGCTCTTCGTTGCAAATGCTCGCCATGGCCCGCGCTATGGCTGCGCTTTGCGCCTCGATCGGACGCCCGTGGACGCGTCCCTCGGACACGGCCGGTTCATTCACAGGTTCTGAGAGGGTGTATCCCAAATCAATATCTCGTGTGCACGCCGATGCAGAATCGGCCGACTCGCGAGGGATCGAATGGGAAGTGCGCAAGCAAAGATCAAGGGGCGCCCGGGGCGCAAGCCCGTGTTGACGGCTGATCACGGCG
>JAKLLA010000013.1 GCA_023150375.1 Burkholderiaceae bacterium
CGCACCATCAACAAGACCAGAGCCCGGGTCGAACACGTGTTTGCCGGGCTGGAGCAGCTGGGCGGCAAGGTGGTGCGGGCCATGACGCTGGCCCGAAACGAACTGGCCATCACGCTCAAGTGCGTGGCCTACAACGCCAAACGGCTGGTGTGGCTGGTCGCGCAAGGAGCGCGCACGTGAGGGCCAAGGCCCGCGAGCCAGGCGCCCACATGGGCGTCTGGCAGGGCGATTTGAGCGAGGTCGACCGCTCAGCCACGCCCGCAAGCCCCCGGTCAAAGGCGCAACAGCGCCCAATCTCATGTCATGCCTCGCCATCTGTCGCTCGTGCGACGGCTGACGGGGTTACGCGAAGTGCCCAGGAGGAAGTGCGACATGGCTGACAACGCGGCTCGTCGGTTGCTTATCTACTCCAGCCTATTCATTTCTGGCGCGCTTTTCGTCTTCTTCATGATGGCGCCGCCCTTGGGCTTTCCATTGACCTACGAGCAGGCCATACGGGTGCTTGAAATTGTCCTTCCAGTGTTCTTGGGCTACATAGGTAGCGCCAGCGCCTTCCTGTTCTCTACGGAGAAGGTGGTGGGCATCGTTCATGAGGAGAGGCGTCAGTTCCTCGCGCCGTTGCTTATCGGACCGGTTGCCATATTCCTCATCGTAGTCGTGACCATTCTTGTGTCGTTCGGGTTGAGCAACCGATCGTCGGCCCCGGCGGGAGAGGGAATGTCGGTCGATCTGCTGGCAGGCGCAATCTCGGCAGCGCTAGGCTTCCTCGCGGTATCGACCAACCTCATCGTCGGCCGGCTCTTCGCCAAGTGAGGGCATGCGTGGTGCGCGCGAAGGCGATCGGAACCGTACTGATGTTCTCCAGTCTCTCCTGCTTGGCATCAACGCAAGTGCTGACGCCTCACGGGTCGTTACAGATGCACGAACGTGAATGGAGCCTTGTGGACGACCCACTCCTGGAGTTTCGCGCCCATCAACACCACTTGCAAACGGCAAGGGCTCTTCCGGATTGTGCGACGCTGAAGCCGCCTTACGGCTGGGACCAGCGGTGCCAGGTTCCATCGCGTTGCGAGATTCCCGGCAGCGGTGTATCGATCGGTTGCCTGCAACTCTATGAGCCACGGCGTGGACCCGGCAGGGGTTTCCGAGCAAGCGCTGCGCTCGCGAGCTACTTCCAGATGCCCGATGCGCCACTGGTGCCGCCTGTGGTGTTGCCAGCACGGCTGGCTCCTAACGGCCAGCACCACCCCGACTACATCCTGGTGCCGATTGAGGCGGCGTTACAGGGTCCCGACCGCCTGATGGCCTGGAAAGAGGCGATCGACAGCGGTGAGCCCATCTGCCGGCTTGGTCAGTGCTGGGCGTTCCGGACGATGACCAGCAAAGATAGGCCACCCGATGGTCGCGACGTGATTACGGCCTGCCCAGTAGTGCGCGTTGGTAGCATCGCAGTTCCCGTTGACAGGTGTACGGTTACTGCGGTGATTGGCGCGGACCAGATTCTAGTGCGGGCCGTCGTAGGGTCTAGCCTGCTCTTCTACAGCGCCGGGCGACCTGACCTGCAGATCCGACTGCGGCAGGCGCCTTCAACTGCCGGCTTCGCCGAAGTCATCGGCGCGGCGTTGCGCTCCCCCCCGTTGGATCTCGCGGTTGAACATGCCGCCACTGCGGGCCGGAGCATCTCGGTGTACGGCGTGGCGAATTACAGGCCATCACCCTTCCTTAAGGGCTGGCGCGAGATTCTCACGGTGCACGTCCAAGGGCTGGGCGGCGCGCTTCCCGGCCAAGGAGAATTGGATTACTCCGTCGTGGTCTCAATCACTGCCTACATCAGCAAGCAAGCGACGCGAAGGTCGCAGGACTACCGCCTCCCGGAGCCGGCACAGCAGGATGTATACAACGCGAGAATCGGGTCCGCGCTGGCACGCCAACTTGGAAGCCTAGTGACCGCCATGGAGCCCGTGCGCTGAGGGAGGCGGACGTCAGCAACCATCTTCCAGGAGGCGACGGCGAAACGCAACATCTCACGCCCGCATCTCGGTCGGTGTTGACAACCGAGTGGACGCGGTACTGGGCTGGGTCCCGGCTGCTGCACCGCATGCGTCTCTGGGGCCCCTGCAGGTCGGGGCGACAGCGCCGAAGCAACGCCAATGACAGTTCTGCGGTCGGGCGCACACTTGCAAAGTTGGCTGGTCTACTAGAAGACTCAAGCGCAAGTGGTCTTCGCGGTGACTTTGAACTCTGGCGTCATGAAAGCCCGTGAAGCGACCCTTCGTCAGTGACCGCAACTGGCCGACAGCGGTCAGGCTGGACGATAGGGTGGCACTGCCCGCTCCCGTTGCACAGGCGTCCTCGGGCCTCCGACGAACAGCCCCATGAGCCCCCCACCCACGGAGCCCATGCCCATGACTTCCCAAGACCTCACCGACAAGGCCCGCCCCCACGTCATCGAGCCGCACGACACCGAGGCGATCAACCAGTGGCTGGCGGCCGTGCGGCTGGATGCGGCGTTGACCCAGCCCACGGCCTTCCGCCTAGCGCAGGTGCTGGCCGCGCAGAAGTCACCCGCGATCTCGCTGACCGCGGAGATCCGCCGCCAGCTCGGGCGCGACCCCGCCGAGTGGGAAGAAGACCTGGCCGACCTCTACCGCCGCGGCCTGCTGGCCATGTGGCAGAGCCTGGGCTCGCCCTGGCTGGTCATGCTCATGCGCGGCGGGCCCAGCAAGGCGCAGGTCCGTGCCACTGCCCACGGAGCCACCCACGCCCCGGCCTGATCGACCGCCTGGGCGCCACAGCCCGCCTCCTCAGCCGCATGTCATCACCCTGACCCAGCCTGGCCACGTCAGGAACAGGGCCTCCCCCGGCCGGGAGCACAAGAGTCTTTGGCTACGTTGTTGGGCTCGATAAATCGTCAGCGTCGCACCTTGCACCCTGTGCACCCTCCAGCCGCCGTGGCCCCGCCGGGCCCCGGCGGCTGCTCTTTTTCTTGCCGTCACAGCCCCCGGCATAAAGCGCATTTCATCCTCGTGGTCGCCGACCACCGTGTCATGCACCAGGATGGCCGCGGCCATCGGCCGGGAGGCGCTGCGTGGCTGAGGCGTTCTTCGGCACCTGCCTTCTGGTCGGTTGCGCAAAGTAAGGAATCATCCTTACCATCTGGGCATCCATCGGGAGTGCACATGCCCCACATTCATGAAGTCGCGACCCTGACCTCGAAGGGCCAGGTCACCTTGCCCAAGGCCGTCCGGCAGGCATTGGGGCTGGACACCGGGAGCAAGGTGGCCTTCGACCTGCTCGGCTCCCAGGTGGTCGTGAGCCGGGTGGAATCCGATGTCCACGAAGATCCGGCCATCGGCAGCTTTCTGGCCCTGCTGGCGCAGGACATCCAGCAAGGGCGCCACATCAGCACCCTGCCGGCCGATCTGACCGAATCGATGCTGGCGCAGTTGCACGGCGGCGTCGATCTCGATGCCGACATCGACGGTGACGTGGCTCTGTGATGCAGCGCCAGGGCTGGACGCTGCTGTTCCATGATTGCCTGATCGAGCAACTGCGCAAGCTGGAAGCCGCAGCGGCCCGGGCCCAGCGACAGGACCCCGGCGCGGCGGCAGGCAATGCCAACGTGAAGCTCTTCAGGGCGCTGTCGCACCTGATTCTCGAGGTCGTGCCGACCGATCCGAACCGGGAGGAGTACCGCCAGGGCAACACCATGGGGGCTGATTTCCGGCATTGGCGGCACGCCAAGATCGGGCGGCGCTTCAGGCTGTTCTTCCGCTTCGACTCCAGGTCCAAGGTCATCGTCTACGCCTGGGTCAATGACGAGACCACCCTGCGGTCCTCCGGCAGTGCCTCCGACCCTTACGCCATGTTCCAGAAGATGCTCGGACGCGGAAGACCGCCGGATGACTGGGCCACGCTCGTGGCGCAGGCCAGAGCCGGCTGGAACGAAGCCACCGGACCTGCCGCCACGTGAACCACACCCTCCTGGCCAGCACCACGGCCGACCTCCTCGAGTTCATGCGCGACCCGATGGCGACGATCGCGACGGGGGACGGGTTGCCTGTGGCCATCCTTCATCACAACGAGCCGATCTTCTATTGCGTGCCGGCTGCAGCCTGGGAGGCCTTGCTGGAGCGGGTGGACGATCTCGAATCGAACGCCCTCGCCGATGTCCGCCTGGCCGCCGGTGAGCGTCCTGTGAAGGTGTCGCTCGCTGACTTGTGACGCACAAGCGCGGAGGGCCACCAGCGCTTCGACGTCCAGTGGATGGACACCTTCGAACCGCTCAGCCGCACCGACGCACGGTTCGTGCCGGCTGACTAGCCTCGGGCCTCAGGTGGCGGCGCTGAGCGAAGGCAGATGGTGCTCCGGTCTTTGGCCAGCACACCCGGGTGCGGGCGCATCGGATCGGCGGGCGGCGACCGAAGGGCTCCAGGAGGGACCCCACCACGGGCTGGCCCAGCCGCTGGCTTCGGGCGTGACGCCGTGCACGGTCCGCCGTTGCGGGACGCTACAGGTGGCATCTTCGCTGCCGACAAGGTCCTTCATGAACAAGGCCGTCGCCGCGCTGTCCAGGCTGCTGCTCGGCGACGACGCACGGCAGAAGGTGCGCGCGTCGCAAGCGCTGCTGGTTCTGACTGTCTACATCGTGTTCGCCATGGTGCAGCACGCGGAGGTGGTGCTCGGCATGATGGATGCGTCGCAGTCCTGGGCGCTCACGGCATGGAACCTCGCAGGCGGCTTCGGCTTCTACCTGGGTATCCGCTGCGGCCTCAACCTGCGGCTGAAGTCAGGTCGCTCCCTGGCGATTCCGCAGTCGGTCTGGGCGATGGTCGGAATCACCTGGTCCTACGCGATCACGGGCGCGGCACGCGGTGCGGTCCTCCTGATCATGATCCTCGTGGTCGTCTTCACGATGTTCGAACTGACGCCTCGCAGAGCGCGTGCAGTCGCCGGGGCGGCCTTCGCGATGCTTGCCTCGACCATGGTGTTCAAGGCTTGGACCGATCCCGTTCTCTACGACCCGCGCGTCGAGGCAATGCACGGACTCTTCTCTGGCATCGTGCTGACGGCCTCCTACATCCTGGCGGTGCGCATCGGAACGCTGCGAGCGCGTCTGGTCGAGCAACGCACGAGCCTCCAGCTGCAGCGCACGGAGCTGGGCGAGGCCCTCGAGCGCATCCGCACGCTCGCGACGCGCGACGAGTTGACAGGCTTGCTCAACCGCCGTGCCGCCATGGAGCACATGCAGCGCGAACTGGCTGTGCGAGCGCGCCCCGAACCCATGATGAGTGTCGCCCTGATCGACCTCGACCACTTCAAGCGAATCAACGACGAACATGGCCATGCCGGTGGCGACACCGTGCTGCGCCGCTTCGGAGAAAAAGCGCAATCCGTGATCCGGGACGGCGACCTCCTGGCCCGCTGGGGGGGAGAAGAGTTCCTGCTCGTGATGCCGGCGACCCGCGTCGGACAGGCCTCGGCGACTTTGCAGCGCATTCGGCAAGCGATGTCGAACCTGTGTCTCGACGACGTCGCTCCGGGGATGAAAGTGACCTTCTCGGCCGGCGCTTCGGAATGTCTCGGCGCGCACGATCTGGAAGCCGCGATTGCCCGCGCAGATGCCGCCATGTACAGCGCCAAACGCGCCGGCCGCGACCGGTTCGTCGCCTTCGAAGAGCACGTGGCTTCGTAGGACAGGCTGCCGGTGCCCCGCTCCGGCGAGGGTTTCGCTCGCCGCCCTCAGGGCCGCGGCACCGAGGGCGCTGCCGCGGCCGGATCTGCCGGCGCGGCCTGCTGTGCCGCCAGCTCGCGGGGGATGGCCTCGGCCAGGAAGTCGAAGGCGTGCCGCACGAGGGCGCTGCCGCGGATCTCTCGGTGCACCGCCAGCCAGCAGGGCAGCGGCGGGATGGCCAGCAGCGGCAGCACCGGCACCACGCCCTCCAGCCAGCGCAGGTTGTAGGCCGCCAGGAAGCCGATGCCGCCGCCGGCGGCCACGAGGCGGCCGTAGGCGAGCTGGTCGTCGGTGCGCAGCGCGAAGTGCTCGCGCCCGATCGCAGCCCCCATGGCCGCGAAGCCGCGCAGCAGGGTGTCGTCGCGGTCGTAGCCGACCAGGCGGTGGTGCAGCAGGTCGTCGGGTCGTTTCGGGGTTCCGGCGCGTGCGAGGTAGCTTTCGTGCGCGCAGGCGGTGATCGGGATGTCGGCGAGCTTGCGGGCCACCAGCGAGGCCTGCGTCGGGCGCACCATGCGCACCGCGATGTCGGCCTCGCGGCGCAGCAGGTTCGTGAGCTGGTTGGAGGCAACCAGTTCCACCTCGATGCCGGGCTCGGCCGCCTGCAGCGCGGTGAGCACGGGCGGCAGCAGGTAGCTCGCCGCGACCTGGCTGGCGGTGATGCGCACGCAGCCGCTGGTGCCCGAGCGCTGGCGCGCCAGGCGCTGCTGCAGCTGCTCGGCGCCGAGCTGCATCGTGCGCGCGTCGTCGGCAATGGCCAGCGCCAGCGCAGTGGGCTGCACGCCGCGGCCGGTGCGCTCGAACAGCGGCGCGCCGAGCTGAGCCTCGAGCGCCGCCACCTGCCGCGACAGTGTCGGCTGCTGCGCGCCGAGCTGCCGGGCCGCACGGCTCAGGCTGCCGGCGTCGAGCACGGCCAGGAAGCTCTGCACCAGGGCCCAGTCGAAGCCCCGCTCGCCGGGAGCGCCCGGCCGCCCGAGCCCTGCGAGTCCGCCGGCCGCATCGGCGCCGGCGCCCTCGGCGGATTCGTGGCGGGTGCGACGGCGCGGGGTCTGAGCCATGCCGGAATGTATAGCTCTCTTGCAGACCCCAGCCGTGGCCGCGCAACGCGTTGCGGTGCACAGTGAGTCCACCGATGTGGCCTTGGCCCCCTGCGAGGGGGCTGCCGCCCGCGAGGCCGGCCACGCATCAGGGTCGCAGCGTCGCCGTGCCCTGCACTGCACGACCTTCTCGATGCGTCTGGAACGCTCAGCGACGGGGCTGGCTGGCACTCCAGCCCCAGCGATCCATCAGGCGCTGGTCGCGGGCCATTTCCGCCTCGATGGAGTCCTTCGGCAACTGTTTCAGGCAGTCCTCCAGTGCCTCGGGGTCCGGCGTTTCGGCCGGCTCGGGCGGCGCCGGGTCGCGGGTCGATCCGCCGTCCCATGCATAGGGGTTGCGGAAGGCCGGCGGGTCCGGCAGGCAGTCGTTCCTGTAGAGCGGCGGCCCCTCCGACGCAAACGGCGAGAACGAGACCGTCTTCTCGAAGATCAGTGGCTTGCCCGTCGGTGTGGGGGGCCACTGGGGCATCTGGCCGATCGCCTCGCGGGCCAGCCGCTCGGCCAGGGCCGAGGTGGACCACAGCGTCTCGAGCCGGGTCAGCCGGCCGTCGGGCGCAATCTCCACCCGGAACCGGACCATGCCCTGATCCGGGCCTTCGACGGCCGTGCCCATCATGCTGCGGACCTGCTGGCCCCAGGTGTAGCGGTAAGCCTTGCTGTTCTTGAGCGTGTAGGTCGAGGCGAAGGCCCATTCTTCGGCCGTCGGCGCGGGCGGCGCCGCCATCGTGGCAGGCTGCGGCGGCACGACGGGCTGCACCCGGTCGGGCAGCGGGATGGGCGGGGGCGGCAGTGCCGGCGCATCGGGCCGGGGCGGTGGGGGCGCCGGCTCGGGATCGGGATCGGGGGAGGACCTCTCGGGCTCGGGTGGCAGAAGGGTCAGCACCGTGACGGTGGGCTCGCGCGCAGGCGCCTCGGACGGCCCCCTCTGGCTGCCCAGGTGGGTGACGGCTCCGACGATCACCAGCGCATGCAGCGCCAGCGAGATGGCCAGGCCCACCACCGGTCGAGCACCGACAAAGGGATCAGCCCCTGGGCGTGCCACCATGCTCAGCACCGCTCCGGCAGCACGACACCGCGAAGGCGCAGGCCCTCGGCCGGCCGCGGCAGCGCGTTCGCAACCCGGCACATCCGTCAGCGCTTCCCGCTGGCGCGCGCGTAGGCGTCCAGGCCGCCGCGCGCCTTCCACTCGTTGAAGCCGCCGTACATCAGCCGCACGTTCTCGAAGCCGTCCAGGCGCAGCGCCATCGCCACCTGGGCGGCGAAGGAACTGGTGTTGCAGTAAACGAGGAGGGTCTTGTCCCTGGGCAGCTTCGAGCGCTGCGCGAAGACCTGGCGCCATTCGATGTTCACCGCGCCCGGGATGTGCGCCTTGGCGAACTGGGCGGCATCGCGCACGTCGAGCACGTGGAACTTCGGATAGTCCTCGGCGGGAATCTGCTCCGGCAGGAGGGTGCCGGCGCTGGCATCGACGAAGTCGAAGTAGCCTTCCAGCGCGCCGATCGTGGCCTTGTCGGCCTGCGCATGGGCCGCGAGAGGGGCAAAGGCTGCCATGGCGAGGGCGAGGGTCAGGGCCCATGAGCCCGGGATCGGACGTGGGGTACGGCGTGGGATCACGCAGGTCTCCGGTGGTTGAGTGGATTGAGGACGGTCAGGCCGCCGACAGGCTGCACCCGGGGCCGGCGGCCGCTCCCGCTTGCAGCCCGGGCCCTCGCCCAGTGCCGGCACGACCTTGCGCATCAGCCGCGCGCAAGTGGCAGCCCTGCCGCCTGCCACTCGCTGACGCCGTCGCAAGTCTTGCGGGCGCGGTAGCCCTGCTCGCGCAGCAGCTTCACGGCCTCGTCGGACATCAGACAGAACGGGCCGCGACAGTAGGCGACGATCTCCACGTCGCGCGGCAGTTCGGCCAGGCGCTGCGCCAGCTCCGACAGCGGCAGCGAGCGGGCGTAGGGCAGATGTGCGGCGTCGTACTCCTCAGGCGGTCGCACGTCCAGCACCACCACCTCGCCGCGCCGGGCCTGCGCCAGCAGTTCCGAGCGGCCCAGCTGCGCCAGCCGGTCGGGTTCGGACGCCATCTGCTGCAGCGCCAATTGCAGCTCGACCAGGTGCTCCTCGGCCACCTGGCGCAGCATCACACCGAGCTGGGCGACGTCCGGCCCGCTGAGCCGGTAGATCATGCGCTGGCCTTCGCGCTTGACCTGCACCAGCCGGGCTTCCTTCAGCGCCTTGAGGTGGGCGCTGGCCAGCTTGATGTCGATGCCCACGGCGGCGGCCAGCGCGTCGACGGCCTTGTCGCCCTGTGCCAGCATCTCCAGGATCTCCAGCCGTTTCGGGCTGGCCAGGGCCTTGCCGACGCGGGCCACCTGTTCGTACAGCAGATCCTTGAGGGTGCGGGGCTCCATGCTCTTATTCTAATAATCGTTTGAATAAGCAAAAACTTATTTTTAACCGGCACCGACCTGCTGAACGTCGAAGCGACCGCCCACCCTGACCGAACGGTGGCCGCGTCGCTGGGCTCGGCCTGCCACGGCGAGCAGCATGCCGTCGGTGGCGTGCTGGCCGCGATGGGCATCGTGGCGGCCCGCGCCAGCGAGGCGGTCCGGCAGTCGGCACGACACAGGCGGAAGAGGTCGATCGCGCGGAGGCTGCGCGGGTGGCGGCCTGCTCGAAGGTGGCGCGCAGCAAGGCAGGCGCCGTCGAAACACGGGCACGCGCAGTCCGTTTCGAGTACGATGGCTTCGCTGATATGCACAAGACCGTCCGCTCTTAGGTCTTTCTTCCCGCTCCGGCGCTCTGCCGGCGGTCGAGTCGAATCCCCTTCTGAAGATCTTCTTGGCGTCTCTTCGCCGGGCGCGCTGTTGCGCTCTGCAACTTCGAAAGGAATTCGATATGACGACTGAAACCGGTACCGTGAAGTGGTTCAACGAAGGCAAGGGCTTCGGGTTCATCGCCCCCGACGGCGGTGGCAAGGATCTCTTTGCCCACTTCAAGGAAATTCAGGGCGGTGGGTTCAAGACGCTGACGGAGAACCAGCGTGTGCAATTCGAGGTCACCCAGGGTCAGAAAGGCCCGCAGGCGTCGAAGATCCGCACGCTGGGCTGATCCCGGCGGCAGCACTGCCGGATGTCGGGTACGACCTGGCATCCGCTGACGAAAGCGCGGCTTGGCCGCGCTTTTTTCTTTCCCGCTGAAGGATGTCCACGTGAAGAACCTGCAAGAAGCCACCGAACGCATCTGCGAGCTCAAGGGCAGCCAGGTGGCGCTCGATGCGCTCGTGCCGGCGGTCATCGAGGCGCTGTCCGGATCGGCGCGCAGGCGGCTGATGGCGTCCTTCGATGCGCACGCAGAAGTCGCTCGCACGGCCATGCTGCACGCAGACATTTCCGATGTCGTCCTGTCCTCCTTCGAGCGCGACGTGGCGCGCAACCGGACGCTTCTCCAGGGCCGCATGGGGCCCCTTCGCTCCGGGCTGCCCGCCGGCGTGGATGGCCTGCTGCTGACGACCACGCGCATCACCACGTTCTCGGCGGACCAGGTCCTGACGAGCGCCAGCGGGTTCTTCTACCGCCGCGGCGATCGGCTCTTCCTGGTGAGCAACCTCCACGTCTTTGCCGACGCCGACAGCGGGCACCTGCCCGACCGCATCGAACTCGGCGTCCATACCGACCTGCAGGACCTGACGCGGCACGCCACGGTCTCGCTGCCGCTGTACCACCAGGGCATCCGGCAATGGCGCGAGGCCACGGACGCGGGCGGCACGGTCGACATTGCCGCCATGGACATCCCGGCGACCGCTCTGCCGGCAGATGCCGTACTGCAGGCCTTCGACGAAACGCATCTGGAGCCGCGGGACGAGGAGATCTCGATCGGCGACGCGCTGACCATCGTCGGCTTCCCGCTCGGTTTCCACGACACGGTGCACCACCTGGCGGTGGCGCGCAGCGCGTCCGTGGCTTCGGCCTACGGCGTTCGCTTTCAGCGCCAGGGCTGCTTCCTGACCGATGCGCGCATGCACCGGGGCAGCAGCGGTTCTCCGGTCGTGCGACGGCGCGCCCACGACCGCTCGGCGGCCCCTGCATCGTCCTGGCAGCTGCTCGGCGTTCACTCCACCCGCATGGACATGCGCAGCCGCGACCGGACCCAGGATGAATCGCTGGGGCTGAACTGCGCCTGGTATGCGCAGGTGCTGGCGATGCTCACCGGCGATGGCTGAGTACAGTCACGGCCGCCAAGACATCCCCATCGGGCAGCGCCCGGCCGAACGGCCGGCGCGGCCCACCTGCCTGCCATGCGCTCTGCCCTCTTCGTCGACTTCGACAACGTCTTCACCGGCCTGCGGCGCCTCAGCCCGGCCTATGCGGAGGCCTTCGCGCGGCAGCCCTCGCGCTGGCTGGACTGGCTGATCACCACGCTGCAGCCGCCCGCCGGCGCAGGCGAGGGCGCAGTGCGGCGCGTGCTGGTGCGGCGCTGCTACCTCAACCCGGTGATGTACCAGGGCTGGCGCATCGGCTTCAGCCGGGCCGGCTTCGAGATCGTCGACTGCCCGCCGATGACCTCGGCCGGCAAGACCAGCACCGACATCCACATGGTGCTGGACATCGTCGACGTGCTGCAGGCGCAGACGCACTACGACGAGTTCATCGTCTTCTCGGCCGACGCGGACTTCACCCCGGTGCTGCGCAAGTTGCGCCGCGAGGACCGGCGCACGACCATGTTCGCGGCCGGTGCCACCTCGGCCTCCTACGACGCCTGCGCCGACCTGATCATCGACCCCGAGGCCTTCATCCACGAGGCGCTGGGCTTCGACGAGGAGGAGGCCGCCCCGCCCGCCCCCAGCCTCGAAAGCCTGCTGGCGCAGGCCGAGGAACTGGTCTGGGCGATGGTGGACGAGGCCGCCCAGCCCGTGCCGCTGCCGGCCCTGACCAAGGCGCTGGCCACCCGCATCCCGGCGCTGCCGGCCACCGATTGGGCCGGCAAGGGCACCTTCATCGCGCTGCTGCGCAGCCTGCCGCTCGAGCCGCTGCGCATCGACCGCGAGCTCAATGCGATGCTCGACCCGCGCCGCCTGCCCGGCGCCGCGGTCGCGGCCCCGGCCGCAACCCCTGCGAGCCTCCCCGCCGGCGCGCTCACCGGCACGCCCCCTGCCCGCGCCCTGCCCGCCGCGAGCAGCCGGCCGGAGCCCAGGCCCGCCGCTGCGGCAACGCCGGAGCAGATCGCCCGCCTGCTCGGCGAGGAGGTGGCCGCCTCCGACCGGCCCGTGCCGGTGGCGCGGCTGGCCCAGGTGGTGCGCGCGCGCTTCCCGGGCATCGAGGCGAACTGGCTGGGCCATGGCAGCTGGAAGCGGCTGCTGGAGTCGCTGCGGCCGGACCGGGTGCGCATCGAGTGGCGCCAGCTGGCCGGCTGGGCGCTGGACCCGGACCGCCACGTGCTGGCCCTGGCCCCGGCGCCGGCCGCACCGTCTGCCGTCGAAGCGGCGAATCCGCAGGCCGCCTCGATCGCCCGCCTGCTCGATGCCGTCGACCTGCCGCTGCTCGAGCCGGCGAAGTACCGCGCCCAGCTCGAGGGGCTGGCGCTGGCGCTGGACTTCCAGCCCTACTCGCTGTCGGCAGTGACGAAGTTCATGCGCGACCACTGCCAGCGGCTCGAGCTCGCCGTCAGCCGCGAGCAGTGCCTGCGCCTGCTGCGCACGCTGGTGTTCAACGGCTTCGACCCCGAGGCCTCGCCGCACGGCTTCGAGGACCTGGTGGCGACGACCTGCGGCGTGATCGTCGCGGCCTGCCAGCGCGAGGGCGTGCCGATCGACGACGAGGATCGCCAGGCGCTGCTGGAGTGGATGACCGACGGGGGCGGGGCGGAGGGGCGCGCCTGAGGGCTGCCGGCCGGGCACACCTTGGCCGTATCACGGTGGCGCATGGCTGGCCGCTGCCACATCGCGATGCCGACGGTCCACCTGCGGCCATCGGCATTGCGGGCCTCACATGTTTCAATCCCGCCATCGCCCCCCTGCCCTTGCACCCATGCCCCAGATCTTCGCCTTCGGTGAACGGCGCCCCGAATTCCCGATTCCCGTGCTCGATGAACGCGCGGTGCGCGCCGCCGCCGGCAGCGCGGTCGAGTTCGTGAGCTTCCCGGCAGGTCCAGGCACTCCGCCGGGTGTCAGGGGGCCTGGTCCGCCAGCGATGTCGAGGCCCCCTGAAACCGCGCCTGAAGTAAGCCGACGATGGCCAGCCTCGAGAACGCTCCGACACAGGGCCTTCGGCGCCCGCTGCCTGGAGCTGGAGCGGGAACGCGGGTGACCGTGATGAGCCCCTCCGACTGGAACCCGACAGGAGCCTCGTGATCGCAGAACGCCTCACGAAGACCGACAGGTCCCCGCACAGATCGGTCGCTGCGCCGATGCACCTGCCCCTACACTGACGCGGCGCGGCGGGGGCCGTGCCCGCCGGCCTCCCGCACCGACTCCGTCCCCCTCCCTCCCCTCCCCCTCGCGTCGCGCCATGTACCTGCCCACGCACTTTGCCGAACCCCGCGTCGAGGAACTGCACCGCATCGTCCAGGCGCATCCGCTGGGCATGCTGGTACGCAGCACGCCGGCCGGCCTGGAGGCCGACCACCTGCCCTTCCTGCTGCAGACCGACGCGGGCAACCCGGGCGGCGCAGGCAGGCTGAGCGCGCATGTTGCCCGCGCCAATCCGCTCTGGCGCGAGGTACGCGACGGCGAGCAGGTGCTGGTGGTGTTTCGCGGTGCGCAGGGCTACGTCTCGCCCAACTGGTACCCGGCCAAGCCGCAGACCCACCGCTTCGTGCCGACCTGGAACTACGAGGTGGTGCACGCGCACGGAACGATCCACATCCACGACGACGAAGCGTACGTGCGCGGCGTGGTGGCCCGGCTGACCCGACGGCACGAGGCCGACCAGCCGCAGCCCTGGCAGATGGGCGATGCGCCGGCCGACTACCTGAGCGAGCAGCTGGGCCGCATCGTCGGGCTGGAAATCCGCCTGAACCGGCTGGAGGGCAAGCGCAAGCTCCACCAGAACCACGAAACGCGCAACCGGGAAGGGGCCATCCAGGGGCTGGAAGCGCAGGGCCGACACGACCTGGCGCAGGCCATGCGGGCCAGCCTGAACCCCGCCGGCGGTCTTTGAGCCGGCCCAGGAGCTGCACATGGCGTGGCTGCTGCTGATCGTCGCCGGCCTGCTGGAGGTCGGCTGGGCCATCGGCCTGAAGTACACCGAGGGCTTCACCCGGCTGTGGCCGAGCGTCTTCACGCTGGCCGCGATGGTGCTGAGCGTCGTGCTGCTCGGCGTGGCGATGAAGTCGCTGCCGGTGGGCACCTCCTATGCGGTCTGGGTGGGCGTGGGCGCCGTCGGCACCGCCCTGCTGGGCATGCTGCTGTTCGGCGAGCCCGCCAGCGCCGGCCGCCTGATCAGCCTGGGCCTGATCGTCGCCGGCATCGTCGGGCTGAAGCTGGCCAGCGGGTGAGGGGGCGCGGCGGCCTTCCAGCAGGCCCGCCAGGCCGTTCCCCCGCTCGGGGCCCCGGCGGCGGCGGCCTGCCGATGACCAGCCCCTGCGCCTTGCAGGCTATGCTGCAGATCCGATCCGACCCGTCCTGCCCCCTCCCCGCCATGCTCGTCAACGCCGACTTCTCCCGCCGCGCCGTGGTGACGGCCGCCGCGCAGCGCTGGGTCGCCTCGCCGCAGCCCGGCGTCGAACGGGTGATGCTCGACCGCCTGGGCGGCGAGCGGGCCCGCGCCACCAGCCTGGTGCGCTACGCGCCGGGCTCGGTCTTCGCGGCCCACGCCCACCCCGGGGGCGAGGAGATCCTGGTGCTGTCGGGCACCTTCCGCGACGACAGCGGCGACTACGGGCCGGGCAGCTACCTGCGCAATCCGCCGGGGTCGGCGCACCGGCCGTCCAGCCCCGACGGCGCCCTGATCTTCGTGAAGCTCTGGCAGATGCCCGCCAGCGACTGCGCCACGGTGCGCATCGACACCCGCGCGGCAGACGCCTGGCAGCAGGACGGCGCCGTGGCGCGCTGTGCCCTGCACCGCCACGGCCCGGTGCAGGTCGGCCTGCTGCGCCTCGCACCCGGGGCGCCGCTGGGGGTCGACACGGGCGGCGGCGCCGAGTGGCTGCTGCTGGAGGGGCAGCTGAACGAGGGCGCCGAGCCCTTCGCGCCCTTCAGCTGGATGCGCCTGCCGCCGGGCGCCGCGGACCCGGCAGCGCACTTCACCGCCGGGGCCGAGGGCGCGACGCTCTACCTCGCCACCGGGCATCTGGCTGAGCGCAGCGGCTGAGGACAGGCCGGATCAGGGGCGCGCCAGCGTTCGGCACGACGACGTGTCCGCCAGCTGGGCCGCCGCCCCGGCCTGAGGCCGCCCGGCTTCAGCCCCACGCCGGCCTGCCGATATCGACGGTGGGGCGGGCATTGGCTTGCCTGCACTGGACCGGGTCCGGACCGGCTCCGGGTTCCGCCACAGGCAGGGTTCATGTCAGGTCGTTTCACGCACGCGCTGTTCGGTCGGGTCGTCTTCGAGGAAGGCGAGGAGTACCTGTCGTTCCAGTACCGCTTCCTGATCGTGGTGCAGCTGGCCGCGGCCCTGGCCACGGGGCTGTTCCTGCTGGGCGAGTCGACCCAGCTCAACCGCATCGACACGCCGCATGTGCGATCGATGGCGGTGTTCACCGCGCTGTCGCTGCTGTTGTGGCTGCTGCTGCGCGGGCAGCGGCATCGCCTGCGCCCCATCGCCTTCACCTACCTGGCCGCCTGCGAGCTGGAGTACCTGTCGGCCCTGCTGTACGTGCCGCAGGACGAGATGCGCGTGCTCTGGTTCCTGACCCACATTCCAGGCGTGTATCTGCTGCTGGGACGGCGCTGGGGGGCCGGCGTGACGCTGGGCAACCTGGTCGGGCTGCTGCTGCTGAACCCCCGGCTGTCCGCGCCCTACTCGGCCAACGCGATGGCCACGCTGGCGGTGGCGATGGGCTACCTGGCGCTGTTCTTCCACGTCTACGTGCACCGCTCGATCTCCTACGTCCGGCAGGTGCAGCAGCTCAACCGGCGGCTGCGCGAGATGGCCACGCACGACACGCTGACCGGCCTGCTCGAGCCACGCGCCTACTACGACGCCAGCGAACGCCAGCTCGCGGCGGCCGGGCGCAGCGGGCGGGCCTGCGCGGTGCTCTTCGTGGACCTGGATCACTTCAAGCGCATCAACGACACGCACGGGCACGCCGCCGGCGACGAAGTGCTGCGCCAGGTGGCCCGCCAGCTGCGCGAGACGGTGCGCCAGGGCGACCTGGTCGGGCGCATCGGCGGAGAGGAGTTCTCGCTGTTCCTGCCCGACACGGACGAGGAACAGGCCGCGACGCTGGCCGAGCGACTGCGCGCGCGCATCGAGCAGCTGCGCATCGAAGCGGGCGGCCGCCCGATCCCGGTGACGGCCAGCATCGGCGTGGCCGCCTGTGCGGGCGGCAGCCTGGCGATGGCCGAGATCCAGAAGCAGGCCGATGCAGCCATGTACGAGGCCAAGGCCCGCGGACGCAACCGGGTGTCGCGCCTGGGCAATCGCATTCCCCCGGCCCGGCCGGCCTGAGCTGCGGCCGAGGGCGTCGCCCAGGCAGAGCCTCAGGAAGGACGCGCGTGCAGGGCCGCCGGCAGGCCGGCGGCATGGGCGACGATGGTGTTGCGGCCGCGCCGCTTGGCCTCGTACATGGCTGCATCGGCACGGGCGACCAGCTCCGCGCCGGTCGCCTCGGAGGATCCGCTGCAGGTGGCGTGGCCGATGCTCACCGTCAGCGCCGCGCAGGGCGGCGGCACGGCGATGTCCGCCTGCGCGATCTCCCGCGCCAGGCGCTGCAGCGTTGCCGGCGCCTGGCTGGCATCGATGCCGTGCAGCAGCAGCACGAACTCCTCGCCGCCCCAGCGGCCGCAGCGATCGGTGCTGCGAAGCACACGCTGCAGCACAGCGCCCAGCGCCGCCAGCACCCGGTCGCCGGCCGCATGGCCGCCGGCATCGTTGATGCGCTTGAAGTGGTCGACGTCCAGAAAGGCCAGCGTCACCGGCTGCCGCAGCCGGCGCGCCAGCGCCAGGCCGTCGGCCAGCTCGGTCTCGAAGGGGCCGCGCCGCAGCAGGCCGGTCAGGCCGTCGATGCGGGCCAGCCGACCGGCCCGCAGCACCTGGCGCCCCACCGTCAGGCCGAGCCAGGCGATGTGGAAGAGGCCGGAGATCACGGCCAGCGGAATGAGCGAGGAAGCGCCCTGGTCCTCGCGGGCCGCGTAGCTGCGCACCACCGCCTGCGGCTGCAGCAGCAGATGCAGCAGGAAGGCCAGCACCGCCAGACTCATCACCGCGAAGGGCAGCAGGGCCAGCCAGCCCAGGCGGCCGAACTCCTGCCGGATCGGCGCCTGCAGCCCGACCACCGGCAGCAGCAGCATCAGCAGGAAGCTGCCCTGGTACAGGCCCATCTGCAGCGCCTGCGCGGCCGTGGAACTGGCCAGCGGCTGCATCAGCCAGGCCGCCGCCGCACCCAGCGCCAGCAGGCCCAGCCAGGCACGCGGGTGGCGGATCTGCCCGGCGACGAAGGCCTCGGCCCCGGCTCCGACCAGGGCGGCACTGCCCAGGCCCAGGGTCATCAGGCCGGCGGCCACCGGGCGCAGGCTGCCGACCTGGGTGACCTGCAGCCAGGCGGTGGCGGCGTCGCAGAGGCAGGCGGCCATGAACAGCAGCGCCGCCGGCCGCTGCGCCTTCATCAGCAGGGCCACCCCCAGCCAGCACAGGGCAAACAGCCCCAGCTGCACCAGGGCCAGCGTCAGCGCGAGCGGAGCCTGCATGCGCAGCCAGGACGGCGCGACGGCCCCCCGGATCGTTCGGCGCCGGGCGCGTCGACGCGCGCCCGGCGCTGGCTCGAAGGATGCGTGGGACGGGAAAGGTGAAGAAGGGGGCCGTGCCGCATGGGCGCCGACTCTAGCGCGGCCGCTGCGCCGAGCCGGGCGGCGCAGGTGAGGGAGTCTTCACGCGGTGCGGACCTTTGTGCGTTCCGACGGTCCGGCGCAGGCCGGCGCGACCCGTCGGTGCGCTCACTCATGGGCGCGGCGTGGGTCCTGCGTGCCGCAGGCGGCCGCCGCGTCGGCGGCCTGCAGCGCTTCGAGCACCTCCGCGTCGCCGACCTGGTGGAAGTCGGCATAGTGCTCGCCGACGGCGTGAAAGGGGCAAGGCTCGGCCAGGCAGATCACCCGATCCGCCGTCGGACCGAGCGCGGCGATGGCCTCCTGCGAGGCCACCGGCACGGCCACCACTCGGCGCGCTGCGCCGCTGGTGCGCAAGGCCTGCAGCGCCGCACGCATCGTGAGGCCGGTGGCCATGCCGTCGTCGCAGACCAGCACCGTGGCGCCCTGCAGGGAAGGCCGCCGACGCCCGCGCAGCCAGGCGGCACGGCGGCGCTGGATCTCCAGCCAGGCCTCGGAGCGGCACTGCCCGAGATAGGCCGCATCGGCCCCGGCGCGGCGCGCAAGATCGTCGTCGATCACCAGCAGCGGCTCGACGCCGTCGACCAGCGCGCCCACGGCCAGCTCGGGCTGCCAGGGCGCGCCGATCTTGCGCACCAGCAGCAGGTCCAGCGGCGCTGCCAGCCGCTGCGCCAGCACTGCGCCGATCGGCACGCCCCCGCGCGGCAGCGCCAGCACCACCAGCGGCGGCGGCAGCTGCGCCTCGGCCACCCGCTGCGCCAGGACCTCGGCAGCGTGACGGCGGTCATGGAACAGGGTTCGCGGCATGAGGACTCCTTCCAGACGGGCCGACCTGCCGGGACAGCGGGCCGGCAGCAGCCCGCGGCGCACCGCCGCGCCCTTCGCCAGCCCGGCCCGTCGGGCGGCCCCTGCGACGGGCCGGGCACCCAACGGATCAGGCGCTCCAGGCCGGGGCCGGCCGGCCGCGCGCGCTGCCCGCCCGGGCAGCGACGCGCCGGCGCAGGGCGGCGCCTTCGCTGCTGCGGCGGGTGCCGCGCGAGCAGGCCAGCAGGCCGGCAGCGTCGAGGACCTCGACCTCGCGGTTGTCCACCTGCAACACGCCGTCGCTGGCCAGCAGGGAGAAGCTGCGGCTCACCGTCTCGTGGGCCACGCCGAGCAGGCTGGCGATGTCGCGCCGCCCCATGCGCAGGTGCAGCCGCCGGGGCGATTCGCCGCGCTCCAGCGCGCGGTCCGAGCACCAGACCAGGAAGCGCGCCAGGCGTGTCTCGGAGGCGACCGCGGCCATCATGTCCGCGATACGCGCCGCGTCGACCAGCTCGCGGCTGATCGCGCCGTACAGCGCGCGGGCCAGCCCGGGCGATCGCGCCGGCAGCAGCTCCAGCTCGTGCGTGGCCAGCCCGTAGACCGTCGAATCCTCCAGCGCCACCGCGGTGGTCTGGTGCACGCCCCGGCACAGGCCGTCGAAGCCCAGCACGTCGCCGCGCTCGGCAAAGCCCAGCACCTGCTCGTAACCGTCCTCCAGGATGCGCACGCACTTGAATGCCCCCGTGCGCACCACGTGGACCGAGCCGACCCGGCCGCCCTCCAGATGCACCGCCGAACCGGGCGCAGCCCGCAGCACCAGCGGGGGCACGACCAGCTCGAACGACTCCCCGCTTTCGGCGGCCCGCAGGCGCTGCAGCAGGGAGCCGGCCGGCTGCGCCCGCACGGCTGGGCAAACGCCCGAGGCAGGCGAGGCGCCCGACGGCAGCGACGGGCTCGATGGTCCGGGATGGAACTCGGCAACGGCAGGAGAGAGTTCGGTGAACATCGGCACTCCAGGGCAGATCGAGCGCTGCGGCGGCATGGTGCCAAGCATCGCCTGCCCGCTCGCGGTGCGGCAATCGGCACAGATCGCGACGTCGCGCCGGACTGTGCCGGCCCGTCGACGGTCAGGAATCCGCCGGCCGTTCGGACTTTTCCGAACGTCGGACGTCGCCGGACTTGAGGTGCATCAAGGGCCGCACGTGCCCCGCCTGCGGCGCCCATGCCGGATCTCACAGCGCACGGCGCCGCCCGCTACGATGTGGCCGAGCACTTCCCCGACCCCCGGACGGCGATAAAGGAGTACCGCCTTGGAAATCTGCTCGGGCGCCCCGCCCCAGTCCTGCCCGCGCCAGCGTGTGCTGGTGGTCGACGACCATGCCCTCGTGCGGGAGGGACTGCGTCGCATCCTGGAGTGCACGCCGCCGACCTTCGAGGTGGTGGAAGCCGACAACGCTGCACAGGCGCTCGAGTTGCTGCGCCGCCAGCCGGTGGACGTCGCCACGGTCGATCTGTCGATGCCCGGCATGGGCGGCCTGGAACTGGCGCAGCACATCAAGAGCGGCCATCCCCGCGTGGGCGTGCTGGTGCTGAGCATGCATGCCGAGGAGCAGTACGCGATGCGCGCTTTCCAGGCCGGGGCCGACGGCTATCTGACCAAGAGCAGCGCCGGATCGGAACTGGTGGCGGCGATCCGCAAGATCGCCGCCGGCGGCGTCTACGTCACCCCCGGCCAGGCCGAGCGCGCGGTGCGCCGGCTGGCGCCCAGGCCCGCCGCGCGCGCCCGCGACGAGCTCACCGACCGTGAACTCGACGTGCTGCGCCGCCTCGTCGCCGGTGAGCGGCCCAAGGAGATCGCCCGGGCCCTGGCCCTGTCGATCAAGACGATCAGCGCGCACAAGGCGCGCATCCAGGACAAGCTGCAGCTGCCCTCGACGGCCGCGCTGATCCGCTACGGCCTCGAGCAGGGCCTGGCCGGCGAGCAGCTGCGCAGCAGCGCCCCGGCCTGGCCTGGCCAGGACGCCGCTTCCTGAACCTTCGGCGCTGCCGGCCGTCAGGACCGCGCGGGCAGCGGCAGGCAGACCTCCACCGTGGTGCCCTCGCCGGGCCGGCTGCGCAGCTGCAGCGTGCCACCGACCGCGCGCACCCGTTCGCGCATGCCGAGCAGGCCGAAGGCGTTGGGCGCCGGACGGCGCTCGGCGGGCAGGCCGATGCCGTCGTCGGCCACCGTCAGGCGCAGCGCCTGTGGTGCATCACAGGCCAGCCGGATGCGGACCTGGCGGGCCTGGGCGTGCTTGCCGACGTTGTTCAAGGCCTCCTGCGCGACGCGGTACAGGCAGGCCCAGGCGGGCGCCGCCTGGGCCTCCTCGGCCGGCCGCAGCGCCGCGGTGTCGACCTCGCAGGCGATGCCGCTGCGCTGGGTGAACTGGGCCGCCAGGTTCTCCAGTGCGGCGGCCAGGCCCAGGTCCTCGAGGATCTGCGGGCGCAGGTCGGAGACGATGCGCCGTGTCGAGGCGATCAGCTGCTCGCCCAGCCGCCCGATGCTGGCCAGCGCACGCCGGGTCGGCGAATCGGCGCCGTCGCCCAGGCTCTGCCCGAGCACGGCAGCCTCCATCAGGATGGCCGCCAAGCCCTGCTGCAGGTCGTCGTGCAGCTCGCGCGCGATGCGCAGCCGCTCGGCCTCCTGCACCCGGTCCTGGGCGTCGATGAGCTGCTGCAGCTCGGCGTGCGAGGCCTGCAGTTCGGCGTGCAGGCGCTTGGTCTCGCTGATGTCGCGCGCGGTGACCACCGCGCCGACGATGTGGCCGCGCTCGTCGCGGATCGGCGCAAAGCTGTAGCTGCCGGTCCAGAACTCGCCGGTGTCGCGGCGGCGCAGGCCGAACTCGACGTTGCGGCCGATCTCGCCGCGCAGCGCCCGCGGCACCGCCCACTGCTCGAGCGGGGCGGGCGTGCCGTCGGCCGCACGGACTTCCAGCAGGGCGGGGTAGTCGGTCAGGCGGCACAGGCACTCGGCCTTGCCGGCAAAGCGATGGAAGGTCGCGAAGGCCGCATTGAACTCCAGGAAGATGCCCTGCGCGTCGGACAGGAAGACCGCGTCGGCGATGCTCTCGAGCGCCGCCTCGAGCTTGCTCTTGGTGGCGCGCACCTCGGCCTCGGCCCGGGCGCGTTCGATGTCGGCACGGATGCGCTCGGCCACGTCCTCGAACAGCGCCACCTCGTCGGCCCGCCAGGCCCGTGCGGTCGCCGCATGCACGAAGAACACCGCCTGCAGCTGGGTGCCCTTGCGCACCGGCACGTTCACGGTCGCACCCAGCTGCAGGCGGGCGTGGGCGGCCTTCTCCGCAGGGCTCAGCGTGGCATCGCCGGCGATGTCCGGACGCACCACCGTGCGCCCCTCGCGAAAGGCGCGCAGCAGCTCCTCGCCGTAGTCGGCGTAGCGGTAGCGGCCCTCGATGCCCGGCACGCCGCGGTCGTAGCCGAGCCGCAGCGTGATGGTCTCGCCGTTGCCGTCGTCCTCGGCATAGCCCACCCGGGAGGCGTCGACGAACTCGCCGAGCAGCCGGCTCGCCTCGCGGGCGATCGCGCGCGGCTCGTCGAGCTTGCGCAACCGGTCGTTCAGTCGCACCAGAAAGCTCTGGCGTGCCTCGCGTTCACGCAGTGCGGTCTCGGCTGCGCGACGCGCGGTGATGTCCTGCAGCTGTCCCACCACGCGCAGAGGGCGGCCGTCCTCGTCGCGCACCACGCTGCCGCTGACCTCCACCCAGAGCACGCGGCCGTCCCGTCGCAGCAGGCGCCTTTGCGCCCGGTAGCCGGCGCGGCCCTGCAGCAGGGCGGCGCACTCGAGCGGATCGGCTCGGTCCCCGGGAGCGTTCAGTCGGTCGACGTCCATCTGCAGCAGCTCCTGCTGCGGGTAGCCGCACAGCGCGCAGAAGGCGTCGTTGACCGCGAGGAGGCGCCGCGTCACCGGATCGATGTGCACCATGGCCACGCTGCTGGCGCTGAAGGTGGCCGCCAGCAGCTGCTCGCTGCCGCGCAGCGCGCTGGCCACACGGCGCGCCTCGGTCAGGTCGCGCAGGATCACGGTGTACAGCCGCTGGCCGTCCACATGCACCTGCGAGATGCCGGCATCCAGCGGGAACTCCTCCCCGTCGCGGCGCAGGCCGACGGTCGCACGGCCGGCCATGCGGCGGGCCTTCGATTCCGCGGCGCCGAAGGCGGCCACCTCGGCGACATGGCGCGCACGCAGCCGCTCGGGCAGCAGTCCGGACAGGGGGGCGCCGAGCAGGTCCTCGACCCGGCAGCGGAAGATCTCCGCGGCCGCGTGGTTGGCCATGACGATGGTCTGCGAGGCGTCGGCGGTGACGATGCCCTCGCTGGCGGTCTCGAGGATGCCGCGCAGCTGTCCGGAGCGCAGCATGAGGTTGTCGCGATCGACGCGCCGCTGCGCCACCCGCAGTCGGACGAAGCGCATCGGGAGCGCAGCAGGATGCGGGCGTCTTCTCATCGGCTTGCCTCTGCGGTTCGAGTCGGATCCCCGCAACCGGCCCCGGCTGCGACACGCCGGAATGCCTGGTGATGGCGGCGGGGCCCGGGCGGCGCTGCAGCCCGTCGACGCCGCCCGGCCCGCCGCGGGCAGTGCGGAACCCTCCGCCGGTCGGTCACCCCCCGCGGCGCACGACCCGGTGCAGCGTCACAGCCCGGTGATCATGCGCTGCACCCGCTGTGGCGCGCTTGACCCACCGCAGGAAGCAGCGCGCCTGAACGCTCCGCCCCGGCCCCTTCGGCCTCTCCGCGCCCGGCGCCGGCCGGCAGCTCGGCGCCCGCCGCTGCCGGCCGATCCGGCAGATGACCGACGGTCTGGGCAAAGACGACGAACTGCCCCTCGCCGAGCTGCATCGCGCGGCCGAGCCGCGGTGCATCCAGGGCGGCGCGGAACACGCAACCCAGCCCCTGCGACGCACAGCAGAGGTAGACGTTCTGGCCGGCGAAGGCCGCATCCACCGAGCCGTACAGGCGGCGCTCCTCGGGTGTCAGCTCCGCCATGCGCTCGCCGCGTACCACGTAGACCAGCTCGAGCGGCGCGGCGCCGACGAAGTCCTGGATCCCGGTGAGGGCGCGCAGGTCGGCTCCCAGGTGCCGACGCAGCGCATGCAGGCGGGGTTCGTAGAGCCACAGCCCGTCGGCCATTGCCGCGTAGAGGTCGACCCCGGCCGGGTGGCGCCAGTACGGCACGGTGCGCTCCTCGCCGGGCCGGTTGATGCCGCAGGCCGCCCAGAGCAGATCGGCCAGCTGCTGCTCGCTCAGCGCGGCAGGCGCGTACTGGCGGCTGGAGCGCCGCTCGGCCAGGGCGCGCATCAGTGGCAGGCCGGCATCGCGCGAGGGCTCCGGCAGGGTGCGCAGCAGGCCCGCTGCCGGCGCGTCCGACGGCAGGGCGGCCAGCACCTGCGCCGCCAGGGGGCGCTGCGACACGCTCTGCGGCGGGCTCGGTGGCGAGCACGGGTCGGCCCCACCCGGCCACAGCGGGCTGGCAGCCTGGGAATCGGCAGGGCACTCGGCGATGGGAGGGGTCATGCTTGTCTCCGACTTCTCCACGACTTCTCTGCGACGGGGCAGGCCCGCGCGCACCCTGGCGGCAGCGCAGCGCCCGGCCGGGCCGCCACGGCGCAAGACTGCAGCGGCCCCTTCACCGCCGCGTTGAGCAGGATCAGCGTGACCGCCCCGGGCCGGCACGGCGGCGTCCCGGCGTTGAGTGCGCGCAATCGGCACGCGACAGGCGCCCCTAGAGTCCCCGCAGGGCACCGCGGCAGGTGCCACTTCAGGAGAGAACGATGGCTGCACTCACCCGCTACGAACCACTGGACGAATGGCTGATGGAAACGCTGGGCGACCCGCTGCGCGATCCCCTGCGCGGCATGCTGCAGCGCATGAAGCGCAGTCACTGGCCCGCCTTGCGCCTGCCCGACGAGATGCGCGTGGACGTCACCGAAACCGAGCAGGCCTACACGGTGCGCGCCGAGCTGCCCGGTGCCAGGCGCGAGGACATCGCGGTCAAGATCGAGGGCAACCGGGTCTCGATCGACGCCGAGATCAAGGAAGAGAAGAAGGAGGAGACGCAGGGCAAGAACGACGGCGAGCGCGTGCTGGTGCGCGAGCTCTATCGCGGCAGCATGTCGCGCGCCTTCACGCTCCCGCACGACATCGACGATCAGCAGGCCGGCGCCAAGTTCGAGAACGGCATCCTGACGCTCACGATGCCCAAGCGCGCCGGCAGCCGGCCCACCACCCTGTCGATCGGCTGAGTGCCCGGGGCGGCGGCGACGGCCACCCGGCAGCCGCCCCTGCCCTTCGGTCGGGACCTGTCATGCGAATCCTCATCGTCGACGACTCGCCGCTGGTGCAAAGCGCGCTGAGCCGGCTGCTGACCGCCCAGGACGACCTGGAGGTCGTGGGCTGCGCCACCGACCGGCTCGGCGCGCTGGCCCTGATCGAACGCCACGAGCCGGATCTGGTGGTGCTGGACGTGGCGCTGACGCCGCCCGATCGCGGCTACGACGTGCTGCGCAGCATCCGCGCCCTGCGGCCAGGGCTGCCGGTGATCATGCTGTCGAACTTCGGCTGGACGGCCATGCGACGGGCCTTCCTCGACGCCGGGGCGCAGGCCTACTTCGACAAGGCGCTGGAGTTCGGGCGCGCCGTGCAGTGGATCCGCGCCCAGGCACAGCCCTCGGCCGAACGGTCGACCCTGGACGGCGACGGAGAGGCCGGCACGGCGCGATGAGGGCCCAGGCCCGCCACGTCGGGAACGTTCAGCCGCCGCCGCGCTGCATGAACAGGTCGAAATAGTGCAGGAAGCCGGCCTGCTGCTCGGCGCTCAGGCCGCTGAAGCGGTAGGCGACCTGCAGCCGGGGCATGCGCATCAGTGCGATGGCGCGTGCTGGCAGCACCTGCCAGCGCAGTTCGAGCCGGCCGGCCGCACCGATGGCGACCTCCGCGCGCCCCTCGCCCAGGGTCAGCGGGTGCGCCCCGACCGCGCCGCGCAGGGTGGCCAGCCAGTCGGACTCGGTGACCCCATGTTCACGCTCGAACTCGGCACCGAGCGGGGCGGACCAGGCCATGGCAGCAGTCTTCGGCGCGGTTCAGCCGCCCGCGATGGGCGGCCAGATGGCCAGCACGTCGCCCTCGCGCAGGGCGCGCGTGGGCCGATCGTCCGGTGCGACGTAGCTGCCGTTGATCAGCACCAGATGCACCATCTTCATCGGCAGGTTGAAGGGCTCGATGACCTGCGCGATGGTGGCGCCTTCGGCCACCTCCAGCGTCACCTGGTTGCTGGTGCGGCGGTCGGCCGGCAGGAACTCGGTGAGGCTGGCGTAGAGCTTGAAGGTGATCTGCATGGTGAAGGAGTCTCCCACGCCGGGCCCGGCCCTGGCCGGACCCGGTGTTTCGGGATGGCCGTTCAGCCCGCCTTGACGAGCGCCGGCTCGCCCTGCGCCTGAGCGCTGGCCAGGTAGGCCTCCATCAGCAGCGTCGGGTCGGCCAGCAGCTTGTCGCGCCAGGGACCGAGCTTGACCTGGCCTTCGACCAGGCCGCGCATGACGCCGATGTGCTGGGTCCAGCCGATCGAGTTGCAGCCCACCAGCTTCTCGTCGTCGAATTGCAGGCTCAGCAGCTTGCCGGCCGCCTCGTCGATGAACTCGACATGCTGCCCGCCCGGCACCCCCTCCCACTTGCCGAAGCTCGCGGAGATCATGCCCAGCGTGTCCAGCACGTTGATCTGCGTGACGCCCTTGAGCTCGGTGACCTGGCCGACCATGTTGAGCGCGGCCACCCGGGCCTGCTCGGCCGCGTTGGGCTGGATGGCGCTGACGATGGTCTTGCCGTAGACCTTGTCGAAGGCCTCGGCGCAGTCGCCTGCGGCGTAGATGCCCGGCACATTGGTCTGCAGGTGCTCGTCGGTCAGGACACCCAGCAGGCAGGTGATGCCCGAGTTCTCGAGGAAGCCGATGTTCGGCCGCACCCCGGTGGCGGAGATCACCAGGTCGGCCTCCAGGCGCTGCCCGGTGGACAGGCGCACCTGCATGGGCTTGCCGACCGGGTCGGGCTGGGCCACCGGCGCCGGCGTGTGGCCGCCGAGGCCCACCGCCACCGCGATCTTGCCGAGCAGGCCGGCCGGCTTGGCCGCTTCGGCGGCGCCGTGCAGCGGTGCCGGGTGGCCGCCCAGGTTGCGCTCGATGGCCTCCACCTTGGCGCCGGTGTAGACCTTGACGCCCTTCTTCTCGCACCACTCCTTGATCATGCGCCCGGCGGTGGGGCCCATCATGCGCGGCACCATGCGGTCGCCCATCTCGACCACCGTCAGGTCGACGCCGCGCATCGCCAGCGCTTCCATGATGATGCAGCCGATGAAGCCGGCACCCAGTTGCAGCACCCGTGCACCCGGCTTGGCCAGCGCCATGATCGCGCGGGCGTCCTCCAGGGTCCAGCAGGTGTGCACGCCCGGTCCGCGGATGCCGGGGATCGGGGGCGAGATCGGCGACGAGCCGGTGGCGATCAGCAGCTTGTCGAAGGATTCACGGCGACCGTCCTCCAGCACGACCTGCCGGGCCTGCACGTCCACCGTCCTGGCGCGACCACGCTCGAGCCGGATGCCCAGCTTTGCGTAGTGATGCTCGCCGTGGCGCAGGTGGGTGCCGGACTCCGCGACCTTGCCGATCAGCAGGTAGGGGATCGCCATGCGCGAGTAAGGCGCCTCGGGCTCGTCACCGATCAGCACCACCTCGTCGGCCGGCGCCTGCTTGCGGATGGTCTCGGCGGCAATGACGCCGGAGGGCCCGGCGCCGAGGATCACGTGTTTCATCGAGTACGTCTCCAGAAATGCAAAAGGGTGCGGGGTCAGCCGCACCCTCCCGAGCAGCCGCCGCGCCGCCGGCCGGGCCGCTGGCGGCGCTCCCGTTCGAGGAGCGCCGTCAGGCGCGACGGGAGATGGGCTTCACAACCCGAGGCGCTCGCGGGTCTCGTCCTTGAGCGTGCCGTCGGCATTCCAGCCGCGGATCTCGTAGTACTTCGGCAGCATCTCGGGCAGCTTGTTGACCAGGCCCTTGGCGGGGCCGGTCTTGGCCGGCTCGTTCAGCAGGCGCGGCGGCAGGGTGTCGTCCTTGGCGGTGAAGCCGGCGCGGTTGTTGAAGTCGCGCTCCATGTTCCAGATCCGCTCGCCGATCTTGGCCATGTTCTCCAGGGTGAACTCCTCGCCGCAGGCGGCCGCCACCTGCGGCGCCACGTCGGCCAGGCCCCAGGCGAAGCTGGTGAAGATGCAGATGCCGGCCGCGTCGAAGGCCGCGGTGGCGTCCTGGAAGGCCATCACCAGCTCGGGCTTGCCGTCGGCGGTCAGCGGGTCGGTCTTGACCGGGATGCCCAGCACTTCCGAGGCCACGGTGTAGCTGCGCAGGTGGCAGGCGCCGCGGTTGGAGGTGGCGTAGGTCAGGCCCATGCCCTGGATGCCACGCGAGTCGTAGGCCGGGAATTCCTGGCCCTTGACGCTCATCGACAGCTCGGGATGGCCGTATTTCTCGCACAGGCGCTTGGAGCCCAGGCCGATTTCCTTGCCGAAGCCTTCGCCCTTGGCGGTCATCTCGGCGAACTGGCACAGCGCCTTGGCCGAGCCGAAGGGCGCCTCGACACCCAGCTGCTCCTTGGTCAGCACGCCCATGTCGTACAGCTCCATCACCGCACCGATGGTGGCGCCGAAGGAGATCGGGTCGAAGCCCTGCTCGTTGCAGATCAGGTTGGCGTACTGCAGCGCTTCCAGGTCGTTGACGCCGTTGGCAGCGCCCAGGGCCCAGGCCGCTTCGTACTCCAGGCCGCCGGAGGCGCCCCAGTACTGCGGCTTGTTCTCGACCGAGAAGTGGCCCTTGTCCATCTTGGAGATGCGACCGCAGGCGATGGTGCAGCCGAAGCAGGCCTGGTTGGTGACCAGGTGCTTCTTGCCGTCGCTGGCGCGCGGGGTGACCATGGCCTCGGCGGAGATGTCCTTGGCGCCCTCGAACTGCACGTCGCGGTGGTTGCGGGTGGGCAGCGCGCCGATCTCGTTGATCACGTTCATCAGCACCTGGGTGCCGTAGGTCGGCAGGCCCTGGCCGGTGACGCCGTTCTCGGCAAGGATCTTCTTCTTCTCGGCGGTGACCCGCATGAAGGCCTTGGGGTCGGCGATGTTGCCCACGCCCTTGGTGCCACGCACGGCCACGGCCTTGAGGTTCTTGGTGCCCATCACGGCGCCGACGCCGGAGCGGCCGGCAGCGCGGTGCAGGTCGTTCACCACGGCGGCGAACAGCACCTTGTTCTCGCCGGCCAGGCCGATCGAGGAGACACGCACCAGCGGATCCTGGTGGGTCTTGTGAATGATCTCCTCGGTCTCCCAGACCGACTTGCCCCACAGGTGGGCCGCGTCACGCAGCTCGGCCTTGTCGTCCTCGATGCTGAGGTAGACCGGCTTGGGCGAGGCGCCCTCGAAGATCACCATGTCCCAGCCGGCCATCTTCAGCTCGGCGCCCCAGTAGCCGCCGGAGTTGGAGCAGGCGATCGCGCCGGTGAGCGGACCCTTGGTGACGACGGTGTAGCGCCCGCCGGTGGAGGCCATCGTGCCGGTCAGCGGCCCGGTCGCCCAGATGATCTTGTTGTCGGCCGACAGGGGATCGACCTTGGGGTCCATCTCCTCGACCAGGTACTTGGTGGCCAGGCCGCGCGAGCCCAGGTACAGCTTGGCCCAGTCCATGCGCAGCGGCTCGGACGTGACGGTGCCGGCGGTCAGGTCGACGCGGAGGATTTTTCCAGCCCAGGACATGTGATTCCTCCTTGGTTCAGGCTGCGGAAGGCTGGTTGCCCAGCTTGTCGGCCCAGGCCTGCATCTTGCCCAGGCCGGTCCAGTTGGCGTCGATGTAGGTGATCGCGCCGGTGGGGCAGGCGGTGGCGCAGGCGGGGTCGCCGCCGCAGAGGTCGCACTTCTGCACCTTGCCGGTTTCCTGCATGTAGTTGATGGTGCCGAAGGGGCAGCTGATCGTGCAGACCTTGCAGCCCACGCAGGTGGACTCGGCCACCACCTTGGCGCCGGTCAGCTTGTCGATCGTGATGGCCTCGACCGGGCAGGCGTGCAGGCACCACGCCTCGTCGCACTGGGTACAGGTGTAGGGCACCTTGCGGCCGGTCTCGTGGAAGTTGAACACCTTGATGCGCGATTTGGCCGGCGCGAACACGCCGTAGTTCTCGTAGGAACAGGCCATCTCGCACTGCAGGCAACCCGTGCACTTGTCCGGGTTGATGTGGAGGCTCTTCTGCATGTCGCTGGTTCTCCTCGATCGGTTCTGGACCGTTCCTTCGCTGCCGCCTGCCTGGCATCCGCAGGCGAGGGCGGCCCCGGCGAAGGGGCATATGCAATCATCTGCATAGCCCGTCCGGCCGGGAACCTGGGAGGAACCCTAGCAACGGATCGGCCGGGATACGGGTTGCTCCACCGTGGAACGGCCGATGTGCTCCGTCCCCACGGCGGCGCGGGCGGGGCGGGGAAGGAACGTCGCGGCTGCAGCTCAGCGCCCGGCGTTGGGGAAGAACAGCTGCTCGCCGCCGATCTTGTAGGACGCGATGGCCGCCTGGCCGGCGCCGGACACGATCCAGTCGGAGAACTGCTGCGCCAGCGCGGTCTTGGTGTGGGGATGCCGGGCCGGATTCACGACGATCACGCCGTACTGGTTGAACAGGGCCTTGTCGCCCTCGACCAGGATGCGCAGCTCGCCGCGGTTCCTGAACGACAGCCAGGTGCCCCGGTCGGTCAGCACGTAGGCGTTGGTCGAAGAGCCCATGTTCAGCGCCGGGCCCATGCCGCAGCCGCACTCGCGATAGCCGGCCGGCTTGCTCGCCACCACGTCCACGCCGGCACGCTTCCAGTAGCGCAGCTCGGCGGCGTGGGTGCCGCTCTTGTCGCCGCGCGAGACGAACACCGCATCGGAGGCGGCGAGCTTCTTCAGCGCCGCGACGATGTCCGCGCCCGCCACCCGGGCCGGGTCGGCGGCCGGCCCCACCAGCACGAAGTCGTTGTACATCACCGCCCGGCGTGCCAGGCCGTGGCCGTCGGCGACGAACTTCTCCTCGGCGGCCTGGTCGTGCACGAAGACGATGTCGGCATCGCCGCGCCGGCCCATGTCCAGCGCCTGGCCGGTGCCCAGCGCCACCACGCGCACGTCGATGCCGCTGGCCTGCCGGAACAGCGGCAGCAGGTGCCTGAACAGGCCGGACTGCTCGGTGGAGGTGGTCGAGGCCATCACGATGGCCTTGTCCTGCGCCGCCGCCGGCAGCGCCGCGCCCGGCCCCAGGGTGGCCAGCAGGCCCAGGGCGGCCAGCCAGCCGCGACGGCGGCGAAGGGCGCTCGGGAGGCCCAGGGGGTTCAGTGCCATGGCAACTCGCCTCGGAGGAACTGCGCTGCCTCGGTGGGCAGCTCTGCGTGGAAGAAGCGGTCCACCGGCAGGTCCACGACCTGCCGACCCGCTTCCAGGTAGATCACCCGGGTGGCCAGGCGCTTGACCTGGCCCAGGTTGTGACTGCTCATCACCAGGGTGACGCCATCGGCGGCGAAGGCGGCGATCAGCGCCTCCACCTCGCGCTTGGAGCCCGGGTCCAGGCTGGCGGTGGGTTCGTCGAGGAAGAGGATGTCCGGACGCAGCATCCAGGCGCGCGCCAGCGCCAGGCGCTGCTGCTGGCCGCCCGACAGCGCGCGCGCGGGCCGCCCCTCCAGCCCCTGCAGGCCCACGCGCTGCAGCGCCTCGGCCAGCCGCTGCGGCCACTCGCGCCGCGGCACGCGCGCCAGCCACAGCGCCAGCTTCAGGTTCAGCGCCACCGACAGCTGCAGCAGGAAGGGCCGCTGGAACAGCATGGCCTGCACCGGCGCGCGCCCGTCGATGGGGTGCACGCGCCGCTCGCCGCTGCCCGGCAGCAGCCCGTGCAGCAGGCGCAGCAGCGTGGTCTTGCCGCAGCCGTTCGCGCCGATCAGCGCCAGCCGCTCGCCGCGCCGCAGGGTCAGGTCCAGCGGCTGCAGCGCCTGCACCTCGCCGAAGCGCACGCCGGCGGCACGCAGCTCGATCACCGGGGGGCCCGGCAGGGGCGTCGGCGCCGTCATACCACCCGCTCGCTTTCCGCACCGCCGCGCCCGGGCAGCAGGGCGATGGCGCCGTTGATCAGGCCGACCACGCCGAGCAGCACCAGCCCCAGCGCCAGCGCCAGCGGCAGGTCGCCCTTGCTGGTCTCGAGGGCGATGGCGGTGGTCATGACGCGGGTCAGCCCGTCGATGTTGCCGCCCACCACCATCACGGCGCCCACTTCGGCGATGGCGCGGCAGAAGGCGGTCAGCAGCACCGTCAGCACCGCGAAGCGCGCGTGCAGCAGCACCAGCAGCGCGGCGGTGAGCGCGCCCGCGCCCATCGAGCGCAGCTGGTCGCCGCCCTCGCGCAGGCCGTCGAGCACGACGCGGCGGGTCAGCGCGGCGATCAGCGGCACCACCAGGATGCTCTGCGCCACCACCATCGCCCCAGGCGTGAAGAGGATGCCCCAGGACCCCAGCGGGCCCGAGCGCGACAGCATCAGGTAGACCAGCAGGCCCACCACCACCGAGGGCAGCGCCAGCAGCGTGTTCACGCCCCAGACCAGCAGCCGGTGGCCGGGGAAGCGCGCCACCGCCAGCCAGGCGCCCAGCCAGAGCCCCAGCACGGCGCCGACCGCGCAGGCCGACAGGCTGACCTGCAGCGACAGCCCGACGATCTGCCAGAGCGCGGCATCGGCCTGGGCGATCAGCTGCAGGGCCAGCAGGAAACTTTCGGAAATGGCGGACATCGCGCAGGCGGCATCGGCGACAGGAAGGCAAGGGAGCGGTCCGACCGGTGGGCGGCCGCAGAGGCACGGTCGAAGCGAAGGAACCGGGCGGGGCGCGATTCTGCGGGCCGGCTGCGCTTCGCGCGATATGTCGGCGCTTGCATAAGGCTCTCGGCAGGCGGGCTGGCCGTCGCGGCGGCACGCTGGCTATCATCCTGGCCACCATGTCCGAACTCGGCCCCTCCCCCCTCACCGCCCACGAAGACAACCTGGCCGTCGACGCTGCGCGCGCCGCGATCGCCGCCGCGCTGCAGCCCATCGACGCTGTCGAACCGGTGGGCCTGGGCGAGGCGCTCGGACGTGTGCTGGCCGAGGACGTGATCTCGCCGATCGACGTGCCCGCGCACGACAACTCGGCGATGGACGGCTACGCCTTCGCCGCCGCCGACCTGGCCGTCGACGCACCCACCTTGCTGCAGACGGTGGGCACCGCCTTCGCCGGCACGCCCTGGAACGGCCCGGTCGGCCCTGGCCAGTGCCTGCGCATCATGACCGGTGCGGTGCTGCCGGCCGGGCTGGACACGGTGGTGCCGCAGGAGCTGGTGAGCGTCGTCGACGGCCGGGTGACGATTCCCCCCGGCGTCATCCGCGCCTTCGAGAACCGCCGCCTGCGGGGCGAGGACCTGGCACGCGGCCGCCCGGCGCTGACCGCCGGGCGCGTGCTGCGGCCGGCCGACCTGGGCCTGATCGCCTCGCTGGGCATCCCGGCCGTGCCGGTGCGCCGCCGCCTGCGCGTGGCGGTGTTCTCTACCGGCGACGAACTGCGCAGCGCGGGCGAGCCGCTCGAGCCCGGCTGCATCTACGACAGCAACCGCTTCACGCTGCTGGCGGCGGTGCGGCGCCTGGGCATGGAGGCGATCGACCTCGGCCTGGTGCGCGACGACCCGGCCGCCCTCGAGGCCACGCTCGAGCGCGCCGCCCGCGAGGCCGATGCGGTGCTGACCAGCGGCGGCGTCAGCGTGGGCGATGCCGACCACACCCGCGACCTGCTCGCCCGCATGGGCGAGGTGGCCTTCTGGAAGGTGGCCATGCGCCCGGGGCGACCCTTCGCCTTCGGGCCGATCCGCGCCAGCGGCGCCGCCGATCGGCGCGATGCCCGGCCGGTCTGGCTGTTCGCGCTGCCGGGCAACCCCGTGGCCAGCCTGGTGACCTTCTACGTCTTCGCCCGCGAAGGCCTGCTGCGCCTGGCCGGCGCCCAGGCCGAGCCGCTGCCCGCGCTGCCGGTGCGCAGCGCCGCGGCGATCCGCAAGCGCCCCGGACGCAGCGAGTTCCAGCGCGGCCGGCTGCGCCGCGCCGCCGATGGGGCCTGGGAGGTGGCGATCACCGGCGCGCAGGGCGCGGGCATCCTGCGCAGCATGTGCGAGGCCGACTGCCTGGTGCTGCTGCGCCACGACCAGGGCTCGGTCGCTGCGGGCGAGCCGGTCGAGGTCTGGCCCTTCGACGCGCTGGTCTGAGAGGCCGGGGCAGCCGCCGGATCCCGGGGCGGCCGCGCCGCCGCTGCACGGCCTTTGCGCGACGCGGCACAGCCGGCCGTCACAGCGCCGGGGCACAGGTGTTAGAGCCTGGAGCAGTCTTCAGGGTGAACCCCGAAGCCCGACGCGCCGACGGGGTCGCACCTGCCCTCCGAAGAGCCCTCGGCGGCCCTGGCACGGTTGTCGCTCAGGAAGAATTCCCGAGCAGCGCCTGGCGGCGTTGCCGTGTCACCCTTCCACGAGGAGACTGTTCATGCAAAAGAAACTCTTGGGCCTGCTGATCGGCGCCGGCCTGGCGTCCTTCGCCGCCCACGCTGCGGTCACGGACCAGATGATCGAGAACGACGCCAAGACCACCGGCGACGTGGTCAGCTGGGGCATCGGCCAGCAGGGCCAGCGCTACTCGCCGCTCAAGCAGATCAACACCTCCACGGTGGGCAAGCTGGTGCCGGTGTGGTCCTTCTCCTTCGGCGGCGAGAAGCAGCGCGGCCAGGAGAGCCAGCCGCTGATCCACAACGGCAAGATGTTCGTCACCGGCTCCTACTCGCGCATCTTTGCGCTGGACGCCAAGACCGGCAAGAAGCTCTGGAAGTACGAGCACCGCCTGCCCGACGGCATCATGCCCTGCTGCGACGTGATCAACCGCGGCGCCGCGCTCTACGACAACCTGGTGATCTTCGCCACGCTGGACGCCCAGCTGGTCGCGCTGAACCAGGACACCGGCGAGGTGGTCTGGAAGGAGAAGATCGACAACTACGCCGACGGCTACTCCGCTTCGGCCGCCCCGCTGATCGCCCAGGGCCTGCTGCTGACCGGCGTGTCCGGCGGCGAGTTCGGCGTGGTCGGCCGCGTCGAGGCGCGCGACCCGAAGACCGGCAACCTGGTCTGGGTGCGCCCGGTGGTCGAAGGCCACATGGGCTACAAGTTCGACAAGGACGGCAAGAAGATCGAGAACGGCATCTCCGGCACCCAGGGCAAGACCTGGCCGGGCGACCTGTGGAAGACCGGCGGCGCGGCCACCTGGCTGGGCGGCACCTACAACCCGAAGACCGGCCTGGCCTACTTCGGCACCGGCAACCCGGCGCCCTGGAACAGCCACCTGCGCAAGGGTGACAACCTCTTCAGCTGCTCGACCGTCGCGATCGACGTGAAGACCGGCCAGATCGTCTGGCACTACCAGAACACGCCGAACGACGGCTGGGACTTCGACGGCGTCAACGAGTTCGTCACCTACGACGAGGGCGGCAAGATCCTGGGCGGCAAGGCCGACCGCAACGGCTTCTTCTACGTCAACGACGCCAAGACCGGCCAGCTGGTCAACGCCTTCCCCTTCGTCAAGAAAGTGACCTGGGCCACCGGCATCGACCTGAAGACCGGCCGTCCCAACTTCGTGCCCGAGAACCGCCCCGGCGACCCGACCGCCGGCGCCGACGGCAAGAAGGGCAACACGGTGTTCTCGGCGCCCTCCTTCCTGGGCGGCAAGAACCAGATGCCGATGGCCTACTCGCCGGAGACCAAGCTGTTCTACGTGCCGGCCAACGAGTGGGGCATGGAGATCTGGAACGAGCCGATCACCTACAAGAAGGGTGCGGCCTACCTGGGCGCGGGCTTCACCATCAAGACGCTGGGCGACGGCCCGATCGGGGCCCTGCGCGCCATCGACCCGAAGACCGGCAAGATCGTCTGGGAAGCCCCCAACAACGCGCCGCTGTGGGGCGGCGTGCTGACCACCGGCGGCAACCTGGTGTTCTGGGGCACGCCTGAAGGCTACCTGCAGGCCGCCGACGCCAAGACCGGCAAGATCGTCTGGAAGTTCCAGACCGGCTCGGGCGTCGTGGCGCCCCCGATCACCTGGGAAGACAAGGGCGAGCAGTACGTCGCCGTGGTCTCCGGCTGGGGTGGCGCGGTGCCGCTGTGGGGCGGCGACGTGGCCAAGAAGGTGAACTACCTCGAGCAGGGCGGCTCGGTCTGGGTGTTCAAGCTGATGAAGTGAGCCCGAGCGGGCCGGCCGGTGCCGGCCTGTACAGGCCCCGGGAGGGACGGCCCCCTCCCCGCGGCGCCTCGAACCCCGCCCCGTGCGGGGTTCGTCGTTTCAGCGGCTCGCTTCCATCTGCCCGAAGCGGCCGGCCTGGAAGTCCTCGAAGGCCTGCACGATCTCCTCGCGGCGGGTCATCACGAAGGGACCGTAGCCGACCACCGGCTGGCCCAGCGGCTCGCCGGACAGCAGCAGCAGCCGCGCCTCGCCCTCGGACTCGAGTTCGACCTGCGTGCCCTCGGCCGAGAAGGACAGCAGTTGCGCGGCGCCCACGCCCCGGCCGTCGGCCAGGCGCAGCCGGCCCTCGCGCAGCAGCAGCTGCACCGGCCAGCCCTCGGGCTGCGCCAGCCGCAGCCGGGCCGCGCGCTGCAGGTGCAGATCCCAGACGTTCATCGGCGAGAAGGTGCGCGCGGGCCCGCGCAGCTCGCCCTGGGCACCGGCGATCAGACGCATCGCGCCGACCTCGCGGCCGTCGACGTCGTGCAGCGGCGCCGTGACGATCCGTGCCGCGTCGATGGCCTGGTAGCCCGGCGGGCAGAGCTTGTGCCGCGCCGGCAGGTCCACCCAGAGCTGCACCATCTCGAAGGGTCCGCCCTGGCGGGCGTAGTCGGCCGAGTGGAACTCGTCGTGCAGGATGCCGGCGCCGGCGGTCATCCACTGCACGTCGCCGGGGCCGATCACCCCGCCCTGCCCGGTCGAATCGCGGTGCTCGACCTCGCCGGCATAGACCAGGGTCACCGTCTCGAAGCCGCGGTGCGGGTGCGCGCCCACACCGCGCCGCGTGGCCGTGGGCTCGAAGCGCGTCGGCGCGGCGTAGTCGAGCATCAGGAAGGGGCTGCGCGCGGTGGCGCCGGCGTCGTAGCCGAACATGCCGTGCACCGGAAAGCCGTCGCCCACCCAGTGGCGAGCGGGCGCGGGGCGGATCGAGGTCATCTGCTTGGTCATCCAGGACTCCTGAGGCGGGCGCCTCCAGGCGCCCTGCACGAGCCCGATGATGCCCAGCGCAGGCCCGCCCGGCATCCTGTGGGGCTGAACACGACGTTCGAGGGCGGCGAACGCGGCCGCCAGCCCGACGCCGGCAAGCGCACCGCCTGCCCGCCCTCAGCCTCGTGCCGCCCGCTCCAGCTCCTGCTGCCGCAGCAGCCGGCGCTGCACCTTGCCGGTGGTGGTCATGGGCAGGGCGTCGATGAACTCGATCTCCTTGGGGTACTCGTAGGGCGCCAGCCGCCCGCGCACATGGGCCTGCAGCGCCTCGACCAGGTCGGGGCCGGGCGCGAAGCCCGGTGCCAGCACCACGTAGGCCTTGACCAGGGCGCCGCGCTCGGCGTCGGGCTTGGGCACCACCGCCGCGTTGGCCACCGCCGGGTGCTTGACCAGGCAGTTCTCCACCTCGCCCGGGCCGATGCGGTAGCCGGCGGCCTTGAAGACATCGTCGGCCCGGCCCTGGTACCAGAGGTAGCCGTCCTCGTCCATCACCGCGGTGTCGCCGGTGCGGCACCAGCTGTCCTCGGGCGTGCCGGTGTACTTGGCGCGCGTGGCCGCCTCGTTGCGCCAGTAGCCCAGGAAGAACACCGGGTCGGGCGTGCCATGCCGGTCGCGGCGGTGCACCGCCACCTCGCCGGGCGTGCCGCGCGGGCATTCCTGCCCGGCCTCGTCGATCACCGCGACGCGGTGGCCCGGATAGGCGCGGCCCATGCTGCCCGGCCGCGCCGGCCAGCCGGGCCGGCAGCGCCCGTCGGGGCCGGCCAGATGCGCGCAGTTGCCGACCACGTAGTTGATCTCGGTCTGGCCGAACATCTCGTTGACCGGCACCCCCAGCGCGTCGCGGCACCAGCCGAACAGCGCATCGCCCACCGCCTCGCCGGCGCTCATGAGCGCACGCAGGCGCAGGCGGTACTGGCGGGCCGGCTCGGGGCAGGCCTTCATCATCGCCTTCAGCGCGGTGGGGAAGAGAAAGGCATGCGTGACGCGATGGCGCTCGAGCAGCTCGAAGGCGCGCTGCGGCGTGAACCGCCCCGGGCTGCCGACCACGGTGGCGCCGAAGTACAGCGTGGGCAGCAGCACGTCCATCAGCCCGCCGGTCCAGGCCCAGTCGGCCGGGCTCCAGAACACCGGCGCATCGATCTCCCCGTCGGCCGCCGGCGCGACCTGCGGAAAGCCGTTCTGGCTGCAGACGAAGCCGCTCAGGTTGCCCAGCAGCGCGCGCTGCGGGATCAGCGCGCCCTTGGGCGGCCCGGTGGTGCCGCTGGTGTAGATCAGCACCGCCGCATCGTCGGCGAGGCTGTCCACCGGCGCGAAGGCGGCATCGCCCGGGGCCTGCGGCGGCAGCCTCTGGACCTCGTCCCAGTCGAGCAGGCCCAGGCCGGCCGGCGTGGCGAGGCGGGCGCCGCGCGGGCCCACCACGATCAGAGTGGCCAGCGCCGGCGCCTGGGCCTGCGCCTGGACGACGGCCGACAGGGCGCCGGCATCGACGATGGCCAGCCGGGCGCCGCTGTCGTGCAGGCGCATCGCCAGCGCCTCGGGGCCGAACAGCAGCGACAGCGGCATGACCACCGCGCCGAGCTGGTACAGCGCGAAGTGCGCCACCGCGGTCTCGACGCACTGCGGCAGCACCACCGCGACGCGGTCGCCGCGGGCCACACCGAGCCGGCGCAGCGCGTGCGCCAGCCGGTCGACCCGGGTCTGCAGCTCACCATAGGTGCAGCGCTCGGGCGCGGCGCCCTCGCGGTCGATGCACAGCGCCAGCGCCTGCGGCGTGGCCTGCGCCCAGCGGGTGCAGCAGGCCTGCGCGATGTTCCAGCGCGCCGGCTGCGGCCAGCGGTGCGCCTGCAGCAGGGCTTCGTGCGCGTCGTCGCCGTCGCAGGTCACCACCGGCAGGGTGTACGGGGTCTCGGTCGGGGGGGACATGGTGCGCAGACTAGCCCAGCGGCCGGCCGCCGGCCATCGCGATCGACCCGCAGCGCCGCCACCGGTCCGACCGGCCGGCGCGGTGCCCGGGTCCACGCCCTGCCGGCCGCCCCGTCAGCCGCCCTGTCAGCCCCCCTCCACCCACTCGACCAGCGCCAGCAGGTCCGGCAGTTCGAGGTGGTGGCCGCCGGTCGGCAGATCCGCCCCGTCGTCCTGCAGCGCCTGCGCCGGCCCCGGGGTATGCGCCAGGCCGGGACGGCGCAGCCAGGCGCTGTGCAGGCCGGCGCGGCGGGCGCCGACGATGTCCAGCCGCCAGTCGTCGCCGATGTGCATCACCTCCTGCGGTGCGCAGCCCAGGCGTGCGCAGGCCGCCGCGAAGATGCGCGCATCGGGCTTGGCCACGCCGACGCCGCGCGCACTCACCCCGCCGACGAACCAGCGCGTCAGCCCGGTGGCCGCCAGGTCGGCGTTGCCGTTGGACAGCGCCAGCAGCGGGCCGCGCGCGGCCAGCCGCTCGAGGGCCGGCGCCACGTCGTCGAACCAGGTGACCTGCTGGCGCGCGGCCAGGAAGACCTCGAAGGCCGGCTCGGCCAGCGCCACATCGTCGCCCGCCGCCTGCAGGGCCCGGCGGATCGTCAGCAGGCGCAGCGTGCTCAGGTCGTGGGCCAGCTCGGGGTGCTCGCGCCAGACCTGCGCGCGCAGGCGCAGCATGCCGGCCTCGCCGCACCAGGCCTGCGTGGCCGGCGCATGCCGGGCCAGCCAGTCGCGCAGCACGGCCTCGGCGCGCTGCAGCGTCGGCGCGATCGGCCAGAGGGTGTCGTCCAGGTCGAGGGTGAAGGCGCGCGGGCGCGCCGCACGGTGGGGCATCGTCATGGGCGCCAGTGTCGCCGCCGGCAGCGCTGCCCGGCGCGGGCGTGGACAATCGCGCCATGGCCTTCTCTTCCCCCTTCGCTGCCGAACCCCCGCACCGCCACGGCCAGCCCGAACGCTGCGGCGTGCTGCTCGTCAACCTGGGCACGCCGGAGTCGCCCACGGCGCCGGCGGTGCGCCGCTACCTGGCGCAGTTCCTGTCCGACCCGCGCGTGGTCGAGCTGCCGCGCGCGCTGTGGCTGCCGATCCTGCACGGCATCATCCTGCGCACCCGGCCGGCCAAGTCGGCCGCCAAGTACGCCAGCATCTGGCTGCCCGAGGGCTCGCCGCTGGCGGTGTGGACCGCCAGGCAGGCCACGCTGCTGCAGGGCTACCTCGGCGAGCGCGGCACCCGGGTGGTGGTGCGCCACGCGATGCGCTACGGCCAGCCGTCGATTGCCCGCGAACTCGACGAGCTCAAGCGCGCCGGCTGCACCCGCATCCTGGTGCTGCCGATGTACCCGCAGTACTCGGGCACCACCACTGCCAGCGTGATGGACGACGTGCACCGCTGGGGCCTGACCCAGCGCACCCTGCCCGAGCTGCGCTGGGTGCGCCAGCACCACGACGAGCCGGCCTACATCGAGGCCCTGGCGCAGCGCGTGCTCGAGACCTGGCAGCGCGAGGGCCGCGGCGACCACCTGCTGCTGAGCTTCCACGGCGTGCCCGAGCGCACCCTGCAGCTGGGCGACCCCTACCACTGCCAGTGCCTGAAGACCGCGCGGCTGCTGGCCGAACGCCTGACCCTGCCGGCCGACCGGTTCAGCGTGAGCTTCCAGAGCCGCTTCGGCCGCGCCAAGTGGCTCGAGCCCTCGACCGAGGCGACCCTCCACGCCCTGGCCAAGCGCGGCGTGAAGCATCTGCAGGTGTTCTGCCCGGGCTTCCCGGCCGACTGCCTGGAGACGCTGGAGGAGATCGCGCTGGAAGGCCGGCAGGAGTTCCTGTCGCGCGGCGGGCAGCGCTACGACCACATCCCCTGCCTGAACGACCACCCGGCCTGGATCCGCGCGCTGGTCGAGATCACCCAGCGCCACCTGCAGGGCTGGCCGGTCGGCGACGCGGACCAGCCCCGCCCTGCCGAGCTGGAGGCGCAGCGCCAGCGGGCGCTGGCAGCCGGGGCGAAGCAGTAGGCGAGGCAGCGCGACGCGCAGGCCGAGCGCCGCTCGGCCCTGCCCGAAAGGCGCCAGCGGCCGTCCCGGCGCTCGGCCGGCACCGGCAAGCCGGTGCCTCCGACGGGCTCACCCGCCGCGGCGCAACCGCATCAGGCGCGGCAGCAGGACCACGGCCACGCAGACCACGAAGATCGCCGCCGACAGCGGACGCTCGAAGAACACCCGCACATGGCCCTCGCCGATGGACATGGCGTTGCGGAACTGCGCCTCGGCCAGCGGGCCGAGGATGAGGCCGACGATGACCGGTGCGGCCGGGAAGTCGTAGCGGCGGATCAGCACCCCGACCAGCCCGACCCCGAGCATCAGCAGCAGGTCGAAGGCGCTCTGGCGCATGCCGTACACGCCCACGGTGGCAAAGATCAGGATGCCGGCATACAGCGGTGCACGCGGGATCTTCAGCAGCTTCACCCACAGCCCCACCAGCGGCAGGTTGAGCACCAGCAGCATCACGTTGCCGATGTAGAGCGAGGCGATCAGCGCCCAGACCAGGCCGGAACTGGTCTGGAACAGCTGCGGGCCGGCCTGGATGCCGTAGTTCTGCAGCGCCGACAGCAGGATGGCCGCGGTCACCGAGGTCGGGATGCCCAGCGTCAGCAGCGGCACCAGCGTGGCGGTGACCGCCGAGTTGTTGGCCGCCTCGGGCCCGGCCACGCCTTCGATCGCGCCGCTGGTGCCGAACTCCTCCTTGTGGCGGCTGAGCTTGCGCTCCACGCCGTAGCTCAGGAAGGTCGGGATCTCGGTGCCGCCGGCCGGGATGGTGCCGAAGGGAAAGCCCAGCGCCGTGCCGCGCAACCAGGCCGGCCAGGAACGCCGCCATTCGCTGCGGGTCATGTGGGCGCGGCTCATGCGGTTCATCTCGCTGCTGCTGCGGCCCTCGTAGAGCGCGGTGTAGAGCGCCTCGCCCACCGCGAACAGGCCCACCGCGACCAGCACCACCTCCAGGCCGTCGAAGAACTCGGGGATGCCGCCGGTGTAGCGGCTCGCGCCGCTGATCTGGTCCATGCCGACCAGCCCGCCGGCGATGCCGACGAACAGCGCGGTCAGCCCGCGCAGCGCGCTGCGGCCCAGCACCGCGCTCACGGTGGTGAAGGCCAGCAGCATCAGCATGAAGTACTCGGGCGGGCCCAGCGTGACCGCGAACTCGGCCACGTAGGGCGCGAACAGCGTCACCAGCACGGTGGCGATCGTTCCGGCGACGAAGCTGCCGATCGCGCTGGTGGCCAGGGCCGCGCCGGCCCGGCCGCTCTTGGCCATGCGAAAGCCCTCGAGGGCGGTGACCATCGTGCCGGTCTCGCCTGGCGTGTTCAGCAGGATCGAGGTGGTCGAGCCGCCGTACATCGCGCCGTAGTAGATGCCGCAGAAGAAGATCATCGACGCGGTGGGTTCCACCTGCGCGGTGATCGGCAGCAGCATCGCCACCGTGACCGCCGGCCCGAGGCCGGGCAGCACGCCGATGGCGGTGCCCAGTGCACAGCCGACGAAGGCCCACATCAGGTTGACCGGCGTGGCGGCGGTGGCGAAGCCGCCGAGCAGTTGCGTCCAGAGTTCCATGTCCGACTCTCCGCGGGGGGCTCAGATCCAGCCGCTGCCGGTCAGGCCGGGCAGGTTGATGGCCAGGAACTTGGTGAACAGCCAGAAGGCCGGCGCCGCGATCGCCAGGCCCACCGCGGCGTCCTGCGCCAGCTGGCGCAGCCCGCCGTCGCGCCGGCCCTCGGCCCAGCGCAGCCCCCGCACCGCCAGCAGGTAGCACAGCGCGTTGGAGAGCACGAAGCCGGCGGTCTCGATCAGCGCGGCGTTGGCGACGATGCCGGCGGCCACCCAGGCCAGCGCCACCCAGTCGCCGCGCGCCGCGCCCGAGCCCTCGACCACCTCGCCGTGCGCCGCCCACCCCCCCGCCAGCGCCTGCCAGAGCAGCAGTGCGCCGCACAGGCCCAGCGCGGCGGCCATCGCCCAGGGCAGGAAGCTGGGGCCCACGCCGGCATAGCCGGCGTCGTCGGAAATCGACCGCGCGCCCCAGGCCAGCGCCAGCGCCAGCAGCAGCACGCCGGCGCCCAGCGCGGCCTGCACGCCGCGGGAGTGGGTGGAGTGGAGCGGCGCGGTCATCGCGTCAGACCATCCCGGCCTTGACCATCGTGGCACGCAGCGCGGCGAAGTCGCGGTCCACGAAATCGGCGAACTCCTTGCCGGTCAGCAGCATCGGCGTCCAGCCGTTCTTCTCCAGCGCCTCGGCCCAGGACTTCGAGCGCGTGGCCTTGACCACCATGTCGGCCAGCGCCTTCTGCTGTGCCGGGGTGATGCCAGGGGCACCGTAGACACCGCGCCAGTTGCTGATCACCACCTCGATGCCCTGCTCCTTCAGCGTGGGCACGGCGATGCCCTTCAGGCGGGCCTCGGAGGTCACGCCCACGGCCTTCATCTTGCCGGCCTCGATGTACTGGGCGAACTCGCTGTAGCCGCTGCCGCCGATCGTGACGTTGCCGCCCAGGATGGCCGCGGTGGCCTCGCCGCCCCCGCGGAAGGCGACGTAGTTGATCTTCGACGGGTCGACGCCGACAGCGCGCGCGATCATCGCCGCGGCGATGTGCTCGGTCGAGCCGCGCGAGCCGCCGCCCCACTTGACGCTGCCCGGGTCCTTCTTCATCTGCTCGATCACCTCGGCCATCGTCTTGAACGGCGAGTTGGCCGGCAGCACGAAGACGTTGTACTCGCCGGTCAGGCGGGCGATCGGGGTGCACTGGGTGATGCTGACCGGGGGCTTGTTGGAGATCAGGCCGCCGAGCATGACCGCGCCCATGACCATCAGCGCGTTCGGGTCGCCCTTGCTGGCGTTGACGAACTGGGCCAGGCCCAGTGCGCCGGCCGCGCCGCCCTTGTTCTCGAAGGTCACGGAGGTGGCCACGCCGGCATCCTGCAGCGCCTTGCCCAGGGCGCGGCCGGTGCTGTCCCAGCCGCCACCGGGGTTGGCCGGGATCATCATCTTGAGGTTCGCGTTCGCCCAGGACGTGCCGGGCAGCGCCGAGGCGGCGCCCAGGGCGAGCAGGGATTTCAGGAAGGCGTCACGGCGCATGTCGGGTCTCCTCTCGAGGCGGGTTGGAACACAGGGGAGATGCTCGGCCGCGAAGCTGTCGAAGTGCTGTCCAGGAACCTGGGGACATCCCGGGGGAGCGCACCCGCGGCGATCCCGGTGCTGCGCTTACGATGCGCGCCCATGAAACTGCTGCTCGTCGAAGACAACCCCGCGATGCTCGCCACGCTGCAGCGCAGCTTCGAGCGCTGCGGCTTCCAGGTGGTCACCTGCCCCGACGGCGCCAAGGCCCTGAACCGCTGGCAGGCCAGCCTGCCCGACGTGGTGCTGCTCGACCTCAGCCTGCCCGGGCGCGACGGACTGGAGGTGCTGGGCGACGCGCGACACGCCGGCCTGACCACGCCGGTGCTGCTGCTCACCGCCCGCGGCACGGTGGGCGACCGCATCCTCGGGCTCAACGCCGGCGCGGACGACTACCTGCCCAAGCCCTTCGACCTGGACGAACTCGAGGCCCGGGTGCGCGCCCTGGCGCGCCGGGGCGGGGCCACGGCCGGCGAGGGCCCGCGACGCAGCAGCTGGCAGGGCCTGGCGGTGGACCCGGACAGCGGCGCGGTGTACCTGGACGACCGGCCCCTGGACCTGACCCCGCGCGAGTCGGCGCTGCTGCGCGCGCTGCTGCAGCGCCCCGGGCAGGCCGTCTCGCGCGAGCGCCTGCTCGAGCAGGTCTTCGCCGGCCAGCCCGACGTGCAGCCCGACGCGATCGAGGTGGTGGCCTACCGCCTGCGCAAGCGGCTGGCCGGCGCACCGGTCAAGCTGGTCACGCTGCGCGGCCTGGGCTATCTGCTCTCGCCGCAATGAGCCCGGCCCCGCCGCAGCCCCGGCCGCGCGCCAGCCTGCGCGGCCGGCTGCTGCGCGGGATCCTGCCCCCGCTGCTCCTGCTGATCGGCCTGAACGCCGCGGTGCACTACCACCAGGCCCGCGAAGCGGCCGACCTGGCCTACGACCGCACCCTGCTGGCCTCGGCCAAGGCCATCGGCGAGACGCTGCAGGTCGACCTGTCCACCGAGCGGCCGCGCGCGGTGGCCCGCCTGCCCTACTCGGCGCTGGACACTTTCGAGGCCGACAGCCGCAGCCGCATGTACTACAAGGTGCTGGGCTTCGACGGCGAGCTGGTCTCCGGCTTCGACGACCTGCCCAGCCGCAGCGGTGCGCTGCCCGAGCAGAACGTCTACGCGGCGCTGGTGCACTTCTACGACGACGTCTACCGCGGCATGCCGGTGCGCATGGCTGTGCTGCTGCAGCCGGTGGCCACCGGCGGCGGGCACGGCATGGCGCGGGTGCAGGTGGCCGAGACGCTGGAACTGCGCGAGGCGGCGGCGCGCCGCGCGATGACCGAGGCGCTGTGGAGCCAGGCCCTGCTGCTGGCCGTGGTGGTGGGGGTGGTGGGGGTGGTCGTGCAGATGGCCACCCGACCGGTGCGAGCGCTCGGCGCGGCGATCGAGGCCCGGGCGGAGAACGACCTGTCGCCGCTGGACGACCGCGAGGCGCCCGCCGAACTGCTGCCGCTGCTGCAGGCCATCCACCACACGATGGACCGGCTGGGCCGGCTGCTGGCCCACCAGCAGCGCTTCGTGCGCGACGCGGCCCATCAGCTGCGCACCCCGCTGGCGGTGATGAAGGTGCAGCTGCAGTCGGCCCGGCGCGGCGACATCGAGCCGCAGCGCGCGCTCGACGAGATCGCCCGGACGGTCGACGCGGCCACCCAGCTGGCCAACCAGATGCTCGCGCTGGCGCGCGCCGAGCAGCTGCAGCAGCAGCCGCCGGCCGACGCGGTGGACATCGAGCCGCTGCTGCGCGGCATCGCCCTGGAGCTGGCGCCGCTGATCGCCCAGCGCGAGCTGGACTTCGAGCTGCGCAGCACCCCGGCCCGGGTGCGCACCCCGCCCTGGGCGCTGCGCGAACTGGCGCGCAACCTGATCGCCAACGCCATCACCCACAGCCCGAGCCAGGGCCGCCTGGTCGTGTCGCTGGACTGCCGCGCCTCGACCGCCTGCCTGGAGGTCTGCGACAGCGGCGGCGGCATCCCGGCCGACCAGCTGGCGGTGGTCTGGGAGCCCTTTGCCCGGGCCAGCACGGCCGGCCGTGCCACGCCCGACGCCCACCACGGCAGCGGGCTGGGCCTGGCGATCTGCCGGGAGATCGTGCACTCGCTGGGTGGACGCATCGAACTGCACAATCGCGGCAGCACGCCGGGACGCATCGACGGGCTGGATGCCCGGGTCTGGCTGCCGCTGGCCGCCGAGCCGCCCGGCCCGGCGCCGTCCTCCTGAGCCTTCTTCGATGAGCCGACGTTCCCCTTCCCCGCCCGACCGGGCCACCGACCCGCAGGTCCCCCGCATGCGCCTGGACAAGTGGCTCTGGGCCGCCCGCTTCTTCAAGACCCGCAGCCTGGCGGCCGAGGCGCTCGAGCGCGGCCGCGTGCAGCTCGACGGCCAGGATGCCAAACCCTCGCGCGAGGTGCGCCCGGGCGACCGGCTGGCGATCCGCCAGGGCAGCAGCCCGGTGGCGCGCGAGGTGCTGGTGCTGGGCCTGTCGGCACTGCGCGGTCCGGCCCCGGCCGCGCAGGCCCTCTACCGCGAGACCGAGGCCAGCCTGGCCGCCCAGGCTGCCTGGGCGGCGCAGCGCCACCTGCATGCCGAGCCGGCCGCCAGCATCGAGCAGGGCCGCCCCACCAAGGCAGCACGCCGCCAGCTGGCCGAGTGGCAGCGCTGGAGCGCCACGCTCGACGACGACGAAGCCTGACCGGCAGCGCTCGCCCGCAGAGGGGCCGCTGCGCGGCAGGTCCGCCGAAGCAGAGGCCCGGGGCCTCGCCCGGGCCGGGCGGGCTCAGCGCGATTCGCGCAGCCGGATCTTGCGGGCCAGCAGCACACCGTCCTGCCAGAGCCCCTCGACCTCGACGGACTGCTCCGGCAGCGCCTGCGGCTGCTGCGCCGACAGCGGTGCACGGAAATAGGTGCTGTCGTTCCAGCGCACCGTGTAGACCTCGTTGTCGCGGTGACGCAGCGTGAACCGGCGCGCCGCCGCATCGACCGTGCCGACCACGCCGTGGCGCTCGATCACCCGGTCGCGCACCGGCTCCTGGTCGTCGGCATCGGCACGGCAGACCACGCTGGCGGCCACCAGCACGCCTCGGCGCATCGCGCCGGCGACCTCGACGTACTGATCGTCGGCCAGCGCGGCGGCCGTGCAGGCGCCGAAGTCCACCGTCGCCTCGGGTTCCACATGCACCCAGGTGTCGCGCACCCGGAAGACATTGCCGTCGTCGTTCAGATCGACCACGGTGCCGCTGACCCGCGTCACGTCCTGCACGGAGTGCACGTGGATCTCCTCGGCCAGCAGCTCGCCGTCGGCGGACTGCACGCCTTCGGCGCGCAGGTACAGCCCCAGCCCCAGCTCGGCATCCGCCGGCTCGAGACGGGTGGCAGCAAGCACACGCACCCAGACCCCGTCGACCTGCAGCCGGATGACGCCCGCTTCGCGCTGCAGCCGGGTGACCGGGCCGCCGACGCTGACCCGGTCCTCGGCACTCCATTCGCCGCTGCGCTCACCCACGCGCAGGCGCGCCGCGGTGAGGGTCTGCGTGGCCTCGTCCCAGGCGCCGGTCGCGGCGTGCACGCGCAGCCACTGGCCCACCGCCGGCGCGCTGCCGACGGGCGACACCGGCGTGCCGGCGGGCACCCGCACCCGCAGGGCGCCGATGCGCAGACCGCCGTCTTCCACGGCGGTGACGCTGCCCGATACCTTCAGCCCGCTCGGCTGGCCGAGCTTCTCGATGCGGGTGGCCTGCAGCTGCTCGCCACCGTCGACGGCCAGGCGATAGGCATGCACCTCGACCAGGTCGCCCGAGCGCAAGGCCTCGAGATCCTCGCCCGGCGTCCCGGTGTCGACCACCGTGAGCGGTCCGCGCGCCGGGTCGGTGTTGACCCGCACCGTCTGGCCGAGCACGGTCAGGCCGTCGGCCTGCACCGCCGCCACCGGGCCGACCAGGCTGGGTTCGATGCGGATGCGGCGCACCTGGGCGCGCTCGCCGCTGTCGGGATCGAAGGCCAGTTCGACCCGCTGCCCCACCCGGGCCTCGGCCAGCACGAGGGCGCCGTCGGTGCCCTCGATCTCGACGCGCGCCTGGCTGTCGTCGTAGGCCACCCCGTCGACGTAGATGCTGCCGAAGCCGGTCACCGTGCCGGCGCTGCTGCCCTGCGGCGCCGCGCCGGTGCCGTTCGAGCCGACGCCGCTGCCGCCGCAGGCAACCAGCGCGGCCAGCCAGGCGGCCGCCAGGCCGGCGCGAAGCGCGCGGCATCCGCCCGATGCGGGCGGTCGGGACACTGCAAGCGGTCGAGTTTCCATCGCGGTCATTTCCGTGTTCCGGAGCGGCGGGGGGGGCGGGCCGGCGCCTGGACCAGCTCGCTCGACTCCGACTCCCGGTAGTAGTAGGCGCCGAAGCGCATGCGCTCACGCGGCAGCGCCACGGGCGAGGCCTCGCGGGCGGCATCGTCGCCCACCAGCCGGGCCGTGGCCGCCTGCGCCATCGCCTCGAAGGCGGCCGCCCAGAGGTCGCGGGCCAGTTCGCCGAGCGCCTCCGCCGAGGCCGGGCTGAGCCCGTAGGCGTACACGCTCTGCTCGAGCAGTCGAGCACCGTCGGGCGCCGCAAGGTTGTGCACCGCCGCGTTCAGGTGGTCGGCCACGTTGACCGCCAGGGTCTGGGCCGCCGCCTGCTCGTCGGCGCCGGCGAGGAACTGGTCGGCCAGCAGTTCGACCTCGTCGTCCTGCACGCGCAACAGGCCCAGGCGCTGCATCTCCTCGAGCAGGGTGCGCGGATGCACGTCGCTGGAAACCTCGCGCGCCAGGGCCTCGAAGCTGGGCATCGGCCCGTGGCGCGGCAGCCGGCTGCGCAGCACGCCACCGGGGGTGCCCTCCACCGAGGGCAGGCGCAGCCGCGGGTCGCTCACCCAGCGGGTGAACAGCATCGATGCCGGCGTGGGCACCAGACTGGCCTGCACCTCGGGCAGCGCGGCCATGGCACGCACGTCCTTGCGGTGCACGCCGGAAAGCACGCTCAGCGCCGAATCGGTCACCTTGGCGTCGCGCGACAGCAGATCGCGCCGGGCCTCGCAGACGAAGACCTGCTTGAGCCCCTGAGCCACCGCCCCATAGTGCACGCCGTTGCGCAGCAGCCAGCGCACCAGCGGCGCAAGCACCAGCATGGCAGCATCCAGGCTGTGCTGGGCACGGTCGTTCGGTATCGCTGCACCAGGGGAAGTCTCGGTCGGGTCCATCGCTTGCGGCTGTGTGTGCTCTCCTCACGCCCGGCCCGAGGGCCGGCCCGCGCCCCGCGCGCCATGGGATCCCTGCTCGGGACATCTCGTGGGATGGTTTCCCAGCATTGTGCCGTCGAAATCGATCCGCGCGCGAGCCGTCCAGCCCGACTTGCCCCGACCGGGCCACCGGGTGGGCCGACCGACCTCCCGGAGCGTGAAAAAATGCCGACGATGCCCTCTTGAATTCAGGGCCTCGCGCATCATTTCTGCGCGAGGCCGCGTCGACGCGGCGAGGAACGCATCCCATGAACGAACCACAATCCGCCCCCGCCACCGACCTCCCCGCCCAGGACGACACCACCGCCGAGCCGGGCACCGATGCGCGCCAGGCCGAGCTCGAAGCCCGCCTGGCCGAACTGGAAGCCAAGAACGCCGAACTGGCCGATGCCTACCTGCGGGCCAAGGCCGAGGCCGACAACACCCGCCGCCGTGCCGACGAGGAGATCGCCAAGTCGCGCAAGTTCGCGGTGGAGTCCTTCGCCGAGGCGATGCTGCCGGTCAAGGACAGCCTGGAGCTGGCGATCGCCACCCATGCCAGCGGCCAGGGCACGCCCGAGCAGCTGATCGAGGGCGTTCACGCCACGCTGCGCCAGCTCGGCCAGGCGCTGGAGCGCAACAAGGTGCTGGAGGTGAACCCGCCGGCGGGCACCCGGTTCGACCCGCACCAGCACCAGGCCATCAGCGTGGTACCGGCCGAACAGGAGGCCAACACCGTGGTCTCGGTGCTGCAGAAGGGCTATCTGATCGCCGAGCGGGTGCTGCGCCCCGCGCTGGTGACCGTCGCCGCGGCCAAGTGACCGCTCACCCGCACCGGGCCGACGGCCAGCCGCACAGGGCTTGAAAGTCGGGCACCGGACCACAACTCGAAGACAACCGTTTCAGCATCCAGGAGCACCCACATGGGCAAGATCATCGGCATCGACCTCGGCACCACCAACAGCTGCGTGGCCATCATGGAAGGCAACAGCACCAAGGTGATCGAGAACAGCGAAGGCGCGCGCACCACGCCGTCCATCATCGCCTACCAGGAGGACGGCGAGATCCTCGTCGGCGCCTCGGCCAAGCGCCAGGCCGTCACGAACCCGAAGAACACCCTGTACGCGGTCAAGCGCCTGATCGGCCGCAAGTTCACCGAGAAGGAAGTGCAGAAGGACATCGACCTGATGCCCTTCACGATCACCGCCGCCGACAACGGCGACGCCTGGGTGGAAGTGCGCGGCAAGAAGCTGGCGCCCCCGCAGGTGTCGGCCGAAGTGCTGCGCAAGATGAAGAAGACCGCCGAGGACTACCTGGGCGAGGAAGTGACCGAGGCCGTGATCACGGTGCCGGCCTACTTCAACGACAGCCAGCGCCAGGCCACCAAGGACGCCGGGCGCATCGCCGGCCTGGACGTCAAGCGCATCATCAACGAGCCCACCGCCGCGGCGCTGGCCTTCGGCCTGGACAAGCACGGCAAGGGTGACCGCAAGATCGCCGTGTTCGACCTGGGCGGCGGCACCTTCGACATCTCGATCATCGAGATCGCCGATGTGGACGGCGAGAAGCAGTTCGAGGTGCTGTCCACCAACGGCGACACCTTCCTGGGCGGCGAGGACTTCGACCAGCGCATCATCGACTACATCGTCACCGAGTTCCGCAAGGAGCAGGGCGTCGACCTGACGAAGGACGTGCTGGCCCTGCAGCGCCTGAAGGAAGCCGCCGAGAAGGCCAAGATCGAGCTGTCCAACAGCACCCAGACCGACGTCAACCTGCCCTACATCACGGCCGACGCCACCGGCCCGAAGCACCTGAACGTCAAGCTCACCCGCGCCAAGCTGGAAAGCCTGGTCGACGAGCTGATCGAGCGCACCATCGAGCCCTGCCGCATCGCGATCAAGGATGCCGGCATCAAGGTGTCGGACATCGACGACGTGATCCTGGTGGGCGGCCAGTCGCGCATGCCCAAGGTGCAGGACAAGGTCAAGGAGTTCTTCGGCAAGGAGCCGCGCAAGGACGTCAACCCGGATGAAGCCGTCGCCGTGGGCGCCGCGATCCAGGGCCAGGTGCTGGGCGGCGAGCGCAAGGACGTGCTGCTGCTGGACGTCACCCCGCTGAGCCTGGGCATCGAGACCCTGGGCGGCGTGATGACGAAGATGATCAAGAAGAACACGACCATCCCGACCAAGTTCAGCCAGACCTTCTCGACCGCGGACGACAATCAGCCGGCCGTGACCATCAAGGTCTACCAGGGCGAGCGCGAGATGGCCTCGGGCAACAAGAGCCTGGGCGAGTTCAACCTGGAAGGCATCCCGCCCGCCCCGCGCGGCGTGCCGCAGATCGAGGTGAGCTTCGACATCGACGCCAACGGCATCCTGCACGTGGGCGCCAAGGACAAGGGCACCGGCAAGGAGAACAAGATCACCATCAAGGCGAACTCCGGCCTGAGCGAGGCGGAGATCGAGAAGATGGTCAAGGACGCCGAGCTGAACGCCGCCGAGGACCACAAGAAGTTCGAACTGGTGCAGGCACGCAACCAGGCCGACGCGATGATCCACTCGGTCAAGAAGAGCCTGGCCGAGCACGGCGACAAGCTCGAAGCCGGCGAGAAGGAGAAGATCGAAGCCGCGATCAAGGACGTCGAGGAAGCCGTCAAGGGCGACGACAAGGCCGCCATCGAGTCGAAGACCGAGGCGCTGATGACCGCCAGCCAGAAGCTGGGCGAGAAGGTCTACGCCGACATGCAGGCCCAGCAGGCCGCGCAGGCCGCAGCCGGCGCGTCCGAGGCGCCCAAGGCCGACGGCGGCAAGCCGGCCGATCCGGACGTGGTGGACGCGGAGTTCAAGGAAGTCAGGAAGTGATCGGCTGCGTCGCCCGGGGCCCTGCGGCCTGCGGGTGACGCCCGGCTCCACGCCGCGTTCGGAGCGACAGGCCCTGCCTGCAGCCCGACGCGGCGCCTTCGTTTTCACGGATCAGCTTCCACGCATCAGAGACTGCTCATGGCAAAGCGCGATTACTACGAAGTCCTCGGGGTGGCCAAGAACGCCGGCGAGGACGACATCAAGAAGGCCTACCGCAAGCTGGCCATGAAGTACCACCCCGACCGCAACCAGGGCGACGGGGCCAAGGCGGCCGAGGAGAAGTTCAAGGAGGCCAAGGAAGCCTACGAGATGCTCTCGGACGCGCAGAAGCGTGCGGCCTACGACCAGTTCGGTCACGCCGGCGTGGACCCGAATGCCGGCGGCGCGGGCTTCCGCCCGGGCGGTCCGGAGGGCTTCGGCGGCTTTGCCGAGGCCTTCGGCGACATCTTCGGCGACATCTTCGGCGGCCAGCAGGGCGGCGGCCGGCGCGGCGGCGGCCAGCAGGTCTACCGTGGCGCGGACCTGTCCTACGCCATGGAGATCACCCTCGAGGAGGCCGCGCACGGCAAGGAAACGCAGATCCGCATCCCCACCTGGGAGGAATGCGACACCTGCCACGGCACCGGCGCCAAGCCCGGCACCAGCGCCAAGACCTGCGCGACCTGCCACGGTTCGGGCACGGTACACCTGCGCCAGGGCTTCTTCAGCATCCAGCAGACCTGCCCGCACTGCCATGGCAGCGGCAAGGTGATCACCGACCCATGCACGAGCTGCAACGGCGCCGGCAAGATCAAGAAGCAGAAGACGCTGGAGGTGAAGATTCCCGCCGGCATCAACGAGGGCCAGCGCATCGCGCTGCGCGGTCATGGCGAGCCGGGCATGCACGGCGGGCCGGCCGGCGACCTGTACGTCGAGATCCGCATCAAGCAGCACGACATCTTCGAGCGCGACGGCGACGACCTGCACTGCACCGTGCCGGTGAGCGTCATCACCGCGGCGCTGGGCGGCAGCGTGCAGATTCCGACGCTGGGCGGCGAGGCCGAGATCGAGCTGCCCGAGGGCACCCAGCACGGCAAGACCTTCCGCCTGCGCGGCAAGGGCATCAAGGGCATCCGCTCGAACTACCCCGGCGATCTGTACTGCCACATCCAGGTGGAGATCCCGGTCAAGCTCACCGAGCACCAGCGCAAGCTGCTCAAGGAGCTCGACGACTCGCTGAAGAAGGGCGGCGACAAGCACTCGCCCAGCGGCAAGAGCTGGACCGACCGCATGCGCGACTTCTTCAAGTAAGCCGCGCCGTCGGCACATCGCGGCGCCTGCGCACCCGGCCACTTCGGTGGCCTTTTTTCATGCCGGGCGCCGCCCGATGGCGAGCGGAGCGGGCCGTGCCTTCAGCCGGGCAGGCCGCAGCCGATAAGCTCGACGGGCCCACCGCCAGCCACCTGCCTCGCATGCAACTGCTCGATCCCGACATCGCCGACTGCCGTGCCCTCGTCATCGACGGCAACCCCACCTCACGCAGCGCGCTGGTGGGCATGCTGCGCGACTGGGGCGTGGGCACCGTCGCGCAGGCCAGCCGGCCGCTGGACGCACGCAAGATTCTCGAGGAGCGCGTCTTCGACATCGTGCTGTGCGAGCACCACTTCGACGGTTCGGTGATGGGCGGCCAGGACCTGCTGGACGACCTGCGCCGCTCCCAGCTGCTGCCCTTCTCGACGGTGTTCGTGATGGTCACCGGCGAGGCCTCCTACGCCAAGGTGGCCGAGGCCGCCGAGTCGGCGCTGGACAGCTACCTGCTCAAGCCGCACAACGCCACCAGCCTGGGCGAACGCCTGACCCAGGCACGCCGGCGCAAGCGCGTGCTGCGCGACATCTTCGAGGCCATCGAAGCGCGCCAGTACGAGCAGGCCGCGCTGCTGTGCGTCAAGCGCTTCTCCGAGCGCGGCGAGTACTGGCTCTATGCGGCCCGGGTGGGGGCCGAACTGCTGCTGCGCCTGGGCCGGCACGACGCGGCACGCCGCATGTTCGAGGCGGTGCGCGAGGCCCGCGCCCTGCCCTGGGCCAAGCTGGGCATCGCCCGCGCCGAAGTCGAGGGCGGCGCCACCGAGCAGGCCCGTCGCACGCTGGAGTCGCTGATCTCGGGCAACCCCTCCTATGCCGACGCCTACGACGTGATGGGACGGGTGCAGGTCGAGCAGGGCGACCTCGAAGGCGCGCTGGAGACCTATCGCCGCGCCAGCGAACTCACCCCGGCCAGCGTCATGCGGCTGCAGAAGCAGGGCATGCTGGCCTTTTACGCCGGCGAGTTCGCCGAAGCCGAGCGTGCCCTGGACCGCGCCGTGAGCACCGGCATCTCGAGCAAGATGTTCGACCTCGAGACGCTGGTGCTGCTGGCCCTGCTGAAGTTCGACAGCGGCGATCTGCGCGGCATGCTGCGCGCGCTCGACAACCTGGCCCACGCCGGCGAGCGCCACCCGGAGAGCAGCCGCATCCAGCGCTTCCTGCGCCTGGGCGAGATCCTGCGCAGCGTGGCCGATCGCCAGATCGCCCGGGCCGTGCAGCAGGTCAAGGCCGCTGCCGCGACCCTGCGCGAGGAGGAGTACGACTTCGAGGCGGCCTCGAACTTCATCGCCCTGCTGGCCCGGCTGGCGCGCACCGAGGTGCAGCTGCCCGACGCCGAGATCTGGGTCGGCCAGGTGGCGCTGCGCTTCTGCGTCTCCAAGGCCGGCACCGACCTGCTCTGCGCCGCCGCCTTCGGGCACGATGTCTACCAGCAGGTGGTGCGCGACGCCCATGTGCGCATCGGCACGATGGCCGAGCAGGCCATGACCCACAGCGTGCGCGGCTCGCCGACCGTCGCGGTGCAGACCCTGCTGCGCCAGAGCGAGGAAACGCTCAACGCCAAGCTGCTCGAGCTGGCCGGACTGGTGCTGCAGCGCCACCGCGAGCGCATCGAGCTGTACGAGCCGATGAGCCAGCGCGTCGAGGCGCTGCGCGAGCGCTACTGCAGCAAGGGCACGCGGGTCAGCCTCGCCGAGGTAGGCCGCCAGGCCGGCGCACTGGCGCTGCGCTGCTGAGCCCCGTCGCGCCCCGTCGCGCCCCGGCGTGGCGCGGGCGTCATGCGCCGGCGCCCAGCCAGTCGCGCAGCACCTCGTCGGTGTGCTGGCCCAGCAGCGGCGGCGCGCTGCGGTAGGCCACCGGCGAGTCGGACAGGCGGATCGGATTGGCCACCCCCGGCACGCTGCCCGCCAGCGGGTGCGGCAGTTCGACCCGCAGGCCGCGGGCGATCACCTGCGGGTCGGCGAAGACCTCGTCGAGCCGGTTGATCGGCCCGCAGGGCACGCCGGCGGCCTCCAGCCGCTCGATCCAGTCGCGCGTCGTGCGCATCACCGTGGCCTGGCGCAGCAGCGGGATGAGCACCGCCCGCTGCGCCACCCGGGCCGGGTTGGTCGCGAAGCGCGCGTCGGTGGCCCATTCGGGGTGCCCGAGCGCCTCGGCCAGTCGGGCGAACTGACCGTCGTTGCCCACCGCGACGATCATGTCGCCGTCGGCGGTCGGGAAGTCCTGATAGGGCACGATGTTCGGGTGCGCATTGCCCATGCGCCGGGGCACCCTGCCGCCGATCAGATAGTTCGACGCCTGGTTGGCCAGCGCGGCCACCTGCACGTCCAGCAGCGCCAGGTCGATGTGCTGGCCCACCCCGCTCACATGCCGGTGCTGCAGCGCCGCCAGCACGCCGATGGCCGCATGCAGCCCGGTCATGATGTCCACCAGGGCGACGCCCACCTTCTGCGGCCCCTGTCCCTCGGGCGCCGGTGTGCCGGCTGCCTCGGCAGGGCCGGTGACACTCATCAGGCCGCCCATGCCCTGGATCAGGAAGTCGTAGCCCGGCCGCTGCGCGTAGGGGCCCGCCTGGCCGAAGCCGGTGATCGAGCAGTAGATCAGCCGCGGGTTGAGCGCCTTCAGGCTGTCGTAGTCCAGCCCGTACTGGCGCAGGCCGCCGACCTTGAAGTTCTCCAGCAGCACATCGGCCTGCGCCGCCAGCGCACGCACCTGTGCCTGCCCCTCGGCCGTGGCGATGTCGATGGCCACCGAGCGCTTGTTGCGGTTGGCGCAGAAGAAGTAGGCCGCGTCACCGGTGTCGCGCCCCTGGGCGTCCTTCAGCCAGGGCGGGCCCCAGGCGCGGGTGTCGTCACCGGCGCCGGGGCGTTCCACCTTGACCACGTCGGCCCCCAGGTCGGCCAGCATCTGCCCGGCCCAGGGCCCGGCCAGCACACGCGAGAGGTCCAGGACCTTGAGGCCCTGCAGGGCTTGCGGCGTCATGGGGATCAGAACGCAGGAATGCCCGTGATGGCACGGCCCAGGATCAGCGCATGCACGTCGTGGGTGCCCTCGTAGGTGTTGACCACCTCCAGGTTCACCAAGTGGCGCGCCACCCCGAACTCGTCGCTGATGCCGTTGCCGCCCAGCATGTCGCGCGCGCTGCGGGCGATGTCCAGCGCCTTGCCGCAGCTGTTGCGCTTCATGATGCTGGTGATCTCCACGGCCGCGCTGCCCTCGTCCTTCATGCGGCCCAGGCGCAGGCAGCCCTGCAGGCCCAGCGTGATCTCGGTGAGCATGTCGGCCAGCTTCTTCTGCACCAGCTGGTTGGCTGCCAGCGGCCGGCCGAACTGGCGGCGGTCCATCGTGTACTGGCGCGCGGTGTGGAAGCAGAACTCGGCCGCGCCCAGCGCACCCCAGGCGATGCCGTAGCGCGCGCTGTTCAGGCAGGTGAAGGGGCCCTTCAGGCCGCGCACCTCGGGGAAGGCGTTCTCCTCCGGGCAGAACACCTCGTCCATGACGATCTCGCCGGTGATCGAGGCGCGCAGGCCCACCTTGCCGTGGATGGCGGGCGCGGAAAGCCCCTTCCAGCCCTTCTCGAGCACGAAGCCGCGGATCTGCCCCTCGTCGTCCTTGGCCCAGACCACGAACACGTCGGCGATCGGGCTGTTGGTGATCCACATCTTGCTGCCCGACAGGCTGTAGCCGCCCGGCACCTTCTTCGCACGGGTGACCATCGAGCCCGGGTCGGAGCCGTGGTTCGGTTCGGTCAGGCCGAAGCAGCCGATCCACTCGCCGCTGGCCAGCTTGGGCAGGTACTTCTGCTTCTGCGCCTCGCTGCCGAAGGTCTCGATGGGCACCATCACCAGCGAGGACTGCACGCTCATCATGCTGCGGTAGCCGGAATCGACGCGTTCCACCTCGCGGGCGATCAGGCCGTAGCAGACATAGTTCAGGCCGGCGCCGCCGTAGGCCTCGCCAATGGTCGGGCCGAGCAGGCCGAGCTCGCCCATCTCGCGGAAGATCGCCGCGTCGGTGCGCTCGTGGCGGAAGGCCTCCAGCACGCGCGGCATCAGGCGGTCCTGGCAATAGGCACGCGCGGCATCGCGCACCGCACGCTCGTCGTCGCTCAGCTGGCTGTCGAGCAGCAGGGCATCGTCCCAGTGAAAGGTGGCTTTGGCGCTGGACATGGGGGCAATCCTGTGGGGGGTAGACGAAAGGGGGACCGCCGAAGCCTCGGGGCTGGGCCCGGCGATGGACGGTGCCCGGCATCCTAAGTGCATGATCCGCACGATTCAACCGAGGAATTCGCAAGCATCCGTGCGATCCCGGAACTCCGACGCAGCTCGGGCGGCCGGCGGCCGCCACGGCGCGAGGGTCAGAACAGCTGCCCCTGCAGCGGGGCTTCTTCCGGCACCGGCCCGCCGGGGTGCAGCGCCGGGGCGCGAAACCCGCTGCCGTCCAGCTCCGGCAGCGTGCGCTGCAGCCCGACCCGGGCCGCCCCCTTCTCGACACGCTGGCGGATCAACTGGGCCCAGGGTCCGTCGCCCTTCATGCGATGCCGGAAATCGGCGTCGTAGTCGCGCCCGCCGCGCATCTCCTGCACCCGCGCCATCACGCGGGCGGCGCGATCCGGGAAGTGCCGCGCCAGCCAGTCGCGAAACAGCGGCGCCACCTCCCAGGGCAGCCGCAGCACGGTCCAGTGCGCGCTGCGCGCGCCCGCCTCGGCCGCCGCGGCAAGGATGGCCTCGATCTCCGGCTCGTTGACGAAGGGCACGATCGGCGCCACGTTCACCCCCACCCAGACCCCCGCCCGGGCGAGCGCGGCGATCGCGGCCAGCCGGCGCTGCGGCGCTGCCGCGCGCGGCTCGAGGATGCGGTGCAGCGCCGGGTCGAGCGTGGTGACGCTGACGAAGACGATCACCTGCCGGCGCGCCGCCATGGCCGCCAGCAGGTCCAGATCGCGCACGATGCCGCCGGACTTGGTCACGATCGACAGCGGCTGCCCAGCCTCGTGCAGCACCTCGAGCACGCCGCGGGTGATGCGCAGGCGTCGCTCGACGGGCTGGTAGGCGTCGGTGGCCGAGCCCAGGTTGATCGGCTCGGGCCGATGGCCGGGGCGACGCAGCGCCACGCGCAGCCGTTCGGGGGCGTTCACCTTGGCCACGATGCGCGTCTCGAAGTCGAGCCCGGGCGAGAGGTCCAGGTAGCCGTGGGTGGGCCGTGCGTAGCAGTAGATGCAGCCATGCTCGCAGCCCCGGTAGGGGTTGACCGACAACCGGAACGGCAGGTCGGGCGAGTCGTTGCGCGCCAGGATCTCGCCGCAGCGCTGTTCGATCACTTCGGTGGCCGGCGCGGCGAGCGCCTGCGGCAGCGCCGCATCGCCGGGCCCGCCCCAGCCGTCGTCCTCGACCTCCCGTGTGCAGGTCTCGAAGCGGTGCGGCACTTGCCAGGGTGTCCCGCGCCCACGCAGGACGGCGGGCGCCTCGGGTCGGTCGGGGAAAGGCGAGGGGGTCATCGTCGGTCGGCCCGGAGGAATGAACAACTGTTCATTTATACAGTCTTTCGACGCCACCGGTGCGCCCCGGCGCTCCGGCGCCCAGGGTCGAGGCGGGCCGCCGGCCCGACCCCACCCCAGCCGCGGTCGGCCGAGACAGCCGCTTTGCCGGGCACCGGCAGGGCCGTCACGGAAATGACCGCCATCAAGGGCCAGAATATCGTTGTCAGTGTTTACCCCAATTCTCTCGAAAAGACGGGTCAGCTTTTGGTCAGTGTCAACCTCTAGACTGAATCTCAGCATCCGTCGGTCCCTTCCAGGTCCGTCGGCATCGACACCCCGATCCCAGACTCACCGTTTCCGGAGGAGAGAGGCATGAGCGACCCCGTCGTTGCACGAATTAGAAAGAATCCGAAGTACCAGGAACTCAAGCGCAAGCGCAGCAGTTTCGGCTGGATACTCACCATCCTGATGATGGTGGTGTATTACGGCTATATTTCCCTGATCGCCTTCAACAAGGAATTCCTCGCCCGTCCCCTGGGCGACGGGGTGACCACGATCGGCGTGCCGATCGGCATGGGCGTGATCCTGTTCACGATCGTGATCACCGGCATCTACGTGCGCCGGGCGAACAACGAGTACGACGCGCTGACCGCGCAGATCCTCGCCGAGGAAACCAAGTGATGAAGCGCATTTCCAGAATCCTTCTCGCGCTGACGGCGCTGCTCGGTGCGGGCGCGGCGCTGGCTGCCGGCGCCGACGTCGGCCAGGCCGCCAAGCAGTCCACCAACTGGACCGCGATCGCGATGTTCGGCATTTTCGTGGCCGGCACGCTGTGGATCACGAAGTGGGCCGCGGCAAAAACCCGCTCTGCGGCCGATTTCTACACCGCCGGCGGCGGCATCACCGGTTTCCAGAACGGTCTGGCCATTGCCGGTGACTATATGTCGGCGGCCTCCTTCCTGGGTATTTCCGCGGCCGTGATGGCCAGCGGCTACGACGGCCTGATCTATTCCATCGGCTTCCTGGTCGGCTGGCCGGTCATCACCTTCCTGATGGCCGAGCGGCTGCGCAACCTGGGCAAGTTCACCTTCGCCGACGTGGCGGGCTACCGCTTCAAGCAGACGCCGATCCGCGCCTTCGCGGCCAGCGGCACGCTGGTGGTCGTGGCCTTCTACCTGATCGCGCAGATGGTGGGGGCGGGCCAGCTGATCAAGCTGCTGTTCGGCCTGGAGTACTGGATGGCCGTGGTGATCGTCGGCGCGCTGATGATGGTCTACGTGCTGTTCGGCGGCATGACGGCCACCACCTGGGTGCAGATCATCAAGGCGGTGCTGCTGCTGTCGGGCGTGACCTTCATGGCCTTCATGGTGATGTCGCAGTTCGGCTTCTCGCCGGAAGCGCTGTTCGCCAAGGGCGTGGAAGTGAAGACCGCGATCGCCGCGAACGCCAAGGATGCCGCCATCGCGGCCGCTGCAGCGGCCAGCGCCGCAGCCATGTCTCCGGAAGCTGCCGCCAGCGCCGCGACGGCCCTGGCGAAGGCCGAGGCGATGAACCCGGAGAAGACCGGCCTGTCGCTGATGGGCCCGGGCGGCTTCATCAAGGACCCGATCTCGGCGATCAGCTTCGGCATGGCGCTGATGTTCGGTACCGCCGGCCTGCCGCACATCCTGATGCGCTTCTTCACGGTGCCCGACGCCAAGGAAGCCCGCAAGAGCGTGTTCTGGGCGACCACCTGGATCGGCTACTTCTACATCCTGATCTTCATCATCGGCTTCGGCGCGATCACCCTGGTGCTGACGAACCCCGAGTTCGCCGACACCGCCAAGGGCGTGATCCACGGCGGCGCCGGCACGGCCAACATGGCCGCGGTGCTGGTGGCCAAGTCGGTGGGCGGCAATGTGTTCTATGGCTTCATCTCGGCGGTGGCCTTCGCGACCATCCTGGCGGTGGTGGCCGGCCTGACCCTCTCGGGTGCCTCGGCCGTGTCGCACGACATCTACGCCACGGTGCTGAAGAAGGGCAAGGCCGACAGCGCCTCCGAGCTGAAGGTCTCGCGCATGACGACGCTGGCCCTGGGCCTGATCGCGGTGATCCTGGGCATCGCCTTCGAGAAGCAGAACATCGCCTTCATGGTGTCGCTGGCCTTCGCGATCGCCGCCTCGGCCAACTTCCCGGTGCTCTTCATGAGCGTGCTGTGGAAGGACTGCACCACCAAGGGTGCCGTGATCGGCGGCTTCCTGGGCCTGATCTCGTCGGTGGTGCTGACCGTGGTGTCGCCTTCGGTGTGGGAAGCCACGCTGGGCAACCCGAAGGGTTCGGCCTGGTTCCCCTACACCTCGCCGGCGCTGTTCTCGATGACCATCGGCTTCGTGGGCATCTGGCTGTTCTCGATCCTGGACCGCAGCGCCCAGGCCACCCAGGAGCGCGCCGACTTCGAGGCCCAGCAGGTCCGTTCCGAGACCGGCCTCGGTGCGGCAGGCGCCTCCGGCCACTGAGTCAGGTCGCCTCGACCCGCGCGGGCAGGGACTGCCCGCGCACCGAAGCCCGGGCCCTGCCCGGGCTTTTTTCATGGCGCGCCCCCCTCCCCGAGGACCGCGCCGTTCGATTCGGGATCGGCCGGGATCAGCCGGGATCGACCGATCCCGCTCGGTCCCGGCCGCCGTGGCGCATCGCAGCCGGCTAGCGGTCCTGCGCGGCCAGCGCCTGCAGGCGGGCGAGCATGGCAAAGCCGTCCGAACCCGGCGCGAAGCCCAGCCGCTGCAGATCCCCCTCCGCCATTTCTGCCAGGGTGCAGGTGGCCGCCAGCCCGAAATCCTCCAGGGTCTCGGCCAGCAGGTCGCAGCGCATCTTCGACAGGGCGCGCAACTCGGCCCATTCCCGCGCCTGCCGCCGTGCGGCCTCGCCCTCGGCGGTCCCCGTCGTGCCGAAGGACGCCCCCGACAGCAGGCGCTGCAGGTCGTCCTCGCTTTCCAGTCGGACGTCCAGCAGACGGCACAGCCGGGCGATGCGCGTGTTCAGTTCGACGAAGCGGGACTCGACCCGCCGCAGGCGCTCATGCAGGGCGTCGTCATGCTCGGGCAAAGAGGTCGACATCCGGGTCTCGGGCAAGGGTGGGCACATGCCGGGATCTTATACCCCATGCCGTATAAAAGTCGACCTGTTGCAGCGGATCGACCGGCCGGCATCTGCCGCTGCCTACAATGCACGGCATGAAACGCCTCACGCGCCGCAAGGGCTGGAGCTGGCTCGGCATCCTGCTGGTGCTGGCGCAGCTCTGGGCGCCGACGGTGTCGCATGCCCTGCGCGCGGCGGATGCGGCGGCGCTGCCGCTGAGCCTGGAAGATCTCTGCTCGAGCCTGCACGGTGGCGCCGTGCCGGGGGCTGCGGCGTTCGACGCGGACGGCCGCGATGCGGCCCTGCCGGACCCGGTCTGCGGCTATTGCCTGCAGGCCGGCGCGACAGCGCCCCCATCCTGCCTGCCCTCGGCGGGCCTCCCGCCCCGGCCGACCGCAGCGCCCGCCCCCGACCGGGACGGGGGCTGGTGCGGCCGTCCTCCGCTGCGCCACGATGCCGCCCGAGCACCGCCGGCATCCGACGTCGGCACGCCGCGGCGCCAGGTCACGCACTGAGCGTCTGCGCCCGGGCGGCGAGCCCTCCACGGACCGTCGACCGTCGGCGACAGGCACTGCGGGTGGCCCTGCCGCCTGCCCGATGCCTGCCAGGTCGATCCGCGGCCCCGCCCCTCTCCCGATCCTGTCGAATTCTGTCCATCCCGCTCGGCTGAAGCCGGCCACTGTCCGGCCCCGACGCTCCCTGACCGAAGAGGCTCTCATGAAGATCCGTTCCCTGCTCATCGCCCTCACCGCCGGCCTCGCCGTGGCCGGCAGCGCCTTCGCCCAGGTCGCCGCCAAGGACGCCTGGGTGCGCGCCACCGTCACGCAGCAGAAGGCCACCGGCCTGTTCGTGCAGCTCACCTCGCCGGCCGACGCCCGACTCGTCGCCGCGGCCTCGCCGGTGGCCGGCGTGGTGGAAATCCACGAGATGGTGATGGACGGCAACGTCATGCGCATGCGCGCCGTCCCCGGTCTGGACCTGCCTGCGGGCAAGACCGTCAAGCTCGAGCCGGGCGGCTACCACGTCATGCTGATGGACCTGAAGCAGCCGATCAAGGAAGGCGATCTGGTCGACGTCTCGCTCACCGTCGAGGGCAAGGACGGCAAGCGCGAAACGCTGTCGCTGAAGGCCCCGGCGCGCCCGCTCACCGCCCGCGCGGGCGACATGTCCAGGCACAAGCACTGAGGCCGCCGCCCCACGGCGCCGTGCGCCGTGAGCTGGTTCAGGGCGCCGTGCGCCGTGAGCTGGTTCAGGGCGCCGCGCGCCGTGGGCTGGCTCAGGGCGCGCAGCGCGGGTGCCGGCTCAGGGCGCTGCGTCGCCCTGCAGGAAGTCGGCCTTGCCGAGGTCCACGCCGGCCTGGCGCAGCAGCGCGTAGGTCGTCGTGACGTGGAAGAAGAGGTTCGGCAGCACCCAGTGCTTCAGGTAGGCCTCGCCGGCCATCACGCGCGGCTCGGCCGCCCGACCCACCGTGAAGCGGATCTCGCGCGCCTCGCTGCCGTCGATCGCCTCGGCGGGCACCGTCCCCAGCCAGTCCAGCGTGCGGGCGATGCGGGCCTTCAGCTGGTCCAGGGTGGTCTCGTCGTCCGCATCCCGCGGCGCCTGCAGGCCCCCCAGGCGCGCGGCGCCGTACTTGGCCACGTCGCAGGCGATGCGCACCTGCGCGGCCAGGGGCAGCATGTCCGGCGCGAGCCGAAGACCCACGAAGACGTCGGGATCGAAGCCGCGCCGCCGGGCGTTGTCCGACGCCTTGACCAGGCAGTGATACAGGTTGGACAGCGCCGTGCGCAACACCGGCAGGCTGGCGCTGGACATCGTGATCGACATGGCAGTTCCCCCGCCCCGGGTGCGACGCCCTGCGCGTCGCCTTCGCGGGGCGGCGCGAATTATCCCCGCCACCCGGGTCGGATCCTGCGCCAGGTCATGCGCGCGCCCGGGCACCGGGCTGCCGCCATTGAAAGAGTCGAACAGGTAGTTACACTTTGGGCATGCCTGCCCGACCTGCACCTGTCCGGCCCCCCGCCGACCGCGCCCGTGCTGGCGCAGGGGCGGCGCGCTGGTGGGCGCCGGTCGCGGCGTTGCTGCTGGCATTCGCCGGCTCGATCGGCCCGGCATTCGCCGCCGCGCGCACCGTCTGCAGCGTCACGGTCAACTCCCCCGACGAGCAGGCTGCACTGCGCCGTCACCTGGGCGAGGGCGAGTTCCGCTTCGTCGAGCTGGTGGAGCCGGGCCGGCGCGACTGGCTGGCCTCGGCCTGCCGCGCCGGCCTGCGCTGCGACGTGCTGGTGATCTCCGGCCACTTCGACGGCCACAACGAGTTCTTCTCCGACGATCCGCTGCGACGCGAGTACCTGACCGTCGACGAGCTGGAGCGGGTGTCCTGCAGCGGCAGCTGCCCGGGCCTGTTCGAGCGCCTGCGCGAGGTCTACCTGTTCGGCTGCAACACCCTCAACCCGCAGCCGCTGGGCAGCGCTTCGGCCGAGGTGATGCGCAACCTGGTGCGCGACGGCGCATCACGCCATGAAGCCGATCAGCTGATGTCGTCGCCCGGCGCCCGGCTGGGCGAGAGCAGCCGTGACCGCATGCGACAGGTGTTTCCCGGTGTGCCGGTGATCTACGGCTTCGCCGGCTTCGCCCCGGTGGGACCGGTGGCCGCCCAGACGCTGGAGCTCTACCTGCAGGCCGGCGGTACCCGTGAGGTGGGACAGGGTCGGCGCAGTGCGCGGCTGCTCGGGCAGTTCGCCGGCTTCGGCCTGACCGCGGTGGCGGGCGTGACCGAACGTGATGCGCTGGCCGGTGCGCGGCGCGACATGTGCCAGTTCGCCGACGACCGCCGCAACGACCTGCAGCGCCTGACCTTCCTGCACCGCCTGCTGCAGCGTCCGGTGGCCGAGGTGATGCTGCACCTGGACCGCATCGAACGCGCGCTGGACCGCATCGATCCGCGCCTGCGTCGCCAGGCCGACGTGGCGCGGCGGCTGGAGGCCATCGCGCAGGACCTCGGCGCCCGCTCGCGCGTCTTCGCACTGGCCCGCGACGCCGGCCCGGGCAGCGCCCGGGTACGTCTGCTCGACCTCGGCCAGCGCCTGGGCTGGCTGAGCGAGGAGCACCGCTGGCTCGAACTGGCCCGCATGCTCGGCGAGCTGCAGCAGCGCGCCCAGCTCGGCCCCGGCGACGTCGACCTGGCCTGCGCCCTGAACCGCGGCGGCGACCTGGACGGCGCCTATGCCCGCCGCGTCGCCGCGGGGGGGCCGACCGACAGCGTCGCCCACGCCGCCCTGCGTGCCTGCCTGGGCAGCAGCGAAGCCCGCGCGCTCACCCTGGCCGGGCTGGCCAGCCCGCAGGAGGCCGATGTGCGGGCCGCCCGCGCCTACCTGCGCCACCACCCCATCGAGGACCCGCAGGAGCTGCACCGCGTGACCGACGCGATCGCCGCGATGGCGCCCTCGCCTGCCCAGGCGCAGGCGGTGGAGTCGCTCGGTCGGCTCTACCTGTCCGACCGCGAGGTGCTGCAGCGCCTGCTGCGCCTGTACGCCCAGACGCCCTCCCCGGCGGTGCAGGCCGCGGTGGCCGGCAGTCTGCTGCGCGCCGACCCGCGGGTGATGCCGGCCGAGCACAGCGCCGAGCGGGTCCGGCTGCTGGAGCTGCTGCGCCAGCAGCGCCGCCCCAATGGCGCGGCCGGCGGCATGATCGATGCGCTGATCCACAAGCTGGAAAGTTCCTGACCGGTGCGGCAGGGCCCGCGGCGACGGGCCGGTTCCGGCAGCTCGGCACGGCCCGGGCCGGCGCGCGGTTACGTCGGGTTGCAGCGCTGCGAGCGGCTGTGAAAGACTGGCGCGATGTCGTGCAGCAGTATCCCGACCCGCCTGTCGAACGCCCTTTCCCGGGTGGCCGCAGATCGCCCACCCGCACGCCGGCCCGAGCGGACAGACGGTGGCGCCCGGCCCGCCGGGCCCGCGGCGTCCCGCCGTCGCCTCGTTCGGGCCCGGGCCCTGCCCGGCCTGCTGGCCGCGCTGCTGCTGGCCGGCCTGGGCGGGCCGGCCGCCGCCGCGCCGCCGCGCACGGTCTGCGCGATCACGATCAACTCCGACGACGAACGCGAGTCCTTCCGCCGCCACCTGCCGCCCGAGCAGTTCCGCGTCGTCGAGCTGGTGCAGCGCGGCCGCGCCGACTGGCTCGACGCGGCCTGCCGCAGCGGGGTGCGCTGCGACGCGCTGATCGTCTCCGGCCATTTCGACGACGGCAGCGAGTTCTACGCCGACCAGCGCGACCACCAGGACGTGCTGACCGTGCCGCAGCTGCAGCAGGCGGCCTGCAGCCCCTCCTGCAGCGGGCTGTTCGCGCAGCTCCAGGAGGTCTACCTGTTCGGCTGCAAGACCCTGGGCACCGACCCCCGCCTGGGCGCCGGCGCGGAACTGCGCCGCGCCCTGCAGCGCGATGGCCTGGGCGCGGACGCCGCAGCGCGTGCCGCCGACCAGCTCGCCCAGCGCTACGGCCAGAGCAACCGCGACCGGCTGCGCCACATCTTCCAGGGCGTGCCGCTGCTGTACGGCTTTCCCGGCCAGGCCCCGCTGGGCCGCTTCGCCGGGCCGCTGCTGGACCGCTACTTCCAGACCGTGCCCGGCGCCGCGGCCGAGGTGGCCGGCGGCCGCCCGAGCCCGGCCCTGCTCGGCCTGTTCTCGCATGTCGCGCTGCAGGCCACGCCGGGCCTGAGCGCAGCCGATCCCCACGCGGGCTTCCGCCAGGACCTCTGCGGCCTGACCAACCGCGACGCCGCCCCGGCACAGCGGCTGGCCGCCCAGCACGCGCTGCTGCAGCGCGGTGGCGCCGAGGCGCGCATGTGGCTGGACCACTTCGAGCGCCTGGACGCCGAGATCGGCCCCCTGCAGCGCGTGCAGCCCGAGGTCGATGCCGCGCTGCGCGCCATCGCCGCCGATGCCGCCGCGCGCGATTCCTTCCTCGCCTTCGCCCGCGACGCCGACGAGGCCACGGTGCAGACCCGCATGCTGGCACTGGCCCGGCGCTTCGGCTGGCTCGACGAGGTCCAGGCGCGCGAGGAGCTGGCCGGCGTGATCGCCCGTCGCATGGGCGAGGGCCGCCTGGGCAAGTACGAGGTCGACCATGTCTGCAGCACCGCCCGGCCGGATCCGGGCCTGCTCGAAGCGCTGCGCGAGCGCCGCGCCGCACCCGCGGCCGAGACGGCCCACGCCGCGGTGCTGGCCTGCCTGGGCGACCCGCAGGCGCACCGGCACACCGTGCAGGCCCTGCTGGCCCCGCGTGAGGCGGACGCCGAGATCGCCCAGGTCTACCTGCGCCGCCGCAGCCTGGCCGACGCCGGCGAACTGCGCGCACTGGCCGACGGCATTCCTCAGCTGCGCGGCAGCGCCGCCCAGCTGCGCGCCCTGGAGGCCCTGACCCGCCAGCGCCTGGACGACCCGGCCAGCCTGCAGGTCATCGCGGGGCTGTTTCCGCGCGCGGGCTCGCTCGAGCTGCAGCGCGCCATTGCCGCGCTGCTGCTGCGCGCCGACTGGCGCAGCCTCGGCCAGCCGGCCGAGCTGGCGCGCCAGCTGCGCCGCCACCGCCTGCATTCGCCCGACGGGCGCGACGTGATCGACATGCTGATCCGCGTGCTGCAGCAGGCGTGACCGCGCAGGCCTGGACGCGCAGGCCTGGACGCGGTGAGCGCACCGGCCAGCCCGGCCGGTGCAGCGCTCGGTCAGAAGGTCAGGACCTTGTCGGCCCAGAGGGTCGACTCGGCCAGCTCGGCCAGGGTGCCGATGCGGGTGCCGGGAATCAGCGCCAGCTCGCCCAGCCCGCGCGCCAGCGCACAGGTGCGGCAGACCACCAGCGGCACCTGGCGCGACACCAGTTCCTCGACCATCTTCTGCAGGCCGTTGCCGCCGCCGTCCTGCTGGTTGGGCAGGGCCAGCACGGTGGCATCGGACATCAGGAACACCCGCAGCTCGGGCGTGGCCGGCGCCTCCAGCCCGGCCAGGGCATTGGCCACCCGCAGCGCGGACAGGCAGCGCTCGCTGCCGTAGGGCGGCGCATGGACGACGATCAGGATCTTCTGCGACATGGTGGACGAGGGCCGGAAGTGAACGAAACCCCGAGCTTACGCGCCGCAGCGCCGGCGGTGCCATCGACGCCCCCCGCACGCCCCGGGGCAGTGCCGGCCGCGGGCCGGGTCGCAGGCCGCTCAGGCACCGTCCGCGCGCCCGGTGCCAGGCTGCGCCGCGCGCAGGTGCTGCTGCGCGGTCACGCCCATCGAGACATAGATGCTGGTCAGCGCCTCCATGCCCACCTCGGCCGGCCGCACCCAGGCCTGCGGCACGAACAGCAGGCCGCCGCCCACCGGCACCGGTGCGGTGGGCACGATCACCGCCAGGTGGGCCCGTCCCTCGAGCACCAGCGGCTCGGGTGAGGACAGCAGGCCGAGCACCACCACCCCCTCCTGGCCCGCGCCGCCGAAGTGCACCCAGACCGCCGACATCGACTTGGGCCCCTCGCGGTCGCGCTGGCGCATCAGGTCGACCAGGCGGTGCGACAGGTCGTAGACCGTGCGCACCAGCGGGATGCGGCGCAGCGCGTCGTCGAGCAGCCGGCTGGCGCCCTGCTGCACGCCGGTGCGCACCAGCGCGCCGAGCAGCACCAGCGCCAGCGCCACCAGGCCCACGCCGATCAGGTAGCCGACCAGCTCCGAGCCGCTCACGCCCAGGCCCAGCGCGATCAGCGTGCGCCCCACCGCGCTGTCGGGCCCCAGCCAGCGCAGCAGCAGGCTGGCCGCCCAGGCAAAGATCGCCAAGGTGGCCGCCAGCGGCAGTGCGGCCAGCGCACCGGTGACGAAGAGTTGCAGCAGGTGGCGGGAGGTTCGACGCAGGGGCATGGAAAGGGGACCGGGGCGGCAGCGGCGCGATGATGCCAGGGCGGCGACAATGGCGCCCTGCATCCCGACGTCCTCCCGATCCCATGTCCTTTGCCGAGACCCTGAAGACCCTGCCGCCGGTGACCCACCTGGCCGCGCTGCAGCTGCGCGATGCCGACGGGCAGCTCGTCGCCACGATCGAGAACCGGCCCGGCCAGGCCGGCTCGCTGGCGGTCTACCATGCCCTGGCCCGGCGCCACGGCGGGCAGATCACCCCGGCAGCCGCGGCCGAAGGCCTCGCGCTGTACGGCGAGCACAGCGACGACGCGCGCGCCCATCCCGGCAAGCACCCCAACATCGACCGGTTGCTGGCCCTGCAGGCCGGCGGTCCGGCGCTGCAGGTGCAGGAAGTGCCCGCCGCCACGGCATGACCGCTGCCGCACGACGCCCCATGGCGGAAGTCTTGCTTGCCTTCGCGGCAGGGGCGGCCGCCGCGTAGGAAGTCCGACACACCGACACCAGCAGCCGCCCTCCTGCATGGGCCCCGAACGGGTCCGCCCGGAGCGCCTGCCATGTCCGATCCGTCCCCGCTGCGACCCCTTCGCCTGCTGATGTACACCCTGATCTGCGCGCTGGTTTCCGCCCTGTTGCTGCTGTGGACCGGGCCGGTGCTGGCCGCCGAGGTACGCGTCGCGGTGGCCTCGAACTTCGCCCCGGTGATGCCGGCGCTGGCCGAGCGTTTCGAGCGCGACAGTGGCCACCGCCTGCAGGTGTCGCTCGGCGCCTCGGGGAAGATCTATGCCCAGATCCGCCATGGTGCGCCCTTCGAGGTCTTTCTCAGCGCCGATGCGGACAAACCTGCCCAGCTCGAACGCGACGGCCTGGCGATGCCGGGCAGCCGCTTCACCTATGCGCTGGGTCGGCTGGTGCTGTGGTCACCCCGCCCCGGCGCGGTCGATGCCGAGGGCGCCGTGCTGGCCCGCGGCGACTTCCGCAAGCTCGCACTGGCCAACCCCCGCGTGGCGCCCTACGGACAGGCCGCCGTCGAGATCCTGCGTGCGCGCGGCCTGCTCGAGGCGCTGCAGCCGCGCTTCGTGATGGGCGAGAACATCGCCCAGGCGTACAAGTTCGTCGCCAGCGGCAATGCCGAGCTGGGCTTCGTCGCGCTCTCGCAGGTCTGGCAGGGCGGCCGGCTCACCTCGGGTTCGGGCTGGATCGTGCCTGCGGCGCTGCACGCACCGATCCGGCAGGAGGCCGCCCTGCTCGAGGCCGGCCGCCACCAGCCGGCGGCCCGGGCCTTCCTCGCCTTCCTGAGATCGCCCGCGGCCCATGCCATCATCCAGGCGCATGGCTACGGACTCTGACCTCCTGCGCGCGGACTGTCCCCGGCTTCGCACGGAACGCCCCGCATGATCGGCCTGAGCGCTGCCGACACCCAGGCCCTGCTGCTGACGCTGAAGCTGGCCGCCGTCGTCACCGCCTTGCTGGTCGTGCTCGCCACGCCGCTGGCCTGGTGGCTGGCGCGCAGCCGCAGCCGCTGGCGCGGCGTCGTGGCGGCGGTGGTCGCCTTGCCGCTGGTGCTGCCGCCGACCGTGCTGGGCTTCTACCTGCTGGTCGCGATGGGGCCGCAGGGGCCGCTGGGACAGCTCGCCGCGGCGCTGGGCGCGGGCCGGCTGCCGTTCACTTTCTGGGGGCTGGTGCTGGGCTCGCTGGTCTACTCGCTGCCCTTCATGGTGCAGCCGCTGCAGAACGCCTTCGAGGCCATCGGCGATCGCCCGCTGGAAGTCGCGGCCACACTGCGCGCCTCGCCGCTGGACGCCTTCTTCACGGTGGCGCTGCCGCTGGCCGCACCCGGCTTCCTGACCGGCGCCGTCCTGACCTTCGCCCACACGCTGGGCGAGTTCGGCGTGGTGCTGATGATCGGCGGCAACATCCCCGGCGAAACGCGGGTGGCCTCGGTGCAGATCTACGACCATGTCGAGGCGCTGGCCTACGCCGATGCGCATCGCCTGTCGGCCGTGCTGCTGGCCTTCTCCTTCGTCGTGCTGCTGCTCGTCTACGGCTGGAACGGCCGGCGTCGTGGTCAGGGCAGGCTGTCGCCATGAGCCCACCGCTGCCGCTCGCCCCCCCGACTGCGCGGCCCGCGCCGCGTCCTGGCATCGAGCTGGCGCTGCGGCTGGATCGCCCCGGCTTCACGCTGGACGTGCAGACCCTGCTGCCGGGCCGGGGCGTCACCGCGCTGTTCGGCCCCTCCGGCTCGGGCAAGACCACGCTGCTGCGCTGCATTGCCGGGCTGGAACGCGCGCCGGGCGGCCGGGTGGTGTTCCAGGGCGAGGTCTGGCAGGACGGCCGGCAGTGGCTGCCGACGCACCGCCGCGCGCTGGGCTACGTGTTCCAGGAGGCCAGCCTGTTCGCGCACCTGGACGTGGCGGGCAACCTGCGCTACGGCTTGAAGCGCCTGGGCGCGGACGACCAGGCCCTCGAGCAGGCCGTCGCGCTGCTGGGCATCGGCCATCTGCTCGAGCGTCGACCGCAGGGCCTGTCGGGTGGTGAACGCCAGCGGGTGGGCATCGCACGGGCCCTGGCACTGCGCCCGCGCGTCCTGCTGATGGACGAGCCGCTGGCCGCGCTGGACCCGGCGCGTCGGCGCGAGGTTCTGCCCTACCTCGAGCGACTGCGCGAGGAGCTGGACATCCCGGTGCTGTACGTCAGCCATGCGGTCGACGAGGTGGCCCGCCTGGCCGATCACCTGCTGCTGCTCGACGGCGGGCGGGTGCAGGCCCAGGGCCCGCTGGACGAGCTGCTGACCCGGCTGGACGGCCCGCTGCGCCTGGGCGAGGACGCCGGTGTGGTGCTGGCCGGCACGCTCGCCGAACGCGACACGGCCTGGCATCTGGTGCGGGTGGACTTTCCCGGCGGCCGGCTCTGGACGCGCGACCCAGGCCTGCCGCTGGGCCGCCCGGTGCGGGTCCGGGTGCTGGCGCGCGATGTCAGCCTGGCCCGCCAGCCGCCCTGGAGCAGCAGCATCCAGAACGTGCTGACCGGCGTGGTCGATGCCGTCGCCGGCGAGGCCCATCCCGCCGTCGCGCTGCTGCGCATCGAGGTCACCGACAGCAGCGGTGCGCACGCGCGCCTGCTCGCCCGCGTGACGCGCCGCGCCGCCGCCCTGCTCGACCTGCAGCCCGGCACCCCGGTGTGGGTGCAGGTCAAGTCGGCCGCCTTGCTGGAAGGTTGATGCCGCAGGCGTGCCTTCCCGCACGCTGGACGACCTGCCGGGCCGAAGATCGATACATGTGAACAAATGCAAGTCGTTTAGACTCGGGGCCTGGTCGACCACCTACCATCCTGGCCGTCCAGGCTTGTTCATGTGTTTACGGGGACCCTGGCGTCCCCGTCTTTTTTCGTCGCCGTCTTTTTTCTGCCCGACGGACCCGGGGGGCCTCACAGGCCCAGCGGCACCCCGGCCCCGGCCGTGTCGGCATCCAGGGTCTCGATCAACGCCGCAAGATCCTCCTCGAGGCGGGCCAGGGTGGCGGGATCGAGTCGCGCCAGGGCCTCGGGCAGCACCCCGCTGAAGGGGCCCGGGGCACGTTGCAGGATCTCGCGACCCGCCGGCAGCAGGCGCAGCTGCACCACCCGCCGATCCGGCCCCTGCCGCACCGACTCGACCAGCGACCGTTCGGTAAGCACACGCACCAGGTTGCTGGCGGTGGACTGGTGGATGTCCAGCGCGCGCGCCAATTCGCTCACCGCGAGACCGTCCCGCTCGCCGATCACGCTGAGCGCCCAGAGCTGCGCGCCGCCGATGCCGGCGGCCTTCTCGACCTGCTGGAAGTGGGTGCGCACCGCATTGAAGACCTGACGGAACTGCCTCAACACGCGGGCCGGGGCCGGATCGGCCGGCATACGCTCCACCACGCCGGCGACCGGAAGGCTCGGGGTTTCGATCTCGCTCATCGCAGGAGGATACCGCGCCCCTCGCCGGCCACGGGTGGCCGCAGGCGCCCGGCATCGCAGCGTCAGCCCCGCTCCTGCGACCGACTGCCGGGCTCGACATTGGCCGGCGGCTCGGCACCCAGCGGACGCGGCGGCATCAGCCCGGCGGCCAGCTCCAGGTACATCGGCGGCGACACCAGCCGCGACACCCCGCTGGAAAGCAGTGCGCAGGCCATCAGACTGAGCACCATCGCCTGGCCGGAGACCATCTCCATCACGATGATGAAGGCGGTGATGGGCCCCTGGGTGCTGGCGGCGAGGAAGCCCACCATGCCCAGCGCGATCAGGGGAATCGCCGCCTCGCCCAGCAGGCCGGCCGTGGCCGCGACATCGTGGCCGATGCTGGCCCCGATGGTCAGCGACGGGGCGAACACCCCGGCGGGCAGGCCCGTCCAGGCCGACAGCCAGGTGGCACAGAACTTCAGCAGCGTGTAGATGCCCGGCAGGTCGGCCCGGCCCTCCAGCAGGTCGCGCGTGGCCGCATAGCCGGCGCCGGCCGTGGCCCCGCCGGTCACCAGCCCGATCACCGCCACCGCCAGCGCGCAGACCGCGGCGAAACGATAGGGGTAGACCCGCCGCCAGTGGCCCAGCCGGCCCGGCAGGCGCTGCAGCGACAGCACGAGCAGCCGCGCGAACAGCCCGCCGGCCAGGCCGCAGGCCAGCGCCACGGCCAGGCCCGGCAGCCACAGCGCCGAGGACAGCTCCTGCACCTTCAGGCGGCCGAAGTAAGTCTCGTTGCCGAACACCGACACCGCGACGATGCCCGCCAGCACGATGCTCGAGATCACCAGCGCGCTGTGCGACATGCCGCGCCGGCGCGTCAGCTGCTCGAGCGCGAACACGATGCCGCCCAGCGGTGTGTTGAAGGCCGCGGCGATGCCGGCCGCGGCGCCGGCCACCATCAGGTCGTGCGCATCCAGGCCGCTGCCCGGCGACAGAAAGCGCCGCGCCTGCAGCATGACGCCGGCGCCGACCTGCACCGTCGGCCCCTCGCGCCCGATCGACAGGCCGGCCAGCAGGCCGCCCGATACCAGGCCGACCTTGTGCAGGGCCACGCGCAGCCCGACCAGCCGGCTGCGTTCGACCGGCGCCAGATCGTCCTCCAGCGCCCGCATCACCTGCGGAATGCCCGAACCCGCCGCCCCGGGCGCGAAGCGCCGCGTCCAGGCCAGCAGCAGCACCGTCAGCAGCGGCGTCCAGACCAGGGCCGCCCAGGGACCGGCGGGATTGGACTGCATCAGCACCCCGAAGGCGTGGTGGGCGCCTTCCGCAGCCAGCGTGAAACCCACCACCACCAGCCCGGTCAGCGCGGCGGCCAGCAGCACCACCGCCCGGTCCACCCAGTGCAGGCCGATGCGCAGCTCGGCGCGCAGGCGCTGCCAGAACTCCGGGTCGAGATCACGCAGACGCCACCAGCCCCACCGGGCCCAGCGCCGCGACAGCAGCGTCCACCCCGCCGTGCGTCCTCGGCGTGCACAAAGTCGGCCCATCAGGCGTCACCCTTTCGAGGCCCGGCCGCATCGCGCTGCCTGGGCCGGCGTCATCCGTGGATTGTATTTGGACGCATGCAATCCTCGGGCCGAGTCGGGCATCGCTGCACGGCGCGCTGCGACATCGACTGCAGTACGTCCTGGAGGACTCGACGAACTGGCTCGTTGCAGGGACCATCTATGCGTCCCAGAGCTCTGCCTGTCCTCAGCCCCTGCAATCGGGGCGCCGGAATGTCCACCACTGGTCGAGCCCCGATTCCCAGCACCGCTCGTCGAAGGAGTGCGCCGAAATGACCCGCCGCAGCCCCAAGACCAGGCCCCCTCCAATGTCGCCTTGCCGGCAAGTTCCTCCGTGTTCGCGTCGTGGGTGGAGCGTGCAAGCGTCTTCGCCGCAGAAAGCCAGCCGATCAACCGCACTGGCCGAAGACCAGGCCCTGGAAGAGCGCCGCAGATCGGCCAGCCCGCATAAACGCCCATGCGGATCGCGGCAAGACGCTGCGGCCGGCTTACCAGCGTGGCCGATCTCCGACGCCGACGTGCCAGTCACACTCGATGTCTGCCTGATCCGGCCAAACGTGGCAGTCACGCATGCACGGCTCCGGCGTGGTGGGAAGCCCATGCCAACGGCCGCGCCAACACCGGAGCATGTTCAGCCTTCCGCACCGGGCGCAGCAATCGACCGCACCCGGATGATCAGCGACCACGCGAGCGCCCACCGTGGCACGAGATGAAGGAGGGATCGTGACCCCGCTGCTCGTAGACCTAGCGGAGTCCCCGGGCGCAGGGCCGACCTGCTCCTCCGGACCGCACGCTGGCGGTACCCGATCACCGGGCACAGCAGGAAGGACTCCATGCGCAGCAACCAACATGCGCCAGGACCTCGCACTTCCGGTGGATGGCAGACAGCCACCACCGAGGGCACGATCGACGCAGGATCTGCTACGAAGCTCGATTGGCCGTGCTGTCAGCGCTCCGAGTGACTCGATCGATGAGATCAACGGCCAACTTTGACAACTTTGTCACGAAAGCACTGCGGAGAAGTGCCACCTTTGCGTAGCAATGGTGAATTCGATCGCGAAACAGGGGAACGCTCCGGCGAGACTGCAGGCTCGAAGGGAGTCGACAAGAGAGCTATCAGGTGGAGAACCAGCCACATCTGTGCATCTGTCAGGGTCGTTGCTGCGTTCAGCCAACGACGTTCAAGGCTCTTCCTCCGGCTGTGCGCAGCCTCTGGGCCAAGAGCGACGGCCCGCAGGGACACGGACTGCTGGCGCACATGCTCGACGTGGCGGCCGTGGCCGAACGGATCCTGGCCCGCGAGCCGCAGGCTTCGCTGCAATGGGCGGCCAACGCGTTCGGCATTCCGGTGCCCCGGCTCGGGCGCTGGCTGGCCTGGGTGGCGGGGCAGCACGATGTCGGCAAGGGCACCATCGGCTTCCAGAACAAGTGGCCCGACGGGCGCGCCCGGGACGCCGCCACCGGCCTGATCTTCGATCCACGGCTGATGACATACGACCGGCACGACCTCAGCAGTGCCGTGCTGCTGGCGCAGCGTCTGTCGCCGGTGCTGGCCCGCGTCGTGGCGGCGCATCACGGGTTCCATTTCCAGACGATGGAGATCCGCAACGCCCGGCAGACACGTGAGCCGGCTGCATGGACGCAAGCCCGCGACGTGCTGTTGCAGCATTACGACCGGGTGCTGCTCGGGCCTGACGTGCTGCCAGAGTCCGGCGCCGGCGCGCCGGCGCCTGCGGTGGCGGATGCCGCGATCAGAACCGATGTCAGCACCGATGTCAGCACCGACGATCTGGCCGCACTGAACTGGCTGGCCGGCCTGACCAGCGTGGCCGACTGGATCGGCTCCAACACCGACTGGTTCGCGCCGGGCGAGCGGGCCGCGACGCTGCACGAACACCATGCCGGCGCGCTGGTGCTGGCCGACCGTGCGCTCGACGACATCGGCTGGCCGCAGGTGCAGGCACTGCCACCGGAGAGCCCGGGCGCGCTGCTGGAGCGCATCACCGGCGTGAGCGGGGTGCAGCCGCGCCCGCTCCAGACCGCTGCCGACGAACTGCTGCAGGGCGTGGCCGCCCCGGCACTGCTGATCGTCGAAGCGCCGATGGGCGAGGGCAAGACCGAACTGGCCTTCATGGCCTACCTGCACCTGCAACGGCAGCTCGGCCATCGCGGCTTCTACATCGGCCTGCCGACGCAGGCCACCGGCAACGCCATGTTCGAGCGGGCATGGCGGTTCCTGCAGGCGGTGCAGTTGTTCACCACACGGCCCGGATCCTCCGATGCCGATGCCGATGCGGCAGGCGAGGGTACCGCAGCGCTGCACGATCCGGAGCGGATCCTGCCGGCACTCGACCTGCAACTGGCGCACGGCGGTGCGGCGCTGGAGCGCGACCGGCTGATCGAGCTGCGCGGCATCCACGCCGATGCCAGCCATGCGCCCGGCGGCCATGCCGGCGAAGCGGTGCAGTGCTCGTCCTGGTTCGCGCAGCGGCGCCGGGCGCTGCTGTCGCCGTTCGGGGTCGGCACGATCGATCAGGCGCTCTATGCCACGCTCAACGTCAAGCACCACTTCGTGCGGCTGTGGGGGCTGGCCAACCGGGTCGTCGTGCTCGACGAGGTGCATGCCTACGACAGCTACACCGGCGGTCTGATCGAGGCCCTGCTGCGCTGGCTGCAGCGGCTCGGCTGCTCGGTGATCCTGATGAGCGCCACGCTGCCGGCCGCGCGGCGCCGGGCGCTGCTGTCGGCCTGGGGCGTCGAGGCCGAGGCGGTGGCGCAGGATGCCGCCCCGGCCTACCCGCGCCTGCTGCTGGCCAGCGGCGGCCGGTTGGCCGGGCGGCACTGCCCGTCGCGGCCGATGGCACCGATCCGGCTGGGCGGCATCGACGAACGCGTCGAGAGCATCGCCGCGCTGGCGCTGGAGCAAGTGGCGCCGGGCGGCTGCATTGCCATCATCGTCAACACCGTCGATCGGGCACAGCAGCTCTGGCGGCTGCTGCGCCCGCAACTGGCGGCCGAGGTGCCGGTGCTGCTGTTCCATGCCCGCTTCCCGGCCGATGAACGCTCGCAGCGCGAGCGGGCCGTGCAGGCGCTCTACGGCAAGGCCGGCACCCGCCCGGCCCGGGCGCTGCTGATTGCCACCCAGGTGGCCGAGCAGAGCCTCGACATCGACTTCGACCTGCTGATCTCCGATCTGGCCCCGGTCGATCTGCTGCTGCAGCGCGCCGGCCGGCTGCACCGCCATGTGCGCCAGCGCCCGGCCGCCCATGCCGAGCCGCGCCTGATCGTCGCCGGCCTGCTGCCCGCCGCGCTGCCCGACCTGAAACGCACCGGCTGGGCCGCCGTCTATGGCGCCTACCTGCTCGGGCGCACCTGGGCCTTCGCGTCGCGCGAGGAACGCTGGACGCTGCCGCACGACATCGACCGGCTGGTGCAGCAGATCTACGGCGACGAGCCGCTGCCGCCCGCCACCCCGGCCGCTGCCCGCGATTTCATCGAGGGCGAGGCGTGGGGCGAGCACCGCGCCGAAGCGCAGCAGATGGAGCAGTTCGCCGCCAATGCCGCCATCGACGTGCGCGATGCGCTGCAGGACGCCTACAGCGGCAAGCCGCACGGCCGCGAGGCCGGCGAGGGGCTGGGCGCCGACAACCGCACCCGCTTCGGCGCCGAGAGCATCACGCTGATTCCGGTGCATCAGGACAGCACTGATGCTGGCCGGTGGCGGCTGCTGCCGGACGAGGCGCCGTTCGACCCCGCCTGCAAGCCCGATCCGGCACTGGCGCGGCGGCTGGTCTGCCGGCAGGTGCGCCTCAGCCGCATGGCGGTGGTCAAGGCGCTGCAGGCCACCGAGCCGCCGGCCGGCTGGGCCGATCACCCGTGGCTGCGCGACCTGCGCCCGCTGCTGCTGCAGGACGGCTGCTGGCGGCACGGGGCGCTGTGCGTGCGGCTCGATGCCGACCTGGGCATTGTCTACACCACTGAACCGAAGCAAGACAAGGAGGCCGCCGCATGACACCCCCCCCTGCGTTCAACCTGCTCGATCAGCCCTGGATTCCGGTGCGACTGCGCGGCGGGCAGGTCACCGAGCTGGGCCTGCTGGCGCTGTTCGAGCGCGCCGGCGACATCGAGGCACTGGCCGAGACCTCGCCGCCCAACCTCGTCGCGCTGCACCGCCTGCTGCTGGCCGTCACCCACCGTGCCCTGTGCCGCGACCCCGGTTCCTGGAAAGATGCCGACCGCGCCCGCTGGTGGCGCACCGGCCTGCCGGTGGCACCGCTGCACGCCTACCTGGAACACTGGCGCGAACGCTTCTGGCTGTTCCACCCGACCGAGCCGTTCATGCAGGTGGCGGCGCTGGCCCGTGCCCCGGAAACCGCCGACAAGCTCAAGCCCTGGACACAGGTGGCGCTGGAAAGCGCCAACGGCAACACCCCGGTGGTGTTCGATCACGCCGTCGATGACTGCCCGGTCGCGGTGCCGGCCGCGCGGGCGCTGCGGCAACTGCTGGGCTTCCTGCAGTTCACGCCGGGCGGGCTGGTCAAGGTGTTCCGCAGCGCCGACAAGGCCGGCCCGCTGTCCAACACGGCCGCCGTGATGCCGCTGGGTGCCACGCTGGCGCAGGCGCTGCTGCTCGGGCTGCCTCCGCATCGGGCGGCATCGGCAAGCGATCTGCCGTGCTGGGAGCGCCCGCCGGTGACCACCGCCGACTTGCAGGCCGACCCGCAGCCTGCCACCGGCCCGTGCGACCGCTACAGCCGCTTGTCTCGGGCCGTGCTGCTGCTGCAGGAGCCGGAGCCGGAGCCTACGCAGGTGCGCTGGATCCGCTTCGGTGCCGGCGTGGCGCTGCTGGAAGACGAGGCCGCGCCCGATCCGATGAGTTCCTACCGCGCCGGCAGCAACGGTCTGGTGCGGCTCAACTTTGCCGAGGGCAAGGCCGCATGGCGCGACCTGGGTGCCCTGCTGCCCGACGCCACCGGCAAGGAGGCCCAGCCGGCGGCCATCCTGAGCGGGGCGGCCAACCTGCAGGATGCGCTGGGGGATCTGGACAGCGACATCCCGGTGCTGCTGGCCGGCCTGACTTCCGATCAGGCCAAGCTGGTGCGCTGGCGCAGCGAGCATTTCCGCCTGCCGATGGTGGCCTTGACCCGCTTCGAGGTCGCGCAACTGGTGCGCGAGGCGCTGCAGGCGGCCGAGACACAGCACCGCGAACTGCGCCGGCTGGCCAACCAGATGCTGGCGCACACGCTGCCCGATCCCGGCAGCAAGGACACCCTGGAGCGTGCCCGCGAGATGGTGGCCCGCAGCCCGCTGTCCACCGCCTTCTTCGTCGTGCTGGAGCAGGCGCTGCCGCACTGGCTGCAGCGCATCGGCCGGGCCGAGATCGACGAGGCTGCCCGCGACTGGCAGCGCGCCCTGCTGCGCGCCAGCCAGAACGCCTGGGACACCACGCTGGCGCTGCTGGGTACCTCGGCCCCGGCACTGAAGGCCCAGGCACAGATGCACGGCCGCCACCTACACCTGCTCAAGCCGCTGCGCGAGGCCGCCGGGGAGGGAGGCGGTACAGCCGGCATAGCCACGACGACCACGACGACCACGATCAGCAAGGAGCCGACCCATCATGAGTGAGCACAGCGACCCGATCGCCAGCCCCGGGCTGCCCGACGCGGCACAGGCCACGCCGCCGCGTCTGTCCGAACAGTTCATCGTCTGGCTGGAGGCGCTGGCCGGGCGTGACCGGGGCGCGCTGGCCGTGCTGCGGCGCAGCCTCGGGTTTGCGCCGGGCAGTCATCCGGCGGCGTTTCCGTTCGTCGAACGCTTCGTGCCCGACGCAGCGGGGCAGGACGCACTGCGGCCGGCGCTCTATCTGACGGCCGGCCTCTACGCCAGCCACCCGCAGCACCGGCCCGGCCTGAGTCTGGCGCGCAGCTTCGGCCTGCTGATGCACGAGCGCCAGAGCCCGAGCATCGAGAAACGCTTCATCACGCTGCTGTCCACCGATGCCGAGGGGCTGCCCGAACTGCTGCGGCAGGTGATCGCGCTGCTGGCGGCCGACGAGCGCGGGCTCGATTACGCCGCACTGCTCGACGATCTGGTGCTGTGGTGGCGGCCGTGGGCGATCGAGCCGCGCGACCGCATGCGCCAGCGCTGGGCGCGCGACTTCTACCGCAGCGCCCCGGCGGCCGGTGGCGACGGTGCCGATCCGGCCGATCCGGCCCCTGCGTCCGATCCCGGCCGGTGACCCCCGGCTTTGCGTCTCTGTTTTTGTCTCCATTGCCGTCCCCATTCCACCAGGAGGAATCCATGAGCCTGTTCGTCGAATACCACCTGATCCAGAACTTCGCCCCGTCCAACCTGAACCGCGACGACACCGGTGCCCCCAAGGACGCCGTGTTCGGCGGCTATCGCCGGGCGCGTGTCAGCAGCCAGTGCTTCAAGCGGGCGGTGCGGCTGCTGTCGGCCGAGCAGAACCTGCTGCCGGCCACGGCGCGCGGTGTGCGCACCAAGAAGCTGCTGACCCTGCTGCTGGAGCACCCGCTGCTGAAAGACCGTGCCGAGCCCCGGCCGCGCATCGAGATTGCGCTGGCGGCGGCCGGTCTGCAGCTCGACGACAAGGGCCAGACCCAGTACCTGCTGTTCCTGGGTCAGGGCGAGATCGACAGTCTGGCGGCCCTGATTGCCGAGCACTGGGACGAGCTGGCCCCGCCGCCCCCGGCCGAGGATGGCAAGAAGAAGTCCAAGAAGGAAGCCAAGGCCGCCGCCCCCGATGAAGTGGTCAAGAAGGCCAAGCGGCTGCTGGATGGCGGCAAGGCCGTGGACGTGGCACTGTTCGGGCGCATGCTGGCCGACATGCCGGCGGCCAACCAGGACGCTGCCTGTCAGGTGGCGCACGCCCTCAGCACGCACCGCGTGGAGCGCGAGTTCGACTACTTCACCGCCGTCGATGACCAGGGCGGCCCGGACGAGACCGGGGCCGGCATGATCGGCCAGATCGAGTTCACCTCCGCCACCTTCTACCGCTACGCGGCGCTGGATGCGCGCAAGCTGCTGGCCAACCTGCAGGGCGACCAGGAACTGGCGCTGGCCGGCCTGGGGGCGTTCACCACGGCCTTCGCGCGGGCCATCCCGAGCGGCAAGCAGAACACCTTTGCGGCCCACAACCCGCCCAGCTTCATCGGCGTGGTGCTGCGCCATGCCAGCCCGCTGAATCTGGCCAACGCCTTCGAGCGGCCGGTGGTGCCACGTCACGATCAGCCGCTCACGGCGCAATCGGTGGCGGCGCTGGCCCGGCACGAGCAGCAGCTCGGGGCCGTCTACGGCAGTGCACGTGACCGCTGGGCGGTGCTCGACCTCACCGGCGCCTGGCCGCAGGCGCAGGGCAAAGCCGTGACCAGCCTGGAGGCGCTGAACGCCTGGGTGCAGGCTGCCGTGCAGGCCGCCATTCAAGCCGAACTGGCCGGCAGCCAGCCGGGAGCCTGACATGCCGACCCTGCTGCTGCGGCTGGCGGGCCCGATGCAGGCGTGGGGCACCACCAGCCGGTTCGACGAGCGCGACAGCCAGCTGGAGCCCAGCAAGTCGGGCGTGCTCGGGCTGGTCTGCGCCGCGCTGGGGCGTGACCGGGCCGAGCCGGTCGAAGATCTGGCCGCGCTGCACATGGGCGTGCGCGCCGACCGCGAAGGGCTGCTGATGCGCGACTACCAGACCGCCACCGGCGTGCTGGTGGCCGCCAGCGGCAAGCCCGATCTGGGGCGCACGGTTGTCAGCCCGCGCTACTACCTATCGGATGCGGTCTTCCTGGTCGGGCTGTGCGGGGACGACGCTGCCCTGCTGGCGCAGATCCAGCAGGCGCTGCAGCGCCCGCACTGGCCTCTGGCGCTGGGGCGCAAGGCCTGCGTGCCGGGGTGGCCGGTCTGGCTGCCTGAGGGCGTGCAGCCCGGCCCGCTGGCCGAGGTGCTGGCCGGCTGGCCGCGCATTGCCCCGGCCCGGCCCGAGCACCGCGACCAGCCGGTGCGCCTGCTGCTGGAACACGCCAGCGAAGGTGCGCTGCGCCACGACCAGCCGGTCGCCCCGTTCGCCGCGCGCCGGTTCGGCCCGCGTTTCGTGATGCCTGGAGTTCTCGACCATGTACCTGAGCCGGCTGCGACTCAACCCTGCTGACCCGCGCGCCCGCCGCGATCTGGCCGACCCCTACGAGATGCACCGCACCCTGGCGCGCGTCTACGCCCTCGATGCCACGCAGCCCCCGGCCCGCTTCCTGTGGCGTAAGGAACGCGGTGCCGGCGGCTGGCCCGACGGCACGGTGCTGGTGCAGGCCGCCGAGCCCGGCCGCTGGGCCGTGCTGGACGAGCCGGCCGGCTACCTGCAGTCGCTGGAGCCCGACAAGCCGGTCGATCTGGCGGCGCTGGTGCAGCCTGGCCGGTGCTTTCGCTTCCGCCTGCAGGCCAACCCGACCGTGACCCGCCAGGGCAAGCGGTACGGCCTCGTGCGCGAGGACGAGCAGCTCGGCTGGCTGAACCGCCAGGGCGAGCGCTGCGGCTTCGCGGTGCAGGCCGCACTCTGCAGCGCCAGCGAGCGCCTGAGCACCCGCCAGGGGCGTCAGGGACATCAGCCCGGAGGCGGCCAGCGCATCACCGTGCAGAGCGTGCTGTTCGAGGGTGTGCTGTGCGCCACCGATGCAGCGGCGCTGCAGGCGGCGCTGCCACGGGGCCTGGGGCATGCCAAGGCCCTCGGGCTCGGGCTGCTGTCGCTGGCCCCGCTGGCCGACTGACGCTGGAGCCCCGCCACCATGCCGCCGCCGCTGCCCCCGCTGCGCCCGATCCCGATCAAGGAGCGCATCTCGGTCGTGTTCATCGAGAAAGGCGAGGTCGATGTGATCGACGGCGCCTTTGTCGTGGTGGACGTGACGGGCGTGCGCACCCAGATCCCCGTCGGAGGTGTGGCCTGCGTGATGCTGGAGCCCGGCACGCGCGTGTCGCACCGGGCGGCGGCGCTGGCGGCGCGGGTCGGCACGCTGCTGGTCTGGGTGGGAGAGGCGGGGGTGCGGCTCTACTCGGCCGGGCAGCCGGGCGGGGCGCGCTCCGACCGGCTGCTCTATCAGGCCCGGCTGGCGCTGGACGAGACGCTGCGCCTGAAGGTGGTGCGCAAGATGTACGCGATGCGCTTCGGCGAAGCCCCTCCCGAGCGCCGCAGCGTCGAGCAGCTGCGCGGCATCGAAGGGGCCCGGGTGCGGCGCAGCTATCAGTTGCTGGCGCAGAAGTTCGGCGTGCGCTGGGAAGGCCGCGACTACAACCCCGAGAGCTGGGACGCCTCCGACCTTCCAAACCGCTGCCTGTCGGCGGCCACCGCCTGCCTCTACGGCGTCGCCGAAGCGGCAGTGCTGGCCGCCGGGTATGCCCCGGCGGTCGGATTCATCCACACCGGCAAGCCACTGTCGTTCGTCTACGACGTGGCCGATGTCTACAAGCTGGAAACCGTGATCCCGGTGGCGTTCCGCATCGCGGCCGACAAACCGCTCAACCCGGAACGCGCCGTGCGCATGGGCTGCCGCGACGTGTTCCGACAGACCCGGCTGCTGGAGCGCATCATCCCCGACATCGAGGAGATGCTGGCCGCCGCCGAGGTGCCGCGCCCCACCGCCCCCGACGATGCCGTCGGCCCCGCATTCCCCGACCCCAAGGGCCTCGGCGATGATGGTCATCGTGGTTGAAAACGTGCCGCCGCGCCTGCGCGGCCGCCTCGCCGTCTGGCTGCTGGAAGTGCGCGCCGGCGTCTACGTCGGCACCTACTCGCGCCGCGTGCGCGAACACATCTGGTCACAGGTCGAGGCCGACCTGGAAGACGGCAACGCCGTGCTGGTCTGGCGCTCCAGCGCCGAAGCCGGCTTCGAGTTCCTCACCCTCGGCAAGAACCGCCGCACGCCGGCCGATTTGGACGGTGTTCAACTGGTCAACTTCCTGCCGCACGTTCTTTAACAATTTGCCGTACGCGTGAGCTGCAAGTTGGTAGATCTGGCGACAGCCAGATTTGCAGCCAAAATCAACAGGATGGAGTTGGTGTGGTCCCCACCCGCGTGGGGATGAACCGTAGTCCGCATGGTTGGCGGTGGTGGGCGTCTCGTGGTCCCCACCCGCGTGGGGATGAACCGTCACCGGCTCCGCGCGTGCCGCGCCTGCACCGGTGGTCCCCACCCGCGTGGGGATGAACCGCTGACGCGCCTGTATCTGCGGCGCGGCTGGTCGTGGTCCCCACCCGCGTGGGGATGAACCGTCAGCACAGGCCACGCGGTATCCCTTGGCCTCGTGGTCCCCACCCGCGTGGGGATGAACCGCACCACCGGCAGGGCTGCGGCGAGGTCGGGAGGTGGTCCCCACCCGCGTGGGGATGAACCGCTACGCCGGTGGCACTCGGCTCGAACGCCGAGGTGGTCCCCACCCGCGTGGGGATGAACCGACATCGACGGCCGGCCCGAGGGGCGCGGCGCAGTGGTCCCCACCCGCGTGGGGATGAACCGCTGCCGCCGCTGGGCGTGGCGGGCGCGCTGGTGTGGTCCCCACCCGCGTGGGGATGAACCGGCGCGCTGTCTCGGGCGCGCGCGCCCGCGCCCGTGGTCCCCACCCGCGTGGGGATGAACCGGCCGGCATCGATGCGCCCGAGGTGGCGATCGAGTGGTCCCCACCCGCGTGGGGATGAACCGGATGGCGAATCGCACGATGAAACCGAGTGGCAGTGGTCCCCACCCGCGTGGGGATGAACCGACGCTTCGATCCAGCACAACGCTGGGGTTGAAGTGGTCCCCACCCGCGTGGGGATGAACCGCGGGATCTCCAGATGTCCACACGAACAGCCGCGTGGTCCCCACCCGCGTGGGGATGAACCGTCGAACTCGCCGCCCAGCAGCTCGTGGCCAGCGTGGTCCCCACCCGCGTGGGGATGAACCGGGCGCGCAGCCGAGCCGGGACGACATCATCGCGTGGTCCCCACCCGCGTGGGGATGAACCGTCGCGAGCGCGCGCGGGCGGCGCGGGCATGCGGTGGTCCCCACCCGCGTGGGGATGAACCGCCGGTGGGCCAAAAGTCCTTGTCGCGCCCGAGGTGGTCCCCACCCGCGTGGGGATGAACCGTCGTGGATCACGCCGCGTCTCCGATCATCATCGTGGTCCCCACCCGCGTGGGGATGAACCGGCCGCGGAGGCGCGTGCGGAGGCCGCCAAGGCGTGGTCCCCACCCGCGTGGGGATGAACCGGCCTCGCGGTCGATCTTGCTGAGCAGGTTGTAGTGGTCCCCACCCGCGTGGGGATGAACCGCGCGAGGGCTGCTATGCCTCGGACGAGGCCGTGTGGTCCCCACCCGCGTGGGGATGAACCGAGTACCTTCACCTGGTCGTGGCCCTGGCTGGGGTGGTCCCCACCCGCGTGGGGATGAACCGTAGCCAACCCACCGGGCCAGCTTGCCGATGAGGTGGTCCCCACCCGCGTGGGGATGAACCGACCACGAGCGCGCGGCCGCCGCGGCAGAGCAGGTGGTCCCCACCCGCGTGGGGATGAACCGCCAACACGGTGGTGTTCAGGTCGCAGATCTGCGTGGTCCCCACCCGCGTGGGGATGAACCGTACGCCGCCGGGGTCTGCGCCTGCTCGCCGGCCGTGGTCCCCACCCGCGTGGGGATGAACCGGCGGTGGACGCGGTGGCCAAGAGCGTGCTGTTGTGGTCCCCACCCGCGTGGGGATGAACCGGGCCAGGTGCTGGCCGAGGTGCAGAGCTTCCTGTGGTCCCCACCCGCGTGGGGATGAACCGTGGTGCTGTCGACCCCGCGCGGGGGTGCGCTGGTGGTCCCCACCCGCGTGGGGATGAACCGGGCTGGCGGCTGCCGGCCGATGCGGTCAAGGTGTGGTCCCCACCCGCGTGGGGATGAACCGCCCAGCGCCGGGGTGTAGGTCTGCCCCGACCAGTGGTCCCCACCCGCGTGGGGATGAACCGGTCCACTCGGCAAACTCTGGCACGTTCTCGACCGTGGTCCCCACCCGCGTGGGGATGAACCGACGCGCCGGTGGAGGCGTGGAGACGTACAGCGGTGGTCCCCACCCGCGTGGGGATGAACCGGTGCGATCGTCCGATATCAGCATTGGGTATTGGTGGTCCCCACCCGCGTGGGGATGAACCGGCTTACCTCCTCCAACGCGATCGCGGGGCGACGTGGTCCCCACCCGCGTGGGGATGAACCGGTAGTTGCACAGGTCGGCCATCAGCCGCCATGCGTGGTCCCCACCCGCGTGGGGATGAACCGTTCGTGGAGTGATCTGCGTGGCTGAGGTGCAGGTGGTCCCCACCCGCGTGGGGATGAACCGGAATCGCGCGAGGACCTGTTCATCCGGCTGAAGTGGTCCCCACCCGCGTGGGGATGAACCGGCGACGATGCTCGCCAAGCTCCCGCCTCACCAGTGGTCCCCACCCGCGTGGGGATGAACCGACGCCGCTGGCCAGCACCAGCGTCAACACCGCGTGGTCCCCACCCGCGTGGGGATGAACCGTTTGTGTCCATCTGACCCCCTGCCGGTGGTGAGTGGTCCCCACCCGCGTGGGGATGAACCGGCATGGCCGCCGCCTGGGCGAAGCGGGTCGAGGTGGTCCCCACCCGCGTGGGGATGAACCGTCGTCGGGGTGGACCCAGCGCTTGTAGAGCCGGTGGTCCCCACCCGCGTGGGGATGAACCGGAGGACCAGGTGACTACAGCCATGGAAATCATGTGGTCCCCACCCGCGTGGGGATGAACCGGCCGACGCGAAAAAACAGGCCCCGCCAGCTTGGTGGTCCCCACCCGCGTGGGGATGAACCGAACATGGCCCTGACGGCCAAGCTGGAGACCGTGTGGTCCCCACCCGCGTGGGGATGAACCGTTCGACTACATGCTCATCCTGGAGTCGCCCAGGTGGTCCCCACCCGCGTGGGGATGGTCCCCACCCGCGTGGGGATGAACCGCTGCAGGTCATCGACCGGTTGGTGACTTCCGCGTGGTCCCCACCCGCGTGGGGATGAACCGGTCGAGCAGGAGGTGGTCGCAAAGCTGGGCTTGTGGTCCCCACCCGCGTGGGGATGAACCGTTCGACGCACGCCTGGACGGCAGCGAGTGGGAGTGGTCCCCACCCGCGTGGGGATGAACCGCGCCTGCGCCGGCCAGGGCGCGCTCCTCGGGCGTGGTCCCCACCCGCGTGGGGATGAACCGCCACGATGACGAGCGGGGAACAACATGGATCAGTGGTCCCCACCCGCGTGGGGATGAACCGTACCCAGACTCCTTGCCATGGGTGCAGCCTGGGTGGTCCCCACCCGCGTGGGGATGAACCGATCGTCCGCCGGCCGATCGGCGTCACCTCAGAGTGGTCCCCACCCGCGTGGGGATGAACCGAGGGCGCCACCTGGCTGCAGGCCCTGGAGGTGGTGGTCCCCACCCGCGTGGGGATGAACCGTTTCCGTGCATGCGATTGTCAACCAGCCGAACGTGGTCCCCACCCGCGTGGGGATGAACCGCCGGCGGCCAGACCAATGGCCGCGAGGATGGAGTGGTCCCCACCCGCGTGGGGATGAACCGGCGGTGCAGCATGACTCGCATCGCCCAGCAGGGTGGTCCCCACCCGCGTGGGGATGAACCGGCCTCCACCGTGTCCTTGATCGGCTGCCCGGTGTGGTCCCCACCCGCGTGGGGATGAACCGACAGCGCCACGGACACGCCCAGCAGCAGCATGGTGGTCCCCACCCGCGTGGGGATGAACCGCGCCTGCACGAGATGCGCCTGGGCCGCAAGCCGTGGTCCCCACCCGCGTGGGGATGAACCGAGCTGGGACACGCTGATCCCTACGATTCGCAAGTGGTCCCCACCCGCGTGGGGATGAACCGGTGCCGCTGCGCAAGGCATACCCGCCAGACACGTGGTCCCCACCCGCGTGGGGATGAACCGTCATCAGGCGACAGCTCTGTGAGCCACCGCTGGTGGTCCCCACCCGCGTGGGGATGAACCGGCCCCCAAGGGCCGCAGGGCGTCGCCGGTTCGGTGGTCCCCACCCGCGTGGGGATGAACCGCTGCTCGCTGCAGCGGCCGAGCAGCTCGGCGAGTGGTCCCCACCCGCGTGGGGATGAACCATCGTGGCCATCCAGGACGGCAGCCACCAGCGCGTGGTCCCCACCCGCGTGGGGATGAACCGCACACCCCTGGATCGATCTGGATCGAGATCGTGTGGTCCCCACCCGCGTGGGGATGAACCGTGGTGGAGCGTGCAGGACGCCAACCTGGAAACGTGGTCCCCACCCGCGTGGGGATGAACCGCTCGCCGAGGCCCATGCCCTGCTGAGGTCGCGCGTGGTCCCCACCCGCGTGGGGATGAACCATCGTGGTCATCCAGGACGGCAGCCACCAGCGCGTGGTCCCCACCCGCGTGGGGATGAACCGAGAACGCAGCGCATCACCCACATGAGCGAGCAGTGGTCCCCAACCGCGTGGGGACGAACCGCAGGCCGCCGCCGAGCGCCACGCCGGCCAGCGGTGGTCCCCACCCGCGTAGGGATGAACCGCCGGCTGACATCGTCACGGTGTTCGAGGAGGGGTGGTCCCCACCCGCGTGGGGATGAACCGCACGCCGACCTCTCGCACGCCGAGATTGCCCAGGTGGTCCCCACCCGCGTGGGGATGAACCGCGCCCGATCACAGGCAGATTGCGCGCCATGTCGTGGTCCCCACCCGGGTGGGGATGTTCTGACCGTGGCCGTTCAGCCGGGGATGGAAAATGGCTATGACCGCCGCAGCAGCATGAGCTCAGACCAGACGCCGTGGTACCGGCTCGCCAGAGCCTTGCAGTGCCGGCACGCCATTGCAGTAGAGATGTCGATCTGGGGCGCGACGGCTCGGAATGAGAGGCATCCCAGAGATCTGGGACCGCCCTACGGAGCGCCGGGCTAAGCGGATAGTCTGAGGCCGGTTCACGCTGCAGGCCAGTCAGGAGGTTCGCCGACGCCAGGGAACGGAAGGCTCAGTGGTCGCGCAGCAGCAACACCTGGCTCCGCAGTGGTAGCGCACAGAAGCCGAGATCATCAAGACCTGTCGGCGCCATACGGGAGGTCACCAGCGCGGAGATTTCGAAGATCTAGGCCTGGAACGGAAAACGGGCCGGCTTCTTGTGGAAACCGGCCCGTCCGTAGGTCTCGTTGGTCGGGGTGGCGGGATTCGAACTCGCGACCCCTTGCACCCCATGCAAGTGCGCTACCAGGCTGCGCTACACCCCGACTGAGCCTTGCATTATAGGGACCTCCGGCAGGGGTCGTCCAGTGCTCTGGCGCATTTTTGCCACAGCTTTCAGCCCCAAGGCTCGAGCAGGCTGCGAATCGCGATCAACTCGTCGCGCAGGCTGCGCCCGGGGACCGGGACGGCCCGCGTGTTCACAGCGGTTGCCGCGACGACAGGGGCAGGTGCAGCAGGCGCCGACTGGGGGACATCGGCCAGCAACGGTCGAGCCGACGAGGGCTGTGCGTTCAAGCCGAGTGCGAGTTCCGCGGCGGCGTCCGTGTCCGGCTCGAAGCGGTCGCCAGCTTCGGCGGCCTCCCAGGCCTCGGCCTGCGCGGCCGCCCCGCCCAGTTCGGTCAGGCGGTTGCGCGCCCCGCTGATCGTGAAGCCCTGCTCGTAGAGCAGGTCGCGGATGCGCCGGATCAACAGCACCTCATGGTGCTGGTAATAGCGCCGGTTGCCGCGCCGCTTCATGGGGCGCAGCTGGGTGAACTCCTGCTCCCAGTACCTCAGCACGTAGGGCTTGACGCCGCACAGCTCGCTGACTTCACCGATCGTGAAGTAGCGTTTGGGCGGGATGGCCGGGAGGGCGTTTTCCATTGGAAATCAATGGGTTCGAGCGGTCGGCTTCGACTTTACTCGAACTCTCCGGGGGGCGGAGCCTCCCCCTGCACGACGGCCTTGAGTTTGTGGCTCGCGTGAAACGTGACCACATTGCGGGCCTCGATCGGGATCGATTCGCCGGTGCGCGGGTTGCGCCCCGGCCGCGGCGCCTTGCGGCGCACCTGGAAGTTGCCGAAGCCCGAGAGCTTGACCTCCTCGCCGCGCACCAGGGCCTCGTGCACATGCTGGAAGAAGGCTTCGACCATGTCCTTCGATTCGCGCTTGTTCAGCCCGAGACGTTCGAACAGCAGTTCGGCCAGCTCGGCCTTGGTGAGCGTCGGGGTCTCCAGGCTGGGCAAGGGGAAGGATTCCAAGGGGGTCGAGCGGTCGTCCATGGGTAGAGTCTCCAGCGGAACCCGCCTCAGGCGCCGCGCAGGCGCGCGCCGACGGCCTGCCGGGCGGCTTCGACGATGGCTCGCACCACCTCTTCGCTGCGCTCGTCGGTCAGTGCGGCCTGCTCGTCGAGCAGCTCCAGCCGGATCGCCAGGCTGCGCTCGTCGGCCGCAAGTCCCGTGCTGGCGGCACCAGGGCGGTAGACGTCGAAGAGCCGCGCGCCGCGCAGCAGCCCGCCGGTGGGGGCGGCCAGGATGGCGTCCATGAGCGCATCGTGGCGCACGTCGTCGCGCACGATCAGCGCGATGTCGCGGGTCACGGCCTGCTGCCGGGGCACCGGAACGTAGGCCGGCACGTCACGCGCCAGCAGCGCCGGCACGTCCAGCTCGAAAACGACCGGGGCGCCCTGACCGGCCGGCAGCTCGTAGCCCTGGCACCAGCGCGGATGCAGCTCGCCGACATGGCCGACGGTCTGGCCGTCGAGTTCGACGCGCGCGCAGCGGCCCGGATGCAGGGCCGGGTGGCTGGCCGCGACGAAGCGCAGCGGGCGCGGAGCGAACAGCGCCTCGACATCGCCCTTGACGTCGAAGAAGTCCACCGGGCGCTCGGCGCTGCCCCACTGCAGGGCGTCGACCGGCCCCCAGGCCAGGCCGGCCAGGCGCAGCGGCTGATGCACCCCGGCCACGCTGTGCTCCGTAGTGGCCACAGCGGCATCGCGCTGGAAGACCCGGCCCAGCTCGAAGATGCGCACCCGCGAGGCGCGGCGGGCCTGGTTGTGGCGCAGCACCTGCAGCAGGCTGCCGATCAGGCTGGACCGCATCACGGCCAGCGGTGCCGCGATGGGGTTGAGCAGGCGGATCGGCTCGGCATTGCCGGCCAGTTCGCGCTCCCAGCGCACCTCGACGAAACTGAAGTTGATCGTTTCCTGGTAGTCCAGCGCCGCCACCGCACGGCGCAGCGCATGGCTGCTGCGCTGCGACTCGGGACGCACGCGCGAGGTCACCGGCGCCTGCGGCGGCACCAGCGGCAGCTGGTCGAAGCCGATCACACGGATCACATCCTCGATCAGGTCCTCCTCGATCTGCAGGTCGAAGCGCCAGCTCGGCGGGGTGACGGTCAGCACACCCTCACCCTCCTCGACCGCCAGCCCGAGACGGCGCAGCACCGCGCTGCACTGCGCCTGGGTGACCGGCATGCCGATCACCTTGGCGGCACGGCCGACGCGCAGGCGCACCGGCGCGCGCTCGGGCAGGCGGGTGACCTGATCGTCGATCGGGCCGGCCTGGCCGCCGCAGACCTGCTGGATCAGCGCCGTGATGCGCTCGATGTGCTCGACGGTCAGCGCCGCGTCCACGCCACGCTCGAAGCGATGCCCGGCGTCGGTGGAGAAATTGAAGCGCCTCGACCGGCCGGCCACCGCCTCGGGCCACCAGAAGGCCGCCTCGACGTAGACGTTGCGGGTGTCGTCGCTCACCGCGGTGGCGTCGCCGCCCATGATGCCGGCCAGTGACTCGACGGTCTGGGTGCCGGCCCGGTCGTCGGCAATCACCCCGACCTGCTCGTCCAGCGTGATGGTGTTGCCGTTGAGCAGCTTCAGCGTCTCTCCGGCGCGGCCCCAGCGCACCACCAGTCCACCGCGGATCTTGTCGAGGTCGAAGATGTGGGTCGGCCGGCCGTACTCGAACATCACGTAGTTGGAGATGTCCACCAGGGCGCTCACCGAACGCTGCCCGCAGCGGGCCAGGCGATCGACCATCCACTGAGGCGTTTTGGCGGTGGGGTCGATGCCTCGCAGCACGCGGCCGGAGAAGCGTCCGCACAGGTCTGCCGCCTCGATGCGCACCGGCAGCCGGGCGTCGTGCTGCGGCGTGATCGGCGTGATGGCCGGCGTGACCAGCGGCGCACCGGTCAGCGCAGCCACCTCGCGGGCGATGCCGAAGACGCTCAGGCAGTGGCCCAGGTTGGGCGTGAGCTTGAGGGTGAACAGCGTGTCGTCGAGCGACAGGTAGGCGCGGATGTCCTGGCCGACCGGCGCGTCCTCGGGCAGCTCGAGCAGGCCGCCGTGGTCCTCGGACAGCTTCAGCTCGCGCGCCGAGCAGAGCATGCCGAAGCTCTCGACGCCACGCAGCTTGCCCTTGCCGATGACGAAGGGCTTGCCGTCCTCGCCAGGGGGCAGCTCGGCGCCGACGGTGGCCAGCGGCACCTTGATGCCCGCGCGCGCATTGGGCGCACCGCAGGCGATCTGCAGCGGACCGTCCTTGCTGAAGGGGCCGGCGTCGACGGTGCACACGCGCAGGCGATCGGCGTTGGGGTGCTGGTCGGCGGTGAGGATCTCGGCCACCACGATGCCGTGGAAGGGCGGCGCCACCGGGCGCAGCTCCTCGACTTCCATGCCGGCCATGGTCAGCAGGTCGGCCAGGGCCTGGGTGCTCAGGTCAGGGTTGCAGAACTCGCGCAACCACGATTCGGGGAATTGCATCTCTTCGTTCCTGGAACAGGGGTCGGCGGACTTACTTGAACTGGCCGAGGAAGCGCAGGTCGCCGTCGAAGAACAGGCGCAGGTCGTTGACGCCGTAGCGCAGCATGGTCAGCCGGTCCGGGCCCATGCCGAAGGCGAAGCCGATGTAGCGCTCCGGATCGAGCCCGAAGTTGCGTACCACGTTCGGGTGCACCTGGCCGGAGCCGGCCACCTCCAGCCAGCGACCCTTGAGCGGGCCGTCGGCGAAGGCGATGTCCACCTCGGCCGAAGGCTCGGTGAAGGGGAAGAAGGACGGGCGGAAGCGCAGCTGCAGGTCGTCGGTCTCGAAGAAGGTGCGGAAGAAGTCGGTGAAGACCGCCTTCAGGTCCTTGAAGGAGACGTTCTCGCCGATCCACAGGCCCTCGCACTGGTGGAACATCGGAGAGTGGGTGGCGTCGCTGTCGACCCGGTAGGTGCGCCCCGGCGCGATGACGCGGATCTCGGGCATCGGCTCCAGGCCCGCATGCCGCTGGGCGTGCACGCGCGAATAGCGCACCTGCATCGGCGAGGTGTGCGGGCGCAGGCACAGCGGGCGGCCCGCCTCGTCGTTCAGGTCGACGTAGAAGGTGTCCTGCATCGAACGCGCCGGATGGTTCTCCGGGTTGTTCAGCGCGGTGAAGCTGTACCAGTCGGTCTCGATCTCGGGGCCGTCGGCGACGTCGAACCCCATCGAGGCGAAGATCTGCTCGATGCGCTCCATGGTGCGCGACACCGGGTGCAGCCCGCCCACGCCGCGCTGGCGGCCGGGCAGCGTCACGTCCAGCGCCTCGGCCCGAAGCTGGGCCTCGAGCTGGGCGGCAGCCAGGGCCTCGCGGCGCTCGGTCAGCGCGGCCTCGATGCGGCGCTTGGTCTCGTTGATGGCGGCACCGCGGGTCTTCTTCTCTTCGGGCGTCAGCGCGGCCATGCCCTTGAGCAGCTCGGTGACGCGGCCGGACTTGCCGGTGTAGCGCGCCTTGGCGTCTTCCAGCTGGGCCGGCGTGAGCGCGGCGGCGAAATCGGCCGACGCCGCCTGGACCAGTTCTTCGAGATCGTTCATGACGGGACGTTCTGAATCCGTTGCCCGCCACAGCCACCGGGCCGCGCTGCGGGCAGAAAAAAAGGCCGAACGGTGTCGGCCTTTCCAGGTCGCGCGGGCTGGCAAGCCAGCCTGTCACGACGAGTCACTCAAGCGAGCTGGGCCTTCACCTGATTCACGATGCTGCCGAAACCGGCGGGATCGTTGACGGCCAGATCGGCCAGCACCTTGCGGTCCACTTCGATGTTGGCCTTCTTCAGGCCCGCCATGAAGCGGCTGTAGGTCAGGCCGAGCGCACGGCTGGCGGCGTTGATACGTGCGATCCACAGGCGGCGGAACTCACGCTTCTTGGCACGACGGTCACGGTAGGCGTACTGGCCCGCCTTCATCACCGCCTGCTTGGCGATGCGATAGACGTTCTTGCGACGACCCCGGAAGCCCTTGGCCAGGGCCAGGACCTTCTTGTGACGGGCATGAGCGGTAACACCACGTTTGACGCGAGGCATGTGTCGACTCCTTCAGGACGTGGTGGATCAGAGACCGGCGAACGGCAGCATCTGTGCGATGTGACCCATGTTGGTCTCATGCACATTCACCGCACCGCGCAGCTGACGCTTGTTCTTGGTGGTCTTCTTCGTCAGGATGTGACGCTTGAAGGCCTGGCCCCGCTTGACGGTGCCACCAGGACGCACGCGAAAGCGCTTTTTCGCGCTGCTCTTGGTCTTCATCTTGGGCATGACTGCTCCTTCTGCTTGTTCCCGTACGGCGCCGCGAAACCAATCGCGATCTTGGGAGCCGACGGGCACCGGGTGGCGGCAGCGACCAGACCGCCGCCTCCTCGTCCTTCGTTCGAGTCCGACCACTTCAGCGGCCGGACATCGAATCACTTCTTCTTCTTCGGGCCCAGCACCATGATCATCTGGCGCCCTTCGAGCTTGGGCATGTGCTCCACCAGCGAAACGTCGGCCAGCTCGTCGCGGATGCGCTCGAGCAATCGCATGCCGATGTCCTGATGCGTGATCTCGCGGCCACGGAATCGCAGCGTCACCTTGCCCTTGTCGCCATCTTCCAGGAAGCGACGCAGGTTGCGCATCTTGATGTTGTAGTCGCCTTCGTCCGTACCCGGGCGGAACTTGACTTCCTTGACGTCGATGACGTGCTGCTTGGCCTTGGCCTCGGCCGCCTTCTTCTGCTCCTGATACTTGAACTTGCCATAGTCCATCAGGCGGCAGACCGGCGGCTGCGCAGTCGGCGCGATTTCCACGAGATCCACATCGTGCTCGGCCGACAGGCGCAGAGCCTCCTGGATGCTCACGATGCCCAGGGGCTCGTTCTCCGGCCCGTTCAGGCGCACTTCGAGCGCGGTGATCTCGCGGTTCAGGCGGTGCTTGCGCTCGGCATTGGGAATGCGCCGATCAAGAAAGGTAGCGATGGTCCAAGTCCTCCAGGGCATCAGGCCCGATGATCCATGCAGCGCACCCCGGCGAACCGGCAGCCCGCTGCCACCTCAATGGTGCAGCTCGACTGCGAGCTTCTGGGAGAAGGCCTCGAGGGCCATCACACCGAGATCCTGGTTGCCTCGGGCGCGCACCGCAACGGCTCCGGAGGCCTTTTCCTTGTCACCGACAACGAGCAGGTACGGAACCTTTTGCAAAGAATGCTCCCGTATTTTATACGTGATCTTTTCGTTGCGCAAATCGACTGCCACCCTAAGTCCTTGTTTTTGCAGCTCTTTGGCCACATCCCGGACATAGTCGGCCTGACCGTCGGTGATGTTGAGCACCACCACCTGGGTCGGCGCCAGCCACAGCGGCAGCGCGCCGGCATGCTCTTCGATCAGGATGCCGATGAAGCGCTCCAGGCTGCCGAGGATCGCGCGGTGCAGCATCACCGGGTGCTGACGCTCGCCGGACTCGGCGACGAACTCGGCGCCCAGCCGCTCGGGCAGCGAGAAGTCGACCTGGATCGTGCCGCACTGCCAATGGCGGCCCAGCGCATCCTTCAGGGTGTATTCGATCTTCGGCCCGTAGAAGGCACCCTCTCCGGGCGAGATCTCGAACTCGCAACCGGAATGGCGCAGGCTGGCGATCAGGGCCGCCTCGGCCTTGTCCCAGAGGTCGTCCGAGCCGATGCGCTTGTCGGGCCGCGTGGCCACCTTGTAGAGGATCTCGGTGAAGCCGAAGTCCGCATACACCTTCTTCAGCAGCGCGGTGAAGGCGTCGCACTCCGGCAGGATCTGGTCCTCGGTGCAGAAGATGTGGCCGTCGTCCTGCGTGAAGCCGCGCACCCGCATGATGCCGTGCAGGCCGCCGGTGGGCTCGTTGCGGTGGCAGGCACCGAACTCGCCGTAGCGCAGCGGCAGATCACGGTAGCTCTTGATGCCCTGCTTGTAGATCAGGATGTGGCCGGGGCAGTTCATCGGCTTGAGCGCGTAGTCGCGCTTCTCCGACTCCGTGGTGAACATGTTCTCCCGGTACTTGTCCCAGTGGCCGGTCTTCTCCCACAGGCTCCTGTCCAGGATCTGCGGCCCCTTGACCTCGTGGTAGCCGTTGTCGCGGTAGACGCGACGCATGTACTGCTCGACCTCCTGCCAGATCGCCCAGCCCTTGGGATGCCAGAACACCGTGCCAGGCGAATGCTCGTCGAGGTGGAACAGGTCGAGTTCGCGCCCGAGCCGGCGGTGGTCGCGCTTCTCGGCCTCCTCGAGCATCGTCAGGTACTTCTGCAGGTCGTCCTTGGTCGCCCAGGCGGTGCCGTAGACGCGCTGCAGCATCTCGTTGCGGTGGTCGCCGCGCCAGTACGCGCCGGCCACCTTCATCAGCTTGAAGAACTTCAGCTTGCCGGTGGAGGGCACGTGCGGGCCGCGGCACAGGTCGGTGAAGCTGCCCTCGGCGTACAGCGACACGTCCTCGCCGGCAGGGATGCTCTCGATGATCTCGGCCTTGTAGGCCTCGCCGATGGACTTGAAGTAGGCCACCGCCTCGTCGCGCGGCAGCACGCGGCGCTGCACCGGCTCGTCGCGGGCCGCCAGTTCGGCCATCTTCTTCTCGATCGCGGCCAGGTCCTCCGGCGTGAAGGGGCGCTTGTACGAGAAGTCGTAATAGAAGCCGTGCTCGATGGTCGGGCCGATCGTCACCTGCGCGTCGGGGAACAGCTCCTTGACCGCGTAGGCCAGCAGGTGCGCCGTCGAGTGGCGGATCAGGTCCAGGCCGTCGGCGTCGCGGGCAGTGACGATGGACAGGGCCGAGTCGGCCTCGATGCGATGGCTCAGGTCGACCAGGCGGGCCGACGCCCCGCTGCCGATGCGGCCGGCCAGCGCCGCCTTGGCCAGGCCGGCGCCGATGGAGGCAGCCACCTCGCCGACCGTGACCGGGCCGTCGAACTCCCGACGCGAACCGTCGGGCAACTGGATGGAAATCATGCGGAGTCCTTTCGTCGCGGCCCGCGCCAGCCGCTGATCAGGCAAGAAAAAAGCGCGGCGGTCGCCGCGCTGATCTCTGGAGAAAGGTGTACGTGCGAGAACGGCGGCCGACCGACTAGCCCTCGGTGGAGGCAGTCAAGGGGGCAGTGCTCGTTCGCGGTGTCATAACCGGGTTGCCTTTCTCGTCCTTGCTCGTGGATCGGAGCCGGCATTTTAAGGCGCGGGAAGCGAAAAAGCCCGGCCGTGGCCGGGCTTTGTGCGCGGGCGGGCGGGAATCGGGCCCGCCGCCGCCGATCCTCCAGGCGGATCAGTGGAACTGCTCTTCCTCGGTCGAGCCGGTCAGGGCCTTCACGGAGGACGAACCGCCCTGAATCACCGTGGTCACGTCGTCGAAGTAGCCCGCGCCGACTTCCTGCTGGTGCGACACGAAGGTGTAGCCCTTCTCGCGTGCGGCGAATTCCGGCTCCTGCACCATCTCGGTGTAGTGCTTCATGCCTTCGCCACGGGCGTAGGCGTGGGCAAACTGGAACGTGTTGTACCAGTTGATGTGGATGCCCGCCAGGGTGATGAACTGGTACTTGTAGCCCAGCGCGCTCAGCTCTTCCTGGAAGGAAGCGATCTGGCTGTCGTTCAGGTTCTTCTTCCAGTTGAACGACGGCGAGCAGTTGTAGCTCAGCAGCTTGCCCGGGCAGGACGCATGCACGGCCTGGGCGAACTCGCGGGCGAAGCCGATGTCGGGCACGCCGGTCTCGCACCACACCAGGTCGGCGTAGGGCGCGTAGGCCACACCCCGGCTGATGGCCTGCTCCAGACCGTTCTTGACGCGGTAGAAGCCCTCCTGGGTGCGCTCACCGGTCAGGAAGGGACGGTCGTTGGCGTCGTGGTCGCTGGTGATCAGGTTGGCGGCTTCCGCGTCGGTACGAGCCAGCACGATGGTGGGCACGCCCATCACGTCGGCGGCGAAGCGCGCGGCGATCAGCTTCTCGATCGCTTCCTGCGTCGGCACCAGCACCTTGCCACCCATGTGGCCGCACTTCTTCACCGCGGCCAGCTGGTCTTCGAAGTGAACGCCGGCGGCACCCGCGGCGATCATGTTCTTCATCAGCTCGAAGGCGTTGAGCACGCCGCCGAAGCCGGCTTCCGCGTCAGCGACGATCGGCAGGAAGTAGTCGACGAAGCCCTCGTCGCCGGGGCCGATGCCACGGCTCCACTGGATCTCGTCGGCACGCTTGAAGGTGTTGTTGATGCGACGCACCATCGTCGGCACCGAGTCGTAGGCGTACAGCGACTGGTCCGGGTACATCGTCTCGGAGGTGTTGCCGTCGGCGGCCACCTGCCAGCCCGACAGGTACACCGCTTCCAGGCCGGCCTTGGCCTGCTGCATCGCCTGGCCGGCGGTGATCGCGCCGAAGGCGTTCACGTAGCCCTTCTTGGCGCCGCCGTTGACCTTTTCCCACAGCTTCTCGGCACCGCGCTTGGCCAGCGTGTACTCGGGCTGCAGGCTGCCACGCAGGCGCACCACGTCGGCGGCGCTGTAGCCGCGCTTGACGAGCTTCCAGCGGGGGTTGGTTTCCCAGTCGGTGATCAGGGCGTCGATCTGTTGCTGGCGGGTCGGTTGCGTCATGGAAGACCTCCGGAACGGTTGGGAGAAGAAGACCTGAGATGGGCGAGAGCATACCGGCGCAAGGCGGCGCAGGGAAGGACTTATGTCTTATATAAGACATAAGTGTCGACGCAATGAAATCAAAGACTTGCGTACGATTTTTTGCGATGCAAAATTCTGTTTCCCACGATGGGAAAAATTGTGGCGCCGCAGCATTCCATGATTTCATGATGCGGAATGCCATTCGCACCCGTGAAAACCCTGAATCGGCACGGCCAGCACCGGACGCCCCTTCCGGGCGCCCGGATCGCTGGCATCCTTCGGGAACACGGCCTCCCGCCGTGGCCGGGGAATCGGCCTGCACCGGCTCTCCCGCCTGACCCGTCCGAACGCCGCCATGACCGACTTCGCCTACCGCAGTGCCGCCCACTTCCTGAAGGCACCCGACGCCACCGCCACCCATCGCTACGCCGTGGCAGGCATCGCCTGGGACGGTGCGGTGACGAACCGGCCGGGCGCGCGCTTCGGCCCGCGGGCGATCCGGCAGGCCAGCCACATGCTCTGCGACGGCATCCACCCGCTGTTCGATGTCAGCCCGCTGACCGGACCGGGGGGCGCCTCCTGCCTGGGCGACCTGGGCGACCTGCCGCTGCCCAATACCTCGCTGGAACGCCTGCGCACCGCCCTGGAGACGCAGGCGGCCGACCTGCTGCCTCGCCACCACATGCTCTGGCTGGGCGGCGACCATGCGGTCACGCTCAGCCTGCTGCGCGCCTACCGGCGCTGGCTCGGCCGGCCGCTGGCGGTGCTGCATTTCGACGCCCACTGCGACACCTGGGGCGACCATTTCGGCGAACCCAGCGGGCACGGCACCTGGGTGCGCGAGGCCTTCGAGGAGGGCTTGGTGGAGCCTGCCCTCTTCACGCAGGTCGGCATCCGCTCCGCGGGCGAGCGTACGGCGCGCGAGTACGTCACCGACCACGGCGGGCGCATCCACACGGCACGCGCCCTGCGCGGGCTGGACGGTACGGCCCTGGCGGCCCGGGTGATCGACGATCTGACCACCCGCTGGTCGGCAGCGGGCCGCCCGCCGCTCTACATGAGCCTGGACATCGACTGCCTCGATCCGGCCTTCGCGCCCGGCACCGGCACGCCCGAACCCGGTGGCCTGCACAGCACGCAGCTGCTGACCCTGCTGGAAGCCGCCGCCCCGCTGCCCTGGGTGGGTATGGACTGCGTCGAAGTGGCCCCGCCCTACGACCATGCGGAAATCACCTCCCTGGCTGCCGCGACCCTGGTCTGGACCTACCTCTGCGGGCGCATCCACCACGACGGGCCGTCGCAGGCGCCGGCCCTGTCGGCGGCGCACCACAGCGGCTGAACCTGCCGCGCCCCGAACGCGGCCGGCCCGGCCGCGCCGATGCCCCACCCTGGCGTCCGTCATACCTGCGCCCGCCCTATCGCGGTGCCACCCGGCCGGCGGCTGCACCGGATCGTGGCAGCGCGACGACCTGACTCGAGGCCTGGCCAGCTCCCCTCGCCGGAGCTTGATATTGCGCAACCACCGCTGCTGCACCGCGACAAGAATGTGCCATCGCCCCGCACCCGGGGAGCACCACCGGAGTCCACCATGTCCCTGCAAGCCGCTGCCGCCGAGCCCGTCGCGGGCACCTCCTCCTTCGAAGCCCTGGACAGCGCCCACCGTGACGTGCTGAAGACGCTCGACCAGCTGGCCGAGCTGATCGAGCACCTCGACGACCAGGGTGTGGACGCCCGGGCGCAGACCCTGGCCGGCGAAATCGTGACCTTCTTCGGCGAGCATGCCCGCCAGCACCACGCCGACGAGGAGAAGCTGATCTTCCCGGGCCTGCTGTCCAGCGGCGACGCCGAGCTGGTGCAGCATGTGCAGCGCCTGCAGCAGGACCACGGCTGGCTCGAGGAGGACTGGCTGGAGCTGGCCCCGCAGCTCGAGGCCGTCGCCAAGGGCTACAGCTGGTACGAGATCGACGCGCTGCGTGCCGCCCTGCCGGTGTTCAAGTCGCTGTACCTGGACCACATCGACCTGGAGGAATCGCTGATCTACCCCGAGGCCAAGCGCCGCATGGCCGCGCTGCCCGGCGCCGGCAGTGGCCGCGAAGGGGCCGCCGGACGCCGCGCCGCGCGCAACTGAGCCGCCCGCCGCGCTCCCGCCAGGACGGCCACCTCCGGGTGGCCGTTTTTCATGGCCGCCGGCCGACCGGCGGGCGGCCGCTCAGATGTTCAGTGCCGTGGTCCGCTTGACGGTGCGCAGCACCAGCATCGAGTTCAGCCGCGACACCCCGGGCAGGCGCACCAGCACCTCACTGTGCAGGCGCTCGAGGTCCTCGGCATCGCGGTAGGTGAAGCGGATCAGGTAGTCGTGGCTGCCGGCCACGTAATGGCAGTCGAGGATCGCCGGCTCCTGCCGCACCGCCTCCTCGAAGCGCGCCAGCGACTCGACCGTGGTGCGCTCCAGGTTCACGATCGTGAACGAGGTGCCGCCCTGCCCCACCGCACGCGGCTCGAGCAGCGCCACCACCTGGGCGATCACACCGGACTCCTCGAGCGCGCGCACCCGCCGCAGGCAGGCCGACGGCGACAGATGCACCCGCTGCGCCAGCTCCACGTTGGTCAGCCGCGCATCGCGCTGCAGCTGGCGCAGGATGGCCCGGTCGATCGCATCGAGTTGCACTGCAGCGTGGAGATTCGGCATCGGATTGCGTTCCGTTCAACTTCTGCGCCATGTTATGCCAAGCGCGCGTGTCGACCGGACCCAACCTGCAACCCTGTTGCGCTGCTTCCTGCCTAGACTTCCCGGCGAGAGGTCCTGCCGGCCACGCGCCGGTGCAGGGCCGGTCACACGCAGCGGGGCGCCGGCCCCGGGAGTCCTTCGCGCATGGATCACACCGCCCCGAATCACGACGGCAGGCTCGACGCCTACTGGATGCCCTTCACCGCCAACCGCCAGTTCAAGAAGGCCCCGCGCCTGCTGGTGCGCGCCGAAGGCATGCACTACTGGACCGACGACGGTCGGCAGATCCTCGATGGCGTGGCGGGCCTGTGGTGCGTCAACGCCGGCCACGGCCGGCCGCGCATCGTGCAGGCCATCCAGGCGCAGGCTGCCGAGATGGACTACGCCCCGCCCTTCCAGATGGGCCACCCCAAGGCCTTCGAGCTGGCCAACCGGCTGGCGCGGCTGGCGCCGCCGGGACTGGACCGGGTGTTCTTCACCAACTCCGGGTCGGAGTCGGTCGAGACCGCGCTGAAGATCGCGATCGCCTGGCAGCGTGCCCGCGGCGAGGCCTCGCGCACCCGGCTGATCGGGCGCGAACGTGGCTACCACGGCGTCAACTTCGGTGGCATCTCGGTGGGCGGCATCGTGGCCAACCGCAAGATGTTCGGCACCCTGCTGGCCGGGGTGGACCACATCCGCCACACCCACGACCCGGCGCGCAATGCCTTCAGCGTGGGCCAGCCGGCCCACGGCGCCGAACTGGCCGACGACCTCGAGCGCCTGGTGGCGCTGCACGACGCCTCGACCATCGCGGCGGTCATCGTCGAGCCGGTGGCCGGCTCCACCGGTGTGCTGATCCCGCCGCAGGGCTACCTGCAGCGCCTGCGCGAGATCTGCGATCGGCACGGCATCCTGCTGATCTTCGACGAGGTCATCACCGGCTTCGGTCGCACCGGCGCGCCCTTCGCGGCGCAGACCTTCGGCGTCACGCCGGACCTGATCACCACCGCCAAGGGGGTTACCAACGGCTGCGTGCCGATGGGCGCGGTGTTCGTCCGGCGCGAGATCCACGACACCTTCATGAACGGGCCGGAGCACCTGATCGAGCTCTTCCACGGCTACACCTACTCGGCCCACCCGCTGGCCTGCGCCGCCGGCCTGGCCACGCTGGACACCTACGCCGAGGAGGGCCTGCTGACCCGCGCGGCCGACCTGCAGGCTCCCTTCGCCGCGGCGGTGCATGCCCTGCGCGACTGCCCGCACGTGATCGACGTGCGCAACATCGGCCTGGTGGGCGGCATCGAGCTGGCGCCGCGGCCGGGCGAGCCGGGCCGGCGCGCCTTCGAGGTCTTCCTGGACTGCTTCGAGCGCGGCCTGCTGATCCGCACCACCGGCGACACCGTCGCGCTGTCGCCGCCGCTGATCATCACCCCCGCGCAGATCCAGCAGATCACCGAGACGCTGCGCGGCGCGCTGCAGCGCGTGGCCTGAACCTTGCGGGCACGAGCCCCTGCCCTGCCGCTCTTTCGCCCTCGCACATGGCCCTGCTCGACACCGACCTGGCACTGGCGCGTGACTCCTGGTACGCCGCCACGGCCCCGCGCCACACGCCCTACCCACCGCTGCAGGGCAGCGTGCAGGCCGACGTGGCGATCGTCGGCGGCGGTCTGGCCGGCCTGTCGGCCGCGCTGGAGCTGGCCGGGCGAGGCCGCCGCGTGGTGCTGCTCGAGGCGCGCGAGATCGGCTCGGGGGCGAGCGGCCGCAACGGCGGCCAGGTCATTCATGGCCTGGCCTGCGCGCCCGGGGAGATCGAGGCGCAGCTCGGTCTGGACGAGGCCCGGCGGGTCTTCGCGATGTCGCTGCAGGCCATCGAGCTGATCCGCCAGCGCTGTGCCCGCCACGCCATCGACTGCGACTGGCGCGACGGCTGGCTGGGCGTGGCGGTGCAGCCGCGCAAGGTGCGTGACCTCTTCGCCGATGCGCAGCATCTGGAGCAGGCCTACGGTTATGCGCTGCGGCGCATCCCGCGCGGGGAGCTGCCGGACTGGATCGCCAGCCCGCGGGTCTGTGCCGCGGTGCACGATCCGAACTCGGGCCACCTGCACCCGCTGAAGTACACCCTGGGGCTGGCGCGGGCCGCCACCGAAGCCGGCGCCACGCTGCACGAGCACAGCCCGGTGACCGCCCTGGTCGAGGGCGCGCGCGTGCGGCTGCGCACCGCACAGGGCGAGGTGCAGGCCGACCAGGTGCTGCTGGCCGGCAACGTCTACCTACAGGGGCTGGTGCCGGCACTCGAAGCCCGCATCATGCCGGTGGGCACCTACATCGCTGCCTCCGAGCCGCTCGGCGCCGAGCGCGCCCAGGCGCTGATTCCCTGCGGCGCGGCGGTGTGCGACAACAACTGGGTGCTCGACTACTACCGCCTGTCGGCCGACCACCGCCTGCTCTACGGCGGCCGGGCCACCTACAGCACGATGACGCCGCTGCGCCTGGCCGAGGACCTGCGAAGGCGCATGCAGGCCACCTTCCCGCAGCTCGGCGACGTGCGGGTCACGCACACCTGGGGGGGCTTCGTCGACGTGTCGATGAACCGCGCCCCGGACTTCGGCCGGCTGCCAGCGACCGGGCGGCCGGCCAACATCTACTACCTGCAGGGATTCTCGGGCCACGGCGTGGCGCTCACCGGGCTGGCCGGCCAGCTGGTCGCGCAGGCCATGGCCGGCGACGCGGAACGCTTCGACCTGTTCGCCCGGCTGCGCCACCATCCCTTCCCGGGCGGGCGCTGGCTGCGAACGCCGAGCCTGGTGCTCGGCATGGCCTGGTACCGCCTGCGCGATGCGCTGGGCTGAATTCCCCTGGGGGAAGCCCGCGAGGCAGCTGTCACGGGCCTCTGGCACACTCCCTGCGAAGGCAGGAACAACCGACCCTTTCAGCAAGCCCAGGGTCGCGGCTCCTTCGACGCCGCGGCTGCAAGCCCAATGAGCACCCCTTTCACCCCCCGCCCGCCCGTCGTGCTGGTCCCGGCCTGCAACCGCATGCTCGGCGCCCACCCCTTCCATGTGGCCGGCGGCAAGTACATCGATGCCGTGCGCCTGGCCGGCGGCCTGCCCCTCGTGGTGCCCTCGGCCACGCCAGCCGAGCTCGACGCCCTGCTGGATCTGGCCGACGGCGTGCTGCTGACGGGCTCGCCCTCCAACGTGCACCCCAGCCACTACGGCGAGGAGGTCTACGACCAGCGCCTGCCCCTGGACCCGGTGCGCGACGACTGGACGCTGCCGCTGATTCCCCGCGTGCTGGCGCGCGGCATGCCGCTGCTGGCGATCTGCCGGGGTTTCCAGGAAACCAACGTCGCCCTGGGTGGCAGCCTGCTCCAGGCCGTGCAGGAGGTGCCCGGCCGGCAGGACCACCGTGCCCCGGAAACCGCCCCCGTCGAGGTGCAGTACGGCCCGGCCCACCCCATCGTGGTGCAGCCGGGCGGCCTGCTGGAGGGCCTGTTCGGTGCCGGCGCCGAGCTGCAGGTCAACAGCGTGCATGGCCAGGGGGTGAACCGCCTGGCCGACGGGCTGCGCGTGGAGGCGCTGGCGCCCGACGGCCTGGTCGAGGCCTTCTCGACGCTGCCCAGCGCCGCCACCCCCGGCTTCGTGCTCGGCGTGCAGTGGCACCCCGAGTGGCGCGCCGCCGACAACCCGGTATCGACCAGCCTGCTGCGCGCCTTCGGCGCCGCCTGCCAGGCCTACCGCGACACGCACCGCCCCCCCGATCGCTGACCACAGGCCGGCACAGCCGGCCTGTCCGCCCCAGGCCATCGCATCCCGGCCTGCCGCCCCGGCGCGGCGAACGGGATGGTCCACGGGAGTCCCCATGGTCAGCAAGGAACACTTCACCTTCGCCGAGCTCGAGAACTGGCTCAACGAGCGGCGCGTCACCGAAATCGAATGCCTGGTGCCGGACCTCACCGGCGTGGCGCGCGGCAAGATCCTGCCGCGGCAGAAGTTCACCGAGGATCGCGGCATGCGCCTGCCCGAGGCGGTGGTCGCGATGGGGGTGACGGGCGAGTTCCCCGAGGAGGGGCCGTACTACGACGTCATCAATCCCACCGACCGCGACATGCACCTGCGGCCCGACCCGCGCACCGTGCGCATCGTGCCCTGGGCCAGCGACCCCACCGCTCAGGTCGTGCACGACTGCTACGACAAGGAAGGCCGTCTGGTGCCCTTCGCGCCGCGCTCGGTGCTGCGGCGGGTGTGCGACCTCTACGCCGGCGCCGGCTGGAAGCCGATCGTCGCGCCCGAGCTGGAGTTCTACCTGGTGGCGCGCAACACCGACCCGGACATGCCGCTGAAGCCGCCGATCGGCCGCAGCGGCCGCGCCGAGACCTCGCGCCAGGCCTATTCGATCGATGCGGTCAACGAGTTCGACCCGCTGTTCGAGGACGTCTACTCCTATTGCGAGCAGATGGAGCTGAACGTCGACACGCTGATCCACGAGATCGGCGCCGGGCAGATGGAGATCAACTTCTTCCACGACCACCCGCTGGGGCTGGCCGACGAGGTGTTCTTCTTCAAGCGCACCGTGCGCGAGGCGGCGATGCGCCACAACATGTTCGCCACCTTCATGGCCAAGCCGATCGCCGGCGAGCCGGGCAGCGCGATGCATGTGCACCAGAGCATCGTCGACGCCGAGGGGCGCAACCTGTTCAGCAACCCGGACGGCAGCCCCAGCCAGGCCTTCTACTGGTACATCGGCGGCCTGCAGCGCTACATCCCGGCGGCCATGGCGCTGTTCGCGCCCTACGTCAACAGCTACCGCCGCCTGGCGCGCTTCACGGCCGCGCCGATCAACATCCAGTGGGGCACCGACAACCGCACGGTGGGCATCCGCTCGCCGGTGGCCGGCCCGGCCGCACGCCGCATCGAGAACCGCGTGATCGGGGCGGATGCCAACCCCTATGTCGCCCTGGCCGCCACGCTGGCCTGCGGCTGGCTGGGCATCCAGAACCGCATCGAGCCCACCCCCGAGTGCAAGGGCGACGCCTACCTGGGCGACTACCAGCTGCCGCGCAGCCTGGGCGAGGCGCTGGAGAAGCTGCGCCGCGAGAAGGACCTGGCCGACGTGCTGGGCGAGGCCTTCGTCACCGTCTACACCGAGGTCAAGGAGATCGAGCACGCCGAGTTCATGAAGGTGATCTCGCCGTGGGAGCGCGAGCATCTCCTGCTTCACGTCTGAACGAGTCCCCCACCATGACGACCCGAACCACCGCCGAATGGCAGGCCGCCGATGCGGCCCACTTCCTGCACCCCTTCACCGACTTCCAGGCGCTGGCGAAGAAGGGCGCGCGCATCATCACCCACGCCGAAAACATCTACCTGCGCGACAGCGAGGGCCAGCGCATCCTCGACGCGATGAGCGGCCTGTGGTGCGTCAACGTCGGCTACGGCCAGCAGGCCCTGATCGACGCGGCGACCCGGCAGATGCAGGAACTGCCCTTCTACAACGCCTTCTTCCAGACCGCCACGCCACCGGCCATCGAGCTGGCCGAGCTGCTCGCCGAGGTGGCGCCGCCGGGATTGCGCCATGTCTTCTTCGCCGGCTCGGGCTCGGAGGGCAACGACACCGTGGTGCGCATGGTGCGCCGCTACTGGGACCTGCAGGGCCAGCCCGAGCGCCAGGTGATCATCGGCCGCTGGAACGGCTACCACGGCTCGACGATGGCCGGCGCCTCGCTGGGCGGCATGAAGTACATGCACGCCCAGGGCGGCCTGCCGATCCCCGGCATCACCCACATCGAACAGCCCTACTGGTGGCTGCACGGCCGCCCGGCGGGGCTGAGCCGAGACGACTTCGGCAAGGTGGCCGCCGGCTGGCTGGAGCAGAAGATCCTCGAGGTCGGCCCGGAGAAGGTCGCCGCCTTCATCGGCGAGCCGATCCAGGGCGCCGGTGGCGTGATCGTGCCGCCGGCGACCTACTGGCCCGAGATCCAGCGCATCTGCGACCAGTACGGCATCCTGCTGGTCTCCGACGAGGTCATCTGCGGCTTCGGCCGCACCGGCAACTGGTTCGGCTGCCAGACGGTGGGCTCCCGGCCCGACCTGATCACCTTCGCCAAGGGCGTGACCAGCGGCTACGTGCCGCTGGGTGGCGTGCTGGTGGGCGAGCGGGTCGCCCGCGCGCTGATCGAGCAGGGCGGCGAGTTCGAGCATGGCTATACCTACTCGGGCCACCCGGTGGCCTGCGCGGTGGCGCTGGCCAACATCCGGCTGATCCGCGAGCAGCACCTGGTCGAGCATGTGCGCGACGAGCTCGGCCCCTGGCTGGCCGAGGCCTTCGCGCAGCTGGCCGAGCACCCGCTGGTGGGCGAGGTGCAGACCTGCGGGGCGATGGGCGCGCTGCTGCTGGTCAAGGACAAGTCCAGCGGCGAGGCCTTCCCGGCCGAGCAGGAGGTCGGCATGCTCTGCCGCGGCCACTGCTTCGGCAACGGCCTGATCATGCGCGCCGTGGGCGACCGCATGATCATCGCCCCCCCGCTGGTGATGACCCGCGCGCAGGTCGACGAGATGGTCGCGCTGATCCGGCGCTGCCTCGACCTGACGCTGGCCGACCTGAACGCGCGCGGGTGGGTCGCATGAGAGGGCCCGTCCGGCCTGCTGCGGCACGACCCTTGCTCAGGTCGTGCGGTGGGCGCGGCCGGGTCGAGCGCAGGCGGGTCTGTTGTATGCAAGTCATCGCCGCAGGCGCTGCCGGATCGATCGAAGCCTTGCGACGCTCCCGCGACCCCGCCCCCCTTTAGACTCGTTGCATCCGTCACGTTCGGGCGCGCCGGCCACTGCCCTGCCGTCGCGTCGCCGCCTCACCCTCCTGGAGGAACCTTCATGAAACTGATGTCTGTCCGTTCGGTCGTGTCCCTGGCGGTGGCCGCCTTCTCGATGCTCGCCGGGCCCGCCTCGGCCCAGGAAGAGGAGAAGGTGCTCAACATCTACAACTGGTCGGACTACATCGCCGAGGACACGATCCGCAATTTCGAGAAGGAAACCGGCATCAAGGTCCGCTACGACAACTTCGACAACAACGAGATCGTGCACGCCAAGCTGGTGGCGGGCAAGACCGGCTACGACATCGTCGTGCCCTCGTCGAACTGGGCCAAGCTGCAGGCCGACGGCGGTCTGCTGCGCAAGCTCGACAAGTCGCTGCTGCCCAACCTGAAGAACCTCGACCCGGCCGTGCAGGCCCAGCTGGCGGCCATGGACCCGGGCAACGAGTACATGGTCAACTGGATGTGGGGCTACACCACGGTGGGCATCAACGTGGAGAAGGTCAAGGCCGCGCTGGGCTCGATGCCGATGCCCGACAACGCCTGGGACCTGGTCTTCAAGCCCGAGTACATCTCGAAGCTGAAGTCCTGCGGCGTGTCCTTCCTCGACTCGGCCACCGAGGTGGTGCCCGCCGCGCTGCACTATCTGGGCAAGCCCAGCTTCAGCCGCAGCCCGGGCGACTACGCCGCCGCAGCCAGCCTGCTCAAGAGCGTGCGCCCGCACGTGACGCTGTTCAGCTCCTCGGGCTACATCAACGACATGGCCAACGGCTCGATCTGCCTGGCGCTGGGCTGGTCGGGCGACATGAACATCGCCCGCCAGCGGGCCATCGACGGCAAGACCGGCCAGAACATCCAGGTGCTGCTGCCCAAGACCGGCGGCCTGCTGTTCTTCGACGTGATGGTGATTCCGGCCGACGCGGCGCGTCCGGGCAACGCGCACAAGTTCATCGACTACATCATGCGGCCGCAGGTGCACGCCTCGCTGACCAACAAGGTCTTCTACGCCAACCCGAACAAGGAGTCGAGGAAGTTCGTCAAGCCCGAGGTGGCCAACAACCCCACTGTCTTCCTCTCCGATGCCGACATGAAGAAGATGGTGCCGCCCGGCACGCTCAACAACGACATGCGCCGCCTGATGACGCGCACCTACACCGCCTTCAAGACCGGGCTGTGAAGCCCCGGCCCGGCCGCCCCACCGCATGACACCGACGTGATGGCAAGCAGCAGCAACCCCGCAGGGCCCGCCGCCGCGGGCGACCGACCGGACTCCGCCTTCCTGCGCATCCGAGATGTCGTGAAGGACTTCGGCGGCTACCGGGCGGTCGACCAGGTGAACCTGGACATCGCCAAGGGCGAGATCTTCGCGCTGCTGGGCTCGTCGGGCTGCGGCAAGACCACCCTGCTGCGCATGCTGGCGGGCTTCGAGACGCCGACCTCGGGGCAGATCGTCCTCAACGGCCAGGACCTCGCCGGGCTGCCGCCCTACCAACGGCCGCTGAACATGATGTTCCAGTCCTACGCGCTGTTCCCGCACCTCACGGTGTGGGACAACATCGCCTTCGGGCTGCGGCGCGACGGCCTGCCCAAGGCGCAGATCGCCGAGCGGGTCGAAGCCATGCTGCGGCTGACCCAGCTGGGCAAGTACGCCCAGCGCAAGCCGCACCAGCTCTCCGGCGGCCAGCAGCAGCGCGTCGCGCTGGCGCGCAGCCTGGCCAAGCAGCCGCAGCTGCTGCTGCTCGACGAGCCGCTGGGGGCGCTGGACAAGAAGCTGCGCGAGCAGACCCAGATCGAGCTGGTCAACATCATCGAGCAGGTCGGCGTGACCTGCGTGATGGTCACGCACGACCAGGAGGAGGCGATGACCATGGCCTCGCGCATCGCGGTGATGAGCGAGGGCCGCTTCCTGCAGGTCGGACCGCCTCAGGAGATCTACGAGACGCCGGCCAGCCGCTTCGTGGCCGACTTCATCGGCAACGTCAACCTGATGGACGGCACGCTGGCGGTGGACGAGCCCGACCATGTGGTGATCGACTGCGCCGACTGCCGCCACTATGTCGGCCACGGCATCACCGGCACCGCCGGCATGGCGGTCACCGTCGCGCTGCGTCCCGAGAAGATCCACCTGGGCCGGCACGCCCCCAACGACCCCTTCAACACGGCGCGCGGCACGATCAAGGAGATGTCCTACTTCGGCGGCTACACCGTCTACCACCTGCAGCTGGCCAGCGGCGCGGTGCTCAAGGTCACGCAGGCCAACACCCAGCGGCACCGCGACGACGAGCTGACCTGGGGCGACGAGGCCTGGGCGCACTGGTCGCGCTCGGCCCATGTGGTGCTGACCCAATGAGCTCCGCAGCGCTGGTCACCCGGCTGCGCGGCTGGTTCACCGGCCGGCGCATGGTGATCGGCATTCCCTACCTCTGGCTGCTGCTGTTCTTCCTGCTGCCCTTCCTGATCCTCGCCAAGATCAGCGTCTCCGAGATGGAGACGGTGCAGTTCAAGGACCTGCTCACCTACCGAGACGGCCTGCTGCAGCTCAGCCTCAAGCTGGGCAACTACGTCTTCATCACCGAGGACGAGCTGTACTGGCGCACCTACGTGGCCAGCCTGAAGTACGCCGGCATCACCACGCTGCTCTGCCTGGCCATCGGCTACCCCTTCGCCTACTTCATGGCCCGGGCGCGCTCGACGGTGCAACCGGTGCTGCTGATGCTGGTGATGCTGCCGTTCTGGACCTCCTTCCTGCTGCGCGTGTACTCCTGGAAGGCGCTGCTGTCGGAGAACGGCTGGGTGTCCGACCTGCTGATCGGCAGCGGCATCGACCAGCTGCTCGCCTGGGCCGGCTTCATCACCGCGCCGGGCAAGCTGATGAACACGCCCTTCTCGCTGGTGCTGGGCATGGTCTACACCTACCTGCCCTTCATGGTGCTGCCGCTGTACGGCACGCTGGCCAAGATGGACCTGCGTCTGCTGGAAGCCGCCGCCGACCTGGGCGCCACGCCCTGGGTGGCGTTCTGGAAGGTCACCGTGCCGCTGTCGAAGGCCGGCATCATCGCCGGCTCGATGCTGGTCTTCATTCCCTGCGTGGGCGAATTCGTCATCCCCGAGCTGCTCGGCGGCCCCGAGACGATGATGATCGGCCGCACGATGTGGGACGAGTTCTTCTCCAACAACGACTGGCCGATGGCCTCGGCGGTCGCGGTGGTGATGATCCTGCTGATCATCGTGCCGCTGGCGATCTTCAACAAGTACCAGGCCGAGGCCCAGGAGGTACGGCGATGAAGGGCACCTCCGCGGCCTTCAACCGCCGCTTCGCGATCGGCTGGCTGATCGCCGGCTTCGTCTTCCTGTACCTGCCCATCGTCGGGCTGATCGTCTACTCCTTCAACGACTCGCCGGTGCCCAACGTCTGGCGCGGCTTCACGCTGAAGTGGTACGCCGCGCTGGCCGAGGACCGCGAGCTGATCACCGGCCTGTGGCTGTCGCTGAAGATCGCCTTCTTCACCGCCTGCGGGTCGGTGCTGCTGGGCACGCTGGCGGCCTTCGCGCTGGTGAAGTACCGGCGCTTCTCCGGCCGCACGATCTTCTCCGGCATGGTCAACGCCCCGCTGGTGATGCCCGAGGTGGTGGTGGGGCTGTCGCTGCTGCTGATGCTGGTGTCGATCCAGCGCGCCACCCAGGAGGCCTTCGGCTGGGGCTTTCCCGAGCGCGGCATGCTGACCATCTGGCTGGGCCACCTGCTGCTGGGCATGGCCTACGCGACCGTGGTGATCCAGGCCCGCCTGAGCGAGCTCAACCCGCAGCTCGAGGAGGCGGCGATGGACCTCGGCGCGCGGCCGCAGCAGGTCTTCCTGCTGGTCACGCTGCCGATGATCGCGCAGTCGCTGCTGTCGGCCTGGCTGCTCACCTTCACGCTGTCGCTCGACGACGTGGTGCTGTCGGCCTTCCTGTCCGGCCCGGGCGCCACCACGATGCCGTTGGTGATCTTCTCGCGCGCCCGCCTGGGGCTCAACCCCAGCGTGAATGCGATCGCCACCGTGGTCGTCGTCGTGGTGGCCGTCGGGGTGGTGGTGGCCAGCTACCTGATCGCCCGCGCCGAGCGCCGTCGCATGCTCGAGATGTCCCAGGCGGGCCGCCCCTGAGCCCGCCGCTTCGATTCATCCATCCCTGCCCTGATCCCGAGAGGAGAGCCCGATGACTTCCAGACAAGCCGCCCCCCTGATGCTGGCCCCCGTCGTGCTGGCGCTGGCCGCCGCCTTCCCGCTGCAGGCGGCCGCGCAGGGCAGCGACGACCTGGTCAAGGAACTGCGCGCGCTGAAGGAGAAGGTGGCCGAGCTCGAGAAGAAGCTCGAAGCCAAGGCTGCCGCGCCGGCACCCGCCGAGCGCCAGTGGGGCATGACCCCCGAGCAGGTCGCCGAGCTCAACCGCGTCGCCGTCAAGGCCGAGGCGCTGGAGGACGGCCGTGACGCCGCCGGCCTGAAACTGCTGAAGATCAGCGGCTACGTGGATCCGACCTTCGTCTACAACCGCGCCCAGGACCGCGCCGGCTTCCAGTTCCTGAACCGGGTCGACGACGACGGCTACAACTACGACAACTCCTACTTCGGTGCCGCGGTGATCGACTTCCAGAAGGAAACCGACTCCGGCACCCGCTGGCGCCTGACCCTGGCGCCCAACCGCGGCGTGGGTGCCGTGGTCGACGGCGCATCGCCGGTGCACGAGGCCAGCCTCTCGGTGCCGCTGGGCAGCCTGCAGACGCGCTTCATCGCCGGCCAGGTGCCCGACTGGTCGGGCTACGAGTACCTGCAGCCCACGCTGAACAAGCTCATCACGCACAACCTGCTGTTCGACTTCACCCTGCCCACGGCCTACACCGGCGCCGGCATGGAGTACACGCGCAGCAAGTGGCTGTCCAAGGTCATGCTGGCCAACGTCAACATGACCCGCAAGGGCAGCGGCAACAAGACACCCGCGCTGGCCTACCGGGTCGACTACGCCAAGGGCGAGTTCCAGGGCTTCGGCTTTGCCGGGGTGCACGGCAAGCTGGCGAACTTCCGCGCCGACGAGACCGACGCGGACGACAACCCGCTCTTCCCCGACCAGGCCGGCAAGGACACGATGGCGCATCTCTTCGAGGTCGACGCCTACTTCATCCGCGGCGACGTCACCTGGCAGGGCCAGCTGAGCTACGGCACCCAGAAGGACGCCGCCATCACCGCGGGTGCCGATGGCGCCCTGCGCGACGCGCGCTGGATGGGCCTGTCGACCCTGCTGGCCTACAAGTGGACGCCGCGCTTCGAGACCATCGCCCGCTTCGACTACCTGAACAACAAGAAGAACGGTGGCGGCCTGCTGGGCTACACCAGTGCGGACGGCCGCAACGGCATCGGCCCCGACCCGGCAGGCGACCCCGAGAAGGGCGCCAACCGCATGGCGCTGTCGATGGGCGCGTCCTACCTCTGGGACATGAACACCACCTTCAAGGCCGAATACCGCCTGGACCGCGCCAACCTGCCAGTGTTCGAGTACGTCCAGGACGGCCTGTTCAAGAAGAGCAACCACCTCTTCGGCGCCTCGGTCATCGTGAGCTTCTGACCATGGCCGTGTCGAACGTGAACTGGCAGGAACGCGCCGCGGCCCTCGTGCCCGACGGCCGGGCCTTCGTCGACGGACAGCGCCGTGCCGCCGCGGACGGCGCCGTCTTCGCCAGGCACTCGCCCATCGACGGGCGCCGCCTCGGCGAGGTGGCGCGGGGCCAGGCGGCGGACATCGACGCCGCGGTGGCCGCTGCGCGCGCGGCCTTCGACGACGGCCGCTGGGCGCGCCGGGCGCCCGCGGCACGCAAGAAGGTGCTGCAGGCCTTCGCCGAGAAGATCCTCGCCGCGCGCGACGAGCTGGCGCTGCTCGAGACGCTGGACATGGGCAAGCCCATCCAGTTCGCCCGCACGGTCGACGTGCCGGCCACGGCGCGCTGCATCCAGTGGTACGCCGAGGCCATCGACAAGGTCTACGACGAGATCGCCCCCACCGGGCCGAACGCGCTGGCGCTGATCGCCCGCGAGGCCATGGGCGTGATCGGCTGCATCGTGCCCTGGAACTACCCGATGATCATGGCGGCCTGGAAGCTCGGCCCCGCCCTGGCCACCGGCAACTCCGTGGTGCTCAAGCCCAGCGAGAAGTCGCCCTACACCGCGCTGCGCCTGGCCGAGCTGGCCCTGGAGGCCGGCCTGCCGCCGGGCGTGTTCAGCGTCGTGCCCGGCTACGGCCACGAGGCGGGCGAGGCGCTGGCGCTGCACCCGCAGGTGGACGCCATCGGCTTCACCGGCTCGACCCGCACCGGCCGGCGCATGCTCGAGTACGCCGCGCGCTCCAACCTCAAGCGGGTCTACAACGAGCTGGGCGGCAAGAGCGCCTTCGTCGTCTTCCCGGACTTCGAGGACCTGCCGCGCGCAGCCAGGACCCTGGCCGAGTCGATGTTCTTCAACCAGGGCGAGAGCTGCAACGCGCCGTCGCGGGTGCTGGTGCACGCAGACATCGCCGACCGCTTCGTCGAGCTGCTGGCCAGCCATGCCCCGGCCTGGCAGCCCGCCGACCCGCTCGCCAGCAGCACCGTGATGGGCGCGCTGGTCGACGAGACCCAGCTGCGCACCGTGCTGGGCTACATCGACGCGGGCCGCGAGCAGGGCGCGCACTGCGTCGTCGGCGGCCGGCAGGCCCGCGCCGAGACCGGTGGCTACTACGTCGAGCCCACCGTGTTCGACCGGGTCGATCCGGCCATGAAGATCGCCCAGGAGGAGATCTTCGGCCCCGTGACCAGCGTCATCCGCTTCGAGGACGAGGCCCAGGCGATCGCGATCGCCAACGGCACCGCCTACGGCCTGCAGGCCAGCGTCTGGAGCGACAACCTCAACCGTGCCCACCGCGTCGCCCGGGCGCTGCGCGCCGGCACCGTGCATGTCAACCAGTACGACGAGGACGACATCACCGTGCCCTTCGGCGGCTACAAGCAGAGCGGCAACGGGCGCGACAAGAGCCTGCATGCGCTCGAGAAGTACACCGAGCTGAAGACCACCTGGGTGCGCATCGACCCGTGACCCCCCCCGTTCCCTGGCTGGCCTATGCCAGCCTGGCGGCCAGCATGGCGCTGGTCGGCTCCTACGTGGGCCTGTCCAAGCTGCTGGTGGGGATCTTCCCGATCTTCCTGCTGGCCTGGCTGCGCTTCGGCATCGCCGCGCTGGCCATGGCCGGCTGGCTGCGCCGACCGGCCGGCGAGGCGCCGCTGGACGCGCGCAGCCGCCGCCTGCTATTCTGGGAGAGCTTCCTCGGCAACTTCCTGTTCTCGATCTGCATGCTCTACGGCGTGGCCCTGTCCACAGCGCTGGCCGCCGGTGTGATCATGGCCGCGCTGCCGGGGGCGGTGGCGCTGCTGTCGCGCCTCTTCCTGAAGGAGCGCCTCACCCCCCGGGTGCTGGCCGGCGTGGCCTGCGCGGTCGGCGGCATCGCGCTGGTGTCGCTGGCCAAGGCGCCGGCCGGCGAGGCCGCCGGGGTGTCGGCCGGGGCAGTGGCCGGCCCGGCGGCGGCGCCGTCGCAGGTCTGGCTCGGCAACCTGCTGCTGCTGGGCGCGGTGTTCTGCGAGGCCAGCTACGTGGTGATCGGCAAGCAGCTCACCGGCCGGGTCGGCCCGCGGCGCATCAGCGCGCTGGTCAACCTCTGGGGCCTGGCCCTGGTCACGCCGCTGGGCCTGTGGCAGGCGCTGCAGTTCGATTTCACCCAGGTCACCCTGCCCACCTGGAGCCTGCTGCTGTTCTACGCCCTGGCGGCCAGCATGGTCACGGTGTGGCTGTGGATGACCGGCCTGCGCCAGGTTCCGGCCGCCCAGGCGGGCGTGTTCACCGTGCTGCTGCCGCTGGCCGCTGCCGCGGTGGGCGTGGGCTTCCTGGGCGAGACGATCCGCCCGGCGCAGGCCGCAGCCTTCGCCCTCGCGCTGGCCGGCGTCGTACTGGCCACATGGCCCGCAAGTCGCCGCGCCGGTCCCGATCCGGCCTAGAGGCGCGCACCGGTGGGCCGAACGGGCCGCCGCGCATCGCCCACAATGCGGCCCCGACGGTCGGCGCCGCCGACCGACCCCCGCGAAACGGCCCGCAGCCCTGCCATGACCGCCCCTCACCTCGTTTCCTGCACCTTCGAGCGCCACGCCGACGCGATCCTGGAGATCTTCAACGAGGCCATCGTGAACTCGACGGCCCTGTACGACTATCGCCCCCGCCCACGCGAGAACATGGTCGCCTGGTTCGAGACCAAGCGCCAGGGCGGCTTCCCGGTGCTCGGCCTGGAGGACGACGCGGGCCGGCTGCTGGCCTTCGCCAGCTGGGGCACCTTCCGCGCCTGGCCGGCCTACAAGTACAGCGTCGAGCATTCGGTGTACGTGCACGCCGAGCACCGCGGCCGCGGACTGGGTGCCCTCGCGCTGCGCGCACTGATCGACGAGGCGCGCCGCCGCGAGGTGCACGCCCTGGTGGGCGGCATCGACGCCACCAACGCCGGCAGCATCGCGCTGCACGAGCGCCTGGGCTTCCGCCATGCCGGCACGCTGCCGCAGGTGGGCTTCAAGTTCGGCCGCTGGCTCGACCTGGCCTTCTACGTCCTGCTGCTGGAGACGCCGGCCGCGCCGGTCGACGGCTGATCGCCCGGCCTGCCGGCGCAGGCGCCGCGGGCCCCTTACCTGACCATGCCGGCGTTGCGCAGGAGCCCGCCTCGAGTGCCGATCCGCCCCCCCTCCCCCCATCCCTTCGCCCGCCTGCGGCTGGCCACCGAGGGCAGCGAGTACGACCGCCCGGCCGAGCAGACCGCGCTGGCGACGGCGCAGCGCTGCGGCCTGCCGCTGCAGGAGGTGCCGCCGCTGCGCAGCAACCCCGACGACGAACTCCCCGCGCCCGGGCGCCCCTGCGAGGCCATCGTGCGGGCCGCCGAGCGCATCGGCGCCGACCTGCCGATGGGCCGCACCGCCCTGCGCGCGGTGGGCCTGGCGCAGCACGCCGTGCGACTGGTGCAGGCCTGAGCACCGGCCCGACCGATCACTCCCGACCCCTCCTTCCCCCTGCCACACCCACCCCCCGATGAGCGACGCCCTCACCTACCTCGTCAAGGCCCGCCCCGATGCGGTCGGCCACTACTTCGCCTTCCTGAAGGCCTGCGGCACCCACCTCGACCCGAAGACGCGCAACCTCATCAGCGTCATCACCAAGGTGGACGCGCAGACCGCACGCGGTTTTCGCCAGTACCTGAACCGCGCGCTGCGCGAGGGCTGCACGCCCATGGAGGTGCTCGACGCCCTGCTGATGGCCTTCCCGACCCTGGGCCTGGCCAAGATCGTCTGGGCGGTGGACATCATCCTGGCGATGGACCTGCCCGGCTTCGACCCCGCCGCCCTGCAGGCCGGCGGCACGACCGCGCCCGCCACCCCACCCGCTGCGGCGCCCGCCACCACGCCTGCGCCCGAGCCCGTCTGGCACGACCTGCTCGCCACCCGCGGCGTCGAGGTCGGCTCTACCCGGCGGGTGGAGTGCGACGGCCGCGCCGTCTTCGTGCACCGGCTGTCGACCCGGTCCTGGAAGGTCTACGACAGCCTCTGCCCGCACCAGACCACCGACCTCCCGCACCTGGCGCTGCAGGGGCACACGCTGACCTGCCCGAAGCACCAGTGGCAGTTCGACATCCGCAGCGGCGCCTGCACCGCCAAGGGCGACCAGCCGCTGCGCGAATGGCCCTGCCGGGTCGAAAAGGGCCGCCTGCGCGCGCAGTGGTGAGTCGGAACGCGCCCGCCCCGCACCCGGTCGGCGCCGGGCCGCGGCGCAGACGCTGGCTCAGCCCTGCATCGCGCGGGCCAGCTCCCACTTGATCGGCGCGGCGACGCCCGGCCGCCCGCTACCGACGAGCGCCTCGAGCCCCTGCTCCGGCACTGCCGCTACGCATGCGCTGGCTCACCCCGACGGGCCTGCGTGGCCCACGGGCGGAACCTCAACGCCACTGCAGGCGGTACAGCACGTCCTGCCCGGCGTCGGACACGTAGAGGCTGCCGCTGGCGTCGAAGGCCAGTCCCCAGGCGCAGCCGATCGGGGTGTCGACCGGGAGTGCGGACACCGCGCCCGTGGGCGTGACGACGCGGATCGTCTCGCAGGCGGCCACGTACAGGTTGCCGGACGCGTCGAAGGCCGCGCCGTTGGGCTTTTCCGGCAGCGCGGCGAAGACGCTCACGCTGCCGGTGGGCGACACCCGGCTGATCGAGCCGCTGCCGCCGTCGTTGCCGGCCACGTAGAGGTGGCCGTCCCGGCCCATCGCCATGCCGACGTTGTAGCGCGTGGCCAGGGTGGCGAAGGCCGCCGCGCTGCCGCCGGTGGCGCCGACCCGGCTGATGCGGGTGTTCCAGCTGTTCACGACGAAGAGCTGGCCGGCGCCGTCGAAGGCCAGCCCCTGCGTGTTGGTGTAGCCGGTCGAGAAGGGGCTGACGACCCCGGTCGGCGAGATGCGCACCACGCTGCCGCGGTTGTACTGCGACACATAGAGCTGCCCATCGGGGCCGAAGGCCAGCATCGAGGGGCTGTCCACGCTGGCGAAGACGGTCTTGCTGCCCTGCGCCGTCAGCTTGTAGACCACGTTGTTGGGCGCATCGGCCAGGTAGATCGCCCCGGCCGCATCGATGGCCAGCCCCTGCGGCCACGAGAAGCCGCTGGCCACCCGGGTCGCCCGGGCCTGGCCCAGGGCGGTGACGCTGTACTTCATCGTCCGGGTCAGCCCGGAGGTCGGGACGGTGGTCGGGCAGACGCCGCTGGCCGGGGCGGCCGAGCGCTGAAGGAAGGCCGCCCCGGTCTGGCCCGCCGCACCGGCGGTCAGCCCGACGACGAGGCGGTCGCCCTTGACCGCCTTGACCGTGCCGGCCACGGCCACGCCGTTGCGGTAGAGCTGCCCGGCCGAGACGCTGAAGCAGCGGCCGGCGTCGTCCGTGCCTGCGACGTACTCCGGCGAGCGGCTCTGCGCCCCCACCGGCACGCCCGAGTCGGCGAACTTGAACCGATCGATCACCTGATCGACCCCGCCGGAGCTGTCCACCCACTGCTTCAGGTTCACCGCCGTGTAGGCCGTGGTGCGGTAGAAGGTGTTGAGATGGGTCGCGACGCGGCTCCAGTCGACGCTCCTGGCCGCGGAATCGAGCTGGCTGCGCACCGAGGTCGCGAAACCCGGGCTGTTGTTCAGGGCCCCATCGTCGGCCAGGTCCGCCTCGAAGCGGTTGGCCACCTGCCCGATGCTGCCCCCCGCGCTGCCACCGGCCTGCACGATCACGGCCGACAGCGCGGCCAGGATCTGGTCGGCCGGGCGCGACTGGCCCAGGTCGAGTTCGCCGAAGCCGGCCGGACCGGCCGCGCCGCCGGGCATCAGGTCGGCCCGGTTGTGGATGTGGAAGGCCCGCAGCACCTCCCCCTGCGCGGTGGCGCGCGCACTGGCGAAGGGGTACGGGTTGCTCGCGCGGGTGGCCAGCGCGCGGGTGCGCTCGTGCGCCAGGTCGGTCAGCACGTTGATGTTGAGCGCACGGTCGGCGTCCAGGTCGTTGAGCCCGCGCAGGATGGCGAAGTCCGACGAGATGCGGCCGGTGATTTCGTCGAAGTAGTAGCCCAGCGCGGTGGACTGCACATAGCGGCGCGTGAACACCGTGGCCGCCGGATTGAAGCGGCCGGTGTCGTCGACGATCTGGAAATCGAAGGACGTGCCCACGGGCTGCAGGCTGCGCGGGTCGAGTTCGTTGACGCTGACCCAGGCGCCGCGCTGCAGCGGTCCCTTCTGCGCCAGCCCCACCTCCACCGTGTAGCCCGAGGCGGTGGCGTGCACGGACGAATCGGAGCCCCCGCCGCAGCCGGCCAGTGCCGAGGCCAGGAGGGCCGTGATCGCCAGGGAACCTGCAGCGCGAGGACGTGGGGACATGGTGCAGCGAGGTGAAGAGGGAACGAACCCGCCGCCGAACCGGGCTCGGCCGATCGGCGAGGAGGATGGGAGATCGCGCCGATATCGGCGGGCTGCGCCCACAGGTGAGCCCCGGCCACGACCGCCGGGCCCGACTGCGTGCGAATGTCACGCCGCAGCCCTCCGGTTCACGTCCGGCGGCCCCGGCCGCCACCGCTGCCTCACCCCGCGAAGCGCACCCGCACCCCCTGGGGCCTCGGGCGCGTCAGTGCGTCCAGCGGCAGTTCGTGGGTCTGCTTGACCTTCGACAGCGCGATGTGGGTCTTGACCTGCGCCACGCCGGGCAGGGTGAGCAGGCGCTTCATCATCAGGTCGGAGAAGGCGGCCAGGTCGGGCGCGACGATGCGCAGCATGTAGTCGGCCTCGCCGGTCACCGCGAAGCACTCCAGCACCTCGGGCAGCGCGGCGATCTGCCGTTCGAACTCGGCCGGGCGGGTGCGGTCGTGGCGCTCGAGGAGGACCTGCGCATAGGCGGTCACGCCCAGGCCGAGCGCCGCGGCGTCGAGCAGCGCGGCCCAGCCGCCGATCACGCGGGCCTCCTCGAGGCGCTGGATGCGCCGGCTGATCTGCGAGGCCGACAGCGCGGCCTGCTCGCCCAGCGCGGCGTTGGTGGCCCGGCCGTCGCGCTGCAGCGCGGCCAGCAGCGCGAGGTCGTAGCGGTCGATGCCCAGTTCGTTCACGTCGGCCCTCCTGGATGCACGGAATGTGCATGAGAGGGCCATCTTAGGGCCCACAACGAACACCCCTTGCAGCCCGGGCGCGCGATAGTGACGGCATTGCTGCTCCTGCCGCGCGCTGCGGCGCCGCCCCCGCCATGAACCTCACCGAATCCCTGCTGCACGCGCTGAAGGCCCACGGGGCCCGCCAGATCTTCGGCATCCCCGGCGACTTCGCGCTGCCCTACTTCCGCATCGTCGAGTCGTCGGGCATCCTGCCGCTGTACACCCTGTCGCACGAGCCGGGGGTGGGTTTCGCCGCCGATGCGGCCGCGCGCATCGGCACGCGCGACGAGCCGGCGCTGGGCGTGGCGGCGGTCACCTACGGCGCCGGCGCGCTGAACATGGTCAACGCGGTGGCTGCGGCCTACGCGGAGAAGTCGCCGCTGGTGGTGCTCTCCGGCGGCCCCGGACAGGGCGAGTCGAACTCCGGCCTGCTGCTGCACCACCAGGCCAAGACGCTGGACTCGCAGTACCGCATCTTCGAGGAGATCACCTGCGACCGCGCGCGGCTGGACGACGCCGCCCGCGCACCGGCCGACATCGCCCGCGTGCTGGGCAACTGCCGGCGCCACTCGCGGCCGGTGTACCTCGAGCTTCCGCGCGACATGGTGGCCGTGCCCTGCGCGCCGGTGCCGGCCTTCGAGCCGCCGGCGGTGGACCCGGACGCGCTGGCCGCCTGCGCCGACGAGATCCTGCAGCGCCTGGCGGCGGCCCGGCGGCCGGCGCTGATGGTGGACGTGGAGGTGCGCCGCTACGGCCTGGAGGCCCAGGTGGCCGAGCTGGCGCGCCGCCTGGCGCTGCCGGTGGCCACCTGCTTCATGGGCCGCGGCCTGCTGGCCGAGGCCGATGCGCCGCTGGTGGGCACCTACATGGGCGTGGCCGGCCTGCCGGAGGTGACCCGGCTGGTGGAGGATTCCGACGCGCTGTTCCTGCTCGGCGTGATCCTGTCGGACACCAACTTCGCCGTCTCGGAGAAGAAGATCGACCTGCGCCGCAGCATCGTCGCCTGCGACGGCGAGGTGCGCCTGGGGTACCACGTCTACCCGCAGATCCCGCTGGCCGCGCTGGTGGAGGCGCTGCTGGCCCGCACCGCGCCGCGCGCCGGCGGCTTCCAGGTCACGCCCAGCGCCTACCCGCACGGCCTGGTGGCCGACGACGCCCCGATCGCCCCGCAGGACATCGCCACCGCGGTGAACGACCTGATGGCCGCGCAGGGCCGCATGCCCATTGCCAGCGACATGGGCGACTGCCTGTTCACCGCGATGGACATCGCCCACACCGCGCTGGTGGCGCCGGGCTACTACGCCACGATGGGCTTCGGCGTGCCCGCCGGCCTGGGCCTGCAGGCGGCCACCGGCCAGCGCCCGCTGATCCTGGTGGGCGACGGCGCCTTCCAGATGACCGGCTGGGAGCTGGGCAACTGCCGGCGCTACGGCTGGGACCCGATCGTGCTGCTGTTCAACAACGCCAGCTGGGAGATGCTGCGCACCTTCCAGCCCGAGTCGCACTTCAACGACCTGGACGACTGGGGCTTCGCCTCGATGGCCGCCGGCCTGGGCGGCGATGGTGTGCGTGTGCACACCCGCGCCGAGCTGGGCGCGGCGCTGGCGCGCGCCGCGGCCACGCGCGGGCGCTTCCAGCTCATCGAGGTGATGATTCCGCGCGGGGTGCTGTCGAGCACGCTGCAGCGTTTCGTCGCCGGGGTGAAGCGGCTGAACGCGCCGAAGTGACGCGGTCGGGGCCGGGCCGCCGGCACGGTCCCTCGTCCACCCTATACGTGACAGGGTAGGGTATGGGCAGGCAGAATGGCAAGTATTCGATTACTTACCGACCATGCCTGCCCTCGACGCCCCTGTTGCCGCGCCGGCGCGCCTGCCCACCGAGGAAAGGCAGGCGGCCATCGTCGCCGCGCTGTTCCGCCTGGCGGCCGAGCGCAGTCCGGCGCTGATCACCACCGCCGAGATCGCCGCCGCGCTGGGCCTGACGCAGGGAGCGCTGTTTCGCCACTTCCCGAACAAGGAGGCGATCTGGTGCGCCGCGCTGGACTGGGTGCAGGCGCAGCTGCTGCAGCGCCTGGATGCCGCGCTGGCCAGCCCGGCCGCGCAGGCCTCGCCGCGCGCCGGCCTGGCGGCGATGTTCCACGCCCATGTCGACTTCGTCGCCGCGCACCCGGGGGTGCCGCGGCTGATCTTCCAGGAGCTGCAGCAGCCCGGCGACTCGGCCGCCCGGCGGCAGGTGCGCGCGCTGCTGCAGGCCTATCGACAGCGGCTGCTGGGCACGCTGGCGCGCGCCGAGGCGGCCGGTGAGCTGGCGCCGGGGCTGGACCAGGACGCCGCCGCGACGCTCTTCGTCGGCATCGTGCAGGGCCTGGTGATGCAGGCGCTGATCAGCGGCCAGCCGGCGCAGATGCCGGCGCAGGCGGCGCGGCTCTATCCCCTCTTCGAACGTGCCCTGCGGGAGGCCCCATGACGACGGCTTCGGTCTGGAAACGACGCACCGGCCTCGGCCTGGGCGCATTGCTTCTGCTGGGCGCCCTGGGCTGGGTGGCGCTGCGCTCGGGGCCCTGGGCGCCGGTGCGCGTCACGGTGACCCGGGTGGAGGAGGCGCGGGTGCAGCCGGCGCTGTTCGGCATCGGCACGGTGGAGGCGCGGCGCAGCCTGCCGGTGGGCCCCACCGCCGCGGCACGGCTGCTGCAGGTGCATGTGGACGTCGGCGATGCGGTGCGGCCCGGCCAGCTGCTGGCCGAGCTGGACGCGGTGGACCTGGCGCCGCGCCTGCAGGCGCTGGATGCCGCCCAGGCGCGCGCGCGCAGCCTGGCCGTGGCGGCCGAGGCGCAGCAGCGCGACGCCCAGGCGCGCCTGGCGCTGGCCCGTGCGAACACGCGCCGCTGGGCCGAGCTGGGCGCGCAGGCCTTCGTCAGCGCCGGTGCGGTGGAGGCACGCGAGCAGGAACAGCGCTCCGCCGAGGCCGCGCTGCAGGCCGCCGACGCCAGCCTGCTGGCGGCCCGGCAGGAGCTGCAGCGCCTGGGCGCCGAGCAGGACGGGCTGCGCGCCCAGCGCGACCGGCTGCAGCTGCGCGCGCCCAGCGCGGCGGTGGTCGCCAGCCGCGAGGCCGAACCGGGCGCCGCCGTGGTGGCCGGGCAGGCGGTGCTGCGGCTGATCGACCCGACCAGCCTGTGGCTGCGGGTGCGCTTCGACCAGGGCCGCGCCGGCGCGCTGGCACCGGGCCAGCCGGCCCGCGTGACGCTGCGCTCGCGTCCGGGCGAGCGCTTCCCCGGCCGGGTCGCGCGGCTCGAACCGCTGGGCGACGCGGTGACCGAGGAGCGCATCGCCCAGGTCACGCTGGACGACCCGGGCGTGGCGCACACCCTGGGCGAGCTGGTCGAAGTGACCGTAGACCTGCCGGCCGGCGCCGTCGGGCCCTGGGTGCCCAATGCCGCGCTGCAGCCGCAGGGCGGGCAGATCGGCGTGTGGAAACTCGTGGACGGTCGGCCGGTCTTCGCCCCGCTGCAGCTGGGTGCGGCCAGCCTGGACGGGCGCGTCGCGGTGCGCGCCGGCCTGGCCGCGGGCGACGAGATCGTGCTGCACAGCGAGCGCACGCTCACCCCTGCCAGCCGGCTGCGCGTGGTGGAGTCGCTCGTCGCCGCCCCAGCGGCTGCCCGCGCCAGCGCCGCCGGAGCCCGGCCGTGATCAGCCTGGCCGGCCGGGACATCCTGCACGGCTGGGGCCGCTTCGTGCTCACCGGGCTGGGGCTGGGGCTGCTGATCGGCGTCACGCTGACCATGGCAGGGGTCTACCGCGGCATGGTCGACGATGCCCGCGCCCTGCTGGACCACAGCGGCGCCGACCTCTGGGTGGTGCAGCAGGACACGCAGGGGCCCTATGCCGAATCCTCCAGCCTGCGCGACGACGTGGTGCACAGCCTGCGCGGCCTGCCCGGCGTGGCGCGCGCTGCCAACGTGACCTACCTGACGATGCAGGTGCGCCGCGTCGGCCCGGAAGGGTCCGGGAGCTCGGCCGGCAGCGACGTGCGCGCGATGGTGGTCGGCCACGAGATCGCCCCGCCCGGCCAGCCGGGCGCGCCGGGCACGCTGGTGGCCGGCCGGCAGATCACGCGCAGCCACTACGAGGCGGTGGCGGATGTGAAGACCGGCTTCCAGCTCGGCGAGCGCATCCGCATCCGCCGGCAGGTCTACACCGTCGTCGGGCTGACGCAGCGCCGCGTCTCCTCCGGCGGCGACCCGATGGTCTTCGTGCCGCTGGCCGATGCCCAGGCGGCCCAGTTCCTGAAGGACAACGCGGCCATCCTGAACGAGCGCAGCCGCACCCTGGCCAACCCGGCGCTGAACCGCCCCGGCGTGCCCGGGCTGCTGGAGGCGCTGCTGGCCGCGCAGTCCAGCAACCACCAGGTCAACGCGGTGCTGCTGCGGCTGCAGCCCGGCGCCGATGCCGAGCAGGCCGCACAGCCGATCCGGCGCTGGAAGCACCTCGAGGCCTACACCCGCGCGCAGATGGAGGAGATCCTGGTGGCCAAGCTGATCGCCACCTCGGCGCGGCAGATCGGCATGTTCCTGGTCATCCTGGCGGTGGTCAGCGCGGCCATCGTCGCCTTCATCATCTACACGATGACGCTGGGCAAGATGCGCGAGATCGCGGTGCTCAAGCTGATCGGCACGCGCAACGCCACGATCGCCGGGATGATCCTGCAGCAGGCCCTCGGCCTGGGGCTGATCGGCTTCGTCGTCGGCAAGGTGGCCGCGACGATCTGGGCGCCGGTCTTCCCGAAGTACGTGCTGCTGGAGAACGGCGATGCCCTGCGCGGGCTGGTGGCGGTGCTGCTGATCTGCGCCCTGGCCAGCACGCTGGCGATCCGCGTGGCGCTGAAGGTCGACCCGGCCGAGGCGATCGGCGGATGAGCCCCGCCCCGACCGCGCGCCGCCGCCCGGCCAGCGCCCTGCCGCCCCGGCGGCCCGACCCGGAGTGCCCCCGATGAGCCGAGAGACCCCCGCGATCCTGATCGAAGGCCTGCGCAAGGTCTACGGTCAGGGCGACACCGCCGTCGAGGCGCTCGAGGAGGTGCACCTGCAGGTCGCGCCCGGCGAGGTGGTGGGCCTGATCGGCCCCTCCGGCTCGGGCAAGAGCACGCTGCTGAAATGCCTGGGCGCGGTCATCGAGCCCAGCGGCGGTCGCATGGTGCTGGGCGGCCAGACGATCTACGACCACGGGGCGGGCGGCTGGCAGATTCCCGACCTGCGCGCGCTGCGGCGCGACCGCATCGGCTTCATCTTCCAGGCACCCTACCTGATCCCCTTCCTGGACGTCACCGACAACGTCGCCCTGCTGCCCATGCTGGCCGGCCAGCCCAACCGCGCGGCCCGCGCGCGCGCCCTCGAGCTGCTGGGCGCGCTGGACGTGGCGCACCGCGCCCGCGCGCAGCCCAGCGAACTCTCCGGCGGCGAGCAGCAGCGCGTGTCGATCGCCCGGGCGCTGGCCAACCACCCGCCGGTGGTGCTGGCCGACGAGCCCACCGCGCCGCTGGACAGCGAACGCGCCCTGGGCGTCGTGCGCATGCTGCACCGCATGGCCGCGCAGTACCGCAGCGGCATCATCGTCGTCACGCACGACGAGAAGATCATCCCGACCTTCCGGCGGCTCTATCACATCCGGGACGGCCGCACCGTGGAGGAGGCCGGCGAAGGCCGGCCCGTGTAGACCGTCGGCGCGGCCCCTGCCCGGCCGGGGTCCGCATTGAGCCAGATCGTCGCAGCGCGCCACACAAGGCGTAAGCTGGATGCACATCCCGATGGATGGGTTTCCCGATGGAGGTTTCGATGACATACGCTCCTCACTGGATCGCCACCGCGACGCTGGCCCTGGCCGCCACGGCCGCGCTGGCCCAGACGCCTGCAGCGCCCGCCGCCGCCGGCAGCGCCGCAGCGCCGGCGGCTTCTGCCGCGGCAGGGCCCGGTCCCGGCATGGGCCGCATGGGCGGCGGCATGGGCGGCGGCATGGGCGGCGGCATGGGCGGCATGGGCGGCGGACAGGGCCCGCGCGCTGCCGCGCAGGCCGGCAGCGACTTCACGCCCGGCTGGGCCCTGATGAGCCGCGAAGAGCGCCTGGAGCACCGCAACCGGATGCGCAGCATGAAGACGCAGGAGGAGTGCCGCGCCTACCTGGCCCAGCACCACGAGAAGATGGCCGCCCGGGCGCAGGAGAAGGGCGTGCCGATGCGCGGCCCGCGCCGCGACGCCTGCGGCGCGCTGCCGAAGTGAACCCGGACGGGCCGCGCAGGCGGCCCGTCCCATGCCGGCCATGACCCGGCCGTCACCCGGCCGGCTCGCCGACGCACCCGCGGCAGCCCCGGGCCCGGGCTCAGCCTCTCAGCGGCTGGTTTCCATCGGCGCGTCGACGATGGCGTCGAACTCGGCCCGATCGAGCAGCACGGGTGTGCAGCCGCCGACACCCTGGCGCTCCAGGTTGGCGTGGAAGGCCCGCAGGTGGTTGCGCGAGCCGCGCAGCAGTTCCTCGTAGACGCGCAGGATGTCGGCGTTGTCGGCCGCCTGGGCGTGTGCGGCGATGTCGCGCATGTCCAGTTCCTCGATCTCGCAGCCGACCTGCAGCGCCTGGACAAGACCGAGTCGACTGCGCGCGGCCAGCGTATCGAACAGCGTCTGCATGGCCGGAGTCGGGAACTGGCCGGCGCTCAGGCCCTGCATCGGGTCGGCGAGCGCGTAACGGTCCAGCAGGGTCGTCATCGCCTCGGCATGCGCCGCCTCGCTGTCGGTGATGTTGGCGAAGACCTGCAGACCCCACAGCGCCGCGCTGGCATCGTAGACGTCGTGGGCGAGTTGCTCCTCCTCGCGCATCGCATACAGGCCCGCCGTCTCCGCTTCGGACAGGCTCTCGAGCGGCAGGCTGGCCAGTTCGCTGCGCAGGCTGGCGGCCTGGGCGCTGGCACTGGCGGCCCGTGCGTCGCCGCCGGCAGGCCCGTCACCGCCGCCCCCACAGCCCGTCAGGGCCAGCAACAGGGCGGCGGCGCACAGCGTGAGGGGAAAGCGCTTCTTTTTCATGGTCTGACTCTCTGGGTGGGACTCGGGGCCGCAGCGCGGGCATGCCCGCGCTGCGCACGAGGCGGTCCGACCGGGTGACCGGACCGCCGGGGGGGTTACTGCGAATCGCGGCTGCGCAGTTCGAGCTGCAGCTGCTGCTCGAGCTGTTCACGCGTCTGGCGCTGCGCCTTTTCCTGCAGTTGCAGCGTCTGCTGCAGCTGCTGCAGGCTGCGCTCTTGATCACGCCACTGCTCGAGGCTGCGCTGCTGCGCCTGCTCCTGGGTGCGCAGGGCCTCGCGCAGGGCCGTGCGGGCTGGATCCAGTGCCTCGATCTGCGCACGGGTCTGCTGCAGCGCCTGCTCCTGGGCGCGGATCTGTTCGCGCGTCTGCTGCAGGGTCTGGTCCTGGCTGCGCTGCTGCGCGCGGGTGTGCTCCAGCGAACGGTCCTGCGTTGCCAGCTGAGCCCGGACCTGCGCGGCGACCTGCGCCTGGCTGCGTGCAGCCTGCGCCGCCGGGGTCGCCTGGCCGCGCCCGGTGCCCGCAGCGCCCCCTCCTGCACCCGCTCCCGCGCCCGCACCGGCACCACCCCCGGCACCACCCCCGGCACCACCGCCGGCCCCTCCCGCGCCACCGGCACCACCGGCCCCCGCAGCCAGGGCGGCCGTACTCAGGACCAGCACCGCGGTCGCCAGGGCGGCCTTCCAGGATTCGGTTCTCTTCGTCATCGCGTACTCCTTTCGTGACAGAGGGAAAACAAGTTCGACAAGCGCCTCGAAACGCCTGCTCAGGGCCGACGCCCCGACCCGCGCGGGCCACCGGACGGGCGCATGCCCCACATGGGACGCTCGCCGGCGGCCGGCCCCATCGCCGGGGAAGGCTGCCCGCGCAGTCGCTCGCGCTGCTCGAAGCCCACGCCCCAGGCGGGCCGGGCCGCTGCCGGCGCCGAAGCAGCGACCGGAGCGACCGGAGCAAGCGGGGCGAGCGGCGTGGCCGGCGGGATCGCCGAGGCCGCGGTCTGCGCGGTCTCCGCCGTGTTGGCAGCCGCAGCGGCACCGGCGGCGAACAGCCAGGCCGCTGAAGCGAGGAGCGAGACGGTGGATCGGATGGCGCGGGACATGGGACAACCTCGATGCCGTCAGCTTGCGCCGCGCCAGTCACGCGGCCATGGCTGCCAGGCCACAACGGGTCGCAGCCGGTGACCGACGGTGGCGGCCCGTGTCACTCGGTGACCGCTCGCCGCCTGCGTCGCGTCGCCGGGGGTCGCAGCGCTAGACTCGGCGGCATGGATACTCCCCAAGGTTCCCGGGTGCTGGTCGTGGACGACGACCCGGCGCTGCGCGAGCTGCTCGTCGACTACCTGGGGAGCAACGGCCTGCGCGTCGAGGCTGCTGCAGACGGCGAGGCCATGCGTCGCTGCATGGCGCGCCACTGGCCGGACGTCCTGGTGCTCGACCTGATGCTGCCGGGCGAAGACGGCCTGACGCTGGCGCGCGAGCTGCGCCGGCAGTCGGACGTGCCCATCCTGATGCTCTCGGCGCGCGGCGAGGAGATCGACCGCGTGGTCGGCCTCGAGGTGGGTGCCGACGATTACCTGGCCAAGCCCTTCGGACCGCGTGAACTGCTCGCCCGGCTGCGTGCCCTGCTGCGCCGCAGCGCCTCGGCCCGGACCTTCGCGGCCAGCGGGCCGGGTGCGCTGCCGGAGGCGCCGGCCCCCGCGACGCTGCTGCACTTCGGCCCCTACACGCTGGACCCGGTCGGCTGGCGGCTCACGCGCGACGGTGCCGAGGTGGCCCTGACCAGTGCCGAATTCGCCCTGCTGCGCGCCTTCGCCCAGCAGCCCAACCGGGTGCTGTCGCGCGACGCGCTGATCGATCGGCTCAAGGGCTACGAGCGCGACGCCTTCGACCGCAGCATCGACACCCGTGTGACCCGGCTGCGCCGCAAGATCGAAGCCGATCCCGCGCATCCACGCTACATCCGCACGGTGCGTGGAGAAGGCTACCTGTTCAACCCCCACGGCGCCGAAGCGGGATGAACGCGCCGGTCGGCCCGCCCCTGGCCCGCCACTACCGCCGCTGGCTGATCGGCCTGGCCGCGGCCCTGGGCAGCACCACGGTCCTGGCCGCCCTGCTCTTCGTGCTCTGGCCGATGGCGCGGCGCTCGGCCGACGATCTGGCCGGGCTGATGGTGCTGAGCGCACAGACCTGGAGCGAGCTGCCGCCCGACACGCGGCCAGCCTTCGAGCAGGAACTGCGGCTGCGGCACCGGCTGGCACTGCGCAGCGACGGCCACGTCCCGGCGCAGGACGCGCTGCGGCACGGCTTCTACATCGCCTTCCTGGAAGACTCGCTGCAGCAGCGCCTCGGCGCACCGGCCCGGCTCTACCAGGACCCGGCGCCGGCGGCGGACGAGCCGGCCTGGATCTGGACCGCCGTGCCCGCGGGCGGACGGCTGATCGGCGTGGGCTTCGACCCGCGCCGGCTGGACACGCATCCGCTGTACGCCCTGGCCGCGATCGCCGCCGTCGGCGGCGCCCTGGCCACGGCGCTGGCGGCGGCGCTGGCCGCCCGCATCGCCCGTCCGGTGGCGCAGCTCGAGCGCGCCGCGGCGGCGCTGGCGGCCGGCCAGGGTCCCGAGCGCCTGCCCGAGCGCGGCCCGGCCGAGCTGGCCCGGCTGGCCGGCCACTTCAACCACATGGCCCGCCAGGTCAGCGACCTGCTCGAGGCCCGCACCACCTTGCTGGCCGGCGTCTCGCACGACCTGCGCACGCCGCTGGCGCGCATGCGGCTGGCGCTGGAGATGCTGCGCGCGCGCCCCGACGACGAACGGCTGATCGAGCGCATCGAGCAGGACATCACCGCGATGGACAGCCTGATCGGCCAGATGCTCGATCTGGCCCGCGGGCTGGCCACCGAAGCCGTGGTCGAGATCGAGCTGCAGCCCTGGCTGCAGGCACGCGTGCGGGCGCACGAAGCCGCAGCCCGGGCGGCCGGCGCCCAGCTCAGCGTGCAGGCAGCGGCCGGTCTGTGCGCCCTGGCAGGTACCGGCGCGCTCGAGCGGGTGGTCGACAACCTGCTGGGCAACGCCCTGCGCTACGCCCCGGGCCCGATCGAGCTGAGCGCGCAGGCCCTGCCCGCGGCCGACCCGGCAGCGCCGCCGAAGCTGCGCCTGTGCGTGAGCGACCGCGGCCCCGGCATTGCGGCGGCCGACCTGGCGTCGGTCTGGCGGCCCTTCCACCGCCTGGAGGCCTCGCGCAGCCCGCACACCGGCGGCTGGGGCCTGGGACTCGCCGTGGTGCGCCAGCTCGCCCAGATCCACGGCTGGCAGACCTGGCTGCAGCCCCGCGAGGGCGGTGGGCTGCAGGCCTGCGTCGACCTTCCGGCCACTGTGGCATCCGCACCGCAGGTCCAGGACACGCCCGCCGCGCAGACTTGATCTGCTTCAAGCCGGACTGCGACACCCCGGCAGGTCCCCAAGGGCGCGGACATACTGCGGCCTGACCTCCGCCGCCGTGAACCGCCTGACCCCGCCCCCCGCACACCCGTCGCACCGCCGCCCTGCCGCGCGCGGCGGGCGGCCTTCGGCCGGGTCGGCCCGTGCGCGGCGCGGCTGGCTGACCTGGCTGCTGGTTGCCACGCTGTTCTCGGCCCTGCAGGGGCTGCTCGGCCCGGCGGCGGTCACGGCGCTGAGCGGCAGCGCCGAGGTGGTCGAGGTCTGCACCCCGCAGGGCATGCGCTGGCTGCCGGTGGAGACGGCCCTGGCCGATGCCGACGGCCGCCTGCCGGGCGAGCCGCCTGCGGTGGCGCTGGGCATGGCCCAGCCCTGCGCCTGGGCGCTGGCGCATGTCAGCCTGCCCCCGGCTCCCCCCCACGCCCAGCCCGGCCAGCTGCCGCTGCCGCCGGCCGCCACAGGCCGCGTCGCCATGGCCGCGACGCCGCCACTCGGCCTCGACCGCGCCGCCCTGGTGCTGCTGAGTGCGGCGATGCGCGCGCCGCCGGCTGCGCAGAGCTGAGTACCTGTGAACAGGTTCTGAGCGTCACGGCTTCCGCCGCTCAGGCGCCGATGCGCCTGTGCCAGGAGGCCCCCGACCGCACACCCCGTGCGGCGGGCCGGCCGGCTGCCGGGCAGCCCCGGGCCGCCTGCGCTCGCCCGGGCGGCGTGCCTCCAGCGCAGCCGCGCCCTCCTTCACCGCCGCGTCGACGCGGCGGTGCGTGTGCCACGCCCCTCGGCGCCGCGCCTGCCTCGCCAGGCGACGCGGCGCAGGCCGGCGTGCGCGCCCCGGTCTTTCTTCAGGATTCCCGATGTCCGTTTCCCTGCACTCTTCTTCGGGCGCGCGCCGCGCGCCGTCCTTCCCCCGGCGCGCGGCCGGCGCCGCAGCGCCCTGGCGCCGCTCCCGTCTGGCGCTGGCACTGGCCGCGGCCCTGCCCTGGGGCGTCGTGCCCGCGGCCGGGGCTGCCGAGGCGGCCGCCGCGGTGACCCCCGCAACCCCTGCCGCCCCCACGTCGGCCGCCAGCGCCCCCGCACTCGCGCCGGTGCTGATCACCGGCAGCCGGCCGCTGCCGCAGGCCGAGGGCCTGGCCGGCAGCTCGCTGCGTGCGCGCCGGGCCACCACCAGCGACAGCGCGCGCCTGCTCGACGGCGTGCCCGGCATGGCGCTGCAGGGGGCCGGCGGCGTCTCCAGCCTGCCGGTGCTGCGCGGCCTGGGCGACGACCGCCTGCGCGTGCAGGTGGACGGCATGGACCTGATCTCGGCCTGCGGCAACCACATGAACCCGCCGCTGTCCTACATCGACCCCAGCGCGGTAGGGCAGGTCGAGGTCTTTGCCGGCATCGCCCCGGTCAGTGCCGGCGGCGACAGCCTGGGCGGCACACTGCGGGTGGCCTCGCCCGAGCCGCTGTTCGCCGAGGCCGGCAGCGGCACGCAGCTGACCGGCGAGGTCGGCGCCGGCGGGCGCAGCAACGGCCGGGCGCGCCATGCCCACCTGGCCGCCACCCTGGCCGGCGAGCAGGTCAGCCTGAGCTGGCGCAGCGCGATCGCGCAGTCCGACAACCTGCACGCCGCCGAGGACTTCAAGCCCGCCGGTCCGGCCGCGGCCGGCCAGGGCTGGCTGGACGGGGACGAGATCGGCTCGACGCACTACAAGTCGATCAACCACCAGCTCGGCCTGGCCCTGCGCAGCGAGCGCCACCTGGCCGAGCTGAAATTCGGCCTGCAGGACATTCCCTACCAGGCCTGGCCGAACCAGCGCATGGACATGACCGGCAACGACAGCCGCCACGTCAACCTGCGCTGGCTCGGCGGCTACGACTGGGGCCACGTGGAGGCACGGCTCTACCACGAGGACACCGAGCACGCGATGCAGTTCGGCGACGACAAGCTCTACTGGTACGGCCCCAACGGCGGGACCGACGGCGTGGCCGGGCCGATCTCCGGCGGCACCACCGGCTACGCCGCGGGCATGCCGATGGACACCCATGGCCGCAACACCGGTCTGACGCTGAAGGCCGACACCCGGCCCACGGCGCGCGACCTGCTGCGCGCCGGCGCCGAGTGGCAGCGCTACCGCCTGGACGACTGGTGGGATCCCTCCGGCAAGGGCATGTGGCCGAACACCTTCTGGAACATCCGCGACGGCCGGCGCGACCGCGCCGCCCTGTTCGGCGAGTGGGAGGCGCGCTGGAGCCCGCAATGGCTGAGCCACCTCGGCCTGCGCCACGAGAGCGTGACGATGGACGCCGGCCGGGTGCAGGGCTACAACGCCACCTTCAGCCCGGCCGACGAGGCCGCCTTCAACGCCGCCGACCGCCACCGCAGCGACCGCAACCTGAACCTGGTCGCGCTGGCCAGGCTGCAGCCCGATGCCACCCAGACCTACGAGCTGGGCTACGCGATGAAGACGCGCTCGCCCAACCTCTACGAGCGCTACGCCTGGTCCACCCACGGCATGGCCATGCGCATGATCAACCTGGTCGGCGACGGCAACGGCTATGTCGGCAACCTCGACCTGCAGCCCGAGACCGCCCACACCCTGAGCGCCTCGGCCGAATGGAAGGCCGCCGACGGCCAGGCCTGGAGCCTGCGGCTGGCGCCCTACCTGACGCAGGTGCAGGACTACATCGATGCCGAGCGCTGCGTCTCGAGCGCGGCCAACACCGCCTGCACCGCCGCCAACCTGACGCTGCAGGAAGGCTTCGTCTACCTGCGCTACGTCAACCAGTCGGCGCGGCTGTACGGCCTGGACCTGTCCGGCCAGCTCGCCCTGGGCCAGACGCCCCTGCTCGGCCAGGTGAGCCTGCGCGGCCAGGCCAGCTGGCTGCGCGGCCGCAACCGCGACACCGGCGATGCGCTCTACAACATGATGCCGCCCAACGCCCGGCTGCTGCTCGAGCAGCGCCAGGGTGCCTGGACCGGCAGCCTGGAGCTGCAGGGCGTGCGCGCCAAGACGCGGGTGTCGGCCACCCGCAACGAGCTGCGCACCGCCGGCTACGGCCTGCTGCACCTGCGCGGCGCCTGGGAGTCGGGCCCGCTGCGCCTCGATGCGGGCGTCGAGAACCTGCTCGACCGCTTCTATGCCGACCCCCTCGGCGGCGCCTACCCTGGCCAGGGCAAGACCATGTCGGCCACCGGCGTGCCCTGGGGCACCCCGGTGCCGGGCGCGGGCCGCAGCGTCTATGCGGGCCTGACCTGGCGGTTCTGAACGACACCCGGCGCGCTCCGGCGGTATGCTCCCGGACGGGCGCGCTCCGCAGGACCGGAGTGCGCCCGGCTCCTCACCGGCGGCATCGCAAAGGAAGGCATCATGGGTCTGATTCAGGCAGCGGCGGGCGCCCTCGGCGGTACGCTGGCCGACCAGTGGCAGGACTTCTACACCGTGCCCGACGGCCTGCCGGCCACCGCGGCCCTGTTCGCGGCCGTGCCGCGCGGCACGAACGCCGGGCGCGGCGCCAACACCCGCGGTTCGACGCACCTCATCACCGACGGCTCGCGCATCGTCGTGCCCGAGGGCTACGGCCTGCTGCTGATGCAGGACGGCGCCGTCACCGCCTTCACGGCCGAGGCCGGCGCCTACGAATGGCGCTCGAACGACCTGCAGTCGCGCTCGATCTTCAGTGGCGGCACGCTGTTCGAATCGCTGATTCTGCAGAGCTGGGAGCGCTTCAAGTTCGGCGGCCAGCCGGCTTCGCAGCAGGCGGCCTTCTTCGTCGCGCTGAAGGAGCTGCCGGACAACCGCTTCGGCACGCAGTCCGAGATCTACTGGGACGACGGCTATCTGAACGCGCAGGTCGGCGCCCTCACCCGCGGCAGCTACACGCTGCAGATCGTCGACCCGATCCGCTTCGTCAAGGGCTTCGTGCCGGCGCGCTATCTGCAGGCCGGCCAGGTGTTCGACTTCACCGACCTGGACAACGCGGCGGCCAGCCAGCTGTTCACCGAGGTGGTGAGCTCGCTGGCCCCGGCCTTCAGCCGCTACACCAACGACCCGGCCCAGGGCAATCGCATCACCCGCATCCAGCAGGACTCGGTCGGCTTCGCCGCCAGCCTGTCCGAGGCGGTCGAGAGCGCCTACCGCTGGAAGAGCGATCGCGGCCTGGTGATCGTCAAGACCGCCATCGTCTCCATCGAGTACGACGCCCACACCCGCGAACTGCTGAAGACGGTGCAGCGCGCCGACGCGCTGGCCGGTGCGCGCGGCAACTCGAACCTGCAGGCCTCGGTGGCCGCCGGCATCCAGGCCGCCGGTCAGAACGCCGGCGTGGGCGGCATCATGGGCATGGGCATTGCCACCGGCGGGCTGGGTGGCCTGGCCGGGCTGCAGCAGCCGGTGGCCGCGCCGGCAGCGCCGGTGGCCGCCCCGGTGGCCGACGACCCCATCGCCCGGCTGACCCAGGCCAAGCGCATGCTCGACGCCGGCCTGATCACCCAGGCCGACTACGACACGCTCAAGGCCAAGGTGCTGGGCCTGTAAGGACGGCCGCGCGCATGGAGCCGGCACCGGCGCCGATCGACACCGCCGCGAAGGGCCTGCGCGACGGCCTGAACCCCTGCCCCAAGTGCGGCGCCACCGAGATCCGCCAGCGTCCGGGCAGCGACCGGCTGATCTGCCTGTACTGCCGGCACGAATGGGCCGCCACGCGGGTGGAGGAGGCCTTCGGGCTGGGCGAGGGCATCGCGGAACTGCGCGGCACGCAGGTCGCCACCGGTGCGCGCGACATCGCCGCCGACGCCGACAGCCTGCGCAGCTACCGGTGCGGCGGCTGCGGCGCCGAGGTGGTGATCAACACCCGCACCGCCATGACCGCCCGCTGCCACTGGTGCCGGCATGTGCTGGGCGTGAACGAGCAGATCGACAACGGCGCGGTGCCCGATGCGCTGCTGCCCTTTCGCATCGGCAAGGACGATGCGGTCGAGCGCATCCGCCGCTTCGTGGGCGCCCGGCGCCTGTTCGCGTTGAAGGCCTTCAAGGACGAGTTCACGCCCGAGAACGTGGTGGGCGTCTACCTGCCCTACATGGTGGTGGACGCGCGCGCCAGCGCCGACGCTGCCGGCTTCGGCGAGGTCCAGACGCGCCGCTACACCCGCGGCGAGGGCAAGCACAAGCAGACCTACTACGACGCCGACGTCTGGCAGCTGCAGCGCCACGTGGACTTCACGGTGGACGACCTCACGCTCGAATCCAGCGCCCACCGCGGCGACCTCGACACCCGCCGCAACACGCACAACGTCATCAACACCATCCTGCCCTTCGACACCCACAACGCGGTGCAGTGGAACGCCTCCTACCTGGTGGGCTTCACCTCGGAGAAGCGCGACCGCGACGTGGCGCAGCTGATGCCGCGGCTGCAGGACCAGCTGCTCTCGATCGCACGTGCCCGGATGCAGCCTTCGGTGCAGCGCTACGACCGCGGCGTGCGCTGGGAGCGCGAGCGCATCGACCTGCAGGGCACGCGCTGGGTCGCCATGTACCTGCCGGTGTGGCTGTACGCCTACCACCAGCCGGGCGCGGGCGGCGGCCTGCGGCACTACATCGCCGTCAACGGCCGCAGCGGCGAGACCATGGGCAGCGTGCCGGTGCAGACCTGGAAGCTGCTGCTGGCCGCACTGAGCCTCGGCACGGTGGTCGAGTCGCTGGTGCTCTGGTTTCTCTCGCGCTGACGCCCGCACGGCCGCAGGGTCACGCCATGGATCTCGACAGCGACGCCATCGTCTTCCTGCTCGCCCTGGGCCCGGCCAGTGCGGCCGGTTTCTACTGGGCGATGTACCGCCACTATCGCAACACCGACAAGTCGCATGCCTTCGAGCACGAGACGAAGGTCGAGGTGCTGGCCCTGACCGGCCGCGAAGCTGACCGCAAGGTCGACGAAGTGCGCGGCACCCAGGCCACGCGCATCGCCGGCGACAACGTCGACGAACCCCGGCGGCGCGTGCGGCCGATGTAGGTTCGACGGCGGGAACGCCGCGTGCGCGCCCTACTGCGCCGCCCAGTCCACCTCGGCGGCGAAGAGGTAGCCCGCGCCGTAGACGGTGCGGATCAGCTTGGGGTTGTGCGGGTCGGCCTCGAGGCGGCGGCGCAGTCGCGAGATGCGCACGTCGATGCTGCGGTCCAGCGGCGAGAGGTCGCGCGTGCCCATGAGCTGCTCGCGGGTGAGGATCTGGTGCGGCCGCTCCAGGAAGCTGCGCAGCACCTGCACCTCGGCCGTGCCCAGCAGCTGCTCGCTGCCGTCCGGCCCGCGCAGCACGTTGGAGGCACGGTCCAGCGTCCAGCCGGCGAAGCGGGCGAAGCGCCGCCCCGGCGCCGCCGCGCCCCCGCCGGCGCGGCGGCGCAGGATGCTGCGGATGCGGGCCACCAGCTCGCGCGGCTCGAAGGGCTTGACCACGTAGTCGTCGCCGCCGGTCTCCAGGCCCATCACCCGGTCGGCGGTGTGGCCACGGCCGGTGAGGATCAGCACGCCGCAGTCGCAGCGCTGGCCCAGCTCGCGCAGCAGCTCCATGCCGTCCATGTCGGGCAGGCCCAGGTCGACGATGCACAGGTCGGGCCGCTCGACATGCAGGGCGCGCAGCAGCGAGCCGCCGTCACGGAAACCCCGCCCGGCGAAACCGAAGGCCTGCAGCGTGTGCAGCAGCAGCTGCTGCACCTCGGAGTCGTCCTCGACGACGAAGATGCGCGCGCCGCGCTCCTCAGGGGGATTCGGCATGCGTCAGGAATTCCGTCAGTTCGCGCGGCGTGAAGGGCTTGGCCAGCAGCGGCCAGGCCGCCGGCACCGCGGCCGGCTCGGGGCTGTAGCCGCTCATCAGCAGCACGCGCGGCACGCCCAGCGCCTGGGCCTGCGCGGCCAGGCCCCAGCCGTCGGGCTGGCCGGGCATCACCACGTCCGACAGCAGCAGTGCGATGCCCGGGGTGTGCTGCAGGATCGGCAGGGCCTCGGGGCCGCTCTCGGCCTCCAGCACCGCGTAGCCGCCCTCCAGCAGCACGCGGCGCACCACCCGGCGCACCTGCGGATCGTCGTCCACCAGCAGCGCCAGCGGACGTACCGCCTCACCCGCGGCGGCGCCCTCCTGCGCGCCCGCCGCGCCGCCGCCGTGCGCGCCGTCGGCCGCCTGCGCGCCGGCCGCCACGCGCGGCAGCCAGATCGACACCCGGCAGCCGGCACCCGGCTGGCTCTCCAGGTCCACCGCACCGCCGGACTGGCGCGCAAAGCCGTAGACCATCGACAGGCCCAGCCCGGTGCCGCTGCCAGCGCGCTTGGTGGTGAAGAAGGGCTCGAAGACGCGTGAGCGCGTGGCCGCATCCATGCCGCGGCCGTCGTCGACCACCTCCAGGCGCAGCATCTCGCCGGCCGGCCCCTGCAGGGCGGCGGCGCGGGTGGCATCCAGCCGATCCAGCCCCAGGCGCAGCGTCACCTGGCGCGCACCGGCATCGCGGGCGTTCAGGATCAGGTTCACCAGCGCGTCCTGCAGCCGGTGCGGATCCACCCGGGCCTGCAGCGGCGTGGCGGGCAGCTGCAGGCGCAGCTGCAGGCCCTCGGGCAGGGTGCGGCGCAGCAGCTGGTCGACCCGCTCGACCTGCTCACCGACGTCGCAGACCTCCGGCTCGAGCGGCCCGCGGCGCGCGAAACCCAGCAGGCTGCGGATCAGCCCGGCGCCACGCCGCGCCGCCTCCATCGCCGGCACGGCGAATTCGGCCACGTCGGCGTCGCCGGCCCGGGCATCGACCAGGGCGCCCAGGTTGCCGATGATGACCGTCAGCATGTTGTTGAAGTCGTGCGCCAGGCCGCCGGTGAGCTGGCCCAGCGCCTCCATCTTCTGCGCGCGCAGCAGCAGCTCCTGCGAGTGTTTCTGCGCGCTGATGTCGAAGGTCAGCTCGAAGCAGCCGGCCACCGCGCCGTCCGGCCCGATCTCGGGAATCAGCGTGGTGCGCGCGGTCAGCCGCCGCCCGCCCAGCACGTCCACCTCGTACTCGAAGCTGACCGGCTCGCCGGCCAGCGCCCGCGCCACGTTGTGCCGGATGCCGGCGTAGGTGGCCGCACCGAGGTACTCGCGGGCGCTGATGCGCTGCGGATACGCCGGATCCAGCCCGAACCAGTCGGTGTAGCCGCGGTTGATGTAGCGGTAGTTGCGCTCGCGGTCGAAGTAGGCCACCAGCGCGGGGATCGAATCGGTCACCAGGCGCATCTGCGCCTCGCTGCGGCGCAGCTCGGCGGTGCGTTCGGCCACCCGCTGCTCGAGCACCGCCGCATGCTGCTGGATCTGCCGCTCGGCGGCTTTCTGCGCGGTGATGTCGGAATACAGCGTGGCAAAGCCCAGCCCCGGCATCGGAAAGCCTCGCACCCGCAGCACGGTGCCGTCCGGGCGGGTGCGCTCGAAGTCGTGCGCCGCGAAACTGCGCGCCGCGGCCATGCGCTCGGCCACCAGCTGGGCGACATCGCCGGGGCCGTACTCGCCGCGCTCGGCGTTGTAGCGCATGAAGTCCTCGAAGGGCGCACCCACGTAGGCCAGCCGTTCGGGAAAGTCCAGCAGGCGCAGGAAGGCCCGGTTCCAGGCCACCAGGCGCAGATCGGCGTCGATCAGCGTGAAGCCCTGGTCGATCAGGTCCAGGGCGGCCTGCAGGGCGGTGTGCCGGTCACGCAGCCCCTCGGCCGCGGAGGCGGCGCAGAGTGCGGCAGCGGCAGAGGCGGTGGCGTAGGCGGCGGGCTCGGACATCCTGGCAGCGCGGACGGTCCCAGGACCCCGCACGAAGCGATTCTAGGAGGGGGGTCCGAAGGTCGCCGGGCGATGCAAAGATTCGTCACATTGCATCGCAGGCCGTGAAAACTTCCTCGTTCATCCTTCGTCGCCACAGGTTGCCGGGGCCTCCCGGCAGTCCGGACCAAGGAGACAACGACGATGCAGACCCATCCCTATGCCGTCGGGTTGGACAAGAACGCCGCCAACCACGTGGCCCTGAGCCCGCTCTCGTTCCTGGAGCGCACGGCCCGCGTGTACCCCCACCGCCTGGCGATCGTACACGGCGCGCTGCGCCAGAGCTGGGCACAGACCTTCGAGCGCTGCCGCCGCCTGGCCTCG